>NZ_SSXX01000010.1 GCF_009469615.1 Dechloromonas sp. H13
CGGTCTGGTTGGCGTCGTCGTCGATGGCTTGCTTGCCGCAGATGACGAGTTGCGGGGCTTCCTTGTCGCACAGCGCCTTCAGGAGCTTGGCGACGGCCAGCGGCTGGAGGTCGACGTCGGTTTCGACGAGGATGCCGCGGTCGGCACCGATGGCCATCGCGGTGCGGAGCGTCTCCTGGCAGGCGGCGACGCCGCACGAGACGGCGACGACTTCCGTGGCAATCCCGGCTTCCTTCAGACGCACGGCTTCTTCCACGGCAATCTCGTCGAACGGGTTCATGCTCATCTTGACGTTCGCGAGATCCACCCCCGAACCGTCCGCCTTCACCCGGACCTTCACGTTGTAGTCAATCACCCGCTTCACGGGTACCAATATCTTCATGGGTCTCTCCTTCTCCGGACAAAAAGACCCCTGCCAGCGAGGGCATCGTGGCAAGGGGAAGGCGGATTACTCGATGGCCAGCGCCGACTGGGCGTGCTGACGCAGGACGTACTTCTGGATCTTGCCGGTCGAGGTCTTGGGCAGCTCGCCGAAGACGACCTGCTTGGGCACCTTGAAGCGGGCCAGGTGGCCGCGGCAGTGCTCGATGATCTCGGCCTCGGTGCAGCTCGCATCGGTCTTGAGCTCGACGAAGGCGGCCGGCACCTCGCCCCACTTCTCGTCGGGCTTGGCAACCACGGCGGCGGCGACCACCGCCGGGTGGCGGTAGAGCACGTCCTCGACCTCCAGCGAGGAGATGTTCTCGCCGCCGGAGATGATGATGTCCTTGGAACGATCCTTGATCTTGACGTAGCCGTCGCTATGGACGACCGCTAGGTCGCCGGTGTGGAACCAGCCGCCGGCGAAGGCTTCCTCGGTCGCCTTGGGGTTCTTCAGGTAGCCCTTCATGACCAGGTTGCCGCGGAACATGATCTCGCCCATCGTTTCGCCATCCCAGGGCACGGGTTCCAGGCTGACCGGGTCGAGCACGGTGATCGCTTCCTGCATGTGGTAGCGCACGCCCTGGCGGCCGTTGCGGGCGGCGCGCAGGTCGATCGGCAGCTTGTCCCATTCCGGGTGCTTGGCGCAGACCGAGGCCGGGCCGTAGGTTTCGGTCAACCCGTAAACGTGGGTGATATTGAAGCCCATCTGCTCGGCGCCCTCGATGATGGCGGCCGGTGGCGCGGCGCCGGCGATCAGGCCGTTGACCTGGTGCTCGATGCCCTCCTTGAGCGCTGCCGGGGCGTTGATCATCATGCCGTACACGATGGGCGCGCCGCACATGTGGCTGACCTTGTGTTCCTTGATCAGGCCGAAGATGACCGCCGGGTCGACCTTGCGCAGGCAGACGCTGGTGCCGGCATTGGCCGCCAGCGTCCACGGGAAGCACCAGCCGTTGCAGTGGAACATCGGCAGCGTCCACAGATAGACGGAGTGCGGCGGCATGCCCCAGGAGATGATGTTGGAAGCCGAGTTCAGGTAGGCGCCACGATGGTGATAGACGACGCCCTTCGGATTGCCGGTGGTGCCCGAGGTGTAGTTGAGGGCGATGGCGTCCCACTCGTTGTCCGGCAGGCGCCAGGCGAAATCGGGGTCGCCCTCGGCCAGGAAGGCTTCGTAATCCTTTTCGCCGAGGCGCTCGGCGCCCGGGTACTCGGCATCGACGATA
Organism: Dechloromonas sp. H13; assembly: GCF_009469615.1. GTDB lineage: Bacteria > Pseudomonadota > Gammaproteobacteria > Burkholderiales > Rhodocyclaceae > Azonexus. Next base: position 1,650 of record NZ_SSXX01000010.1, read on the forward strand.
TCGATGACCAGCGGCTTCGGCCCTTCGAGCAGCGCCAGGGCCGCCTTGACGGTCTTCAGGAATTCGGGATCGGTGATCAGCACCTTGGCTTCGCCGTGCGCCAGCATCAAGGCGATGGCTTCGGCATCGAGGCGGGTGTTCAGCGTATTGAGCACAGCGCCGATCATCGGCACGCCGAAATGGCACTCGAACATCGGCGCCGAGTTCGGCAGCATGACGGCGACGGTATCGCCCTTGCCGATGCCGCGGCCCTGTAGCGCAGAAGCGAGCTGGCGGCAGCGGTCGTACGACTCCTTCCAGGTGTATTGGCGATCGCCCTGGATGACGGAAATGCGTTTCGGGTAAATGAAGGCCGAGCGCTCGAGAAAGCTCAGCGGGGACAGCGGGACGTAGTTGGCCGGATTCTGGTCGAGACCGACTGAATAGGGGTTAGCTGACACAAATGTCTCCTCACGATTCATGCAAAAGTGCTGTTCTCGTTGTTGGGGTACCGCTATTTTTTTTAGGAGGATCGCAAAACACTCTTGCGCAACTATTTTTGAAATGTAACGAATGGTTACAAAGGCAGGTGGCGCGCCATGCCTGCCTTAGAATCGTCGGATGAACTCCGGTCCGACCTCGCCCGATACCGCCCAGCGCTATGAAATGCTGCAGGCCGGGCTCGACCTGCTCGACCAGGGCATTACCGTGTTCGACGTCAATCTGCGCCTGGTGGCCTGGAACGAGCCCTTCCTCCGCCTGCTCGAGTTTCCGCGCGAACTGGCCTATGTCGGCGCGCCCTTCGAGAGTTTCATCCGCTTCAATGCCGAACGCAGCGAATACGGCCCCGGCGACCGCGAGACGCAGATCGCCGAACGCGTCGCGGCGGCCGCCAGCTTCGCGCCGCACGTGACCGAGCGCCAGCGCCCCAATGGCCGCACCCTGCTGCTGCGCGGCGAACCGCTGCCGCACAAGGGCTTCGTCACCCTGTACAGCGACGTCACCGAGCAGCGCTACATCGAGAACCTGACCGAATACCAGAACATCCAGCTCGACGAGCGGGTGCGCCGGCGCACCGCCCAGCTGGAAAACGCCAACGCCAACCTGACGCGCGCCAACGACGAGAAGACGCGCATGGCCGTGGCGCTCAAGCGCAGCGAGGAACGCCTGCGCCTGATCAACGACACCATTCCCATCCTGATCGGCTATGTCGACCGGCACGAGGTCTACCAGTACGCCAACAAGGGCTATTCCGACTGGTACGGGCATCCGGAAGGCGGCGTCACCGGCCGCGCCGTCCTTGACGTGATCGGCCCCCATGTCTACGGACAGGTGCGCGACGCGGTGAAGAAGGCGCTTTCCGGGCAACAGGTGACCTACGAGTACCAGATGGAGCGGCAGGGGCAAACCGTCTTCGCGCGCAGCACGCTGGTCCCGGAAATCACGCCGGAAGGCGAGACGCTGGGGTTTTTCGTCTTCTCGCACGAGATCACCGAGCAGAAGCGCATGCAGGCGGCGCTGATCCAGGCCCAGAAAATGGAGGCCATCGGGCAGTTGACCGGAGGACTCGCCCATGACTTCAACAACCTGCTGACCGTCATCATCGGCAACCTGGCGGCGCTGCAGGATCACCGGCCCGACGATTCCGCCGTCCAGGAATTCGTCCAGCCCGCGCTTCAATCCGCCCGCCGCGGCGTGCAACTGATCAAGCGGCTGCTGACCTTTTCCCGCCAACAGCCGCTGGAGCCGCAGGCGGTCGATATCGGCCGGTTGATCGGCAACCTGGGCAAGCTGGTCCGTCGCTCGCTGCCGGAATCGATCGCCGTATCGACCGACCTCGCCGGGGCTTCGATCCATGCGCTGGTCGACCCCGGGCAACTGGAAAGCGCCCTCCTCAACTTCGCCCTCAACGCACGCGACGCCATGCCCGACGGCGGGCGCCTGCACATCGCAGCCCGTTCGGTCGAGCTCGCCGGCGACGCCGCGGCCTTCGACGTCCTGCCCGGCCGCTACGCGCTGCTCGAGGTGGCCGACAATGGCAGCGGCATGGATGCGGCAACGCTGGCCCGCGTTTTCGAGCCCTTCTTCACGACCAAGCGCTTCGGGCTGGGCAGCGGGCTGGGCTTGTCGATGGCCTATGGTTTCGTCAAGCAGTCGGGCGGCGGCATTTCGATCCAGAGCCAGCCCGGACAGGGAACGACGGTGCTGATGGTGCTGCCGCTGACCACCCCCGAGGCCGATGACGATGCTGCGGGTGACGATGCGCCGCACGCGCCGGCCGGCGAACTGGTGCTGCTGGTCGAGGATGATCCCGACGTCCGGCGCGTCGTGCGCCAGCAGCTCGTCGATTTCGGCTACCCCGTCATCGAGGCGGAAAACGGCGTGCAGGCCATCGAGATGATCGAGCAGATCGCCGACATCGCCATCGTCGTCAGCGACGTCATAATGCCTGGCGGGGTCAACGGGCGCCAACTGGCCGATTTCGTGCTAAGCGATCACCCGCACATGCGCATCGTGCTGATGAGCGGTTATACCGACGAAGCCGCCGGCGACGTCGCCAGCGAACTGCCCGTGCTGGCCAAGCCCTTCGCCCGCCAGGATCTGGCGCGCGCCCTGCAGGCGACAAAGCGAGAAAGGTCATGAAAGAAGTCGAATCTCAGAAGCTGATCGTCATCGTCGAGGACGACCCGGACGTCGCGCGCATCATCGAGCAGGTGCTCAACGACTTCGCTTTCCGCACCGTCTGGTGCCGCAGCGCCGGCGATCTCCTGCGCCGCCTGCGCAACCTGCAACCCGACCTCTGCATCATCGACCTCGGGCTGCCGGACATGGACGGTATCGAGGCCATGCAGCGGGTGCGCAGCCAGTCGCCCTGCGGCATCCTGATCCTGACCGGGCGCGCCCACGTCAGCGATCGCGTCATGGGCCTCGAGATGGGTGCCGACGACTACGTGCTGAAGCCGTTCGAACCGCGCGAACTGGTCGCCCGCGTGCGCAGCATCCTGCGCCGCCGGGAATCCGCCAGCAGCGGCCAGGCCCGGCAGATCGCCGAATTCGCCGGCTGGCGCTTCAATCTCGCCAACAATACGCTGCATGCGCCGTCGGGCGAGGAACTCCTGCTGAGCACCTCGGAAGCCGACCTGCTGCGCATTTTCGTCAACCATCCGAACCGCATCCTGCAGCGCGAGCAGCTGATGGGGACGCGCGACCTGGCGCCGACCGACCGCAGCATCGACGTCCGCATTTCACGGCTGCGGCGCAAACTGGAACCGGACCAGGACAGCCCGGCCTTCATCAAGACCGTCTATGGCGCCGGCTACCTGTTCCTGGCGTCGGTGAGCTGGATGGCGCCGGTGGCCGACCAGTAAAAACGGGGACCACTGGTCCCCGTTCGTCGTACCGCCCTGCGACAGCCAGCTTACTGCAGTTCTTCCAGACGGATGCGCTTGACCTTGCCCTTTTGCGCCGGCAGGCCTTCGATCCCGGCGATGGCAGCATCGGCGGCGCTTTCCCGGCAGACATGGGTGAGGATGATGATGTCCGTCTCGCCCTCGCCCTCCTCCGGCTCGCGCTGCAGCAGGGCGTCGATGGAGATGCCCTGGTCGGCCAGGATGCGGGTGACGTCGGCCAGCACGCCAGGCTTGTCTTCGACGCGCAGGCGCAGATAGTAGCCGGTCTCGACCTCGCTCATCGGCAGGATGGGCAGATTGGACATGGAATCCGGCTGGAAGGCCAGGTGCGGCACGCGATGCTCGGGATCGGCCGTCGCCAGACGCGTCACGTCGACAATGTCGGCGATCACCGCCGAGGCGGTCGGCTCGGCGCCAGCACCCTTGCCGTAATAAAGCGTCGTGCCGACGGCATCGCCCTTGACGACGACGGCGTTCATCGCCCCCTCGACGTTGGCCAGCAGACGCTTGGCCGGAATCAGCGTCGGGTGCACGCGCAGTTCGACGCCATTGTCGCGGCGCTTGGCGATGCCGAGCAGCTTAATGCGGTAGCCGAGTTGTTCGGCGTACTTGATGTCGGAGGCTTCCAGCTTGGTGATGCCCTCGACGTAGGCCTTGTCGAACTGGACCGGGATACCGAAGGCGATGGCGGAAATCAGGGTCGCCTTGTGCGCTGCATCGACACCCTCGATGTCGAAGGTGGGGTCGGCCTCGGCGTAGCCGAGACGCTGGGCTTCCTTCAGCACGTCATCGAAGGAGAGGCCCTTGTCGCGCATTTCGGACAGGATGAAGTTGGTGGTGCCATTGATGATGCCCGCCGCCCATTCGATGCGATTGGCGCTCAGGCCCTCGCGCAACGCCTTGATGATGGGGATGCCGCCGGCGACGGCCGCTTCGAAGGCAACCATCACCCCCTTGTTCTGGGCGGCGGTGAAGATCTCGGTGCCATGCACCGCAAGCAGCGCCTTGTTGGCCGTCACGACGTGCTTGCCGTTGGCGATGGACTGCATGACCACTTCCTTGGCCACGCCGTAGCCGCCGATCAGTTCGACGATGATGTCGATTTCCGGATCGCTGACCAGCGCGAAGGCATCGTCGGTGACGCGGGCGGCACCGGCAGTCACCTGCCTGGCCAGCTCGACGTTCTTGTCGGCCACGGCGGTAATTCGAATCGGACGGCCGGCGCGGCGGGTAATTTCCTCCGCGTTGCGCTTGAGAACGGTCCAGGTGCCACCGCCGACGGTGCCGATGCCGATAAGGCCAACATTGATGGGTTTCATGGTCTGACTTTACTTGGGTTGGTTAACTTGGGAAGTTGCTTGCGTGTGATGGCGTTTGCGGTAGTTTTCCAGGAAGCGGGCAATGCGCCCGATAGCGTCCTTCAGATCATCTTCGTGCGGCAGGAAAACCAGGCGGAAATGATCCGGATGCGGCCAGTTGAAGCCGGTCCCCTGAACCAGCAACACCTTTTCTTCCTGCAGCAGTTCGGAAATGAACGCCTGGTCATCCCGAATCGGGTAAACCTTCGGATCCAGACGCGGGAACATGTAGAGCGTCGCCTTCGGCTTGACGCAGGTGACGCCGGGAATCGCCGTGATCAGGTCGTAGGCGACATCCCGCTGGCGCCGCATGCGACCGCCTTCGGTGACCAGATCGTCGATGCTCTGATAGCCGCCCAGCGCCGTCTGGATGCCGTGCTGTCCCGGCGCGTTGGCGCACAGACGCATCGAGGCCAGCATCTCGAGCCCCTCGATGTAATCCCTGGCGTGCCGCTTGTCGCCGGAAACGACCAGCCAGCCGGCACGATAGCCGCAGGAGCGGTAGTTCTTGGACAGTCCGTTGAAGGTGATGGTCAGCACGTCGTCGGACAACGCCGCGATCGACGTATGCTTCTCGCCATCGTAGAGCACCTTGTCGTACACCTCGTCGGCATAGATGATCAGGTGATGCTCGCGGGCAATGGCGATGATTTCCTTCAGCAACTCGTCCGGATAAAGGGCGCCGGTCGGATTATTGGGGTTGATGATGACGATCGCCTTGGTGTGCTTGGTGATCTTGCTGCGGATATCGTCAAGATCGGGCAACCAGCCGTTGCCCTCATCGCACAGGTAATGCTTCGGCGTACCGCCGGAGAGGCTGATCGCCGCCGTCCACAGGGGGTAATCCGGGGCCGGCACCAGCACTTCATCACCGGCATCGAGCAAGGCGTTCATGGCCATTACGATCAGCTCGGAAACCCCGTTGCCGACATAGATGTCGTCCAGCGTCACACCCTTGATGTGCTTCTGCTGGCAGTAGTGCATGATCGCCTTGCGCGCCGCGAAAATCCCCTTGGAATCGGTATAGCCGGCGGCGCTCGGCAGGTTGCGAATGATGTCCTGCTGGATTTCTTCCGGCGAGTCGAAGCCGAACGCGGCCAGATTGCCGATGTTCAGCTTGATGATCTTGTGCCCCTCTTCCTCCATCTGCTTGGCCTTCTGCAACACGGGGCCGCGGATGTCGTAGCAGACGTTGGCCAGCTTGGCGGATTTCTTGATCGGTTTCATGACGTGGTTCCATCGGAACAGCAGCCATTCGCAATCGGGCAGCCTGCTGTACACCAAAAGGTATAATCCTACTTTATCGCATGGTGCACCGCAATTTCGACGGGCTTTTCGGGCAGACAGCACAGTGAAACTCCACCTCTCCAATACCGCCGGGCTGAATCTATTCACCGCCTATGGCGAAGGCTTCGTTGCGGTCAACCACGAAAAATACGGAAAAAACCTGATTCTCCTGCCGGAATCGATCATCCCCGAGTGGTCGACCGCAACTCCCGCGACGCTGGACACCGCCGACATGGCGAAACTGCTCGGACTGGGCGTCGAAATCATATTGCTCGGCACCGGCAGGCAACTGCGGTTTCCCCCCGGCGCCCTGCTGCGCCCCTTCGCACCGGCCGGCATCGGTCTCGAAGTGATGGACCTGCAGGCCGCCTGCCGGACGTACAACATTCTCGCCGCCGAGGGCCGCAAGGTGGCAGCGGCTTTGCTCTTCGACTGAAGATCAACTCGTTGCTGGAGGCGACAATGCCCGACACTCCGTCAAGCGCCCCGGCAACCCGAATCCTGTTCGTCTGCATGGCCAATATTTGTCGTTCTCCCATGGCGGAAGCGGTGGCCCGTTCGGTCGCGGAGGCCCAGGGCATCGCCAGGTCGTACACTTTCGATTCCGCCGGCACCATCGCAAACTTCGCAGGCCAGGTGCCGGACGACCGTGCCCGGCGAGTAGCCGCCGGAAGGGGATATTCGATGAGCGGCATCAAGGCCCGGACCATAGCGCTCAGGGATTTCGAGAAATTCGACCTGATCCTCGCTATGGACCGAAAAATCCTTCTTTCCCTGCAGAGAATCTGCCCCGAAGTGCATCAATCCAAAATCCGACTCTTCCTGGATTATGTGCCGGACGAAACGGGCGACGACGTCCCTGACCCCTACTACGGGAACCTCGCGGGGTTCGAGCATGTGTTGGATCTTTGTGAAAGGGCGGCGCAAACGCTACTTCCACACACTTCGCAAAGCGATTCTCTTTCGGACGAAGCCAATACGCAGGGAGGCTTCCTGTCGCGTATCAGGGAGTTCCTTGCCCGACACCGCCACTGATCAGCCAGCGGTCAAAATCGCTCCGGCGGGTGCTATGCTTCACCCGCCGCTTGCCGGACGCATCCGTGAAATACTTCCTCGGAAGACAGGAATAGTTGCGTTATCCTGAACCCGCTTCCGTTATGATATCGGTCTGTTATATAGATCTGCAGGCATTGCCTGCAAACTCACTGGGGGAAATTTTTATGTCCATCATTCGTTCCACTGCAAAGATCGGGGTCAAGTGGATGACCACGGCGCTTGTCGCCCTGGCACTTGTCGCATGCTCGTCAACCCGTCCGCCAGCCCCGGCCGCAGGATCGTCTACGGACTACAACTACAAAATCGGGCCAGGCGACAACCTCAGCATCGTGGTCTGGCGCAATCCCGAATTGTCGATGATCGTCCCCGTGCGTCCGGACGGGAAGATTTCCGCTCCGCTCGTCGACGATCTCAACGCCATGGGCAAGGATCCGACAACGCTGGCGCGCGATATCGAAAAGGAACTGGGGAAGTTCATTCGCGATCCGATCGTCACCGTCATCGTGACCGGATTCGTCGGCCCCTACAGCGAACAGGTGCGCGTCGTCGGCGAAGCCGCCAGGCCGCAGACCCTCCCCTACAAGCAGCAGATGACCCTGCTGGACGTCATGATCGCCGTTGGCGGCATCACCGATTTCGCCGATGGCAACCGTGCGACCATTCTCCGCGCCTCGGAGAATAACCAGCAGTACAGCGTGCGCCTCAAGGATCTGGTCAAGCGCGGCGACGTATCCGCGAATGTCGACATGAAACCGGGCGACATTCTGATCATCCCGCAGAGCTGGTTCTGACACTCGCAATGTGACATCCACCGCCGCGGCAGCAATTTACCCGCGGCGGTTACAAGTTCGGACTTCTCAGATGGAAGATATTCTTCGACAGGTCTTGGTCGCCTTGCGCGCGACCTGGAAATACCGTCGCCTGGGCATGATTGCAGCATGGTTGATCGGCGCCATCGCTGCCGGTGTGATCTTGCGTATTCCCGACAAATACGAGGCTTCAGCGCGGGTTTTCGTCGATACGCAATCAATTTTGAAACCGTTGATGTCTGGCCTCACGGTACAGCCGAATGTCGAGCAGCAGGTAATGATGCTCAGTCGCACCCTGATCAGCCGGCCCAATGTCGAAAAGCTGATCGCCATGGCCGAACTCGACAAGAATCCGGGTAACAAGAACTCGCATGAGGATCTGATCGATCGCCTGATGAAGTCGTTGTTAGTCACGAACACCAACCGCGACAACCTTTACACCATTTCGTATCGGGACACCGACCCGGAAAACGCCCGGAAAGTCGTCCAGGCGCTCACTTCAATCTTCGTCGAGTCGAGCCTGGGAGACAAGCAACAGGACTCCACCTCGGCGCGCAAATTCATCGAGGATCAGATCCGTAGCTATGAAAAGAAACTCGAGGAAGCCGAAAACCGCTTGAAGGAGTTCAAACTGCGCAATGTCGACATGCAGACCGAAGGCAAAGACAGTATCGATCGACTTTCGGAAATCGTCGCCAATTTGAACAAATCCAAACTGGAACTGCGTGAAGCAGAAAATTCGCGCGATGCGCTACGTCGCCAGATTCTGGGTGAAGAGCCCGTTCTTCTCCCCGATTCCTCTGGCTCGGATTCAGGTTTGTCCCTGCCTGAAATTGATGGTCGAATCGAGGTACAGAAACGAAACCTTGACAACCTGCTACAAAAATATACTGACAATCACCCGGATGTAGTTGGTACGCGGCGCCTGATCAAGGAGTTGGAAGAACAGAAGCGCCAGGAAGTGATTGCCCGCCGCAAATTCGCCCAGGCCAACCCTGGCGCCGCGGTCAGCAACAATCCGGTCTATCAGCAGCTGAAGGTCTCCCTGGCTGAATCCGAGGCAAATGTCGCTTCATTGCGTGCGCGGGTGAGTGAATACGAATCGCGCTACAAGCGAGTCGCCAATCAGATGAAAAACGCACCTCAACTTGAGGCGGAGTTTGTCCAACTCAATCGCGACTACGAAATTCATAAAAAGAATTACGAACAACTCGTCAGTCGCCGGGAGTCCGCGGAAATTACGGGTAACCTGGAGTCGGCGCCCGGTGTGACGAACTTCCGTCTGGTAGATCCGCCCCGCGTGTCGCCCAAACCGGTTTCGCCCAACCGTCTGGCCCTTCTGCCGCTCGGCCTGCTATTCGCACTCGCGGGTGGATTCTTTGTCGCCTTTATCGCCAGCCAGTTGCGCCCGGTCTTTTTCGATGGGAAATCCTTGCGCGATGCGACAGGCCTGCCTCTCCTGGGCGTCATTTCCCTAGTACCCAGCGATACACTCCTCCAGCAAGAGCGCGCAAGTCTGCGTCGCTTCATGCTGGCCGGTGCAGGGCTCGTTACGGCTTATATTGCGGGCCTTTCATTGCTTACGATTCTCTCCCATCGTGCTGCCTGAGGAAAATCAATGAGTCTGATTGAACAAGCAGCCAAGCGTCTCGAGCAACTCCGCCAGGCTGGCGTCGAACTACCCGAAGATGACGTCCAAACGCAGATCCAGGCACGGACGCCTGCAGCAGTCCGCATCGACAGCCCGGCCAAGGAATCTGCAGTTCCACCAGTTACCAATTCCATGCGCTCCAGGCAGGTTGACCTTAATCTCGATGCAATTGCCGCATCGGGTCTTTTGGTCCCTCAAACCACCAGCACAAAACTGGCGAACGAATATCGCGTCATCAAGCGTCCACTGATCGCCAATGCCATGGGACGCGGCGCCGCACCAGTCGAAAATGGCAATCTCATCATGGTCACCAGCGCGTTGCCGGGAGAAGGAAAGAGTTTTACTGCAATCAACCTGGCGATGAGCATCGCGATGGAACTGGACAATACCGTCATGCTCGTGGATGCGGACGTTGCCCGTCCATCGATTCTGAACATGTTGGGCCTTCCTCCCGCCGAAGGCCTGTTGGACGTCGTACAAGAAAATTCGGTGGATATCTCCCGCGTGCTGTTGCGAACGAACGTCGAAAAGCTCTCGATCCTACCCAGCGGTACGATGCACGCCCGTGCCACCGAACTGCTGTCGAGCGATGCCATGATCCGCTTGCTCGAGGACATGTCAAAACGCTATCAGGACCGGATCATCATTTTTGACTCCCCGCCGTTGTTGCTGACTACGGAAGCCAGGGCCCTGGCCACGCACATGGGGCAGATCGTAATGGTCGTTCACGCCGGACAAACTGCTGAGGCTGCCGTCAAGGAAGCCATCGGAACCATCGATGCCTGCCCGGTGAAAATGATGGTCTTGAATCAGGTCCGCCAGGCTGCACCTGAAGGCTATGGGTACGGTTACTCGTTCGCTTACGGATATGGCAATGAAAAATAACCCCGTGCGGATTTGCTCGGCATCGGGCATCGTTTTTTTCTGTTTAACTTCCGTTGCTCCAGCACAGCAATTCGGTAGCACTTACGCCACACCCGCTTCTGCTACCACTGACCAGAACATTCCAAGCGCTACGGCCTCGCAACCGCAAAATTTGACTTCCGTTGCACCGGCACCGCAATTTGGAGGTGCCTACGTTACACCGGTTTTCACAAACACCAACCAGAACATCCCGGGCACCACAGCCTCGCAACTGCGCAGATACGGAGAAAGCAGATCACAACAGGACCCTCCCGCCATTCCTGCGCGCTCCTGGAGTGTCGTGCCTCGGGTGCGCTGGACGGAAACCCTGACGGACAATGTCAATCTGTCGGCCCAGAAGGAAGGCGACCTGGTCAGCACGCTCGCTCCCGGGGTTCGCATCAATGCCAATACCGCCCGGCTGAACATGGTCCTCGACTACGATTTGGTCGGCTATGCATATGCGCGAAATTCGGATTACAACAACTTTCAGAATTATCTGAATACGTTCGGCACGCTTGAAGCGATAGACAACTGGTTCTTCGTCGATTTCAGCGGCTACGTTTCGCAACAGATGATTTCGCCGTTCGGAACCCAATCTGTCAGTAATGCGAACATCAACGCAAACCGTGCCCAGACCCAAACCTACCAGGTCTCTCCCTATATCCGCGGCCAACTGGGTGGCGATATCGCTGAATACTTCCTGCGCTACAACGCCACCACGACGAGAACTTCAAATGGGTCCGTATCCGACGTGGACATCTCGCAGTGGATCGGTCAGGTTCGTGGCGGAACCCCCTTCCAGAATCTTGCCTGGACAATCGACGGCAGCCAGCAGAATACCGACTACTCGCTGGGACGGGATTACGATGATGAACGCGTTCGAGCCATCCTGACCTATCGCCTGTTTCCACAACTGCGCATCTCCGGTAGCGGTGGCCAGGAATCGAACAACTACATTACGATCAACAACGAAAGCTACTCGACCTACGGCTATGGACTCGACTGGCGGCCAACAGATCGTACGATCGTCGCCGGGTTCCAGGAAAAGCGCTTTTTTGGCTGGGGTCATAATGTCAACATCAGCCATCGCTTCCCCCTGACAGGTATCCAGTACACCGATGTGCAAGACGTGGCCTTTCTTTCCAGCGGATACACCCCGCCCGGCCAGGGAACGGTCTACGACCAATACGACGCCTTGCTCGCCAACCAGTATCCCGACCCCGTTGCCCGTGCCGCCTATATCAACAACCTCCTGAATCAGGCTGGCATTGCGCCGAATTCCCAGGCGGTATACGGCTACCTTAACAATCGGCCACAGGTGCGGCGTACCCAGCAGTTATCGCTTGTCCTTTATGGAGCCCGCAATTCCATTACTTTCCGCGGGACACGCATCACCGACGAAACCTTGTGGGTGGCCGGCGGCATTGACGATCCCACCAATCCATTTTCGAAAGTCATTCAAACTGGCTACAGCGCCATTCTCGCCCATCGCCTTACGCCGCTGACCAGCTTGAATGTTGGCGCTCTCTACCAAAAGACCGACGCTCCTTCGAACACGGCACTCAACAACGACCTGACGATGTTCCAGGTCGGCGTTTCGTCCCGTCTGGGCGCACGAACCGTCGGAACGATCAATGCACGCCGCTCGGTCTATAGCAGCGAGTCGAATCCCTACAACGAGAACGCCCTGAGCGCGTCGCTGATTTTTTCCTTCTGAGCGTATGTACGAATCATTTTATGGTTTGACCAGCAAGCCATTCCAACTAAATCCCGACCCGGCTTTTTATTTCGCCAGCAAGCAGCACCGTCGCGCCACGGCCTACCTCGAATATGGGATGCACCAGAACGAAGGGTTCATCATCATCACCGGCGAGGTCGGCGCCGGGAAGACGACCATCGTCCGAGGACTGCTCGACAGCCTGGACCAGGACAAGATCGTTGCAGCGCACCTGGTCAGCACGCAACTCGACGCAGATGACACCTTGCGTCTGGTTGCGGCCGCATTCGGAATTCGCACCAAGGATGTGTCGAAATCCGATGTGCTGATGTCGCTCGAAGCCTTTCTCATCAGCATGACCGGCAAGGGAAAACGTTGCCTGCTGATTGTCGACGAGGCGCAGAACCTGACATCGCGCGCTGTCGAAGAATTGCGGATGCTTTCCAATTTCCAGTTCGGCAACCACGCGCTGCTGCAAAGCTTCCTTATCGGCCAGCCCGAGTTTCGCGACATCCTGCAAAGTCCTCACATGATGCAGTTTCGTCAGCGCGTCATCGCTTCCTGTCATATCGGTCCGATGGATGTCGAGGAAACCGCGGCGTATGTCGAACATCGCCTGAAATGCTCCGGGGCGGGTGAATGGCCCAAGATATTGCCCGATGCGCTTGAGGCGATATTCAAGGCGAGCAATGGCATTCCTCGCCGTATCAATGCCGTCTGTGATCGCCTACTGCTCTCGGGATACCTCAACGAAAAAAGAGAGTTTGGCGCAATCGATGTCGAGGAGGTTGCACGGGAGATCCTGGAGGAAACCGAAGGCGGTCGTCCGGCTCCCCGAACACAGATGGAGATGGAGATGGGAATGGAGATCACCGCCACAGAAGCGGTGCACCATGCCATACCAGATATCGATGCTCAGGTATCCCGGGTCATTTCCGGCCTGGTCCAGCCGCAACAGAAGTCGTCGCGGGGCAGAAAGAAGCAACTGGCTGCCCACTTGCAAGGCGTCAACACCGGCGACCTGCAACAACTTCTTGCTGGACTGAACGCCGGCCAGTTCAACGACCGTCTGGCGCGCCTCGAACGTGGCCTCCATCAACTCGAGCTCATCAACACGACGACCCTGGCCCTGCTTCACCAGGTGCTCGCCGCTGCTCCCGACACTGATCCACAGAATGCCAAGCCCCGCAAGGCCCCCAGGGACACCAAGGCCCCCAAGGAGCAAGAATGACGGCGTCGCAGTGGCCCGCCAGTCTCGGGCCTGTACTCTGTGTTGTTGGCGCGCGCCCGAATTTCATGAAAATGGCGCCGATCCTGCGTGCCTTGGCAGCAAACACACCTGTCATTCCCGCACTGCTTGTGCACACCGGCCAACATTACGACCGTGAGATGAGTGACAAGTTGTTCGAAGACTTGAATCTGCCTCGCCCCGACATCAATCTCGACGTCGGTTCCGGTTCCCACGCCGTTCAGACGGCAGAGGTGATGCGCCGTTTTGAGCCGGTGCTGGACACGCATGTTCCGTCCTGCGTCATCGTGGTCGGCGACGTCAATTCGACGCTGGCCTGTACGCTGGTTGCTGCCAAGAAAGGCATCCCCGTGGTCCACGTCGAGGCCGGTCTGCGCAGTTATGACCGCGCAATGCCGGAGGAGATCAACCGCGTATTGACCGATCAGATCGCCGATCGTCTATATACGACCGAACGCAGCGCCGAGGTCAATCTGGCACGCGAGGGCATCACGCCGGAACGCGTTCGTTTCGTGGGCAACGTCATGATCGACTCACTGCTCTACAATCGGACCCTTGCACGGACTCCCCGGGAAACGCTGGCGGCGGCAGGCGCGAACCCGGCCTTGGTCGACCAGAAGTCGGGATATGGCGTTGTTACCCTGCATCGCCCCGCCAATGTCGACGATCCGGAAACCCTGGCTGCATTGCTGGGTGTCCTGCGTGAAATTTCCGAACACCTGCCGCTGGTCTTCGCGATGCATCCGAGAACCCGGGCCAATATTCAGCGCTTCGGTCTCGCGAACCTGGTCGCGGGGCCACGGCTGGTCGTCCTGCCGCCGCAAGGTTATCTTGAAATGCTCGGCCTGATGGCCGAATCCCGCATGGTATTAACCGATTCCGGCGGCCTTCAGGAAGAGACGACGGCGCTTGGCGTTCCCTGCCTGACGCTGCGCGAGAACACCGAACGTCCGATCACTGTCGAACAAGGTACCAATACGCTGGTCGGGCGCGATGTCGATGCCATTCGCGTTCAGGCTGGCGAAATCCTGTCGGGTCGGGGCAAGCAGGGACGCGTGCCGGAGCTTTGGGACGGACACGCCGCGGAACGCATTGCGGCCGATCTTGCGTCGTGGCTTGTTCGGGAAATGCCGGCATCGTCAACGAACTGATTTCATGCAAGCGCCCATTGTTACAAACGCTTTGACGATTGACGTCGAGGACTATTTCCAGGTCTCGGCATTCGCACCGCATATTCCGCGCCATGAATGGCCGCAGCGCGAATGTCGCGTCGAACGTAACGTCGACCGCATCCTCGCTCTCTTGGACGAGAAGGAAACCAAGGCGACCTTCTTCACGCTTGGATGGATTGCCGAAAGATACCCCGAGATCGTCCGCAGGATTGTCACCGAAGGACACGAACTGGCCAGTCATGGCTATGGCCACGAGCGCGCCAGCGAGCAGACGGAATCCGCGTTTTTCTCGGACATCAACCTGGCCAAGCTGATACTGGAAGACCTGGTGGGCACCGAGGTCAAGGGTTACCGGGCGCCCAGCTTCTCCATTGGCGCAGACAACCTATGGGCATTCGAATGCCTGGAACGTGCCGGCTACCGCTACAGCTCCAGCATCTATCCCATTCGCCACGATCATTACGGGATGCCCGAGGCCCCGCGCCACGCTCACGCCATCGGCGGACTGCTGGAAATCCCGGCCACCACCCTGCGCTTCCTGAACCGCAACTGGCCTGCCAGCGGTGGCGGCTATTTCCGCTTGATGCCCTACAGCCTCTCGCGTTGGATGCTCCAGCGGATCAACAATACCGACCAGCTTCCCGCGGTGTTCTATTTCCACCCTTGGGAAATCGATGTGGAGCAACCCAGGATTCCCGGAATCAGCCGCAAGACTCGTTTCCGGCATTATGTGAACATCAGCAGCATGGAAACGCGCCTGAAGCGCCTGCTGGGGGATTTCCGCTGGAGCCGGATGGACCACCTCTTCCTCTCTGAGCAACGCTGAACGCCATGCTGGAAATCAAGGTACTGGACCCGGCAGACAACGCCACGGCCCGACGGTGGGATGAATTCGTATTCGCCTGCCCGACGGCGACCTTCTTTCATCGCTCGTCCTGGCAAGCCGTGATACGCGACGTATTCCGCCATCAGACCCATTTTCTGTACGCTACCGATGAAACCGGTATCCGTGGCGTTTTGCCGCTTGCGCACGTGAATAGTCGGCTTTTCGGCAATGCGTTGGTCTCACTGCCCTTCGCCGTCTATGGTGGTGTCGCCGCAAACGATGCCGGCGCCGCCGGAGCTCTGGAAAACGCGGCGCAACAACTGGCGGAACGCCTGGCGGTGGATCACCTGGAATTCCGCAATGTCGTCCAGCGGCATGCCGACTGGCCGATGCAGGACCTCTACGTCACCTTCCGCAAGGAGATCCTGCCGGAGGTCGAAGCCAACATGCTCGCCATTCCGCGCAAGCAGCGGGCTATGGTGCGCAAGGGCATCAAGAACGGCCTGGTCGGCACGGTCGACCGCAACACTGACCGCTTTTTCGCGCTCTATGCGGACAACGTCCACCGTCACGGCACCCCGGCGATGCCCAAACGCTATTTCGATACCCTGCTCCATGTATTCGGCGAGGACTGCGAAGTATTGACCGTCAGCGGGGCCGATGGGCGCCCCCTCAGCAGTGTGCTCTCATTTTATTTCCGCGACGAGGTATTGCCTTACTATGCCGGCGACGATGAGAGCGCACGTCACCTTGCCGCCAACGATTTCAAGTACTGGGAACTGATGCGCAGGGCATGCGAGCGCGGACTCAAGGTTTTCGACTACGGGCGCAGCAAGCACGGCACGGGATCCTTCGCCTTCAAGAAGAACTGGGGCTTCGAGCCACAGCCGCTACACTACGAATACCGCCTCTACAAGCGCGACAGCGTCCCCCAGAACAATCCGTCGAACGCGAAGTACCGGTTTTTCATCGCTGCCTGGCGACGCCTGCCCATCGCCGTGGCCAATCGGCTGGGACCGCATATCGTCCGCAATCTCGGCTGATCCGAAGATGGCCAACATCCTCCTGCTTGTCCATCGCCTCCCCTATCCGCCGAACAAAGGCGACAAGGTGCGCTCCTATCACCTGCTCAAGCATCTGGCGAAACAGCACCGCGTATTCCTCGGCACCTTCATCGACGACCCCGAAGACCGCCAGCATATCGACACGGTACGCGCCCTCTGCGCCGATCTGCATGTCGCCGAACTCAACCCGCGATTCGCCAGGATTCGCAGCCTCAACGCGCTTCTGGCCGGGGAACCACTAACGCTACGCTACTACAGCGACGCATCCCTGCGCGCCTGGGTCGACGAAACGCTCAAGTCCCGCCGCATCGGCAGCATCGTGATCTTCTCGTCGGCCATGGCACAGTATGTGCATGGAATTCCCCGCTTGCGGACCATCGTCGATTTCGTCGATGTCGATTCCGCCAAATGGACCCAATACGCCCCGCAGCACCGCTGGC
The DNA here is from genome assembly GCF_009469615.1 of Dechloromonas sp. H13. Classification (GTDB taxonomy): domain Bacteria; phylum Pseudomonadota; class Gammaproteobacteria; order Burkholderiales; family Rhodocyclaceae; genus Azonexus. Next base: position 18,574 of record NZ_SSXX01000010.1, read on the forward strand.
CGATGTCCTGGCTCTACCGGCGTGAGGGAAGGCTGTTGCTCGACTACGAAAAACGCGTCGCTGCCTCGGCCGCCCGTTCGTTTTTCGTCACCGACAACGAAGCGGCGCTCTTTCGCCGCCTGGCCCCGTCATGTGCGGTTCGCGTCGATGCCATGTGCAACGGCGTCGATGCCGATTATTTTGCTGCGGACGATGGCCGCGCGTCCCCCTATGCCGCGGACGAATTGCCCGTCGTGTTCACCGGGGCGATGGATTACTGGCCCAATGTCGACGCAGCCACCTGGTTCGCCAGCGAGGTCATGCCAGGCCTTCTGGAGCGCTGGCCAAGCGCGCGCTTCTACATCGTCGGCCGCAGCCCGACCCCGGAATTGCAGGCCCTGGCCAGCGACAAGGTGGTCGTGACCGGCACCGTTCCCGACGTGCGGCCCTACCTTCAGCATGCTTCCGTGGTCGTCGCCCCCCTGCGCATCGCGCGCGGCATCCAGAACAAGATTCTCGAGGCGATGGCGATGGCGCGGCCGGTCGTCGCCTCCGCCGAATGTGCCGCTGCGGTCGACGCCGTGGTCGGGCAGGAATTGCTGACGGCCACCAGCCCGGACGAATACCGGGCGCACATCGGTCACCTGCTGGAAAACCCCGAAACCGGCGCCGAGATCGGCCGTGCGGCACGCCAGCGGGTAATCGCGCGCTACAGCTGGGAAGCCCACATGGCCGGTATCGACCGCTACATTGCACACACTGCCAGCCGTACCGGCTGACGCACCTGATCCGCTCCCGATGAACAGCAAGCAAGTCGCCACCGATCCGCGCCCACTGGTTGCCCATGTCATGTACCGCTTCGACACCGGCGGACTCGAAAACGGCATCGTCAATCTCATCAACCACATGCCGACCGATGCCTACCGGCACGCAATCATCGCGCTGACCGAGGTCACGGATTTTCGCAAGCGCATTCAAAGGGACGATGTCGAATTCATTGCACTGAACAAGGCGCCCGGTCACGGCTTCCTGCTATTCCCCAGACTTTTCCGGCTATTTCGCGAACTGCGCCCGGCCATCGTCCATAGCCGCAACCTGGCTGCCCTCGAAGTCCAGCTGCCGGCCTGGGCGGCCGGCGTAAGAGTACGTATCCATGGCGAACATGGTCGCGATGTCGGCGACCTGGATGGCTCGAATGTCACCTACCAGCGCGTACGGCGATTTTATCGGCCATTCGTGAGTTATTACCTCGCTCTGTCACGCGATCTCGCGGACTATCTAACCCATATCGTTCGCGTACCGGAAAACAAGGTGCTTCAAGTCTACAACGGCGTCGATGCCGATCGGTTCCATTCCGGAAGCATGGCCAGCGTCATGCCGGGCTGTCCCTTCGTGCGCCCCGATTGCTGGATAGTCGGCACCGTCGGGCGCATGCAGACCGTCAAGGACCAGCCGACGCTGGCGCGCGCCTTCATCCGCGCCCTGCAACTCGACCCGACACTCGCCACCCGCCTGCGACTGGTGATGATCGGTGCCGGCCCGCTGCGCGACGAGTGCCTGCAGCTTCTGGCCACCGCCGGCGTCGCGGACCTGGCCTGGCTGCCGGGCGAGCGCAGCGACGTGCCCGATGTCATGCGCGGGCTCGATTGCTTCGTGCTCCCCTCGCTGGCCGAAGGCATTTCCAACACCATTCTCGAAGCGATGGCCTCCGGACTCCCGGTCATCGCCACCGACGTCGGCGGCAACGCCGATCTCGTGAGCGCCGGGGAGACCGGGGAAATCGTCCCCGCGGCCGATCCGGAAGCCATGGCGCAACAGATCGTCCGTCTGGCCAATCACCCGGTACTGGCCCGTCGCATGGGTGCCGCCGGACGCGCCACGGTCGAGCGGCAATTCAGCATGGAAGCGATGGTCGCCGCTTACCGCGGCACCTACGACAAACTTCTGCACCGTCAAGGTGCCCCCGCTTAGCAAGGACAGGAGCAGCCCGACATGTGCGGCATCACCGGAATTTTCGATACTCGAGGCCAACGCGAAATCGATCGTGCAGTGCTCCATCGCATGAACGAATCGCAGTTCCATCGCGGCCCCGACGAGGGCGGCCTACACCTCGACCCGGGTGTCGGCCTCGGTCACCGGCGGCTCTCCATCATCGACCTTTCCACCGGCCAGCAGCCGCTCTACAACGAAGACGGCGCAGTTTGCGTCGTCTTCAATGGCGAAATCTACAATTACCAAGAGCTGATTCCCGAGCTCCAGGCGCTTGGCCACGTCTTCCATACCCGCAGCGACACCGAAGTCATCGTCCACGCCTGGGAAGCCTGGGGCGAAGCCTGTGTCGAGCGCTTTCGCGGCATGTTTGCCTTCGCCCTCTGGGACCGCAATCGCCAGAGCCTCTTTCTGGCCCGCGACCGGCTCGGCGTCAAGCCGCTCTTCTATGCCCTGCTCGACGATGGCACCTTCCTCTTCGGCTCTGAACTCAAATCGCTCCTCGCCCATGGCGGGCTGAAGCGCGACATCGACCCCTGCGCCGTCGAGGAATATTTCGCCCTCGGCTACGTTGCCGAGCCGCGCAGCATCTTCCGTCAGGCGCGCAAGCTGCCGCCGGGCACCACCCTGCTGATCTGTCGCGGTCGACCGGTTCCCGAGCCCAGAATTTATTGGGATGTCCGATTCACGCTGGACAACCCGATCAGCCACCGGGATGCGCTCGGTGAACTCAACCGCCGCCTCGAGGAATCGATCCGCCTGCGCATGATTTCCGAAGTCCCGCTCGGCGCCTTTCTCTCCGGCGGGGTCGATTCGAGCGCCGTCGTCGCGCTGATGGCCGGCATCTCGGCGGAACCGGTCAACACTTGCTCCATCGCCTTTGCCGATCCGGCGTTCAACGAATCCGAGTTCGCGCAAATGGTGGCCGACCGCTACCACACCCGCCACCACGTCGACCGGGTGGAAAGCGACGATTTCGATCTTGTCGATACCCTCGCCCGTCTCTACGACGAACCCTACGCGGACAGTTCGGCCATCCCCACCTACCGCGTCTGCCAGCTGGCGAGAAAACACGTCACCGTCGCCCTCTCCGGCGATGGCGGCGACGAGAGCTTCGGCGGTTATCGCCGCTATCGCCTGCATCTGATGGAAGAAAAGATGCGTGCCGCCCTGCCCCTCGGCCTGCGTCGCCCGCTGTTCGGCACCCTGGGCCGCCTCTATCCGAAAGCCGACTGGGCACCACGCGTTTTTCGCGCCAAGACGACCTTCGAGGGCATGGCCCGGACCTCGGTCGAGGCCTACTTCCATTCCCTCTCGATCCTGCGCGCCCCGATGCGCCGGCAGCTCTTCAGCGACGGCTTCCGCAGCGCGCTCGGCGGCTACGATGCCGGCGAGGTCTTCGCCCGCCATGCTGCCAACGCCGGCACCGACGATCCGCTGGCACTCATCCAATACATCGACCTGAAAACCTACCTCGTCGGCGACATCAACACCAAGGTCGACCGCGCCAGCATGGCCCATTCGCTGGAAGTGCGCGAACCCCTGATGGATCACCCCCTCATCGAATGGCTCGCCACGCTGCGTTCCTCGGAAAAGATCAACGGTCAGGAGGGCAAGTACCTGCTCAAGAAGGCCATGGAGCCCCGCCTGCCGGACGACGTGCTCTATCGCCCCAAGATGGGTTTCGCCGTGCCGCTCGCCCGCTGGTTCCGCGGGCCGCTCAAGACCCGCGTACAACAGGCCATCCTCGGCGACCGCCTGGCCGCCACCGGCTGGTTCAACCGCGACTACCTCAAGCATCTGGTCGACGCCCATAACAGCGGCGTGCGCGACTACAGTGCCTCGCTGTGGACCCTGCTGATGTTCGAAGCCTTTCTGCGCAACGTCATGGAAAACGGAGAACCCGCGTGACCCGCGTCCTGCACATTCTCGACCACTCGATCCCGCTGCACAGCGGCTACACTTTCCGCACCCTCTCGATTCTCCGCGAACAGCGCAAGCTCGGCTGGGAAACCGAGCACCTGACCACACCCAAGCATATCGGCTGCGACAAGGCCGAAGAAGACGTCGAAGGCTGGCATTTCTACCGTACGGCAGCCGCCGCCTCCCCCGCGCTGCCCGGTCTGGGCGAAATCGCCCTCATGCGCCAGGTCGAAAACCGCCTGCTGGAAGTGGTCGACCGCACCAGACCGGACATCCTGCACGCCCACTCGCCGGTCCTCAACGCCATTCCCGCCCTGCGCGTCGGTCGCCGCCTCGGCATCCCGGTCATCTACGAAATCCGCGCCTTCTGGGAAGATGCCGCGGTCGACCACGGCACCACCCGCGAAGGTAGCCTGCGCTACCGCCTGACCCGGGCGCTCGAAACCTACGCCCTCAGGCGCGTCGACCACGCATTCACCATCTGCGAAGGCCTGCGCAGCGACATCGTCGGGCGCGGCATTCCGTCCGGCAAGGTCAACGTCATCCCGAACGCTGTCGATATCGAATCCTTCGACCCCGGCGGCGAGCCGGATGCCGAACTCAAGGCGAAGCTGGGCCTGAACGGCGCTACCGTAATCGGCTTCATCGGCTCCTTCTACGCCTACGAAGGCCTCGATCTGCTGGTGGACGCCCTGCCCCTGATCCTCGCCCGACGCCCGGAAGTGAAACTCCTGCTCGTCGGCGGCGGTCCGCAGGACGCGGCGCTCAAGGCCCAGGTCGCGCGTCTCGGCATGCAGGACAAGGTGGTCTTCACCGGGCGTGTCCCGCACGATCAGGTCCAGCGCTACTACGATCTCGTCGACGTGCTGGCCTACCCCCGTCATTCCATGCGCCTGACCGAACTGGTCACCCCGCTGAAACCGCTGGAAGCCATGGCCCAGGGGCGCCTGCTCATCGCTTCGGATGTCGGCGGGCACAAGGAACTCATTCGCCACGGAGAAACCGGCATGCTGTTCCAGGCCGGCAATGCGCAGGCGCTGACTGACACCTTGATCGAACTGCTCGCCCAGGAATCCCGCTGGCCAGAAATTCGCCGTGCCGGTCGCCGGTTTGTCGAAAACGAGCGCAACTGGGCACGCAGTGTTGCCAACTACAAGCCGGTGTACGCCCAACTGATGCAAAACCACGGTCGCCGCCCCTGATATGCCGTCCAAGATCCGCACCCTGCTCTTCTCGACGCTCTACCCGAGCAGCACGCGGCCTGGCCACGGGATCTTCGTTGAAACACGCTTGCGCGAACTGCAAAAAAGCGGGGCGGTGGAAACGAAGGTCGTGGCGCCCGTTCCGTGGTTTTATTCGACCGCCGCGAAATACGGCGACTACGCCAGGATGGCGGCGACGCCACGGCACGAGGTCAGGAACGGAATCGAGGTCTGGCACCCGCGGTATTTTCTGCCACCCAAGGTCGGCATGAACATCGCGCCCTACGCCCTCGCCCTTGGTGCGTTGCCGACCATTCGCCGCCTGCAGCAAGAAGGTTTCGACTTCGACCTGATCGATGCCCATTACTACTACCCGGACGGAGTTGCCGCCGGGCTGCTCGCCGCCCACTTCGGAAAACCCTTCGTCGTCACCGCCCGGGGGACCGATCTCAACCTGATCCCCCAATACCCGTTCCCGCGCCGACTCATCCTGTCCACCGCGCGCAAGGCCGCCGCCTCGATCTCGGTCTGTCGCGCCCTGAGCGACGAACTCGCGCAATTGGGTGCCGATCCCGCCCGGCTCAAGGTACTGAGGAACGGTGTCGATCTCGTGCGCTTTCATCCCCAGTCTCCCGCCGAAGCGCGCATGCAGATCGGCATCGAGGGCGACAGGATCCTCCTTTCCGTCGGTCATCTGGTCGAACGCAAGGGACATCATCTGGTCATCGGCATGCTGCCGTTGCTGCCCGGCTACCGGCTCGTCATCGTCGGCGACGGCCCCGAACGGGGAGCGCTCGAAAACCTCGCCCGCCAGTCGGGTGTCGCCGACCGCGTCCGTTTTACCGGTGCCGTGGCGCAGGCGGAACTCGTCAGCTATTACTCAGCCGCCGACGTCCTCGTCCTCGCCTCCAGCCGCGAAGGCTGGGCCAATGTGCTGCTCGAAGCGATGGCCTGCGGCACGCCGGTAGTGGCAACCAGGATATGGGGCACGCCGGAAGTGGTGTCCTCGCCGGTCGCCGGTCGCCTGGCCGAGGAAAGGACGTCGGCCAGCCTGACGGCCGCCGTCAGCGCCCTGATGGCCGATTACCCGGACCGCGCCGAAGTGAGAAGATATGCTGAAAGCTTTTCATGGGAGCCGACGACCCGTGGCCAAGTCGAACTTTTCCATCAAGTAATCACCGCCGGCGATACCTCCCGGGCTGTCAAACCGAATCATGCGTGACATAACCATTCTCGGCGTCATTGCCGCACTCGCTGCCTATGCACTGGTCCACCCGTGGGTCGGTATCATGGGCTGGACCTGGCTCAGTCTGATGAATCCCCACGCACTGGCCTGGGAACTGCGCTTCATGCCGGTCGCAGCCGTGATGGCGGCCGCCACCCTGATCGGCGTCTTCATCTCGCGGGACCGGAAATCCTTCTACGTGACGCCTGAAACGGCCGTCCTCATCGCCTTCATGCTATGGATGAGCTTCACGTTGATTTTCGCCTTTTATTACGAGTGGAGCACTTTCATGTGGAAGCGGGTCATGAAGATCGACTTCATGATCCTTGTCGCACTGGTTGTTCTTTACAGCAAGAAGCACATCATGACCCTGGCTTGGGTCGTAGCCGGCTCCATCGGCTTCTACGGCTTTAAGGGTGGATTATTCACCATCGCTACCGGTGGCAGCTATCTCGTCTGGGGCCCGGCCGGCACCTATATCGAAGGCAATAACGAACTGGCGCTCGCCATGATTCTTGTCATCCCGCTGATCAACTTCCTGTACCTGACACAGGACAACAAGTGGATGAAGCGCGGGCTCCTAGTCTGGATGCTGTTATGCGCCGTCGCGGCGCTCGGCAGCCACTCGCGTGGCGCGCTGCTGGCCATCGGTGCAATGGGGTCGGTTCTCTGGTGGCGCTCGCCGGGCAAGCTCCGTTCCGGGCTGATCGTTCTGGTGATCGGCCTAATAGCGCTATTTTTCATGCCGGAGCAATGGATGGAGCGGATGACATCCATCGGTGAGTACAAGACCGACGCCTCGGCGATGGGGCGCATCAATGCCTGGTGGATGGCCTGGAACCTGGCCTCCGACCGTTTCCTCGGCGGCGGCTTCGAGATCTACACGCCGGAGATTTTCAGCGCCTACGCCCCGAATCCGCTTGACCTGCACCAGGCGCACAGCATCTACTTTCAGGTTCTCGGCGAACACGGCTTCGTCGGCCTCTTCCTTTTCCTGCTGATGTGGTGGATGGTATGGCGTCAGGCCGGGAAACTCAGGAAGGAAGGCCGCGCCAATCCCGAAACACAATGGATATCGCATCTCGGCAGCATGTGCCAGGTCAGCCTGGCCGGCTATGCTGTCGGCGGCGCCTTCCTCAGCCTCGCCTACTTCGACCTCCCCTATAACATCCTCCTGCTCGTCGTACTGGCACGACGCTGGCTAGACCGCAAGGCCTGGATCGAAGAAGCCGCTGCCGGTAAGACGATGCCCAACGTGGCGCCTGCGAGGGCAAGCTGACCATGCTCCGTACCGCATTTTCGATCGCCTCGCCCGGCGGCCCGCATGGTCGGCTGACGACCTTCATCTTCCATCGCGTACTTCCGGAGAGCGATCCTCTCTTCCCTGACGAACCGGATACGCGGTGCTTTTCCGAAGTGCTCGGCTGGATCGCCTCCTGGTTCAACGTCCTGCCCCTGCCTGTCGCGGTCGACTGCCTGAAAGAGGCAAAATTGCCGCCCCGCGCCGCGGCGATTACCTTCGACGACGGCTACGCCGACAACTTCACGCTAGCTCGCCCGATTCTTCGGCAGCACGGATTGAGCGCCACCTTCTTCATCGCGACCGGCTTTCTCGACGGCGGCCGCATGTGGAACGACACGGTGATCGAATCGCTTCGCCAGTGCCGGGAAACAGTACTCGATCTCGAGCCGCTGGCGCTCGGCCGGCACGATATCGCGGACCTCGCCGGAAAACGCGCTGCCATCCATGCCATCATCGGCAGGATCAAATACCTGCCGGTCGCCGAACGCGCTGCACTCAGCGAACGCATCGCCGAAATCGCCGGCGCGACACCTCCCGACGATCTCATGATGACCTCCGCCCAGGTCGTTGAAATGCGCAAGTCCGGCATGCAGATCGGCGCCCACACCCTGACCCACCCTATCCTTGCCCGCCTCGACCCGACCCGGGCGCGGGAGGAAATCGGCGGCAGCAAGCGGATTCTGGAAAAGCTGCTCGGTGAAGAAGTCCCGCTGTTCGCCTACCCCAATGGCAAGCCGGGTGAAGACTACCGAGCCGAACATGCCGCAATCGTTCGCGACGCCGGCTTCACTGCCGCGGTCTCCACTGCCTGGGGTGCCGCCGATGCCGCCTCGGATCTTTATCAGCTACCGCGCTTTACCCCGTGGGACAAGACACGGGTGCGTTTCGGCATGCGACTTCTCGGGAACCTGCGCAAAACTGGGCGATAACTCGGCCAGTCGAGCAACAGGGAGGCCTCTTCCGCTACCTGCCGGACTCCAGCAACAACACCCAGTCACCCTGCCCGGCGGCGTTGTTGCGCTCCGGCTGGAAAGCATGCGTCCCAACTCCCGGAAACGGTGAGTCCGGCGCGTCCAGCAATCTGCCGTTCGATGGGTCAAACCAGTGCGCGCGCACCTGCGGCCCCGCCAGACGTGCCAGATTGAGCGAAACCTTGCGGATGGAAGGAAGATAGACCAGTCCGAAAGAACCATCGTTGGCCAGCGCCGCCACGGCCCGATCTTCGCTTCCCCGTATACCTCCGGTCAGGAAGGAGTTGGCGGCATCGGGCACCAGCCTGGTCCAGGCATGCGCCTCCAGCAAGCTGCGCAGATAACCGATGGTGTAAGCCCCCTCGCTGCCCAACGCCCGCTCCCAGCCACCGCTGAATTGCCAGACCACCCAGTTTCCCATCACCTGCCCGCATCCGCCCGACAACAGCGTCTGATAGGCCTGCAGGCGCACGGTATGCGCATCGAATCCTTCAATCCCCTCGTAACGACCTTCGATCAGGAAAAACGGCTTCCGTGAATGTCCATGGGCCTGCAAGGCCTTGCTCACGACGTTATTCGCTTCCGTATAGATGTTGTCGACCTGGAGCCAGCTTTCCGCTGTGCCCAGAAAATCGCTCGCTCCGGTATTGCGTGCCCCGTGAAAGGTATTGAGCGACGTGCCATCGACTTCACGGATACCGGCCACGAGCGCCCGCAACAAGACTAACTCCGGCGGATTGAAATCGCCGCCAAGGACCCAGAGAATGTTGGCATGGTGCCGGAAGCGCCGGGCAACATAGCGACCGTAAGCGCGCATCCTGGCCGCCCCGTTGGCCGCCATTTCCCGATACCAGCCTTCGCTCCCGCCTCCGAAGCCCATGTAAGCCGGGGCGAGCATCACCAGGATACCGCGCTCCGCCGCCATGCCGATGACCAGATCGGCATGGGAAAAATAGCGCTCGTTGGGCGTGCCGAAATCCCCGGAAACGAGGAACGGTGCTTCGCCATAGCGGTTCTTGGGCCGCGCGTCGGCAAATTCGTGTTCGATCAGGTTGACGAGAACCGCATTGAATCCCTTCCGGCGGCGGTCGTCGAGGTAATCAATCGCCTGCTCGCGCGACAGGCGAGCGATAAGCGACCATGCGGCATCGCCCTGGATCAGGAATGGCCGGCCCGCGGCATCGACGAGGTAGCGCTTCCCCGCCTCGCTCCGCAGTGGAAAGAGCCCGGAAGCCGGACCCGGCCGCACATCGAGCCGGACGCCACCTGACTGCGCGTCGGGAGAGCCGAAAGCAGGCAACACGGGCATCGTGCCGAGCATGGTTGCGGCAGCCAATAAACGACGACGGTTCACGGGAATGGCCATCGCAGCACTCCAGATCGGGACGACGACCACCTGCGGACAACCGTCCCGGATGAAACCAACTCTATACGCCTACCACCTCTCCTGCCACCGACAGCCTGTTGCCGGCACGCCGCTCTTCAAACCCGCGTAGCCACTGCTCGAGCATCATCGAAATCCAGATCATTTCCCCGTAATAGCCCGGGTGGTCGCCGAGGTAGCTCCTGAACAGCGTATCGACGAACTCACCACGCAGAATGTTGCGGTCGACCAGTCCATGAAGCGAATTTTCAGCCAGTTCGCGCAAGTCGCTGTTTTTCGTAACCCAGACGCCAAACGGCAAACCGAAGCCTTGTTTCTTCTTGGTAATGATCTCGTCCGGCAAAAAGCCCTTGAGCGCTTCCTTGAAAAACCAGCGTAATTGCAGACCATTCAGTTTCATTGAAGTCGGCAAGCGCTGCGAGAAGGCCAGCAAATCGTCATCCAGCAGCGGAAAGCCGACTGCCAGTCCCGCCAGCGACGTGGTTCCGACAATCTTCGGCAAATCGCTCTCCGCCAGCGTGTAGCGCCAGTCGAATGCGAGCTGCCGGTTGACTTCACTGCACGGGCCCTTGGCAAGGCCCCAGACTTCGCGCTGCTGGACAAGGGGCAGGCCGGTATCGACCTGGCCCAGGAATTCACCCTGGAATACCGAGTCCATCCCAAGTCGCATGATCAGGTTGTACATCTGCAAACGATCCGGCATCGGCACCCGGGCCTGCTCGACATAACTGGCCGCCTTGCCGATACCCGGCAGTCCCGCCACACCCTGGTTGCCTAGAAGCGGCTCCAGGAGGCCGCGACGCAATAGACCGGGGAACAGGCCGTACCAGCCAAAAACTTTCTGCTTTGCATAACGTGTATTGCCCCCGAACAACTCGTCGCCGCCGTCGCCCCCCAGAATCCGCATTACGCCATCTTCGCGGGCCATTCGGGCACAGTAATACGCCGGCAATGCCGAGGAATTGCCGAAAGGCTGATCGTAATGGCGAGCAACGGCGGGAATGCTGCGCACCAGATCGTCCGGCGTCACGTAGTATTCATGGTGCTCGGTACCGAACTTGCGCGCCGCAATCCGGGCGAACTCCATTTCGTCATAGCCCTCGGCTGCGAAACCGATGGAATAGGTCGCCGCCGGCCGCCCGCAGACCTCGCCGATCATGCCGGCAACGGTGGAACTGTCCGTACCGCCACTCAGAAAACAGGCTGCCTTGCCTCCATCCAGCTGGCGCGCAACTCCCTGCTGCAGGAGGTGCCTGAATTCATCGCGCAGGGCCTTGAACGAGACATCGCGGGACTCATTGAACTCCGGCGTCCAATAAGGAGATACGGTGACCACACCACGCACGAAGTGAGCGACACACCCGGGTGGCAGGCGATATATCCCCTTGAAAATCGTTCGCGGCGACGGAATGCAATGAAAATAGAAGTAATCGAATATGGCCTGCTGGTCGATGCCTGTCGTTTCGTCCGCAAGTTCGTCGGCCCGCAAGGCAAAACGGAGCCTCCCGTCGACGACCCGATAGCACAGCGAGCGAACCGCAAAGCGGTCCACGGCCATGAAGGCATCGCCTCCCGGCAATTGCACCCCTACGGCAAAATCGCCATGCACCGAATTGGCAAGGTCAGGTTTACTACCGGCAAAAATCTTCCGCCAGACGGCCTCTGCACCGTCGCTGGCAGCAAGTGCGGCGAGATGCGGATCGACGTAACGGGGATGGCCGGCCAGCAGGAATTCGTTTGCCATGATTTTCTGTGCGCTAAGTTGTATTCGGGCATTCATGAACGTGCCCCGACCGACTGCATCGCACCGGGACTGTAGGGTGGAACGCTGATCGAGCGTGTGCCGCGCGGCTGGGCGAATTCGCGGCCCGGCTTGAGAACCACACCGTCGAGATGTTTGGGAGCGACAGCCTTGCCGAGCAAACGCGAGTTCGCCCTGAGTCGATAATCCTGGCCAGCAAGATTGACGAATTCGGTGGCATCCACATTGAAATTGTTCGAATAATCGCCGGGACCGGCTGAATCGAGCTGGCCTTTCCCGATCAACAGGTTATTCACCGCGTACACCGGGCTGGCGCCCTGTTTCACCTTGAGGAAAACGCCCGGTTGGCCTCGTCGGTCGACCAGCGTGTTGTTGACCAGATAGAGCTCGTTTTTCGGCCATCTCAGGCCTTCGCTTCCAAACGAGATCAGATGATAGTTTTCCGTCGTCGCCGACTGATCGACGACATTGCCGATCACGTAGGCAACGCCGCCGTTCGGAAACTCCAGTTCGTAGCTCGCCTCGCCATTCGTCCCATCCGCCAGGCGGTTGTATAGCACGAAATTCTCGGCAGCCCGCGATTTGAACAAATGCCCGGAACGCGCATGGTGGAAATAACTGCCAGTGACATGCAGATGCCGGATCCCACCGACATAGATATTGTGCGACTGCCCATCGCCAGCACCATTATGACCAAATTCGCTGTTGCGGATTTTCAGAACGATGTCGGGATTATTGGCGGTCAGGATGCCGTTTTCGTTATCCCGGAAAATGCAGTTGTCGACGGTCAACTCCCCTTTCTCCAGGCGAATCCCCGCACCATTCCGGTCACTGACCTGCGCCCCGACAAAATCGAATCCCTCGACGGACACCAGCCCTCCACGGATGACCCAGATCCCCTTGTCTTCGGCATTCGCGCCGGAGGCAATCAGGCGCACCCGACCACCAACGGCGCGCAACGTTAAACGGTCTTGCCGCCAGACAGCGACATCCCCCACATAATCACCAGCGTCGACCTCGACAACGTCGCCGTCGCCCACGATGCGCGCCGCCGCCGCCACGGTTTTCACGTCGCGCTCCGGGCCGACCCGGATAATCCGCCCTCCCTCGGCGACGCGCCCGGTCTGCGCCAACGCCTGCTGCAACGGAATCACGAATAAAGCAGCCAGACACAGCAAGACGCCGACCCACCGGCAATACAACCTGTCAAGCAATTTTTCGCTCCCCATTCCTATCCTCCGGAGCGCTTGGCATCAAGGGCGGTGTCATGTGGCGCCATGTGCCATCCGGAACCGTCCGCCAACTGCGCCACCTCGTCGAAAACCTTGTCCAGGCGCATCCGGAATTCAGTTGCCACCCGCTGCACATGCAGCCGCAGATCCCGGGAGTTTTCAAGCGCCCGGCGAACGAGCGGAAGCACGGCGTCGCCCTGTACCTCTTGTAAGGGCTGGCAATATTCGCCCAGTTCGAAGTCATCCATCACCGCACGCACCTTGTCGAGATGTGCCAACGCGACAACGGGGCAACCGGTAACGAGCGAGAGGATTACGCCGTGCAAACGCGACGCGATGACCAGATCAGCCCCGTGGACAGCCGTGATGAAATCGTCCACGCGCGGTGCATCACGCACTTCGACGTTGCTGGCGCCCCCCTGACGCAATTCCGTGGCGAGTGCAACGGCATCTCCCATGTCCATCGCCGACTGGGAGCAAACGATCCTCACCGCATAGCCGCGACCGAGAAGATCCCGTCCAATATTCGCCAATGCCGACAGGTAGCCGGTATGCAGATCGGTTTCGTTTCGTGACCATGTCTTGTGGGAAATCGGACTGATGACGACGAAGCGACTGTCCGCAGGCGTTCCCCCACCCTTCCACCCGGAGTCCAGGGCGAAGACCAGATCGGGACACACTTCGCAAGGCTGCTCGAGTCCCATCGCCCGCATGACCTCGTATGAGCGCGAGTCGCGAAAAAGCCGCCTTTGCGCAATGCGTAAGGCCATGATGGAAAAACGCCGGCTGAGGTTTTCTTTCAGCCCATCGACGCCAACGGCGAGATAGATGACGGGGATGCGATAACGGCGGGCCAGTGCGGTCCATATCAACATCGACCATGGGTGGTTCCATGCCCCCCCCCAGAAGTCATCAAGTTGCCCGCCGCCAGAGATGATCAAAAGGTCCAGCGTACGCACGAAGCGGGCAATCCGGCGAATGACGATGGGCGAATACGGCCGCCGCCAGGCCTCGGATTGCGCAGCCGACGGCAAATCGACATAAGGCATCAGGTTCCCGGCCGTCGGTCCGAGGCCGGAAAGCGGGAAGGCAGGAATACCAAGCGACTGCAGGGTGTTATCTGGTTCCGGGGATATACCCAGAATATCGATCGCCTTACAACGCCGCTGCAGGTTCTGAATCACCGCCATCTGCGTGGCAGTGTCGCCAAGGTTGCGGCTGACGTAAGGGCCAAATAGCCCAACGCGACGCGGCTCGGCGTGCTGCCCGGGCATCGTGCCCCGATGCTTCATGCTAGCGCGCCCCGAAGTTCTGACGGAGATCCTGCATCACGTTCTCTCTGTCCCAGGCGAGGCGGCGAAGCGCCACCTTCAGCGAAGCCAGTTTTTCCGACCAATTGGCTGGCAAGCGCAAGGCAGCGCCCATGATCTCCAAATGCTGCCGCAAGCGATGACTGCCCACCGTCTGCGCCGCCTGATCACCATAAAAGGCACCAAATTGCTCCTTCGCCAACAGGCAGGCAAAAGTCGATGGTCCCATGCGTCGATAGAGCATGACCTCGGGCAAGACGATAAACTTTCCTAACAATGCGAGTTCTGCCATGAGCGGGATATCGCCATCCGGATAAGGGCGGTCCAACCCGGTGCGGCGCAGTGCCGAGAGCCTGATCAAACCAGACTGGCCATTGTTGAGAGCGAGACGCACACAGAGATCATAGAGGCGACTACTTGGCCGTTCGTCCAGGAGGGCAAGATCTTTATGGTATATCTCGCGCGCATCGCTTTCCTCATCCACCAGACAGGTCTTGCCCTGGCAAAGCACCGCCGATGGGTCAGCCTCAAGCGCCTTGACGCATTCTTCTATCATGTCGGGTGAGCACTCATCGTTGGCCGTTGCCCACTTGAAATACTTTCCTTCCGCCTGGTCGGCGACAAAATTCCAGTTGGCCGGCGCACCGATATTTTTCGGTTGCCTGATGTAGCGTATGCGTTCGTCGCTGGCTGCATAGCGCTCGCAAAGGGCCTGTGTCTCGTCATTTGACGCGTTATCGGAAATCAGCAATGTGAAGTTGCGATAACGCTGGGCAAGCAGCGAATCGACGGCTTTCGCCAGAAACCTCGCTCCGTTGTAAACCGGCAAGCCGATGAAGACGTGTGGCGACCGGCCGGCGGCATTGATGCCGGAAAGCGAATGCGGGGAATTCACCATGCCCTCATTGCCCCAGAAGGGGCCAGGTCATGTCGCGGGGAGCGACGTCACGCGGCGGCAACGGCCAGGGAATGGCCAGCGAGGGATCGTCGAAGCGAACCCCCTTTTCGAGTCCCGCCACGTAGTATTGATCAGTCATGTATAGGAATTCGGTATGGTCGACAAGTGCCTGATAACCGTGTGCGACGCCACCGGGAATGAACAAGGCCTGACGCGCTTGCGGATCAAGCCTCACCCAGAACGTGCGGCGAAAGGTATGGGAATCGGGTCGCATATCCACCAGCACATCGAACACCCCGCCCGACACGCAGCGAACAAGCTTGCTGTCGCCATTCGGGGCTTCCTGAAAATGCAGGCCACGTACCACGCCGGCATGGTCGGTATGGGCAAGGTTGCACTGGACGATATCGAATGCAATGCCGGCAGCGGCAAACTCCCGCTTGCAAAAAGCCCTCGCGAAGGATCCGCGATGATCTCCTCTGGGTTCCAGGTCGATCAGGTACGCCCCGTCGATGGTTGTCCGGGTAAATATCATGAGAGCGCTCCCATATGGAATGCGGGGAAATTGGGTTCTCGGGAATCTGGCTAGCTGCCGGCCTTGATCGCCATGAAACGCCTGATGTCCGCGAGACTGACTTCCCTCACATCGTCGCCCGCCTGATAGCTGCGGAACCAGTCAACGATCCATTGCAGAGTCGTTTCGAGGTCAAGCTTCGGGCTCCAGCCAAGATAGGCGTGCGCCTTAGAGGCGTCGAGCTTCAGGAAGGTACACTCGGGAGGTCCGGGATTGTGGTCACGCTGCCACTCGAACTTCGCATCCCAGAGTGTATAGAGCTTCTCGATGATCCAGCCCACGGTGCGCTCGCTTTCCGCAGGCGGGCCAAAATTCCAGCCGCTGGCGAATTGGTGCTGATCGGCATATAGGCGTTCAGCCAGCATGAGGTAGCCATGCAGTGGCTCCAGTACATGCTGCCACGGCCGCGTCGCCTGCGGGTTGCGGATCAGGGTCGGCTGATCCTGCAACAACGAGCGCATGATATCCGGCACCAGGCGATCGAGCGCCCAGTCCCCACCGCCGATAACGTTTCCGGCGCGCGCACTCCCAACCGCTGCGAGCCCCGGGTTGCGTTCCTTGTCGAAAAAGGAATTCTGATAGGAGGTGACTACGAGTTCTGCCGCCCCCTTGCTGCCACTGTACGGGTCATGGCCACCAAGGCGAGAATCCTCACGATAGCCCCAAACCCATTCCTCGTTGTAATAACACTTGTCCGAGGTAACCACGACTACCGAGCGAACGCTTGGAACCCGACGGGCAGCATCGAGTACATGAACCGTCCCCATGACGTTCGTCGAAAAAGTCTCGACCGGTTCCTGGTAGGAATAACGTACCAGCGATTGTGCCGCCATATGGATGACCACCTCGGGCCGGCTTTCCTGCATCGCGGCCTCCATAGCGGCAAGATCGCGAACATCGCCGATGCGATGATCGACCAGTTCGGATATTCTCGCCAGTTCGAACAAGGACGGATCGGTCGGCGGTGGCAGGGCAAAGCCGGTAACCTTTGCCCCCATGTGATCGAGCCAAAGGCAGAGCCAACTGCCCTTGAAGCCCGTATGACCAGTGATGAAAACGCGGCGATTGCGCCAGAATTCGGGATTTAGCATGGAAGATTAGTAAGTCACGTCACGGTTGATGAAGTGATCGCCAATTCAGGCGAACGGTCGGATGGCAGGCTTCACCGGGCGGCCAAGAAGGTATTTTTCGATCCCCTCGTCAAGTGCCCGGCGGTACACGAAGAAGGCCTCGGAAAAGATTTCTACGGTGCGATCGATATCTGCCTCGGTATGGCTGTAGTTGACAACGAGCGAGGTGGCGAGCACGCCCCGCCGCAGTATCTCCTGCATCAGCAATGTTCTGAATGGCTGCGATGGCTGCCCATCTGTGTCGCGCGAACCGAACACGAGGCAGCATGGCTGGCCAAGGATGGGCACATGGTCGGCGACACCGGCATCGGCGGCAGCTGCTTTCAACCCGTCAGCCAGTGACTGCCCTCGCTGCCAGAGCACATCGATGACCGGCTCTTCGCGGTAGACTTTCATGGTAGCAATCGCTGCAGCAAGACCGTGGGTTTCCGCCCCATGCGTGGTCGAAAGCAGGAAGACACGCTCGCGATCATGATCAAAACCACCAAGTTGCATCAATTCGCGCTTACCGGTCAGTGCCGATACCGAAAAACCGTTGGCTAGCGCCTTGCCGAAGGAAGAAAGGTCCGGCTTGATTCCGTAACGCGTTTGCGCGCCACCGACATGCCAACGGAAACCCGTAATCATCTCGTCCAGGATGAATACCGCACCGTGACGGTCGCATAACGCCCGGACCCCGTCGAAGAAGCCGGGCGCCGGTGGCGTTTCCTTCTCTGCTTCGAGCAACACCGCAGCAATATTCCCCGAATGCTCGTCGAACAGCTTTTCTAGACTGCCGAGATCGTTGTAGTTGAATTTCAAGGTCATTGCACGCGTGGTAGCTGGTACCCCGCCCGGCATGCCGCTGACACCGATGGCCCAATCGTCGACCGAAAAAAAGGGATGGTTGCCGCAGATCGCCACCATGTCTTTCCCGGTATGGGCGCGGGCCAGCTTGACAGCTCCCGACACCGCATCGGATCCATCCTTGCAGAACTTGACCATCTCCGCATTCGGGATGAGCTCCAGAAAGGATTCGGCGCATTCGAGTTCGATCAGCGAAGGACGGACAAAATTGGAGCCAAACTCGAGCTGACGGCGCACCGCTTCGACAACGGGAGGATATGCGTGGCCGAGTGCGACCGCCCGCAAACCCGATCCATATTCGATAAACTCGTTGCCGTCGACATCCCAGACGCGACATCCCTTGCCACACACGATGACCGGCGCCATTTCCTGCGGAAACTGGTCATCGCCCTTGGCGTAGGTATGTGCTCCGCCCGGTATCAGCCGGTGCAGGCGTGCGCGTAGCGCACAGGATTTATCGAAATTCATGTTGCACCACCCAGAAGCAGTTTGCGCGAATAAAAGGCTTCGGCGTAGCCGCTCGGCGCGTTGCACTCGATGCCGCGCAATCGCATCAAGCCCTGGAACGTCTCCGGAGTAAACCAGCGCTTGTTGTGCTGGGTCTTGAATACGCGCATCAACAAGGCAATCTTGCGCTTCATCGCCGCGGCTGAAACCGGCATGAAAACGGAAGGCGCGCCGAGATCGCCGTCGTATTTGGGAATCTCGTACTCGAGGATCACGTGGTCGCGAAAGGTGTTCCAGGCCAGCTCACCGACAATGCGGTGATCCTGATGCGAATCCTTGCGATTGTGGGCAAAGATGATGTCGGGTGACGCCATCTGCTTCAGCTCCTCGAAGCAATCCTTGATCGCCGGCGCCTCGGAAGGAAAATAGGCGCCGCGGAATTCCTTGATCGTCACCGTGCGGTCGCGCACGCCACGCAGCATCGCGTTGGCAGCGCTCCTAGCCTCCTGCTTGCGCTCACCTTCCGAACTAAGGACCACCCAATGCACGGTCGCATCAGGGTAACGGTTCAGCAATTCGATGACGGTTCCGCCGCAACCAATCTCGATATCGTCGCAATGGGCGCCAATGAACATCAGCCGCGGCGGCCGATTGGCCGGAAAATTGAAACAGAAATCCAGCACGATTACTTCCTGTGAAGCATCCAGGGACAATCCCCGCGAGCTTCCATGCGGTCGTAAATTATCTTTTCCCGGAAGGTGTCCATCTGTTGCCAGAACCCCGAGTAGTGGTTCACATGAAGAAGACGTCTCTCAACCAAACGGTTGAATGGTTCCTCGACCAGTTCATCGCCCTCCTCGATATAGTTGAATATCTCCGGTCTAAATACGAAATACCCCCCATTCACCCAGAAATCCGTGTCCTTGATGCGACCGATACTGGACACCCACCCGTTATCGTCACTCTGCACGGAGTGAAAACTCTGGGAAGTGCGAACTGCGATGAAACTGCCTACCGCATTGGTCGCCTTGAACTTGTCGATATGATCGTTGAGCGGAAGATCGGTCAAGGCATCGGCATAGTTCGCCATGAACATCGGCTCATCCTTGAGGTACTGGCGGACACGCAGCAGTCGCTGACCGAGATTCGAGTGCAGACCAGTGTCGACGAAGGTGATTCGCCAGTCCTGAATATCGCTCTTGATCAACTCGATCTTTTTCCCACCCTCGGACATGACGAAATCGTTGCTCAGGCACTCGTTGTAGTTGAGGAAATATTCACGAATCATGTCGCCGCGGTAACCCAGGCAGAGAACGAAATCCTTGTGTCCGAAATGGGCGTAATAGCGCATCAGGTGCCAGACGATGGGTCGGTAGCCAATATTCACCAGAGGTTTGGGAATCACCTCCGAATGCTCCCTGAGACGCGTGCCGAGGCCACCGCAGAAAAGTACGACTTTCATTATTCCTCCATCGAATTCGGATTTGGTTAAGCTCGATCCACTGAGCCGAAGTACTGGACCTGTTCGGCTCGCAAGCGGTCAACCAGGCGGCCGGGTGGCAGGTCTACATCGTCATAGGTTATTGGCTGGTCCTTGGCGATATCGCGCTTGAGGCGACAATCCAGCGAAACGGCGATCGGTAGCGTGTTCTCACGACAGCACACGTCATAACGTTCTACCAGCCCATAGCAAGTGAAGCCCCCGACGCCATCAAGCAACTCGCCTGCCTTGAGGTCTCGTTTGGCGTAACTGACCGTATCGCATACCGGCGCGCCCCTAGGCGTTATGGTCGGATCCCCGAAAAGCGCGGCGCGTGCCACGGAATGTGTAATCTGCCAGGGTGGCAGATGGTAGGGCTGATAGAACATGTAAAGTGGTCCCTCGCCCATTTTCAGGTAAGCCATCAATTTGCGCTTTTCCGGGTGGTCGTTGTGACAGATCACGAACGCGCCGGTGTGCGGCGCTGCGCCAAGCGCATACTCCACGTAGCCCTCGGTCGCAAAATCGTCGGGGGTGAACGATTTCAGCATGTCGTTGACATGAGCACACGGATAGCCCTGCATCCCGCGTACCTTTGGAACGAAGCCGGACGCGTTTCCCATGATGGCAGCCTCCAGCGCAAGCTTTGAACCGTCCGCAAAACAGGCGAGAACCGCCGGATTCTGCCCGAGGCGCGTGGCAAGTTCGAGCTGTGTCTGTGGATTACGGTAGCGGTCCAGAAAACCTTTCAACTGCCCCATGAGGACCGGTCGGTAGCCCATGCTATCGACAAAGCGGTAAAGGTTCATCGCCACGCCTGGTTCATCGCCGTCGGTATAGCTGAACACGACGCCGGCCCGGTCGGCATAGGTCTTGAGTATCGGTCCGACCGACGCGTCGATTTCGGCGCCGATCAGGATTGTGTGCTTTCCGTGAAGAATGGCATCCAGACAGACGGATGTCCCGAATTCGACGTGACCGGTAGCCTCGATGACCACATCGACGTTGCCGGCCCGGCAAACAGCCTCGGCGCTGTCGGTGATTGCGTAGCCCCCGCTTTCGACGACTCGCTCAAGTTCAGCGGATGTTTCCACCGGAACAGGATCGAGACAGCCAGCATCGCAATATGCACGTCGCGCCTTGTCGATGCTGCGGTTGGCAATGGCTACCAGGCGCATTCCCTTGGCGGCAGTCAGGAACTGGAGGGCAATGCAGCGTGCAATATAGCCGCCGCCGACCAACGCCACCCGCACCGGACGGTTGCTTGCAGCTCGTTCAGCAAGCGCAGTATCAATAATTATCAACGATCACCCCCACCGCAGGAAAATTCAACACTCATCGCAAAAATACCAAACGCATAATTTTATAATCATGAAATCAAACAGAGCAAGTAAGTTGAAAGTACTCCAAACTGGCTCGGCGAAAAACTGAAAAACTTCGTCTGCCGAGAAGTAATTCACGAAGCGCGCAAGATGGCCGCGTAATTGACACCGCTACTCCGGCCTAGCGCCCTTCGACGCCGACGTTGAAGGAGAATCGACGGACCTGCCCACCGGCTCCGTCCATTTTCCTACTCTCTTCAATTTCTCACGCAACCCCGGTAGCGGGAAACCCGAGGCATACGCCCGTTGCGCATAATCCAGCGCCTTGTCATATTCCCTCATGTCGAAATAGATCAGACCGGTGTTGTAGTTGATATTTGCATTGTCTCCCTCAAGGCTCGCTGCCCCCTCCAACTGACTCAAGGCCTCCACCCGATTTCCATTCTTCACCAGATAGGAGGCGTAGAGCATCTTGACCGTGGCATCATCGTTGCGGAATCTCAGCGCCCTATGAAAGTAGCACTGGACAGAATACTTCGCGCCCTTGGGTCGCGCCGCCTTCTCCCTCTCGCCTAGTTTTGTCATCGTCATCAAGGCGACGTGATGATTCGGAAACGCGCGCAGGGTGTAATCGAGATCGCCGCCGATGCTTCCCGCCGATTGCGAACTTATAAGATTGACCACATTGGACGTCAGATGGAAGCTCTCCACGATCGCCAGCTTGTCCTTGTCGGTACGGTAGTCAAATGGACCATAGGCGTTCTGCAGGCTGCCGCAAATATAATCGTCGACCTCGGCGCCCGCCCTGGCCCAGAAGAAGAGCCCAATCAGAAAAATCAACAGTAACGAAGAGTTTCGTGCATTCATTTTCCACATCGCATCAATACGAGAAACCTCTCTTTCAAGCGAAGCTTCTCCAAAAAATAGGATTCGGCACCGTCGCAACATCCGGATATCCTCCAAAAAATCAGTATGGCGCACAAATAGACGCCGGCACCAAACGCAATCGACAAGAGTACATGCGCAAACAGTGCAAGAGCATCGAACCTGGGAAAGATGCTCAGGGCAAAAGCCATTATCGCGGTCGACAATAGCGGCCGCCATGTATTTCTCAAAAAATCCATCAACCTGATCGACTCGACATAATACAAAACCAGGCAAACGAAAAAGACAAACCCCAAGGCAGTTGTCGCCAACCGTATCATGGCAATGCCCTGCGCGCCGGCAGCGGGAAATGCGACAATGACCAACATCGCCATCAGCGCCAACCTCATCCAGGTACCGAACGCCAGCAGGTTAACCCTTCCCAGGGTCATGAGCAGATAGCTGCTGCTGTATGTCAATGCGGAAAAAATGCTGATCAACGCCAGGATTCTGATCAAGGGAATCGCTTCCAGCCATCGCTCCCCGAGCAACAGCGGAACAACATCGCCGGCGACCATGCACAGGCCGACACCGGCAGGCAATGCAAGCAGGCTCTGGACTCCGACCGCCATGCAGTACGCAGCACGAAGCCGCTCCGGATTGTTCGCGGCATCGACGAATACCGGGAAAAGTACGCGACTCAGAGGTGAAAGCAATTCGGTCGTCGGCATGGCGGCAATATCGTCGGCAAGGGCGTAAGCGCCCATCGTTGACGCATCCGTTCTCCTGCCCACCAGGAATTTGTCTATCTGCTTCAACCCATAATCACCTATGTTGGCAATAAGAATCCACTGCGAAAACGACCATATCTGCCCTAGGGAAGCTTTTGAAAATCTTGGGCGATAGTCGTGCAGCACGTAACTGATCGCGACGCCCGCCGCACGTCCGACCGCAGCCCCAATCACCATGGCCCAATATGATTGAAGCAGAACAGCCAGTGCAATGGTCACCACAAAGCCGGCGATGCGTCGGAAAAAGAAAAACTGGAAATCACGTCCGAACTCCATGTTCTTCTGGAAAGCGACGATGCCAATATTTTCGAAACCACTAATCAGTGCGGACAGCGCCATTACCCGGAGCACGTCGATTACTCTCGGATCATGGAAATATTCCGCCGCAAAAGGCGCCGAAAGGAAAATCAATAACGCGACCAAGGCAGACTGAAGCAAACGCAACGTCCACGCTGTATCGAATTCGTCACGTCCGGCCTGCCGGTTCTGAACAAGTGCCGAACCGACACCCAGATCCAGAATGATATCGACCAACCCGACGACGATCGAAGCCATGGCGACGATGCCAAAATCCTCCGGCAACAGCAGGCGAGCGAGAATCAGCGTACTCACCAAGCCGATGAGACGATCCGTCCAGCGCATGCCCACCATCAGCACCGCGCCCCTCGCGACGGACACCCTTTTGATTTGGCGCTCGGATATGGACATGGTCAGCTCCCAGACCCCCGGGGATTGTTGAGTCCAGAAAGACCTGCTTTAGCCAAAAAGATGCGGGCATAGAGAATCATGCCCTCGATGCCGAGACCATATTCCCTGCGCAAACGATCCAGGAGGTCCAGTCCAGTCCCGGGATTACCCCATTTCCAGTGACTCGAAGCGAAATTGCATGCAGCCCGTCTAATCCTCTTGACCACTACCGCCTTCCCTGGCGTTCGGCCATCCGGCCCGGTCACGCCCCAGCGCTTGACGGCATTGGAAACGATCTCGTATTCGAAGCATCGAGAATTTGGCGCGTGCGTGATGCTTTCACCATGTGTCCGATAGAGCGCGGTCACCTGGGCCAGCGATGCCATTTGCAATTCACGCGACAATCGGAGCCACAAATCGTAGTCCTGCCCCTTCCTCAGATCTTCGTCGAAGCCACCGATTTGCAACAAGGCATCCCGTTCAACCACTACCGTCGACGTCCAGACTAGGCAATCAAGCAGTAAATCGGCGTATACCCATTTGGGTTCTGCAAACGCCTCCATCGAACGGGATCCAGACTTCTCGGCCAGCACGTACTCCGGTTCCGGCCAGATACCTTTGTCATCGGCACACCAGAACAGGAACTGCGAAAACGACATCCTGCATCCCGTTTCCCGCAAGGCTGCCATCTGCGCGCTGATCTTTCCCGGGAACCAGTAATCATCTGCATCGATAAAGGCGATGAATGCCCCTTCCGCCACTCTTGTTCCCATGTTCCGAGCCGCGGCCGAACCCTTGTTTGGCTGACTGAACACCCGGATTCGATCCCCGTAATCCGCCAGGACTTGCAGCGTAGCGTCCGAAGACCCATCGTCGACGACAATGATCTCGAGCGGACGGTAATCTTGCGCCAGTACGCTGTCTATGGCGCAACGTATGTATTTCTCGCCGTTGTAGACTGGCACTACGACCGACACAAGCGGTGCTGCCAAATTAGTGCTCCGGAATTCGTCAGTTTGCATGATGAGCCGCCTTGCCACGCACACGCTCGAGGATTGGCTTTACGGCACGCCCGAGGTACTCGCGCAGCGCCCGGCCCGCTCCCCGCAACGAACGCGGGTTGTAGGCGATGATGCCCCATCGCTCCCGCCGTTTGGTCATCCAGGAAGCCTTGTACGGATCATCGCCGATCAGGTAGTCCACCTCCTTCACGCCGTCGGCGTCGATCGCTTGCGCCATCAGGGCGGCCGTCAGCAGTGTTCCGGCGGAATAGCGCTTGAACTCCTCATGGTAGGCCAGCTTGAAAATGCTGGCACGGCCATGTGCGACGATCCAGATCTGGGCGGCGATGGGCTGTCCGCCCAGCGTCGCAACCCCAAGGCGCAGCCAGCGCCTGGCTGCCAGCATCCGGATCAGTGAAGGCACGAATTCGGGATAGGGTTCCGGCACCTTCCAGCTCGCGGCATAGACGGCCTCGTAGGCGCCGATGCCGAATTCGACTCGCGCCGGGTCGGAAATGATCTCCAGAACCCCGCCCGCCTGCTGGAAATCGCGTGATTTCCGCTTGACCGAATTTCTTATCTGACTGGACCTTCCAGCGAAATAGGATGACCAGTCTGCTTCGACCGGCAGATGCCAGTTCCCGAAACAAAAAAATGGAAAGGCGATCAATCCTGCCTGGCGCGAGGCTGCGAGCAGAAGTTGATAACATCGCCCGTCGACATCCATTGGCGCGAAACGCATCGCGGAAATCGTGCCGTGAATGTCGCGAATGCCGGCCAGCAGGCAGGCGAGCGATTGGGCGCTCAACCCGGCTGCAAGGTACGGCTGATAAAGTGAAGTGTAGAAATTGCCGAGCGACCAAACCTGGCCGTCGTCGGCAAGACGTGTCGGCAGCACCGCGAGCACTTCGTGGCCACCGTAGAGCACATGAAATGCCACCCCGGGATCCGAAGCGTAGACGCTATGGATCAGATTGTTCAGCCATGCCCAACCCTGCTCGATATCGGAAGTTTCAGCATGTTCGAGAGCGGCGAGCACCGGTTCCGGCAAGTCACCGACTTCGCGATAGGTTTCCACCCGCAGGTTCATAGCGCTGGTAGTCATCGGCTTGCACTCCCGGATATTCCAGTTGCGGACAATGCAGCTCCCTGCCCCAGGCCGGATTGGCGCAACCAGTCCAGGGTGCCTTGGGCGACCTTTTCGCGCCAGACTGCCGACGAAAAGGTATGGTCGGCTTCCGGCAACGACTGGGTGGTGACCAGCGGTCTTGCTAGCAGGCCGTCCCATGCCGGATCGTCACCGGCGAATTGCAGGAACTCCTTCGCCGTATAGTCATTCCCGCTCAGTACCAGCATGACCGGCCCATCGAACGCCCCAAGCGCACTTGCCATGCGCCCCTGAAAACTCCTGGACTCCGCCTTGGCGACCTTCCGGGTCAGCAGCAGGTTCGAGAACAACCCTCCCAGGGCGTGGAGCACATTGGCTTTCCCCGACAGCAGCTTTGTCCAGAATTCGCGCTGCAGAAGACGTTGACCGTAGTAATGCCTGATATGGGTCTTGGCCAGAGTAGCTTCGGAGCGCACCCAGGGATTGAGCAGACACATTCCGCACACCCGCCGATCTCGCCTGGCTTCCCAATAGAGCAGGCTGGCCGAGGCGGCATCGCACAGGCCCCAAAGCACGATCCGCTCGATTCCAGGATGGCGCGCCGTGAAGGCATCGATCGCGGCGCCGATGTCATCCTCGACGGACTCGAAATTGCGTGCCACGCCGCTGCTATCGCCCATCCCCCGAAAATCGAATCGCAGCACCGGGAAACCCGCCCGCGCCAGGCTACGGGAAAGCAATAGAAACTGGCGATGACTGCCCACGCGATATTGCGGCCCGCCCACGACGATGACGATTCCGGTCGATGTCGCCATCTCCGGCACGCAGGCGATACCAAGCAAAGCCTCGTCGGCGCATGGAAACAGGAAGGCGTGTTCGTCGATCCTCATTGCCAGCTTCTCATTACATCCAGCGTCGCATCGATCAATGCCGGCACCTCTTCAATTTCGCTGGTCTGCCAGAACGCAGGTCCGCTTGTCGTCCTGGCATCGACCTGCCAGCCCGCCGAACGCCATGCCTCGATCCGCTGCTGCGCGACAGGGGAAATTTCGCCCGACGGACGCGATGACATCTCAAGCCAAGCCACACGCCCGCCCTGCCCGGCACCTGAGAGCAACTCGGCAGCGGCAAGCCCTTCAGCCATCTGCGGGCTGATCGAATAGCCGGCAATTTCCACGTTGTTTCCCGCGTTCAGCTGCTGCCGCAGACCGTCGAGGACATCCTTCCCGTTTCCCGCCCCGAGCGCCGCGGCCGCCTTCAGGCGCATGAACTGCTGCCAGTGCTGTTTTCCGGAAATCACCGGCTGCCAGAAAACGAAATTCGGCCTTTTCTTGAGGTCGACCGCAACAGACGCCGTCAGCAGGCACCCGGCGCGCAGCCCCCAAAGCGTCAACGGCAGCGGAAGACGGTCCTGAAGCCAGGCGACCCCAGTGGCGATATCCGCCCGCCAGTCCTCCCAACGCGCATCGCCAAACTCTCCGCTGCTGTCGCCGCAGCCCAGCATGTCGAGTTGCAACACCCCGTACCCGGCCTCGCCGAGCGCCCGCGAAAACAGGGCGGCCATGCGTCGCGCCTTGTTCATCTCCTCGGCAAAAGGGTGGACGTACAACACCGCGCCACGCGCCACGGAGCCCCGGGGTGGGTGAAAGATGCAGAAGCGCTGCCCGCCTGCAACCGGGAGAAAGAAGGCCTCTTGCACTGCCATCGCGCTCAGGCAGCAACCTTTCGTTCGACAAAGTCGACCAGCGAGCCAAGCGTGGCAAATGTCGCCCCGTCGATTTCATCATCGTCTATCGAGAATCCGAAACGCTCTTCCAGCGTCGTGATGACCGCGATGACCGCCATCGAATCCAGTTCAGGTATTGCCCCCAGAAGCGGGGTTTTGTCGGAAAAGCCGGCGCTGCGCCCGTTGAGGCTGAGAATTTCTTCCAGAACGGCGACAGTTTCTTGCTTGATGTTCAAGGCTAACTCCAAGGGGTTTGATTCCGGAGGCGCCATTATAGGCGGGGCATCCGGGACGGGGCTGTGAGATACTACACACTGTCATACGTCCGGTCAGCCGAGAATCCCAGAATATTTCACTCCCCTCTGACTTCATGCGAAATTCCAACCTGCTTCCCGAACTGATCGCCATTGCGGCAGAGCGTTCACCCGATGCAACCGCCCTTGTCTTCGGCAAGGAGAACCAGACCTACGAAGGCTTGCAAGGAGCCGTCGCCGACTTTGCGGGCGGATTGATGCACCTCGGACTCCAGCGTGGCGAACGTGTCGCGATCTACCTGGAGAAGCGCTTCGAGACTGTCATTGCCAGTTTCGGCGCCCCGGCAGCGGGCGGAGTATTCGTCCCGCTCAATCCCTTGCTGAAACCCGAGCAGATCGGCTACATCCTGCGCGACTGCAACGTTCGTGTTCTGGTCACTTCGCCGGAACGCCTCGCCCTGCTGTCGGAGACGCTGAATCAATGCCACGACCTGCGCCACGTGGTCGTTCTGGATTCGCATGATCCCCTTCCATCGGGAGGACCCGTCGCCTTTTTCCGATGGAGCGAACTCCTGTCACTGCCCCGGAAAACCGGTCATCGCGTCATCGATACCGATGTCGTAGGCATTCTCTACACATCCGGGAGCACCGGCAAGCCCAAGGGAGTCGTGCTTTCCCACCGCAATATGGTCGCTGGCGCCAAGAGCGTGGCCAGTTATCTTGAAAACCGTGCGGACGATACGCTGCTGGCCGCCCTCCCCTTATCATTCGACGCGGGTTTCAGCCAATTGACCACCGCCTTTCACGTCGGCGCCCGGGTCGTGCTGCTCAACTACCTGCTGCCCCGCGACGTACTGAAGGCCATCGGACGGGAGAAAGTCACCGGATTGACTGCTGTGCCGCCGCTTTACATCCAGCTGACCCAACTCGAATGGCCTGCAGACATCACCGAACACCTGCGTTACTTTGCCAACACCGGCGGGCGCATGCCGCGCGAAACACTGGCGTTGCTGCGCAAGAACCTGCCCAAGTCAAAACCCTACCTGATGTACGGACTGACCGAGGCATTCCGCTCGACCTATCTGCCACCCGCCGAAGTCGACCGGCGGCCGGATTCGATCGGCAAGGCCATTCCGAATGCCGAAATCCTGGTATTGCGTGAGGATGGCTCCCCCTGCGCCCCCAACGAGCCGGGGGAACTGGTTCATCGGGGGGCGCTGGTCGGCATGGGTTACTGGAACGATCCGGAAAAAACCGCCGAGCGTTACAAGCCATTGCCGGCTCATACCCCGGGACGCGAGGCAGGGCTGGTCCTTCCGGAAATTGCCGTATTTTCCGGAGACACCGTTCGAATGGATGAAGACGGTTTTCTCTACTTCATCGGCCGCCGGGACGAAATGATGAAGACTTCCGGTTACCGGGTCAGCCCGACCGAGGTGGAAGAAATTCTCTATGCCACCCGACTGGTTGGCGAATGCGTCGCCTTCGGTGTCGATAACGATGTGCTGGGACAGGCAATTCAGGTCATTGCGACGCCACCCGCCGGCAACACGCTCGATACCGCAGCGCTGCTGGCGGAATGCCGCGCCCGTATGCCGGCTTACATGGTGCCCGCCGGAATCGAGGTACGCGAAGGACCATTGCCACGCAACCCGAACGGAAAAATCGACCGAAAAACCCTATCGACCGAGTGGGTCGAGAAAAACACCGCCTGATTTCGCCATCTTTCGAGGCCCGAAACCCCATGTCGCTTTCTGAACGTCCGCTTCCCGTTCATGCACCGATGAATCAATTCGGCGTTGCTGCCGGCCAGTTGCTGGTTGGTGGCATCCCCCTGGAACGCCTTGCAGCACGAGTCGGCCAGACCCCGTTCTACGCGTATGACCGGCAAATGCTGAAGACTCGCGTCGCCGAGTTGCGCACTGCACTTCCGCAAGCCGTCAAGTTGCATTATGCGATGAAGGCCAATCCGATGCCGGCGCTAGTAGGGGTCATGGCGGGCCTGGTCGATGGTATCGACGTCGCTTCCGGTGGCGAATTGAAGGTCGCGCTGGATGCCGGGGCGGCCCCGAGGGAAATCAGCTTTGCCGGACCGGGCAAGCGGCGGACAGAATTGACGCAGGCGGTCGCTGCCGGCGTTCTGGTAAATATCGAATCGCTCCGTGAGGTTCATGAGCTGGCAAGCATTTCTGCCGAGACTGGCTGTGCCGCTCGGGTAGCGGTTCGCGTCAATCCCGATTTCGAACTCAAGGGATCCGGCATGAAGATGGGGGGCGGCCCCAAGCAATTTGGCGTCGATGCCGAAGCCGTACCGGAATTGCTGGCCGAAGTCGGGCGCGCAGGCCTGAGTTTTGAGGGTTTCCATCTCTTCGCCGGCTCGCAGAATCTCAGCGCGCAATCGATCTGCGAGGCGCAACGGCAATCATATGAGTTGGCCTTGAGGCTTGCCGCAAGCGCTCCGGCACCGGTTCGCTTCCTCAATTTGGGAGGGGGCTTCGGCATTCCCTATTTTCCCGGCGAACGGCGCCTCGACCTGACACCGATCGGCGAAAATCTCGAGAAACTTCTTCACCGTGCCAGTGCCGACATGCCGGCAGCAGAACTGGTCATCGAACTGGGGCGTTACCTGGTCGGCGAGGCCGGAATTTACGTCTCCCGGGTAGTCGACCGCAAGATTTCGCGTGGCCAGATTTTCCTTGTGGTCGACGGCGGGTTGAACCATCACCTTTCTGCTTCCGGAAACTTCGGCCAAGTGATCCGCAAGAATTACCCCGTGGCAATCGGGAATCGCATGGAATCCGGGCCGACGATCACCGCGTCCGTCGTCGGCCCCCTATGCACCCCGCTCGATGTGCTGGCAGACCGCATGCAACTCGCGGATGCCTGCCCGGGCGATTTGGTGGTCGTATTCCAGTCCGGCGCCTACGGTGCCAGCGCCAGTCCGCAACAGTTCCTCGGGCACCCTGGGCCAATCGAGGTACTGGTCTAAGGGGCATCCCGCATATTGCGATAGTGTGTCCGCGGCCGTCTCGGTCCTTCCCTGGCCGGACTCGACCCGAACCCGTTTGGCATCACGACCACCGCGCAGAGGCAGCAAAATCAAGGCGTCCGAAGTGTTTGTCGGACACCGTGAAATACTGCACAGGCCGTCCTTACTCACCCCGATATCATTGTCAGCAACATGGTAGCGGTACTGGACGGACATCCGGACAAGCCGCCTTATGCGTACCGAATCCCGCTCGACGGGTTGCGCACAGAGGAATGAACATGCTTCAAATATTCAACGGCTGGTTTCGATGGCGCCATCTGGCCCAGATGCTCTTCGACTTCTCGTTTGTCATCGTCGGCATCCTCATCGCGGTGATGTGGGTGGGCAACGGCCTGCCGATCAATTACAAGCATGTGATTCTGTTTGCGCTGATTCTCGCTGCCACCATGTTGCTGATCAATTCGTTGCTTGGCCTCTATCAGCGAGTTCACAACCGCACCGTGACCGAATCCAGGGCTCGGGCCGTACTTTCTCTGTATCTGTCGGTACCGCTAGCCTATGGAATTTTCGGCCTGTTTCCCGTCACGACCTTCAGCCGGGAGTTCATGCAACTCTCCGCGCTGTCGGCAATTTTCGGCATGCTGGTCAATCGCGTGAGCGCCCCGCGGGAATCGTCCTCGGGACTGCTTTCGCGGCGTATTCTGGTATTCGGCACCGGCGCTCGCGCCCTTGCGGTAAAAAATGCACTGAACAAATCCGATCCCTCGGCCCAGATCGTCGGCTTCTTCCCCAGCCCGAATGAAGACGGCGCAGCAGTGCCGATCGATCAGATCCTTTCGCGCAGCCATTCCCTGCTTGACACCGCCAAGGCGCTCGACGTCCATGAGATCGTCGTCGCACTGAGCGAGCGTCGCGGTGGTTCCATGCCTCTGCGGGAACTCCTCGACTGCAAGCTGCACGGCATCCGTGTTATGGATCTGGCCAGCTACTTCGAGCAGGCCCTCGGCCAGATCCGCCTCGAATCGCTCTATGCGGGATGGCTCATATTTGGTGACGGATTTAGACAAGGCCTGTTCCGCAGCGCCGTGAAGCGCTTGTTCGACATCGTTTCCGCGTTGATCCTGCTGATTCTTGCCGCCCCAGTCATCCTCGTGACCTCCTTGCTGATCATCATCGAGAGCGGGACGCCCGTGCTGTATCTTCAGGAACGCGTCGGACGCAACGGGCGATTGTTCAAGGTCATAAAATTCCGCAGCATGCGTACGGATGCTGAAAAGGATGGCAAACCGATCTGGGCACAGAAACAGGATGACCGCACGACGAAAATCGGCCGCATCATACGAAAGCTGCGCATTGACGAACTCCCGCAACTCTATTGTGTGTTGCGTGGCGACATGAGCCTGGTGGGCCCGCGCCCGGAACGTCAATTCTTCGTCGACCAGCTCACCAACGAAATTCCGTTCTATGCCGTCCGCCACAGCGTCAAGCCAGGCCTGACCGGCTGGGCTCAAGTACGCTACCACTATGGCGCGACCGTCGAGGACTCGGCCGAGAAGCTGCAATACGATCTCTATTACGTTAAGAACCACTCCCTCCTGCTGGACCTGATCATCATGTTCGAAACGGTCGTTGTCGTACTGACGGGAAAGGGGGCACACTGATGCCGTCGACATCGCGTTTACCCCGCTGAAACGTCACCGAGCAAGAGGCTCTTGCAGGAACTACCCAAAGACCGGGAGCATCTTGCTTCCAAGAATTATCGTAACTGTTGAATGAGACCAACAATGAAAACAATCGCCGTAGTCGGACTTGGTTATGTAGGACTTCCGCTTGCCGTCGAATTCGGCAAGAAATTCCGCACGATCGGGGTCGACCTCTCCGCAGAAAAAGTAGCCTGCTACAAGGAACACTACGATCCAACCGGCGAAGTCAGCACCGATGACCTAAAGGCGGCCACCTTCCTGGAAGTCGGCACCGATCCCGCAGCCCTCAAGCAGGCCGATTTTGTGATCGTCGCCGTTCCCACACCGGTGGATGATGCACGTCAACCCGATTTCAGCCCTTTGGTGAGTTCGTCGAAGGCTGTGGGTCAAAACCTGAAGGACGGCGCCATCGTTGTCTTCGAATCGACGGTGTATCCGGGAGCAACCGAAGAGGTCTGTATCCCGATCATCGAGCAGCATTCCGGCAAGAAATGGAAAAAGGACTTCTTCGTTGGCTACTCTCCGGAACGCATCAATCCCGGCGACAAGGAACGGACCGTCACGAAGATCGTCAAGGTGGTTTCCGGCGACACCCCGGAAACGCTCGCCACGGTCGCCGAGATTTACGGAAGCGTAATCACTGCGGGGGTCTTCCCAGCCTCCAGCATCAAGGTGGCGGAAGCTGCGAAGGTCATCGAAAACACGCAACGTGACCTGAATATCGCCCTGATGAATGAACTGGCGATCATTTTCGACAAGATCGGTATCGATACGCTCGAAGTACTGCAGGCGGCGGGAACCAAATGGAACTTCCTGCCCTTCCGCCCCGGCCTGGTTGGCGGTCACTGCATCGGTGTCGACCCCTATTATCTGACGCACAAGGCGCAGAAACTTGGCTACCACCCGGAGGTGATTCTCGCTGGTCGCCGCATCAACGACGGCATGGGCAAATTCATCGCCGAACAAACCATCAAGCTGTTGGTGCGCAATGGGCATCCGATCAAGGATTGCCCGATCATCGTTCTTGGTCTAACGTTCAAAGAAGACTGTCCGGATCTTCGCAACTCCCGGGTCATAGATGTCATACGGGAACTCGAGTCCTATGGTGCGAAGGTAATCGTCCACGACCCGGTCGCGGAGCACCGGGAAGCGCAACATGAATATGGGGTTGATTTGCTGCCATGGGAACAGTTACCGAAAGCCGGAGCAATCGTCGCTGCGGTCGGCCATGCGGAATTCAAGGCACGCCCGGCCAGCGACTTCGTTGCCAAACTGCAAAGCGGAGGGGTCATTACCGACGTCAAGTGCATGCTCGATGCTCCGTCCTTCAAGGCACAAGGCATAAACATCTGGCGACTGTAACCCGTTGTCCATGAAATCCCGTCCCGCAAACTACTTTCAGCTTCGCCCGTTGGCCTTCGGCTCGGCAATGTTGCTGAGTAGTTTTGGCGGGAATGCATTGGCCGATGTAATCAAGCCTCCCTCGACCCAATTGGCTGCTTTGCGCAATGAAGCCAGGACTTACGAACATGGCGAGGGAGTAAAGCGGGACACTGCCAAAGCCATCCAGCTTTATTGCGAAGCTTCCCGACTTGGCGATGCAGAATCCCAGTACAGCCTTGGCTGGATGTATGCAAATGGTCGCGGCATGCCCCGCGATGATGCCACGGCTGCATACTTCTTCAATCTGGCGGCAAAACAGGGCCACCCGCAGGCGCAGCGCATGCTGCGACAGGTAGGCGACCCGGTAACCAAGCCGCCTGAGTGCCTGTTCGACAGCGACGGCCATGACATTGTCGCCAGGGCCGCGCCGGATCACCGCAAGGTAATGGAATTGGTGATGAGACTGGCGCCTGAATACGGCGTGTATCCTCGCTTGGCAATGGCAGTCATCCGCACCGAATCGAATTTCAATCCAGGCGCCGTTTCACCCAAAAACGCCCAGGGCCTGATGCAGTTGATCCCCGAAACAGCGGCACGCTTCAACGTAAAGAAACCCTTCGACCCGGAGGAAAACATTCGCGGCGGCCTGGCTTATCTGAGATGGCTATTGGCCTATTTCAAAGGCAATGTCGCACTGGTAGCTGCTGCCTACAACGCCGGCGAAGGCGCGGTAAACCGCTACGCCGGTATTCCGCCCTATGCCGAGACCCAGGGCTACGTCAAACGCATCCGCGAGACGTTCAAACGCGATGAGCACCCGTTCGATCCGTCGGTCACCGAACCCTCTCCCGAACTGCCGCGCATTGCCAGTCGCAAGTCGATGTAGCCGACACCATGGTTGCTCCCTCACTCGGGCCGAACCCAGGAGTCGCAAACCGGGAGAACGTCTGACGTTTGCCCTACGCCACGTTGCCAAGAGTACGCCAATGTTGCGTATCAGCATGGACTTGTTGTGTCAGATTGAATCTGGCGAATCCAAGTAGTACAAACCAAACAAGCCTCCCGGCCAGCGGGAACGACGCCCCAACTTTCACGGAATGAACACGAGGTCTTAAGATAGATTCCGGCGATCAGTATGAATAAGGCATATGGAAAGAGAATATTATTCTTGCAACCTCCTTCAATTCATTTTCCACTACCCAGTTGTGTCCGAGTACAACCAAGATAATTCCAATACCCGTGGCGATATCGACAATAGCCTTTCTTTTATTTTCAGGCATTCAGCGAGTCGGTTATTTTTCTCAGAGAAAACGCACGCAAAAATATCATTGGTTATGTACCCGTTGCGGCAAGGCCTACGATTAAATAAATAAGCCATTCACTAAGCACACTCCAGACAATTCAAGAATCGGTCCCTTCAAGAGCGATATTTCATGGAGACTATTGAACAATCTCTCTTGTGAAACTGAATTTCGACAATATCTTCGTGGCTGCCAACGAAAGAAGCAGTACCAGCGACGCATAGGCGAACGACCATGCAGGGCCACTGAAAACCCAGCCAAGCGGTTTCAGAAGGTCGACAAAGATGAAATGTATCGCGTAAATACCAAGGGAAAACGTTCCGATAACCGAGATCGTACTGCTCTTGTTAACCATCATTGAATGATTCGACAGCGCCACCATTGCAGCACCCAGGCCCATCAGATACGTTCCGAAAACGTAGTCCTGCATGAGGTTTATTCCGTATTCACGCCAGAGAATATAAAGCTCCGTGAGGTGTAACGTGAACCCGAGGAGGAATATCATGCTTCCCTTCAATGCCCAACTGCCATTGGGCCTCATTTGTGAAATGAGGTATCCGGAAACGAAAAAGACAGTGCTAAAAAATGGTCCGTTCCTAGTGTCGACTTGACTGTGAAATCCCAAGCCTGTATTCGCATAAGCCTTCCCGAAAACACCGATAATGTATAGCGTCACAGAAACTGCAATCAGAGTACGGATATGATTTCTGCTGGCAAATAGTGATGTAATTGCCAATGCCCATAGCAAGGCGATCAAATACCAAAGATGAACCCTAGTCCCCTGCAGCATCAATCTCATTGGATTTGCCACGTGATCGATAAATCGCCAGTACGCCACTTTCAATGGCCAGACCGGCCCGTCGACGAACATCTTTGGCACTAGATCGAAGGGAAACAGGTAAATCGCGGACCACGCCACAAAGACAAAGAAAATTCTCTTGGCCCTCTTGACGACGACCGGAGATGCGGGTGCCAAATTAACACCTTTATTAGCCTTTTGGCCCCAAAGATAGCCAGATAAAACAAAAAAGCACGGAACGGAAAAACGTGCCGCCTGGCTGAACAAGAACACAAGGTTCTGCCAAATGCCGTCCTCCCACTTCATGTAGGCACGAAATAACTCCGTATCGTCCATCAAGACCGCATGCCCGGAGATAACGCAGATGATGGCGAGTGTTTTAACTAAATCTACGCTCCCCGAGGGTCTCATGGAACTATCCGAATATACTCAGCACAAAATTGTCGATTGCCGGCCACTTGGGCAACCCAAGCGCACCAGGTCGGCATCTCAGGCCTCCCGGGAAACGAGATGCTCGATAACCAACGCCGCCAGTACTGAAACGAGCGGCATGATCGGCTCCCGATAGCGGAATATCACGTAGAAAAGCATATGCACGGCTGTGTAGCTACCGATCGCCAGCCATAACAGCCCCACGCCACCTCTCCTGCGCAGAGGCTGGATCAGGACTGTTCCCGACGCCGCCAATATCAGGGCCACGAATTGCACAGCCCACAGGGCACGGACAAGAATTTCGGCTTTCGATTGCTCTCCAGCCCCCCGATGAAATGGCGGCATCCAGAAGTACGCCAGCTTCTGCAGCGCCAACGCCGCAAACTGCCTCGGGTTTTCCTCTATCCAGGAAATAGCTTCCTTACGGAGCAGTTCAGACGCATACACCTCACCCTGCTGACGAATGGACTGCCAGCTTTCGCCGCGCGGCGTGTCCCCGATTGATACGAACATGCCGGTCGCCGCTGGATTGTTTCCGACATAAAGATTGAAACCACCATTCGTATTCAAGAGCGGGACGCCTAACGCATGCATGTTGCGCATTACCCAAGGCGCCGGGATGGCAATGGCAACGATCAGTACCAGCACGCCGAGTTGAATGCGGTCGACCCCGGCTTCCCGTGAGAAATATAGCGCCACCGGCACAACGATCAGGAGTGAAAGCGCAGCATTTCCGGTCAACGCCAGTCCGCCGAAACACGCACCGCAGCCGATGGCGGCGGAACGTCCGGCGCCGTTCAGGAGGCGCAATGAAAAATACACGCTCCCGAGAACGAGCAGAGTCATGAGATTTTCCTTGGCCAGATAGACCACATAAATCGCCGCAGGCAGATAAAACGCCCACAGAACTGCCGCAACCAACCGGCCGATCACGCCGCTCCCCACTTCACGGGCGATCGCATGGCAAACAAAAATACCGCCGGTACCGAGCAGTGCATTGAATACACGAGCAACCAGCAATTCATTCGAATCAACGAGAAATGCCGGCGCGAGGATGAACAACGGATAGCAGACGTTGTACATCGCCAGATTTCCCATGTGATCGACAATCCCTTTTCCGGCCAGCAGGTTCAGGGCCATGCTGCGATAAGCCAATTCGTCGCTTTCAGGCGAATGCCCGAACGTAGCGATGGCTACAAGTCTGAAGACCAGACCTGCGATGGCGACCCTCCAAAGAAGGGACGACTCATGCGCCGACACCCCCTTCAGACGCCACAACATCCAGTCTCCCCTGCGCGGACCAAGTTCCCTCCCATTTCAGTTACCGCAAGTTGCGCTCATCGCTGAAATACCTGATCCAGGTGTGTACCGCAGCCAAATACAGGAACGGGAATGTCAGCGAAAGATTGCGGTATTCATCCTGCCAGCAGAACAGGATGAATAGCGGCAAATTGATTCCCGCAGTGACAAGCAGAGGCCAGCGCACGCAATCCGGCTTTTCTCGCCAATAGCCGAAAATGGCCATCAACAATGTGCCGAGCACTACAACATTTGTCGGTTTCGGCAATGGAAGCAGCCCGAAATGCGGTGCGGTAACCGCTAGCCAGGGTTTCAGGGAAAACCAGAAATCGATATTGGTGAAGAAATGGAATTCTGTGGCGCCCCCCGGATGATCCTTCAGAATAATGCGGATGGCGACGAAACCAATCAATACCACTGCAAACTCACGGGCCGCCGCCCGATAATCCGCTGAGCGCAAACGCCGCTCAAGCCCCCAACGAACCACGGCACCGAACAGGGGAAAGAACACTGCGGTCTCCTTGTTTAGGATCGCCAGCGCCAATACCGGAAGCGTCAGGACTTGCTGCCTGGTCAGCACGAGCAGCAGGTACAGCAGTAAGATGAATAGTTCGAAGTGATCGTAGATGTAACCGTTGTTGGCGCGATAACTGATGGTCAGGAGCAGCGCAAATACAATGGGCGCAGCATCCAGGACAACCCTGGAAACCATCGTCACCGGAAAGACGATTCGTGAGATTCTGCGCAGAAGGAAAAGCGAAATCAGAAGGAATACAAAGGCTCCCAACAAAATTATCGCGTATGCCAGCGCGAGGTGGTCGCTCATCTGCACCGCATAGGATGCGCCCTGCGTCGCGTCAAGCGCCTGCCGGCTGCGTTCTATCAATGGGATCGCCAGTACATCGGGCATCTTGTTGGCCGTCCATTCAACCACATTCCGCATCAATAGACGAAACGCATAGGGTTTTGGCCAGGCACCGTTCAGTATCTTTTCCAGCGAATATTCCGGATGCGCAACGATGGTCGTCCATTTGTAGGCAAAGCTCGCCACTGCCTGCGAAGCGGCAGTCGCATACAGGAGCAGCAGCAGCGAACCGTAGACCAACCGGGGAAACCTCGTGCTGGAGTTCCCCAAGGCGGATTGCCGACCGATTTCGTTCGCTTTCATGTCCGACTCACGATAAATACGCCGCAACAGATCAGGAGGACCCCCATCCCCCTCAGAACGCCAACCTGCTCCCCAAGTGCAAATCCGACGACCACCGTGATTGCAAACCCAAGCCCCACCAAGGGGTATGCCTTGCTGACATCCCATTTGGACAAGACCGCCAGCCAGACCACGGCGCCCAAACCGTAAAGCAGGAAGCCACCAAATACGTACTTGTTGGTCAGGACGGTGAAGACCGTACGCAAAGCCGCAGGATTTCCCAGCGCCTCGCGCACTTCCAGACTGGACATACCGGCTTTCAAGGAAAACTGTGCAGCAACGGATAACAGAATGCTGAGAATGGCAACGATCAAAGTTCTCACAGCAGAAACTTCCAAAAATCGACGAACTGGGCGAGCAACAACAGGACAATCATGGCCGCGACAGTAATCCGGCTTCCCCGATTCTTGATGGCGTAGACCACCGGATCGTCGTGCATTTCGCCGCGCGAAGTCTTGATCCAGAGGCGAGCGATCCAGTAGATCAGGCACAAGGCGACGAGCCACAACAACTCCGGCGTCGCATAACTGACATGCGTACTCGGTGCATTGATGAATAGACCGAACACGACGACCGCGCACAGTGCCGATCCGACACCGAGCGGCCACAGCACGACCAGATCCTTCACACGGTAATCCCGGCCGCGCGTCGCCGACTTGCCGCCATTATCCTGGACCACCAGTTCCGAACAGCGCTTGACCAGCGCCAGACTGAGGAAGAAGAAAACTGAAAACGCGAGCAGCCATGAACTGGTCATGACACCGATCGCCACCGAACCGGCGACGATGCGCAGCGTGTAGAGCAGCGAGAGCATCAAAACGTCGATCAACACGTACTGCTTGAGAACCCAACTGTATGCGCTGGTGAGAACCAGGTAGAGCAGAAGCATCAGGAAGAATTTCAGGGATACGACCGATGCCATGACCAGCGCCGCCGCGAGG
Source organism: Dechloromonas sp. H13 (assembly GCF_009469615.1). GTDB lineage: Bacteria > Pseudomonadota > Gammaproteobacteria > Burkholderiales > Rhodocyclaceae > Azonexus. The sequence continues at coordinate 58,036 of NZ_SSXX01000010.1, forward strand.
AGCATTCCGGCCATGGCGACACCGTTCAATATGGGCAATCGCGCACTGGCGAAGGGACGCGATTTCTTGCGCGGATGGGCGCGATCGTTTTCCAGGTCCCAAAGATCGTTGACCATGTAGGTCGCCGATGCAGCGAACGAAAAGGCAAAAAAACCCAGCAACAGGGTCAGGAAAGTTGTAGGCCCAATAAAGGAGAATGCCGTCAGAACTGGAACGAATAGGAGCAGGTTCTTCATCCACTGATGGACACGGAGGGCGCGCAACCACATGGAGAATCCCGCGGCTTCGTTGGAGAACTCCCTTTCTATCGGCACTTTCTTGCCAACGCTCGCTGCCACCTCGGGAGACACACCGACCAGCACGGCAGCCTGCGCCGCATCCCATATCGGCAGGTCGGCGGAACTGTCCCCCGCATAAACGAACTCCTTGCCCAGGCGCAACTGGATCAGTTCAAGCTTGTTTTTACCCTTGAGATTTAACCCCTCCTCAGTCGCCAGAACCACGTCGAACACCCCCACCTGCTGGGCGACACGATCGGCAATAGAACGATGCGCCGCAGTCGCCAGGACTATCTTTCGCCCCCTTGCCTTTTCTTCCTGCAGATAAGCGACCAATGGTTCGCGCAAAGGCAGGTTTTGCGGTGCGAAATTCGCATGGCGGGCGATTGCCGCCTTGAATGCAGCCTTTCCGCCGAGCAACCAGAAAGGAAGTTTCAGCGCGCACGTCGGCGCGGACTTCACAAGATGGACCACCGACTCGACCAAGGTATCGGTCGGCGTCAAGGTTCCATCCAGATCAACCACTAACGGCACATTCGCAACAGCTTGCATTGGCATCAACCCTGAGTACGGACAAAATCGTTAACCAACAATCAAGCCAAAAACTTCTCTGGATGGGCGACTAACGAGCGCTGGAAGACGAACTGTTCTCAGGCTCCCCGTTCCCAATACCACACGAGACGATTGCAAAATCATGGCCTCGCCATAATGCCATTAGCAAATTTTGAAAAACGAGGAAATATTGCACACTCATGCAAAAAGACGTCCACAACGCCGCCACGCGACGGCACGATACGACGCATTTCGCAAGACATTGACGGAGAGCGATCAGCATCTTCCCTAGCGGGCAAAACGTAACGAAGTGGCGTGCCCGGAGGGACTCGAACCCCCAACCTGCTGCTTAGAAGGCAGCTGCTCTATCCAGTTGAGCTACGGGCACCCGAGGGTGAAGCAGGAAGGAAATTGGTCGGGGCGGTGGGATTCGAACTCACGACCCTCTGCTCCCAAAGCAGATGCGCTACCAGACTGCGCTACGCCCCGACACGAGGAAGCGGATTCTATCATCACGCAGAAACCCGCACCAGATCAAAGGCCTATAATGTCAAAATAAACATTCCTTGCAGGCCGGGCGCCTTTCTGATATTTAATCGCTTTTTTCGTCACTGGGACGTACAAGAAAATGGCAGACGAACTGCTCCATAAACACTTCGCACCGTATGAGCCAAAGCCGGGCGAGGATTACATGAGCGCGAAGCAACTCGCGCATTTCCGCAAGATCCTGGAAACGCTCAAGAAGGAGTTGAGCGAGGATATCGACCGCACGGTCCATACCATGCAGGACGAAGCCACGGTTTTTGCCGACCCTAACGATCGCGCCAGCCAGGAAACGGACATCGCCATCGAACTCCGTAACCGCGACCGCGAACGCAAGCTGATCAAGAAGATCGACGAGACCCTCGGCAGCATCGAAAGCGGCGACTACGGCTTCTGCAACAAGTGCGGCGTCGAGATCGGCATCAAGCGTCTGGAAGCGCGCCCCACGGCGACCCTGTGCATCGACTGCAAGACGCTGGACGAAATGAAGGAACGGCAGATGGCGAAGTAAGCCTGCCGTTCGTCTTGTTGCGGTCGACCTCCGGAAAACCGCAAAAACAAAGGGCACCGCAAGGGTGCCCTTTGTTCATTCAGAAAGCTTCCTGCTTACTGCTGCTGTTGTTGCTGTGCCACCGCTTCCGGCGCTGCGGCGCCCTCCTCCGCAGCAACTGCCTTCATCGACAGCTTGACGCGGCCACGGTCGTCGGTTTCGAGAACCTTGACGCGCACAACCTGGCCTTCCTTGACGTAGTCCTCGACCTTGTTGACGCGTTCCTGGGCGATCTGCGAAATGTGCAGCAGACCGTCCTTGCCCGGCAATACGGAAACGATGGCGCCGAAATCGAGAATCTTCAGCACGGTGCCTTCGTAGATCTTGCCGATCTCGACTTCCGCAGTAATCGCGTCGATGCGCGAACGGGCGGCAGCGGCCGCATCGCCGCTGGTGGCAGCGATGGTGATCGTGCCGTCGTCCTGGATGTCGATCGTGGTCCCGGTTTCTTCGGTCAGTGCACGGATCACGGCGCCGCCCTTGCCGATCACGTCGCGGATCTTTTCCGGATTGATCTTGAAGGTATAGAGACGCGGTGCGTAGGCCGACATTTCCTCGCGCGGGCCGGCAGCCGACTGCTGCATCAGGTTCAGGATGTGCAGACGCGCTTCCCTGGCCTGCGCCAGCGCGACCTGCATGATTTCCTTGGTGATGCCCTGGATCTTGATATCCATCTGCAGCGCGGTGATGCCGGTCGTCGAGCCGGCCACCTTGAAGTCCATGTCACCGAGGTGATCTTCGTCGCCGAGGATGTCGGTCAGCACGGCGAAACGGTTGCCTTCCTTGATCAGGCCCATGGCAATGCCGGCAACGTGCGCCTTGAGCGGCACGCCGGCATCGAGCAACGCCAGACAGCCGCCGCAGACCGACGCCATCGACGAGGAGCCGTTGGATTCAGTGATTTCCGAAACCAGGCGCATCGAGTAGGAGAAGTCTTCCGGCTTCGGCAGAACCGCGAGCAGCGCGCGCTTGGCCAGACGGCCATGGCCGACTTCGCGACGCTTCGGCGTACCGACACGACCGCATTCGCCGGTGGCATACGGCGGCATGTTGTAATGCAGCATGAAGCGGTCGCGGTATTCGCCGGCCAGCGCGTCGATGATCTGCTCGTCGCGATTGGTGCCAAGGGTGGCGACGGCCAGGGCTTGGGTTTCGCCACGGGTGAACAGCGCCGAACCATGGGTGCGCGGCAGGACGCCGGAGCGCATGGTGATCGGGCGCACGGTGCGGGTGTCGCGCCCGTCGATGCGCGGCGCGCCGGACAGGATGCGGCCACGCACGATGCTGGCTTCCAACTCGTGGAACAGGTTGCCGACGGTATTTTCGTCCGGCGCAGCTTCACCCTGGCACAGGGCGGCGACGACTTCGGCGCGGATTTCCTTGACGGCCTGGCTGCGCGTTTGCTTGACGGTAATGTTGTAGGCCTCTTCCAGCCTGACGCCACAGACTTCCTTGATGCGGCCGACCAGGGCTTCGTCGGTAGCCGGCGCCTGCCAATCCCATTCCGGCTTCCCGGCTTCCTCGACCAGCGCGTTGATGGCCTCGATCGCCTTCTGCATTTCGGTGTGGCCGAAGACGACGGCGCCGAGCATGACGTCTTCCGGCAGTTCCTGGGCTTCCGATTCGACCATCAGCACGGCAGCTTCGGTACCGGCAACGACCAAGTCGAGCTGGCTGGTCTTGAGCTGGCTCAGGGTCGGGCACAGTACGTACTGGCCGTCGATGTAGCCGACGCGGGCGGCACCGATCGGGCCGTTGAAGGGCACGCCGGAAATGGCCAGGGCGGCGGAGGCGCCGATCAGGGCGGGAATATCGGAATCGACTTCCGGATTCAGCGACACCACCGTGGCGATGACCTGGACTTCATTGTAGAAACCATCCGGGAACAAGGGGCGGATCGGACGGTCGATCAGGCGGCAAGTCAACGTTTCCTTTTCGGACGGACGGCCTTCGCGCTTGAAGAACCCGCCGGGAATACGGCCGGCGGCATAGACTTTTTCCTGGTAATCGACGGTCAGCGGGAAGAAATCCTGGCCCGGCTTGGCATTCTTGGCGGCCACGACGGTGACCAGCACCACGGTTTCCTCCATGGAAACGAGAACTGCACCGCCTGCCTGGCGGGCGATTTCGCCGGTCTCGATGGTGACCTGATGGGCACCGTAGGCGAAGGTCTTTTTCACGACATTAAACATGGCTTCCTTTCACTCTCATCACAATTAACAACGATAACAACAACTTACAACGACAACAAAAATCTTGGACACAACAAACAAAAAAGCGGCCGGGATATTTCCGGGCCGCTCCTTCGGGGCTTCGCCTGCCTTACTTGCGCAGACCGAGCCTGGTAATCAGGGTACGGTAAGAATCGATGTTCTTGCCCTTGAGGTAGTCCAGCAGCTTGCGACGCTGGCTGACCAGGCGCAGCAGACCACGACGCGAGTGGTGGTCCTTCTTGTGCTCCTTGAAGTGCGGCGTCAGGTCGTTGATGCGTGCCGTCAGCAGCGCGATCTGCACTTCCGGGGAACCGGTGTCGCCCTTGGCGCGCTGATATTCGGCAACGATGCCGGCCTTCATTTCGGTGGTAAATGCCATTTTCAAAACCCTCTTTCATGGTGACGACGCCGCCCCGGTTTGATAGAGCAGGCGCCAGATTGAACAAAATTTTCCGCTGGCGACGGAAAGCGGCGAAGTATACCAGCTTAAGTTGCCGAATGCACCACCCGCCGCGGCCACAGACGCCCGTCCGGCCCCGGCTCGCCGATGCCGAGCAGTCGCTCATCGGCATAAACGCGAATCTTTCCGCCCAGGCCGCTCGCCAGATCGACCGGATTGCCGTGAACGAAGCGATCCGCGGCATCGGCGCCCAGGGCAACCCTGGGCAGGCCCTGCAGCAGCGCATCCACCGCCAGGAGATGCCCTGCCCGTTCGCTTTCATCAAGCGCCGCCAGTTGATCCAGCGTCACGGCACGGGTGAGGTCGAGGTCGCCGACGACAGTGCGGCGCAGGGCCGCCAGATGGGCGCCGCAGCCCAGCGCCCGGCCGATGTCGGCCGCCAGCACGCGAATGTAGGTGCCCTTGCTGCAGGCAACGCGCAAGGTCAGCGTATCCCCGGCGAAAGCCAGGCACTCGATGGCATGGATGTTCACCGGGCGCGGCGCGCGCTCGACTTCGATGCCCTGCCGCGCGAGTTCGTAAAGCGGCCGGCCATTGCGCTTCAACGCCGAGTGCATGGGCGGAATTTGCAGGATGGGGCCGGTGAATTGCGGCAGCACCCTGGAAATATCGCTATTTTCGACGTCGACCGCAGCCGTCGCGACAATCTCGCCTTCGGCGTCGCCGGAATCGGTCGTCACCCCCAGTTTGAGGACGGCCTCGTAGGTCTTGTCGGCGTCGAGCAGATCGGCGGAGAACTTGGTCGCCTCGCCGAAGCACATGGGCAACAGGCCGCTGGCGAGCGGATCGAGCGTCCCCGTGTGACCGCCCTTGGCCGCGGAGAACAGCCGGCGCGCCTTCTGCAGGGCGTCGTTGGAAGTCATGCCGTGCGGCTTGTCGAGCAACAGAACGCCATCGACCTGTTTCCAGGTCTTTTTGACCTGCATGGAAACTCAGTCTTCCGGCGTCTGGTCGCTCAGCGCCGCCGCCTTGTCGATCAGCTGCGAGAGGCTGGAACCGCGCTCGAGCGAATTGTCGTAGATGAAATGCAACTCGGGCAGCGTGTGAATGTGGATCCGGCGCCCCAGTTCGCGGCGCAGGAATCCCGAGGCTCGCTTCAGGCCGCGCTGGACGTCTTCCAGATGCTCGGCATCGAGCGTCGTGAAGAAGACCTTGGCGTGGGCGTAATCCGGCGTCAGCTCGACCGCCGTGAGGCTGATCATGCCGACGCGGGGATCCTTCAGCTCGCTGCGAATCAGATCGGCGAGATCGCGGCGCACCTGCTCCGCGACCCGGTCGCTGCGCTGGAAACCCTTCTTCATTACAGACTGCGCGCCACTTCCTGAATTTCGTAGACTTCGAGCTGGTCGCCTTCCTGGATGTCGTTGTTACCCCTGAGCGACAGACCGCACTCGAAGTTGGAGCGGACTTCCTTGACGTCGTCCTTGAAGCGCTTGAGCGAGTCGAGTTCGCCGTCCCACATCACGACGTTGTTGCGCAGCAGGCGAATGCGGGAATTGCGCTTGACCACGCCTTCCAGCACGTAACAACCGGCGATGGCACCAACCTTGGAGATATGGAAGACCTGGCGAATCTCGACCATGCCGGTGATCTGCTCGCGCTTCTCGGGCGCCAGCATGCCGGACAGGGCCGCCTTGACCTCGTCGACGGCGTCGTAGATCACGTTGTAGTAACGGAGGTCGACGCCGAAGTTCTCGGCCAGCTTGCGCGCGCCGGCATCGGCCCGGATGTTGAAGCCGATGATGACGGCGCCCGAGGCTTGGGCCAGGTTGACGTCGGATTCGCTGATCGCGCCGACCGCGCCATGCACGACCTGGACGCGAACCTCTTCGTTGGAAAGCTTCTGCAGGGTCTGCACCAGCGCTTCCTGCGAGCCCTGCACGTCGGCCTTGACGATGAGCGGCAGAGTCTTGACCTCGCCCTCCTCCATCTGCTGGAACATGTTTTCCAGCTTGGCCGCTTGCTGCTTGGCCAGCTTGACGTCGCGGAACTTGCCCTGGCGGAAGAGCGCGATTTCGCGCGCCTTCTTCTCGTCATTGAGGACGATGGCTTCCTCGCCGGCCGCCGGCACGTCCGACAGGCCGAGGATTTCGACCGGAATCGACGGACCTGCCTCGGTGATCGGCTTGCCGTTCTCGTCGAGCATCGCGCGCACCTTGCCGAAAACCTGTCCGGCCAGCACGACGTCGCCGCGCTTCAAGGTACCGGACTGGACCAGCATGGTCGCCACCGCGCCACGGCCCTTGTCGAGGCGCGCTTCGATGATCAGGCCCTTGGCCGGTGCATCCTTCTGCGACTTCAGCTCCAGAATCTCGGCCTGCAACAGGACCTGCTCGAGCAATTCGTCGATGCCGGTGCCCTTCTTGGCCGAAACCGGGCAGAACGGCGAATCGCCACCGTATTCTTCCGGAATGACCCCTTCGGCGACCAGTTCCTGCTTGACGCGGTCCGGATTGGCATCCGGCTTGTCGATCTTGTTGACCGCGACGACCAGCGGCACGCCGGCCGCCTTGGCATGGTGGATCGCTTCCTTGGTCTGCGGCATGACGCCGTCGTCGGCAGCCACGACCAGGATGACGATGTCGGTCGCCTTGGCGCCGCGCGCGCGCATGGCCGTGAATGCCTCGTGACCCGGGGTATCGAGGAAGGTCAGCATGCCGCGATCGGTTTCGACGTGGTAGGCGCCGATGTGCTGCGTGATGCCGCCGGCTTCGCCGGCCGCCACCTTGGCGCGCCGGATGTAGTCGAGCAGCGAGGTCTTGCCGTGGTCGACGTGGCCCATGACGGTTACCACCGGCGCCCGCGGTTCGAGCGGCACGTCCTTGTGCTCGGCGCTTTCCTCGAGGAAGGCGTCCGGATCGTCGAGCTTGGCGGCAAACGCCTTGTGCCCCATTTCCTCGACGACGATCATCGCCGTTTCCTGGTCCAGCACCTGATTGATGGTGACCATCGACCCCATCTTCATCATCGTCTTGATGACTTCGGTCGCCTTCACCGCCATCTTGTGCGCCAGATCGGCGACCGAAATGGTTTCGGGAACGTGAATCTCGCGCACGATGACCTCAGTCGGCGCCTGGAAGCTGCCCTGGCCGTCATCCGCCGCATGGCCGTGCTTCCTGTGGCCGCCGCGACCGCTCTTCCACGAACTGCCGGTATCGGAAGAACGCGTCTTGATGCCGGGCTTCTTCTTGCCTTCGTCGGCACGGCCACCGCCGCCCTTCTTGGCGTCCTTGCCCGGGGCGTCGGGTTTCTTGTGCAGGGTGCCCTTGTCGGCCGGCGCCGGTTGCGCCTTGGCCTGGGCGGCCGCCTGCTGCCGTGCCTGTTCGGCGATCTTGGCCGCTTCCGCCGCCGCCTCGGCCTGCTGGCGCATGCGGGCCAACTCGGCTTCGCGGGCCTGCTTCTGTTTCAGCTCCTGTTCCTGAATCTCGCGCAACTGGCTGTAGCGACGATTCTGCTCTTCGCGTGCCCGGAGTTCGTCCTCGCCGATCACCGACGCTAGCGAAGGCGCCGGCGCCGGAACGGGCTCCGGCTTCGTCTCGACGACCGGCGGTGGGTTTTCGACGACTGGTTCGACGACCGGCGGCGGGATTTCAACGACCGGCTCGACGACCACCGGCGCTTCAACGACCGGTTCGACGACCGGCGCTTCGACGACCGCTTCGGGCACATGATCGCCGGCTTCGCGCTTGACCAGAACACGCTTCTTGCGCACCTCGACCTGCACGGTACGGGCGCGGCCATGCGCGTCGGTCGCCTTGATCTCCGACGTCTGCTTGCGGGTCAGCGTGATCTTGGTCTTCGATTCGTCGCCGTGTGCGCGACGCAGGTACTCCAGCAGCCTGGCCTTGTCCTGGTCGGTCAGCGCATCGGCGCTGCCCTGCTTGCCGACGCCGGCCTTGCCCAGCTGCTCGAGCAGGGCCGCCACCGGCATCTTGAGTTCTACGGCGAATTGCGAAACAGTTGTTGCTGTCATACTTGCTACCCTCCCGCTCACTCGAACCAGTGAGCACGCGCCTTCAGAATGGTTTCCTTGGCACGCTCTTCGTCGATGCCGGTCATTTCCACGAGTTCATCCACGGCCAGTTCGGCGAGATCGTCGCGGTTCTTGACGCCCTTGCCGGCCAGCTTGGCCGCCAGCTCCCGCGTCATGCCCTCCAGGTTGAGGAGATCGTCGGCGACACCGTCGAGCTGCTCCTCGGTGACGATGGCTTCGGTCAGCAGCACGTTGCGGGCGCGGTTGCGCAGCTCATTGACGATTTCCTCGTCGAGCCCGTCGATCTCAAGCATTTCGGCCAGCGGCACGTAGGCCACCTCTTCCAGCGTCGAGAACCCCTCGTCGATCAGCAGGTCGGCGAGTTCTTCGTCGATGTCGAGCTTTTCCATGAAGGTGATGCGCGTCGCCGCGTATTCGGCTTCCGAACGCTTGGCCGATTCGTCCTGGGTCATCAGGTTGATGGTCCACCCGGTCAGTTCCGAGGCGAGGCGAACGTTCTGCCCGCTGCGGCCGATGGCGATGGCTAGGTTGTCCTCGTCGACCACGACGTCCATCGCATGCTTCTCCTCGTCGACGACGATGGATGAAACCTCGGCTGGCGCCAGCGCGCCGATGACGAACTGGGCCGGGTCGGCCGACCACAGCACGATGTCGATGTTCTCGCCGCCGATCTCGTTGCGCACGGCAGTGACGCGCGAGCCGCGCAGGCCGACGCAGGTACCGATCGGATCGACGCGCGGGTCGTTGGACTTGACGGCGATCTTGGCGCGCAGACCGGGATCGCGGGCACAGGCCTTCAACTCCATCAGGCCATCGGAAATCTCCGGCACTTCCATCTCGAACAGCTTGATGACGAATTCCGGCGCAGTGCGCGACAGGATGATCTGCGGGCCGCGGGCATTGCGGTCGATGCGCAGCAGGTAGGCGCGGACGCGGTCGCCGATGCGCAGGTTTTCCTTGGGGATCATCTGGTCGCGCGGCAGCAGGGCCTCGATCTTGCCGGCCTCGATGATGGCGTTGCCACGCTCCATGCGCTTGATGGTGCCGGAAACGACGTGTTCCTTGCGCTCGAGGAAATCGGCCAGGATCTGCTCGCGCTCGGCGTCGCGGATCTTCTGCAGGATGACCTGCTTGGCGGCCTGGGCGCCGATGCGGCCGAAGTCGATCGGTTCGAGCGGCTCCTCCAGCGAATCGCCGGCCTCGATCTCGGGATCGTCCTTCTGCGCTTCGGACAGCGGCACTTCGAGGAATTCGTTGACGTATTCGTTATCGGGCACGACCTGCCAGCGACGGAAGGATTCGAAGTCACCGGTATTGTGGTCGATCGAGACGCGCACATCGGCTTCGTCGTGGATGCGCTTCTTGGTCGCCGACGCGAGCGCCAGTTCAAGGGCACCGAAGACGATTTCCTTGCTGACGTTCTTTTCGCGGGCCAGCGCATCGACCAGCAACAGAATTTCACGGCTCATGGGCTAAAACCTCCTAGTCCTTCAGTCGAATCGCGGCACCAGTCGTGCCTTTTCGATATTATTGAATTCGAGTTCCACAGCATCCTTTTCGAGGCGCAGACCGACCTTGCCCTCCTTGCAGCCAAGCAGTTCGCCCTGGAAATTGCGGCGGCCGCCCTGCGGAATGCGCAGCTTGATCTGGATATCCTGGCCGGCGAAGCGCACGAAGTCCTCGACCTTCTTGACGACGCGGTCGAGCCCCGGCGACGAGATTTCGAGACGGTCGTAATCGACGTTCTCGACCTCGAAAACGCGCGACAGCTGGTTGGAAACCTTGGCGCAGTCCTCGACATCGACGCCGTTTTCCTTGCCCGGCGCGTCGATGAAGACGCGAATCGTGCGGCCGCGCGGCGACATCTCGACATCGACGAGTTCATAACCGAGACCGACGACGGTCGTCTCGAGCAGCGTGTTCAAATCCATGGCCACAAATAAAAAATGGGCGAAACGCCCACCTCAGATGAAAAAGATGCCCCGCCAAAACGGCGGGAGGAACAAACCCGTGAATTATAACGAGTTTATTCCCCCCGGTAAATGAATCCAGCCGACTTTATACGCTTTCCCGGGCGTTCTCCGGCGGCTTCCTCATTTTGTCGAGTTCGCGCATCAGGGCCTTGACTTCGGCCTCGTCGAGCTCGTGCACGCGGCCCCGCTTCAATTGCGGCGGCAGGTTGAACGGCCCGTAGCGGACGCGGATCAGGCGGCTGACCGTGCACCCGACCGCCTCGAACATCCGCCGCACTTCGCGATTGCGCCCTTCGAACAGGGTGACGCGGTACCAGTGGTTGGCCCCCTCGCCGCCGGCATCCTGCAGGCTGGCGAAGCTGGCCGGGCCGTCCTCGAGCTCGATGCCGCCCAGCAATTGCTGCTGCGCTTCCAGCGTCAGTTCGCCGAGGACGCGCACGGCGTAATCGCGGACCAGCTCGGAACTCGGGTGGGTCAGCCGGTTGGCCAGTTCGCCGGAGGTGGTGAACAGCAAGAGGCCCGAGGTGTTGAAATCGAGGCGCCCGACGGCGATCCAGCGGCCACCGCGGATGCGCGGCAGCGCCGCGAAGACCGAGGGGCGACCTTCCGGATCGTCGCGCGAGACGATTTCGCCTTCCGGCTTGTGGTACATCAGCACGCGCGGCGTCTTCGTCGTCGTGAAGCGCACATTCACCAGGCGGCCGCCGATCTTGATCTTGTCGGTCGGCACCACGCTCTGGCCAAGCTGGGCGGTGACGCCATTCACGCTGATGCGGCCGGCGGCGATCCATTCCTCCATCTCCCGGCGCGAGCCGATGCCGGCCTGGGCCAGCACCTTTTGCAGGCGCTCCGGCTTGGCCTCGGCCAGGGGGCGGCCGTCGCGGGCGATGCTGCCGCGATTGGCCCGCCCGCCGGTATTGGGTGCCGGCTTGCGGCGCGACACCGGCGCCGCGGGCGCCGCCTGGCCTTCCGGCACGTCGCGGCGCGGCCCGCGGCCACGCGGCCCGGCAGGGTTGCGGTCGACCGCCTTTTCGGGGCGATTTTCGGATACCGCCGCATTCGGCGGACGCAGCGGACTACGCTTGGTTTTCATGGTTCAGCTCCAGGGTCTGGCTGATTTGTTCGAGCGGCGGCAGTTCGCTGACGGCGCGCAGGCCCAGATCGTCGAGAAATTGCTTGGTCGTGGCGAACAGCGCCGGCCGCCCGGGCGTATCGCGATGGCCGACGACGTCGATCCAGCCGCGCTCTTCGAGCGTCTTGATGACGTTGGCGTTGACCGCGACGCCGCGGATTTCCTCGATGTCGCCCCGCGTCACCGGCTGGCGATAGGCGATGATGGCCAGGGTTTCGAGCATCGCCCGCGAGTATTTGGGAGGCTTTTCGGGGTTCAGGCGTTCGAGGTAGGGGAGGAATTCGGCGCGCGTCCGGAAGCGCCAGCCGGAGGCGAGCTGGATCAGCTCGACCGGGCGCTCGGCCCAGTCTTCGCGCAGTTCGTCGAGCAGCTTGCGCAGGGTGTCGGTCGACAGTTCGTCGTCGAACATCTTGCGCAGTTCGAGCGGCGTCATCGGCTCGCGCGCGGCGAGCAGCGCCGCTTCAAGCACTTTCTTGACCAGGCTCGGTTCCACCTTGCTGCACTCTCACGTATATGGGCTGAAATGCCTCGGTTTGGGTAAATTCGACCAGTTTCTCGCGGGCCAGCTCAAGCATCGCCAGGAAATGCACGACCAGGCCGGGCGGCCCCATCGCCGGATCGAACATCGTTTCGAACTGGACGAAGCCGCCGCGTTCCTGCAAGAGCCGCAGGATGATGCCCATATGTTCGCGCACCGACAACTCCTCGCGGCTGATCCTGTGGTTCTTCATCAGGCGGGCCTGGCGGAAGATGGCCTCCCAGGCTTCCTTGAGGTCGCTCACCGAGACCTCGGGATGACGCACGTAGAGCGACTTCTCGACCAGCGTCTCGACCCAGAAGAATTCGCGCTCGGCCTGCGGCAGCTCGTTGAGCTTCTGGCCGGCGATCTTGATCTGCTCGTATTCCATCAGCCGGCGCACCAGCTCGGCGCGCGGGTCCTCGGCCTCCTCGCCCTCGCCCGCCTTGGGCCGCGGCAGCAGCATGCGCGACTTGATCTCGATCAGCATCGCCGCCATCACCAGATAGTCGGCCGCCAGTTCGAGGTTGGTGGCGCGCATGCTCTCGACGTAATCGAGGTATTGCCGGGTCAGCGGCGCCATCGGGATGTCGAGGATGTCGACGTTCGCCTTGCGGATCAGGTAGAGCAGCAGGTCGAGCGGGCCCTCGAAGGCGTCGAGCATGATCGCCAGCGCATCGGGCGGGATGTAGAGATCCTGCGGCAACTGGTCGAGCGGCTCGCCGTAGATGCGGGCGACCGGCTCGAACAGCGCCGCCATTTTTGCCACTTCCGGGGCGTCGACCGCAGCGTTCATGTCAGGAAGCGGCCGGGCGGCCCTTGCCCTTGTAATGCAGGTGCAGGTTGCGGAAGTAGATGATCAGGCCGAGCCCCTGGCCGAAGATGAAGACCGGGTCGTTGCGGTGGATGGCGTAGATGGTCAGCACCAGGCCGCCGAAAATGCTGAAATACCAGAAGGCGACCGGCACGACGACGCGCTTCTCCTTCTCGCTGCTCCACCACTGCACGACGAAGCGCATCATGAACAGGCCCTGGCCGCCGAAGCCGATGGCGATCCAGAGCAGCGTCTCCCAGTCGTAGCCGAACATCAGTGGTATTCCAGCCCCATCGCCTCGCGCACGTCGCGCATGGTTTCGCGGGCCAGTTCGCGGGCTTTTTCGCAGCCGTCGGCGATGATGTTCTTGACCAGCGTCGGGTCGTCCAGATAGACCTGCGCCCGCTCGCGCATCGGCGCCTGCTCGCGCAGGATGCCGTCGATCACCGGCTGCTTGCACTCTATGCAGCCGATGCCGGCGCTGCGGCAGCCGGCCTGCACCCATTCCTTGCAGGCGTCGTCGGAATAGACCTGGTGCAGTTGCCAGACCGGGCACTTGGTCGGCTCGCCCGGGTCGTGGCGGCGCACACGGGCCGGGTCGGTCGGCATGCTGCGCACCTTCTTGCTCACCGATTCCTCGGATTCGCGCAGGGTGATCGTGTTGTGGTACGACTTGGACATCTTCTGCCCGTCGAGGCCCGGCATCTTCGATTCCGGCGTCAGCAGGTAGCCCGGCTCGACGAGGATCATCTTGCCGGTACCTTCGAGGAAGCCGAACAGCCGCTCGCGGTCGACCGCCGAAAGATGCTGGATTTCATTGAGCATGGCCTTGGCCTGCTCGACCGCCTCCTTCTCGCCATCCTGCTGGAAGCGGGTGCGCAGCTCCTCGTAGAGGCGCGCCTTCTTGCTGCCCAGACGCTTGACCGCCTCGCGCGCCTTGTCCTCGAACCCCGGTTCGCGGCCGTACATGTGATTGAAGCGGCGCGCCAGCTCGCGGGTGAATTCGACGTGCGGGATCTGGTCCTCGCCGACCGGCACCTTGTCGGCACGGTAGATCAGGATGTCGGCGCTCATCAGCAGCGGATAGCCGAGGAAGCCGTAGGTGGTGAGATCCTTGCCGGCCAGCTTTTCCTGCTGGTCCTTGTAGGTCGGCACGCGCTCCAGCCAGCCGAGCGGCGTCATCATCGACATCAGCAGGTGCAGTTCGGCGTGCTCCGGCACGCGCGACTGGATGAACAACGTCGCCTGGTTGGGGTCGACGCCGGCCGCCAGCCAGTCGATGACCATGTCCCACGTCGCCTGCTCGATGCCCTGCGGATTGTCGTAATGCGTCGTCAGCGCGTGCCAGTCGGCGACGAAGAACAGGCAGGGATATTCGTGCTGGAGCCTGACCCAGTTCTTGAGCACCCCATGGTAATGGCCGAGGTGAAGCGCGCCGGTGGGGCGCATGCCGGAAAGGACACGTTCTGCGTACATAGATTGATCAATAAAGTCCGAAAATGGATTCGATGGCCCGCGCCGAAAGGATCACCAGCGGGTTCATGACGGCGCCGAGGATACCGGTGAACAGCAGGACCAGCAAAATCGGGAAGCCCCAGCGCTCGATCTGCGCGAACCGCCAGGCCAGCCTGTGCGGGAGCAGGCTGACGGCGATACGCCCGCCGTCGAGCGGCGGCAGCGGCAGCAGGTTGAGCACCATCAGCACGCAATTGACCATGATGCCGATCTTGCTCATCTCGGACAGCGGCACAGTGAACATGTTGCCTGGCAGCAGCCAGGCCAGCTTGAGCATGAGCGCCCAGCAGCAGGCCATGAACAGGTTGGCGCCGGGCCCGGCAGCGGCGACCCAGAACATGTCCTGTTTCGGGTTGCGCAGGCGGCTGAAATCGACCGGGACCGGCTTGGCATAGCCGAAGAGGAAGGAACCACCGGAAAACAGCAGGATGGCCGCCGGGATCAGGATGGTGCCGACCGGATCGATGTGGCGCAGCGGGTTGAGGCTGATGCGCCCGAGTTGCCAGGCGGTCGGATCGCCGAAATGGCGCGCCGCGTAGCCGTGCGCGGCTTCGTGCAGGGTGATCGCGAAAATGACCGGCAGCGCGGCGACGGCGATGGTCTGGATCAGCGCGTTGATGTCCATGTCAGTCCAGCCCGAACGGTGCCAGCGAGCCGCGCCCGGCGCGAATAAGCTCAGGCGTGGAACCGGTCAGGTCAATGATGGTGGTCGGCTCGGTGCCGCAATGGCCGGCATCGAGGATCAGTTCAATCTGGTCGTCCAGGCGATCCTGGATTTCCCAGCCTTCGGTCAGCGGCTCATCGTCGCCCGGCAACTGCAGGGTCGTCGTCAGCAGCGGCTCGTTGAGTTCCGCCAGCAGTCCCAGCGCCACCGGGTGGTTCGGCACGCGCAGGCCGATGGTCTTGCGCTTGGGGTGCAGGACGCGGCGCGGCAACTCCTTGGTGCCTTCGAGGATGAAGGTATAGCTGCCCGGCGTCGTCGCCTTGAGCAGCCGGTACTGGGCGTTGTCGACGCGGGCGAAATGGGCGATTTCCGAAAGGTCACGCACCATCAGCGTCAGGTGATGGCGCTCGTCCATCTGGCGGATCAGGCGAACGCGGTCCATCGCCTCCTTGTCGCCGAGCCGGCAACCGAGCGCGTAGCAAGAATCAGTCGGCAAGGCGACGATGCCGCCATCGCGGATGAATCCGGCCGCCTGCACCAGGAGGCGCTGCTGCGGCGAATCAGGGTGGATGTTTACGACACGGGCCATGAATCAGCGGAGCAGGCGCCAGACCGGCTTGAGGTCTTCCGGCAGTTGCGGCAGCTTGCCGAGATCGACGTAGCTCTCGGCCGGCCCATGGAAATCCGAGCCGCGCGAGGCGTGGAAGGCGTAATGCCGGGCCAGGCGGGCGAAATGCATGACGTGATCGGGCGAATGGCTGCCGCAGGTCACCTCGATGCCCAGCCCGCCAAGGTCCTTGAAGTCATCCAGGAATTGCCGCGTCTGAGCGCCGGACATCTTGTAGCGTCCGGGATGCGCCACCACCGCCACGCCGCCGGCCGTGGTAATCCAGTCGATGGCGTCCTGCAGCGTGGCCCAGCGATGATCGACGTAGCCCGGCTTGCCCGGCGTCAGATAGTGCTGGAACACCCCCGGCACGTCGCGGGCGATACCAATCGACACCAGGTAACGCGCAAAGTGGGCGCGCGAAATCAGGCCCGGGTTGGTCGCGAAGCACAGCGCGCCTTCGTAGACGCCGGGAATGCCGATCGCCGCCAGCGCCTCGCCCATCCGCTTCGCCCGCTCGATGCGGCCGAGGCGCAGCTCGTCCAGCCCGCCGGAGAGCGCCGGATGCGCCGCGTCGAAGCCAAGGCCGACGATATGGATCGGCACGCCCTTCCATTCGATGGAAATCTCGACCCCGGGGACGAAATTCATGCCGGCCTCCGTGGCCGTCGCCCGGGCGATTTCAAGGCCGCCGAGATCGTCGTGATCGGTCAGCGCCCAGAGATCGACGCCGTTGGCCGCTGCCCGCCGCGCGACCTCTTCCGGCGGCAGCAGGCCGTCGGAAACGACCGAGTGGCAATGAAAATCGAAATTGGCTGGAGTCACGGCTTGCGGATGCTGAATAAATGCAGAGTTTAACATGAAGGCCGCCGGCGCCCCGCCTCGCTTGTGCGGTGCAGCAGGTTGATTAGATGCCGGCATCCCGATATAGTGCCTTCGTTCTGTGGGAGAGCGCAGCGCGAGCTGCCGCCGAAGGCGCAAATCCACCCGAAAACGCTCAGGCAAAAGGACCGCAGAATCAGCAGCTTGGCCGCTGAAACTCTGGAGAGTGGTGAAGACCGTCGCGGTCGACACCCACCGATGGGGCAAATCTCTCAGGTATCGAGGACAGAGGGGTGAAACGCAAGACGTGATTCTTTCGTTTCACCCCTCTTCCGTTTCTAGAACTGACGTTAATAAACGTTTGCAAAGGATTGATATGCTGAAGAAAACGGTGCTGAATTCCGCCCATCGCGCGCTCGGGGCCCGGATGGTCGATTTCGGCGGCTGGGACATGCCAGTCAACTACGGTTCGCAGATCGAGGAACACCACGCGGTACGCAAGGACTGCGGCATGTTCGATGTCTCCCACATGTGCCCGGTCGATCTCACCGGCGCCGAATGCCGCCCCTTCCTCTCCCGCCTCGTTGCCAACGACGTCGCCAAGCTGACCGTTCCCGGCAAGGCGCTCTATTCGGCGATGCTCAACGAAGCCGGCGGCGTCATCGACGACCTGATCATCTATTTCCTGAGCGACACCCGCTTCCGCATCGTCGTCAATGCCGGCACCGCCGACAAGGATCTGGCCTGGATGCGGGCAAGGGCCGCCGAATGGCAGCTGGACGTCACCATCACACCGCGCCGCGATGGCGCCAATGCGCTGGCCATCATCGCCGTCCAGGGCCCCAACGCCCGCGCCAGGGTCTGGCAGGTGCTGCCGCAACTCAAAGCCGCCAGCGAAGGACTGAAGCCCTTCTTCGCCGCCGAAGTCGACCGCTACTTCATCGCCAGCACCGGCTACACCGGCGAGGACGGCTTCGAAATCATGCTGCCAGCGACGGAAGCCGAAGCAATCTGGCAGCAACTGAAGGACGCCGGCGTCGCCCCTTGCGGACTGGGCGCGCGCGACACGCTGCGCCTGGAAGCCGGCATGAATCTCTACGGCCAGGACATGGACGAGTCGGTGTCGCCGCTCGACGCCGGCCTGGCCTGGACCGTGGCGATGAAGGACGCGCGCGATTTCGTCGGCAAATCAGCGTTGACCGCAGCAGGCCAGCAGAAAGCCTTCCTCGGCCTCGTCCTGCTCGACAAGGGCGTCCTGCGCGGCCATCAACAAGTCATTACAAAACAAGGTAATGGCGAGATTACCTCAGGCAGTTTCTCGCCGACGCTGCAGCAGTCCATCGCCCTCGCCCGCCTGCCGCTCGGCGTCGCCATCGGCGACGAAGTCGAGGTCGACATCCGCGGCAAGCTGCTCAAGGCCAAGGTCACCAAACCCGTATTCGCCCGCAACGGCAAGGCAGTCATCTAGTCACCCCATTCAGGAGAAAAACCATGTCCAACGTCCCCGCCAATCTCAAGTACGCCGCCTCCCACGAATGGGTCCTGCTCAACGCCGACGGCACGGTCACCGTCGGCATCACCGACCATGCCCAGGAAGCCCTGGGCGACCTCGTCTTCGTCGAGCTGCCGGAAGCCGGCGCACATTACGCCGCCGAGAAGGAAATCGCCGTCGTCGAATCGGTCAAGGCCGCAGCCGACGTTTACGCGCCGCTCGCCGGCACCGTCACCGAGGTAAACCAGGCCGCCGCGGACGCGCCGGAATCGGTCAACCAGGACGCCTACGCCGCCTGGCTGTTCAAGATGACCCCGGACAACGTCGCCGACCTCGACAAGCTGCTCGACGCTGCCGCCTACCAGGCCGTCGCCGACGCCGCCTGAGCGAGGATCGCCCATGCCGCTCAACCTGCCGCTTTCCGATCTGGAACAGCGTGACGAGTTCATCACCCGTCACATCGGACCGTGCCCGACCGAAATCGCCGCCATGCTTGCCGCCATCGGTGCCGACAGCCTGAAACAGCTGATCGCCCAGACGGTTCCCGCCGCCATCCGCCTGCCGGCCGACCTGCCGCTGCCTGCCCCGCAACGCGAACACGAGGCGCTGGCGGCGTTGAAGGCGATCGCTGGCAAGAACGTGGTCAACCGCTCGTGCATCGGCATGGGCTACTACGATACCCTGACGCCGAAGGTCATCCTGCGCAACGTCATGGAAAACCCGGGCTGGTACACCGCCTACACGCCCTACCAGGCCGAGATCGCCCAGGGCCGCCTGGAAGCGCTGATGAACTTCCAGCAGATGGTGGTCGACCTGACCGGCCTGGAGATCGCCAACGCCTCGCTGCTCGACGAAGCGACCGCCGCCGCCGAGGCGATGACCATGGCGCGACGTGTCTCCAAATCGAAATCGAACCGCTTCCTGGTCGATGCCGCCTGCTTCCCGCAGACCATCGACGTCGTGAAGACGCGCGCCGCCTATTTCGGCTTCGAACTGGCGATCGCTGCGGTCGACGCCGTAAAAGACGAGGAATTCTTCGGCGCGCTGCTGCAGTATCCGGGCGACCACGGCGAAGTCCGCGACCTGACCGCCGCCATCGCGGCCCTCAAGGCCGGCGGCGCCACCGTCGCCGTAGCCAGCGATCTGATGGCGCTGGTCCTGCTCAAGTCGCCGGGCGCCATGGGCGCCGACATCGCCCTCGGTTCCAGCCAGCGCTTCGGCATCCCGATGGGCTTCGGCGGCCCGCACGCCGCCTTCTTCGCCACCCGCGAGGCCTTCGTCCGCTCGATGCCGGGCCGCATCATCGGCGTCTCCAGGGATGCGCGCGGCAAGACCGCCTACCGCATGACACTGCAGACGCGCGAACAGCATATCCGCCGTGAGAAGGCCAACTCCAACATCTGCACCTCGCAGGTGCTGCTCGCCAACATGGCCGGCATGTACGCCGTCTACCACGGGCCGCAAGGCCTGCGCACCATCGCCGGCCGCATCCACCGGCTCGCCGCGATCCTCGCCGAAGGCCTGCGGCGCGCCGGCATCGCAGTGCTGACCCGACAGTTCTTCGACACCGTCCACTTCGACCTCGGCGCCCGTGCCGAAGCCGTCCATCACGCGGCGCTCACCGCCGGCTACAACCTGCGCCGCGTTGCCGCCGGCGTCCTCGGCGTTTCCTTCGACGAGACGACCACGCGCCACGACGTCGCCGTGCTGTTCAAGCTGTTCACCCAAATCACGCTGGACATGGAAACGATCGACGCGCAGGTCGCCGCCGCCGATCCGGCGCTGCCCGACGACCTCTACCGCACCGACGCCATCCTGCAGCACCCGGTGTTCAACACCCACCACACCGAACACGAGATGCTGCGTTACCTGAAGTCGCTGCAGAACAAGGACCTCGCGCTCGACCATTCGATGATCTCGCTCGGCTCGTGCACGATGAAGCTGAACGCCACCAGCGAGATGATCCCGGTCACCTGGCCGGAATTCGGCGGCATTCACCCCTTCGCGCCGCGCGACCAGGTGCAGGGCTACCACGAGATGATCGGCGGCCTGACCGAGTGGCTGAAGACGGTCACCGGCTTCGACGCCATCTGCATGCAGCCGAACTCCGGCGCCCAGGGCGAGTATGCCGGCCTGGTCGCCATCGACCGCTACCACGCCAGCCGTGGCGAGGAGCACCGCAACGTCTGCCTGATCCCCAAGTCGGCGCACGGCACCAATCCGGCGACCGCCCAGATGGCCAACATGAAGGTCGTCGTCGTCGATTGCGACGAGAATGGTAACGTCGATGTCGCCGACCTCAGGGCCAAGGCCGAGGAACACAAGGATGACCTCGCCTGCCTGATGATCACCTACCCGTCGACGCACGGCGTGTTCGAGGAAGCGGTCCGCGACATCTGCGCCATCGTGCACCAGTACGGCGGCCAGGTATACATGGACGGCGCCAACCTCAACGCCCAGGTCGGCCTGACCTCGCCCGGCTTCATCGGCGCCGACGTCAGCCACATGAACCTGCACAAGACCTTCGCCATCCCACACGGCGGCGGCGGCCCGGGCATGGGCCCGATCGGCCTCAAGGCCCATCTCGCCCCGTTCATGGCCAACCACGTCGTGGCGCCGATCGACGGCCCGCACGCCGGCCAGGGGGCGGTTTCCGCCGCCCCCTTCGGCTCGGCCTCGATCCTGACCATTTCCTGGATGTACCTGGCCATGCTCGGCGGCGCCGGCGTCAAGAAGGCGACGAAGGTCGCCATCCTCAACGCCAACTACATCGCAACGAAGCTCAATGCGCACTATCCGGTGCTCTACGTCGGCAAGAATGGCCGCGTCGCCCACGAGTGCATCCTCGACATCCGCCCGATCAAGGCGGCGACCGGCATCGCCGAGATCGACATCGCCAAGCGCCTGATGGACTACGGCTTCCATGCGCCGACGGTGTCCTTCCCGGTGGCCGGCACGATCATGGTCGAGCCGACCGAATCCGAGTCGAAGGCCGAGCTGGACCGTTTCATCGACGCGATGATCGCCATCCGCGAGGAAATCCGCCAGATCGAGAACGGCGTCTGGTCGCCCGACAACAATCCGCTGAAGAACGCCCCGCACACCCAGGCGGACGTCATCGACGGCGACTGGCCGCATCCCTACAGCCGCGAGCAGGCGGTCTTTCCGCTGCCCTGGGTGGCGGCCAACAAGTTCTGGCCGAGCGTCAACCGCATCGACGACGTGTACGGCGACCGCAACCTGAACTGCGCCTGTCCACCGCTGGAAGCCTACGAAAGCTGATGGTCGATCTCTCGGCCATCGCCAAATGGCCCAACGTTCCTGCCTGTTATGGCTGGTTGTCGCTCGACCGGCGGGGCGACTGGCGCTTGCAGGACGAGCGCATCACGCACGGCGGCCTGATCCAGTTCATCAACCGGCAGTACGGGTGTGACGAATCAGGCTGCTGGTTCCTGCAGAATGGCCCGCAACGCGTGTTCGTCAGCCTCGGCTATACGCCGTGGGTGTGGCGCCGCGTGGGGGATGCCTTCGTCAGCCACAACGGCCAGCCGGCGGGCGTCGCGCACGCCGCCTATGTCGACGAGGAAGGCAACGTCCTGCTCGCCACCGAACTCGGCATCGGCCTCCTCGACGACCGCGACCTGCCGCGCTTTCTCGGCGAGTGCCGCACGGGCACCGGCGACCTGGCGGACGACGACGATCTGCTCGCCCTGCTGGTGGGCGACGACAGCGCCGCGATCCACTGGCACGCCCTGCCCCTGCAGCGGATCGCTGCGGTCGACGTGCCGAAACGCTTCAATTTCGAGCCGCACCCGCAGCCGGCCGGATGAGCGCCGTGCCCGCGGCGCCGGCCATTGACCGCCCGGGAGCAGGCGGCCGATACTGCCCGGCATGCTGAACCTGCTCACCCTCCTGCATCTGTGCGTCCTGCTGGGCATCGCGCTGCGCATCTTTTCCCGGCGCAACGCGCGCGGCACGGCGGTCGGCTGGCTGCTGCTGGTCATTCTGCTGCCGGCGGCCGGTGCGCTGATGTACCTGATGATCGGCGAACGGCGGCTGGGGAAGACCTGGATGCGGCGGGCCGCCGCCCTGCGCCCGGAAATGCTGCGCTGGGCCGCCGGCATTCCGGCAGCCAGCGTGGCCGCGCCGGACACCCTCTCCCCCGGCGGCGAAAGCATCGGCCGGCTGGCCCAGGCGGCGGTCGGGCTGCCGCCGATGGGTGGCCACCGTCTCCAGCTGCTCGGCGACAGCGCGGCGGTCATGCGCGCGCTGATCGCCGACATCGCCGCCGCCCGCAGTTCGGTGCGGCTGGAGTTCTACATCTGGAGCGCCGGCGGCTTCGTCGACGATCTCGTCGCCGCGCTGGTCCACGCCAGCCAGCGCGGCATCGCCTGCTGCGCGCTGATGGACTCCCTCGGCAGCCGGCCGTTTCTCAGGAGCAGCGCGGTCGCGCGCCTGCGCGATGCCGGCGTGACGGTCGTCGAAGTGCTGCCGGTCAATCCGCTGCGCGCCCTGTTCGTCCGTTTCGACCTGCGCGACCATCGCAAGATCGCCGTCATCGACCGCCGCATCGCCTACACCGGCAGCATGAACATCGCCGATCCGCGCTTCTTCAAGCAGGATGCCGGCGTCGGCGAATGGGTGGATGCCATGGTCCGCATCGAGGGGCCGGCCGCCTGGGTGCTCGAAGCGGTCTCGCTCTCGCTGACGTCGCTGCAGACCGGCAGCCCCTTCGCACCGCCCCCCCCGCCATTGCTGGCGCCCGCTGGCAGCAGCCAGGTCCAGATCTTCCCCTCGGGGCCGCAGGCCTCGATGCTGCCCATCGACGCCCTGCTACTGGCGGCGATCTACGCGGCGCGCCGCGAAATCGTTCTCACCACGCCCTATTTCGTTCCCGGCGAAGCCCTGCTGACGGCGCTGCGCTCGGCCGCCCTGCGCGGCGTCGCGGTCGTTCTCGTCGTTCCCGAGCGGATCGACTCGCGCCTCGTGCGCTACGCCAGCCAGGCCTACAACGAGGACCTGCTGGCTGTCGGCGTCAGGATCCTGCATTTCCGCGACGGCCTGCTGCACACCAAGAGCATGGTCGTCGACGAGGAAATCACCGTCTTCGGCACCGTAAATCTCGACCTGCGCAGCTTCGAACTCAATTTCGAAGTGTCGCTGATCGCCTACGACCGCGAATTCTCGAGCGCTGCGCGTGCCCTGCAGCGCGCCTACGAAGCCCGCTCGGTCCCGCTGGAGCTCAACGCCTGGCGCGCCCGGCCGCGCCTGCGCCGGCTGCTGGAAAACGCTGTCCAGACCATGAGCCCGCTGCTGTGAGCGGCGTCGCCTGCCCGCTCAGCCGGTTGTCGGTAGCGGTACGCGTCCGAGGCTGAGGATGCCCGCCAGCGCCTCGGCTGGCGCCGGGCGCGCGATCAGGAAGCCCTGGACCTCGTCGCAGCCGTTGTCGCGCAGCAGCTGCCACTGCGCCAGGGTTTCCACCCCTTCGGCGATCACCCGCAAGCCCAGGCTGTGCGCCAGCGCTATGGTGCCGCGCGCGATCGCCAGGTCGTTGGCGTCGCTGGCGATGTCGCGCACGAAGCTGCGGTCGATCTTCAGCGCGTCGAGCGGCAGGCTGCGCAGATGGGACAGGGACGAATACCCGGAACCGAAATCGTCGATGCTCAGCGTCACCCCCATCGCTCCCAGTTCGCCCAGATGGCGCGCCGCGCTCTCCGCATTTTCCATGGCCGCCGTTTCGGTCACCTCGAACTCGAGCAGGCGCGCCGGCACGGCCGCTTCGGCGAGCAGCCCGGCCACCCTGGCGGCGAGGTCGCTGGCCCGCAGCTGCCGGGTGGACAGGTTGACGGCGACACGCGGCGGATCGAGCCCGTCGTCGAGCCAGGCGCGCAGCTGGCGGCAGACGGTGGCGATCACCCAGTCGCCGATCTCGTCGATCATCCCGTTTTCCTCGGCGACGGCGATGAACTGCGCCGGTGGCAGCGACGACTCGCCGGCCCCGGGCCAGCGGAGCAGCGCCTCGAGCCCGGTCAGGCGCCCGGACATGTCGATCTTCGGCTGGAAATGCAGCGCGAACTGCCCCAGGTCGATGGCCTCGCGCAGCCGGCACTCGATGCGCAGGCGTTCGGTCGCCGCCGCGTTCATTTCCGGCGCGAAATACTGGAAACATCCGCCGCCCTGCGCCTTGGCGGCATACATCGCGGTGTCGGCGTACTTGATCAACGTCTCGACATCGCGCGCGTCGCGCGGGCAGAGGCTGATGCCGACCGACGGCGCCGTGCGCAGTTCGCGGTCGCCGATCGCATAGGGTGCCGACAGCGTGTCGACCAGCTTGGCGGCGACGCCGGTCACGTCCGGCGAGGCCAGGCGCGGCAGGAGGACGACGAACTCGTCGCCGCTCAGTCGGGCGACGGTATCCGAACCGCGCACGCAGCCGGCCAGCCGGGTGGCGACCTCGACCAGCAGGCGGTCGCCGGCATTGTGGCCGAGCGAGTCGTTGATGTTCTTGAAGCGGTCGAGATCGAGCAGGAAAACCGCCAGCTCGCGGTCTTCGCGCAGCGCATCGGCAATCGCCTGGTCGAGTATGCTCTCAAGCGCCAGGCGATTGTGCAGGCCGGTCAGCGGGTCGTGGCGGGCCTGATGGTGCTGCTCGGCGAGCAGCTTCATGTGGCGCGCGTTGAGCCGGCCGACCTGGCTGAGAACCAGCCAGGACATCGAGCCGACGGTCAGCACGGCAGCGACCCAGCTGTACGGGTTGTGCATGAAGGTAGGCAGATCGATGCTCAGGGCGATCCTGCCCCCGATGTGCAGGATGGCGACCAGCACCATGGTACCGACGCTGAGGGTAGCCGCCACGACCCCGCCCCGCATGCCGAAGAAACTCGTCGAAATGAAGCAGAACGCCATGTAAACCGCTGCCGAGTTGCCGGCCAGCCCATAGATGAACAACCCGCCGGTGGCCGCCAGGTAGAGCAGGATGACGGTGAACCAGGCGATGCGCGTGGCACCGATCCGCTGCCGCAGCAGATAGACTGACAGCAGCGCCAGGTAGAGCAGCGGATGGACGACGCTGAGCGGATTCCCCAGGTGCAGGTTGCGCGCCATGTTGCCGACCAGCAGCACGCCGCCGGCGATCAGCGTGACCGACAGCGTCTTGAGTACCACTTCCTCGCGGATGGCGCGAATCTGTTCGGCGAGTTCATCCGAAATGGGGGTCATGGGCGGGTGCGGGCGGGCTGGATCGGTGCGCCAGTGTACTACCAGGGCACGCTCGCGCGCATGCTGCGGTCGACCTGCAAAAACACCCCGAATTCGCGCCCGCCGTTCAGCGCCCGAGATGCTGGCGGTTCCAGGCGCTGATCTCCGGCAGGCTCCCGGACGCCTCGTCGAGCAGGGCGGCGTTGGCCTGCAGCAGCAGCTTGCGCTGGCGGGCATTCAACGCGCTCGGGAATACTGGCCGCAGATCGACGACCAGATCGCCGGCGGGATGCTTGCCGCGCCCCGGGTAGCCCTTGCCGGGCAGGCGGAGCTCGCGCGGCGTCGCCGCACCGGCATCGAGCACGCAGTGCAGCGCGCCGGCCAGCGCCGGCAACTCGATCTCGCCGCCGGCCAGCAATGCCAGCGCACTGACCGGCATCGAGAAATGCAGGTCGCGCCCGCGCAGCTCGAACAACGGGTGGCTGCGGATGACGATGGTCAGGAACAGGTCGCCGGCCGCCAGTTGGTCGCGCGCCGCCTCGCCCTGCCCGGCCAGACGCAATTCGTCGCCCGGCAGCATGCCCGGCGGCACCCGGATTTCCAGGCTGACGGCGGTACTTTCGCGCCCGCTGCCGCCGCAGTCCGGGCAAATCCGCTCGCTGAAGAAACCGCGCCCGGCGCAGGCGTCGCAACCGACCAGCCCGCGCTGCGCATCGCGCACGCGGCCGCTGCCGTGGCAGGCGCCGCAAAAGCGCGTGCGGGTCATGCCCGCCTCGCCGCTGCCGGCGCAGGTCGGACAAGGCTTGCCCCGGGTGTAATCGATGGTTCGGCGGCAACCGGACGCCGCCGCCTCGAGGCTGATTTCAAGGTTCAGGCGAATGTCGGCCGCCTTGGCGACGCTCTCCTCCGGCCCCGGTTCGGGCTCGGCTGCGTCGGATTTCGCCGTTTCAGGGGCGTCGACCGCAACCAGCTGTTCGTAGGCCGCCCGGATCAGCCTGAAACGCTCGCTCGCCGCCGGATCGGTGTTGCGATCCGGATGCCAGCGCATGGCCAGCCGACGATAGGCGCGCTTGATCTCGGCCGGGCTGGCATCCGACGCGACGCCGAGAATGGCATGCTGATCGCCGGTCATGCGGACGATCCCGGCTGACGGGTCAACTGCGGCAGGGCATCGCCGATCAGGTCGGCGATCAGGTGCGCCGTGCGGCCATCGCGGTCGCGATCCGGGTTGTATTCGACGATTTCCAGCGCCCGCAGGCCCGGCACGCCGGCCAGGCGCCGCAAGCCCCGGCGCACGTCGAGCGCCGACAGCCCCTCCGGTTCCGGGCTGCCGACACCGGGCGCCAGCGCCGGGTCGATGGCATCGAGATCGAGGGTGACGCCGAAACCGCCACCTGCCGCGGCGACGCTCCGCGACGCCTCGTCGAGGCAGGCGGCGAAACCGCGCGCGGCGATCTCGTCACCGCCGATGATGCGCACGCCCAGGCGCACGAGAAACTCGGCTTCCTCCGGCTCCCATGAGCGCGGGCCGAGTACCACCGTATGCCGGGGGTCGAGCTGCATCCCGGGAACGCCCAGACCGAGCAGCCGCTTGTCGCCGCGCCCCAGCAGGCAGGCCAGCGGCATGCCGTGGAGCGCCCCGGAATAGGAGGTATCCGGCGTATGACTGTCGAGATGGGCGTCGATCCACAATAGCCCGAGCGGCGCCCCGGTCGCGCGGGCAACGCCGCTCCAGGTGCCGATGGCGATCGAATGGTCGCCGCCGATGACCAGCGGAAAGGCGCCCTCGTCCAACGTCCCGGCGACCTCGTCGGCAAGGTCGCGGCAGACCTCGGCCACCCGTTCGAGCGGCGAACGCCCGGCAGCATCAGGCGCGAACAGCGTTCGGCCCCAGTCGATGTGCGGATCATCCTGGAGTTCGTGCCACGCCTGCGAACGATGGAAGGCCACCGGGCCGTCCGCGCAGCCGTGATCCTGTGCCCCAACGCCGCTGGCGGCGCCGATGATGCGAATTCGCTTGCTCACTGCCTCCTCCGCCGGCGTTCGTCGAACCTGTTGGAAAAAAAAAGCCCTTGGCGTTCAAGGGCTTATTTGATTTGCTGGCGGAGACGGAGGGATTCGAACCCTCGATGCAGGTTTTGCCCGCATGCTCCCTTAGCAGGGGAGTGCCTTCGACCTCTCGGCCACGTCTCCGGGTCCAGTCTTCAACGAAGGCGCGGATGATATAGCCTCCGCGCCCTGCGGTCAAACTTACTGGTCGAGACCGAAGGTGCGATGCAGCACGCGGACGGCCAGCTCCAGGTATTTCTCGTCGAGGACGACGGAAATCTTGATCTCGGAGGTCGAAATCATCTGGATGTTGATCCCCTCGTCGGCCAGCGCCTTGAACATCTGGCTGGCGACGCCCGGGTGCGAGCGCATGCCGACGCCGACGGCGGAAACCTTGCAGATCTTGTTGTCGCCGGTGACTTCGCGTGCCGCCAGCTTGACCTTGACGTCTTCCAGGATGGCCTTGGCCTTGGCGAAGTCGCCGCGGTTGACGGTGAAGGAGAAGTCGGTCGTGCCGTCGTGGCCGACGTTCTGGATGATCATGTCGACGTCGATGTTGGCGTCGGCGATGGCGCCGAGAATCTGGTAGGCGATGCCCGGGGTATCCGGCACGCCGAGCACGGTCAGCTTGGCTTCGTCGCGGTTGAAGGCGATACCGGAGATGATCGGTTGTTCCATGTTCTTGTCTTCCTCAACAGTGATCAGCGTGCCTTCCCCTTCGTCCTGGAAGCTGGAAAGAACGCGCAGTTTGACCTTGTACTTGCCGGCGAATTCGACCGAGCGGATCTGCAGCACCTTGGAGCCGAGGCTGGCCATTTCCAGCATTTCCTCGAAGGTGATGGTGTCGAGCTTCTTCGCTTCCGGCACGACGCGCGGGTCGGTCGTATAGACGCCATCGACGTCGGTGTAGATCTGGCACTCGTCGGCCTTCAATGCAGCGGCGAGCGCGACGCCCGAGGTATCCGAACCGCCGCGGCCGAGCGTGGTGATGTTGCCGTCGGCATCGACGCCCTGAAAACCAGCGACGACGACAACCTTGCCGGCATCGAGGTCGCGGCGCATGTTGGCCTCGTCGATCGACAGGATGCGCGCCTTGGTGAAGGTATTGTCGGTCAGCACCTTCACCTGGCCACCGGTGTAGCTCCGGGCCGGGCAACCGATGTCCATCAACGCCATCGACAGCAGGCCGATGGTCACCTGTTCGCCGGTGGCGCAGACCTGGTCCAGCTCGCGCGGATCGGGACTGGCCTGGACTTCCTTGGCCAGTGCGATCAGCTTGTTGGTCTCGCCGCTCATGGCGGAAACGACCACGACCACCTGATGGCCCTGCGCCCTGAATTTGGCAACCCGCCTGGCGACATTCTTGATGCGCTCGGGGTTGCCGACCGAGGTGCCGCCGTATTTTTGAACAATCAACGCCATGGAATCATCCGGTTGAACGTTAGGAAAGGGCAGGATTCTACCCCACCCTTGCGATTTTCCGAAGAAACAGGTGCTTAGAGGTCGGCCAGCGAACGCAGATGGGCGCCGACGCTGCGCGCCAGCGAGGTCATCACGTAGCCGCCTTCGAGCATGGAGACGATGCGCCGTTCGGCAAATTGCGCAGCGACCTTCTTGAGCTCGTTGGTACACCAGGCGTAATCCTTTTCCAGCAGCTTCAGGCCGCCCATATCGTCCTCGTAGTGCCCGTCGAAGCCGGCCGAGATGATGATGAGCTGCGGCTTGAATTCTTTCAGGCGCGGCATCCAGACCTGATTGACCGCATCGCGGAACTCCTCGCCGCCGCAACCGGCCGCCAGCGGCACGTTGCACATGTTGGCCGCCGGCTTGTCGGTGCCGCTGTAGGGATAGAACGGGTGCTGGAAGATGCTGCACATCAGGATGCGGTCGTCGCCGGCACAGCAATCCTCGGTGCCGTTGCCATGGTGGACGTCGAAATCGATGATGGCGACGCGCTCCAGGCCGTGCGCCTCGAGCGCGTGGCGGGCGGCGATGCTGGCGTTGGCAAAGAAGCAGAAGCCCATCGCATTGTTGCGCTCGGCATGGTGGCCGGGCGGCCGCACGGCGCAGAAGGCATTTTCGATTTCGCCCTTCATCACCAGGTCGACCGCATGCACGCCGGCACCGGCGGAACGCAGCGCCGCCTGCCAAGTATGCGGATTCATCGCGGTATCCGGGTCGAGATGCACGACGCCGTGCTCGGGCGAAGCGCGCTTGAGGCGCTCGAGATGGGAGGCCGGATGGACCCGTAGCAGCTGCTCGAAGGTGGCGAGCGGGGCGTCGTAATAGACGAAATAGGCGTCAATCCCCTGGGCAATCAGGTGATCGTTGATGGCGGTAAGGCGTTGCGGGCACTCCGGGTGATGCGAACCCATGTCGTGCAACTGGCAGTCGCGATGGGTGATGATGGCAGTGGTCGTCACTTGTTCTCTCTCTCCGAACCGGCGCACTAGGCGGCGCACGTCGAATTGTCATTATCGACCCAATCGGCGCGCCGCTTCAAGCATTAGAATGGATTCCGCTTACATTTCCGGGACTGCCAGAATGCCGGGTATCGCTCGTTCGACCCTGACCACTAAACCGCGACCGCTCGATCCGGTCCTCGCCGCCGCCGGGCGCATCATCCTCGGCAAGGATCGCGAAATCCGCCAGGCGCTCGCCTGCCTGCTGGCCGGCGGCCACCTGCTGATCGAGGACCTGCCCGGCGTCGGCAAGACCACCCTCGCCCATGCGCTGGCCCGCCTGCTCGGGCTGGCCTTCTCGCGCATCCAATTCACCAGCGACCTGCTGCCGGCCGACATCACCGGGGTTTCGGTCTACGAGCGCCAGAGCGGCGAATTCCGCTTCCTGCCCGGCCCAGTCTTCGCGCAGATGGTGCTCGCCGACGAAATCAACCGCGCCACGCCGAAGACTCAGAGCGCCTTGCTGGAGGCGATGGAAGAACGCCAGGTTACCGTCGAGGGCGAGACCCGCCGTCTGCCGGAACCCTTTTTCGTCATGGCGACGCAAAACCCGTCGCACCAGATCGGCACTTTCCCGCTACCCGAATCGCAGCTCGACCGCTTCCTGATGCGCATTGAGCTCGGCTATCCCGAGCGCAGCGCCGAGCGCGCCCTGCTCGCCGCCGGCGGGCAACGGGCCATGGCCGACCAGCTGGAAGCCCTGGTCGCTGCCAGCGATCTGCCGGCCCTGCAGCGCGAGGTGGCTGTGGTGCACGCTGCCGAACCGCTGATCGACTACGTGCAGGCGCTGGTCGAGGCCAGCCGTCGCGACCCGGCCTTCCAGCACGGCCTCTCGCCGCGCGCCGGCCTCGCCCTGCTCGCCGTAGCGCGCGCCTGGGCCTGGCTGGCCGGGCGCGACATGGTGCTGCCGGACGACGTCCAGGACATGCTGCCGGCCGTTGCCCGCCATCGCCTGCGCGCGACGCAGGGCACCGGCATGGCGCGGGCGGAGGACATCGCGGCGCTCATCCGCACCGTGCCGATTCCCTGACCCCGTGCGTCTGATCGCCGAATTCAAGCGGCGCCTGTTTCGCTGGCAGAGCGACGGCACCGCGCCATTGCGCCTCGGCCAGCGCCGCATCTTCATCCTGCCGACGCGCGCCGGCCTGCTGTTCGCCGCCGCCCTCCTCGCCATGCTGACCGGCGCGATCAATTACAACCTGGCGCTCGGCCATGCCCTCGTCTTCCTGCTCGCCGGGCTGGCGCTGGTCGGTATGGTGCACGCCTTCCGCAACCTGTATGGCCTGAGCATCGCGCCCGGGCGCTGCCTGCCGGTCTTCGCCGGCGACAGCGCGCTGTTTCCGCTGCAGCTTTCCAGCGACCGCGCGACGCCGCGGCTGGCCCTCGAATTACGGGCCGCCGACGAGGCGGTCGAGGTCCGCTGCTCGGTCGCCGCGCAAGGTCTGACGGAGGCCGCCGTGCCGGTCGCCGCCACCCGCCGCGGCTGGCTGGAGCTGCCGCGCACGCGGCTGGCGACCACCTACCCCCTCGGCCTGTTCGTCGCCTGGAGCTACCTGCAACCGGCGATGCGCTGCCTGGTCTATCCGCAGCCGCTGGCCACCCCCCTGCCGCCGCCGCAGCCGGCGACGCATAGCGGAGACCAGCGCGGCGACGGCGGGCAGGAGGATTTTTCCGGCTTCCGCGAGCGCCAGCCGGCCGACTCGCCGCGCCATGTCGCCTGGAAGGCCAGTGCCCGCGACGGCGGCCAGCGACCCCTGCTGGTCAAGCAGTTCGCCGGCGGCGCACAGCACGAACTGCAGCTCGACTGGTCGCTGACCCCGGAAGGCGCGGCACCGGAAGCCCGCCTTTCCATCCTCGCCGGCTGGGTGCTGGCGGCCGACGACAGCGGCGCCTGCTACGGTCTACGCCTGCCGGGGCACGAAATTGAACCGGGCAGCGGCGACGCGCACCGCCACCGCTGCCTCGAAGCGCTAGCGCTGTTCCCGGCATGAGCACGCGCCCCACCGAAGCCCTCGACCACGGCGCCGCGCCGTGGCTGTTCGCCGCCGCGCTGGCCACCACCCTGCCGCATGTCGAACACCAGCCGCCCTGGCTCAGCGCCCTGGCGACGCTGCTGTTCGCCTGGTCCGGCTGGCTGTGGTGGCGCAACGGGCGCCTGCCCGGCCGCTGGGTTCTCGCCGCACTGGTCGCCGTGGCGTGCGGCGGCGTGATGGTCGAATTCCGCACCCTGTTCGGACGCGACGCCGGCGTCGCCATGCTGGTCGTCTTCATGGCCATGAAGCTGCTTGAACTGCGCAGTCGGCGCGACGCCGTCGTCGTCGTCACGCTCGGCTATTTCCTGCTGCTCACCCATTATTTCTACTCGCAGAGCATTCCGACCGGCCTCTGGCTGCTGGGCGCAATGACGCTGCTCACCGCCGCCCTCGTCCGTCTGCACGGCGGCGCCGCGAGCACGCCGGCGGCAACGCTGCGTTATGCCGGCCTGCTGACGCTGCAGGCGGTTCCGTTCATGCTCGTTCTCTACCTCCTGTTTCCGCGCGTCTCCGGGCCGCTCTGGGGCCTGCCGCAGGACGCCCACAGCGGGCGCAGCGGCCTGTCGGACCTGATGGCGCCGGGCAATATCGCCAACCTCGCGCTGAGCGGCGAAATCGCCTTCCGGGTGCGTTTCACGGCAACGGTGCCACCGCGCGACAGACTGTACTGGCGCGGCCCGGTCCTCGAAGCCTACGACGGCAAGACCTGGCGACAACAGACGAGTCGCCCACGCCCGCCACAGATCGAAGCGCTGTCGCCGACACTGGCCTACGAGACGACGCTCGAACCGCACCAGCAACGCTGGCTGCTGGCACTCGATGCACCGGGAACCCTGCCGGCGGATTTGGCCCTGGAAAGCACGTTGACCGCAACCAGCCGCGTACCGATCGTCCAGCGTCAGCGTTTCTCGCTGACGGCTGCTCTCGACTACCGTTTCAATCCGGACGAGGAGCGCCCCGTCCTGAGCCGCAACCTGCTCCTTCCGCCCGCGGCCAACCCGCGCACCCGTGCTCTGGCCGAATCCTGGCGGCAGGAAGAATCGAGCCCCGAGCGACTGGTGCAGAAAGCACTGACACTGTTTTCCGGCGCCGGCTTCACCTACACCCTGCAGCCGCCACTGCTTGGCGAGCACCCGGTCGACGATTTCCTCTTCGTTACCCAGCGCGGCTTCTGTGAGCACTACGCTTCCGCCTTCGTCGTCCTGATGCGCGCCGCCGGGGTGCCGGCGCGGGTGGTCACCGGCTACCAGGGCGGCGAAGCGAACCCGGTCGACGGCTTCGTCGTCGTCCGCCAGTCCGATGCCCACGCCTGGGCCGAAGTCTGGCTGGCCGGACGCGGCTGGACGCGCGTCGACCCGACGGCGGCGGTTTCCCCAAGCCGCGTCGAAAGCGGCATCGCCGCGGCGATGCCGGCCGGCGAGCCGTTACCTGCGCTTATCCAGCTGCGCAGCGACTGGCTGCGCACCCTGCATTTCCGCTGGGAGGCGATCAACAACGCGTGGAACCAGTACGTTCTCGGCTACAACCCGCAGCGCCAGCGCGAACTGCTGACCCGGCTCGGCCTGCCCGACGCCGACTGGCGCAAACTGGCGGCCGCCCTGGCGATCGCCTGCGGCGGGCTGCTGCTGGCCGTTACCGCCTGGGCGCTGTACCAGCGGCCGCGCCGCGACCCGGCCGCCCGCCTGTGGCAAAAAGCCTTGCGCCGGCTGGCGCGAAGCCAAGTAAACTCTCCCCCCTGGGAAACGCCGCTGGCGCTCGCCCGGCGCCTCGAAGACGAGCATCCGGCCCTCGCGCCGGCCGTCCGCGAACTCGCCGAAGCCTACCTGCAGGCGCGCTACGGAGGCATCCCGGACGATTTGACCAGGCTGCGCGCCGCACTCGCGCGGCTGCCCTGACGGAGAACGACTTGAAACACGCCCTCGCCGCCCTGCTGCTCGCCGCCGGCGCCTGCCTGACCCAGGCGGCAACGCCCATGCCCGGCTTCGCCGGCAACCCGGAGGTGGTCGAATTTGCCCGCGACCTCGAACAACGCCATGGCTTCAACGCCGATCAACTGCTGGAGCAATTCGCCCAGATCCGCCCCAACGCCAAGGTCCTGGAACTGATCAAGCCGCCGGTCTCGCCGGTCCAGCGCTCGTGGGAACGCTACCGGCCACGCTTCCTGAACGAGCGGCGGATCAACTGGGGCGTCCAGTTCTGGCAGGAGAACCAGGTCAGCCTGGCGCGCGCCCGCGCCAACTATGGGGTGCCGGAAGAGATCATCGTCGCCATCATCGGCGTCGAAACGGAATACGGGCGCAACATGGGCAGCTTCCGCGTGCTCGAGGCGCTCGCCACGCTGGCCTTCCACTACCCGCGGCGCGCCGACTTCTTCCGCACCGAGCTCGAGCAGTTCCTGCTGCTGGCGCGCGAGAACGACATGGATGCGCTCAACGTCCGCGGCTCCTTCGCCGGCGCCATCGGCATTCCGCAATTCATGCCGGGCAGCCAGCGACGTTATGCGGTCGACTTCGATGGCGACCGGAAAATCGACCTCTACGGCAGCGTCGACGACGCCATCGGCAGCGTCGCCCGCTTTCTCGAACAGCATGGCTGGCAGCCCGGCCAGGCCGTCGCCGTGCCGGCACGCACGCACGGTGAACCCGAGCGTAGCCTGATCGAGGCCGGCATCCAGCCGACGCTGAAGGTGGCTGACCTGGCGCAACAGGGAATCACCGGGAACGCCGACCCGCAGGCGCTGGTGACGTTGGTCGATCTCGTTTCGCCCGGCCGGGCGACCGAATACTGGCTGGGGTTCGACAACTTCTACGTCATCACCCGCTACAACCGCTCCAGCTTCTACGCAATGTCGGTATTCCAGCTGGCCGAGGAAATCCGCGCGCGCATGCCGCGCCAGTGAGGTGATCAGAGCAGCGAATCGCGCACGATGCCGCCGCGCTTGACGATCTTGCGCAGGCGGTCGAGCGCTTCCACCTGGATCTGGCGGACACGCTCGCGGGTCAGCCCCAGCTCGCAGGCAAGCACGTCCAGCGTCGACACGTCGACGCCGTTCAGCCCGTAGCGCCGTTCGATCACCTGGCGCTGACGCTGCGTGAGCTGCCCCAGCCAGTCGTCGAGCAGCGAACTCATCTCGCTGCATTGCAAAAGCGCTTCCGGATTGACCGCCGATTCATCGGCGATCGCCTCGCCGATGGTGTGGCTGGGGTCGATCTCCAGCGGCGCGTCGAGCGAGGCGATGTGCTCGTTGAGATGCAGGATGCGCCGCACGTCGGCGACCGGCCGGTCGATCAGCGCGGCGATGCGCTCGACCGAGGTCTCGCGGTTGGCCGCCGACTCGAGATGGCGGATGGCGCGCAGCACCAGGTTGATTTCCTTGACCACGTGCACCGGCAGGCGAATGGTGCGCGACTGGTTCATGATGCCGCGCTCGATGCTCTGGCGCACCCACCACGTCGCGTAGGTGGAAAACCGGAAACCGCGCTCCGGATCGAATTTTTCCAGCGCGTGGATGAGGCCGAGATTGCCCTCCTCCACCAGGTCGAGCAGCGGTATGCCGCGGTTCAGGTAGTGCTTGGCGATATTCACGACCAGGCGCAGGTTGTGCTCGATCATTTTCTGGCGCGCCTGGAAATCGCCGGCGCGCACCAGGCGGGCCGTCGCCACCTCGTCCTCCGGCGTCAGCAGGGGCTTGGCGCCGATTTCGTTCAGATAGAGCTGGGTGACGTCCTCGATCAGTTCCAGTTCGGGCGGCACCTGTTCTGGCTCGGACTCGGAGAGCGACTCCAGGTCAGCCTCGGCTGACGCCAGTTCATCGTCTTCCGCATCCTCCGCCGCCCTGGACATCATCGTTTCGGCAGATAGAGCATGGGGTCGGTCGGCTTGCCCTGCTTGCGAATCTCGAAATGCAGCTTGACCGAATCGCTGTCGGTATTGCCCATTTCGGCGATTTTCTGGCCGCGGGTCACCTGCTGGCCTTCCTTGACCAGGATCTTGCGGTTGTGCGCGTAAGCCGAAAGGAAGGTCGCGTTGTGCTTGACGATCACCAGTTCGCCGTAGCCGCGCAGGCCGGCGCCGGCATAGACGACCTTGCCGTCGGCAGCGGCCTGCACCGGATCGCCGGACTTGCCACCAAAATCGAGCCCCTTGTTGCCGGCATCGCTGAACGGTGCCGTCACCTTGCCGGACGACGGCCATTGCCAAGCGACATCGTCGGGGCCAGTGGCGGCCGCCGCCGGCTCGGGCCTTGGTTCCGGCTTCGCCTCGGGCGGCGGTTCGGTTTTTGGCTCCGGTTTGGGGTCGACCGCAGCAAGCGTCGTCTTCGGTGCCGTATCGGCATTGCGGTTCAAACGGGCATACGCCTCGTCGGAATACGGCTCCTTGCCACCGCGCGGCTCACGCTTGAGGCCGTCGGCGGAGACCGGTGCTGGCACCGCTGTCGGCGCCGTCACGGCCTTGCCCGCCCCCGGTGCATCGAGCGACTGCGTCTCGACGACCGGCCCGGTGGTCACCGGCTGGGCGACGACCGCGCCGCCACCTGCCGTCGCCGGTACTGCACCCGGCGGCGCCACGCGCAGCACCTGCCCCTCGCGGATCGCGCCCGGGTTGGTGATGTTGTTCCACGCCGCCACGTCCTTGTAGTCCTGGCCATGTTCGAGGGCAATACGATACAGCGTGTCGCCCCGCTTGACGGTGTAGTACCCGGGCCCCGCGGGCACCGCCGCGGCACTCGCACGCGCCGCACCGGACGTGCTGCGATCGACGATCGGCGCCGGCGGCTGCGACATGCAACCGGCCAGCAACAGGGCGGAAACCAGGGGGGCAAGTACTCGAATCATTGCGTTCCTGCGAGAAGTGGGACAAAACGAACCGGGTCGAGCCGGGTTTCGACAAAAGCCTGCGGCGTCCGTTCGATGAATGAAAGATACTGCTCCGTCGTACCTACTGGCAAGACCAGCCGGCCGCCCGGGGCCAGTTGTTGGAGCAGCGCCGGCGGCACCTGCTGGCCGGCGGCGGCGACGATGATGCTGTCAAAGGGGCCGGCCTCGGGCAGACCGAACTGGCCGTCGGCATGCTTGAGTCTGACATTGAATTGTTTCAGCTGGCGCATGTTGGCCTTGGCCTTCTCGAGCAGCGGCGCAAGTCGCTCGAGGGAATAGACCTCGCTGGTCAGCTGCGCCAGGACCGCCGCCTGATAGCCGCACCCGGCACCGACCTCGAGCGTCCTGCCGAGCGTCGCCCGGCCATTGAGCAGCAGTTCGATCATGCGGGCGACCACGAAGGGCTGCGAGATCGTCTGCCCCATGCCGAGCGGCAAGGCGGTATCCTCGTAGGCGCGCGAGGCCAGCGCCTCCTCAACGAAAACATGACGCGGCACGGCGGCCATCGCCCGCAGCACCGCTTCGTTGCGGATACCCTTCTCGCGCAGGCGCTCGATCATGCGCGCCCGCGTCCGCTGCGAGGTCATCCCGATGCCGTGCAGGCCGTTGGTCGTCATCGCATCCAGTGCGTAATGGCCGAAAGCTGCGCGGTATGGGTCAGGTCGATCTGCAGCGGCGTGATCGAAACGCAAGCGCGCTCGACGGCATTGAAATCGGTCCCCGGCCCGGCGTCGGCCGCGGCGCCCGCCGCCCCGACCCAATAGACGGTTTCGTTGCGCGGCGAACGCATCGAGACCACCGGCTCGGCCTTGTGGCGCCGGCCGAGGCGGGTGACCTCGGTGCCGCGCAGGTCGGCGTGGGGAATATCGGGCACATTGACGTTCAACAGCACCGGTTCGCGAATCGGGTTGCTGATGAAGCGTTCGACCAGTTCGCGCGCCACGCGGCCGGCGGTTTCGAAATGTTCGCCGGCATGGCTGGTCAATGAAATGGCGATCGAGGGAATACCCAATAAATACCCTTCGGTCGCCGCTGCCACCGTTCCCGAATAAATGGTGTCGTCGCCCATATTGGCGCCCTGATTTATTCCGGAAACGATAATGTCCGGCAGATAATCGAGCATTCCGGTAACGGCCAGATGAACGCAATCGGTGGGCGTGCCATTAACAAAATAAAATCCGTTGGCCGCCTGTTTCAGGAAAAGCGGCCGGTCCAGCGTCAGGGAATTACTGGCACCACTTCTATTCTGCTCCGGCGCAACGACGACGATTTCACCCAGCCCGGCGAGCGCAACGGCCAGCGCCTCGATACCGGGGGCGAAATAACCATCGTCGTTACTTAATAGAATGCGCATTATCAGACGGTCAGCGAATCCAGTGCGCCACCCTTGGCCAGCCATTCGGCAACCCATTTCGGCTGACGGCCGCGACCGGTCCATTCAAGCGATGCATTTTCCGGGTGACGGTATTTAACCTTGACCTTTCCCGTCGGCACCTTGATTTTGACTTCCTTGCCGACCAGCTCTTCGAGCGCAAATCCGCGGGCTTTTGCGAAGGCGCGAACCTCATTCAGGATATTGGCCTTATCCTGGGCTTCGCGGCGTTTCAATTCAGCGGGAATCTGTTGTTGCAGGTCACGCAACTGGGCAACGGTCAGAGAAGACAAATCCATGATTACCTCCGTTAATAAAATGATGGAAACAATCTAATTTGTCTTAATTAATTTTTCAACCCATAAAATTAAAAAACCGGCCTAAGCCGGTTATTTAATTGGTCGGGGCGGCGGGATTCGAACTCGCGACCCCTTGCACCCCATGCAAGTGCGCTACCAGGCTGCGCTACGCCCCGACAAGCCGCGCATTATACCCGAAATAACCGGGAATCAAAGGCGCAATAGCTCGATAACGGACTGCAATTCGGCGCGCAGGCCGCCGGCGGTTTTCGGCATTTCCTGCTGGTCGACCGCAAGCGATTCGACCCCGACCTCATCCAGCTTGTTGCGCGCCCCGCTGATCGTAAACCCTTCATTGTAAAGAAGTTCGCGAATGCGACGCACCAGCAGGACTTCGTGATGCTGGTAATAGCGGCGATTGCCCCGCCGCTTGACCGGCTTGAGCTGATTGAATTCCTGCTCCCAGTAACGCAGGACATGCGGCTTGACGCCGCACAGTTCGCTGACCTCACCGATCGTGAAATAGCGCTTGGCGGGGATCGGTGGCAATTCCTCGCCACCGTGAGGCTTATGCCGAAGTTCCATCGCAGGCGAGTTCGACGTCGGACTTCAGCTTCTGGCTGGCGTGGAAAGTCACCACGCGGCGCGCCGTAATGGGGATTTCCTGACCGGTCTTGGGATTGCGCCCGGGGCGCTGCGGCTTGTCGCGCAACTGGAAGTTGCCGAAACCGGAGAGCTTGACGCCGTCACCGGTTTCCAGGGAATTGCGGATTTCTTCGAAGAAAGCCTCGACCATGTCCTTGGCCTCACGTTTGTTGAGGCCAACCTTCTCGAACAGCAGGTCGGCAAGCTCGGCTTTTGTCAGTGTCATGGATATTTTTTCCGTCAGGCACGCAGTTGAGCGGCGAATGCCTGCTCCAGACAGGACACCAGTTGCTGCATCGCCAAGTCGACTTCCGTATCTTGCAAAGTACGTTGAGTATCTTGCATAACTATCCGGAACGCAAGACTTTTCTTGTTTTCCGGAACCCCTTTTCCAGTGTATACATCGAACAGTTGAACGTCCTGGACGAGGGCCGGCAATTGCCCCTGCAACCCGTCAAGCAGGGTCTGCAGGGCAAGGTCGTGATCGACCACAATCGCCAGGTCGCGGATCACCGGCGGGAACTTCGAAACCTCGGCGTAGGCGGGTACGTTTACCGCCCTGAGCGCTGCGAAATCGAGCTCGAAAAGCACCGGCGCCTGCGGCAGATCGTATTTTTGGGCCCATTCCGGATGCAACTCGCCAAGGCAGCCGATTTCCCTGCCATCGAGCAGAATGCTGGCGGCGCGCCCGGGATGCAGCGCCGGATGCCGCAGCTTGGCGAAACGCAATTCCGCCGGCGCCAACAGCGCCTCGATGTCGCCCTTGACGTCGTAGAAATCGACCTTGCGCACGCCACTGCCCCAGCCTTCCGGCAGGGCGCCGCCAAAGGCCAGGCCGGCCAGTTTCCACGGCTGATGGAAGCCGGCGACCGGCACCGCCAGCGGATCGCGGTGGAAGGTCCGCCCGAGTTCGAACAGGCGCACCCGGTTCTGCTTGCGCTTGAGATTGGTCACCAGATTCGAAATCAGGCCGCCGAACAGGGTCGACCGCATCACGGCCATCTGGCTGGCAATCGGGTTGGCCAGGCGGATCAGTTCGTTCTCGCCGGACCTGCCGGCGAAATCGGCTTCCCAGGCTGCCTCGACGAAAGCGAAGTTGACCACTTCCTGGTAACCGCGATCGGCCAGCATCTGGCGGATGCGGTAGGCCGGACGCTGCGCCTCCGGCTGGCGCATCATCGCCATCCGGCCGCGCGGCGCCGGTGCCGGGATGTTGTCGTAGCCGTAGAGGCGGGCGATTTCCTCGATCAGGTCCTCCTCGATTTCCATGTCGAAACGCCAGCTCGGCGGTGTCACCAGGAAATCGTCGCCCTGTTGCTCGAAGGAGAGCGCCAGTCCCTTGAACAGGCCGGCGATACGCTCGACGCCAAGGGGCAGGCCGAGCACCCGCTCGGCGCGGGCAGTGCGCAGGCGCACCGGATTGCGGGCCGGCATGGCGGCACTAGCCTCGACGACCGGGCCGGCCTGCCCCCCGCAAATCTCGAGGATCAGTTGCGTGGCGCGTTCGATGGCGCGGCGCGTGCCGCCGAAATCGACGCCGCGCTCGAAGCGGTGCGAGGCATCGGAACCGAAGCCGTAGCGGCGGGCGCGGCCGGCAATGGCCTTCGGCGCGAAGAAGGCGGACTCCAGGAACAGATCCGTCGTTTCCAGCGTGACGCCGCTTTCCTCGCCGCCCATGATGCCGGCCATGGCGAGCGGCTTGGCGTCGTCGGCAATCATCAGCACATCGGCGTCGACCGCGATCGTCTGCTCGTTGAGCAGTAGCAGCTTCTCACCGGGCTTCGCCATGCGCGCATGCACGGCGCCGGCGAGCTTCGCGTCGTCGAAGACATGCAGCGGCTGGCCGAGTTCGAGCATCACGTAGTTGGTGATGTCGACCAGGGCGGAGATGCTGCGAATCCCGCTGCGCTCGAGCCGGCGCTTCATCCAGTCCGGGATTGCCGCCCTGGCGTTCACGCCCTTGACGACACGGCCGCAGTACAGTGGGCAGGCCTCCGGAGCGTCGAGCACGACGGCGCGGATGTCGGCGATGCCGGCCGGCACTTCGGCAACCTGCGGCAGGTTCGTCGCCACGCCGGTGATGGCGCCAATCTCGCGGGCAACGCCGAGCAAGGACAGGCAATCGGCACGGTTCGGCGTCAGCTTCAGCTCGAACTGGTTGTCGTCGAGATCGAGATACTGGCGGATGCTCTGCCCGACCGGCGCATCGGCCGGCAGGATCAGCAGGCCGGAAGCTTCTTCGGCGATGCCCAGCTCCTTGGCGGAACAGAGCATGCCGGAGGATTCGATGCCGCGCACCTTGGCGATCTTGATCGTGAAGTCACCCGGCAGTTCAGCACCGGGCAGCGCGCACGGCACCTTGAGGCCGGCGGCGACGTTCGGCGCGCCACAGACGATCTGCTGCGGCGTGCCAGTGCCGATATCGACCTGACAGACGTTGAGGCGGTCGGCGTCGGGGTGCTTGACCACCTCCAGCACCTGGGCGACGACGACATTGTTGAAGGCAGGCGCGACCGGCGCCAGTTCCTCGACTTCGAGGCCGGCCATGGTCAGCAGATGGGAGAGTTCCGCGCTCGTCAGCTTGGGATCGACAAGGCTGCGCAGCCAGGATTCGGAAAATTTCATGGACGTAACTCGAATGGGGGATCAGGCGAACTGGCGCAGGAAGCGCAGGTCGCCTTCGAAGAACAGGCGCAGGTCATTGACGCCGTAGCGCAGCATGGTCAGACGGTCGGGACCGAAGCCGAAGGCGAAGCCGGTGTATTTTTCCGGATCGATGCCGGCGATCTTCAGCACGTTCGGATGCACCATGCCGCAGCCGGCGATTTCCAGCCAGCGGCCCTTCAGCGCGCCGCTCATGAAGGCGACGTCGATCTCGGCCGAGGGCTCGGTGAACGGGAAGAAGGACGGGCGGAAACGCACCGTCAGGTCGTCGGTCTCGAAGAAGCTCTTGAGGAAATCGGCGATCACGCCCTTGAGGTCGGCGAAGGAAACGCCCTCGCCCACCCACAGGCCCTCGACCTGGTGGAACATCGGCGAATGCGTCGCGTCGGAATCGACGCGGTAGACGCGGCCCGGCGCGATGATGCGGATTTCGGGCATTTTTTCCAGTTGACCGTACAAGGCCACGTGCTTTTGCATGTAGCGGGCCTGGATCGGGCTGGTATGGGTACGCAGCAGCACCTTGTCGGCCAGCGAGCCGTCGGGGTTCTGTAGGTAAAAGGTGTCGTGCATCGAACGCGCCGGGTGATCCTCGGGCGTGTTCAGTGCGGTGAAGTTGTGGAAGTCCTCCTCGATCTCCGGGCCGTCGGCGACCTCGAAGCCGATCGAGGCGAACAGCGACTCGATGCGCTCCAGCGTCCGCGTCACCGGGTGCAGGCCGCCGCGCGATTCGGCACGACCGGGCAGCGTGACATCGAGCGCTTCCTCGGCCAGGCGCGCTTCCAGCGCCGCCTTGCGGATCGCCTCGCGACGCGCGTTGAGCGCGTTCTCGACGGCGGTCTTGGCGACGTTGATCGCCGCACCGGCGACTTTCTTTTCCTCGGGCGGCAGCTTGCCGAGGCCCTTCAGGAGTTCGGTGATCTGGCCGCTCTTGCCGAGGAAACGGGCCTTGACCTGTTCCAGCGCGTCCGGGTCGGAAATGGCAGCGAACGCGGCTTGCGCTTCGCTAACGATCTGATCGAGATTGTCCATGGACTTCAGTACCTGCAAACTGCTACAAAACTACCAACAAAACGCACGTTTCAGAGCAGGCTCATGCCGGCGCAGCCGACGTGAAGCCG
Source organism: Dechloromonas sp. H13 (assembly GCF_009469615.1). Lineage (GTDB taxonomy): Bacteria > Pseudomonadota > Gammaproteobacteria > Burkholderiales > Rhodocyclaceae > Azonexus. Next base: position 100,878 of record NZ_SSXX01000010.1, read on the forward strand.
CGAAGCGGCGGCCGAAACTAAAAAAGGAGGCTTGCGCCTCCTTTTTTTCTTCAAGCTTTCGCTCAGGCGCCGAGCTGTGCCTTGGCCTGCGCGGCCAGAGCGGCAAAAGCCGGCTGATCGAAGACAGCCAGATCGGCCAGGACCTTGCGGTCGACTTCGATGTTGGCCTTCTTCAGGCCGTTCATGAAGGTGCTGTACTTCAGGCCTTCCAGACGGGCCGCCGCATTGATACGGGCGATCCACAGGGAACGGAACTGGCGCTTGCGCTGACGACGGTCACGGTACTGGTATTGACCGGCCTTCATCACCGCCTGCTTGGCGATGCGATATACGTTCTTGCGACGACCGCGGTAACCCTTGGCCTGGTCAAGAACCTTCTTGTGACGCGCGCGCGCCGTTACACCACGTTTGACTCTAGGCATCCTCTATCTCCTTACGCGTAGGGCATCATGGCGCGAACGGAAGCTGCATCGCGCTCGTGAACTGCGACAGCACCGCGCAGGTGACGCTTCACCTTGGTGGTCTTCTTGGTCAGGATGTGACGCTTGAAGGCTTGGCCGCGCTTGATGGAACCACCGGCGCGGACCGAAAAGCGCTTCTTGGCGCTGCTCTTGGTCTTCATCTTGGGCATTTATATGCTCCTTAATGACATGCTGTCAGGTGGTTCCCGGCGGAAACGCTTCGATTACCCGAAAGCACTTATGGGTACTACGTGTTACTGCTTCTTCTTGGCCGGCGCGATGATCATGATCATCTGACGACCTTCCATCTTCGGCATCTGCTCGACTTGCCCAACGGCTTCGAGATCCGCCTTGATCCGTTCCAGCTGGCGCATGCCGAATTCCTGGTGCGCCATTTCGCGGCCCCGGAAGCGCAGGGTCACCTTGACCTTGTCTTCTTCTTCCAGGAAGCGCGTCATGTTCCTGAGCTTGATCTGGTAATCGTTTTCGTCAGTACCGGGGCGCAGCTTGACTTCCTTGACCTGCACCTGCTTCTGCTTCAACTTGGCCTCGTGGGCGCGCTTCTGTTCCTGGTACTTGAACTTGCCGTAATCCATGATTCGGCAAACCGGCGGCTTAGCAACCGGCGCGATCTCGACCAGGTCGACCCCGGCCTCCTCGGCCAACTGCAGTGCAGCACGGGTACTCATGATCCCGAGCTGTTCACCTTCCAAACCCTGGAGACGAATCTCCGGTACCGTGATTTCTTCGTTGAGGCGATGCGCCTTGTTCTGAGCGATGGTGAAACCCCCAAAAACAACAATAATTAAGCCGTGCCACTACGCGCCGCGACTTCCCCTCGGAGTCGCTCGATCAGGGCATCGACGGACATCTGTCCGAGATCCTGACCGCCGCGTGTACGCACGGCCACCAGTCCGTCCGCCTTTTCCTTGTCGCCCACGACGAGCTGATAAGGCAGCCGGTTCAAGCTATGTTCCCGAATTTTATAGGTTATTTTCTCGTTGCGCAAATCCGCTTCGGCGCGGAAGCCCGCCTGATGCAGCTTTTGCGCAACATCGCCGGCATAGTCGGCCTGCTTTTCGGAGATGTTCAGCACGACCGCCTGCACCGGCGCTAGCCACAGGGGCAGCGCACCGGCGAAGTTCTCGATCAGGATGCCGATGAAGCGCTCCAGGGAGCCGAGAATGGCGCGGTGCAGCATGACCGGCACCTTGCGCTCGTCATTGCCGGCGACGTACTCGGCGCCAAGGCGGCCGGGCATCGAGAAATCGACCTGCATCGTGCCGCACTGCCAGGAACGGCCGATGGCATCCTTGATGTGGAATTCGATCTTCGGCCCGTAGAAGGCGCCCTCGCCCGGCAGTTCCGTCCATTCCAGGCCGGAAGCGCGCAAGCCCTGACGCAAGGCGTCCTCGGCCCTGTCCCAGACCTCGTCGGAACCGACCCGGCTGTCCGGACGCAAGGCCAGCTTGACCGCGACATCGTTGAAACCGAAATCAGCGTAGACCTTCTTGACCAGCGCATTGAAGGCGGTCACTTCGGATTCGATCTGGTCTTCGGTACAGAAGATGTGGCCGTCATCCTGGACGAAGCCGCGCACACGCATCAGGCCGTGCAGCGCGCCGGTCGGCTCGTTGCGATGGCAGGAGCCGAATTCTCCGTAGCGCAGCGGCAGCTCACGGTAGGAACGGAGGTCGGAATTGAAGACCTGGACGTGTCCCGGGCAGTTCATCGGCTTGACCGCGTAGTCGCGGTTCTCGGAAGCCGTGGTGAACATGTTGTCCTTGTAGTGCTCCCAGTGACCGGACTTTTCCCACAGCGACTTGTCGAGAATCTGCGGGCAGCGCACTTCCTGGTAGCCGTTGTTGCGGTACACGGCACGCATGTACTGCTCGATTTCCTGCCAGATCGCCCAGCCCTTGGGATGCCAGAAAACCAGGCCCGGTGCTTCATCCTGCATGTGGAACAGGTCGTATTGCTTACCCAGGCGGCGATGGTCGCGCTTCTCCGCTTCTTCCAGCATGTGCAGATAGGCGTCAAGGTCTTCCTTCTTGGCCCAGGCGGTACCGTAGATGCGCTGCAACTGCTCGTTGCGGTGGTCGCCACGCCAGTAGGCGCCGGCCACCTTCATCAGCTTGAAGACCTTCAGCTTGGCGGTCGTCGGCACGTGTGGGCCGCGGCAGAGGTCGATGAAATCACCTTCGCGATAGAGCGAAACCTGCTGATCGGCCGGGATCGCCGCGATCAATTCGGCCTTGTACTTCTCGCCCTGGTCGAGGAAGAACTTGACCGCTTCGTCGCGGTTCCAAACTTCGCGGCTGACCGGGATATCCTTTTTCGCCAGTTCGGCCATGCGCTTCTCGATCGCCGCCAGGTCTTCCGGTGTGAACGGGCGCTTGTAGGCGAAGTCGTAGTAGAAGCCGTTCTCGATGACCGGGCCGATGGTGACCTGCGCCTCCGGAAACAACTCCTTCACCGCGTAGGCCAGAAGGTGCGCCGTCGAATGGCGGATCAGCTCCAGGCCTTCGGCATCACGCTCGGTAATGATGGCGAGATCGGCATTTTTCTCGATCAGGTAGGAAGTATCAACCAGCACACCATCGACCTTGCCGGCCAGCGCGGCACGGGCCAGGCCGGCGCCGATGCTGGCGGCGACTTCGGCAACGGTGACCGCCTGTTCGTAACAGCGGATGGAACCATCGGGCAGTTTGATGTCGGGCATGGCGATTCTCTGGGCAAAAAAAAAGTGCGGGGCGAGCCGCACTTTTTTGTCGAACGAAGGCTGACTCGATTTAGAGTTTCTGAACTGCGACGCAAGTTCGGAAAGTATTCAAATCAACCCCGTCAGGTATTTGGTAGGCGGTATTGGAATCGAACCAACGACCTCCACGATGTCAACGTGGCGCTCTAACCAACTGAGCTAACCGCCTGAAGAAGCGCGCATTATAAGGATGTCCGGAGGCAAGTCAACAGGTTTTGCCGGAAATCCGCTTATCGTCGCCTCAATCCGAAAACGCCGCGCTCAATGCGCCGATCATGTAGCCGTGATCGAGCACGCCGGCGCTCTCGCGGGCACTGTGCATGGCCCACATCGGCGACCCGACATCGACACTGGCAACACCGAGACCGGCAGCGACGATCGGGCCGATCGTGCTGCCGCAACCGAGATCGGTGCGATGCGCGTAATGCTGGTACGGCACCCCGGCCTTCTCGCAGAACAGGATGAAACGCGCCGCACTGTCGGCGCCAGTGCTGTAGCGCTGGTTGGCGTTGATTTTAATCACCGGACCGCCGTTGACCGCAACACGATGTGCAGGTTCGTAGGCGTTGGGGAAATTCGGGTGATAGGCATGCGCCATGTCGGCGCTGATGACGAAGCTGCGGGCCAGCGCACAGCGATAGGACTCGTCGTCCAGCCCGAGACTGGCGGCGACCCGCCGCAACACGTCGGCGACGAAACTTCCGCCGGCGCCGGTCGCGCTCTCGCTGCCCACCTCCTCGTGGTCGAAGAAGGCGCAGACGTTGGTCGTCCGCGGGCTATCCGCCGCCAGCAGGGCACACAGTCCGGCATGGCAGGAGGCGAGGTTGTCGAGTTGGCCGTCGGCGACGAATTCCTTGCTGGCGCCCCAGAAGGCACCCGGCTGCGTGTCGTAGGCATTGAGCTCCCAGCTGAGGATGTCGTCGGGCGCCACCGCCAGGCGCGCCGCCAGCAGCGCGCGGAAGCACCCCTCGTCGGCCTTGCCGGCGCCGGCAAGGCCGAGCACCAGCGGCAGCTCGGTCTGCTTGTTGAACTTGAGGCCGTTCTCGTTGACCTCGCGGTTCATGTGGATCGCCAGGTTCGGCAGGCGCAGCAACGGTTCGCCGAAGCGCACCAGGCGCAGCACCGGGCTGTCGACGCCGCGCACGGCGACGCGCCCGGCGAGGCCCAGGTCACGGTCGGCGAAGGTGGCGAGGATCGGCCCGCCGTAGACTTCGACGCCGAGGCGCAACAGACCGTCGCCGGCCTGCAATGCCCGGGGCTTCAGCCGCAGGCCCGGCGAATCGGTATGCGCGCCGACCAGGCGGAAGCCGCTTGCGGACAGCGCGGCGCTGCCGGCAACGAAGGCGATGATCGAGGCGCCTCCGCGCACGACGTAGTAGCGCCCGCCGGCCGCCAGCTGCCAGCGTTCGTCCTCGCGCAGCGGAACGAAGCCGGCGCCGCGCAGGCGCTCGGCCACCGTCTGCACCGCATGCCACGGACTGGGGCTGGCATCGATGAAGGCGAGCAGGTCCTGCGCCAGCGCGCTCGATTGGGCGGAGATTTCCATGACTGTCGGCATCCGGGTAACAATGGCCGAAAGATACCAAAGCTGGCGCGACGACGTGCACGAATCACAGTAAGATGCCGCGTTTTCCGGGAGATGTGCAATGAACGAGGGATGGATCGTCCTGGCGATATGCTTTTTGTTTGTCCTGGGCGCGGCGCTGCCGCTGATCCGCGACCGCGGGTCGGACAAGACGAACCTGCCGCCGCGCAAGGAAACCCTGCGCGACTGGCGCAACGAGAAATGAACCGGGAAAGCGACATGGATTCGCGCATCACCGAACTCGAGATCAAGCTCGCCTACACGGAGGATGTGGTCGACGAACTGAACCGGACCGTCTTTCGCCAGCAACAGCAGATCGACCTGCTCGCCACCCAGCTGAAAGCCCTGCGCGAGCAGGTACAGGCCGACGCCCCCGCCGAGCAGCGCAGCCTGCGCGACGAATTGCCACCCCATTACTGACCCCGTGCCCGCCCCACCGGTCACCGTCCTTTACCATGCCGACTGCCCGGACGGCTTCGGCGCGGCCTACGCCGCCTGGCGGCGCTTCGGCGACGGCGCCGCGTATCGCCCGCTGCATCACGGTCAACCGTGGGAAATGGCCGAGATCGCCGGGCACGCGGTCTATATCCTCGACTTCTCCTTCCCGCCGGACGTTCTCGAGGCCATGGCCGGACTGGCGAGCTCGGTCGTCCAGATCGACCACCATGCCTCGGCGCGCCAGCCGTGGGCAGACCGCCTGAGCAAGGCGCCGGATGGCAGCGAACGCTACCGGCATCCGGCGTTGCCGTTGACCATCGTTTTCGACCTCGGCAAAGCGGGCGCCCGGCTGGCCTGGGAATATTTTCATCCCGCCGAACCGCTACCCCTCGTCCTGAGGCACGTCGAAGACATGGACCTGTGGCGCTTCGCCCTCCCCGGCACGCGCGCGGTCAGCCGCTCGCTGCGTCTGCTGGCTTTCGATTTCGCGGCCTGGGACGACCTGATCCGCCACGCAGCAGACCCGGACGCCCCGCGCTACCGGAGCCTGCTTGCCGACGGGCAGGCCATCGAGCGCTTCTTTCAGGGCGAGGTCGAGCGTCTCGCCGGTAGCCGCCTCGTCATGCCGGCGCGGCTGCGCGGCGAGCCGCTCGATCCCCTGCAGGCCTTGCGCCACGGCCTGCCAACCGTGGTCGACGTGGGCTTCGCGTGGCGCGCCATCGACGGCCTGGCGATCAATGCCAGCGTGTTGTTCGCATCGGAAGTCGGCAACCTGCTCGCCGAACGCAGCGGCACCTTCGGGCTGGTCTGGCAACTCGACGCCGACGGCGACGTCAAGTGCTCGGCAAGATCCAAGGGGAATTTCGATGTCGCGGAAATCGCCATCCGCTACGGCGGCGGCGGGCACATGAATGCCGCCGGATTCCGCCTGCCGTTCGCCCGTTTCATGAGCGAAGTGCTCGGCAAGTGATGTTATAAATCAGATTAAAAAATCAACAAAACAATATGATTAATAACATTTTTATGGTGCCCAGGAAGGGACTCGAACCCCCACACCTTGCGGCGCCAGAACCTAAATCTGGTGCGTCTACCAATTTCGCCACCTGGGCCGGCGGGCGGATTCTACCACCGCCTGCGCCCTGACCCTATACTCCGCGGCCGATGCCTGTCGATCACTACGAAAACTTCCCCGTCGCCTCCTTTCTCGTGCCCGCGCCCCTGCGCCGGCCGATCGAGGTGATCTACCGTTTCGCCCGCAGCGCCGACGACATCGCCGACGAAGGCGATGCGGCGCCGGAGGAGCGGCTGGCCGGCCTGGCCGCTTACCAGGCGGAACTCGATCGCATCGCCGCCGGAACGACGCCGCTGACGCCGCTGTTCGTCGCGCTGGCCGAAGTCATCCGCCGGCACGCCCTGCCCGTCCAGCTGTTCCACGATCTGCTCGACGCCTTCGCCCAGGATGTCGTCAAGAAGCGCTACGCAGACTACGCGGAACTGCTCGACTACTGCCGGCGCTCGGCCAACCCGGTCGGCCGCCTGGTCCTGCACCTGTTCGGGCGCACGGCGCCGGAACAGCTCGTTCAGTCCGACTGCATCTGCACGGCGCTGCAGTTGATCAACTTCTGGCAGGATGTTGCGGTCGACTGGCAAAAGGACCGGGTTTACATCCCGCAGACCGACCTCCGGCGCTTCCGGGTCGGCGAGGCCGACATCGCCGCCGCCCGCTGGTCGGCCAACTGGGCGGCGCTGATGGATTTCCAGATCGACCGCGCCGGCGCGCTGATGGAACGCGGCGCCCCGCTTGTCCATGCCCTGCCCGGCCGGCTCGGCTGGGAGATCCGCCTCACCGTGCAGGGCGGGCTGCGCATCCTGGAACGCCTGCGCCGGGTGCGCGGCGACGTCTTCACGCGCCGGCCCAAGCTCGGCAAACGGGACTGGCTGGTTCTCGCCGGCCGTTCCCTTACAATGTGACCCCATGAATCCCGACCAATATTGCCAGGAGAAGTGCGCCGCCAGCGGTTCTTCCTTCTATTACAGCTTCCTGTTCCTGCCCGCCGAGCGCCGTCGCGCCATCATGGCGCTCTACGCCTTCTGCCGTGAAGTCGATGACGTGGTCGACGAATGCCACGACATATCGCTTGCCTCGACCAAGCTCACGTGGTGGCGCCAGGAAATCGGGCGCATCGCCGACGGCCAGCCGCAGCATCCGGTCGGCCAGGCGCTGAAAGGGGTCAGCGGCCAGTTCGACCTGCCCGCCGAGCAACTGCTGGAAATCATTGACGGCATGGAAATGGACCTCCAGCAGTCGCGCTACCCCGACTTCAAGGGCCTCTCGCTCTACTGCTACCGCGTCGCCAGCGTCGTCGGGCTCCTCGCCGCCGAAATTTTCGGCTTCAAGGACCGGCAGACCCGGAAATACGCGCACGATCTCGGCATGGCCTTCCAACTCACCAACATCATCCGCGACATCGGCGAGGACGCCCGGCGCGGCCGCATCTACATCCCGATGGACGAACTGAAGCAGTTCAACGTGCCGGCCGCCGACATCCTGAACGGCAAATACTCGGACAACTTCACCGCCCTGATGCAGTTCCAGGCCGACCGCGCCGAGTACTACTACGCGCAGGCATTTGCCCAGTTGCCGGCGGTCGACCGCAAGAGCCAGCGCCCCGGCCTGATCATGGCCGCCATCTACCGCACCCTGCTCGACGAAATCCGGCGCGAGAACTTCCAGGTCCTGCATCAGCGCATCGCCCTGACACCGGTGCGCAAGCTCTGGATCGCCTGGAAGACCTGGGCCTTCGCATGAAGGTCGCCGTCATCGGCGGCGGCTGGGCGGGAATCGCCGCCGCCGTCGAACTGACGGCCGGCGGCGCCACCACCACCCTGTACGAAGCCGGCCGCGTCCTCGGCGGCCGCGCCCGTGCGATCAACATCGACGCCCGAACGCTGGACAACGGCCAGCACATCCTGCTCGGCGCCTACCGCGACACGCTGGCCCTGATGCGCCAGGTCGGCGCCGACCCGGAAAGCGCATTCGACCGGCGCCCCCTGCAGGTAGTCGACCCCGGCGCCTTCCGCCTCGCCCTGCCGCGCTGGCCGGCGCCGCTCAACGTCGCCTGGGGATTGCTGGCGGCAGAAGGCGTCGGCTGGCGCGAGAAGCTGTCCACCGCCTGGTGGATGCAGCGCATCAAGGCCCGCCGTTTCCGTTTGCCGCGCGAGCTCAGCGTTGCCGAATGGCTGGACGCCGCCGGCCAGACCGGCGCCTTGCGCCGCCACCTGTGGGAACCGCTCTGCCTCGCCGCACTGAACATTCCCGCCGAGCGAGCCTCGGCCCAGGTTTTCGCCAATGTGCTGCGCGACAGCCTGGGCAGTGCGCGGCGCGAAGACACCGATCTGCTGCTGCCGAGCGTCGACCTTGGCCAACTGCTGCCGGAACCGGCGACAGGCTGGCTCGCGGCCAACGGTGCGACGTTGCGCCTCGGCCACCGTGTCGCCAACCTCGCCCCGTTGCCGCATGGCATCGCGGTCGATGGCGAAATCCACGATTCAGCCATCGTCGCCACCGCGCCGCAGCATGCCGGCCAACTGTGGCCGGCGCTCGCCGCCGGTTTCGCTTACGAGCCGATCGTCACGGTCTACGTCCAGTTCGCGGCAACAACCGGCCTCGCCTTTCCCCTGCGCAAGCAGTCCGGAAACTACGGCCAGTGGGTCGTCGACCGCGGCAGGGGCCTGCTCGCCTGCGTACTCAGCGGCCACGGCGCCTGGGAAGCGCTCGGCGAAGCCGAACTGGTCGCCGCCCTCGTCGCCGAACTCGCCCTGCCGACGCCGCCGACCTGGCACAAGGTCATCTGCGAAAGGCGCGCCACCTTCGCCTGCCGCCCGAACCTCACACGCCCCGATCACCGGACGCCCGACCCGCGCATCCTGCGCGCCGGCGACTACACCTGGGCCGAGTATCCGGCAACGCTCGAAGGCGCCGTGCGCAGCGGCCGACGCGCTGCCCATGCCGTGCTCGGAAACGACTATAATCCAGCGTCATGAAACGCCTGCACTCCGTCCTGTTGCTCGCCGTCGGCCTGACCGCCGCGGTTGCCGACGCCGGCGAGGACTGGGTACTGCCGCCGAAGGCAAGGTACGCCGCCCCGGCGCCGGCCCCGGCGGTCGTCGGCGACGACTGGGCCGTCGAACTCGGCCGCCAGCTCGCCCTCCTGAAGCAGCAACCGGATAACCGCGAAGCGCGCAAGGCCGCCTGGGTCGCCGCCATGCGCCTCGGCCTGTTCGCGCAGGCCGCGGCGCTGGAAGCGCCGCTCTCCGCCGACGAACGGCGGGCGATGGAAGGCGACCGCATCGCCCTCGACATCCGCTACGGCATCGTCGACCGCAACACCCTGCGCGGACCGGAGCGCTTTTTCCTCCTCGACAAGGCGTTGACCGCAACCGACCCGCTCGCTGCCGAATTCTTCGCCGGCAAGGCGCCGGATGCCGAAGACCAGCGCCGCCTGACCGACCGCCTCAGCGCGCTGGCCGCCCGCCGCCGCGCCGCCGACGCGGTCGTGCTCTACGAATCGCTGCGCCAGCGCGACATTCCGGTGCCGCTATGGGCCGAACGCGACATCGCCGGCAGCTACCTCGAACTGCGCCGCCCGCAGGAGGCGCTGGCCCTCTACCAACGGGCGGTCGACGCCAACCCGGACGATTTCGACGCCAATCTCGGCCTCTTCTACGCGCTGGTCGAGACCGAGCAGCTCGACGCCGCCACCGAACACATCGACCGCTACGCCGCGCGTCTGCCGGAACGCCGCCACCTCGACGGCCGCTACAACGGCGAACGCCTGAGCGCCGACATCACCGCCGACCGCGTCCGCCTCTTCGCCGACCGCCTCGCCGAAGCACAGGCGCGCATCGACGCCCGCCACGACGCCATCCCCTACAACAGCGAGGCGCGCCAGTCGTCCGCCAGCCTCGCCCTGGCCCGCGGCTGGCCGCAGCAGGGCGACGAGATGCTGCGCCGCACGCTCGGCTCCGACCCGATCAACCCGGCGCTGCACGCCGACCTTTCGGAAAACCGCCTGACCCTGCAGGACTGGTCGGCCGCCCGCGCCGCCCTCGACTACGCCGCCGGCCTCGACCCGGACAACGGCGCCGTGCGCCGCGCCAGCCGCAGCTACGAGCTGTACGACAGCTACGAACTCTATGTCGAAGCCGGCTACGGCGAGGGACAGGACGTCAATTACTTCGGCAGCCGCGACTGGTCGATCGACAGTTTTCTCTACAGCCGCCCGATCGCCGAGAACTGGCGCGTCTTCGCCCACAACTATTCCGCCAGCGCCGATTTCTACGGCGAGAACCAGACCTGGATCCGCACCGGCGCCGGCGCCGAATGGCGCCACCTCGGCTGGCGGCTGACCGGCGAGGTCAACGGCGGCAGCGGGGTCAAGGCCGGCGCCACCGGCACCGTGCGCTGGAAGCCGGACGACACCTGGACCTTTTACGGCGCCGCCGAAAGCGTGACCAACCAGATTCCGCTGCGCGCCGTCGCCGACGGCGTCTACGCCAGCCGCCTCAGCGTCGGCGCTGACTGGCGCCAACACGAGTCGCGCAAGCTCGCGCTCGGGGTCTATTCCAGCGACTTCTCCGACGGCAACCTGCGCACCGGCGTCAACGCCGCGTGGTTCGAGCGCTGGGCCAGCGGCCCCAAATGGATGTTCGAGACCATTCTAGGCGCCGACGCCTCGCGCAATTCGCTGGATACCAGCGTCAATTACTTCAACCCGAAAAGCGACCGTTCGCTGTGGTTGACCGCAGCCGTCGAAAACCTCACCTGGCGCAGCTACGACCACGCCTTCCGCCAGCGCCTGGCGCTGACCGGCGGCACCTACTGGCAGGAAGGCTACGACGCCGGCGCCATCGAGGCCATCGAATACAGCCACCGCTGGGAACTCGACCGCGACCTTTCGCTGCGCTACGGCATCGGTCGTATGCTGCGCCCCTACGACGGCGAACGCGAAGGGCGCACCTTCGCCAACCTGGTCCTGCTATGGCGCTTCTGATCCGCTCCCTCCTCGCCGCCCTGCTGGCGCTCGCCGCCGCGCTGGCAACGGCCGCCGACGCCCGCTTCATGGCCCTCAGCTACCACGAGGTGCTCGCCGATAACGAGCCGATGACGCCGACCGCCGTCCGCGCCAGCGACCTCGCCCGCCAGTTCGCCTGGCTCCAGGCCAACGACTACCACCCGGTCAGTGTCGACCAGATCCTCGCCGCCCGCGCCGGCGGCCCGCCGCTGCCGCCCAACGCCATCCTGCTGACCTTCGACGACGGTTTTCTCGATGTCTACACCCGCGCCTTCCCGCTGCTCAAACTGTTCAACTATCCGGCGGTGATCGCCCTGGTCGGCAAATGGATGGACGTGCCGGACGGCCAGATGGTCGACTACGACGGCAAGCCCGTCCCGCGCGGCAAGTTCCTCAACTGGGACCAGGTGCGCGAAATGCAGACCTCGGGGCTGATCGAGGTCGCCTCGCATTCCTACGATCTGCACCACGGCATCCTCGCCAACCCGCAGGGCAACACCCAGCCGGCAGCGACCACGCGTCTGTATGCCAACGGCCGCTACGAGGACGACGCCGCCTACCTCACCCGCCTGCGCGCCGATCTCCGCGACAGCATCAGCCAGCACACCGGCAAGGCGCCGCGCATCATCGTCTGGCCCTACGGGCGCAGCAACCGGGCCGCCCAGGAAGTCGCCGCGCAGTTGGGCATGCCCATCGGCCTGACGCTGATCGACGGCTTCAACGATGCCGCGACGCCGACGGCCGTCTGGAAGCGCCAGCTGATCGAGAACAGCCCGTCGCTCCAGGCCTTCGCCGAAATGCTGCGCGTCACTTGGGACCCGAGCCCGGCGCGCAGCGTCGAGGTCGATCCCGGCACTTGGCCGCCCGGCGAGGACGGCCTGTCGCCGACCCTCGACCGCCTGCTGACGTTGAGCCCCAACATCGCCTTCGTGCGGCCGGCCGTTATCCGCGACGGCCGTGAAATGGCCCTGTTTCCGACAAATCTGCGGCCCGTCGCCATCGACCAGCTGAACCATATCGCCTGGCAGACCGAGCGCCGGGCCGGCGTCCCGGTCTTCATCGACCTGCCTGCCGCCTGGCTGGACGAACCGGAACTGGTCGCCGACCTCGCCCGCCAGGTCAATTTCGCCGGCCTGCGCGTGCGCGCCGCGCCCGACAGCGCCGCCGCCGAGCGCATCCGCCAGGCCGCCGGGCGCTGGGTCTGGCCGCTGCAGATGGCCTACGCCGTCGACCAGCCGCCGACGCAGGCACAATGGGCGCACCTGCGCGCTGGCGACCTGCTCGTGCTCCCGGCGAGCGAGGAGAACATCGCTGCCGTGCCGCGGGAAATGGCCGGGCGCGTCCTTTTCGAATTCGACCCGGCGCTGCCGCCTGCCAGCGTCGCCCGCCGCATGAACCGCCTCGAAGCCGACGGCTTCCGCCAGTTCGGCGTCGCCGGCTTCCCGGAAAGCCTGATGGGCCCCATCTTCCCCTCGCTCTCGCTGCGCTGGCAGCCGCAACTGCGATGACACCGCTGCCCATCCTGCTCGGCGACGTCTGGGGCGCCATCCTCGCCTACGTCTTCTTCTACCCGGTCCTGATGTCGGTGCTCTGGATGATCGGCGGCATCGCGTTTTACCTGCGTTTCGAGCGTCGACCGCACCGCATCGTCGACCAGCCGCCACAGCGCGCCGACTACCCACTGATCGCTGTCCTCGTCCCCTGCTACAACGAGGAGGCGCACGCCGAGGAAACCATCGAAGCCCTGATGGAACTCGAATACCCGAATTTCGAGGTTATCGCCATCAACGACGGCAGCAAGGACCGCACCGGCGAGATTCTCAACGCACTGGCCGTCCGTTACCCGAAGCTGCGCGTCGTGCATCAGTTGGAAAACCAGGGCAAGGCCGTCGGCCTCAACACCGCCGCCCTGCTGACCAGGGCGGAAATCCTCATCGGCATCGATGGCGACGCCCGCCTCGACCCCCATTCGCTGCACTGGCTGGTCCGCCATTTCGACGACCATGCGGTCGGCGCCGTCACCGGCAATCCGCGCGTGCGCAACCGCTCGACCCTGCTCGGGCGCATCCAGGTCGGCGAGTTCTCGTCCATCGTCGGCCTGATCAAGCGCGCCCAGCGTTCGGTCGGGCTCATCTTCACCGTCTCCGGCGTCATCACCGCCTTCCGCCGCAGCGCCCTGCACGAAGTCGGCTACTGGAGCCCGGAAAAGCTGACCGAGGACGTCGATATTTCCTGGAAACTGCAGCTCACCGGCTGGGAAGTCCGCTTCGAGCCGCGCGCCCTGTGCTGGATCCTCATGCCGGAAACCCTCGGCGGTCTGTGGAAACAGCGCCTGCGCTGGTCGATGGGCGGCACCCAGGTGCTGCTCGACTATCTGCCGCAGCTGTTTTCGCTGAAAAACCTTCGCCTCTGGCCGCTCTGCATCGAGTATGCGATGAGCATCCTGTGGGCCTGCCTGTTCGCGCTGCTGGCAGTCTACCGGGGAATCGACCTGGTCTTTTTCAAGGTAGACCTGCAGAGCGTCCCGATCCTGATGCTCGGCTGGGCCGGCCTGCTGATCGGTACCACCTGCATGCTGCAGATCATGCTCAGCCTGGTGCTCGACCGCCCCTACGACCGCGGGCTGCTGAAAAACTACTTCTGGATGATCTGGTATCCGGCGATCTACTGGGTCATCACCGCCGCGACTTCGGTCGCGGCCCTGCCAAAGATCCTTCTCCGAGACACTGAAAAGCGCGCACGATGGACGAGTCCCGACCGCGGCATCAAACCCGACGCCTCCCGCTGATCATCGAGCGGCCCGACCTCGCCCACCCGGTGCGGCGGGCGTTCGGGCTGTTCGCCACGATCCTCGCCTGGCTGCTCTGGCTGGCGATGTGGATTCCGTTTCTCGCGGCGCTCGGCCGCCTCCTCGGCTACAACCTGCCGGAGATCTATTTTCCGAGCCAGGTCAGCCTCCATTCGTTTCTCTCGCTGATCCATATCCTGCCCACCGTGGTCGGTCTTGCCCTTGGCCTGCTCACCCTGCGCTTCGTCTGGGAGAAGATCAGGCCGCGCATCGGCAAGCCCGACGAGCGCTGGCGGCCGCTGGGCGTCGACCGGCTGGCGACCGGCCTCGCCCTCGACCCGGAACGTCTGGCCGCCTGGCAGTCGGCGCAGGTGCTCTACGTCACCCACGGCCCGCGCGGCCGCGTCACCGACGCCAGCACCACTCGTCCGGATCAGCCCAGCCGCCCCGACTGAATCCGCAGCACGCGCCGGCAGCGCGCGGCGATCGCCTCGTCGTGGGTGACGAGAACCAGCGTCGTGCCCTGCTTAGCGTTGAGGTCGAACATCATCTCGATGATCTGCTGGCCGGTCGCAGCGTCGAGGTTGCCGGTCGGCTCGTCGGCCAGCACCAGCCGCGGATTTGGCGCGAAGGCGCGGGCCAGCGCCACCCTTTGCTGCTCGCCGCCGGACAGGTGCTTCGGATAATGCTTGAGCCGGTGTTCCAGCCCGACGCGCACCAGCCATTCGCGGGCGGTTGCGGTCGACGCCCGAAAACCGGCCAATTCCAGCGGCAGCATGACGTTTTCCAGCGCCGTCAGCGACGGCAGCAACTGGAAGGACTGAAAGACGAAGCCGAGGAGCTTGCCGCGCTGGCGCGCCCGTTGGTCCTCGTCGAGCGCCGCCAGTGCAACGCCGTCGAGACGGATTTCGCCGGCCGTGGGAACATCCAGCCCGGCCAGGAGACCAAGCAGGGTCGATTTCCCCGACCCCGAGGCGCCGACGATGGCCACCGTTTCGCCAGGCATGACCGTGAAGGAAATATCCTGCAGAATCGTCAGCGGCTCGCCGCCGTTGTCGACCGTCTTGCCCAGCCCCTGAACTTCAACCACCGGTTTTTCCATCATGCGGATCGCCCTGCTCCTGTTTGCCCTGCTCTTTTCCAGCGCCCCGGCGCTTGCCGCCCGCACCATCCTGGTCATGGGCGACTCGCTTTCCGCCGGCTACGGCATCCGCCCCGAACAGGCCTGGCCGTCGCTGCTCGGCCAGCGGCTGGCGGAAAAGCGCCTCGATTATAGCGTCGCCAACCTCTCCATCTCCGGCGAAACCACGGCCGGCGGCCGCGCCCGCCTGCCCGACGCGCTGCGCCAGCACAAACCGGCCGTGGTCGTCATCGCCCTCGGCGCCAACGACGGCCTGCGCGGCCTGCCGCTCGCCCAGATGCGCGACAACCTCGCCGCCATGCTCGACGCCGCCCACGCCGCCGGTGCCCGCACGCTGCTGATCGGCATGCGCCTGCCGCCCAACTACGGCCCCTATGCCGAGGAATTCGACCGCAGCTTCGCCGAGCTGGCCAAACAGAAGAAGAGCGCCCGCCTCGATTTCCTGCTCGCGCCGGTCGCTGCCGAACGCAGCTATTTCCAGGCCGACAACCTGCACCCGACAGCCGCGGCGCAGCCGCTGCTCCTCGACAACGTCTGGCCCAGCCTGCAGCCCCTGCTAAAATGATCAGATGACGCCCGACCGCCCGCCGCTGCCCGATCTCGCCGAATTCGACACGATCATCGACGTCCGTTCCCCCGCCGAATTCGCCGAGGACCACATTCCCGGCGCCATCAACTGCCCGGTGCTCGACGACGCCCAGCGCGCCGAGGTCGGCACCCTGTACAAGCAGGTCTCGCCCTTCGAGGCCAAGAAGATCGGCGCCGCCATGGTTTCCGAAAACATCGGCCGCCACCTGCGCACAAGCTTTCTCGATCGCCCCAAGACCTGGAAGCCATTGATCTACTGCTGGCGCGGCGGCGAGCGCAGCGGCGCGATGACCACCGTCTTCCGCTCCATCGGCTGGCGCCCGACCAAGCTCGAAGGCGGCTACAAGACCTGGCGCAGTCACGTGGTCAGCCAGCTGGCGACGCTGCCCGCCAGCTTCCGCATGCGCGTCATCTGCGGCGCCACCGGCAGCGCCAAGACGCGCATCCTTCAGGAAATCGGCAGGCTCGGCGAACAGGTGCTCGACCTCGAAACGCTGGCCAGCCACAAGGGCTCGGTGCTCGGCATCCTGCCCGGCCAGCCGCAGCCCAGCCAGAAATGGTTCGAGACGACGCTGCTGCAGGCGCTGGCCGGCTTCGACCCGGCGCGCCCGGTGTATGTCGAGGCCGAGAGCCGCAAGATCGGCAACCTGCACGTCCCGGAGGCGCTCATCGAACGCATCCGGCAAGGCGAATGCCTGCAGGTCGACGCCTCGCTGGACGCCCGGATGGCCTTCCTGCTGAACGACTACGACTATTTCCTGACCCTGCCCGACCTGCTGACCGAGCGCCTCGACGCGCTGCGCCACCTGCAGAGCCGCGAAACGCTGGCCCGCTGGCAGGAGCTCGTGCACGACGGCGCGTGGCCGACGCTGGTTCGCGAACTGCTCGAGCAGCACTACGACCCGCTCTACCGCCGTTCGCAGAACCAGAATTTCACCGGCTACCAGCACCCGCAGGTGTTCGCCACCGACGATCTCTCAGCCGCCGGCATCGCCCGGCTGGCCGGCGCCATCGCTCACGCGCGCACGGCGCAGATGGCCTGACGCATGGCGGGCTTCGGGCTGTCCACATAGCCCTCCGCGAACGCCAGCTCACGCAGTCCAGCCGCCCGCGCCACTTCGCGCAGTTCCGCAGGACGCAGCAGGAAGGCGGGATTCGACGGCTTGCCCCAGGCCTCGTTGCCGACCATGAAGGTTTCGTAGATCAGGACACCGCCCGGCGCCAGCAGCGCCAGCACGTCGGCCAGGCGCGGGCGCCACAGGTAGTTGGTCACCACCACGCCGGCGAACTGGCAGCCGGCCAGCGGCCAGTCGTCCGTTTCGAGATCGGCCGCCAGCACCGCGATACCCGGCACGCCCTGCAGCCCGGCCAATGCCGCCAGGTCACGATCCACCGCCAACACCTCGCGCCCCTGCGCCGCCAACCAGCGCGCGTGGCGCCCGCTGCCGCAGGCCAGGTCGAGAATCCGCCCGCCTGCCGGGACCTGCGCCAGATGGCGCACCACCCACGGCGAAGGGGGTATCATCGCAGCGATTTCATTCGAGGAGGCAGTCATGTCGGGTAGCGTCGTCGTTCGGGAGAATGGTCAGGGAAGATACCAGCAGGAGGTGATCGTCGGCCAGCATCGCCTGGTGGCGGACGAGCCGGTCAGCGTCGGCGGCGCCGACGCCGGCCCCGCCCCGCTCGAGTTCGTGATGGCCGGCCTCGGCGCGTGCACGGCGATGACTGTTCGCATGTACGCCGAGCGCAAGGAAATGGTGCTGACCCACATCCGCGTCGAGGTGGCCCACGAAAAACTGGTCGTGGACGGCGTCAACCGCGACCGCATCGTCCGCAGCCTAACGCTGGAAGGTGATTTGAGCCCCGAGCAGCGCGCCCGGCTGGTGGAAATCGCCAGCCGCTGCCCGACCGCCCGCATCCTTGCGCAACCCGTCATGCTCGAATGCCGGCTCGCCGATTAGGGGTATTCCCCTATACCCCGCATGGAAATCATCTTGCATTTGTGCTAATATTGTGCACTGCACAATAACGTCCTAAACCAAGGGGCTGAACATGTTGGAACAGCACTATCTCACCACCCTCTTCGAACCCAAATCGGTCGCCGTGATCGGCGCCTCCGACCGCGAGAACGCCGTCGGCAACGTCATCTTCAAGAACATCCTGGCCTCTGGCTACAAGGGCCGGCTGTACGCCATCAATCCCAAGCACGAGACGGTGCAGGGCCAGCAGGCCTACAAGTCGATCGAGGAAATCGGCGCCCGCGTCGAGATGGCCGTCATCGCCACCCGCCCGCAGACCGTGCCGCAGATCATCGAGCAGTGCGGCCGCAGCGGCGTGCGCAACGTCATCATCATCACCGCCGGCTTCTCGGAATCCGGCCATATCGGCGCTGCCCTCGAGCGCAAGACGCTCGAAATCGCCCGTTCCTACAACGTCCGCATCCTCGGCCCCAACTGTCTCGGCATCATCCGCCCCGACCTCGGCCTCAACGCCACCTTCGCCCGGATGACCGCCAACGCCGGTAACCTGGCGCTGGTCTCGCAATCCGGCGCCATGTGCTCGGCGGTGCTCGACTGGGCCAAGAGCAACCAGGTCGGCTTCTCGTCGGTCATTTCGCTGGGCATGACGGCCGACGTCGATTTCGGCGAGATTCTCGACTACCTGATCTACGACAACCGCACGCACTACATCCTGATGTACGTCGAGGGCATCCGCAACGCCCGCCGCTTCATGAGCGCGCTGCGCTCCGCCGCCCGCATCAAGCCTATCATCCTGCTCAAGGCCGGCCGCCACGAGGCCGGCTCGATGGCCGCCGCCACCCACTCCGGCATGGCCGCCGTATCCGACACCGTGTTCGACGCCGCAGTGCGCCGCGCCGGCGTCGTCCGCGTGCAGAACGTCGGCCAGCTGTTCTATGCCGCCAAGGCGCTCGCCTCCAAGTTCCGCCCGCAGGGCAACCGCCTCGCCATCATCACCAACGGCGGCGGGCCGGGCGCCATGGCCGCCGACCGCGCCGGCGACCTCGGCATCCCGCTGGCCCAGCTCTCCAACGAGACGATGGCGGCGCTCAACAAGTCGTTGCCGACCAACTGGTCGCACAGCAACCCGATCGACATCGCCGGCGACGCCACGCCCGAACGCTACCGCGAGACGATCCTGACCGTCACCCAGGACCCGGGCGTCGACAGCACGCTGGTCATGCTTTCACCGCAGGCGATGACGGAACCGATGGAAGTCGCCAAGGCCATCGTCGAGATTTCGGACAAGACCAACCGTTCGATCATCTGCTGCTGGATGGGCGAGGACCAGGTCCGCGAAGGGCGCAAGTTCCTCGAGGATTCCGGCATCCCGGCCTTCCGCATGCCGGAGACGGCGATCGAGCTGTTCCACCACATCTCCAAGTACTACCGCAACCAGAAGCTGCTGCTGCAGACGCCCGAACCGACGCGCCAGCACGGCCGCCCCGAGGCCGAAGGCGCCAAGATGCTGATCGAGGCCCTGCTCGCCGAACGGCGCAAGGTGCTGTCGGAAATGGAATCGAAGGCCATCCTGCGCGCCTTCCGCGTGCCGGTGGCACAGACCATGGTCGCCCGCACCGCCACCGAGGCGCTGCTGCTCGCCGAGCAGATCGGTTTCCCGGTCGCCATGAAGGTCGACTCCCCCGACCTGCCGCACAAATCCGACGCCGGCGGCGTGCGTCTCAACATCATGAACGCGCCGGCGGTGCGCAACGCCTACCACGACATCATCGACACCGTGCAGAAGCGCCGGCCGGATGCCAAGATCAACGGCGTCTCGATCGAGCCCTTCCTGTCGCGCCCGAACGGCCGCGAGCTGATGATCGGCGTCTTCCGCGACCCGATCTTCGGGCCGGTCATCACGTTCGGCGCCGGCGGCTTCGACGTCGAGATCTTCAGCGACCGCTCGGTCGCCCTGCCGCCGCTCAACAAGTTCCTGGCCAAGGACCTGATCGACTCGACCCGCGCCTCGAAGATCCTCGACCAGTTCCACAACATGCCGCCGGTCGACCGAGAGGCGCTCAAGGAAGTCCTGCTCTGCATCTCCGAGATGGTCTGTGAGCTGCCGTGGATCATGGAAATGGACCTCAACCCGCTGATCGTCGACGAGAACGGCGCCATCGCCGCCGACGCGCGCATCGTCATCGACCATGCCGGCGGCGCCAGCGGCGACCGCTACGCCCACATGTCGATCTACCCCTACCCGGTGCACCTGATCCAGGAATGGCAGATGAACGACGGCAAGGTCGTCACCATCCGTCCGATCCGCCCGGAAGACGCCGACATGGAGCAGGAATTCGTCAAGGCCATGTCCGACGAATCGCGCTACTACCGCTTCATGGACACCCTGCGCGAACTGACGCAGACCATGCTGGTCCGCTTCACGCAGATCGACTACGACCGCGAGATGGCCCTGGTCGCCACCATGACCGAC
This sequence comes from Dechloromonas sp. H13, assembly GCF_009469615.1. GTDB lineage: Bacteria > Pseudomonadota > Gammaproteobacteria > Burkholderiales > Rhodocyclaceae > Azonexus. The sequence goes on from NZ_SSXX01000010.1 coordinate 121,166, forward strand.
GATGACGGCAAGGAATCGCAGATCGGCGTCGCCCGCTACGTCGGCAACCCGGACGGTGAATCGGTCGAGTTCGCGCTCGCCGTCGGCGATGACTGGCAGAAGTGCGGCGTTGGCCGCAAACTGATGACCGCCCTGATCGACTGCGCCCGCCAGAAGGGCTACCGCGCCGTGGTCGGCGACGTGCTGTCGACCAACGCCAAGATGTTCCGCCTGATGACCAGCCTCGGCTTCAGCATCCACCCGCACCCCGACGACACCGCCGTCAAGCGCGTGGTCAAGCCGCTGACGGGCTGATCGGGTATTTTCGAACTACCGGAAGCCGGCCTGCGGGCCGGTTTTTTTATGCCTGCTCCCCAGGTGTGCTTCACCCCTGAGGGAAACAAATGTCTTTGTTCGGCCAAGAGCTGGCATTGGCCAATGACCGGTAACGAGAAGCCCATGTTGGCGTCTGTATCCGAGGCCAGGCTACCCGCTGAACGTAACCAACGCCGCAGTAGCTGTGGGCATGGTGCAGCTGAATGA
>NZ_SSXX01000011.1 GCF_009469615.1 Dechloromonas sp. H13
CGGCGCGCGGCCCGGTGCCGGCCCGGCTGGCCGCGGCGCGCCTCGGCGCGGCGCCGGGCCACGCCGTGGTGGCGGCCGCCGGGGTGCTGACCAGCGTTGCGCTGGCGGCGGCGATGGCAATCATGGTCGCCTCCTTCCGCGAGTCGGTCGATCAATGGCTGCACCAGCTCCTGCCGGCGGACCTCTACCTGCGCGCCGGCCAGGCGAAGAGCAGCGGCTTTCTCGACGAAGCCCTGCAGGGGCGAATTTCGGCCGCACACGGGGTCGACCGCAGCAGCTTCACCCGCCACGACAGCCTGCGCCTGGCCGGCGGGGCGGCGCCGGTGGCCCTGATCGCCCGCCCGCTGGCAGGCGACGGCAGCGACCTGCCGCTGGTCGGCAAGGCGGTGCCGGGCAGTGCGCCGGCGATCTGGATTTCGGAAGCGATGCACGACCTCTATGGCTGGCGCCGCGGCCAACAGGTGACGCTGCCGCTCGCCGGCAGGAGCGTCGACCTGCACGTCGCCGGCATCTGGCGCGACTACGCGCGGCAGACCGGCGCCGTCATGATCGACCTCGCCGACTACCGGCGCCTGACCGGCGACCGCCTGGTCAACGATGCCGCCATCTTTCTCGCCCCGACGGCGAACGCCGACCAGGTGGCCGCCGCGCTGGCGGCGCTCGCCGCCCCCGGCCTGCTAGAAGTCGCCCGCCCCGGCGAAATCCGCGCGCTCAGCCTGCGCATCTTCGACCGCACCTTCGCGGTCACCTACCTGCTCGAAGCGGTCGCCATCGCCATCGGGCTGGCCGGCGTTGCCGCCAGTTTCGCCGCGCTGGCCGCCGCCCGCCGCCGCGAGTTCGGGATGCTCCGCCACCTCGGCCTGACGCGCCGCCAGATCGGCTGGATGCTGGCGCAGGAGGGCGCGCTGGCCGCCGGGGTCGGCGTACTCGCCGGGCTGCTCGCCGGCGGCGCCATCGGCCTCGTGCTGATCGAGGTGGTGAATCGGCAGAGCTTCCACTGGAGCATGGACCTGCACGTGCCGTGGCGGTCGCTGACGCTGTTCGCCGTCGGCCTGGTGGCGCTCGCCGCCCTCGCCGCGGTGCTCGCCGGCCGCCAGGCGATGCGCCGGGACGCCGTGCTGGCGGTACGCGAGGACTGGTGATGCAGCGTCGCGACTTCCTGCTGGCGCTGGCCGGCCTGGCGGCGGCACGAGTCGCCGCCGGCGCGACGGCCGCCTTCGCGCCGGTGCTGCCGGGGCGCCCGCTGGCCTTCCCGCGCGACCACGGCGCCCACCCGGACTTCCGCAGCGAATGGTGGTACGCGACGGGCTGGCTGGAGCTGCCGGACGGCCGCCCGCTCGGCTTCCAGACCACCTTCTTCCGGGTGCGGACCGGGATCGGCGAGGACAACCCGAGCGCCTTCGCGCCGCGCCAGCTGGTTCTCGCCCATGCCGCCCTCGCCGACCCCGCGCTCGGCCGCCTGCGCCACGACCAGCGCGCGGCGCGCGCCGCCTTCGGCCGCGCCGGTTTCGCCACTGCGCGGACCGCGGTCTGGATCGACGACTGGCGCTTCGAGCAGCAGGGCGACCGCTACCGGGCAGAGGTGCGCAGCGCGGACTTCGCCTACACCCTGAACCTCGTCCCGGATGGCCCGCCGCTGCTCAACGGCGCCGCCGGCTTCAGCGCCAAGGCGCCCGACCCGCGCCACGCCAGCCATTACTACAGCCGGCCGCAACTCGCGGCCGCGGGCAGCGTGACGCTGGCCGGGCGCACCCGCCCGGTGGCCGGGCGGGCCTGGCTCGATCACGAATGGTCGAGCGAACTGCTGCCCCCGGCGGCGCAGGGCTGGGACTGGATCGGCATCAATCTCGACGACGGCGGGGCGCTGATGGCCTTCCGCCTGCGCGGCAGCGAGGTGCCGGCGCTGTGGGCCGCTGCCAGCTACCGTGCGGCCGACGGCACCGCGCGGACCTATCCGCCGGAAGCCGTCGCCTTCGCCCCGCTGCGCCACTGGCGATCGCCGCGCACCGGCATCGCCTATCCGGTGGAATGGGAAATCCGGGTCGGCCGGCGCGATTTTCTGCTGCGCCCCCTGATGGACGACCAGGAACTGGACAGCCGGCGCACGACCGGCGCGGTCTACTGGGAGGGCGCCGCCCGCCTGTTCGAAGGCGGCCGGGAAGTCGGGCGCGGCTATCTGGAGATGACCGGTTACGGCGACCCGATCCGCGTCGGCTGACTCGCCCGGCGCAATAGAAGCTTGCGCGTCTCCTCGAGCACCCCGAAGCCCAGCGCCAGGAAGGCCATGACGCCCCAGACGACGGGCGCGAACGGCTGCGTCGCGAAGACCTGGTTGGCCGGCGCCGTAAACACGATGAGCAGCAGCAACCCGAGTTCGACCGCGATGCCGAGCAGCAGCAGCGGGTTGGCCGTCAGCGGGAAGCGCAGCACCGATTCCCGCGGGTGGCGGCACATGAACACATTGACCACCTGCGCCAGCACGATGCCGGCCAGGCAGGCGGTGGTCGCCTGCAGATACAGCGGCTCGGCCGGGCCCAGCGCCTCTCCGTACTGCCAGCCGGCGAGGTGGAGGACGAGGAAGAAGCCGGCCAGTGCGACGCCGGCCTCGAGCAGGCCCAGCCACAGGTAGGCGCGGGCGAGCAGCGGCCACGACAGCAGGCGCTCGTGCGCCGGGCGCGGCGGCTGCCGCATCAGGTCGGGGTCCGGCCGCTCGGCGCCGAGCGCCAGCGCCGGCAGCATGTCGGTGCCGAGATCGACGGCGAGAATCTGGATGATGGTCAGCGGCAGCGGGATGCGGAACAGGACGAAGGCCAGGTAGGGAATCAGCTCGGGGATGTTCGAGGTCAGGATGTAGGTCAGGAACTTGCGGATATTGGCGAACACCGCCCGCCCTTCCTCGACGGCATTGACGATGCTGGCGAAATTGTCGTCGAGCAGGACCATGTCGGCCGCCGCCTTGGCCACGTCGGTCCCGGCCATGCCCATGGCGATGCCGATGTGCGCCGATTTCAGGGCCGGCGCGTCGTTCACCCCGTCGCCGGTGACGGCGACGATCTCGCCCTTATTCCTGAGCGCGTCGACCACCAGCATCTTTTGTTCCGCCGTGACGCGGGCGAACAGGATTTCCGGGCTGTCGAGAACGATCTGCAACTGCGCCGGCGTCATCCGGCGCAGGGCATCGCCGAAGACCACCGCCGGCTGCGCGCCGCGCACCAGCCCGATATCGCGCGCGATGGCGAGCGCCGTGTGCGGGTGGTCGCCGGTGACCATGATGACCTTGATGCCGGCCGAACGGCAGCGGGCAATCGCCTCGGGCACCTCGGGACGCGGCGGATCGTGCAGCCCGATCAGGCCGGAGAACGCCAGCTGGCACTCGGCGGGCGTCTCGTCGCCGGCCAGCCGGCGCCAGGCAAAGGCCAGCACGCGCAGGCCGCGGTCGGCCATCGCCTCCTGCGCCGCCGCGACCTGCGCGCACCGGGCGGCGTCGAGCGGCCCCACGGCGCCGTCCGCCTCGATCCACTCGCACAGCTGCAGGACGGTCTCGGGCGCCCCCTTGCAGTACAGCCAGCGCTCGCCATCGTGCTCGACGACGACCGACATGCGCCGGCGGTCGCTGTCGAACGGCAGTTCGCCGAGCAGCGGCAGTTCGCCGAAGCCATCGGCCGCCACGGCGAATTCGCGCAGCGCCACTTCCATCGGATCGCCCAGCCAGACCGCCTGCCCGCCGCGCACGCCGGGCTTGAGATTGTGGCAATGCGCGGCGTTGCGCAGCAGGTGGCCGGCGCCGCGCATGGTCGCCAGGCGCCCGCCGTCGCTCACCGCGCCGGCGAGATACACCTGCTGCACGCTCATCCGGTTCTGCGTCAGAGTGCCGGTCTTGTCGCTGCAGATGACGGTGGTCGCACCCAGCGTCTCGACCGCCGGAAGATGGCGGACCAGCGCGTTGCGTCGCGCCATGCGCTGGGTGGCCATGGCGAGCGACAGGGTGACGGTCGGCAGCAACCCTTCCGGCACGTTGGCGACGATGATGCCGATGGCGAACATCAGGTTGGCCCAGAACGGCAGGCCGATCAGCATACCGATGGCGAAGAACGACAGCCCCAGCACCGTGGCGAAGACGGCGACCAGCTTCGACAGGCGGGCGATCTCCTGCTGCAGGTGCGAGACGGTAGGGGCCGCCGTCTGCGTCAGATGGGCGATGCGGCCGAACTCGGTGCGCATCCCGGTGGCGAAGACGACCGCCCGCCCCTCCCCGGAAACCAGCGCGGTGCCAGCCAGCAGCAGGTTGCGGCTGTCGAGCGCGGCGGCCGGCGCGTCGGGTTCCGGGCGGCGCGCCCTGGGCAGCGACTCCCCGGTAACGGTCGACAGGTTCACCCGGACATCGGCGCCGGCGATCAGGCGGCAGTCGGCCGGGACGTTGTCGCCCGCCTCGAGCAGCAGGAGGTCGCCGGGCACCAGGACTTCCGCCGGCAGGGTCTGCAGCTGCCCGGCGCGCACGACCTTGACGACCTGCGGCAACAGCTTGCGCAGGGCGGCGATGGCCTGTTCGGCACGATATTCCTGCCAGAAGGAAAACGAGCCATTGACCAGGATGACGGCGACGATGGCAACGCCGAGCTGCCACATGCCCTCGCCGGGGCTGCGCGCTTCGGCGAAGAAGGCGAGCCCGGCGGCGACCCACAGGATCAGCGCGAAGAAATGCGTGAATTCGCCGAGCAGGCGCCGCCACTGCGGGTCGCCGCGGATTTCCTCGATGCGGTTCGGCCCGTATTCCTGCAGGCGCTTTTGCGCCTCGGCGGCGGTCAGGCCGTGTTCGGACGTCCTCAGGCTGTCCAGGGCATCCGCGACGGAGAGGTTGGCGATGTGCATCGATCCGGTGCGGAAAATGACGGTTCCGCCTGCCAGATTACTCCAATTCGGCGAACGCCTCTAACGCACCACCTTGCGCCACTCCTGCTCGAAGTAGCGGACCAGCACCTGGTTGTTCAGGCGGTTGACCTCGGCCGGCACGCGCGCCATGTCGGCCGGGAAGTGGAACAGCAGCGGAATCGTTTCCGCCGTCAAAAACCGGGTTTTCGGGAGGTCGACCGCAACCGGCGCGAATTCCTGGCGGCCGGCGATGATGTAGCCCCATTCGCCGAACGACGGCACCAGCGCATGGTAGGGCGCCGTCCTGAAGCCGACGTCTTCGAGCGTCGTCACCACGCACCAGAACGACTGGCGGGCGTAGAGCGGCGAGGTCGACTGGACGACGAGCAGGCCGCGCGCCGCCAGGCGTTTTTCCAGCAGCCGGTAGAAGGCCGAGGTGTACAGCTTGCCGAGGGCGAAATTGGCCGGATCTGGGAAGTCGACGACGATGAAGTCGAAGTAGTCCCGGCTCTCTTCCAGCCATTGCAGGGCGTCGGCATTGACCACGCTGACCCGTGGCGACTTCAGCGCCCCGTCGTTGAGCGCCACCAGCGGCGGCGCCGTGGCGAACAGCGAGGTCATCGCCGGGTCGAGATCGACCAGGGTCACCGACTCGACGTTCGGGTACTTGAGGATTTCGCGCACTGCCAGCCCGTCGCCACCGCCCAGCACCAGCACGCGGCGCGCGCCCGGCAGGCTGGCGAGGCCGGGGTGGACCAGCGCCTCGTGGTAGCGGTATTCGTCGTGCGCCGAGAACTGCAGGTTGCCGTTGAGGAACAGGCGCAGATCGTCGCGCCAGCGGGTGACGACGATGCGCTGGTAGGGCGTCGATTCGGCGTGGACGATCTCGTCGGCGTAGACGTGGGTCTCGGCCAGCGCCGTCAGCTGCCCGGCGCCGGCAAAGCCGGCGGCGAGCAGGGCGAACGCCGTCCAGCTCTGCACCGCCAGCCAGCGCCGCGCCGGCAGCTGGGCGCGGAACAGGTGCAGCGCCCACAGCGCCACCGCCACGTTGAGCAGCCCGAAGAGCAGGCCGGTGCGCATCATGCCGAGATGCGGCGCGAGGATCAGCGGGAAGAGGATGGACACCGCCAGGGCGCCGAGATAATCGAAGGTCAGCACCTGCGAGACGAGATCCTTGAAGGCCAGCTCGCGCTTGAGGATGCGCATGACCAGCGGAATCTCCAGCCCGACGAGGACGCCGACGCCGAACACCGCCAGATAGAGCACCAGCCGGAACGGCCCGGCCAGCCAGGTGAACACCAGGAACAGCCCGACCGCCGAGAAGCCGCCGAGCAGGCCGACCATCAGCTCGATCTGGATGAAACGCCCGACGAGGTCGCGCGTGATGTACTTCGACAGCCACGAGCCGACGCCCATCGCGAACAGGTAGGTGCCGATCACCGTCGAGAACTGCATCACCGAATCGCCGAGCAGGTAGGACGACAGGGCGCCGGCGACCAGTTCGTAGGCCAGCCCGCAGGAGGCGATGACAAAGACGGAGAACAGGAGGGCGTGCCGCATGGGCGGGGATGCTAACCTGAAACCGGAAGCTCCGGCATTTTGCCGGCCGCCGGGAACGCCTGTCGGCGACGCCGGTCACAAAGCCATTCCGGCCATCCTGGTTTTTGCCCTTTTGCGAGCGTCGACCGTGACCAACCTCAAATTCCTGCTGCCCGCCCTGTTCGCCGCCCTCGCGCTGCCGGCCGCCGCCGTCGATTACCAGATCGACCCGACCCACACCTATGCCAATTTCGAGATCGACCACATGGGCTTCTCGACGCAGCGCGGCCTGTTCCGCCACACCTCCGGCCAGATCCGCTACGACCCCGAGGCGCGCAGCGGGGAAATCGAGATCCGCATCGACGCCGCCTCGCTCGACACCGGCTTCGGGCTGCGCGACGAGGTGCTGCGCGGCGCCGACTGGTTCAACGTGGAGAGCTTTCCCGACATCATCTTCCGCAGCCAGCGCTTCATCTTCAACGACGAGCGGCCGGTCGCCGTCGAGGGCAAGCTGATCATGCTCGGCGAAATCCGGCCGATGCGGCTCGACATCACGCGCTTCAAGTGCGGCCTCAACCTGGCGATCGGCAAGCGCGGCTGCGGTGCCGACGCGCAGGGCACGCTGCGCCGTTCCGACTTCGGCATGCAGACCGGCCTGCCCTTCATCGGCGACGAGGTGCGCCTGCACGTCCAGGTCGAGGCCTACCCGCCGCCGTGAGCGTGGCGGGTTCACTAAAGTCATGTGCCGTCTGCCCGTTTCTGCGAAAATAACACCCCCATTTTTGCCGTCCGGAACCCCATGCCTCCCCATCCCGCCATCGCCAGCACCGCCGAGATCGTCGCCGAACTGAAGGCCGGCCGCATGGTCATCCTGGTCGATGAAGAAGACCGCGAGAACGAGGGCGACCTCGTCATGGCCGCCGAGCACATCACGCCGGAAGCGATCAACTTCATGGCCAAGCACGGCCGCGGCCTGATCTGCCTGACGCTGACCGAGGCGCGCTGCCGCAAGCTCGGCCTGACCCAGATGGCGCGCAACAACAAGACCCAGTACGGCACCGCCTTCACCGTCTCGATCGAGGCCGCCGAGGGCGTCACCACCGGCATCTCGGCCGCCGACCGTGCGCGCACCATCCAGGTCGCGGTGGCCAAGGCGTCGACCGCCGACGACATCGTGCAGCCCGGCCACGTCTTCCCGATCACCGCCCGCGAAGGCGGCGTGCTGGTCCGCGCCGGCCACACCGAGGCCGGCTGCGACCTCGCCGGGATGGCCGGCCTGGAGCCGGCATCGGTCATCTGCGAGATCATGAACGACGACGGCACCATGGCCCGCCTGCCGGAACTGATCGACTTCGCCAAGGAACACGGCCTGAAGATCGGCACCATCGCCGACCTGATCCATTACCGCGCCGCCTCCGAAACGCTGGTCGAGCGCGTCACCAGCAAGACGATCAGCACCGCGCACGGCGAATTCGCCATGCACGCCTACGTCGACCGCGCCAGCGGCGCCACCCATCTGGCGCTGGTCAAGGGCGAAATCCCGGCCGGCGGCGAAACGCTGGTCCGCGTCCACGAACCGCTGTCGGTGCTCGACTTCCTCGACCCGGCGAGCAAGCAGCAGTCCTTCACCATCGACCAGGCGCAGGCGGCGCTGGCCCGGAACGGCCACGGCGTCATCGTCCTCATGCACCGCCCGGAAGACGGCGAGGCGCTGCTCGCCCGCCTGACCGGCGAGAAGAACGCCGCCGCACCGCGCCCGCAGACCAAGTGGGACCCGCGCACCTACGGCATCGGCGCGCAGATCCTGCGCGACGTCGGCGTGTCCAAGATGCGCCTGCTCTCCAGCCCGCGCCGGATGCCCTCCATGACCGGCTTCGGCCTCGAAGTCACCGGTTTCGTCACCTCTCCCGCGGAGCTCTAAAGCCATGTCCCGCTTCGACAACATCTTCGAATACGACAGCAATCTCGACGGCGCCGGCCTCACCATCGGCGTTGTCATGAGCCGTTTCAACCTGCCGGTCTGCGAGGGCCTGCTCTCGGCCTGCGTCGCCGAACTCAAGCGCCTCGGCGTCGCCGATGCCAACGTCGTCATCGCCAGCGTGCCGGGCGCGCTGGAAATCCCGCTGGTGCTGCAGACGATGGCGCAGAGCAGCCGCTTCGACGCCCTGGTCGCCCTCGGCGCCGTCATCCGCGGCGAAACCTACCATTTCGAGGTGGTTTCCAACGACGCCTGCCGCGCCATCATGGAAGTGCAGCTCGAAACCGGCGTGCCGATCGCCAACGGCATCCTGACGTGCGAAACCGACGAGCAGGCGGAGGTCCGCATGCAGCCCAAGGGCGCCGACTGCGCCCAGGCCGCCGTCGAGATGGCCAACCTGCAGAAAGCGCTCGCCAAATGACCACCTTCCTCACCGATACCGAGCACCCCGAAGAACCCAAGGCACCGCCCAAGTCGGCGCGCCGCCGGGCACGTGAGTTCGCGCTGCAGGGCCTCTACCAGTGGCGCGTCGGCGGCGCCGACGAGGCCGCCATCGAGGCCCAGCTCCCGGAGCTCGACGGCTTCGCCAAAGCCGACAAGGAATTCTGCCTCGCCACCATCCGCGGCGTGCTGGCCCAGCACGAAAGGCTGACGTCGCTGGTCGCCGCGCATATCGACCGCCCGTTCCGCGAACTCTCGCCGATCGAATCGTGCGTCATGCTGATGGGCGCCTGCGAGCTGGTGCACAACCCGGAGACGCCCTACCGCGTCATCATCAACGAGGCCATCGAGCTGACCAAGGCCTTCGGCGGCACCGACGGCCACAAGTACGTGAACGGCGTGCTCGACAAGGTGGCGGCCGAAGTGCGCCCGGCGGAAGTGGAAGCCAAGAAAAAGGGCCGTTGATGCCCGGCGAATTCGCCCTCATCGACAAGTATTTCGCCCGCGCGACGCCGTCGGCCATCCTCGGCCCCGGCGACGATTGCGCCCTGCTGCAGCCGACGCCCGGCAAGCAGCTCGCCATCACGACCGACATGCTGGTCGCCGGCACGCACTTCCTGCCTGACACCGACCCCCACAACCTCGGCTGGAAGGCGCTCGCCGTCAACCTCTCCGACCTCGCCGCGATGGGCGCGACGCCGCGCTGGGCCTTGCTCGCCGGCAGCCTGCCGGCGGTCGACGAGGCGTGGATCGCCGGATTCGCCGCCGGCTTCTTCGCCTGCGCCGACGAATACGGCGTCGACATCGTCGGCGGCGACACGACGCGCGGGCCGCTCAACCTGTGCATCACCGCGCTTGGCGAATGCGAGCCGGGCCGGGCGCTGCGCCGCGACGGCGCGCAGGCCGGCGACCTGGTTTGGGTTTCCGGTCGCCCCGGCCTCGCCAGCCTCGGCCTCGCCCAGCTGCGGGGGCGGATCGCCCTGCCGCCGCCGTGGAACCGCCTGTGCGTCGGCGCGCTGGAGAAGCCACGGCCACGCGTCGCCCTCGGCCAGGCGCTGGTCGGCGTCGCGTCGGCGGCCATCGACGTTTCCGACGGCCTGCTCGCCGACCTCGGCCACATCGGCGAACGTTCCGGCCTCGCCGCCGACGTGCAGCTCGTCCAGTTGCCGCACCTGCGGGAATTGGCCGGAAGCGGCGACAGCTACGACGCCGACCTCCGGCGCCTCGCCCTCGAATGCCAGCTGACCGGCGGCGACGACTACGAGCTGTGCTTCACGACCCCGCCGGCGCAGGCGCAGGCGGTCGGCCGGATCGCCGCGCGCCTCGAACTGCCCCTGTGGTGCATCGGCAGCATGGTCGCCGGCAGCGCCGGCGCGGTCACGGTCTACGATCCCGATCGCAATCCGGTCGAATTTCCCCGGCGAGGCTACGACCACTTTGGCTGAACCCGCCCGCGCCACTCCCGGCCTCCGCTTCCTCCTCGCCCATCCGGCGCATTTCCTCGCCCTCGGCTGCGGCAGCGGCCTCGCGCCGCGGGCGCCGGGCACCTTCGGCACGCTGTTCGCGTGGCTCAGCTTCGCCCTCTTCCGCCCGCACTTTCCCGATTTCACGCTGCTCTGGGCGTTCGCCGGCGCCTACCTGCTCGGCATCTGGGTCATCGACAGGACCGGCAAAGCGCTCGGCGATCCCGACCACGGCAGCATCGTCTGGGACGAGATCGTTCCCTTCTGGCTGGTCCTGCTGCTGACGCCCGATACCCTCCCCTGGCAGGCGACGGCATTCGTCCTCTTCCGCTTCTTCGACATCACCAAGCCGCAGCCCGCCCGCTACTTCGACCGCCACGTCAAGAACGGCTTCGGCGTCATGGCCGACGACCTGGTCGCCGCCGGCTACACCTTGCTCTGCCTGGCCCTCCTGAAAATCGCCATTTCCTGACGGTCGACCGCAACAGGCATAGAATACCGGCATCATCCATCGCCTGGAGCCCCGTCATGAGCCACAAGCATGCCAACCTGATGCGCAGCATCTTCCAGGACCCGCCCTCGGCCAACATCCACTGGCGCGAAATCGAATCCCTGCTCCACCACCTCGGTGCCGAAGTCGAACCCTCGCACGGTGCCCGCTTCAAGATCACGCTGAACCGGGTCGAAGCCTTCCTGCACCATCCGCACAACAGCAACACCTGCAGCCGGACTGACATCAAGCAGTTGCGCGAGATCCTGACCCACGCCGGGGTGACGCTGGCCGCCTACGAGGCCGACAAGGCCTGAGGCGGGGCGGGCGGCGCATAAGGGCGTCCCCCGGTACGCCGGCAACGCCCCTCTCCCGCGGCATATTCCCGGTCATCGACACCGACGAAGCGCCAGCGATAGGCATCCCCGTCCAGCGTCAGCCTGAGATAGCCGTGCCGGCCGTAGATCGCCTGCCCCGGATGGCGACCGAGGCCCGGCAGATAGGGCCGGGCGCCGCCGGTGCCGACGACGAACGACGCCGTTCCCGCGGCATTGGGGTTGCCTCCGGCATCGAAGCGCGGCAGCGCCTCGAAATGATGGTCGTGGCCGTGCAGGGTCAGCGACACGTGGCCGACGACCCGCTGCCACAGGGGATCGACGGCCATCAGGTTCCCGTGCCGGCCCGACGACCAGCGCGGATGATGCCAGGCGGCGATCAGGCAGGCGTCGCGGCTCTCCGCCAGCACGCCGTCGAGCCAGCGCAACTGCGCCTCGCCGGCATCGCCGCGCAGGTTGCTGTCGAGCAGCACCAGCTTCCAGGGACCGCCGAGGTCTTCCACGCGCGGCACCGGCCGGGGAAAGATCGAGAAGAAACCGGCCGCGTTGCTGTCCGCCCAGTCATGGTTCCCCGGCACCGCCAGGCGCTTCGGGAAGGTCGAGAAATGGGGCTCGTGACACGCAAGCAGGCGCTCGCGCGTCGCCACCGGATAGGCCAGGTCGCCGACCTCGACGAGCACCACGTCCCGGAAATCCGGCTGCCGCCGCATCGCCGCTGCGACCTGCGCCGTGCCTGCCAGTTCGCAGTCACCGGTGTCGCCGATGACGTTCAGGACGGTCGGCGAGGCGGCTACCGCGTTGCCGCCGACGAGCAGGGCCAACAGCACGAGCAGGTGCTTCATGTCGGATGGCGGAGTCGACATTGCCGCCGGTCGCTTCGCGCGACCCGAGCGAAGGGAGAGGAGCGCATGGGCGGCAATGTAACCCGGATAGCGATCCTGCATGAAGCGGCGATGGTGATTGCACAAACTGCATAGCGGCAGATGGCCTCCATTACCTTACAATGCCGGAAAGTTTCGAGGGGTCGTAATGACACATAGAAGAGACGTGCAGAGCGATTCATTCCTGGCCATGGTGATGGATGCCCCCTGGCAGGTGAGCGTCGCCATCGGCGTGCTCATATTCATCGTGCTGGACTGGGTTCTGCCGGCCTTTCGGTTCACCAGCCCGGTCCTGATCGCGATCTCCGACGCGCTCATCGCATTTTCCTGGGTATTTTCCGGCTTTTTCTTCGTCATTGCCGGGCTTGCGTATCTCAAGGCAGCGACCTCCCGAGCGCGAGCGAAGAAATCGTCTTCCAAGGGAAGCAAGAAACAGAAGAGCGCCGCTGCGGCGGCCGCCGCGGGGCAGCAATCCGCCTCGGCAACCGACGGATCGCCAGTCAGGCTGGAACCGACCGGCATCACCGGCGCGGTTGCCGAAGCGAGTCCGCAGCCCGGGCAGCAGGCGCCGGCAGCAGCACGCGACATCGAGCCGACGCTCGTTGCGCCGGCAGCTGCCGAACCTGTGCCTGCCGAACCTGTGCCTGTCGAACCGCTGCCCGTCGAACCCGTACCTGTCGAACCGCTGCCCGTCGAACCCGTACCTGTTGAACCCGTACCTGTTGAACCCGTACCTGTTGAACCCGTACCTGTTGAACCGATACCTGTTGAACCACTGCCTGTCGAACCGTTACCCGTCGAGCCCCTCCCCCTCCAACCGACAGCTCTCGAACCGGCAGCCATTGAACTGACAGCGCCCGTTCAGCCTGCCCCTGCAGAACCCGCACCGAGGGCGCCTGAAAAGCCGACCGAATGGACGCTCGATCTCATTCGCGACATCGAGTGGAAGCGCTTTGCCGAAGTCTGCAGAAAGCTCTACGAGATGCGCGGCATTCGCTGCGAAACCAGCGCCCCGGGGACCGACGACGGCATCGATCTGCGGCTTTACCAGGACGATACCGGGCAGGTGACCTCCCTCGTTCAGTGCACAGTGCAGGGCGGGCAGCAAGTCGGGGCCAGGCCGGTGCTGGGACTGCTCGGCGCGATGACCCACGAGAAGATCGGCAAGGCGTTTTTCATGAGCGGCGGGCAGTTCTCCGCCGACGCCAAGGCGGTGGCCGAACGCAACCGCATCACCCTGATCGACGGCACCATGCTGTTGATGATGCTCAAACGGCTGCCGGAAGCCGACCGCCGGCACCTGCTCGAATTCGCCACCGACGGCGACTACCAGACCCCGACCTGCCCGGCTTGCGGAAGCAAGATGAAGCTCATTGCCGGCACCCCGGGCTATCCGGAATTCTGGGAATGCCAGCGCTACCCGGAATGCGGCCAGCGGCTCGGGGTAGCGCGCGAAGCGTAGGACGGCGCGCCGTTCCCGTAACAGGCATGCCCGGAAATGAAAACGGGCACTTCGATCGAAGTGCCCGGATTCGTATCCGATTGGCGCGCCCGAGACGATTCGAACGTCCGACCCTTGCCTTCGGAGGGCAATACTCTATCCAGCTGAGCTACGGGCGCGCGGGAGCCGCGATTCTACCGTCTGCGCCGGCCGGCGTCCAATCCATCCGGCGCGACGGCGCGCTCAGTCGAAGAAAGTTCCGGCCGCTTCGAAGCGCTGGGCGTAGTAGCGATCGTTCAGGCGGTCGATGCGCACCTTGCCGTTGGTCGATGGCGCATGGACGAAGCGCGCGTCGCCGACGTAGATGCCGACATGCGAGTACGGCCGGTTGAGGGTGTTGAAGAAGACGAGGTCACCCGGACGCAGTGCGCCGCGGTCGATCGGACGCGTGTTGCGGGCGATGTCGGCGGCGCTGCCGCTGACCCTGACGCCGGCAGCCTGGCCGTAGATGAAGGCGACCATGCCGCTGCAGTCGAGGCCGGCCTCAGGGTTCTTGCCGCCGAAACGGTAGCCGGTGTCGATCAGCCCCAGCGCATAGAGGGCGACCTCGTTGCCCTTCTCGCTGACCGGCAGGGGCGCTATAGTTCCCGCCGGGCCATACGGCCGCGGCGCCGGGCTGCCGCAGGCGGCAAGCAGGAAGACGGTCAGCGTCAGCGAGAACAGGGCGGAAACGCGCATCTTTTAAAGTGCTTTCTGCAAACAATTCATAACTTACAGTTTATACAGGATTTTTCAAGGCCATGCAGATACGGAACCAGGCATTGTTGCGGTCGACCGCCTATTTGGGCGGAAAATGGGTCGCCGCCGATAACGGCGCGACGCTGGCGGTACGCGACCCGGCGAACGGCGCCACACTCGCTGCGGTGGCAAACTGCGGCGCTGCCGAGACCCAACGCGCCATCGCCGCGGCCGACGCGGCCCTGCCGGGCTGGCGGGCGCAGACTGCCAAGCAGCGGGCGCAGGTGCTGCAGCGCTGGTTCGCGTTGATCAACGCCAACGCCGACGACCTGGCGCAACTGATCACCGCTGAGGGCGGCAAGCCGCTGGCCGAGGCGAAGGGCGAGGTCGCCTACGGCGCGTCCTTCGTCGAGTGGTTCGCCGAGGAGGGCAAACGCGCCTACGGCGAAACGATTCCGGCCACCGCTGCCGACAAGCGGATCGTCGTCGTCAAGCAGGCGATCGGCGTCTGCGCCGCGATCACGCCGTGGAATTTCCCGCTCGCCATGATCACGCGCAAGGTTGCCCCGGCGCTGGCGGCGGGCTGCACCGTCGTCGTCAAGCCGGCCGAGCAGACGCCGCTGACCGCGCTGGCGCTGGCCGCGCTGGCCGAGGAAGCCGGTTTTCCGGCCGGCGTCATCAACGTGCTGACCGGCGACCCGGTGGCCATCGGCGGCGAGCTGACGGCCAGCCCGGTGGTGCGCAAGCTGTCCTTCACCGGCTCGACCGAAATCGGGCGGCTACTGATGGCGCAGTCGGCACCGACGATCAAGAAGCTGTCGCTGGAACTCGGCGGCAACGCGCCGTTCATCGTCTTCGACGACGCCGACGTGGATGCCGCGGTCAACGGCGCGCTGATCGCCAAATACCGCAACACCGGCCAGACCTGCGTGTGCGCCAACCGCATCCTGGTGCAGGCCGGCGTCTACGAGGAGTTCGCCCGCAAGCTGGCGGCGCGCGCCGGCGCGATGAAGGTCGGCGCCGGCACCGAGGAGGACGTCGCGCAGGGGCCGTTGATCGACGATTCGGCGCTGGCCAAGGTCGAGGCGCACGTCGCCGACGCGCGGGCCAGGGGCGCCCGCGTGCTGTGCGGCGGCGCCCGCCACGCGCGCGGCGGCAATTTCTACCAGCCGACGGTACTCGCCGACGTGACGTCCGACATGAAGGTGGCGCGCGAGGAAACCTTCGGCCCGGTGGCGCCGCTCTTCCGCTTCACGACCGAGGCCGAGGCGGTGGCGATGGCCAACGACACCGAGTTCGGCCTCGCCGCCTACTTCTATTCGCGCGACGTGGCCCGCTGCTGGCGCGTCGGCGAAGCACTCGAATACGGCATGGTCGGCGTCAATACCGGCCTCATCTCGAACGAGGTGGCGCCCTTTGGCGGCGTCAAGCAGTCCGGCATCGGCCGCGAGGGATCGAAGTACGGGATCGAGGACTACCTCGAGATCAAGTACCTCTGCTTCGACGTGAACGGATGATCAAGGTCATCCTGCCGCTGGCGCTCGCCCTGCTGCTGTGGCTGGTCTGGCGGCAGTGGGCGGCGCGGCGGCGGGTGGCGTTCATCGACCGCTACCCGTTCGCCGAAACGCTCGACCGGCGGCTCGCCGCCCGCCGGCCGGAACTGACGGCGGCCCAGCGCGGCGAAGTCTTCGCCGGCCTGCGCGACTACTTCCACCTCTGCCGCAGCGCCGGCCGCCGCCTGGTGGCGATGCCGTCGCAGGCGGTCGACGATGCCTGGCACGAATTCATCCTGTTCACTCGCCAGTACGACCGCTTCTGCCGCCACGCCTTCGGGCGCTTCCTGCACCATACGCCGGCCGAGGCGATGGCGTCGCCGACCGCCGCTTCCGACGGCATTCGGCGCGCCTGGCGGCTGGCCTGCGCGCGCGAACGGATCGACCCGAAAAAGCCCGACCGCCTGCCGCGCCTGTTCGCGCTCGACGCGGCGCTGCTGATCGCCGGCGGCTTCGTCTACCAGCTCGACTGCCTAGCGGCCGGTGCGACGGGCACCGGCTACTGCGCGAGCCATATCGGCTGCAGCAGCGGCTGCGCGGGCGACTCCGGCAGCGCCGACGGTGACGGGGGTGGCGATGGCGGCGGCGGAGGCTGTGGCGGCGACTGAGCGCCGCGCCTACTTGTGATAGACGCGGCTGCTACCGGAACCGCCGTGGCCGGAATTGGCGACGTTGTCGAAGAGGTTCCAGCCCTGGTGCTGGGCGTAGCCGAAGAGCAGCAGCGCCAGCACGCCGGTCGCCAGGTTGAACTTTCCGAACATCAGTCGTCTCCGTCCGAAGAATCGCTGCTCGCCGGCGCGTGGTCGCTCTCGGACCAGCGCGCCGCCTCGAAAGCGGCATGGCGCAGGCGCGTGAAGAACGGGAACACCGCCAGGAACAGCATGACCATCACGAAATTGGACCAGCCGGCGGCGCCGCTCGACACCTCGATGACGTCGCGTACCGGCACCGGCTTTTCCGGCGCGAGCTCGGGGTCGACCGTCAGGTAGTAGGTGCCGGGGGGAATGTCGAGGAAGACGACCTCGTCGTCGCGGCTGCCTTCCGACCAGCTTTCGCCGCCGTCGCTGCCGTAGTAGTAGGCCAGTTCGCGGGTGGTCGGCCAGGCCTGGCCGGTGGCCTTGTTGACCAGCATCAGGTCGAGGCCGATCCAGTTGTTGTCGAGCGAGGTGGTGTTGCGCACGGTGATCTTGCGCGGCTTGCCGCGTACCTCGAAGTCGCGGCTGACCACCGTCTCTTCGGCCATTTGCCGCGAGAAGACGAAATCCTGGCGCAGCAGGGTACGGCCGCCGCCGATGAAGGCGAAGAAGACCTGCAGCAGGACGGCAGCCAGCGCCAGCTTCCAGAACAGGCGGCAGACGCGGCGATGCGTCTCTTCCCACGGGTTGGGCTGGTTGGCGTAGACGCCGACCGGCGCGATCATGCGCCCCATGAGCTGGAAGGCTTCGGCGATCGTGTCGGGCGCGACGTAGGTGCCGAGCGACCAGTTGAGGTCGTTGCTCGTCGATTCGCGCGACAGCATCAGCGGCGGCGCCACGTAGTCGAGCACGCTGCAGGTTTCGCCGCGCCGCACGCGCCAGGTGAATTCGCCGGCGACCTGGATCACCTCGGCGACCGGCGTCGTCGAAAAATGCCTGAACGCCTGGCCGCCGTAATTCACGTTGTCGAGTTCGATGATGCCGCTGGTCGTCGGCGGGTTCGACAGCACGTCGACGACGTTCCAGTGGCCGTTGTATTCGGTGAGCCAGCGGTAGGTGCCGTTCTCGCCGGCGAGCAGGTATTCGCGCCAGTCGTAAGCGATGCCTTCCACCTTCGTCTGGCGGACGAGAAAGCCGATGACCTCGACCGGCTTGCCTTCCAGCACGCCCTTGCTGCCGAGGGCCAGGCGCGGCGTGTATTTCTCGTCGCGCAGGCCGGCCGCCTGCGACAACAGCTTGTAGTTTCGGTCAGCGGGGTCGACCACCGCCCCGCAACTCGCACAACCGACCGCCAGGATTTCCCTGGAGCGCGCCTGCAGCGGCGCCCCGCAACTCGGGCAGCGGAAGACCTGCGCCTCGACGGTCGCCGTCGGGACCGCCATGCCCGCGCGCAGGTTGCTCATCTTCAGCGACGCGAAGGCCACCGGCTCGCCGACGAAGAGCAGCGGCGGCGTTTCGGAATAATCGAGGGTCGCGAAACTGGCACCCGAATTCGCCCCGCTTCGCAGGTCGACCGCAGCGACCGGGTAGCCGGCGCCGACCTTGAACGGCAACTCGCCCTGGCCGGCGACGCACTCGGCGTTCTCGATGTTGCTGACCGTCCACGCCCGGCTGGCGAGCACGAAACGCTGGCCGATCTTCAGGTCGGCGAATGGCGGCAGCGCCTCGTCGACCTGGCGGGCGAAGGTGAGCACGTACTCGCCGCCGGCTTCCGACAGCCAGCCGGTGCGCATGTCGTCGAACAGCAGGTGCCACTCGTTCCAGTAGCCCTGGCTGTACTTGATCTGGATGCGCCCGATCAGGGCGAAATGGACGCCCTTGTAGCTGCCTTCGGCGCCCAGCTGCAGCGGCGAACGGTCCTCGACCAGCGCCGCCATCTTGCCGATGTCTTCCAGCGCCTGGTCGTGGCGGACCAGCGTGCTCTGGCAGTATTCGCAGACGGCGAAGATCGACCCCGCCGACTTGAAGACGACCGGCGCGCCGCAGGAAGGACAGGAGGCAGTCAGCGCCACTTGGTCGCGGTCAACTCAGTTTCTTGAGCAATTCCGCTTTCTTGGCGTCGAACTCGGCTTGGCTGAGGATGCCCTTCTCGACCAGCCCATGTAGTTTTTCCAGCGTCGCCACGACCTCGTCGGCGCTGACCGGAGCCGCCGCAGCGGGCGCCGCGCCGGTAGCCGGCTGCATGGCCGACGCCATCGCCTGCCCCATGACCTGTCCGAAGCCAACGCCGGCGCCGAGGCCGACACCCATGCCGGCCATGCCGCCCTCGTTCTTCGCCGCCTCGGGAATGGCATTGGCGACCTGGTACTGCGTGAAGCGACCCATGTCGCCGATCATGTTCATGCCGATCTTCTGGTCGAGCACCTTCTGCAGCTCTTCCGGCAGCGAAACGTTCTGCACCACCAGCGAATCGAGCGTCAGGCCGAAATCGGCGAAGGTCGGCGCCATTTTGGCAAACATCGCCTTGCCGAACTCATCCTGGTTGGCCGCCATGTCGATGAAGGGCACGCCGGATTCGCCGAACAGGTCGGTCAGCCCGGCGACCATGGTGTTGCGCAGCTGGCCCTCGAGCTCCTCGCGGGTATAGGCGTCGCGGGTGCCGGAAATCTTCTGGTAGAAGGTCTTGGCGTCGCTCAGGTGGTACGAGTAGATGCCGAAGGCGCGCAGGCGGACGATGCCGAATTCCTTGTCGCGGATGGTGATCGGGTTCGGCGTACCCCACTTCTGGTCGAGCTGGGTGCGCGTCGAGAAGAAGTAGAGGTCGGACTTGAAGGGCGACTCGAACAGCTTGTCCCAGTTCTTCAGGTAGGTCAGGACCGGCAGCGTCTGCGTCGTCAGCTTGTACATGCCGGGCTGAAAGACGTCGGCCACTGTGCCTTCGTTGACGAACAGCGCGACCTGCGATTCGCGCACGGTCAGGTTGGCGCCGTTCTGGATTTCCATTTCCTGCATCGGGAAACGCCAGGCCAGCGTGCCGTCGCCGGACTCGGTCCATTGCAGGATGTCGATGAATTGTTTCTTGATGAAGTCCATCAGGGCCATGATTTGCCTCCTAAAAGATCAGACGATGCAGCCGGCGTTGAGGATGCCGACGCCGATCGCCAGCGATGCGAGGAAAATCCCCGAGGCCAGCTTGCCCTGGGGAATGCTTTCGTTGAGCTGCGGCAGCGCGAGCCGCGCCGCAATGAAAGTAAGCAGCTGGACGACCGAGGCGACCAGCCCCCAGCCGATCATCGCGTACAGGTTGTGGCTGACCGCCACCGCCACCGCGATCGGCAGCGCGAAGCCGAGTACCGCCCCGCCGAGGCTGACCGCCGCCGCGGTGTTGCCCTGGCGGATCAGCGTCAGCTCGTTGTACGGCGTGACGCGGACGTAGATGGCGAGGAAGACCAGCAGCAGGACGACGGCGGTCGCGAAGAAGCTGGCGAAGGCTGGCAGATTGTTGATGACCGGATCAAACATGGCCCCTCCCGGAAACTGTCGAATTGGCGGCCATTGTCGCCGCTAAGCCGGCAATCTTCAACCGCCGGTTTTGCCGGCGGCATACCCGGCCGGCGCGTCGGCGGCGAGCCGTGCCAGGCCCTCCAGCACCAGGTTGCCAACCAGGCTGTGCGGCACGCCGAGATGCTCGCCGATGGCCGCGGCGGCGCCGCCGGACAGCAGGCAGACGGCTTCGCCACCGAGCCGTGCGCGGGCGCGCTCGATGGCGCCGGCCTGGGCCTCGATGCAGCCGCTGGTGATGGCGTCGTCGGTGCTGCGCGGATACGCCGCATAGCGGCCGGCGGCCAGCGGCAACGCCGCCGTGTCGCGCGCCAGCGCACGGCGCATCAGGTCGAGGCCGGGCAGGATCAGGCCGCCGAGGAAACGGCCGTCGCCGTCCAGCGTGTCGATGGTCGTCGCCGTGCCGGCCATGACGACGACGCATGGCGCGCTGGTCGCGGCTCGGGCGCCGATCAGCGCGCACCAGCGATCGACGCCGAGGCGAGACGGGTTTTCATAGAGACTGGTGACGCCGCCGGCCGCCGCCGTCGCCGTCACTTCCTGCAGCACCGGCCGCCACGGCGCCAGCGCGTCGACGATCGCCGTCCGCGCCGCGTCGCCGGCGACATTGGCCAGCAGCACGCTTTCCGGCATCGGCAGGCGGCGCGGCAGATCGGCCATTTTGGCACTTTCGGCATGGTCGACCGCAGCCGTCTCGATCCAGCCACCGGCGTCGTGCAACCCCCACTTGATGCGGCTGTTGCCGCTGTCGATGCAGAGGATCATGCGCGGCGCAGCGAAACGTCGCCGGACAGGAAGCGCTTGATGCAGACCGGCGTTTCGACCAGCAGCGCGCCGTCCGTATCGGCGCCGAGACAGATGCCTTCGCCGTCCACGACGCCGTCCTGCAGCAGGCGCACCGGCTGGTTCTGCCAGGCGTGGCGGCGCTGCCAGGCCGATTGCAGGGCGGCGAAACCGCCGCCCTCGAAGCGGTCGAGCGCCCCGGCCAGCGCCCCCAGCAGGGCGGCAAGCAGGTCGTGGCGGTCGGGCAGCGCCGGCAGGTCGTCGGCGAGGCCGGCCGCCGGCTGCGGCAGGTCGCCGGCCGGCGCGCGCAGGTTGATGCCGATGCCGATCACCGCCTGCGTACCGCGCCGGTCCGAGGCGAGTTCGACCAGGATGCCGGCCAGCTTGGCGTAGTCGCCGCCTTGTTCGAGCAGGACGTCGTTCGGCCACTTCAGGCGCACGCGGCGGGCGCCCAGCCCTTCCAGCGCCTCGCTGACCGCGACGCCGACGGCCAGCGAGAGGCCGGCCAGTTGCGTCGCCGGGCCGGTGAAGCGCCACAGACAGGAGAAGGTCAGGCTGTCGCCCGGCGCCGACAGCCATTGCCGGCCGCGGCGGCCGCGCCCGGCGTGCTGGCGGTCGGCGACGACGACGGTGCCTGCCGGCGCGCCGCGCTCGGCGCGGCGCAGCAGTTCGCTGCTGGTGGAATCGCATTCGGCCAGCGCGTCGACGTCGAAACGCCCGGCCAGCGCGCCCAGCCGGATTTTCAGTAAAGCGGGGTCGATCAGTGTCATGCCGCGGATTCTACTCCGCCGCCGACTCCCTGCCGCCGTCGATGCCGAGTTCGGCGATCTTGCGCGTGATCGTGTTGCGCCCGATGCCCAGCGCCTGCGCCGCCTCAATGCGGCGGCCACCGGTGCGCGCCAGCGCACGAGAGATCAGGATGCGCTCGAAGATCTGCGACAGGCGTCCGTGGACGTCATCGACGCCGGCCGCCAGCAGGCGGTCGACCTCGCCTTCGAGCCCGCTTTCCCAGTCGGTGGCCAGCGCCGTCGGCGCCGCGTCGCGCAACTCGGTCGGCAGGTCGCCAATTTCGACCTGCTGGCCCGGCGCCATCACCGTCAACCAGTGGCAGAGGTTTTCCAGCTGACGCACGTTGCCCTGGAAGTCGAGCCCGCTCAGGTACTTGATCGCGGCGTCCGACAGGCGCTTGGCCTCGACGCCGAGCTCGCGGGCGCTCTTCTGCAGGAAATGGCGG
The DNA here is from genome assembly GCF_009469615.1 of Dechloromonas sp. H13. Classification (GTDB taxonomy): domain Bacteria; phylum Pseudomonadota; class Gammaproteobacteria; order Burkholderiales; family Rhodocyclaceae; genus Azonexus. The sequence continues at coordinate 21,942 of NZ_SSXX01000011.1, forward strand.
GTCAGCAGCGGAATATCCTCGCGCCGCTCGCGCAGGGCCGGCAGGCGGATGCGGATGACGTTGAGGCGATGAAAGAGGTCTTCGCGGAACAGGCCTTCCTTGACCCGCGCTTCGAGATTCTGGTGCGTAGCGGCGATGACGCGGACGTTGGCCTTGATCGGCGAATGGCCGCCGACCCGGTAATAGTGCCCGTCCGACAGCACGCGCAACAGGCGCGTCTGCAGCTCGGACGGCATGTCGCCGATCTCGTCGAGGAACAGCGTGCCACCCTCGGCCTGCTCGAAGCGGCCGCGGCGCTGCGTCTGGGCGCCGGTGAAGGCGCCGCGCTCGTGGCCAAACAGTTCGGACTCGAGCAGGTCCCGGGGAATCGCCGCGGTGTTGATGGCGATGAAGGGCTTGTCGGCGCGCGGACTGTGGCGGTGCAGGGCGCGCGCCACCAGTTCCTTGCCGCTGCCGGATTCGCCGTTGATCAGCACGGTGGCGTGCGAGAGCGCGAGGCGGCCGATGGCGCGGAAGACTTCCTGCATCGCCGGCGCCTGGCCGAGAATCTCCGGAACCAGGCCTTCTTCCTCGCTTGCACCACTCTGGTGCATAGATTCGTCGACCGCCCGGCGGATCAGCTCGACCGCCTGATCGACATCGAAGGGCTTGGGCAGGTATTCGAAGGCGCCCCCCTGGAAGGCGGCAACGGCGCTTTCCAGGTCGGAATAGGCGGTCATGATGATGACCGGTACCGTCGGAAAGCGGGTTTTGACCTCCTGCAGCAGATCCAGGCCCGACTGGCCGGGCATCCGGATGTCGGACATCAGCACCTGCGGCGGCTCGGCGCCCTGTTCGAGCTGCGAGATGGCCTCGGTGGCCGAGGCGAAGCTCTTGAACGGAATGCCCTCGCGGGACAGGGTCTTCTCCAGCACCCAGCGGATAGAACGGTCGTCATCGACGATCCAGACCGGTTTCATGGCGATTTTGCTCATCTTGTCATTGGCAACGGACATGACACAAGCAAGACTCAGGCCTGCTCAACCGGCAGGCGGATGGTGAAGATCGTTTGTCCGGGCTGGCTGGAACAGTCGATGGTGCCGTGATGATGCTGGACGAAATTCTGGGCGATCGTCAGGCCGAGGCCGCTGCCGCCCTCGCGCCCGGAAACCAGCGGATAGAACATGCGTTCGCGCACGATTTCCGGAATCCCCGGGCCGTTGTCGACGACCTTGATTTCCAGCGCCAGGCGATAGCGCTTCTTGGCCAGCGTGACCTGGCGCAGGACGCGCGTGCGCAGCACGATCTCGCCCTCGCCATGCATCGCCTGCGCCGCGTTGCGTGCAACGTTGAGGAGGGCCTGGATGAGCTGCTCGCGATCGCCCACCATTTCCGGCAGGCTGGTATCGTAGTCGCGGCGCATCGACAGCGAGCCGGGAAACTCGGCGGTCAGCAGGCTGCGCACACGCTCGAGGATTTCGTGGATGTTGACCGTGGTCGGCAGCATCGCCCGGTGCGGCGTCAGCAGGCGCTGCATCAGGTCCTGCAGGCGGTCGGCTTCCTTGATGATGACCTGGGTGTACTCCTTGAGCGACGGATTGCTCAGTTCGTGCTCGAGCAGTTGCGCGGCGCCGCGGATGCCACCGAGCGGATTCTTGATCTCGTGCGCCAGGTTGCGGATCAGCTCGCGGCTCGCCTTCTGCTGTTCGATCAGCCGTTCCTCGCGGGTCGCCGCCAGCTGCTGCTCGATCGGCTGCAGTTCGAGGAGCAGGCGCACCCCTGCCGCCAGCTCCGGACGCAACGGCGTCACCGTGCAGTTGATGTGCAGCACTTCGCCATCGCCGCGCTTGAGCTCGATGTTCTGGCCGGTATAGCCCCAGTTGTTGTTCAGGGCGTTGTCGAGCGCCCCCTGCAGGGTCGCCGAGCAGGTGCAGATCGTTCCCAGCGGCTTGCCGGTGACCGAACGCAGGCTGACGGCGAGCAGGTTTTCGCCCGAGGGATTGACGTAGCGCACCACCAGCCCCTCGTCGAGCAGGAGGACGGTCGAAGCGAGAAAATCCAGCCCGTTGAAGGCCGACAGCGCACTGATCATGGCCGCCATTGTAACGACTCCCCGAGTGCGCCGTGGCATCTATTGCGTTACTGACCGATCGTTCATTATCATTGCCGCATTACCCTTCGGTACCCGCCATGCCCGCCCACCCGTTCGTTTCGTTCGCCCTTGCCGGCTGCCTCGCCATCGCCCTGGGCGCCTGCGACCGCGGCGAGGCTCCGGCGCCGGCCGCGCCGACGGTCCTGGTGCAGGCCGCCGGCAGCGGCGATGGCGGCAAGACCGTCTATACCGGCGAAGTCCGGGCGCGCCACGAAGTCGACCTGGCCTTCCGCGTCGGCGGCAAGATCGCCGCCCGCCTCGTCGACAGCGGCATGGCGGTCAAGGCCGGACAGCCGCTGGCCCGCCTCGACCCGGCCGACCTCCAATTATCCCGGCAGGCGGCAGCCGCCCAGGTGGCCGCCGCCGAAAGCGAATACACGACGGCTGCCAGCGAGCGCGAGCGTTACGCCGGGCTGCTCGAAAAGCGCTTCGTTAGCCAGGCCGCCTTCGACGCCAAGGAAAACGCCTATCGCAGCGCCCGCGCGCGCCTCGAGCAAGCGCGCGCGCAGGGCCAGATCAGCGGCAACCAGGCCGCCTACGGAACGCTCGCCGCCGAAACCGACGGCGTGATCACCGCCGTGCTGGCCGACGCCGGCCAGGTGGTCGGCGCCGGCCAGCCGGTCTTCCGCCTGGCGCGTCCGGAAGAGAAGGAAGTGGCGATCGCCGTCCCCGAGAGCCGCCTGGCCGACCTGAAGGCGGCGAAGGACATTGCGGTCAACCTGTGGGCCCGGCCGGATTCCCTGCTCCGGGGCGAAGTGCGCGAACTGGCGGCGGCCGCCGACCCGGCGACCCGCACCTACGCGGCGCGCATCCGCATCGTCGACCCGCCGCCGACGGTCGAACTCGGCATGACGGCGCGCGTCATCCTCGGCACCGGCACCGCCGCCCCCATCGTCGTGCCGCTCACGGCGATCGTCGACAGCGGCACGGGGCCGGAGGTCTGGGTCGTCCAGGACGGCAAGGCGGTTCCGCGCGCCGTCGCGGTGCAGGGCTTCCGCGAGGACGGCGGCATCGTCGCCGGCGGCCTGCAGGCCGGCGAGATGGTCATCCTCAGCGGCCAGCGCCGCCTGAGCGCCGGCCAGGCGGTGCAGGCGCAGCCGGCGCCACCGCCCGACCGGCAGCGCTGAGCCGTGAGCCAGCGTTTCAACCTGTCCGACTGGACGCTGCATCACCGCACGCTGGTCGGCTTCTTCCTGTTCATCGTCGCGCTGATGGGGATCTTCGCCTACGGCCGCCTGAGCCAGGCCGAAGATCCGCCGTTCACCTTCAAGCTGATGGTGATCCGCAGCTACTGGCCGGGCGCCACCGCCGTCCAGGTCGCGGAACAGCTGACCGACAAGATCGAGAAGAAGCTGCAGGAGACACCGTACATCGACCGCGTGCAAAGCTTCTCGCGGCCCGGCGAATCGACGGTGATGTTCTTCGCAAAGGACAGCACGCCGCCGGCGATGGTGCCCGAGATCTTCTACCAGGTGCGCAAGAAGATCGGCGATATTCGCCACACCCTGCCGGCCGGCATCCAGGGCCCCTATTTCAACGACGAATTCGGCGACGTTTTCGGCAGTATTTACGCGTTGACCGCGAACGACCTCGCCTACCCGCAGCTGAAAGACATCGCCGAGCGCCTGCGCGACGACCTGTTGCGCATTCCCGGTGTCGGCAAGGTGGAAATCTTCGGCATCCAGGACGAGAAGATCTACGTGGAGCTGTCGAACGCCAAGCTGGCGACCCTCGGCGTCGACCAGGCGACCATCGTCCAGGCGCTGAGCCAGCAGAACGCGGTCGCCGGCGCCGGCTTCTTCGAAACCACCAGCGAGCGCATCCAGATTCGCCCGAGCGGCGCCTTCGACACCGTGCAGGCGGTGGCCGACACCCTGATCCGCAGCGGCAACCGCAGCTTCCGCCTCGGCGACATCGCGACCGTGCGGCGCGGCCTCAGCGACCCGCCGGCCCCCGAAGTGCGCTACGGTGGCAATCGGGCGCTGGCCATCGGCATCTCGATGGCGCCCGGCGGCGACATCATCCAGCTCGGCAAGGCCCTGCAGGCGCACATGGCGAAGGCCCGCGAGCATCTGCCGCTCGGCGTCGAGATCGGCCAGGCGGCCAGCCAGCCGGAAGCCGTCAAGCGTTCGGTCGCCGCCTTCGTGCAGGCGCTCGCCGAGGCGGTCTTCGTCGTCCTGCTGGTCACCTTCATCAGCCTCGGCCTGCGCACCGGCATGGTCGTCGCCCTCTCGATCCCGCTGGTGCTGGCGGCGACCTTCCTCGCCATGTACCTGCTCAACGTCGGCCTGCACAAGGTCTCGCTCGGCGCGCTGGTGCTCGCCCTCGGCCTGCTGGTCGACGACGCCATCATCGCCGTCGAGATGATGTGGGTGAAGATGGAGCAGGGCTGGGAGCGCACGCGCGCCGCCTCCTTCGCCTACACCAGCACCGCCGGACCTATGCTGTCGGGCACGCTGGTCACCGTCGCCGGCTTCATCCCGATCGCCATCGCCAAGTCGTCGACCGGTGAATACGCATTCGCCTTCTTCCAGATCAACGCCATCGCCCTGCTCATCTCCTGGCTGGCGGCGGTCGTGGCGATTCCCTGGCTCGGCTACAAGCTGCTGCCCGACCCGCGCGCGCCGAAGCAGCCCGGCCTGCTCGCCCGCCGCTGGCCGGCCCTGGCGCAGCGCCTGGACAAACTGGGCCTCGGTGGACTGACGCATGGCGAGGACCACGACGTCTACGGCACGGCGTTCTACAACCGTTTCCGTCGGGTCGTCGCGCTCTGCGTCCGGCGGCGCTGGCTGGTCATCGGCGTCACGCTTCTGCTCTTCGGGCTGGCCATCGTCGGCATGAGCAAGGTACAGAAGCAGTTCTTTCCAAATTCGACGCGCCTCGAACTCAACGTCGAGCTGCGCCTGCCGGAAGGCGCCTCGCTGCCCGCCATCGACGCCGCGACCCGCAGGCTCGAGGACTGGCTGGCCCGCGACCAGGCGGAATTCGACCAGTTCGAGCACTACACCGCCTACGTCGGCACCGGCGCGCCGCGCTATTACCTCGGTCTCGACCAGCAGCTGCCAGCCAGCAACGTCGCCCAGGTCGTCATCGTCACGCGCAGCGTCGAAGCCCGCGAGGCCTTGCGCGGTCGACTGATCAAATTGTTCGAAAACGAGGTTTCGGGCATCCGCGGCAACATCAGCCGCATCGAGAACGGACCACCGGTCGGCTACCCGGTCCAGTACCGCGTCTCCGGCGAAGACATCGCGACCTTGCGGCGCATCGCCGGCGACGTCGCCACCGCCATGCGCGGCAACCCGGCGCTGTCGAACGTCAATTTCGACTGGAGCGAGCTGTCGAAGGCAGTACAGATCGAGATCGACCAGGACAAGGCGCGCCTGCTCGGCGTTTCCGGCCAGGAACTGGCGGCGCTGCTCAACATGTCGCTCAACGGCTACACGGTGACCAGCTACCGCGAGGGCCAGAAGACCATCGACGTCGTGCTGCGCGGCGACGCCCAGGAACGCGCCCGGCTGTCGGCCCTGCCGGATCTCGCGGTGCCGACGAAGAGCGGCCGGAGCGTGCCGCTCAACCAGATCGCCCGCCTTAATTACGCCTTCGAGCCGGGGCTGGTCTGGCGCCGCGACCGCCTGCCGACGATCACCGTGCGCGGCAACCTCTACGGCCCGACACAGCCGGCCACCATCGTCGCCGAACTGCAGCCGCAGATCGACCGCATCGTCGCCGAACTGCCGGCCGGTTACCGAATCGTCACCGGCGGCTCGGTCGAGGAATCAGCCAAGGGCTCCAATTCGGTGATGGCCGGCCTCCCGATTTTCGTGCTGGCCGTCGTCGCCGTCCTGATGATCCAGCTGCAGAACCTCTCGCGCGTCGTCATGGTGCTGCTGACGGCGCCGCTCGGGATCATCGGCATCGCGCTGTTCCTGCTGCTCTTCAACAAGCCGTTCGGCTTCATGGCGCTGCTCGGGACGATCGCGCTGTTCGGCATGATCATGCGCAATTCGGTGATCCTGGTCGACCAGATCGAGCAGGACATGGCGGCCGGCAAGCCGCGGCGCGAGGCGATCATCGAATCGACGGTGCGCCGTTTTCGCCCCATCGTCCTGACGGCTGCCGCCGCCGTGCTCGCCATGGTGCCGCTGTCGCGCAACGACTTCTTCGGACCGATGGCGGTCGCCATCATGGGCGGCCTGATCGTCGCCACGGCACTGACCCTGCTCTTCCTGCCGGCGCTCTATGCCGCCTGGTACAAGGTCAGGCCTGATGGCGCCTGAGCCACGCCGGCGCTATAGGTAGCGCTGCCAGCCAGAGCCGCCGCGAGCGCCTCTGATCAGCGCAGGCCGGAAAGTTCCTTCTGGATGGCGACGATGTTGCGCTCGTGCTGCGCGACGCGGTCGCGATAGGGCTGCGCACGGTCGAGCGCCGACGCCGAGCCCTCCGAGGAGCGCACGCGCTGCTGCTCGGCCAGTTCGCGCTGGGCCTGGTCGAGGCTGCGCTGTTCGGCCACCAGTTCCTGCTCGAGGATGCGCTTGCGGTCGGTATCGCGCGATTTCTGGGTGTCCTCGGGAACCCGCGGGAAACCGGCCGGGGTCGGATTGGCCGCGGCGCCGCCCGGCTTGGCCCGGGGCGCCGGCAGCGTCGAATCCGGGCTGCTGACCACGGCCTTGCAGCTCTTGTCGACGCGTGTATTCGAGATCAGCATGCCGCCGTTCGCGTCCGTACAGCGATAGATGGTCTGCGCCGCGGCCGGCATGGCAAACGCGGCGAGCAGGAAGGCGAGCGTACTGCGTGTCATCGTCATGGTTCCTCTTAACCGTCCAAGTTTAACGGACTTAACGGCCCATGCCGCAATCGGTGGACAAAAAAAGGGCGGGGTAAAAACCCGCCCTTTCCGTGTGCTACCCGCTGGATCGCAGGAGTAGTACAGATCAATCGATTTAATTAGCGTGGTTATTAGGAATCGACCAAGTAATGCGATTCGTAGCTACTCAATTGGCTACTTATTTACGTAACCCTTGATTGATTCCTGCCATTCTTCTATGCCTTAAATTGCACCAATACAGTGCAAATTGATTCCAACTTGGTGCATCAACAAAGCAAAGGCCCCACCTTTCAGCAGGGCCAATGAACAAACAAAGTCAGCATTACTTACCGTTTGTTTTGCTTCCCACGATCGCTCGGATAATTCCGAGAATAGGAACACCGACAAGTGCAATACTAACTGACCAGTGGGCGCCAATGCTAGCCGCATAGACCGCGCCGGCAATCGATGAGACTGAAATTGCCAAACCGATGTAATGGCCTCGCCGAGTATCATCAGCCAAGGCGTTAAGGTGGGCTTTTTCGTACGCAATTCGATGCGCCTGCTCGTCTTCGACCATCTTCATGATGCGTTCAGCACCATTTGGTATTATTTGATCGAAATTCGCCAGAGCCTCAGGAGGCGGTAACGGCCCTTGCCACTGTGCCGAGAGAATCTGGCGGGGGTTTTGATTAGGCTGCTTTACGTTCGACCTTGCCATGCTCACGCTCCATCACCCTTTTGAAGTCTTCGCCAACACGGCAAGCAGAACGCCGCATCCGCTCTAGGTCAGAGCCTTGAAGTGATGGATATTGAGGCGCAGAGTACACTGTTCCAGGCGCTGCTAGCCCGGCCAGTATCCCCGCAAAAATGGCGTCTCTCTTGTTCATAGTTTGAATTGTGCAGTGCAAACAAGCGATTTGACAAGACCAATCTTGTAACGGTTTCGCTAATTAGCAGACATCAAGCCTAGCTATTCTTCAGCACATCCCGGTTGATCTTCTCCCCGGGCACCAGGGAGCCGCAGCAGGGGCATGGCTCTTTCTGAGCCTTCACCTTCTCCCTGGCCAATGCCGTGTAAAGCGTCGTGGGCGCCAATCCAAATCGCTTAGCCACCGCATACACGCTGTCATCTTGATGTTCGGCCAGAAAGGCCAATGCGTCCTGTGTCTTGCTCATGTAGTGCCTTCCGTGTTGTTACACGAATATAGCGTATGCCAAGCTTAATTACTACTTGACACTACATCTACACGTAACTATAGTAATAACACAGCAGCAACAAACGCTCTTTCAACAAACCGAAATCATCAAGCGCGAGTATCGGCAACTGGCCGGATTGACGGGACTGCAGCCCCGACATCGCACAGTGCGCCTGAACGGCGACCAGGCTGCCGCGAGTGCCTGGCCGGTTGGGTAATGCCGTTATGGGAACAGGCCAGCAGGACCGAGTACCAGATTCCGACGACAACCGGAAATGCGAACGCCCCAGGGACGGCAATCCTTGGGGCGCTCTAACCAAAACTGACTTACAGGAGTCAATCATGGCTGTTCAACATTCTACCGCTGCCGCCGCTGCCCTCACCCAGAAGCAGATCGTGCGCACCGTCGACAAGCTCGCCGCCCTCAAGGCACAAATCGCCAATCTTGAACTGGAGGCCGACAACCTCGCCGACCTGCTCAAGCTGCAGGGCGAAGGCGTCTATTTTGGCAATCTGCACAAGTTCATGGTCGCCACCGTCATTGGCCAGCGCCTCGATACTAGGCTGGCGCAAACCTTCCTGACGCCGGCACAACTGGCCGAGTGAATCGCCCCGGCATTACTAGACACTCTGTAGCCGGTTGAAATACTGGTTTTCGAACTCTACCGGAGAAACGTCGTTTGCATAACCGTGACGACGTTTCGGGTTGTAGAACATCTCGATGTAGTC
>NZ_SSXX01000012.1 GCF_009469615.1 Dechloromonas sp. H13
CCGACGTCGCCGAACTCGTCAACAAGCTTCGCAATGAAGCGAAAGTGATCTAAGGGGAAACACCATGACCATTCTCGTCATTGCCGAACACGACCACGTCAGCCTCAAGGCCGCCACCCTCAACACCGTCGCCGCCGCCACGAAGATCGGCGGCGACATCCACGTCCTCGTCGCCGGCGCCAACTGCCAGGCCGCCGCCCAACAGGCCGCCGGCCTGCAGGGCGTCGCCCAGGTCAAGGTCGCCGACGCCGCCCACTACCAGGACCAGACCGCCGAGAACCTCACCGCCCTCGTCATCGCCCAGGCCGCCGGCTACAGCCACATCCTCGCCCCGGCCACCACCTTCGGCAAGAACCTGCTGCCCCGGGTCGCCGCCCTGCTCGACGTCGCCCAGATCTCCGAAATCACCGGCGTCGACAGCCCCGACACCTTCGTCCGCCCGATCTACGCCGGCAACGCCCTGGCCACGGTGAAAAGCGCCGACACGGTCAAGGTCATCACCGTGCGCACCACCGCCTTCGATGCGGTCGACACCGGCAACAGTGCCGCCGTCGAAGCCATCGCCGCAGCAAATGACACGGCCCAGACCACCCTGACCAACCGCGAGCTGACCAAGTCGGCGCGTCCCGAACTCGGCGCCGCCAAGATCATCGTCTCCGGCGGCCGTGGCCTGGGCAGCGGCGAGAACTACCACCAGTTGCTCGAACCGCTCGCCGACAAGCTCGGCGCCGCGCTCGGCGCATCAAGAGCCGCGGTCGATGCCGGCTTCGTCCCGAACGACTACCAGGTCGGGCAGACCGGCAAGATCGTCGCGCCGCAGCTCTACCTGGCGATCGGCATCTCGGGGGCGATCCAGCACCTGGCCGGGATGAAGGACTCGAAGGTGATCGTCGCCATCAACAAGGATCCCGACGCCCCGATCTTCCAGGTCGCCGACTATGGGCTCGTCGCCGACCTCTTTGAAACCGTGCCGCAACTGGTGAGCGCCGTCGGCTAGAATAGCCATGTGAATCTGCCGGATACACTGCTGGGCGACGGGTGGTACTGGGCGGCGTGGGTCGTCTGGGCGCCACTCTTCGCCCGCAGTCTTTTCAAGGCGCCGTGGGGCAGGCTGGGGGATTCGGGGCAGCTCAACGTCTGGCTCGGGATGATCGTGTTGCTGACCCTGGTCTGGAGCCTGCAGGCGGGGGTCAAGCCGGGCCTGTCGATGCACCTGCTCGGGGCGACAGTCTTTACCCTTAGTTTCGGTCCGTACCTCGCTTTCGTCGGGCTGTCGCTGGTGCTTCTCGCCACCAGCCTGAATGGCGGTGTCGGCCTGTTCGCCTACGCGATCAACGCGCTCCTGATGGCCGGCGTCGGCGTCCTGTTGAGCCAGACGCTGTATCGCCTGGTCGTGCGCTTCCTGCCGCGCCATTTTTTCATCTATGTCTTCGTCAATGGATTTTTCGCGGCGGCGCTGACCGTCATCGGCGTCGGTTTTGTCGCCGCGCTGCTGCTGGTTGTGGCTGGCGCATACGAATGGGACTATCTGGCAACGGAATATCTGCCTTATTTCCTCTTGCTCGGTTTCTCCGAGGCATGGCTGTCCGGCATGCTGATGACCCTGTTCGTGATCTACCGGCCGCACTGGGTGTGCACTTTTGACGATGCCAGTTATCTCGCCAATAAATAAGGGCTACAATCCTGCCAAAATCATGTCAATGGGGTGCCAGTTGGTGAGTCATTTCGCATTTCGCTTGTCCTTGATCGCCGCGTTGATTGCCCTGTCGGGCGAGGCGCTGGCGATTGGCCTGGGGGAGTTGAGGGGGAGGCCCGCGCTCGGTGACAAACCGCGGTTCGAGGTCGATATCCTCGGCGCGGCCGGCGGAGCGCTCGATCCCGCCTGCTTTCGCCTGAAACAGCCGACCGGCGACGATGGTCTTCCCTGGTTGAAGCGCGCGACCTTCAAGGTTCGCAAAGGGACGCCGCCGGTTCTCGAAATCGTCGCGGAGACGCCACTCAACGATCCGGCGCTGGCGGTTGCGGTTCACGTCGCCTGCGGCCACGATGTCGTGCGCGAATACGTGATCCTGGCTTCGCCGCCCAGCGGCCGTGCGCTGATGACCATGGAGCCGGCCAGTCCGCCTCGTACCGTGACGGAACCGTCGTTGTCGCGCGAGCGCAGCAGCCGGCCGGTTCGCGCGGCCCCGCCGCCTGCGGCAGCGCTCGTGACGGCGGGTTCGGCGCCGGCGAGCGTCAAGTCGCCGGAACCGGCCAAGGCGCCAGCCGTGGCGGAGCCGTCGGCGGCCGATCGCGCAGCCGCGGAAAAACTCAAAAGCATGGAGGCGACGGTCAACGAACTCCAGCAGCGGGCGGATCAATTGACGCAGAAACTTGATGAGGCAGCCAGCAGTCCGGCTGCCGGACAATTCGCAGCCCCGTCGGCGCCGCCGCCGGTGGCTGTGGATCAGCCGGTCAGGACGCCGGTCGCCGAGAAGGGTGGCGAGAGCACGAACTGGAGCCTCTACGGCGCCTTGGTCGGGGCATTGGTGGCGATCGCCGCCTGGCTGGGTTGGCGTGCCTACCGGCAACGCCAGGAGTTCGCCGAGGCCGAAGAACAGGATTACGAGGTGGACCCGCCGCGCCGCGGGGAACGCGCGGAGCGCGGCGGCGTCGATCTGCAGGTCGACCCGGTGGCGATGACGATGCCGATGAAGCTTGACGTCGCCGCAGTGCCTGCAACTCCGGCGGTTGAAGCGGCGCGGCCGCAGTCGCATCATGATTCGGTGATGTCGATCTCGGCTGCTACGGTCGACGAGCATTTCGAGGCCAATCCGGTAATGGAGCTGGCAGAAATCATGCTCTCGTTCGGCCGGGTGAAAGGTGCCGCCCAGGCATTGCAGGAATACATCGACGCCAACCCGCAGGAGGCGCTCAAGCCCTGGATCAGGCTGATGGATGTCTATCGCATGGCCGGCATGCGCCACGAATTCGAGAAGGTGGCCCGCGAACTGAACCGGAACTTCAACGTGGAGGTTCAGAAGTGGGAACAACTTGACGAATCCGCGAGCCACGGGACGGTCGATGTCGTACTCGATGCCGAAGCGGGCCGGCAGCGCGAGGTGGTCAGGATCGAGGGCATCGAGGGCATGCCGGCGATCACCGAGCAGGTGGTCATGCGCTGGCCGTCGGCCGAGGTCGTCGACTACCTCAACCAGTTGCTGCGCGACAACCGTGGCGGGACGCGCCTCGGCTTCTCGCTCGCGGTGGTGAGCGACATCCTGTTCCTGATCGAGTTGAAGGAAGTTTCAATCAAGATGGAAAGCGACGCGAAAGCATCATGAGCGAATATATTGCCCCGTTGCGGGACATGCGGTTTGTCATGCAGGAACTGGCCGGACTCGACCAGGTGGTTTCCCTGCCGGGTTGCGAAGAGGCGTCGCCGGACGTGGTCGACGCCATTCTGGAGGAGGCCGCCAGGTTTGCCGGCGAGGTCCTTTCGCCCCTGAATCGCGTGGGCGATACGAATGGCGCCAAGTGGCAGGACACGGTCGTCAGCACGTCGCCCGGTTTCAAGGAAGCCTATCGCCAGTTCGTCGACAACGGCTGGAACGGACTCGGCTGCGATCCGGAATTCGGCGGCCAGGGGCTGCCCCGCCTGCTGTCGACTGCGGTCAGCGAAATGTGGAAGGCCGCCAACCATGCCTTCTCGCTGTGCCCGATGTTGACCCAGGGCGCCATTGAGGCGCTGATGATCGCCGGTACCGACGAACAGAAGGCGGCCTATCTGCCCAAGCTGGTTTCCGGCGAGTGGACTGGCACGATGAACCTGACCGAGCCCTCCGCCGGGTCCGACCTCGCCGCTGTGCGCACCCGTGCCGAGCCGGTTGGCGATGGCACCTTCCGGATTTTTGGCCAGAAGATCTTCATCACCTACGGCGAGCACGACATGACGGACAACATCGTCCACCTCGTGCTGGCGCGCACGCCGAATGCGCCGGAAGGCGTCAAGGGCATCTCGCTGTTCGTCGTGCCCAAGTTCCTGCTCAAGGCCGACGGGACGCCGGGCGAACGCAACGATGCATATTGCGTTTCGATCGAACACAAGCTGGGCATCCACGGCAGCCCGACCGCGGTGCTGGCCTTCGGCGACCATGGCGGGGCGATCGGTACGCTGGTCGGCGAGGAGAATCGCGGCCTCGAATACATGTTCATCATGATGAACGCGGCCCGTTTCAACGTCGGGCTCGAAGGACTCGGTGACGCCGAACGCGCCTACCAGCGCGCCGTGACCTATGCGAGGGAACGCGTACAGGGTACCGAGGTCGGCGTCCGTGGCGGGCCGAAGGTGCCGATCATCAAGCATCCCGACGTGCGCCGCATGCTGATGTCGATGCGCGCCCGCATCGAAGCCATGCGGGCGCTCGCCTATGTCACCGCTGCGGCGCAGGACAACGCCCACGCCAACCCGGTTGAAACCGAACGCCGGAAAGGCCAGGCCTTTGCCGACCTGATGATCCCGGTGGTCAAGGGCTGGAGTACCGAGAGCGCCGTCGATATCGCCTCCCTCGGTGTCCAGGTGCATGGCGGCATGGGCTTCATTGAGGAAACCGGCGCCGCCCAGCACCTCCGCGATGCCCGCATCACCACCATTTACGAAGGCACGACGGCGATCCAGGCCAACGATCTGATCGGCCGCAAGATCGCCCGCGAGAAGGGGGCCACCATCCTCGCCGTCATCGCCGACGTGCGCGCTGCCACGGCGCAGCTCGACGGCGACCTCGCCGGGCTCGGCGCGCGCCAGTCGGTTGCGGTCGACGCCCTGGAAAGGGCGGTTTCCTGGATCGTCGCCAATTTCGCCGGCGATCCCAAGGCGGCGCATGCCGGGGCCGTGCCCTTCCTCCATCTGCTCGGCATTGTCGCCGGCGGCTGGCAGATGGGCCGGGCGGCGGTGATCGCCAGGGACAGGATCGCTGCCGGGGATGCCGATCCCTTCTGGTCGGCCAAACTGGCGACAGCGCGTTTCTTCGCCGATCATTTCCTGACTCAGGCCCCCGGCCTCGCCGAGTCCGTCGTCAATGGTGCGGCGGGCGCCCTGGAAATGGCCGACGAAAGTTTCTGAATAGCTCCCGTTTTTACCGCAAGCCCGCGATTGTTGTTATAATCGCGGGCTTTTCCACCTTGCCCCACCGCGAACGCATGGCGGGGGGTATATCCCAAAAGGAGTTTGCATGCGCCATTACGAAATCGTCTTTATCGTCCATCCGGACCAAAGCGAGCAGGTGCCCGGCATGGTCGAGCGCTATCGCACCATCGTCACCGCCAAGGGCGGTGCGATTCATCGCCTGGAAGACTGGGGTCGCCGCCAGCTGGCCTACCCGATCCAGAAGATCCACAAGGCTCACTACGTCATGATGAACATCGAGTGCGACGGCGAAACGCTGAACGAACTCGAGCACTCGTTCAAGTTCAACGACGCCGTGTTGCGTCACCTCACCGTCAAGATGAAGGCGGCCGTGACGACTCCCTCGCCGATGATGAAGGAAGAGAAGTCCAAGTCCCTGATGGGTGGTGACGTCACTGCCGCGCCGGCCGAACCGGCCGCTGCTGCCTAATACATATTCGTACGGGAACTGACGGCTGAACTGCATCGAACTCTCCGGTCGATTGGTCGAGCGCAAGGTGTTGCGCTACACCCCGGCCGGCGTACCGGTCAGTGAAGGGCGCTTGCAACACGGCTCGACACAGATTGAAGGCGGTGCAGAGCGCCTGGTGGAAGTGGAAATCGCTGTACTGGCCCTGGGCGAACCCGCCCGCTGGCTGCAGGCAGCCCCCCTCGGCGGGGTCGTCAAAGCGACGGGATTTCTGGCTGCCAAAGGCCACAACAGCAAGATGCCCGTACTGCACGTGAATTCAATAGAATTTTTGGAAGGAAACGAAAATGGCTCGATTCTTCAAGAAGAAGGATGACGACAAGAAAAAGAAGCGTGGCGGTGGTCTCTTCAAGCGCCGCAAGTTCTGCCGCTTCACGGCGGAAAAGGTCGAACAGATCGACTACAAGGACGTGGATGTCCTGAAGGAATTCATCCAGGAAAACGCCAAGATCATGCCGGCCCGTCTGACCGGCACCAAGGCCGGCTACCAGCGCCAGCTGGGCACCGCCATCAAGCGCGCCCGCTTCCTGGCCCTGCTGCCCTACACCGACAACCATCAGTAAGCGAGGAGACGAAACATGCAAATCATTCTGCTCGAAAAGGTGGTCAACCTCGGCAACCTCGGCGATATCGTCAAGGTCAAGGACGGCTACGCCCGCAACTTCCTGATCCCGAAGCGCATGGCCAAGCGTGCCACGCCGGCTGCCATGGCTGAATTCGAGGCGCGTCGCGTCGAACTCGAAAAGGTTGCCGCCGAGAAGCTGGCCGCCGCCCAAGGCGTTGCCGACAAGATGGCCGGTCTGTCCGTTTCCGTCGCCCGCAAGGCCGGCATGGACGGTCGTCTGTTCGGCTCGGTCGGCAACGCCGACATCGCCGAGGCGCTGAAGGCTGCAGGCTTCGATGTCGACAAGGCATCCATCCGCATGCCGGAAGGCCCGCTCAAGGCGATCGGCGAGTTTCCGCTCGACGTGGCGCTGCACACCGACGTGCTGGCCAGCATCACCGTGGCTGTCGTCGCCGAGTAATTCCGGTCCAGCCCCACGCCAGAAGGCCTCGCAGTTGCGGGGCCTTTTTACTTTAAACTTGGCCCCATGAACCAGCGCCCACAGAAGCCCCGCATCGCCGATTCCACCCTCGACCAATTGCGGGTTCCGCCGCATTCGATCGAAGCCGAGCAGTCAATCCTCGGCGGTCTGATGCTCGACAACCAGTCGTGGGACCGTATGGGCGACCTGGTCACCGACAACGACTTCTACCGCGACGAACATCGGCGCATTTTCCGCCAGATTCGCAACCTGCTGGAACGCGCCAAGCCGGCCGACGTCGTCACCGTGGCCGAGGCGCTGGATGCGGCCGGGGAGGGCGACCAGACCGGCGGCCTGGCCTACCTCGGCGAACTGGCGGCCAATACCCCGTCGTCGGCCAACATCCGGCGCTATGCCGAGATCGTGCGCGAGCGGGCGGTGTTGCGCCAGCTCGTGGCGACGGCCGACGAAATTGCGGCCGATGCGCTCAATCCGCTCGGTCGTGACGCCGAGACGCTGCTCGACGAAGCCGAGTCGAAGATATTCAAGATCGCCGAAGCGGGCGCTGGCCACAACGAGGGCTTCGTCCACATCAATCCGCTGCTGACGCAGGTCGTCGAGCGGATACAGGAACTGCACGACCGCGACAATCCCTCCGACATCACCGGCGTGCCGACGGGCTTCGTCGATCTCGACCAGAAGACCTCCGGCTTCCAGCCGGGCGACCTGATCATCGTTGCCGGCCGCCCGTCGATGGGTAAGACCGCGTTCGCGCTGAACATCGCCGAGAACGTCGCGGTGGACGCCGGCCTGCCGGTCGGCGTCTTTTCGATGGAAATGGGCGGCACGCAGTTGGCGATGCGGATGCTGGCGTCGATCGGTCGGCTCGACTCGCACCGGGTGCGTACCGGCCGCCTCAACGACGACGAGTGGTCGCGACTGTCGTTCGCGCTCGGCAAACTGCACGAGGCGCCGATCTACATCGACGAGACCGGTGGCCTTTCGCCAGCCAACCTGCGCGCCCGCGCCCGGCGTCTGGCACGCCAGTACGGCGGCAAGCTCGGCCTGCTGGTGATCGATTATATCCAGCTGATGAGCGGCAACCGGCAGGGGGAGAACCGGGCGACGGAAGTGTCGGAGATTTCGCGCTCGATCAAGTCGCTGGCCAAGGAACTGCAGGTGCCGATCGTCGCCTTGTCGCAGCTGTCACGGAAAGTGGAAGAGCGCAACGACAAGCGGCCGATGATGTCGGACCTGCGCGAATCCGGCGCTATCGAGCAGGACGCCGACGTGATCCTGATGATGTACCGCGAGGAGTATTACAAGCCGGATACGCCGGACAAGGGCGTCGCCGAGGTCATCATCGGCAAGCAGCGTAACGGCCCGACGGGTACCGTCAGGCTGGCATTCCTCGGCGAATATACCCGCTTCGAAAGCCTCGCCGGGGGCGGTGCTGGCGGGCGATCCGACTACTGATCGCCGCCGGGGCGCCGGCTACAGTTCGACGCGGCGGGAACTGATGGTGAATTCGAAGCTTGCCGGGTTGGTGCCGTCCCGCTTGCCTTCGCGCGATTCCAGCTGCGGCAGCAGCAGGAACGGCAAGGCGCTTTGGCGGCCAGGCAGGGCGACGTCGGTGCCGACGTTGAAGGCGATCCAGTTCATCTCCCAGACGCCGAACAGAACCTTCTTCAGGGAGAGCAGCTTGCTGTCCCGGTCGGACAGCCCTTCCATGGCGATCGCGCGCCGGACATCGCTGGGGTCGACGGGAATCCAGCCGAAACCCGGAACGTAGAATTCCGCCCGGACATGCTGCGCCCGTGTCGCATCGTCGCTGATCAGGCCCAGGCTGCGGAAAAGACGCGACGGACCGACGCGCAGCCCGAAGACGCAGCGCGCCGGGATGCCGATGGCGCGGCAGATCGCCACGAAGAGGCCGTTGATGTCGGCCGAGCGGCCGCCATACTGGCCGCGGATCAGCTGCTGGCGCACATCCCCGGTGCCGCAGCCGGCCAGCGACGGATCGTACACTGCATTCTCGGCCACCCAATCGTAAATGGCTTTCCCCTGGGCGACCGGATCCTTGATCCGGCCGACGATCCGCTCGCCCAGTTGATGGGCCAGGCCGTCGTTGGGAAGCAGCTGCGAGGCCTGCAGGTTGCGGCGGAGAATGTCTTCGCGTTCCGGCGCCACGGTACGTTTGGCGACGTCGAAGTGGCGATCGGCCGTGGTCACCAGCGTCTTGATCTGGAGCTTGCCGTTGCTGCCGTCGGACCACTCCGAATGGAATACCTCGAGATCGCCATCGGGCAGGCGACGCATGCTCGACAACTCGGGATTGCCGTTCCAGCTATGGCCGAGCGTGCGCTGGAAGAGGGTGTCCTGGTTGAGAGGCAGCGGGAGCCACAGACGCGTCTGGCCGCCGACGTCTTTCAGCTTGACGGTGGTGACGATCTCGTGGGTGCGCCAGTCTGCCGGTGGTTCGGGGGCCTTGACCGGCGGCAGGCGGGTGGCGGAAGTGCCTTGCGGCGGTTTCTCGATGATTGGGTCTTCGGCGGTGTGCGTGACCGTCCCATGCGATTGCGTCGCCGCCGAGGCCGTTGGCTTGGCGTTTCTGCGGCCGGTCGACGGCTTGCTGGATGCGGGCTTGGCGGCCGGCTTCGATGTTGGCTTGGCTTCCGTCTTTTTCTTGGCGGCCAGGGCTTCGGCGGAAAACAGGGAAAGGGCGGCGGCAGAAGCTAGAAAATCTCGGCGTTTCAATGGTTCCTCCGGCGGAGACAGCCCGTGGCTGAAACGAAAAGGCCGTGTCGCGCTGACACGGCCCCTTTAATTGTTAAAATGAATTATAACACTTCGGCTGCATGGTCGGCCAAGCGGGAGCGCTCGCCGCGTTGTAACGTAATGTGACCGGAATGCGGCCAGCCCTTGAAGCGGTCGACGACGTAGGTCAGGCCGGAACTGCCTTCGGTCAGGTAGGGGGTGTCGATCTGCGCGATGTTGCCGAGGCAGACCACCTTGGTGCCCGGGCCGGCGCGCGTGACCAGCGTCTTCATCTGCTTTGGCGTCAGGTTCTGGGCTTCGTCTATGATCAGGTATTTCTTCAGGAAGGTGCGGCCGCGCATGAAATTGAGGGACTTGACCTTGATCCGCGAACGGATGATGTCGTGGGTGGCCGCCTTGCCCCACTCGCCGCCGTAGGGACCGCTGCCTTCGTCGATGTGGGTCAGGACGTCGAGGTTGTCCTCGAGTGCGCCCATCCACGGCGCCATCTTCTCCTCCTCGGTGCCGGGCAGGAAGCCGATGTCCTCGCCGACCGGTACCGTCACGCGCGTCATGATGATTTCGGCGAACAGCTTGCTTTCGAGCACCTGGGTCAGCCCCGCCGCCAGCGTCAGCAGCGTCTTGCCCGTCCCGGCCTGGCCGAGCAGGGTGACGAAGTCGATTTCCGGGTTCATCAGCAGGTTCAGCGCGAAGTTTTGTTCGCGGTTGCGGGCGGTAATGCCCCAGACGGCGTTTTTCGGGTGCGTGTAGTCGATCAGGGTTTCCAGGACGGCGGTCTTGCCGGAGGCTTCCCTGACGATGGCGGAGAAGCCGTCGCCCTCCAGCCAGACGAACTCGTTGACCAGCATCTGAGGGCAGAGCGGCCCGGTGACCTTGTAGTAGGTCTTGCTTTCCTTCTTCCACGACTCCATGCCCTTGCCGTGCTTTTCCCAGAAATTGTCGGGCAGGGCGCGGGTGCCGGTGTACAGGATGTCGGTATCCTCCAGCACCTTGTCGTTGAAGTAGTCCTCGGCCAGCAGGTTGAGGGCGCGCGACTTGATGCGCATGTTGATGTCTTTCGACACCAGGATGACCGGGCGCTTGGGAAATTTTTTCTGCAGGTGGATGACCACCGACAGGATCTGGTTATCCACTTTGGACGTCGGCAGCCCTTGCGGCAGTTCGCCGCTGATCGCCTCGGTCTGCAGGTAGAGGCGGCCGCTCGCCAGTTTGGCCGAAGGGCCGTAGAGATCGATGCCCTCGTCGATATCGACGCCGTCGTGCGCCAGCATCTCGTCCAGCATGCGCGACGCCTGGCGGGCGTTGCGGGCGATTTCCGACATGCCCTTCTTGTTGTTGTCGAGTTCTTCCAGCGTCATGATCGGCAGGAAGATGTCGTGCTCCTCGAAGCGGAACAGGCAGCTCGGGTCGTGCATCAGCACGTTGGTGTCGAGGACGAAAATCTTGGTAACGGCGGGCTTCTTGGCGGCTGCGGGCTTGCGCGGCATGAAATGGGCCTTTGGCTGGGTTTGGGGAAGAAATTACAGGGTGGCGACGAAATCCAGGACTTCCTGGGCATGGCCCGGTACCTTGACCCCGCGCCACTCGCGGCGCAGGACGCCGTTGCGGTCGATGACGAAGGTGCTGCGTTCGATGCCGCGGACCTGTTTCCCATACATGTTTTTCATTTTCATGACCGAGAACAGGCTGCAGACGGCTTCGTCGGCATCCGAGCCGAGTTCGAAAGGCAGCGCCTGCTTGGCTTTGAAGTTTTCGTGCGATTTCACGCTGTCCCTGGAAATGCCGAGAATTACGGCGTCGACCGCAGCGAAGCGGTCAAAAAGGTCGCGGAACTGCTGCGCCTCGGTGGTGCAGCCGGGCGTGCTGTCCTTGGGGTAGAAATAGATGACGACGACCTTGCCGGACTGCGCCGCCAGGGAGAATTGCTGGCCGCCGGTGGCCGGCAGCGTGAACTCGGGGATTTTCGTGTCGAGCATGGGGTTGCCTTCCTGTCGCTGGTTTTCGGGCATTGTGGGCAATGGGCAGGGATGCGGTCAAGTTGTTACACTTCACCCCATGCGGAAAACCCTGATCCGATTCGCGCTCGTCGTCCTGCTCGCCGGTTGCGGCCAGGCATGGAACGATCCCTACCCGGCGGCCGATGCCGAACACAACGTTCTCTACGCCGCCTTCACCGACCGCCCCAAGCATCTCGACCCGGCGCAGTCCTATACCGAGGATGAAATCACCTTCACCGGCCAGATCTACGAGCCGCCGCTGCAGTATCACTACCTGAAGCGGCCGTATACGCTGATTCCCGCCACCCTGGAGCAGGTGCCGCAGCCACGCTTCCTCGATACCCAAGGCCGCGAACTCGCGGCCGACGCGCCGCTCGACTCGATTGCCGAGAGCGTCTATGAGCTGCATCTGCAGCCCGGGATCCGCTATCAGCCGCATCCTGCCTTCGCGCTGGACGAGCGCGGTCAACCGTTGTACCTAGGCAAAAACGTGGCTGACGGGCGGCAGAAGATTGCCGATTTCCCACACACCGGCACGCGCGAACTGACGGCCGACGACTATATCTACCAGATGAAGCGGCTCGCCCACCCGCGCCTGCATTCGCCAATTTTCGGCATGATGGCGGACAAGATCGTCGGGCTCAAGGAACTCGGCGAAGCCTTGCAGAGCGCGGTGCGCGAGGTGCCGGCGGATGGTTGGCTGGATCTTGACGCCTATCCGTTGGCAGGGGTCGAAAAGGTCGATGCCCACACCTGGCGCATCCGCATCAAGGGCAAGTATCCACAGTTCCTGTTCTGGCTGGCGATGCCGTTCTTCGCCCCGGTGCCGCGCGAGGTGGATCGCTTCTACGCCCAGCCGGGCATGGCGGCCAAGAACCTGACGCTCGACTGGTGGCCGGTCGGCACCGGCGCGTTCATGCTGAGCGAGAACGATCCGAACCGCCGCATGGTGCTCTCGCGCAACCCCAATTTCGGCGGTCGCCAGACCTATCCCTGCGAAGGCGAGGCGGGCGACCGCGAGGCCGGACTGCTCGACGACTGCGGCAAGCCGCTGCCCCTCGTCGAGCAGGCGGTCTTTACCCGTGAGAAGGAGGCGATTCCCTACTGGAACAAATTCCTGCAGGGCTATTACGACGCCTCGGGAATCTCGTCCGACAGTTTCGACCAGGCGGTGCGCGTCAATGTCGGCGGCGACGTGACGCTGACCGACGAAATGCGCGAGAAGGGCATCCGCCTGCTGACCTCGGTCAAGACGTCGACCTTCTACATGGGCTTCAACATGCTCGACCCGGTGGTCGGCGGGCTGAGCGAGCGGGCCACCCGGCTCCGCCAGGCGATTTCGATCGCCGTCGATCAGGAGGAGTACATCTCGATCTTCCAGAACGGCCGCGGCATCGCCGCCCAGAGCCCGCTGCCGCCAGGGATTTTCGGTTACGAGGGCGGCGAGGCGGGGCTCAATTCCGTGGTCTACGACTGGGTCGATGGCCAGCCGCGGCGCAAGCCGGTCGAGGTGGCGAAACGTTTGATGATCGAGGCGGGCTATCCGAACGGGCGCGACGAGAAGACCGGCGAGCCGCTGGTCGTCAATCTCGATACCACCGGCGGCGGCATGGGCGAAAAATCGCGGCTCGACTGGCTGACCCGGCAGTTCGCCAAGATCGACGTGCAACTGGTGATTCGTTCGACCGATTTCAACCGCTTCCAGGACAAGCTGCGCAAGGGCAATGTCCAGCTCTATTACCTCGGCTGGAACGCCGACTACCCGGACCCGGAGAACTTCTTCTTCCTGCTCGACGGCAACGAAAGCAAGGTAGCCCGCGGCGGCGAGAACGCCTCCAATTACGCCAATCCCGAATTCGACCGCCTGTTCGCGCAGATGAAGAACATGGACAACACGCCGGAACGCCTGCAGATCGTCCGCCGGATGAACGGCATCCTGCACCATGACGCGCCGTGGAACTTCGGGTTGCACCCCAAAAGCTACACCCTTGGCCATCGTTGGCTGAAGAACCGGAAACCCAACGATGTCGGCAACAACATCCTGAAATATCAGCGCATCGACGCGGTCGACCGCGCCAATGCCCGCCGCGAGTGGAACCGGCCGGTGCTGTGGCCGCTCGGGCTGGGCCTGGCGGTCTTCGTGCTGGCGCTCGTTCCGGCCTTCGTCGGCTACCGGCGCCGCGAGCGGCGGGCCGCGGTCAGGTGAGTCTGGCGCCGCGCCAGCGGGCGCTGGATGCCGTGCTGGCGGCCTTCCGGCCGCTCTGGCATGCCCAGCCCTTCCGCGAGATCCGCCCGGACTGGTGCATGGATTGGCCGGCGCTGACCGCCGAACTCCTCGCTCTCGACGATGCCGAGCAAGTGCACCTTGCCGACGATGGCGAAGCAGCGGCGAACTTTGTCGCCCGCCATATCGGCGATCTCGCCGCGCTGCCCGAGCTTGCGCGCGTTGCCGACTGCGCCGTGCAGTCGCTGCCGGATCTCGGCCCGTTCTGGGCGTGGGAAATTCCCGGCCGCAAGCGGGCGCAGATCGAGACCTTCGCCGCCAGCGCCGCCCGCAGCGGCCGGCAGGTCGTAGACTGGTGCGGCGGCAAGGGCCACCTCGGACGCCTGCTTGCACGCTACTGGCTGGTGGGCGTGACGACGCTGGAGATCGATCGTGCACTGTGTGCCGATGGCATGCATCTGGCCCGGCGCGCCGGGGTCGAACAGGATTTCGTTGCGGCCGACGTGCTGCAGCCGGAACTGCCGCTGGCGGCGGGCGGCCACGCGGTGGCGCTGCACGCCTGCGGCCACCTGCATCGCTCGCTGGTCGGGCGGGCTGCCGGCAGCGGTATGGTCGCTCTCGACGTGGCGCCCTGTTGCTACTACCGCGGGCTGTCCGGCGATTATCAGCCGTTGTCGGGCGCGTTGCGGACGCGCGTGACAGCGGACGACGCCCGGCTCGCGGTCACCGAGTCGGTCACCGCGGCGCCACGGCGCCTGCGCCAGCGGGATCGCGAAATGGCCTGGAAGCTGGGCTTCGACGCCTGGCGGCGCGCGGTGGATGAAACGGACGAATACCGCAGCTTCAAGCCGGTGCCAGCAGCTTGGATGCGCGGCAGTTTCACCGATTTCATGGCGCTGATGGCGCAGCGCGAGCGGCTTGCGCTGCCCGGAGTCCGGCAGATGGGGGAACTGGAGCGGCGCGGCTGGCAACGCCAGCGGGAAGTGATGCGGCTGTCCATCGTCCGCCAGGCCTTCCGTCGCCCGCTCGAAATCTGGCTGGCGCTCGACCTGGCGGTCCGTCTGGAAAACGATGGCTATGCGGTCAATCTCGGCCGCTTTTGCGAACGTCGCCTGACTCCGCGCAACCTGCTCATCTCGGCGCGCCTGAACTGAGCAGGTAGTCGGCGAGGGCGGCCGGATGGTCGGCGATGAAATCGGCCCCCCAGGTGTGCACCGGACCGCCGTCGCCGAGGTAGCCGTAGGAGACCGCCGCGGTCCGCGTGCCGGCAGCCTGGCCGGCGACGATGTCGCGCCGGTCGTCGCCGACATAAAGCGCGCGTTGGGGGACGCAGCGGAGGATTTTGCAGGCGTGCAGGATGGGCAGCGGCGACGGCTTGGCTTCGGCGGTGGTATCGCCGCTGACCACGCAACGGGTGCGCGGCGTCAGTCCGAGGGCGGCGACCAGCGGATCGGTGTAGCGCGCCCGCTTGTTGGTGACGATGCCCCAGGCGATGCCGCGTGCCTCCAGCGTGTCGAGTAGTTCGGGGATGCCGTCGAAGAGACGGGACATTTCGCACAACTGGCCGGCGTAGATTTCAAGGAAGCGGGCGGCCAGCCGATCGTAGTCGGTGTGCGAACTGTCGATCCCGAACCCCTTGCCGAGCAGTCCGCGCACCCCCTGGGAGGTATGGGGGCGGAGCCTGGCGAAGGGCTGCTGCGGTCGACCTTCCTCGGCGAGCAAAATATTGACGGTGCCGCAGAGGTCGGGGGCCGTATCCGCCAGCGTGCCGTCGAGGTCGAACAGGACCGCCTCAAACATTGCGCGTCGCGCGTACCAGGTAATTGACGTCGGTGTCGCGCCCCAGCGCGTAGTGCCCGGTCAGGGGGTTGTAGGTCATGCCAACCAGTTCGTCCGGCTCCAGGCCAGACTGCTTGCACCAGCGGGTCAGTTCGGAGGGCTTGATGAACTTGGCGAAATCGTGGGTGCCCTTGGGCAGCATCTGCAGCAGGTATTCGGCACCGATGACCGCGAACAGATAGGCTTTCGGATTGCGGTTGATGGTCGAGAAAAAGACCTGGCCGCCCGGCTTCACGAGGCGCGCGCAGGAATCCACGATGCTCGCCGGATCGGGCACATGCTCGAGCATTTCGAGGCAGGTCACGATGTCGAAACTGCCGGGCATTTCAGCTGCCAGCTGTTCCACGGCGACCTTGCGGTAATCGACCTGCTGCCCGCTTTCCAGCAGATGCAGCCGGGCAACGCCGAGCGGTTTCTCGGAGAGGTCGATGCCGGTGACCTCGGCCCCACGGACCGCCATGCCTTCCGACAGCAGGCCGCCGCCGCAGCCGACATCGAGGACGCGCTTGCCGCGCAGGCCGACGGCGTCGTCGATCCAGTCCAGTCGCAGCGGATTGATGTCGTGCAGCGGCTTGAACTCGCTGTTCGGATCCCACCAGCGGTGGGCGAGTTCGCCGAACTTGTCCAGTTCGGCGGGGTCGGCGTTGAGCATGATGTGGCCTGAAGAATTATGTTGCAGGTTGAAATAGAAAAAGCCCTGCCGAGGCAGGGCTTTTCATTGAAGCGCGGAAGCTTACTTGGTGCCGATGATTTCGATGTCGGCACGACGATCCGGCTGCAGGCACTCGATCAGGGCCTTGGTCTTGGCATTGCCCTTGCACTTGTCGCCGGTCACCGGCTGGGTCTTGCCCTTGCCTT
>NZ_SSXX01000014.1 GCF_009469615.1 Dechloromonas sp. H13
CTAAAGAAAAGATCTTTACTCCCGGTTGTTCTCAACAACCGGGACTAAAGATCTTTTCCCGCTATTTCCAAATTCTTTTTAAACCCGGTTAGGGTTAAGAACCGGGACTAAAGATTATAGCACTGCATATGATTTTCGCTTACATATGTGTTTATAAAATAGAAGTTAATGCATTAACATTATTTAAAGTACAAAGATTAATGACAATTACTTCGAAAAATTATTTTTGTCTGTAATAAATTAAGTGGATAAATCGTAATAAGCAAATATATGACTTATAATTAATAAAAATTCCAATATATATATATACTTAGCATATATATGAATGATATTATTATATTGGTAAAAACTCTAATTAAGATATGTATGTACATACTGCATGATTTAAAATTAATAAAAATTGTAATCATCATATATACTTAGCGTAGGAATTATATTAAATTAAATGCTAAAAACTCTAATTAACATATGTAAATGCCACATGCATGATTTAAACCTTTTAAAAATTCGAATAGTCATATATAAGTAGCATATGAAAGATAGTAAATTAAATTGTGAAAAACTCTAATATATGAATGATAGTTTTAAAAATATATTAAATTTAATACTTTTAAAAATTCTCCAGTCAATTATAATTAGCATATGAATGATAGTAAATTAAATGTTAAAAACTCTAATTAACATATGAAATTGCCACTTGCGTGATTTAAAACTTTTAAAAATCCTCTAGTCAATTATAATTAGCATATGAATGCTAGTAAATTAAATGTTAAAAACTCTAATTAACATACATATGAAATTGCCACCTGTGTGATTTAAAACTTTTAAAAATTGTAAGTATCACATATAACTAGCATATACATGATTTAAACTTGTTGAAACCTCTAATAATCGTGCGTAATTAACATATGCCATACATCAATTGATTTATATGGATAATCAATACATCCAAAATAGTTTACATCGTGTACACAATAATTACGGCATTACATCGGCGGTGACGGTTGACCGCACGTACTTTCTCCTCACTATTGTTCCCTCCTTGTGATCGCTGCGTGAGTAAGGGGTGTCTTCATTTGATAGGAGGATGCTAGGGTCAATCGTCACCGTGAAAGGGGGTTGCCCATCCAACTGATCGTAATCCTCGTCAGTCTTGTCCTCAACTCCGACGATTTTTCTTTTGCCTGGGAGAACCACTTGACGCTTAGGCTCATCAGGCCCTCTGCCCTTCTTTCCTTTGCTAGACATGTCCTTCACGAAAAAGACTTGCGTTACATCATTGGCAAGGACAAAAGGTTCGTCCGAGTATCCAACCTTGTTAAGGTCAACAGTTGTCATCCCACTGTCATCAATCATTACGCCTCCACCAGTCAACCTAACCCATTGGCACCGGAACAGAGGAACCTTGAGAGGACCATAGTCAAGTTCCCATATGTCCTCGATGGCACCGTAATACGTGGCAGTTGTTCCATCGTGTCCCATGGCATCGACACGAACAGCGCTGTTTTGGTTCGTGCTCTTCATGTCTTGGGCTCTCGTGTAGAATGTGTACCCATTGATCTCATATCCCTGGAATGTCGCGATCGACCCAGACGGTCCCCTCGCCAGGAAGGCAAGTTGTTGGTTGATCGACTCGTTACCCATGAGATGTTGTCGTAGCCACGCGGGGAAAGTATCAATGTGATGCCGTGTAATCCATGCATCGGACTTACCGATGTTCCTGGCGCGAACTAGAGCCAAGTGCTCCTCGATGTAAGGAGCTACCAATGAAGAGTGTTGCAGAACAGTGAAATGGGCTTTACGGAATAAATTGTTGTCTACCGTCATTATTGCTTTCCTTCCGAGAGTTCCCTTTCCCCGTAGTCTCCCTTCATGGCGTGATTCAGGTACCCCGATTGGGCGAAGGTCTTCGATAAATTCTACGCAAAATTCGATGACCTCCTCTGTTCCATAACCCTTGGCGATGCTTGCCTCTGGACGAGCACGGTTACGAACATACTTCTTCAGAACGCCCATGTACCTCTCGAAAGGAAACATGTTGTGTAGGTACACAGGCCCGAGAATACGGATCTCTTTCACAAGGTGACAAAGCAGATGCGTCATTATATTGAAAAATGAAGGTGGAAATATCAACTCAAAACTGACGAGACATTGCACCACTTCATTCTGAAGGGCTTCTAATCTATCCGGATCGATGACCTTCTGCGAAATTGCGTTCATGAATGCACATAGCTTTGTTATTGTTGCCCGGACATTGTCTGGAAGGATACCCCTTATTACAACTGGTAGCAGTTGTGTCATCAACACGTGACAGTCATGAGACTTTAGGTTTGTGAACTTCTTCTCCTTCGTGCTTATTATTCGCTTGATATTCGTGGAGTATCCAGACGGTACCTTTATGCTCTCCAAGCATTCAAACATACTTTCCTTCTCTGCCTTGCTAAGAGTGTAGCTGGCTGGACTCAAGTAATGGCTTCCTTTCTCCTTTGGTTCCGGGTGAAGGTCGCCGCGTTGTTCCATATGCTTCAGATCATTACGTGCTTCCAGTGTATCTTTCGACTTTCCGTATACACCTAGGAAGCCAAGAAGGTTTACGCAAAGGTTCTTAGTGAGGTGCATCACGTCGATTGCGTGGCGTACGTCCAAGAATTCCCAATATGGTAACTCCCAAAATATAGAGTTCTTTTTCCACATCGCCGCATGACCATCTTCGCTCTCTATAGGCTGGCTTCCAGGCCCCTTTCCGAACACTACTTTAAGATCTTTAACCATAGCAAACACTGTTTTCCCGCTGCGATGTTTAGGCTTCGTACGGTGGTCGGCCTTATGTTCGAAGTGCTTGCCTTTCTTCCGTACCGGGTGGTTTGCTGCAAGGAATCGACGATGACCCATGTATACAACCTTCCTACAGTGCTTAAGATACGTACTTTCTGTTTCATCCATACAGTGAGTGCAAGCCTTGTACCCCTTGTTGGACTGTCCGGATAGGTTGCTAAGTGCAGGCCAATCGTTGATGGTTACGAACAGCAGCGCTCGTAGGTTAAACTCCTCCTGTTTGTCCTCGTCCCACACGGGGACACCTTCCTTCTTCCACAACTGTTTAAGATCTTCGACCAGTGGTCTTAGGTACACGTCGATGTCGTTACCAGGTTGCTTGGGGCCTTGAATAATAATCGGCATCATTATGTACTTCCTCTTCATGCATAGCCAGGGGGGGAGGTTGTAGATACACATCGTAACGGGCCAAGTGCTATGGCCGCTGCTCATCTCTCCAAAAGGATTCATGCCATCCGTACTCAAACCAAACCGTATGTTTCGTGCGTCCTTTCCAAATTCTTTAAATTTTCTGTCGATGTTTCGCCATTGCGAACCATCGGCGGGGTGTCTCAGCATCCCGTCCTGTTGACGCTCTTCAGCGTGCCATCGCAACATTCTAGCATTCCCCTTGTTCCTGAACAAACGCCTTAGCCGTGGTATTATAGGGAAATACCACATCACCTTAGCAGGAATTCTCTTCTTTGTTAGCTGCCCGTCAACTTCTCCTGGATCGTCCCGTCTAATCTTGTATCGTAGTGCTTTGCAAACAGGGCATGCTTCTAGGTTCTCATACTCCTCACCGCGATATAGGATACAATCGTTCGGACATGCGTGAATCTTCTGAACTTCCAGTCCTAACGGGCAGACTATCTTCTTAGCCTCGTACGTTGTCTCGGGCAATTTGTTTCCCCCCGGAAGAATGTTCTTGACGAGTTTCAATAAATCGCCAAATGCCTTGTCACTAACCCCATTTTTTGCCTTCCATTGCAACAACTCCAGAGTGGTATCCAACTTTTTGTGCCCCTGCTCGCAACCTGGGTACAACGAAGTTCTGTGGTCCTCCAACATCTTGTCCAATTTATGGGCCTCCTTTTCACTTTCGCAGTCCTCCCTAGCGTCCTGCAACATCTGACCAAGATCATCCGCAACGTCGTTACCATCAGCAGCTATTTCCTCCTCGCCCGTTTGATTTCCTTCAAATCCAACATACTGAGCAAAGTCCGGAATATTGTCGTCTTCCACTTCATCTTCTTCCATTTCAACACCTTGCTCTCCGTGGGATGTCCAACAATTATAGCTTGGCATGAACCCCGACTCAAACAAGTGGAAATGAATAGTCCTGGATGCAGAATACTCCTTCTGATTCTTACACTTATTGCATGGACAACAAATAAAACCCCTTTGCCTGTTAGCTTCGGCCACTCTCAAAAAATAGTGCACACCGTCAATAAACTCTTTGGACCGCCGGTCAGCGTACATCCATTGCCGATCCATCTACATGAGTCAAAAAAACCGTACACAAATAATTATTCTTACAATAATGACAGTCATACAATAATTATAAGATATCTTTATTCATACAAAAATCATAAAATATTACACCAAATAATTCTTAAAAACTATTTGTAAAGTTTTAAACTAATTTTAATGTGTTTTACTTCTTTTAATTTTCATTTTAGTTTGTTTTCTATTATTTAAGATTAACTTTCACTAGAGTTTTCCTTCTCAACTATTTTATAAAACCTTGTTTAGCAAATGAACTAAATTTCTATATATTCTTTCTTCCCCACACACATTTTCTCTCTCATCAACTTACAACTAAATTTTGGAGACAAAAAAAGTGTGCAAAACATAGGTGCAAATGTAGTATGACAAAAAAAAACATTGGAGGATGAAGTTGCTAACCTTTTAGGCACCTCCGATTTGTATATAATCACCAAAATAAATTCACTAGAAATTTTGGCATGACCTCCCCTCTTTTTTGAAGAAATTTTGAAGCTTGCTCGGGCAGCTGGAGGAGGAAGAAGACATATATATAGGGGTGGGACTTTAGTCCCGGTTGGTAGCACCAACCGGGGCTAAAGATCACCGGGATCTTTAGTCCCGGTTGGTATTACCAACCGGGACTAAAGTTACGATCTTTAGTCCCGGTTGGTGTTACCAACCGGGACTAAAAATCCCGGGGGGGCCTGACAGGCCCTGACAGC
>NZ_SSXX01000015.1 GCF_009469615.1 Dechloromonas sp. H13
TCGACCCACAGCAGACGTATCCGTCTTCGAATTCAGCGCCTGATAGCTGACATTCGCCGATCGTGGAAATCACGGTAACTACTGACTGCTTGCTGCAAACTCGACCTTTAAAGTGGTCGTCATGTGTCGACCATCGGCCGTGAAAGGAATTTAAGAACTGAAGCCCAGTCTTATGCAGCATCCACCGGCACAGAGCAACCCGTCTTGACACGGTTCATCGCCACAAGCGTGTTGAACGTCTTCACATTGCCAGAGGCGAAGAAGAGCTCGCGGGTCAGCTCCACATACTGCTCCATGGAGCGGACCAGGAAGATGAGAACAAAGTCCCATTCCCCGGCGACGTAATAGCACTGTTGAACTTGAGCGCAGGCGGCAAAACGGCGCTGCATGTCGTCAAGAAGGTCCGCGCGTTCATTCTCGGCCTTGACCTCGACGATCACCGTCAGGTCATAGCCCAGCATCTTGGGGCAGAGCTGTGCCGCATACCGTTCAATAACGCCCGCCCCCTCTAGCAGCTTCAGGCGCCGGTTGACTGCCGCGGTGGACAAGTGCGCACGCTGACCCAGCTCACTCTGAGGCAAACGGCTATCCTCTTGCACTGCGGCGAGGATCACACGGTCGTAGTTGTCGGGCTTCATGTTGGGCGCGCTCCGGTCAAAAGTGAAAAACATTCCACTGGAAGCCCGATTATTCGAAAAAACAATCAACCTGGGCAAATAGTATTCACCTATAACGCCGCTGGAGATGCACCTTGACCACACATGAACTGACACTGGACACTGCGCTACTGTTGGAGCAGTTGGCAACCCTGGGTGCCATCGGACAGGATTGCGTGCAGGGTGGGCGAACGCGCATAGCCCTCACCGATGCGGAGAAGGCCGGTCGCGATCAACTCGTGCAGTGGATGCGGGAGCTGGAGCTGGAGGTGCGCATTGACCGGGTAGGAAACATCTTCGGCATCCTAGCGGCCGCGTCTGCTGATGGGGACCCGCAAGCCCTGATGATGGGCTCGCACATCGATACGGTGCGCAATGCCGGTGCGCTGGATGGCTGCTATGGTGTGCTGGCTGGTTTGGCTGTGGTGCGCGCGTACCGGCAAGCAGGAGTACGTCCGCTGCGCGCCATC
Organism: Dechloromonas sp. H13; assembly: GCF_009469615.1. Taxonomy (GTDB): domain Bacteria; phylum Pseudomonadota; class Gammaproteobacteria; order Burkholderiales; family Rhodocyclaceae; genus Azonexus. Next base: position 1,127 of record NZ_SSXX01000015.1, read on the forward strand.
GTCGTGGGCGCGTTCACCAATGAAGAAGGCGTGCGCTACCAGCCCGACATGATGGGCTCCCTTGTATATGCCGGGGGACTGCCAGTACAGGCTGCGCTGGACACCATCGGCATCGATGGCACCCGGTTGGGTGATGAACTGGAGCGGATTGGCTATGCGGGCACTATGGAGTCTGGTTCGATTGTTCCGCATGAATACCTGGAACTTCACATCGAACAGGGTCCCGTCCTCGAAGCCGAAGGCAAGCAGATCGGTGTCGTAGAGAACCTGCAAGGCATATCCTGGCAGAAAGTTACCGTCCAGGGCGTTGCCAATCACGCTGGCACTACACCCACTCGCATGCGCCACGACGCAGGCTACGCCGCAGCAGCCTGCATCGCCTTTCTGCGCGAGGAGGTAGTGGGCGCAGCTCCCGACACCACGCTGGCCACCACGGGTGCACTCAAGTTCGAGCCTGATGTCATCAATGTCATTCCCCGCAAAGCCACATTCACAGTAGACCTGCGGGACCCGGATGAACAGCGTCTGCAAGCGGCAGAGAAGCGCTTTGCAGATTTCTTGGTGGAGATCGCTGAGCGCGAGGGTGTGACGATAGAGACTGAGCGGCTTGTGCGCTTTGAACCTGTAGTGTTTGATGCTGCGCTTGCCAACCGCATCGAAGCAGCTGCCGAACGCCGCGGGCTATCGCACATGCGCATGACCTCGGGTGCTGGCCATGATGCCCAGATGATGGCGCGCATAGCTCCTTCGGCCATGATCTTCGTGCCAAGTCGCAGCGGCATCAGCCACAACCCGAGGGAGCACACGGACGACGAACAACTCATTCTGGGCGCACAGGTATTGCTTGATGTCGTCCAGGAATGTTTGGCTACACCCTGAATTTCATCGGATCCATCTTTTCATTGCCCCTTACGCAGCAGGACACCCCATGTATTTTAAGAACCCAAACGCCATACGTACGCCCTACCCTGCCGAGTTGGCTGCAGTCATGAACATAGCCCAGGCCCATCAGAGCCGCCAGTGGCTTTCTCGATGGCCACAGATCACGCCAAAGGCCACACCGCTGTACGACTTGCCCGATCTGGCGCAGCGCCTCCAGATTGAACGGCTTAGCCTCAAGGATGAGTCAGTGCGTTCGCCACTGGGAAGCTTCAAGGCGCTGGGCGCACCTATTGCGCTGGTGCGCCAAATATTGCGCCTGCACCCCACGTTCGAGGCGCTGGGCATTCTGGCGGGCAATTACGCCGAGCGATTGAAGGACTATACGGTCATCAGCGCCACGGACGGCAACCATGGGCGGGGCCTTGCCGCTGCCGCCCGGGACGCCGGGTGCCGCTGCGTGATTGTTCTCCATGCCCATGTCAGTGCAGAGCGAGAGCAGGCCATCGCCGCCCTGGGCGCGCAGATTGTGCGGATTGCAGGCAACTATGACGAGTCTGTTCAGGAGGCCGCACGCCTGGCTTCTCAAAATGGATGGCAGGTGGTGTCCGACACCTCGTATGAAGGCTATGAAGAGATTCCGCGCGATGTGATGCAGGGCTACGGCACGATTGCCGAAGAAGTTGTCGAGCAGACGCGCGCCTCTTCGGGCCAGGACGGACCATTTACCCACGTATTCCTGCAAGGCGGCGTTGGCGGCATGGCCGCAGGTCTGGCCAGCTACTTCTGGGAGTACCAAGGAGTGCATCGCCCCCACTTCATCGTCGTCGAGCCGACGCAGGCAGATTGCCTGCTGCAAAGCGCCATGCAAGGCCGCGCCACACGAGCAACAGGCACGGTCGATTCGGTGATGGCGGGTCTTGCCTGCGGCGAGACCTCGCCGCTGGCCTGGCGCTTCTTGCAACCCTGCGTGGATGCCTTCATGACCATCGAGGATGACCAGGCCGTGCAAGCCATGCGCCTATTGGCACAGGGCAATGAAAACGACAGGCCCATCGTTGCCGGCGAGTCCGGTGTGGCCGGATTGGCAGGTCTCCAGGTCCTGCGGGCCAGCGAACAGTTGTCCGCACAGGCCGGGCTCAACGCGCAGTCGCGGGTATTGGTCATCAGCACGGAAGGCGCAACTGCCCCTGCCACCTACACTGAACTGGTAGGAGAAAGTGCCGACGCCGTACTCCAGCGGCAGCAAGCGTGGGCTACCAGGCAACCCGTAGAAGTCTGAACCGGAGAGACGCCATGTACGTAGAAAGCGAACTGGGAACCCAGATGGTGAATTGGCGCAGACAACTGCACCAGATGCCCGAGACCGGCTTCAACGAACACCGCACATCGGGCTATGTTGCCAAGGCCCTAGAACTGATGGGCCTGGAGGTGCATCGTGGCATCGGAGGCACCGGATTGGTGGCCAATCTGACGGTTGGCAACGGTTCGGGTGTGATTGGCCTGCGCGCCGACATGGATGCCCTGGCCATGACCGAGAGTGCAGTGGATAGACCCCACATCTCGCAAAACGCAGGCTGTATGCACGGATGTGGGCATGACGGCCATATGGCCATGTTGCTGGGCGCTGCACAAATCCTGAGCCGCACACGCGACTTCAACGGCACGGTGCGCTTCATCTTCCAACCGGCCGAAGAACACGGTCGCGGTGCCAACGCGATGGTGCGTGACGGCCTGTTTGAACGCTTCCCGGTAGACGAGATCTACGGTGCCCACAATATCCCCGGCATGCCGGTGGGCCACATCGCGACACGCGTGGGCGGCATCATGGCCAGCGAAGACAATTTTGTGATCCGCATCCAGGGGCGCGGTGGACATGCCGCGCGGCCGCAAATGGCCATCGACCCACTGGTGGTGGCGGCTGAAATCATCTTGGGACTGCAAACCATCGTGGCGCGATCGGTCGACCCCGCAGATTCCGCCGTCGTTTCGTGCACGGAGATCCACAGCGATGGCATCCGCAACGCGATTCCGACACATGTTGAAATCAAAGGGGACACACGCAGCTACTCGCCACATGTCCAGGCACTATTGGAGCGTCGCATGCGTGAACTCTGCCTCGGCATTGCTTCCGCCCACGGTGCGACTTGCGAAGTGGAATACACGCACGAGTTTGTGCCAACCGTGAACTGGCCGCAGTGCACGCCAGTTGCCGTGCGTGCAGCCCAGGCGGTGGTCGGTGTAGAGAACGTAGATGGCAACGTTGCGCCGATGATGATTTCCGAGGACTTTGGCGCCTTCCTCAAAGTGGTGCCCGGAGCATTTGTCTTCATTGGCAATGGCGCACCTGATTCAGTAGGCTGCGTACCTTTGCACAATGCTCGCTACGACTTCAATGACGAAGTGCTTCCCATTGGTGCTCGCTACTTTGCGGAGCTTACCCGGGAAAGGTTATCGGCTTTCAAGCAATAGGTCATTCAGCTGCACCATGCCCACAGCTACTGCGGCGTTGGTTACGTTCAGCGGGTAGCCTGGCCTCGGATACAGACGCCAACATGGGCTTCTCGTTACCGGTCATTGGCCAATGCCAGCTCTTGGCC
>NZ_SSXX01000001.1 GCF_009469615.1 Dechloromonas sp. H13
GCTCGACCGCGCGGCGTCAATCGGGCATTTTTATGGATGTTCATTCGGGGCCTCGGAGGCTTGTATGGTTGGCGCCTCCAATTCTCCGGGGAGACACCCCGAGTGAACAACCTACAGAGAGATCACATCTAGTCTTGCAAACCGGTCGCTGATCTAAATCGATCTCACTGGCTGCTTCGACCGAATGACGTCACAGGGCAGCCGCCCGGTGCGACCGCTCCAGATACCTGCGGTTGAGCTCGTGATGGTACGACAGGCAGCAGAGGGCACATGGCGGACGTGGTGCCGCTGACCGAACTCAAGAAGCGCGGCGGCTGACCGCCGCCGGCGCCGGTTTTACGCGGCGCCGGCGGCGGTGTCGCCAGCATCTTCCGGCACAAGGCTGGTGCCTGCGTCAGTCGCGATTCGCAAATTTGGTGCGCCACAGCATCTTCAACGCGCCGATCAGCGCGGGGGGAAGCAGCGATGCTGCGGTCACGCCGAGGAATATCTCCGTCAAGCCGATGTCCATGGCCATTCTCCGAAGCAGATAGACACCCTGGTGCAGCACGGAACGTGCCAAGCCCAGACCGAGCTGGCTGCGGCAATGGGAAGCCGGCGCTTCAGCGCCTGGGCCGACCGCGCGTCGGCTCCTTGCGCAGGCTCTATTGCGTCAGCGGGTCGTACTGCGGGAAACGCTCGGGTAGCGTCGCGTCTTCGGCCGGCACACTGCCGTCGGCGAGGCAGAGCATCTGGTCGAGATGGCGGGCGGACAGCGGTTCCAGCCGCTTGTACAGCTCCTTGCACAGGAGCCGCGCCTGCTGGCCCGGCCAGTCGGCGGGCAACAGGACTTCCGGCAGTTCCGGGTCGCGCAGCAGCAGGCGGCGGTAGTCGTGGATCAGCAGGGTGCGCAGCAGGAAGGCGTCCTGCTCGCTGACGTCGCCGAGATGGCTGTGGCGCAGGTCATCGAGGATCGGCTGGTAGGTGGCGACGAACTGGCCGTAGGCATCGGCCAGGATGCCCAGATCCCAGGCCCGGCGAACGAGGTCGGCATCGCTGGCCGACAGCGCCGAACGCGAATCGGCGGCGAACAGCGGCAGCAAGGCCGCGAGCGCCGCCGACAGGCCTTCGGCGATCAGCGCGTCGAGCACGCTGGGCAGTTCGGCGCTGGGATGCACGAAACAGTCCGCCCCCAGCGCCCCGAAGCCCTGCCAGAACAGGGCCTGGCGCACCTGGTCGCGGACCTTGGGATCGAGTTCGCCGACGACCAGGATGAGCCGCCAGCGGCGGTCCCAGAGCGGCGCATGCGAGGCGTAGATGTGGCGCGACGCTTCCTCGAAACGCCGGCGGCCGGAAGGCGTCAGCACGTAGTCGGCACGCCGGCCGATGGTTTCGGTGCGCAGCCATTCTTCCTTGGCGAGGCGGAAGACCGAGGTGCGGATCAGGCGTTCGTTGAGTTCGAGCGGTTCCAGCAGGCGGATCAGGCTGCCCAGCCAGATCCGCCCGCCGCGCGGCAGGATGGCGTCGCCAAAGACGGAAATGATCAGCGAGCCGGCATGAACCCGGCGCTGCTGGCGGAATTCGTCCAGACGGTTTTTCAGGGAGTCGCTCATGGCATCGACAGGCGGGGGTTGGCTGACCGGGCGCTTCTTGGCGAGCTCGGGCGCCTTTTTCCAGCCCAGGTGCGTATCATTTCAATCGGCGAATGATAGCAAAATTTCCTTGCTCCAGCTTGATCTGGCGCAAACGGATGCACAAGACGATACGCAACTTACTAGAAATAAGCATCCAAAAGTAACGCTTTTCGGCCGTGCCGCGCTAGTAGCGCACCCCCGCCGGCGGCGTGAACGAATCCAGCGCGTTGAGGTAGGCGGCGCGGGCGAAGGAACTCGGGTCGGGCAGGTTCTGCTGGCTCATCGAGCCCTTCATCTGTGCCACCGAGTCGTATTCGCGCACTTCCATCCAGCGCACGATGCCGTCGAGGATTTCCGCAAGCGCCTGCGGGCCGCGCTGCAACAGGGCGCTCGCCATGTGCACGACGTCGGCGCCGGCGAGCAGCATTTTCAGTGCGTCGTTCGCCGTATGGACGCCGCCGGTGGCCGCCAGCGAGAGGCCGGTGCGCCCGCGCAGGATGGCGATCCAGCGCATGGTCAGGAGAACGTCGGCGGAACTCGACAGCTGGACGCGGTCGACCACGCCCAGCGTGTCCAGGTCGATGTCCGGCTGGAAGAAGCGGTTGAACAGCGACACGCCGGCGGCCCCGGCGCCTTCGATCTGGCGGACGAAATGCGGCAGCGACGAGAAGAAGGGCGACAGCTTCATGCTGACGGGAATGCTCACCACCGTCTTCAGCTCGCGGAGCAGCGCGATATGGTGCTCTTCCAGCGCCTCCCCCGAGAGTTTCGGGTCGCCCGGCATGAACCAGGCGTTGAGCTCCAGCGCGTCGGCGCCAGCCGCCTGCATTTCCCTGCCGAGCTCGACCCAGCCGTTGAGCGAGGAACCGTTGAGGCTGGCCACGACGGGAATCGACAGCCGCGACTTGAGCGCCTGGATCTGCTCCAGGTAGCCGTCGAGCCGGCTCCGGTAGTCGTGCCCGAACGGCAGGTGGCCGGCCGCCTCGCCGAACGAATCGGGATGGACGAGGAAGCGGTCGATCATCAGCTCGTCGTTGCGCACGTCCTCCTCGAACAGCGAATGCATGACGACGGCGGCGGCCCCGGCGTCCTCCAGATGCAGCATCGCGTCGACGTCGTGGCTGAGCGGCGTGGATGACGGCACCAGCGGATTCTTCAGCGCCAGGCCGAGGTAGGTCGTGGACAGATCAGGCATTCGGTGTCTCCGTGGGCGCGCCGGCCTGCTCGGCCTGTTCCCTGATCGCCGCTTCCGGCAGCGCCAGTTCGGCGAGTTCGACGTATTCCTGGTGGCGCAGGCGGGCGTCGATATCGGCCTGGACCATGAAGCGTTCGGCATCCTTCGGGTGCTGGCGTTCGAGGACGGTGAAACGCGCCTCGTTGCGCGCGAATTCGCGGAAGGGAACGCTCGGCGCCGCGCTGTCGACCGACATCGGGTTCCGCCCCTGCTCGCGCAGCCGGGGATCATAGCGCAACAGCGGCCAGTGGCCGGATTTGACCGCCAGATCCTGCTGCCGGTGGTTGTGCGACATGTCGACGCCATGCGCGATGCACGGGCTGTAGGCGATGATGAGCGAGACGCCGGGATAGCTCTCGGCATCGAGGAAGGCCTTCAGCGTATGGGTATCCTTGGCGCCGTAGGCGACCTTGGCGACGTAGACGTTTTCGTAATCCATCGCGATGCGCGCCAGGTCCTTCTTGCGGTTGGGCTGGCCGCCGGCGGCGAACTTGGCGACCGCGCCGCGCGGCGTGGCCTTGGAGTTCTGGCCGCCGGTGTTGGAATAGACCTCGGTATCGAGGACCAGGATATTGACGTCGGCGCCCGACGACAGTACATGGTCGAGGCCGCCGAAGCCGATGTCGTAGGCCCAGCCGTCGCCGCCGATGATCCACACGCTGCGCCGGATCAGGTACTCGGCAACGGCCGCCAGCTGCTCGGCGGCCGGCGTCGCGAGGTGCGCCAGGCGGGCCTGCAGGGCGGCGACCCGCTCGCGCTGTTCGTGGATGCCGGCCTCGCTGCCCTGGTCGGCATTCAGCAGATCGGCGACCAGGCGGTCGCCGACCTCCAGCGCCAGCGCCTTTAGCTGCGTGCGCGCCGCGGCGGCCAGCTGGTCGGTGGCGAGGCGCATGCCGAGGCCGAATTCTGCGTTGTCCTCGAACAGCGAGTTGTTCCACGCCGGCCCGCGCCCTTCGGCATTGCTGGTGTAGGGCGTCGTCGGCAGGTTGCCGCCGTAGATCGACGAGCAGCCGGTGGCGTTGGCAACCAGCATGCGGTCGCCGAAGAGCTGTGTCGCCAGCCGGATGTAGGGCGTTTCGCCGCAGCCGACGCAGGCGCCTGAAAACTCGAAGAGTGGCGGCAGGAGCATGGCGCCGGGCACCGTGCCACGCTTGGCGAGACGCCGGTCGTAGTCGGGCAGGGTCAGGAAGAAGTCCCAGTTGGCTGCTTCCGCCACGCGCAGCGGCGCCTGCTCGGCCATGTTGAGCGCCTTGCGCGATACGTTGCTCTTGTCGCGGATCGGGCAGATATCGACGCACAGCGTGCACCCGGTGCAGTCCTCGGGCGCCACCTGGTAGCTCATCTTCCAGCCGGTCGGGTAATCCTTGCTGCGGATCGCCATCTGCTTGAAGGTCGGCGGCGCGCCGGCCGCCAGTTCGGCGGGGTAAGCCTTGGCGCGGATGGCCGAATGCGGGCAGACGAAGACGCACTTGCCGCACTGCGTGCACAGGTCGGTTTCGAGCACCGGGATCTGCAGCGCCAGGTTGCGCTTTTCGTAGCGCGCGGTGCCGGTCGGCCAGGTGCCGTCGGCCGGGAACAGCGACACCGGCAGCGCGTCGCCCTTGCCGGCGATGAGCGGCAGGGTCACCCGGCGCACGAACTCACCCACCGGCTGCGTGGCAATCGGTGGCGCCGCCTCGTCGGCGGCGACGGCCGGCACGTCCACCCGGTGCAGGCAGGCCAGCGTGCGGTCGATGGCGCGATAGTTGAGTTCGGCGATGCGCCGCCCCTTGCGGCCGTAGGTCTTCTCGACGGCGTGCTTGATCGCGGCGATGGCATCTTCCTGCGGCAGAATGCCGGAAATGGCGAAGAAGCAGGTCTGCATCACCGTGTTGATGCGGCGTCCCATATCGGCTTCCAGCGCCACCCGATAGGCGTCGATGACGTAGAAACTGACCCGCCTTTCGATCATCCGCCGCTGCGTCGCCGGTGGCAGCGCGGCCCACGCGCGCTCGGGCGCCACGCCGGTGTTGAGCAGGAAGACCGCCCCCGGCGCCGCATGCGCCAGCAGGTCGTGCGTTTCGAGGAACAGCGGCTGGTGACAAGCGATGAATTTCGCGTCGCCGTCGCCGGTCAGGTAGGCCGAGCGGATCGGTTTCGGTCCGAAGCGCAGGTGCGAGACGGTCATCGCCCCCGACTTCTTGGAGTCGTAGACGAAATAGCCCTGGGCGTGGAGATCGGTCTCGTCTCCGATGATCTTGATCGAATTCTTGTTGGCCGACACCGTGCCGTCCGAACCCAGCCCGTAGAAGACGGCGGCGAAGGTGTCGTGCGCCGCGTCGGTGCGGAAGGAGGTGTCGAAGGGCAGCGAGAGGCCGGTCTGATCGTCGTGGATGCCGACCGTGAAGCGGCGTGGCGGCACGGCTGCGGTCAACGCCTCGAAAACGGCCAAAACCATGGCCGGGTTGAATTCCTTGGAACCGAGCCCGTAGCGCCCGCCGATCACCTGCGGCATGACCGCGAAGCGCGGCGCGGCGCCCGCCTGGTCCTCGGCCAGCGCGACCAGCACGTCCTTGTACAGCGGCTCGCCGGCGGCGCCCGGCTCCTTGCAGCGGTCGAGCACGGCGATGCCGCGCGTCGTCGGCGGCAGGGCGGCGAGCAGCGCGGCCGGCGCCCACGGGCGGAACAGGCGGACCTTGAGCAGGCCGACCTTCGCCCCCTGGCGATTCAGGTGCTCGACGGTTTCCTGCACCGTCTCGGCGCCCGACCCCATGAGGACGACGACGCGCTCGGCATCGGGCGCGCCGACGTAGTCGAACAACTTGTAGTGGCGGCCAGTCAGTTTGCCGAACTGGTCCATGCGCTGCTGGACGATGTCGGGGAAGGCGTCGAACCAAGGGTTCTGCGCCTCGCGGGCCTGGAAGAAGACGTCGGGATTCTGCGACGTGCCGCGCAGCACCGGGCGCTCGGGCGACAGCGCGCGAGCGCGCTGGGCGCCGAGCAGTTCCTGCGGCAGCATTTTGGCCAGTGTCTGGTCGTCGACCGCAACGATCTTGGCGACTTCGTGCGAAGTGCGGAAGCCGTCGAAGAAATGCAGCACCGGAATGCGTCCGGCCAGCGTCGCCGCGCTGGCGATGGCCGCCATGTCGTGCGCCTCCTGCACCGAGTTCGAGGCCAGCAGCGCGAAGCCGGTGGCGCGCGTGGCCATGACGTCGGAGTGGTCGCCGAAGATCGACAGCGCGTGCGTCGCCACGGCGCGGGCAGCGACGTGGAAGACGGTCGGCGTCAGTTCGCCGGCGATCTTGTACATGTTGGGAATCATCAGCAGCAGGCCCTGCGACGCGGTGAAGGTCGTCGCCAGCGCCCCGGCCTGCAGCGCGCCATGCACGGTGCCGGCGGCGCCGCCTTCCGACTGCAGTTCGACGACCCGCGGCACGCTGCCCCAGATGTTGACCCTGCCGGCGGCGGCCCATTCGTCGGAAAGTTCGCCCATGCCGGACGAGGGGGTGATCGGGTAGATCGCGATCACTTCGGAAACCCGGAAGGCAACCGAGGCGACGGCTTCGTTGCCGTCGATGGTGAGCATCTTGTTCATGACGATTCCTGGCGATACCGGCTGCCGGCCCGCAGGCTGGCAGCTTGATGCAGCCCTGGCACGGGCCGGGGCCGGATGCTGCGATGCAACAACCCCATTCTACGCCCAGTTCGGAAAAAATATGCCATCCAACATGGCGCGCGCGAGCATTGCACGCGGCGAAAAAATCGGCAGACTGTCGGCTGACGACAAGGAACACCATGCGCGCCACCTCCCTCGCCCTGCTGTTCGCCGCCCTGACGGCAGTTTCGACCCCCGGCTGCGCCGGCCTCGGGGACAAGGAAATCGCCTTCTCGGAAGCCGAAGTCCAGGCGGCGCTGGCGCGCCACAGCCCGCCGGAAAAGCGTTACGCCGGCCTGCTGACCGTCGCGCTGCGCGAAGTGCCGACGATCCGCCTCGGCGTGCCCGAAGGCCGCGCCGGCATCAGTGCGCGCATGGAGATCACGCTGGTCGGCAATCCGCCGATCGCGGTCGACGTCAAGGGCCACGCCGGCATTCGCTACGACGACCAGAGCAAGGCCTTCTTCCTCGAAAGCCCGGTCGCCGAGTCGGTCGAATCCGCAGCCCTGCGCCGCGAGCTCGAACCCGGCGTGCGCCGTGCCGTGAGCCAGTTGCTGACCGCCTACTTCCGCAGCCGGCCGGTGTACGTCCTGCGCGAAGACGGCAGCGCCCAGGAAATCGCCGCCCGCTGGCTGTTGCGCTCGGTCAGGATCGAACCGGGCAAGGTGGTGGCGACGCTGTCGCCGTTCTGAAACCGGGCCACGAAAAAAAGAAGCCCGCACGGGGCGGGCTTGAATCCATTTCTTGGAGGAGATGGAGGAGACGGTTCCCAGTATGCCAAACAATATTGTGCACTGCAACACAAATTTGCGAGGAATGCCGGCTTCCCAGAATTTTCAGCATTCCCGCAACGCTGGCGGCCGCTGCAGCGGCGTGGCCGGTGCCCACGCCGCTGCCCTGAAATGCAAAAAGCCCCGCGGATCCCGCGGGGCTTTTCGTTGCCGAAGGGCCGAAGATTACTTCTTCTTGGCAGCAGCGGTCGTCGCCTTGGTGACGGCGGCCACGTTGGCCTGGGCGGCGTCGGCGAATTGCTTGGCAACCGCGTTCATGTTGCCGAAGGCCGAGGTAGCGGCAGCGATGGCGTTCTGGATCGCGGCGACGGCGGTTTCGGAACCGGCCGGAGCGGACTTGGCAGCCTTGTCGAGCAGGCCGGCGATGGATTTCTGGAAGTCACCGAACTGGGCTTCGACCAGCTTGGCCAGTTCCTGCTGGGACTGGGAAGTGATCTCGTAGACCGAACGCGAGTAGGCGACTGCCTTCTCGACGGCCGGCTGGGCCAGGGCGGACTGGACGGCCAGGGCAGCTTGCGGATCCTTGGCTTCCATGACGGCCTTGGCGCCGGAAGCGGAATCTTCCAGGGCCGAACGGGCGGCGTTCAGGTTCAGGGCAGCGATGCGCTCGGCGGTAGCCAGGGCGGTGTTGGCGACGGACAGCAGGGAATCGACAGCGGCCTTGTTGGCGGCGGCGAATTGTTCGGCATTGACGGACATGGAAGTCTCCTGAAGGTGTGGAATACGGGATTTGTTACTTGCTGCTGTGAATCATTATAGCGCAAATATTTAGAAATTGTTGCACTGCAACAATTTATTTTTGCAGCGCCCGGAAAGCCAGGCAGCAGCTGCGGTCGACCGCGCCGAACAATGAAAAACGGGCACGTGCCGCACTGCGCCGCGCCCGCTTTTTTTCAGCCGGATCGCCTCAGCGGATTTCGAGCACGCTTTCGTCCCACGCCGGATGCTTTTCCAGCCCGAGCAGGTTGGCGACGGTCGCCGCGATGTTCGAGAGGCCGGCCTGTTCCGTCTGGCGCAGGCCCAGCTTGCCGCCCGTCGCGTTGTCGTAGAGGATCAGCGGCACCGGGTTCAGGGTGTGCGCCGTCTTGGCCTTGAACGAGCCGTCCTTGTTCTGTGCCGGCTGCTTCGTCTTCTTGTCGAGCTCGAACATCTCGTCGGCGTTGCCGTGGTCGGCGGTGATCAGCGCCACGCCGCCGGCCGCGTCGATGGCCTGCAGCAGTCGCGCCAGCGAGAGGTCGACGGCCTCAATGGCGATGCGCGCCGCCTCGAAGTTGCCGGTATGGCCGACCATGTCGCCGTTGGCGAAGTTGCAGCGCAGGGTCCGGTACTGGCCGGACTGGATGGCGGCAATCATCGCGTCGGCGATTTCGGCGGCCTTCATCCACGGCCGCTGCTCGAAGGGCACGACGTCGCTCGGCACCTCCTCCCAGGTTTCGCCGGCGAACTTGCCCGAGCGGTTGCCGTTCCAGAAATAGGTCACGTGGCCGAACTTCTGGGTTTCGGAACAGGCGTACTGGCTGATGCCCAGCTTGCTGAACCACTCGCCCGAGGTGTCCCGGATCGCCGGCGGGGCGACGAGGAAGCGGGCCGGCAGCTTGAGGTCGCCGTCGTACTGCAGCATGCCGGCGTAGGTCACCTGCGGGGTGCGGACGCGGTCGAACTTATCGAAATGCGCCTCCTCGAAGGCGCGCGTGATCTCGATGGCGCGGTCGCCGCGGAAATTGAAGAAGACGACCGAGTCGCCGTCCTCGATGGTGCCGATCGGCTTTCCGCCTTCGGCGATGACGAATTCCGGCAGGTCCTGGTCGATGGTGCCCGGATTCCGCTCGCGCAGGCCGTTGACCGCAGCCGTCGCGTTCGCGAACTGCGGGCCTTCGCCGAGCACGTGAGTGCGCCAGCCTTTCTCGACCATCGGCCAGTTGGCGTCGTAGCGGTCCATGGTGATGTACTGGCGGCCGCCGCCGGAGGCGATGCGGGCGTCGAAGCCGCCGGTCGAAATTTCGGCGAGGAAGGCCTCGAAGGGCACGACGTATTCCAGCGCACTGGTTTCCGGCACGTCGCGGCCGTCGAGCAAGGCGTGGATGCGTACCGTCCGGACGCCTTCGGCCTTGGCTTGGACGACCATCGCCTTCAGGTGGTCGATATGGCTATGCACGTTGCCGTCGGAGAAGAGGCCGATGAAGTGGATGACACCGCGCCCGGCCTTGGCCCCGGCCACTACCTGCTGCCAGGCCTCGCCGGCCCAGATCGAGCCGTCGGCGATGGCGTTGGCGACCAGCGCCGCGCCCTGGCTATAGACCTGGCCGGCACCGATCGCGTTGTGGCCGACTTCGGAATTGCCCATGTCGTCGTCGGACGGCATGCCGACGGCGGTGCCGTGGGCGCGCAGGCGGATGTTCGGGTAGGCGGCGAACAGGCGGTCGAGGGTCGGCTTGCTGGCGGCGGCAATGGCGCTGCCGACATCGGTTTTCGGCAGGCCGTAGCCGTCCATGACGATGACGACGACGGGGCCGGGAACGCCGGCGAAGGAAGAAAGCTTCTGGAGCATGGGTGCGATTCCTGCAATGAAGGTCGGGGCGCCCGGCGGCGCCTTAACCGGTAAGTATCGGCGCCCGCCATGCCCCAGTCAATCCACCGCCGGCAGCGACGGCTATAATTGCGGCTTTGCAACACGACGAGAACAGCATCATGGAAGCCGAACAACTGAACAGCATCGCCAACCAGCTCGACGACATCGCGCAGCGCGCGGCCGAGCTGCGGAGGTATCTTTGACTACGACCACAAACGCGAACGCCTGACCCTCCTCAACCAGGAGATGGAAGATCCCAAAATCTGGGACGATCCGAAACGCGCCCAGGAACTGGGCCGCGAAAAGAAATCGCTGGAAGACGTCGTGCTCGTCCTCGAAGCCGTCGACGCCGGCCTCAACGACGGCCGCGAACTGTTCGCGATGGGCCGCGAGGAAAACGACGACGACACCCTGCACGCCGTCGAGGCCGATGCCGGCGAACTCGAGAAGAAGATCGCGGCCCTCGAATTCCGCCGCATGTTCAGCAATCCGCAGGACCCCAACCCCTGCTTCCTGGAAATCCAGGCCGGCGCCGGCGGCACCGAGGCACAGGACTGGGCCTCCATGCTGCTACGCATGTACCTGAAATTCGGCGAAAAGAAGGGGTTGACCGTGGAGGTCATGGAAGAGTCGGAAGGCGACGTCGCCGGCATCAAGAGCGCCACCGTCAAATTCTCCGGCGACTACGCCTACGGCACGCTGCGCACCGAGACCGGCATCCACCGCCTGGTCCGCAAGTCGCCCTTCGATTCCAACGCGCGCCGCCACACCAGCTTCACGTCGGTCTTCGTGTACCCCGAGGTGGACGACTCGATCGAGATCGACATCAACCCGGCCGACGTGCGCACCGACACCTTCCGCGCCTCCGGCGCCGGTGGTCAGCACATCAACAAGACCGACTCGGCGGTGCGCCTGACGCACGTCCCGACCAATATCGTCGTGCAGTGCCAGAACGACCGCTCGCAGCACCGCAACCGCGACGAAGCCTGGAAGATGCTGCGCGCCCGCCTCTACGAACACGAGCTGCGCAAGCAGCAGGCCGAGCAGCAGAAGCTGGAGGACGCCAAGTCCGACATCGGCTGGGGCCACCAGATCCGCTCCTACGTGCTCGACCAGAGCCGCATCAAGGATCTGCGCACCAACTACGAAGTCGGAAACACGCAGGCCGTACTCGACGGCGACCTCGACGGCTTCATCGAGGCCAGCCTCAAACAGGGGGTCTGACGCCCAAGCGCAAAAGCCGGGAAGCAGCCTCTCCCGGCTTTTTAATTTCTGCCCACGCCAACGCCACGCACCATGAAAAACCTCGTTTCCGGACTGTCGACCGCAACCATCATCCTCGCCCTGGCCGCCTGCGGCGACCGGAACGCTGCCCCGACGCCGGCCGCGGCGGGCAAGCCGGCGCTCACCGTTACCGCCACCGTCCCGCAATCGCTCGACTGGCCGCAGACGCTGGCCGCCAGCGGCAATGTCGCGGCCTGGCAGGAGGCGGTGATCGGCCCCGAGATCAGCAATTACCGCATCACCGAGGTACGGGTGAATGTCGGCGACCAGGTGAAAAAGGGTGACGTGCTGGCGCGCATCGCCAGCGACGCCGTGGACAGCGAGCTGGACGAGAGCAAGGCGGCGGTCGCCGAGGCCGAAGCGACGCTGGCCGAGGCGCGGGCGATCAACGAGCGCGCCCGGCAGCTGCGCGAGAAGGGTTTCTACAGCCCGCAACAGGGCGTGCAGACGCAGACCGCCGCCGATACCGCGCTGGCCCGCCTGAACGCCGCCAGGGCGCGGCTCAGGTCGGCCGAACTCAAGCGCTCCAAGTCCAGCGTCGTGGCGCCGGACGACGGCATCATCTCGGCGCGCAGCGCCACCGTCGGCTCGCTGACGCAGCCGGGCGAGGAACTGTTCCGCCTGATCCGCGGCGGCCGCCTCGAATGGCGTGCCGAGGTGACGGCCGCCGAGCTCGCCCGCCTGCGCCCGGGCCAGCCGGCGCGGCTGGAGACCCCGAACGGCGCCGGCGTGACCGGCACCGTGCGCGCCGTGGCGCCGACCGTCGACCCGCAGACGCGCAACGGCATCGTCTACGTCGACCTGCCGCCGGAGGCCGGCCAGGCGCTGAGCGCCGGCATGTTCACGCGCGGCCGCTTCGAGCTCGGCCAGCAGCCGGCGCTGACCCTCCCGCAATCGGCCGTCCTGCTGCGCGAGGGCTTCGCCTACGTCTTCCGCATCGAGCCGGGTGACGGCGAACTGGCCCGGGTGACGCAGCTGAAGGTGGGCACCGGCCGCCGCGCCGGCGAGCGCATCGAGGTCAGCGGCCTGGCCGCCGATGCCCGCGTCGCGGCCGGCGGCGCCGGCTTCCTCGCCGACGGCGACACCGTGCGCGTGGTCGCCGCGCCGGCGGCCGGCAAGGCGCAGCCATGAACGTTTCGGCGTGGTCCATCCGGAATCCGATTCCGGCCGTCCTGCTCTTCGTCATGCTCACCCTGGTCGGCCTGATGGCCTTCCGGGCGATGAAGATCCAGCAGTTCATGGACATCGACCTGCCGACGGTGACGGTCACCGCCAGCCTGCCCGGCGCGGCGCCGGCGCAGATGGAAACCGAGGTGGCGCGCAAGATCGAGAACGCCGTCGCCACCCTGCAGGGCATCAAGCGCATCTACACCAAGGTGCAGGACGGGACGGCCATCGTCACCGTCGAATTCCGCCTCGAAAAGCCGACACAGGAAGCGCTCGACGACGTGCGCGACGCCGTTTCGCGCATCCGCGCCGACCTGCCGGGCGACCTCAAGGACCCGGTGATTTCCAAGGTCAACCTGGCCGGCGCGCCGATCCTGACCTACACCGTCGCCTCGACGCGCATGGACGACGAGGCGCTGTCGTGGTTCGTCGACAACACGGTGACCAAGGCGCTGCTTTCCGTGCGCGGCGTCGGTGCCGTGGCGCGCGTCGGCGGCGTCACGCGCGAGATCCGCATCGAGCTCGATCCGGCCCGCCTGCTTGCGTTGCGCGCCACGGCCGCCGACGTTTCGCGCCAGCTGCGCCAGATCCAGCAGGAGGCCTCGGGCGGCCGCGCCGACGTCGGCGGCGTCGAGCAGTCGGTGCGCACCATCGCCACCGTGCGCAACGCCGAGGAGCTCGGGGCGATGGAAATCTCGCTCGCCGACGGCCGCCGCATCCGCCTCGACCAGCTCGCCACGGTCAGCGACACCGTCGCCGAACAACGCTCGGCGGCCCTGCTCGACGGCAAGCCGGTGGTCGGCTTCGAGATCGTGCGCAGCCGCGGCGCCGGCGAGGTGGAGGTCGCCGACGGTGTGCGCGCGGCGCTGGAAAAGCTGAAGAAGGAGCACCCCGACATCACCATCACCGAGGCCTTCAACTTCGTCGACCCGGTGGTCGAGAATTTCGACGGCTCGATGTCGCTGCTGATCGAGGGCGCCCTGCTCGCCGTGCTGGTGGTCTGGCTCTTCCTGCGCGACTGGCGGGCCACCTTCGTCTCGGCCACCGCGCTGCCGCTGTCGATCATCCCGACCTTCGCTGCGATGTACGTGATGGGCTTCACGCTCAACGTCGTCACCCTGCTCTCGCTGTCGCTGGTGGTCGGCATCCTGGTCGATGACGCCATCGTCGAGATCGAGAACATCATCCGCCACCTGCGCATGGGCAAGACGCCCTACCAGGCGGCAATGGAAGCGGCCGACGAGATCGGCCTGGCGGTCATCGCCACCACCTTCACGCTGATCGCCGTGTTCCTGCCGACCGCCTTCATGAGCGGCGTGCCGGGCAAATTCTTCGTCCAGTTCGGGTGGACCGCGGCGATCGCCGTCTTCTTCTCTCTCGTCGTCGCCCGCATGCTGACGCCGATGATGGCGGCCTACCTGCTCAAGCCGCCGAAAAAGATGCATCACGAGCCGCGCTGGATGACGGTCTACGCCGGCTGGGCGGCGTGGTGCCTGAAGCACCGGCTGACGACGCTGTTCGCGGCGACGGTCTTCTTCTTCGGCTCCTTCGCGCTGGTGCCGCTGCTGCCGACCGGCTTCATCCCGCCCGACGACCTCTCGCAGACGCAGGTCTACCTCGCGCTGCCGCCGGGCAGCACCTTCCGGGAAACCTTCGCCGCCGCCGAGGAGGCGCGCCACATCGTCGAACGCAACCCGCACGTCCGCATGATCTACACCGCCATCGGCGGTGGCGCCTCGGGCAGCGACCCGTTCGCCCCCAAGGGCGCGCCGGAGGTGCGCAAGGCGACGCTGACCATCAACCTGACGCCGCGCGCCCAGCGTGGCGGCGTCCGGAAGCAGGAAGTCGAACGCCAGCTGCGCGAGGCGCTGGCCGTCCTGCCCGGCGTCCAGGTCAAGGTCGGCCTCGGCGGATCCAACGAGAAATACGTGCTGGTGCTGGCCAGCGAGAACGGCGACCTGCTCGCCGAACACGCCCGCGTCGTCGAGCGCGAGCTGCGCAGCATTCCCGGTATCGGCGCCGTCACCACGACGGCCAGCCTGGTGCGCCCGGAACTCGTCGTGCGCCCCGACTTCGCGCGCATGGCCGACCTCGGCGTCACCTCGGCGGCGATCGCCGACACCCTGCGCATCGCCACCGCCGGCGACTACGACCAGAACATCGCCAAGCTCAACCTGACACAGCGGCAGATCCCCATCGTCGTCAAGCTACCGCCGGAAGCGCGCCAGGATTTGCCCCTGCTCGAACGGTTGACCGTACCCGGCAAGCACGGCCCGGTGATGATCGGCAACGTGGCGACGCTCGAACTGGCCGGCGGCCCGGCCGAGATCGACCGCTACGACCGCCTGCGCAACATCAATTTCGAGATCGAGCTCAACCAGCAGCCGCTCGGCGAAGTCGAGAAGCAGGCGCTGGCCCTGCCCAGCCTCGCCAATCTGCCGCCCGGCATCCTGCAGACCACGGTCGGCGACGCCGAGGCGATGGGCGAACTGTTCCAGAGCTTCGGGCTGGCGATGCTGACCGGCGTGCTCTGCATCTACATCGTGCTGGTCCTGCTGTTCAAGGATTTCGTGCAGCCGGCGACCATCCTCGCCGCCCTCGTGCTCTCGGTGCCCGGCGCCTTCCTGGCGCTGTTCGTGACGCAGACGGCGCTGTCGATGCCGTCGATGATCGGCCTCATCATGTTGATGGGCATCGCCACCAAGAACTCGATCCTGCTCATCGACTACGTCATCCTCGCCCGCCGCGAGCACGGGCTGGATCGTTGGAGCGCCCTGCTCGACGCCTGCCGCAAGCGCGCCCGGCCGATCGTCATGACCACCGTCGCGATGGGCGCCGGCATGCTGCCGATCGCGATCGGCATCGGCACCGACCCCAGCTTCCGGGCGCCGATGGCGATCGTCGTCATCGGCGGCCTGATCACCTCGACCTTCCTCAGCCTGCTGGCGATCCCCGTCGTCTTCACCTACGTGGACGATGCCGTGACCTGGATCAAGCGGCACCTGCCGCGGGCGCACGCCTGATGGACAGCATTTTTGCCGGTCTGCCGCGGTCGACCGCAAGCGACGAGCAATTTTCGCAATTGCTCGGGCGCCCCTGCCTGCGCATCGAGCGCATCGTGTCGACTGGCCAGTGCAGCCCGCCGGATTTCTGGTACGACCAGCCGGAAGGCGAATGGGTGCTGCTCCTCCAGGGCGCCGCCCGCCTGCGCTTCGCCGACGAGCCCGAAGCCCGCCGGCTCGCCGCCGGCGATTTCGTCGATATCGCCCCGCATCGCCGCCACCGCGTCGAGTGGACGGCGCCCGGCGAAATCACCATCTGGCTGGCGGTGCACTACGCGGCCTGAGGCCGTCGGCGCGCCTCAGGGCTTGCCGGTGTCCACGCGTTCGACGACCGGCGGCGTGACGCCGCCGAAGGCGAAAATCGCCCTCCCCTTGTGATCCTTCAGGAAATCGTCGGCGTCCGCACGCGTGGCGAGCGGCACGAATTCGTGGCCCATCGGGCCGAGCACGTCGGAACCGGTCACGAACCAGGCCTGGCGCGCGTCAATGCGTTCAAGGTTGTAGAAGTCGGTCACGTAGATTCCGCCGATGTCTTCCTTGCGGTGGCCGGGCGCGAATTTCGGCAGGTCGTGCAGGAACTTGAACATGTCCTTGGCGCCGTCGAAGAAATGCGCATGGCCATCCTTCCAGGTAACGACGGCGACCCAGTTCGGATACTTGGAGACCAGCATGCCACACACAGGGCAGAGATCCTTCGGCCCCGGTCGCGGCACGTTCTGGGCGAATCCGGCGACCGCGCAGAACAGCAGGCCGCACAGGATCAGGCTGCGGCGCAGCATCAGCCCTGCTTCTGCTGGGCAGCCCGCTGGCGCCGCTCCTCGCGCATCTTGCGGATCATGCTGACGTCGGCCGCCATGTCGACATAGGCCTCGCGCAAGGCCTCGTCGAACTTGGCCAGTGAACCGCCAAATCTGGCCTGGAATTCCTTCGCCTGCTCAGCGGAGGCAAAAGAGTGCTTGCTGCGCTTGGTCATCGCATGTTTGAGATCGGCGCCGATCAGATAGGTCAGTTGATCGACCGGATAGAGTGGACGTGGATCGACTGTAGAAGCGTAGTCGGGACCCCAGATCATTTTCGGTTCGCGGTCAATGTTGAGACCAAGGCTCAGCGCCAGACAATGGATGGAGCAGACGCCATCGGTCAGGTTGTCCGAATACTGGACGAGCATACGAGCGCGGTTGTGTTCCTTGCGATCCATGCCGCAGTAGGGGCATTTCGGGTGCTTCGTCAGTTCGTTCTCCAGCGGATTGGCGTCGGGCGCCGTCTTGGGAACGAACTGGGCCGGCGTACCGTCCGCCGGGCAGGCATCGGCGGCAACGGCGCGGCCGCTCGTTGCGGCGGTCACCCCGGACAGCATGGATATCTTGAGCAGATCGCGGCGCTTCATGGTCATTCTCCCTGTCGTTATTGGATAGCGGGAATATTAGTCTTCATCGATGCGTCGCGAATGCGGCAAAAAGTCGCACCTAGCCGATCAGGCTACGCATCACGGCGTAATAGCGCAGCCCCTGCCACAGCGTCGACACGCCGAGGGCGATGACGAACAGCGCCGCCCCCTTGAGTAGCCAGCCGCGCAGGCGCGGCCCGAGCTTGCCGAAGAGGAAGGAGGCGGAGAGCATCGACGGCAGCGTGCCGGCGCCGAAGGCCAGCATCAGCAGGCCGCCTTCGAGGACGGACGGCGCCGTGGTCGCCTTGACCGCCATCGCCATGGTCATCGAACACGGCATCAGGCCGTTGATCGCGCCGCCGATCAACGCGCCAACCACCGGGCCCTTCTGCACCGCCAGGGTGAATTGCTTGCGCAGCCAGGCAATTGGCGCGAAACCAAACCGGTTGCGCACCGGCGAAACACCGAGCAGGTCGAGACCGAGCAGGATGACGACGATCCCGGCGACGATCTGCAGCGCGCCCTGCCAGAGACCGATCTGCCCGGTAGACACCAGCACCGCGCCAATGGCGGCGGCAATGAGCCCGACCACCGCGTAGAGGCTCACCCGCGCCCCGTGATAGGCCAGGTATGGCCATACGCCCTTGGCCCCGAGCTTCATGAAGAAGCCGGAAACCAGCCCGCCGCACATGCCCAGGCAGTGCCCGCTGCCGAGCAGGCCGGTCATGAAGGCGAGCCAGTACGAAAACTCGGCGATGGCCTGGTGGTGCGAATGATCCATGGGCTGTCGCGGTCAACCGGCGAAAATGAACAGTTTCCGCGCCTCAGCGTTGCAGGCGCAGCGAGTTGGCGACCACCGACACCGAACTCATCGCCATCGCCGCTGCGGCGATCATCGGGTTGAGCCGGCCGGCGGCGGCGACCGGGATGGCGACGACGTTGTAACCCAATGCCCAGAACAGGTTCTGGCGGATGATCGCCATTGTCCGCCGCGAAAGGTCGATGCCGGCGGCGAGACGGGCGATGTCGCCACCCACCAGCGTGACGTCGGCCGACTCGACGGCGATGTCGGCGCCGCCGCCGATGGCGAAGCCGACGTCGGCGGCGGCCAGGGCGGGCGCATCGTTGATGCCGTCGCCGATCATGCCGACCTTGTCGCCGGCGGCCTGCAGCTCGCGGATGACGGCCAGTTTGTCGGCCGGCGTGCAGCGGGCCAGCACGCGGTCGATGCCGACCTCGCGGGCGACGTGGCCGGCGACCGCTTCAAGGTCGCCCGTGGCCATCACGGTCTTCAGTCCAAGCCGGTGCAGCAACGCGATGGCCTCGCGGGCGCCCGGCCGCGGCTGGTCGGCAATGGCGAAAATAGCCATCGCCCGGCCGTTGACCGCGACGAACACCGGCGTCTTGCCTTGCTCGGCCAGCCGCGCCGCCTCGGCGGCAAGCGGTGCGCCATCGATGCCGCGCTCACCGAGCAGCGCCGCGTTACCGATGACCACCCCGACGCCATCGACCTCGGCGGTGACGCCACGGCCGGGATGGGCGGCGAAGACCGTCGCCGTCAGAGCCTGGGTGGCGCGCGGCCGGCTCCAGTCGGCCAGCGCGCGGGCCAGGAAGTGTTCGGAACCGGCCTCGGCGGCGCCAATCAGCGCTGCCAGGCGCGCCTCGCCCATGCCGGGCAGGATGAAAGCGTCTGTCACCGCCGGCTTGCCTTCAGTGATCGTGCCCGTCTTGTCGAAGACGACGGTGGTCAGTTTGGCTGCGGTTTCCAGCGCCTCGCCGTTGCGGATGTAGATGCCGCGCCGGGCCGCCTGGCCGGTGCCGACCATGATCGCCGTCGGCGTCGCCAGCCCGAGCGCGCACGGGCAGGCGATCAGCAGCACGGCGACCGAATGGGCGAGCGCGGCGGAAACCGGCGCGCCGGCCAGCGACCAGCCGGCGAAGGTCAGCCCGGCGATGCCGCCGACAGCGGGCACGAAGCGCGCCGAGATGCGGTCGGCCAGCTTCTGCACCGGCAGTTTGCTGCCCTGAGCGTGGTCGACCAGCTTGACGATGCCGGACAGCACGGTGTCGCCGCCGACGGCGGTGACGCGCATGGTGAAGCTGCCGTTGCCGTTCAGGCAGCCGCCGATCACCTTGTCGCCCGCCACCTTGGCGACGGGCAACGACTCGCCGGTGATCATCGCTTCGTCAATCGCGGATTGGCCGTCGATGAGCCGGCCGTCCGTGGGAATCTTATCGCCGGCGCGCACGCGCAGCACGTCGCCGACCTGCACGTCGTCGATCGGGATTTCCCGTTCGGAACCATCGGCGTCGATGCGCAGCGCCGTTTCCGGCTGCAGTTCGATCAGCTTGCGGATCGCCTCGCCGGCCTTGCCCTTGGCGCGTTCCTCCATGTAGCGGCCGAGCAGCACGAAGGTACAGATGGCGGCCGCCGACTCGAAATAGACGTGGTGGTGCAGCTTGAACACGCCGGGAATGCTGTAGGCCCACGCCGCACCGGAACCAATGGCGATCAGCGTATCCATGTTGGCCTCGCCCTGCCTGGCGAGTGCCCAGGCCTTGCGGAAGATGCTGTCGGCGCTGCCGAACAGGACGGCGGACGACAGGCCCAGCTCGATCAGGCGCAGCGCCGGCGAACGGTGCATCAGCATGCCGGAAATCATCACCGGCGCCGTCAGCAGCGCCGACTGGACGAAGCGTTTCTTCGCCTCCTCGACGCGCACCTTCTCGCGCTCGACGAGCAGGCGGCGCTGGGCCAGCGTGTCCATCGGCCGCGTTTCGTAGCCGAGGCGGTGGACGACGTCGGCCACCCCGTCGCGGTCGATCACGCCGTGCACGGTCACCGTCGCCGCGGCGAAATTGACCGTCGCGTCGCGCACCCGCGGGTCGCGCTTGAGCTTCATCTCGATCAGCAGCGCGCAGGAAGCGCAGGTCATGCCTTCGACCGCCAGCGAACATTCGCTGACCGGGCCGTCGACCGGGGCAACAGGGGCTGTTGGCGCCTTGGGCGCGGCGATGAGGTTGCCGAGTACCGCGTCGAGGGTCGCCAGCAGGCGCTGCTCGGGCAAGGCGGCCGGGTCGAAACGGATCGCCAGCGAGCCGATGTCGGGCACCAGCGCCACGTCCTGCACCGCCGGGTGCTTGCGCAGCAGGATTTCCAGGATGTAGCAGCGCTCGGCGTCCCTGACCAGCGCCGGCGCGATGACCCGGATGCGGCGCGACAGGCGATGGACGACGCGGCAATGCTTCATGGACGCTTGCGGTAGCGGACCAGCAGGAAGACGAGGTAGAAGGTCGTCAGCCAGGCATTGCTGTTGGCCAGCGGATTCTGCAGCCAGCGCTTGGTGATGAGGTCCCAATGCACCTTGATCAGGTAGAAGGCGACGATGTCGTTGAAGAAATTGGTCACCGCCTTTTCGGTCAGCGCGCTTTCGACCATCGGCTGGAAACGGGCGCGTAGCGAGCCAGCCGGCACTTCGCCGGGCGGAATCACCGCTGCCTTGACCTTGTCGAGCAGGGGCTGGATGCCACGGTCGAGGATGCCACTGTTTGCCGGCGCTGCAGCAGGCGCTTCGGGCGTTGCAACGGCTTCGTCAGGCAGCGCGTCGATCACGTCGAACAATTGCCGGGCCACTTGCGCGGTGCTCAGCGCGGCGGCGTCGTAGCGGATGGAAATCCGCTTCCAGCCGGGGTCGACCGCGACAATCGTCACGCCGGCCAGCGTCCCGACGCCGGCCTCGAGGTCGGCGGCGACATCGCTGCCGCAAAGTTCGCCCGGCAATTCCAGGCGCAGGTAACCCGGCTCACGGTGGACGACGACGATGCGTCCGGCCAGTTGGGCGGCTTGCGGCATGGCCTCTCCTCAGGCGGCGGGCGGTTGCTCGGCGGCCGGTGCCGGCGGCGTCGCGCGGCCTTCGAGCTTCTCCTCGGCGGTCGCCATCAGGTCGTTGAGGTTTTCCTTCTGGTGCAGCGCGAAATCCTTGCCCATGCCGGTGACCTTCGTCAGTCCGTCGACGATTTCCTTCTGGTACTTGAACAGCAGGAACCCGGCCGCCACGCCGCCAGCGGCGCCGACCGCCAGCAGCGCCAGCGGGTTGCGCAGCAGCGTCGTGCCGAGCAGGCCGCGCCCGGCGGCAAAGCCGGTGGCCGCCATCATCGCGCCGGTGGCCATCGGGTGGCCCATCATCTGGCCGGCCTGACCCATCATGTGCGGCATCTGCTTCATCATTTCTTCGGTCATCATGGTCATTCCTTTCGGGATTTATCTGAATTATTATCGTCACTGTCGACGGATATTTCCTTGATGTCATGCAACATCTCGTAGATTCCCCGGCAGCCCTCGCAGCAGAAGCGGTACTGTTTTTTCGCCGTGTTCAGCGTGAAGGGCCTGACCCCGACATCGAGGCCGCACAGGTCGCAGGCGCCGTGGTCGCTCATTTCAGCAGTTCCAGCAAGTGGCGCTCGAAAGTCGCCTCATCCGCCTCGCCGACGATCTTGCCGCGGACGATACCCTTGCCATCAATGAAGAAGGTCGTCGGCAGGCCGACCACGCCGTAGCTTCTGGCAATGGCCGAGTTCTCGTCGAGCAGTGCAGGATAGGTGACGCCGATCTTGGCCATGAAGGACTGGATCGTCTTTTTGTCCTGCCCGGCATTGATCGCCAGCACCGTCAAGCCCTTGTCCTTGTGCCGTTGGTAGACCGCTTCGATGCCCTTCATCTCGCCTTCGCAATACTTGCACCAGTCGGCCCAGAAACGGATGACCAGCGGCTTGCCGGCGAAGGCAGAGGGGAACTGCTCGGCGGCGCCGTCGAAGCGGACGGTCTGGAAGGTCGGCGCACTGCTGCCGACGTTGATATTGACCTTGGGTGCCTCCTGCCCGCAGGCAGCGAGCGTCAGGGCAAAAAGCAGTGCAGGAAGGCGCATGTCAGTGTTCGATCAGGATCAGGTTGGAATGCAGCACGAACCAGGTCGCCAGCGCGGCAAATGCAGTGTAGCCCGCCGCCGCCAGCCCCGCCAGCCGCGCCGAGACGCGCGGCAGCACGGCGCGCAGGCTGGCGATGCGGGCGAAGGGCTGTATCGCCCCGGCGCCCAGCCCGGCGGCTGTGGCGAGAAAGAGCGGCACGTACAAGGCATACCCTTGGTAGCCGTATTCGGGTTTCAGGATGCAGAACGGACAGTGGTGGTGCGGATGTTCGTAAATGTAGAGCGAAACGAAAGACAGCACGCCGACGATGCTCGCCACGAAACCGGCGGCGCTGGCCGCCAGCGTCGCGTAGCCGCTGAGCCGCGAGGCGCGCCGCCAGTGCCACAGCGCGGCGCCGATGGCGAGCGCCAGCCCGGCGTAGAACAGCACCAGCGCCGGCCCCGGCCCCATGCCCGAGGCTTCGGCGGCGATGGTCTTCCCTTCGCCGGAAAACAGGCTGCCGCAGCACGAGGTGATGACATTGGCCTTGAGGCCGAGAAAATACTTCAACTCCAGCCAGAAATTGGTGGCCAGTACCGGCAGCAGCAGGAGCAGCAGCGCGTACTTGATGCGCACCAGCGGGTAGTCGCGGGCCAGCGTGTCGACATGGTTGAGCGCCAGCCACATGGCGGCGAGGAAGAAGACGGCGGTCTGCATGAGCAGCGAGGGAAAGCCCCAGGCATTGACGTTCAGCGTGCCGACCGCGCACATGGCGCCGACGAACATCGCAGCCAGCCGGTCGGCGTTGAAGACGAAGAGCAGCAGTGCCGCCAACTGCGCCACCAGCACGAAGGCGAGCAACGTCGAAAACAGGTAGGTGCGCCGTTCCAGCGCCAGTTGCCGCTCCGAGCCGCTGCCGATGTCCCAGTGGCGGATGACCTGCACGGCGAACGGTGCGGCGCCGGCGAGCATCAGCACCGCCAGGCCGGCGGCCAGCAGCAGCGCGATGATGGCCGGCTGGAACAGCATCAGTCGGCGGTCAGACGGCCGTCGCGCATGCCGATGACGCGATGCACGGCGCTCGATTCGACGACCAGCGGGTCGTGGCTGGTCAGCAGCACCGTCTTGCCGGCGGCGGTGAAGCCTTCGAGGATGGCGAGGAATTCCCTCGACAGCGCGGTGTCGAGGTTGGCCGTCGGCTCGTCGGCGATGATGACCTGCGGGTCGTTGATCAGGGCGCGGGCGATGGCGACACGCTGCTGCTCGCCGCCGGACAGCCACTCGACCCGGGCGCGGCTGCGGTGGCCGAGCTTCAACTGGTCGAGCAGTTCGTCGGCCCGTTCGACCAGGTTACGGCGCGAACGGCCGGTCGGCATGCCGGGCAGGATGATGTTGTCAACTGCCGACAGTCCCTTGATCAGGTTGAACTGCTGGAAGACGAAGCCGAAGCTCTGGCGGCGGATGTCGGTCAGGAAGCGTTCCGGCAGGCCGGAAATGTCCTCGCCCTTGAAGCGCACGCGCCCCTCGGTCGGCCGCGACAGGCAGCCGACGATGGTCAACAGCGTCGTCTTGCCCGAACCGCTTGGTCCGCGGAACGCTGTGACCTTGCCGGCCTCGACGCTGAGGTCGATGCCGTGCAGCGCCCAGTATTCGTTGTGGCGGCCCTGGTTGAAGGCCTTGCGGATATTGGCAAGTTCGATCATGCGCGCATCACCGCGTCGGGGTCCGTGATCGCCGCGCGCCAGATCGGCACCAGCACCGCCGCCGTGTAGGGAACCACCGTGAAGAAGAACAGCGTCGCGATCTGCAGGCCGTCGACCGCCGGCACCAGCGTAAACCGCGGGTAGAGCACCGACCAGCCCTTGAGCACCGGCGCGAACACCGCCGCGCCGAAATGGAAGACGTGCACGTAGGCGGCGATGCCGCCGAGCAGGAAGGCCGTCAAAGAGATGACGAGCCCTTCCCAGACCTTCATGCGGATGACGTCGCCGGTTTCCCAGCCGATCGCCTTGAGGATGCCGATCTCGCGCCGCTCCTCGGCCGAAAGGCCGGAGGCCTTTTCCCAGGCGAGGATGGCGAAGGCGAGGATGGCGCCGGCCAACACGGTGAGGACGATGCCTTCGCGCCAGTCGAAGAGGCTTTGGTAGGTGCGCAACACCTCCTCGCGCAGAATCGGGCGCGAATCGGGCAGCGCCGCCGACAGCTTGGCGGCGACGGTGCGCACCTCCTGGGGGTTGGCGACCGAGAGGGCGATGTCGGTGTAGTGCCCCTCGGGGTATTCGAAGAAGCGCCGGAAATCACTTTCCGAGAGCAGCACGAGGTCGGCCGAAAGGAGTTCGGAATCCGGCGACAGCACCGCAGCGACGGTGAAGCCGAACAGCTTGCCGGCGTAGGAGCGGAAGGAAATGGTGTTGTTCGGCGCCAGCCCGCGTTCGCGCGCCAGCGCGCTGCCGACCATGATGGTGCCGTCCGCGACCTCGCTCGCCGGACGCGCCATGAAGGTGTAGTTGGCGTTGACCACCGGGTCGTAGTAGTAGCCCCACAGCCGCCCTTCCTTCTTCTGCACGCCGCGGATGCGCCCGATCTTGTCGAGATAGCCGGGCGGAATCAGGTCGTGGCGGCCGGCGACCATGCGTTGCAGGATGACCTCCGGCGAGCCGGCCAGCACGTAGCTTGCCTCGCTGCGCAGCGCGTGGGTGAACAGCGACAGCGAGGCCAACACGAAGACGATCAGCGTGTAGGCCAGCAGCAGGCCGACGTTCTTCGTCTTGCGCCGGGCCAGCGAGGCCAGCGTGAAGTCAATCAGGTGAAGTTGTTTTTCCAGCCAGGGGCGCATCGCGGAACAGGGGAAGGGAACGGGGAGAGACCAGCGAGCCGGTCGGGAAATGTTCGAGGGCGGCCGGATGATCCTGGAAGGCCGAATGCAGGTCGGCCTGGCTCGGGTGGCGCGTGTAGCGGGCCTCGGTGAACAGCGCCAGGTCGGTCAGGCCGTAGTGCTCGACCAGCGCGCGGTTGGCGGCGAGGCGTTCGGCGTCGGTTGCGGTCGACCCGGAAAAATGGCCAAAAATGAAAGCGAATGCGAGCGCCAGCCCGGCGAGCAGGGCGAGGACGAGCGCAGACGGGCGCATCACAGCAGCTTGCGGACGGCGGCGACAATGGCGTCGCTGCCGGCATTGAGGTCGATCACCTGCGCCAGCCGGCCATCCGGCCCGACGACATAGGTGGACGTGGTGTGATCCACGGCATAACTGCCATCGGCCCTGGCCGGCTGCCTGATGTAGCCAGCGCCGAAGGCTT
The DNA here is from genome assembly GCF_009469615.1 of Dechloromonas sp. H13. Classification (GTDB taxonomy): domain Bacteria; phylum Pseudomonadota; class Gammaproteobacteria; order Burkholderiales; family Rhodocyclaceae; genus Azonexus. The sequence continues at coordinate 24,944 of NZ_SSXX01000001.1, forward strand.
TGGCCAGGGCGGCGATTTCTTCCGGCGTACCGGTGGCGCCGACCATCTCGGGATGGAAGAAGGCGGTGTATTCCTTGAGATGCCGGACGCTGTCGCGCTCGGGATCGACCGAGATCATCACCAGCCTGACTTTCTTGCGCTCCTCCGGCGACAAGGCTTTCAAGGCATTGCCGCCGGCCGCCAGCGAGGCCGGGCAGACATCCGGGCAGTTGGTGTAGCCGAAATAGACCAGCAGCACCTTGCCGCGCAGGGTTTTCGATTCGAGCGGGCCATCGGCGGTCTGCAGCACGAAATCGGCGCCGGCCGGCAGCCTGGGATCGCGCCCCGGCTGGCAGCCGGCAAGCAGGGCGGCAGCCAGCACGGCCGCCATCAGGATGCGTGACTTCATGGTCCGGAAAGACAAAAAAGGCAGACGCGAAGTCTGCCCCGTTTCAACTGCGTTGCGCCAGCACCCGCATCAAAAACGGTTGGCCGCCCGCATCAGCGCACCACGCAGGGCGATGGTCACGCTCGACCCGAGGCCGACCCGCTGCGCGACCGCCGGCAGGATGATCAGCGACGCCAGCGCGAATCCTGCGCCAAGCAGCAACGAAGCCATTTCCGGCTGAGACGACTGGGTGTTCTGGTTCTGGTTCATGGCGCTCTCCCTCTCCCTCACGCATGGGCGAATGCTAACGGGTTTCGCGCGCGCGGGGGATGCGACAAATTGTCGCGCGGCAATTTGTCTAATTCCTTCGCCCTGCCCTTGCGCTTAGGATGCGACCGTCCCGCGCCACCATCCAGAGAGTCTCTCACCTCCCATGAACCCTCACTCTCCGGCGCGGGTTTTTTCCGGAGAATCGCCGATGCCCCCTGCCCTGATCGCCCGCCGCAGTCTCGCCGTCATTGGCGCCTTGCTGAGCTTTTCCGCCCTCGCCGACCTGGCCGACGACGATCTGCGCCGTGCCGCGAAACTCCACAAGGCCGGCGATACCGCGCAGGCGGTTGCAATCTGGGAATCCTGGGCAGGCCAGGGCAATGTCGACGCCGCCTATAACCTGGCGGTCATTCACCAGCACGGCGACGGCGTCACCCTCGACTACGCCAGGGCGCTGCGCTGGTATCGGCAGGCCGCCGAGCAGGGCGACAAGGTGGCGCAGATCCAGATCGGCCTGATGTACCAGACCGGCCAGGGCGTCGAGGTGAATCCCGAAGAGGCGCACCGCTGGTACACGATGCACCGCAGGCACCACCTGCACCACGAGCACGAACCGCAGATGGTAGCCTGGCGCCAGCAGGCACTGGCCTTGATCGACGAAAGCGACCGCCTGGAACACTTGGCGAACAACCGCCGCAACGACGCGCAAATCCTTGCCGACCTTCAGGCACGCGCCAGGCAGAGCGCGACGCCGCAGCGCGCTAGGCTCGCCGCGAATCTCGACTGATCGCCGATGGTGTGGTGGCCGGGACGAACCCGGCTACCGGCACTTGCGGTAGAGCGCGTAGGCCTTGCCGTTCCAGCGCCAGACCGGGAAGCAGTTGCCGGGCCCGCCGATCCCGATGTCCGGGTAGCCCTTGTTCCTGGTCTTGAGCACGCTATAGATGCCGGGAAAGCCGAACTGCGGCTGCCAGCGGCCGTCGGCGCCCCTGATGTAGAGGTTCATGTGCACCCCGGCCATGCCGCCCAGGCAGGTGCCCTGCACGCTGGTGAATACCTCGGGTTGCCCGTCGCCGTTGAGGTCGACGACCTCGGCCTCGTAATCGAGGCGCTCGTTGCAGGCCGTCTCGAAATACTTCCCCTGCGTCGCCTTGAACTGGCCGCCGGTGGCCTCGGCGACGATCCGAACGTCGTTCGCGCCCGCCGCAAACCCCGGCGCTGATGCCGCCAACCCGACGGCCAGCACGGCTGCTATCTTGCGGAAGCTGCGCATCGCTGGCTCCCCGGTTTGGCGACAAGGGCTTCGAAAGCTTCAGCCAGGAAAAATTCCCGCCCCGCGCCTGCGGCAGGGATCATTTGCGGAGCGGCTGGTTGCGCCCCGAAAACTGGTCGCTCAGGCGGAACGCCGCATCGCTGAACAGGCCGGTCGGATGCTGGGCGCAATAGCTGTTCACATTGACCTCGATGGTGCCGCTGGAAATGCTCGACACCTGCTGGCCCTGCTGGCCGTAGTTGTGCCCGGTCAGGAAACCGCGGATCCAGACGACGTAAAGGTTGCGCTGGTCCGCGTCGCCCTTCGAGGCGATCCACGCGGCGCACGACATGTCGTCGAAGCCGAGGATGTTGAGCGGCGCTGCCTGCACGCTGCCCGCCAGCAATCCGGCGCACAGGGCGATCATCGGCAGTTGTGAAACTTTGCGCATGAAACTCGTCCTTTCTTTTTGATTCTAGGCGACAACGATGTGCCCTGCGGTGCGCACGGCGATGCCGATGCAGGCGCCGAGGGCCGCCGGCTTCCAGACGGCGGCGATGCGCTTGCCAGCGGAAATGAGCACGGCGACGCCGGGCAGGTCGAAGGGGGAAATCAGGAAGCCGGCGCTGGCGTTGAGCAGTTCGACGCTAACCTGGCCGGCCTTGCGCATCTCGTCCATGACGCCCATCATCGCCGTGCCGCCGGCCAGGTACTTGGTCAGGGTCGGCAGGATCAGCACGCCATTGATCGAAAGCGCCGTCAGCAGCGGGGAAAGCAGCCGGGTCAGGGCGTCGATGGCGCCGGAAGTGCGCAGCGCGGTGACGACGACCAGCGACAGCACCAGCATGGGAATGGCGCCGACCGCGATCTTGAAGGCTTCGGCACCGGCGCGGTTGATGACGTCGAGCACGCCCTTGGCGCTCTCGGCGACCGGATGCTGCAGCGTCTCGTCGAGCTGCGCCTCGGCCGCCGACAGCCCCTTGCCGAACAGGTAGTAGGTCGCCGCCGCGGCGATCAGGCCGCCGACCAGCGAGAACAGCAGCGTGACGCCGATGCCGAGGCCCATCGTCATCATCGGCAGCGCCGCGTTGGCCTGCGCCATGGCGAAGACCATCGCCAGCGTCGCCGCGATGTGGCGGTCCGAGGCGCCGCGCTGTTCCATCATGGTCAGCGTCGCCAGCGGCGCCGCGAAGCTGACGAAGTTGATCTGCAGCGCCGCGAAGACGCCGAGGCCGGTCAGCCCGAACGGCTTGAGCACCGGCGCCAGGCGGGCGACCACCCAGTCGAGCACGCCGCGCGCCTCGAGCAGACGCATCAGCGACAGCATGACGACCATGACCGGCAGCAGCACGAACAGCGACAGTTCGACCGCCGAGCGGCCGGCCTTGAGAATGATGTCGATGAAGATTTCCATGCCGCGATTATCCCATTGCCGTGGCCGGAAACGACGCGCCGCCGACGCTTCCGAAAATAATCGGCCGGCCTTGTCCCGGCGGGGTGAAATCGGCGAAAATTCATCGTTTTACGCGGTCGACCGCAGCAAACCCCCATTTCCCAAGGATTCTTCATGTCCAACCCCGAACAGCAAGCCCCGGTCCAGCAGGACGAAAACCAGCTCATCGCCGAGCGCCGCGCCAAGCTGGCCGAATGGCGCAAGACGGGCCAGGCGTTCCCCAACGACTTCCAGCGCGAGAACACCGCCGCCAAGCTGCTCGAAGGCTACGGCGAAAAATCCGGCGAGGAACTCGAAGGGCTGCCGGTCGAGGTCAGGGTTGCCGGCCGCATGATGTTGAAGCGCGTCATGGGCAAGGCGTCGTTCGCCACGCTGCAGGACCTCTCCGGCCGCATCCAGGTTTACGTCACGCGCGACAAGGTCGGCGAGGACGTCTATGCCGACTTCAAGCACTGGGACCTCGGCGACATCCTCGGCGTCGTCGGCACGCTGATGAAGACCCGGACCGGCGAGCTGACCATCCAGGCATCGGAAATCCGCCTGCTGACCAAGTCGCTGCGCCCGCTGCCCGACAAGTTCCATGGCCTCGCCGACCAGGAACTGAAGTACCGCCAGCGCTACGTCGACCTGATCATGAACGAGGAAACCCGCTTCACCTTCCTCGCCCGTAGCCGCATCGTCGCCTCGATCCGCAACTACATGTCCGGCCACGGCTTCCTCGAAGTCGAGACGCCGATGATGCACCCGATCCCCGGTGGCGCCGCCGCCAAGCCGTTCGTCACGCACCACAACGCGCTCGACATGCAGCAGTTCCTGCGCATCGCGCCCGAGCTCTACCTCAAGCGCCTGGTCGTCGGCGGCTTCGAGAAGGTGTTCGAGATCAACCGCAACTTCCGCAACGAAGGCCTGAGCCCGCGTCACAACCCCGAATTCACGATGATGGAGTTCTACGAGGCATACGCGAACTACCACACGCTGATGGACTTCACCGAAGGCCTGCTGCGCCACGCCGCGCGCGAGGCGCTGGGCAAGGAAGTGTTCGTCTACCAGGGGCGCGAACTCGACCTCTCCAAGCCCTTCCACCGCCTGACCATCTGCCAGGCGATCCAGCGCCAGCACCCGGAATTCTCCGACGCCGAACTGGCCGACGCGGAATTCCTCAAGGCCAAGATCAAGCACTTCGGCGAGCCGCTGAAGCCGGGCGGCCTCGGTAGCCTGCAGCTGCAGCTGTTCGAAGCCTGCGCCGAAGCCCAGTGCTGGGAGCCGACCTTCATCATCGACTACCCGGTCGAAGTCTCACCGCTGGCCCGCGCGTCCGATACCAACCCGGAAATCACCGAGCGCTTCGAACTGTTCATCGTCGGCCGCGAGATCGCCAACGGCTTCTCCGAGCTGAACGACGCCGAGGACCAGGCCGCCCGCTTCCAGGAGCAGGCCAAGGCCAAGGAGGCCGGTGACGAGGAAGCCATGTACTACGACGCCGACTTCATCCGTGCGCTGGAATACGGCCTGCCGCCGACCGGCGGCTGCGGCATCGGCATCGACCGCCTGATCATGCTGCTGACCGATTCGCCGGCGATCCGCGACGTGATCCTCTTCCCCCAGATGCGCCCCGAGTGATGATGGCTGGCTGCGCTTGCCGGCTCGGCGTTGCCGGCAGCCTTGCATAGCGCTGCTATGCGGCGGGCCCGCGCGCCTTGTCTCGCCGGCGCTCGCTCAGCCATCGTTCTGCGGTAGACAAAATCTGCCTTCGGCAGCGTAGCAGCGACTACTCCTGCCCCGGCGGCCGCGCGATGACCACACGGTCGCGGCCGGTTTCCTTGGCCATGTAGAGCGCGCGGTCGGCCGCGCGCACCAGCGTTTCGGGGTTGTCGCCGTGCTCCGGCAGGGTGGCGACGCCGGCCGAGAAGGTGACCGGCGGCAGTTCGCGCCCCATCACCTTGGCCCCCAGGTTGCGCACGCCGCAGGCGATGGTGGCGATCCGCTTCTCCGCCTCGTCGGCATCGGCGCCCGGCATCACCACCAACAGTTCCTCGCCGCCGTAGCGGCAGGCAATGTCCGAGGCGCGCAGGCCGTCGAGCAGCGCCTCGGCGACGCCGAGCAGCACGGCGTCGCCGGCCTCGTGGCCCCACTGGTCGTTGAAGTGCTTGAAGTGGTCGAGATCGAGCATCGCCACCGACAGCGGCTCCCGCTCGCGCAGCGCGCGGTGGATTTCACGCGGCAGCGTCTCGTCCAGGTAGCGCCGGTTGAAGAGGCCGGTCAGCGGGTCGCGGATCGCCTGCTGGTGCAGCTGCTCGGTGCGCTGGCGCACCTTCTCCTCCAGCCGCCGGTTGAGGGCGCGCAGGTTCTCGGCCATGACGTCGCGCCGGCGCTGGGCGCGGGCGAGCACGAGGCTGCCGGCGAGCAGCGCGCCGATGAACAGCAGCGTGATGATTATCCAGCCGCCGAGGTTCTGGTTGGCCGCCTGCTGCAGCACCTCGGGGGGGATGCGCGAAACCACCTTCCACACGTACTCGTCGCTGCCGGCCAGTTGCACCTGCGGGTCGCGCGGCACACCGATCAGCAGCGGACGGACGGTGACGAACGACCACAGCCCGTCGTCATCCTCGAACTGGCCGCGCTCGCTGCCGGCGATCTGCGCCCAGGCCTGGGGATAGCGGGTGCCGAAATGTTCCTTGCGGTTGAACATGAAGCCCCATTCGTCCACCGACTGCGGCGCGCGCAGCCAGTAGCCGTCGCGATTGAGCAGGTTGACCCGGGCGGCGCCCTCCTTGGCTTCGGTCACATCGACGAACTTGTCGAGCAGGTAGCTGCCGAAAAAATTCGCGATGACGATGCCGCGGGGCTGACCGGTCCGGTCACGCACCGGCGTAGCGAGGCGGATGACCGGCTTGAACGGCGTCTCGACACGCTCCTCCTCGACGTTGAGATCGAGCGGCGAGACGAAGATCTGGCCCGGCTCGAGCTGCATCGCCTCCTTGAAGAAATAGCGCAGCGACTTGTTCTGCAGGCGCTCCTCGGGAACGACGAACGGCCGGTTCTGGATGAAATCGACGCGCACCCGCTCAATCCCCGTCTCGTCGATCCAGCGCAATTGGTCATAGACGCGGCGGCTGGCGGAGAGCGCCACGAAGTCCTCGGTCAGGCGGGCGACCGCCGGCGCATCGCCACTGTCGAACGCCGCTGCAAGGCTGGGCAGGCTGGCCATGAGGCGGACGTCGCTGGCGATGCGGTCGAGGTCGCTGGTCAGCGAACGGGCGCCGACGGCCAGCCGGAGCTGTTCGGCCACCTCCAGATTCTGCCGGACCCGCACCTGCTCCTCGTGGTACAGCGACCACAGGAAAAGCGCGCACAGCAATCCCGAGGGAATCACCAGGGTCAGTAGATAGCGAGCCAGTCTCGAACGCATGCTTTTCTCGGGTCTTTTGGCGATTATGAACCTGCCGCCCGCGCCTGCATATGCCAATCGACGGCGAGCCCGGCCAGCGCGGCAATGCGCGCCGCGCCCCGGGTTAAAATCGCGCGATGCCGCTGCAGCCCGCCCGCCTCGAATTCAACCCCGACGGCACCCCGTTTTCCGCCGCCTACGGCGATGTCTATCACTCCGCCCACGGCGGGCCGGCGCAGGCGCGCCACGTCTTCCTCGGCGGCAACGACCTGCCGGCGCGCTGGCGCAACCGCGACCGTTTCGTCATCCTCGAAACCGGCTTCGGCCTCGGGCTCAACTTCCTCGCCGCCTGGCAGGCCTGGCGCGACGACCCGCAACGCTGCCGGCGCCTGCACTTCGTCTCCATAGAGAAGCATCCGTTCACCGCCGCCGACCTCGCCGCCGCCCAGCGCGCCTGGCCGGAATTCGCCGCGCTGGCCGGCGAACTGCAGCGGCACTGGCCGCTGCTGACACCCGGCATGCATCGCCTCCATCTCGACGACGGGCGGGTCGTCCTGACCCTCGTCTTCGGCGACGCGACGACGCAGCTGCGTGCGGTCGACGCCGCGGTCGATGCCTTTTTCCTCGACGGTTTTTCGCCGGCGAAAAACCCCGAACTCTGGTCGCCCCAGCTATGCCTGGCGCTCGCGCGACTGGCGGCACCGGGCGCGACGCTGGCCACCTGGTCGGTCGCCGGCCAGGTGCGCGACGCGCTGGCCGCCGCCGAATTCGACCTCGAAAAGCGCCCAGGCTTCGCCGGCAAGCGGCAGATGCTAGTCGGCCGCTTCCGCTCGCGGCGGCCCGATCGCCACGCCCCGCCCGCCGAGCGCCGCGCCCTCGTCGTCGGCGCCGGCATCGCCGGCAGCACCTGCGCCCACGCGCTGGCCGCCGCCGGCTGGCAGGTCACCGTCCTCGAACGCGGCGCCGCGCCGGGCAGCGGCGCTTCGAGCAACCTGGCCGGCATGCTGCGCCCGCTGCCCAGCGCCGACGACAACCGCCTCTCGCGCCTGACCCGCGCCGGCTTCTTCGCCACCCGCGCCCTGCTCGCCCGCCTGCCCGACGCCCGCTGGGCGCCCTGCGGCGTGCTGCACCTGGCGCGCGAGGCGGCGCATGAGGCGCAGCAGCGACGCGCCGTCGAACAACTTGGCTGGCCGCCCGAACTGCTCCGTTTCGTCGACCGCGACGAAGCCGGCCGCCTGCTCGGCCGCCCGGTCGCCAGCGGCGGCTGGTGGTTCCCCGGTGGCGGCTGGGTGCAGCCCCCGTCGTTGTGCCAAGCGGCGCTGGCCGCCTTTCCCGGGCGCATCGCGACGCGCTGCGCGGTTGCGGTCGACCGTCTGGAAAGGGCAAAAGCCGGCTGGCGCGCGCTCGACGCCGCCGGCGCCGTGCTCGCCGAGGCACCGGTGCTGGTCATGGCCGGCGGCGTCGGCGCCCCGCGCTTCGCGCAGTTCGCCTGGCTGCCGCAGCACGCGGCACGCGGACAGGTCAGCCACCTGCCGGCCGACGGCAGCCCGTCGCTCCCCACCGTGCTGTTCCAGATCGGCTACGCGATGCCCGAGATCGACGGCATCCGCCTGATCGGCGCGTCGACGTCCTACGATGACGATGAACCCGAAGCGCGCGCCACCGACCACGCCGACAACCTCGCCCGCCTCCGCCTGACGCTGCCCGACTTCGCCGCCGGCGTCGACCCGGCGACGGTGGACGGCCGCGTCGGCTTCCGCCCAATGTCGCCGGACCGCCTGCCCATCGTCGGCGCCGTACCGGAAGCCGGCCCCGCCGCTGCCAACGCCCGCCTCCCCACCCTGCCCCGGCAAGCCGGCCTGTGGTGCCTCCAGGGCTTCGGCGCGCGCGGTATCGTCTGGTCGGCGCTGATGGCCGACCTGCTGGTTTCGCAACTGGAAGGCGAGCCGTTGCCGCTCGAGCGCGACCTGGTCGACGCCCTCGACCCCGGTCGCTTCCTGCTGCGCAGCGTGCGCCGCGGTACCGGTGAAGCCGATGATTCGTAAGGGTGAAGCCGACGATTCGTAAGCAGCCGTAACACTTTGTTTCGGCGTGCGCCAAACCCAGGGGCAAGGCGTTATTCTCGCTACCAACGCCCCTCGCGGAACCCACGGAGCACACCATGCAGGAAACCACCCGCAGCACCCATCCGGCCGTCATCGTCGCCGCCACCGCAGTCACCATCGCCAGCCTCACCGCTGTCGCCAGCCTGACCGGCCTGTTGCCGGGCAAATCGGCCACGGAACCGGCGTTGACCGCAGCTGCCCAGCCGACGGCAACGGAAGCCGTCCCGGCGAAGAACGAACAGTTCGCCCCGCCGCCGGCTGCCCAGGCCGCCCCCGCCAAGGCCGAACGCTTTGCGCCGCCGCCGGCCAAGCCGCACAAGACGCAGCCGGCCGCCCAGTACGCCCCGCCGCCGCAAGCGACCGGCGAGCTGCGCTACGCCAGCGAGCGGACGACCACCGCCTACCATGGCAACGACGCCGGCATCGACGTCATCCCGGCCCGGCCGGCCGCCGCGGCGCCGCCGCTCTGCCGCGACTGCGGCACCGTCGAGGCGGTGCGCGAAGTCAGCACCCCGGCCGAAGGCAGCGGCCTCGGCGCCGTCGCCGGCGGCGTCGTCGGCGGCCTGCTCGGCAACCAGATCGGCCGCGGCAAGGGCAACACCGCCGCCACCATCGTCGGCGCCGTCGGCGGCGCCTTCGCCGGCCACCAGACCGAAAAATACGTGCGTTCCGAGAAGAGCCAGCAGGTCACCGTCCGCTTCGAGGACGGCAGCACGCGCACCTTCAGCCAGGCCGAAAACAGCCGCTGGCAGGTCGGCGACCACGTGCGCCTGAGCAACGGCAGCCTGCTGCCGAACTGACCCCGGCCGGCGCAAACCGCACGAGCCGCCGCGCGCAAGCCGGCGGCTTTTGGCATTTGCGGTGCCCGCCATCCATGTGCCTGCTCCAGTGGCGAGACTGTTGCGGTCAACCCCTGCTAGACTCCATTTTTCACCAACCACAAGAGCAAGAGAGACACGCATGAAACTCGAAACCCTCGCCGTCCACGGCGGTTATTCGCCCGACCCGACGACCAAGGCCGTCGCCGTGCCCATCTACCAGACGACTTCCTACGCCTTCGACAGCACCCAGCACGGTGCCGACCTGTTCGACCTCAAGGTGGCTGGCAACATCTACACGCGCATCATGAACCCGACGCAGGACGTGCTGGAAAAGCGCATCGCCGCGATGGAGGGCGGCGTCGCCGCGCTGTGCATGGCGTCGGGCATGGCGGCGATCACCGCGGCGATCCAGACGATTACCGAGGCCGGCGACAACATCGTCACCTCATCCACGCTCTACGGCGGCACCTACAACCTGTTCGCCCACACCCTGCCGCAGTACGGTATCGACGTGCGTTTCGCCGACTACCGCGATCCGGCCGCCTTCGAAAAGCTGATCGATGGCAAGACCAAGGCCGTCTTCTGCGAATCGGTCGGCAACCCGCTGGGCAACATCACCGACTTCGAGAAGCTCGCCGAGATCGCCCACAAGCACGGCGTGCCGGTCATCGTCGACAATACCGTGCCCTCGCCCTACCTGTGCCGCCCCTTCGAGCACGGCGCCGACATCGTCGTCCATGCGCTGACCAAGTACCTCGGCGGCCACGGCAATTCCATCGGCGGCATCATCGTCGATAGCGGCAAGTTCCCCTGGGCCGAGCACAAGGCCAGGTTCAAGCGCCTCAACGAGCCGGACGTTTCCTACCACGGCGTCGTCTACACCGAAGCGCTCGGCCCCGCCGCCTACATCGGCCGCGCCCGCGTCGTGCCGCTGCGCAACATGGGCGCAGCGATTTCGCCGTTCAATGCCTTCCTGATCCTGCAGGGCGTCGAAACGCTGGCCCTGCGCATGGACCGCATCTGCGAGAATTCGCTGAAGATCGCGCAGTTCCTGCAGAAACACCCGAAGGTCAGCTGGGTCAACTACGCCGGCCTGCCCGAGCACAAGGACCACGCGCTGGTGCAGAAGTACATGGGCGGCCGCGCTTCCGGCATCCTCAACTTCGGCGTCAGGGGCGGCCGCGAAGGCGGCGGCAAGTTCCAGGATGCGCTGCAGCTGGTCACCCGCCTGGTCAACATCGGCGACTGCAAGACACTGGCCTGCCACCCGGCATCGACCACGCACCGCCAGCTGTCGCCCGAGGAACTGGCCAAGGCCGGCGTGTCGGAAGACATGATCCGCCTGTCGATCGGCATCGAGCATGTCGACGACCTGATCGCCGACCTCGACCAGGCGCTCAACGCCGCCTGATCCGGCAGCATCCCGGCTGCAGCGAGACCCGGCCGCGCGCCCGGTCTTTTTTTGCCCGTTCCGGCGCGCCGGAAAGCGCCGGCGCCTTGCGTTGTCATGACGTTGATCTATGCTGAAGTCTGCTGCCCCGCCACCGCCCGACCTCGACCGGAAGGAGTCCGACCCATGCTCACCCCGACCCAGAAGCAGACGGCCCAATCCATCGTCAATATTTTCGAGACCGGCTCGGTGCTCGGCAACTACGGCAGCGTCACCGTCATCGCCGGCGACACCGGCCATCTGACCTTCGGCCGTTCCCAGACGACGCTGGCGTCCGGCAACCTCCTGGCGCTGCTGCAACGCTATGGCGCCAACGCCGGCGCCCGCTTCGCCGGCCGCCTGCAACCGTGGCTGCCGCGCTTCGCTGCGGTCGACCTGCGTCTGGACGGCGAATTGCGCCTGCACAACCTGCTGCGGGCGACGGCCGACGACCCGATCATGCGGGAAACGCAGGATGTCTTTTTCGACGAGGTCTATTGGCGGCCGGCAGCCCGCAGCGCCGCCAACCTCGGCATCACCTCGCCGCTCGGCGTCGCCGTGGTCTACGACAGCACCGTCCACGGCTCATGGACGAAGATGCGCGACCGCACCATCCAGCAGGCCGGCAGCATCGCCGCTCTCGGCGAGCGCGACTGGATCGCCGCCTACGTCGCCACCCGCCATGCCTGGCTGGCCGCGCATCCGCGCAGCGACCTGCGGCGTACCGTCTATCGCATGGAAGCCTTCCAGCGCCTGATCGACCAGGGCTACTGGGGCCTCGAACTGCCGCTGGTCGTGCGTGAATCCGAAATCTCGCGCACGACGCTCGCCGCGACCCCGCCGGGCTGCTACGACGGCCCGCAGCCGGGCACCCGCAGCCTGTCGCTGCAGACGCCGCTGGTGCGCGGGCTGGACGTCCGCCTCGTGCAACTGGGTTTGTCCGAGCGCGGCGTCAACATCAAGGCGGACGGCATTTTCGGGCAGACCAGCGTCGCGCTGCTCAAGGGCTACCAGGCGAGCCACGGCCTGCCGGCCAACGGCGTCGCCGATCCGCAGCTGATCAGCCAGCTGCTGGCCTGAATCAGGCTTCCCGGTCGTCGGCCGGCGGCAACGGCGGCTGCGGACGGCTCATGACGTAGAGGACGCCGGCACAGGCGCCGAGGAAGGCGACGGCGGCGAGCGTGCTGGGCACCCAGGTATCGGCGAGGCCGCGTTCGATCCACAGCCAGACGAAAAGGCCGAACGCCGGGAGCGCCAGCACGACGCAGAAGATCGCGGTAGCCAGCGCGAACTGCTGGCCGAGATGACGCTTCGGCGTCATCGTATTTCCTCCACCTGGAGCCAGATCGACTGCGCATCGCGGCCGCCGCCGGTCGAGCGGCCGAAGGTGCCGCCCTGGCTGGCGCTCGCCTCGCGGCTCGTGCCGCCGACTTCGATCCACTCGCCGAGACGCCCGGAAACGGTCGTCGTCAGGCGCTGGGTGCTGACGCTGCCGGGCGGGCCGAAACGGGCCGCGCTGTCGGCCTGCTGGCTGATGTCGATGGTCACGCGCTCGCCGACGAGGCGCGGCGTCGCGAAGAAGCCGCGGCCGATGTCCTGGAACACCACCGTCTCGCTGATCACCGCACCGCCGGGACCAATCGTCGCCTGGCGCATGGGCACCGGCAGCGAGCGCCCGACCTGGATGAAGGCCGCGCCACCCTCGACGGTCTGCACCATCTGGCCGGAATTCTCGCTGCGCGCGCCCTGCGTGTCCCACAGCCGCGCCTCGACGTTGCTGCGCCCGCTATCGCCGATCACCACCCGCCCGCTGACTTCGCCGCCGCGGCTCGCCACCTCGCTTTCGCGGTTGTGGCTGACGCGGATCAGCAGGCGCCGGGACGGCCGGTCGATGGTCGCCAGCACGCGCCGGATCTCCTCGCGGTTGCGCGCGCTGGCGCGCAGGAACAGCTGGTCGTTCATGCCGGTCAGGGTGCCGCCGGGTTCGAGCAGCGGCAGCAGCGTCGGCAGCACCTGGTCAACCGTCTGGCTGCGCAGCGGAATGATCTCGAGTTCCTGTTGCGCCGCGGCCGGCCCGCCGAACAGCACCGCCAGGCACAGCAGCAGGCGGGCGAGCCCCGCGGTCATCCCGCGCAGCACAGGGCGACGCGGTGGCAATTGACGAGGTCGCCGGCGACGACAGCGACCACCGCCGGGTCGGCCCGCCCCTGGGCGACGCGCTCTTCGAGGACGGCCAGGATCTCGTCGGGCGCCATCGGCTTGCGGTAGGGCCGCTCCTGGGCCAGCGCCTGGAAGATGTCGGCGACGTTAATGATGCGCGCCTCGAGCGGCAGCGCGGCGCCGCCGACATGGAAGGGATAGCCGCGCCCGTCCGGCGTTTCGTGGTGGTAGTACGCCCAGCGGGCGAGGTCGTCGATGGCGTGCAGGCGCTTCAGTACCTGCCTGGTGCCGAAGCTGTGCCCTTTCATGATGTTGAATTCCTGCGGCGTCAGGGGATTGTGGCCCTCGATGATCTCGTCCGGGATCTGCAGCTTGCCGATGTCGTGCAGGAGCCCGGCCACCTCGATCTTCTCGCAGGTGACCGGATCGAGGCCCAGCTTGCCCGCCAGATGGCGCGCCAACAGGGAGACGCCGCGCGAGTGCTGCTCGGTATAGGGCGACTTGGCGTCGATGATGCGCGCGAAGATGTCGGCGCACCGCTTGAATTCGTGCCAGCCGATCATGCGCAGGTCGCCGAAGCTCTCCATTTCCGCCTGGTACTGCTGCACGGCCTCCGGCTGCAGTTCCAGCCAGAAGGCCTCGCCTTCCGACAGGGCGAGAAAGGCGTCAACCAGGTCGGGAGCGAACAGCCGGCCACGCTCGGCGGCCAGACGCTCGCGGATTTCCTCGGCGTGCGCCAGCGTCGTGTTGTCGGCGTGGAAGGGCGCCGCCAGGACATCGATGCGATCGGCCAGGAAAATGAGGTTGGCGTAGCGGATGGTCGCCTGGTCGAGCTCCTGCTGTTCCAGCCACATCCAGCGGCTGTGGTGGTAGCGGATGATCGGCGCGAGATGCGCCAGCGGCGCGAAATCCTGCAGCAGTTCCTCGCCGCGGATGCAGTGTTCCTGCGAACCCGACCATTCGAGGTCGACGACCAGGCGGCGGTGGACACGGGTCGACGAAACGCCGCAGTCGTGCAGCAGGCCGGCGTCGTAGAGCAGCAGCTGGGTCGGATCGTCGAGTCCCAGCCGGATCGCCAGTTCGCGCGCCAGCATGCCGACGCGGCGGCCGTGCAGGAGGTCGTCGACGCCGACGAGATCGACGGTGTTGGCGATCGTCATGACCAGCTGGCGCAGGTCGATGGCGAGGTCTTGCGGTACGAGGCGCTGATCCACGGCGGTCAGCTCGCGACGTGCGCCAGGGCGAGATACTCGCGCGAGTTCATCTCGGTCAGGCGGCTGACGGTGCGGGCGAATTCGCCGGCCTGGGTGCCTTCGGTGTACAAGGCGTCGGCCGGGCAGTCGGCGGTGGCAATGAGCTTGACCTTGTGATCGTAGAAGACGTCGACCAGCCAGGTGAAGCGCCGCGCTTCCGAAGCCTGGTGCTGCGTCATCCGCGGAATGTGCGAGAGCAGCACGGTGTGGTAGCCGCGGGCGATTTCCAGGTAGTCGTTCTGCGAGCGCGGCCCGCCGCACAGGGTGCGAAAATCGAACCAGATGACGCCGTGACCGCGGCGCACGGTGTCGATATTGCGCCCGAGCACCTCGATATGGCCGCCCTTCCTGCCCTCTTCCCCGGCCACCATGCGGAAGTAGTCGAGCATCTTCTTCTCGGCGCCGGCATCGGCGGGATGGTGGTAGATCTCGACCTGCTCCAGCGCCCGCAGGCGGTAGTCGATGCCGGCCTCGACCTCGAGCACGTCGAGCTGGCGCTTGAGCAGGTCGATGGTCGGCAGGAAGCTTTCACGGTGCAGGCCGTTTGGGTAGAGCCGGTCCGGCGGGTAGTTGGAGGTCATGACCAGGATGACACCCTTCTCGAACAGCCCGTCGAGCAGGCGGCCTAGGATCATCGCGTCGGCGATGTCGGAGACGTGGAATTCGTCGAAGCAGAGCAGGCGCACCTCGCGGGCGATCTGTTCGGCGATCTTGAGCATCGGGTCTGTCTCGCCCTTGTACTTGTCAAGATCGTGGTGAATCTGCTGCATGAAGGCGTGGAAATGGATGCGCTTCTTGCGCCGATAGGGCACGGCGTCGTAGAAGCAGTCCATCAGGAAGCTCTTGCCGCGCCCGACGCCGCCCCAGAAATACAGCCCCCTCGGTGGCTTGGGCGGCGACAGCAGGCGTTTGAAGGTGCTGCCGCGGTCGACCTTGAAAACCAGCAGATTTCCGTAAAGCGCCTGCAGGGCGCTGGCGGCGGCCATCTGGGCGGCATCGGCAAAATAGCCCCGGGCCTTGAGCAGGGCCTCGTAGGCGTCGAGCATGCCCCGGGGGGAGACGTTCAGTTTTTTGTGCGGCATGGGACGAGATGATATATCAGGCGGCAGAGGTTTGACGCGGTGCAACAAGCGGCAGGGTGATACGGAATCGCGTGCCGAGGCCCGGCATGCTATCCACCGAAATGCTGCCGCCGAGAACGACGGTGACGGTATTCCAGACGATGTGCAGGCCGAGCCCGCTGCCGCCGCGCCCGAGCTTGCTGGTAACGAAGGGATCGAAAATCCGGTCGAGCAGTTCCGGCGGAATGCCGTTGCCGTCGTCGGCGACCAGCAGGCGAACCTGGTCGTCGCCCTGGCGCTCGGCGAAGATCTCGATCAACCCCTGCGCCCTGCCCTCGAAGGCGTGGTTCAGCGAGTTGGTCAGCAGATTGGTGAGGACCTGGCCGAGTGGCCCGGGGTAACTGTCCATCGCCAGCCCTTCGGGAATCCGGCAGTCGATCCGGCAGGGGGTTCTCTTGAGCGTCGGCTGCAGCGTCAGGAGAATCTCGTCGACGACTTCGGCGAGCATGAACTGGCGGCGCTGGACGCTCGTCTGGTCGACGGCGACCTGCTTGAAGCTGGCGATCAGTTCGTTGGCCCGCTGCAGGTTGCGCACGGCGATCTCGCTGCCGCGCTCGACGCGGTCGACGAAAGCTTCGAGCGTCGAGCGCCGCAGGCCGCTCTCCATTTCCCGGCGGAAAGCCCGGACCTGGTCCTGCAGCGTCGAAACGGCCATGACGCCGTTGCCGATCGGCGTGTTCAGCTCGTGCGCGACACCGCCGACCAGATTGCCGAGCGAGGCCAGCTTCTCGCTGCGCACCAGCTCGCCCTGCGCCAGCTTGAGCGTTTCCATGGCCTCGGACAACTCGCGGTTGGCCCGCGCCAGGTCGATGGTCCGCAGTTCGACCCGTTGTTCCAGCAACAGGTTGAGCTGCTGCACGTTCTGCAGGCTCTGCAGCAGGCGCTCCTCGCTGCGCTCGAGTTCGCCCTGGCGCTGGCGGATCGCCGCCGCCATCGATTCCATGTCGGAGGCCAGCTGGTTGAACTCGAGGATCTTGCCGCGCGACACCTTGCCGCCGAAGCGTCCGCTGGTCAGCGCCCGCGTCTGCGCGATCAGGTCGCGCAGCGGCGCGCTCATCCGTGCCGCCCACATGGGAGCGAGCACGAGGGCGAGCAGCATCGAGCCGACGAAGCCGACGAGGACCAGGCCGATGGTGATCCTGACGCGCGGATTTTCCAGCCCGGTCGGCATGGTGACCAGGAAGGTCCATTGCAGCTTGTCCGAGCGCGCCAGGCCGGTATCGTAGAGCGTACCGGCGAAACGCAGCAGCCGGATGTCGCCGTCGGCCTCCAGGGGCGTGCCGCGCAACTCGGCCGACCAGTTGCGCAAACGCTCGCCTTCGGCCAGGTTCTTGCCGACGACGTATTCGCCGGCGCGATCGACGACCAGCACGGGAAACTTCAGGTCTTCCGCGCCGGCACGCAGGACCTCGACCGCGAAGTCCGGCGCCACCTCGCCGAGCAGCACGTAATCGCCGAAGGGGATGGCCAGCCCGACCGTCGCATCGCCATTCAGCGCCGACAGGTAACGGTCGCTCCACACCCGGCGCCCGAGATGGTGCGCAGTCGCGAACAGCGGATTGCGCGAAAGGTCGGCGCCCACCAGGTTGGGCCGGACATTGGGGGCATTTTGCGGCAGCCCGACATGCTCGACGTGCCCACGGCCGTTGAGCACGTAGATGGCCTTGAACCCGCCTTCAGCAATCACGGCATCGAGGAAGCGCTGGATATGCGCCGGCTGCATGGTCATGTCGAGCGCCGCCAGCGTTCCCAGGCGACCTTCGAGGCCGTCGATCAGCTGCTCGAAATAGCGGGCCAGGCTGACCGCGTCGTTACGCAGGTGCTGGCGGTCCTCCTCGAGGATGGCGGGAACCCGGTAGGCCAGCACGCCGAAGCCGATGATGCCGAAGGTAACCAGCGTGGCGACCACCAGCAGCAGCGTCAGCGAGGTGCGCAGCCGCCATTCGCTCGTTACCGTCAACCGCCCTGGCAGGTTCAAATTGCCCCCTAGCGCACCGTGATGAACTGCCCGTCGCGGACGACGGCGATATGCTGGACGCGCCGGCTGTCGCCGAAGCGGTCGAAGCTGATGTTTTCCTCGGCGCCGGGAAAGGGACCGCGCGTCAACAAGGCGTCGCGCAGCGTCTCGCCGCCGTGACGCCGGGTGAGCGCCGCCAGCACGGCACGCGTGGCGTCATAGGCAGCGACGCCAGCAAAGCCCGGTTCGCGCTGGAAGCGTTCGGCGTAAACGCTGCGCAATCGCTGCATGCCTTCGGCCTTGCTGTCGCGGTCGAACGAATTATGGAGCACCATGCCCTCGACCGCACTGCCGCCGAGTTCGATCAGGCGCTCGGTGGTTGCCCATTGCGAGGCGATCAGGAGCACCTGCGGGTTGCGCTCGCGGATTTTTTGCGCCAGGCGCGCCGCATCGACGGCGCTGGTGATCAGCAGGATGCCGTCCGGCCGCTTGTTGAGTACCTGCCGGACGATGGTGCCGAACTTGGCGTCGGGAGTGGATTCGTAGGCGAAGGGCAGGACATCGCCGCCGAGCTCCTGGAACGCGACGGTGAATTCGCGCAGCCAGCTTTCGGTGTAGGCCAGGTTTTTCAGGTCGTAGATGGCGGCCACGCGATGCATGCCGCTTTCCTTGAAATGGAACCTGGCGCTGAGTCTGGCCTCGTCTTGGGTACTCGACGAAATCAGGAACAGGTTGTCGTCCTGCCCGAAAAACTTGCGCGCGGTGACGGTCGGACTGACGAGAACGACCCCGGCGCGCTGGGCCAGCGGCAGGACGACTTCGGCCATCGCACTGGTCATCGGCCCGACGATGGCCTCGACGCCCAGCGCAACGAGTTCGTTGGTGGCGGCGATCGCCTTTTCCGGCGTCTGGGCATCGTCGCGGACGACCAATTCGACCGGCCGACCGTCGATGCCGCCCGCCCGGTTGACTTCCTCGACGGCGATCTGGGCGCCATTGCGTCCGGCCTCGCCGAGATCGGCGACACCGCCGCTCAGTCCCGCCAGAAAGCCGACCCGCAATGTTTCACGCTGGCCGCACCCGGCCAGGACGGCGAACACGACCAGGCATGCGGCGAACCGGCGCATCGCCGCTCAGCGCTCGCGGCTGCGAAGCCAGTTCAGGAGGTCCGGCTGCGCCATCGCTGGCGCATAGACCATGCCCTGCGCCTCGCAACATCCGAGTTCGACCAGCGTCTGCAACTGCCGCCCGTCCTCGACGCCTTCCGCCAGGACGCGCATGCCCAGCTGGCGGCCGAGCTGGATCACCATCGCCGCGATCGGCGTGCCGGAATGCTGGTCGTCCAGTGCGTGGACAAAACTGCGGTCGATCTTCAGGCAATCGGCCGGCAGATGCGCCAGGTAATTGAGCGAGGAGAAGCCGGTGCCGAAATCGTCGATGGCGATCAATGCCCCCAGCGCCTTGATCGCATGCATGCGCTCGACCGTCTGCGCCCAGCCGGAGAGCGCCACCGATTCGGTGATTTCGAGTTCCAGCAGGCCCGGCGCCACGGCGTGTTCGGCCATCGCCTCGCGAACCATGCTGAGGAAACCCGGCTGGCGGAACTGCACCGGCGATACGTTGACCGCCATGCGCAACGGATACCCCCGGGCGGCCAGCTCGCGCTGCGCGGCCAGGGCGGCATGCAACACCCAGGCCCCGACGGCGACGATCAGCCCGGACTGCTCGGCGACCGCGATGAACTGTTCGAGCGGCACGAATTCGCCGTCGGCGGTGCGCCAGCGCAGCAATGCCTCGATGCCGATGACGCCCCCCGAGGCAAGGTCGATTTGCGGCTGGTAGACGACGAAGAGATCGCCGTTGTCCAGCGCGGCGCGCAGGTCGTGCAGCATATGCACCCGTTGCCGGGTCAGCATGCCGACCTCGGTGGTGTAATAGGCATCGTTCCCCGGACCGGCGAGCTTGGCATGCTTGAGCGCGATGGCGGCATTGCGCAGCAGGTCGGCGCCATCGGCATCCGCGGCATCGGTGCGGACGAGACCGATCGAGAACGAAAGGGTATGCAGCCCGCCCTCGCTGTCGAAGGGTTCGAGCAGGATGTTGCGCAAGCCGGATGGCTTCACGACCTCGTCACGACCATAGACACCGAAGACGTCGCTGCCGACGCGCGCGACATGCACGCTGTCGGGAAGCATGGCGCGCAGGCGCCCGGCGACCGCCTGCAACTGCTGGTCGCCGAAACGGTAGCCGAAGGCATCGATGGTCTCCGAGAACTGGTCGATGTCGATCAGTGCCAGGACATGGTTCCCCGCCCAGGCGCCGGCCAGCGACTCGTCGATGACGTCGATCTGCGCGGCGCGGTTCGGCAGCCCGGTCAGGTTGTCTATATAGGCCGCCGCGCGCAGGCGTTCGACGAGCGCGACGTTCTCGCCGCAGATGGCGATGTTGGCGCTGAATATGTCGAGCAGGTGGCGGTCGATCGGCACGATTGCTGCGGTCGACTCGACGTAGACGGCAAAATTGCTGCCGTGCCGCCCGGCAAAATACAACGCCAGCGAACGCTCGCTGCATTGGCTGGCACGCTCCTGCAGGCAGCGCTCCAGCATCTGTCGGGCGGGCTGGTCGCCCACTGCGGACAACAGCTTGTTCCTGGATTCCCCGAAACGCCCGAGCGCCGCGAGAATGGTGCCGCCGGCCGCGTCGCTGGCGGTACGGGCGCAGACCATGCCCACCGGCGCCACACTGAGCAGGCCGGACAACTGAATGATGACCCCGGCGGAAAAGGACGGCAAGCCCTGCTCGGCGTTGAAGCGCAGGGAACCGTCGATGATCAGCTCGAGGCCGTTGCGGCTCGCTTCCAGGCGCTGGATCTGGTCGAAGGAGCGGATCGCCGCCGTGACGGTCGTGAACAACTTGCCGCGCGTCAACTCGGTCTTGGTCTTGTAATCGTTGATGTCGTAATTGGCGATGGCGTCGAGTTCCGGCGCATAGCCCGGCTGGCCGGTCCGCAGGATGATGCGGATGGCATCGAGACCCAGTTCGTTGCGAATGCGCTCGACGGCCCGGAGGCCGGCATCCTCGCACTCCATCACGACATCGAGCAGAATGACTGCGACATCGCGGCGGCGGCTCAGGATGCCGATGGCCTCCTCGGCGCCGAAGGCGTGCAGGAATTTCAGCGGCCGCCCGAGAACCCGCAGATCGCTGAGGGCGAATTCGGTCGCGTGATGCACGTCCTCGTCGTCGTCGACCACCAGCAGATACCAGCACGCATTCGCCGCGCTGCCGGCAGCGGGTTCCGGCTCGTCGTCGAGCAAGGCCAGTTGATCGTTGTCGTTATGCATTCCGCAAGTCGAATGGGATTATCCGCAATTGAACCCGTAGTATGGCGGCAAGACCGGCAAAAACAAAGAGCCCCGCAGGGCTCTTTGTGCTTTTCGCGGAACTGGCGCCGACGCCAGCCGAACGGGCTAGAAGTTCAGCGTACGCTTGTCGCAGGCCAGGGCCGCTTCGTGCACGGTCTCCGACAGGGTCGGATGCGCATGGCAGATGCGCGCCAGATCTTCGGAGGCTCCGCCGAATTCCATCGCCACGACAGCCTCGGCGATGATTTCGGAGGCGTTGGCACCGATGATGTGCACGCCGAGGATGCGGTCGCTGTCCTTGCAGGCCAGCATCTTGACGAAGCCCGAAGGATCGCCCATGCCCAGGGCACGGCCATTGGCCAGGAACGGCACCTTGCCTGCCTTGTAGGCAACGCCTTCGGCCTTGAGTTGCTGCTCGGTCTTGCCGACCCAGGCGATTTCCGGCGAGGTGTAGATGACCCAGGGAATGGTGTCGAAGTTGCAGTGCCCGGCCTGACCGGCCATCAGTTCGGCGACCATGACGCCCTCTTCATGCGCCTTGTGCGCCAGCATCGGGCCGCGCACGACGTCGCCGATCGCCCAGACGCCCGGCAGGTTGGTCTGGCAATGGCCATCGACCTCGACGAAGCCACGGGCATCGAGCTTGAGGCCGACGCCGTCGGCGTTCAGGCCGTCGGTATTCGGCACGCGGCCGATGGAGACGATCAGGCGGTCGGCGTCCAGCTTCTGGGCCTTGCCGTCCTTGTCCTCGTAGGCGATCGAAACACCCTTCTTGGTCGTCTTGATGTCGCCGATCTTGACGCCCATCTGGATGTTCAGGCCCTGCTTGGTGAACAGCTTGAGCGCTTCCTTGGCGACATCGACGTCAGCCGCGGCCAGGAAGTCAGGCATGGCTTCGAGGACGGTGACTTCGGCACCGACACGACGCCAGACCGAACCCATTTCCAGGCCGATGACGCCGGCGCCGATGATGGCCAGCTTCTTGGGCACGGATTCCTGGTTCAACGCGCCTTCGTTGTCCATGACGATCTTCTGGTCGACCGCAACGTTCGGCAGATGACGTGCCTTGGAACCGGTGGCGACGATGACCTGCTTGGCCAGCACTTCCTCGGCGCCGACCTTGACCTTCCAGTAGTCGCCTTCCTTACCGACGAAGGAGCCGTGGCCTGGCAGGAAGGTGACCTTGTTCTTCTTCAGCAGCATCTTGATGCCGCCGGTCAGCTGATTGACGACGCCATCCTTGCGTGCCTTCATGGTCGGCACGTCGATCGTCGCCTTCCCCACCTTGATACCCTGGGCCTCGAAGGAGTGGCCGGCTTCCTCGAACAGGTGCGAGGTGTGCAGCAGGGCCTTGGACGGAATGCAGCCGACGTTCAGGCAGGTGCCGCCAAGACGCGGCTCGCCCTTCGGGTCGGCATACGGGTTGGATTCGGCACAGGCCGAGGAGAAACCCAGCTGGGCAGCGCGAATGGCGGCAATGTAGCCACCGGGACCGCCGCCGATGACGAGCACGTCGAATTGCTTGGACATGTGTAAACCTTTCAGATTTCAGATGTGCAAAAGCGCCAGCGCCCGAAAAGGGACGCTGGCGCCGGACAAACGTCGATCAGACGCCGAGCAGCAGGCGCGACGGATCTTCCAGGGCTTCCTTCATGGTCACCAGGCCGAGGACCGCTTCGCGGCCGTCGATGATCCGGTGGTCGTAGGACATCGCCAGATAGTTGATCGGACGCACGACGACCTGGCCGTTTTCAACGACCGCGCGGTCCTTGGTCGCATGGATGCCGAGGATCGCCGATTGCGGCGGGTTGATGATCGGGGTCGACAGCATGGAACCGAAGACACCACCGTTGGAAATCGAGAAGGTGCCGCCGGTCAGTTCCTCGATCGACAGCTTGCCATCCTTGGCCTTGGCGCCGAATTCGGCGATCTTCTTCTCGATCTCGGCGATCGACATCTGGTCGGCATTGCGCAGGATCGGCACGACCAGGCCACGCGGCGAACCGACGGCGATGCCGATGTCGATGTAGCCGTGGTAGACGATGTCATTGCCATCAACGGAAGCGTTCAGCACCGGGAACTTCTGCAACGCGGCACAGGCGGCCTTGACGAAGAAGCCCATGAAGCCGAGGCGCACGCCGTGCGTCTTCTCGAACTTCTCGGCGTACTGCTTGCGCAGGGCCATGATCGGACCCATGTTGACTTCGTTGAAGGTCGTCAGGATGGCGTTGGTCGATTGCGACTGCAGCAGGCGCTCGGCGATACGGGCGCGCAGACGGGTCATCGGCACACGCTGCTCGGTGCGCTCACCCAGCGCGATCTCGACAGCCGGCGTCGGCAACGCGGCCTTGGCAGCAGCCGGCGCGGCAATCGGGCCAGCCTTCGGCGCCGCAGCGACGGCATCCTCCTTGGTCACACGACCACCGCGGCCGGTACCGGCGACGTCTGCGGCAGCTATCCCCTTTTCGTCGAGAATCTTGCGGGCCGACGGACTGGCCGTGCCCGCCGGTGCGGCAGCAGCAGCCGGCGCGGCGGCGGGAGCAGCAGCGGCCTTCGGCGCCTCCGCCGCCGGCGCAGCAGCGCCCGCCTTGGCTTCGGTATCGATCTTGGCGATCAGTTCACCCGAAACGACCGTCTCGCCATCGCCCTTGATGATTTCGACCAGAACGCCGGCGCCCGGCGACGGGACTTCGAGGACGACCTTGTCGGTTTCGATGTCGATCAGGATTTCGTCGCGGGCAACGGCCTCGCCGATCTTCTTCTTCCAGGAAGCCAGCGTGCCTTCGGCAACGGACTCGGAGAGTTGCGGAACTTGGACTTCGATAATGCTCATGGTGACTCCACTCTGCTGTAGTTATCAGTACTCGATCTTGCCCAGCGCGGACTCGATCAGTGCCTTTTGTTGCTCGTTGTGCTTGGCCAGATACCCGACCGCCGGCGACGAGGACGCCGGACGCGACACCAGCAGCATCTTCTGCTTGCTGCCCAGCTGGGTGTCGAGGTGATGACGCGAAGCGATCCAGTACCAGGCGCCCTGGTTGCGCGGCTCTTCCTGGCACCAGACGATTTCGGTCGCCTTGGGATACTTGGCCAGTTCCTTCTCCAGATGGCTCTTGGGGAAGGGGTAGAGCTGCTCGATGCGGACGATGGCGATGTTCGCGATCTTCTTCTCGCGGCGGGCGGCCAGCAGGTCGTAATAGACCTTGCCGGAACACAGCACGACGCGAGTCACCTTCTTGGCGTCGACCTGGTCGACTTCGCCGATCACCGGCTGGAAGGAACCGTTCGCCAGATCTTCCAGCGGAGAGGTCGCATCCTTGTGGCGCAGCAGCGATTTCGGCGACATGACGATCAGCGGCTTGCGCTGGCTGCGCAGCGCCTGGCGACGCAGCATGTGGAAGACCTGGGCGGCCGTGGTCGGCACGCAGACCTCCATGTTCATTTCGGCGCACAACTGCATGTAGCGTTCGAGACGGGCCGAGGAGTGTTCCGGACCCTGGCCCTCGTAGCCATGCGGCAGCAGCATCACGAGGCCGCAGGCACGGCCCCACTTCGCTTCGCCCGAGGCGATGAACTGGTCGATGACGACCTGGGCGCCGTTGGCGAAGTCGCCGAACTGACCCTCCCAGATCACCAGTTCGTACGGGTTGGCCGAGGCGTAGCCGTAGTCGAAGGCGAGCACCGCCTCCTCGGAGAGGACCGAGTCGTAGCACTGGAAACCGGCCTGCTTTTCCTGCAGGTTCTTCAGCGGGTGATAGGTGCCCTCGTCCCAGCTCTCACGCTTCTGGTCATGGAACGCTGCGTGGCGATGGAAGAAGGTGCCGCGTCCGACGTCCTCGCCGGAGATGCGCACGCCGTAACCGGAAACCAGCACGGAGGCATACGCCAGATTCTCGGCCATGCCCCAGTCGACCGGCAGCTTGCCCTCGCCCATCGCAGCGCGATCTTCGACGATCTTCTTGACTCGGGAGTGCAGCGTGAACCCTTCCGGCAAGGTCGTCAGACGCTTCGCCAGACGCTGCAGTTCCTTGACCGGCACCGTGGTGTTGCAATTCTCGATGTAGTTCTTGGTCAGGAACGGCGTCCAGTCGATGGTGTTCGGATGCTTGTAGCCGGCCAGCACCGGGTTATAGAGCAACTCGCCCTTGTCGAGGTGGGCGCGGTACTCGGCGATCATCTGGTCGGGACCGTCGGCCGCAAGAATGCCCTCAGCGATCAGCCGGTCGCCATACACCTTGCGGGTGCCCGGATGCTTGCTGACGATCTTGTACATCAGCGGCTGGGTGACCATCGGCTCGTCCTGCTCGTTGTGGCCGAGCTTGCGGAAGCAGATGATGTCCACCACGACGTCCTTCTGGAACTGCTGGCGATACTCGACGGCCAGCTGGGTCACCAGCGAGACGGCTTCCGGATCGTCGCCATTGACGTGGAAGATCGGCGCATCGACCATCTTGAAGATATCGGTGCAATAGTGGCCCGAACGGTAGTCGCGCGGGTCGCTGGTCGTGAAGCCGATCTGGTTGTTCACGATGATGTGCAGCGTGCCGCCGGTGCCGTAGCCGCGGGTCTGCGCGAAGTTGAGCATTTCCTGGTTGACGCCCTGGCCGGCGACCGCCGAGTCGCCATGGATGATGACCGGCAGGACCTTGGATTTGCCTTCGGCGCCGCGGCGCAGCTGGCGGGCATAGACCGAGCCCTCGACGACCGGATTGACGATCTCGAGGTGCGACGGGTTGAACGCCAGGGTCAGGTGGCAGGGACCGCCCGGGGTGGAGACGTCGGACGAGAAGCCCATGTGGTACTTGACGTCACCAGCGGAAAGATCGCTCTTCTTCTTGCCTTCAAATTCGGCAAACAGCATCGACGGCGCCTTGCCCAGCGTGTTGACCAGGACGTTCAGGCGGCCGCGGTGCGCCATGCCGATGACGACTTCATCGACGCCGAGCTTGCCGCCGACGCGGATCGCCTCGTCCATGGCGACGATCAGCGATTCGCCGCCTTCGAGCGAGAAGCGCTTCTGGCCGACATATTTGGTGTGCAGGTAACGTTCCAGCGTCTCGGCTGCGGTCAACCGCTCCAGAATGCGCTTTTTCTGGTCGGCGGAGTACGACGGGCGCGAGCGGATGCTTTCGAGACGCTCCTGCAGCCAGCGCTTCTCGTTATAGTCCGTCATGTACATGTACTCGACGCCGACGGTGCCGCAGTACGTCTGCTTCAGCGTTTCCAGGATATCGCCGAGCTTCGCGGTGTCCGGCAGCCCCTTCAGCGAGCCGACACTGAAAGTCTGGTTCAGGTCGCCGTCGGTGAACCCATAGAACGAGGGCTCCAACTCGTCGATCTTCGGGCGAGCCAGACGCTTGAGCGGGTCGAGGTCGGCCCAGCGGGTGCCCAGCGCGCGATAGGCGGTGACCAGCTGGCCCACGGCGGATTGCTTTTTGTGCTCGGCAGAAGCGGAAGCCGGCGCCGACGGACGGAAACCGCCGTCCTTCGCCAATTCCGCAAATGCGGCGATCACCGGCGCATGCGCGACATCGCGCGCAACGTAACCCGGCATCTGCGCCAGGCGGTCGAAGTAGTCACGCCACTCCGCGGGCACGGAAGTGGGGTCATGCAGGTAGTTTTCGTACAGCTCTTCGACAAACGGCGCGTTGCCGCCGAAGAACATGGTGCTGTCGAACAATTGATTCATCGTAGTCATAGGCGTCCCCTTGAGGGTGTTTTCTTTCTCTGCGGCTGCGGGTTGCGGAGCTCCATCCCTCCGCAAGTAAAAAAAGGGCGGCCAAGCGGCCGCCCGATTCTGTCGATCAGCCGCGTTGGGCAAGCGGCACGACGTCGCGCTTGGCGGCGCCGATGTAGAGCTGACGCGGGCGGCCGATCTTGTATTCCGGATCGGTGATCATTTCTTCCCACTGCGTCATCCAGCCGACCGTACGGGCCAGCGCGAAGATGCAGGTGAACATCTCGGTCGGGATGCCGATCGCCTTCTGGACGATGCCGGAGTAGAAGTCGACGTTTGGGTACAGCTTCTTCTCGACGAAGTACGGATCTTCCAGGGCGATCTTTTCCAGTTCCATCGCCAGCTTGAACAGGCGGTCGTTCTGCAGACCGAGTTCCTGGAGAACGTCGCCGCAGACCTTGCGCATCAGCTTGGCGCGCGGGTCGAAGTTCTTGTAGACGCGGTGACCGAAGCCCATCAGCTTGAAGGAATCGTTCTTGTCCTTGGCGCGGTTGATGTACTCGCCGACGCGGGAGACGTCACCGATCTGTTCCAGCATCTGCAGACAGGCCTCGTTGGCACCACCGTGCGCCGGGCCCCACAGACAGGCGATACCGGCGGCGATGCAGGCGAACGGGTTGGCACCGGACGAACCGGCCAGACGCACCGTGGAGGTCGAGGCGTTCTGTTCGTGGTCGGCGTGCAGCGTGAAGATGACATCCAGCGCATTGACCAGCACCGGGTTCGGGACATATTTTTCGCACGGGTTGCCGAACATCATACGCATGAAGTTGGCGGTGTAGTCCAGATCGTTGTCCGGGTACATGAACGGCATGCCGGTGTTGTACTTGTAGGCCATCGCGACGATGGTCGGCAGCTTGGCGACGAGGCGATTGAAGCTGACGTTGCGGTGTTCGACGTCGGAGAAGTCCATCGCGTCGTGGTAGAACGCGGAGAGCGCGCCGACGACACCGGTCATGACGGCCATCGGGTGAGCATCACGACGGAAGCCGGAGTAGAACTTGGACAGTTGCTCGTGCACCATGGTGTGCTTCTTGATGGTGCTTTCGAAATCGGCCTTCTGCTTGGCGTTCGGCAGCTCGCCATTCTTCAGGAGATAGGTGACTTCCAGGAAGTTGCAGTTCTCGGCCAGTTGCTCGATCGGGTAGCCACGGTACAACAGCTGACCGACATCTCCGTCGATGAAGGTGATCTTCGACTTGCAGCTGGCGGTCGAGAGGAAACCGGAGTCGTAGGTGAACAAACCGGTCTTGGCACCCAGCGTACGGATATCGACGCAGTCGTTGCCATGCGTCGGGGTCATGATCGGGAAATCGACAGGTGCCATCCCATCGATTGTCAGAGTTGCCTTGCGTTCGGTCGTCATGGTGTCTTCCCTTGTCAGGTGTTGGTTGTCACTGCACTGCAAAAAAAAGCGGTCAACATTTGGAAGTTAAAATGCCAACCTTACTTAACTCTTACGTAGCATGGCCACGATCGGCGCCAGCCGGGGATCATCGGTCTCCTCCTTGCCGGTCAGCAGATCCCAGAGATCGTAATCCTCCATGTCGGCAAGTTCCACAAACGCCTGCTGTTGCGCTTCGTTCAGCTTGTCGAATCCGTCATCGAGAAAACGCGTCAACGTGATATCGAGTTCGAGAAGCGCGCGCCGGATGCAGCGCCAACGCAGGCGTTCGTAGTCGGGACGCTCCATCAGACGGCACGACGGACCATCATGTCCTTGATCTTGCCGATCGCCTTGGTCGGGTTGAGACCCTTCGGGCACACGTCAACGCAGTTCATGATGGTGTGGCAACGGAACAGGCGGTACGGATCCTCGAGGTTGTCGAGGCGCTCGTTGGTCGCCTGGTCGCGCGTGTCGGCAATGAAGCGGTAGGCAGCCAGCAGGCCGGCCGGGCCGACGAACTTGTCCGGGTTCCACCAGAACGACGGGCAGGACGTCGAACAGCAGGCGCACAGGATGCACTCGTAGAGGCCGTTCAGCTCCTCGCGGTCCTCCGGCGACTGCAGGCGCTCGCGCTCCGGCGGCGGATCGTTGTTGATCAGGTAGGGCTTGATCGAGTGGTACTGCTTGAAGAACTGGGTCATGTCGACGATCAGGTCGCGGATGACCGGCAGGCCCGGCAGCGGACGCAGGACGATCGGCTGCTTCAGTTCGTCGATATCGGTCAGGCAGGCCAGGCCGTTCTTGCCGTTGATGTTCATGGCGTCGGAACCGCAGACGCCTTCGCGGCAGGAACGACGATAGGACAGGGTGTCGTCCTTCGCCTTCAGCTTGGTCAGCGCATCCAGCAGCTTGCGATCGGTCGGCTCGAGTTCGACCGAGATGTCCTGCATGTAGGGCGCGTCATCCTTGTCCGGATCGTAACGGTAGATGCTGAATTGAACCATGCGTTTGCTCATGTTCTTCTCCGATTAGTACGAGCGCGTCTTCAGCGCGATGGTTTCGACGGTCAGCGGCTGCATGTTCACCGGCTTGTAACTGATGGTGTTGTCGACCGGGTTGAACAGCGTGTGCTTCAGCCATTCCTTGTCGTTACGACCATTCGGGAATTCCGGGGTATCCGGCGCATCGTCGCGGACGTGAGCACCGCGGGATTCCTTGCGGGCCTCGGCGGAGAGCATGGTGGCCTTGGCGACCTCGATCAGGTTTTCCATTTCGAGGGCTTCGGTACGCGCCGTGTTCCAGGCCATCGACTTGTCCTTGATCTCGAGCTGGCGTGCCGCCTTCTCGACTTCCAGAATCTTGTCGACGCCGCTCTTCAGCAGGTCGCCGAAACGGAACACGCCGGCGTGGTTCTGCATCGTGCGCTGCATGGCCAGACGGGTTTCGTGAACGTTGGCACCGCCCTTGCGGTTGTCGATGGCGGAGATACGGGCCAGCGACTTCTCGGCGGCATCCTTCGGCAATTCGCGATGCGCCTTGCCAGCCTTGAGGTCTTCCACGGCGGAATCGCCGGCCGACTTGCCGAAGACCAGCAGGTCGAGCAGCGAGTTGGTACCCAGGCGGTTGGCGCCGTGCACCGAGGCGCAGGCGCATTCGCCGGCAGCGTAGAAACCCGGGACGATGGTGTTGGGATCGCCGTTTTGCGGCGTGACGACACGACCGGAGTAATGCGTCGGAATACCGCCCATCTGGTAGTGGCAGGTCGGCACGACCGGCAGCGGTTCCTTGATGCAATCGACGCCGGCGAACTGCAGGCCGATTTCGCGAATGCCCGGCAGGCGCTTCATGATGGTGTTCGGGTCGAGGTGGGTGATGTCGAGCAGGACGTAGTCCTTGTTGACGCCACAGCCACGGCCTTCGTTGATTTCGGTCGTCATGGCGCGGGAAACCACGTCGCGCGACGCCAGGTCCTTGGCGTTCGGCGCATAGCGTTCCATGAAACGTTCCTTGCTGCTGTTACGCAGGATGCCGCCCTCGCCACGCACGCCTTCGGTAATCAGCACACCGGCACCGGCGACGCCGGTCGGATGGAACTGCCAGAATTCCATGTCTTCCAGCGGGATGCCGGCACGCGCCGCCATACCCAGGCCGTCACCGGTGTTGATGAAGGCGTTGGTCGACGAGTAGAAGATGCGGCCGGCGCCGCCGGTCGCGAAAATGGTGGCACGGGTATGGAAGATGACGACCTGGCCGGTTTCCATTTCCATCGCGGTGACGCCGACGACGTGGCCCGCCTCGTCGCGGATCAGGTCGAGCGCCATCCATTCGACGAAGAACTGGGTGTTGGCCTTGACGTTGCGCTGGTACATGGCGTGCAGCATGGCGTGACCGGTACGGTCGGCAGCGGCACAGGAGCGACGCACCGGCTTCTCGCCGAAGTTGGACATGTGGCCGCCGAACGGACGCTGGTAGATCTTGCCGTTGTCGGTACGGTCGAAGGGCATGCCGTAGTGCTCGAGCTCGACGACGCACTCGTTGGCCTTGCGCACCATGAACTCGATCGCGTCCTGGTCGCCGAGCCAGTCGGAACCCTTGACGGTATCGTACATGTGCCAGTGCCAGTGATCTTCCTCGGAGTTGCCGAGCGACGCAGCAACGCCACCCTGGGCGGCGACGGTGTGGGAACGGGTCGGGAAGACCTTGGAGAGTACGGCCGTCTTCAGACCGGCCTCGGACAATTGGATCGCGGAACGCAGACCGGCGCCACCGGCACCGACGATGACTGCGTCGAACTTCAGAACGGGAATACTCACGCTTACAGCCTCCAGAGAATCGCAGCAGCCCACGCGGTGTAGCCCACCAGCGCGGTAATGGTCAGCACGTGCAGGGTCAGGCGCAGGCCGACCGGCTTGACGTAATCCATCCAGATGTCACGCACGCCGATCCAGGCGTGGTAGAACAGGCTGACGAAGAACAGGAAGGTCAGGAACTTGATGATGCCGTTGGCAAAAATCCCCTGCCATGCCTCGAAGGTTCCGGGACGAACGACCAGCAGCACCGCTGCGATCAGCACCGAATAAACCGCCATGATGACGGCGGTCGCACGCTGGGCGATCCAGTCCTTGAGGCCGTAATGAGCACCTACGACGATACGGTTGATCACAGCAGAATCCCCCAGAGAATCAGGGTCAGCGGAATGCTGACCGCGAACACCACGGCAGCCGATTTGCGCGCCGCCTCCTTTTCGATGCCGACATGCAGGTCGAGCAGGAGAAAACGGATACCGGCGCAAAAATGATGAACGAAGGCCCAGATCAATCCCGCCAGAATCACCTTGGCCGGAAGGGTGGCAAACACCGCCTTGAAGGTGGCGAAGCTTTCAGCTGAATTCAGACTAGCCGAGAAAAGCCAGAGCAGCAGGGGGAAACAAAGGAACAAGCCAACCCCGCTGACGCGATGAAGGATTGATACTTTTCCCGGCAAAGGCAACCGGATTGTGGTCAAGTCCAAATTTTTTGGACGTTTCTTGATGGTCATTTCTGCCATGAACGTCATCCCTCGCGAAAAGGTGCGGTTTTTCCGCTTTTACGTGGTTTGAAAAGAACGGTAATTATACATTCAAAATCAGGTGAAACACGGCATGCTACGTGTTTTCCGGGATAGTAACAAAGCACTATTCATGTTAGCCAAGATCGTTCCGGTAATAGTGCCGGTTCGTGCAATACAGGCCGCGTCGCCATTCGACCGGTTTGTTGCCATACGTGTATGCCGTGCGCTCCACCAGCAGCAGCGGCGCCCCGGGGGAAACGGCAAGAAGCCCGGCGCTGTACGGGTCCGCAGCCACGGCACGGAGGTGTTCTTCGGCATGGATCATGCGCACGCCGTAATCGTTTTCAAAGACGCTGTAGAGGGAGCGGTCGCCGCCGCTGAGGCTGTCGAGCGTCAGGCCGGCGAACAGTTCGCTGACCAGGTGAATCTGGTCGAAAACCACCGCCTCGCCGTTGAAGCGCAGCAGGCGCTCGACATAGATCGCCGGATCGCCGACCTTGATCCTGAGCGCAGCAGCAACCTCGGGACCGGCCTCCCGGGTCGAGCACGAAAGCGGCACGCTGACTGCATGCGCAGCGTTGCCATCGTCGGGCACCAGGCGGAGAAAACGGTAGAAGGAACGCGGGTCGTCGTGGCTCGCCACGAAGGTTCCCTTGCCCTGGCGCCGGATCAGCAGGTTTTCCGCCGCCATTTCGTCGATCGCCTTGCGCACCGTAC
The DNA here is from genome assembly GCF_009469615.1 of Dechloromonas sp. H13. GTDB lineage: Bacteria > Pseudomonadota > Gammaproteobacteria > Burkholderiales > Rhodocyclaceae > Azonexus. The sequence goes on from NZ_SSXX01000001.1 coordinate 57,275, forward strand.
CCTGACTGACGTTGAAGCGCGCGGCAAGCTCCCCCTCGCTGGGAATGGCGTCGCCCGGCCCCCACTCGCCAGCCTCCAGACTGCGGATCATGAAGTCCTTGATCTGGCGGTACAGCGGGCTGAACGTCGGCGAAGCGACGCGAAAGGACGGACGTGCGGGGTCACGGTTCATGGCCGGAAATTTCAGCACATTTCAGGCGGACCGTCCACGAAAAGTTGTCTTATATAAGACACATGATGAATTGACAGTCGCACGGCGAACTTCTAACATCTTCAGTTCTCGTGCCCGCCCCCTCCAGGTGTGTGACCAGGGCCGGCATTCGAGTTGAATCGAACAATTTCAACCACGCTGTTTCATACAGGAGCGATACATGTCCAAAGCCCCCATGCGCGTTGCCGTCACCGGCGCCGCCGGCCAGATCGGTTATAGCCTGCTGTTCCGCATTGCCTCCGGCGAAATGCTCGGCAAAGACCAGCCGGTCATCCTCCAGTTGCTCGACCTGCCGCAGGCTCAGCAGGCCGTCAAGGGCGTCATGATGGAACTGGAAGACTGTGCCTTCCCGCTGCTCGCCGGCATGGTCGCCACCGATGACCCGAACGTCGCCTTCAAGGATGCCGACGTCTGCCTGCTGGTCGGCGCCCGTCCGCGCACCAAGGGCATGGAACGTGCCGACCTGCTGACCGCCAACGGTGCCATCTTCACCGTCCAGGGCAAGGCCATCGCCGAGAACGCCAAGGAGGACGTCAAGGTTCTGGTCGTCGGCAACCCCTGCAACACCAACGCCTACATCGCCGCCGCCGCCGCCAGGAAGGTTGGCCGCACCAACCCGAACAACTACCACGGCATGCTGCGCCTGGACCACAACCGCGCCCTGTCGCAACTGGCCACCAAGACCGGCCGCGAAGTTTCTTCCCTGAAGAAACTGGTCGTCTGGGGCAACCACTCGCCGACGATGTACGCCGACTACCGCTACTGCACCTCCAACGGCGACAGCGTCAAGGCCCTGGTCAATGATGCCGTCTGGAACAACGACGTCTTCCTGCCGACCGTCGGCAAGCGCGGCGCCGCCATCATCGAAGCCCGCGGCCTGTCTTCCGCTGCCTCCGCTGCCAACGCCGCCATCGACCACATCCGCGACTGGGTGCTGGGTTCCGACGAATGGGTCACGATGGGCGTCCCGTCCGACGGCTCCTACGGCATTCCGAAGGGCATCGTGTTCGGTTTCCCGTGCGAGTGCAAGGGCGGCTCCTTCAAGATCATCCAGGGTCTGGAAATCGACGCCTACAGCCAGGAAAAGATCAACATCACCCTGAAGGAACTGACCGACGAAGCCGAAGCGGTCAAGGACATGCTGTAACAGCTGTTGGTTGCTAGTCACTAGCTGCTAGCAAAGCCAGGGGCCGCGGTAGAATACCGCGGCCTTTTCTTTTTGCTCGCAACTAATAACCCGTAACCAACGACCAACATGCGCCATCCGAAAGCGGTTCTCTTTGCCGGCGAAAAGCCCTTCCCCGTCCTGCCTGCGGTCGACCATTACGCCGGTTCCGAAAAGCTGATGCGCAAGGCCCTGCAGTTGCAGAAGGAACTCGGGCCGATCTTCGACATCACCTGTGACTGCGAGGATGGCGCCCATGCCGGTGCCGAGCGCGAACATGCCGAGATGGCGGCCGCCGTGATCATGAGCGACGACAACCTGTTCAACCGGGTCGGCGCCCGCGTGCATGACGTCACCCACGCCCACTGGCAGCAGGACATGGAGATTCTGGTCGGCCGCGCCGGCAGCCGCCTGCCCTTCATCACCCTGCCCAAGCCCTGCAGCGCCGGCGACGTTCAGGTGCAGATCGAGGCGCTGCGCGAAATCGAGCAGAATTTCGGCGTCGACCGCAGGATTCCCGTCCATGTACTGATCGAAACCCACGGCGCGCTGCGCGAGGTCTGGGACATCGCCGCCCTGCCCGGCGTCGAGAGCCTGGATTTCGGCCTCATGGATTTCGTTTCCGGCCACCACGGCGCCATTCCCGGCTCGGCGATGAAAAGCCCGGGCCAGTTCGAACACCCGCTGGTCGCCCGCGCCAAGTGCGAAATCAGCGCCGCGGCGCTGGCCTGCGGAGTCGTTCCCTCGCACAACGTGACGACCGAACTGAAGGACATCGACTACATCCGCAACGACGCCCTGCGCGCCCGCAAGGAATTCGGCTACCTGCGCATGTGGAGCATCCACCCGAACCAGATCGTGCCGATCGTCGAGGCCATGCGTCCCGATTTTTCCGAAGTCCGGACCGCCGCCGAAATCCTGATCGCCGCCCAGGACAGGGACTGGGGGCCGATCCAGCACGACGGCAAGCTGCACGACCGTGCCTCCTACCGCTACTACTGGGAACTGCTCGACCGCGCCCAAGTGACCGGCATGGAACTTCCGGATGTGGCAAGGGAACGGTTTTTTGCCTGAAAACGTGGTCGACCGCAGCGAACGGCAGAACGAAGCACCGCTGACCATCCTCTACCGCGACGAATATATCGTCGTCATCGACAAGCCGCCGAACCTGCTTGTCCATCGTTCGGAAATCGACCGCCACGAAACACGCTTCGCCATCCAGATCCTGCGCGACCAGATCGGCCAGCGCGTCTGGCCGGCGCATCGCCTAGACCGCGGCACCTCGGGCGTCCTGCTGTTCGGACTGAACCCCGGAATCGCCAGCCTGCTCGGCCGGCAATTCGAGGCCGGAACGGTGGACAAACGCTACTGGGCCGTCGTGCGCGGACACCCGCCGGCCACCGGGACGATCGACCATCCCCTCCGCCGCCAGCGCGACCCCTACGAATTTCGTGACGAGCGCAGCAGCATGGAAGCCCAGCCGGCACTGACCCGTTTTCGCAAGCTGGCCGAAATCGAGCTGCCGGTAACGGTCGACCGCTACCCGAGCAGCCGTTACGCCCTGCTCGAACTGACGCCGCTGAGCGGCCGTCGGCATCAGCTGCGCCGCCACCTGAAACATATCGCCCACCCGATCATCGGCGATGCGACCTACGGCAAGGGGCGCCATAACCGCTATTTCGCCGAGCACCTGTCGTGCCACCGGCTGTTGCTGGCCTGTACGCAGCTTGGCTTCGACCACCCGATCAGCGGCCGCCGGCTGGAAATAAAAGCGCCAGTGTCCGGCGAATTCGCCGCGACACTGGCGCGCTTTGGCTGGAACCCAAGGGATCGCTAGGCGATATTTTCTTCGAGATGCTCCCGGAACTGCAGGTCGCGCTCGAGCTGGACCATGTCCTGGCCGAGCGCATCGCGGGCCGACACCATGCCCAGCGGCGCGCCGCTGGCATCGACCACCGGCACATGGCGGAAACCGCCATCGACCATGAACTGGAGGGCATAGCCCAGCGGCTTGTCCTCGCGAATCGTTTGCGGATTCCCGACCATCACCTGGGCGACTTGCGTCGCATCCGGATCGAGGCCACCGGCCAGCACCTTGTTCAGGGCGTCGCGCTCGGTAAATATGCCTGCGATCTGGCTGCGGTCGACAATCAGCAAGGCGCCGATCTTCTTTTCCGCCATCAGCCGGCAAGCCGCGCGGACGGTCATGTCGCTCGAACCGGAAACCAGAGGGCGTCCGGCAATGATGTCGCTAATGAGTCTGTTTGGCATGTTTGTCTCCTTTGTGGTTTTTTAGGTACCGCAATAGTCGCCCGATTGGTCCTGTCTTGCAACCATGCCACAGGGCTATTGCGCCTTTATGACAATGATCGCTATAACCAAGAAGACAACGATTATGCCGATCAGTTCGATATTCATCGAAATTCAGCCGCCCACCACCGCTTCGTCATGCCGGAAGCAAGCTGCGGTCAGCAGGGTTTGCCGGCCTGGCAGCCCTTCAATATCCAAAGGGAAATGACGCCGGCCGCCTCGTTGGCCATGACCTTGCGCGCCATCGAAGTCGGGTCGCGCCCGGCGTTGGTCTTGGCATAGGGATCGGCGCCGGCTTCGAGCAACAGCTGCGCATGCCTGGCATTCTGCGTGTAAGCCGCCATGTGCAGCGGCGTCGCACCTTCTCCATCCCTGGCGTTCGGGTCGGCACCGGCGGCAATCAGCACTTTGAGGGCCGTGATGTCCGGGTTGGTGGCCGCCAGATGCAGCGGCGTCGACCCCTGGGCGGTTCTCGCATCCCGCGCCGCAGGCTGCGCCTTCAGAATGGCGCCAACCTCCTGGCCATTGCCGACACGCGCGGCATCGTGAATCGGCTGGTCGTTGGCCCCCAGTACCTGCTGCGCATGCGCCGGCACGGCGAACAACAGCGACATGGATACACAGACAAGGGAAACCCAGCGCTTCATTTTCGTCATATCAACCCCCATCTTCTCGCCCGCAACAGCAATCCAGCGGGGCAACCGCCACTTCGCCTGAGCCGCCCGGATCAATGGCTTTTAGACTGTCGCGGCAGCCGGGAGTGCCACCTTGTTGTCGGTGCTGAACTGGTAATCGTGGAAGACGTGTTCGGCGGACAGCATCTGGTAGCTGCCATCGGCCAGCCGAAGCGTGGTGTCCTTCAGACGCCAGGTCATCTGCCCGCAGGTCCAGATATCGAAATTGCGCATGTGGGTGCACAGGCAGGTCTTGTCCCAGACCTGGACCTTGCGCGCGCCGGGATGCGCCGCCACCTCGCGGTTGTAGGAGGTGACGTAGGAGCACTTGCCATTGGCGTCGAGCAGGTAGCCGTAGGCTTCGCAGTTCGGGCGGATGCCGTCGCCGATGCCCGGGCTGCTGCGGATCATGCGCATCGGATAGCCGGTCGGCGAAATTTCGTTGACCACGATGTCGTCCTCGTTGGCCTTGAAGTATTCCTGCTTGACCTCGGCCGGGAGTCCGCACTCCTCGGTGACGGTGAAGCGCGTCGCCACCTGGACGGCCCCGGCTCCGGCATCGAGGAAGCCGGCCGCGTCGCTGCCGGTGAAGATGCCGCCGGCGGGAATCACCGGGATGTCGAGGTTCTCGCCCTTCAGGTAGGTCAGCACCTCGGCGACGATGGTCGCCAGGTCGTACTGCGCCCAGTCCATCCCGAAGCCGAGGTGGCCGCCGGCCAGCGGGCCCTCGACGACGACATAGTCGGGCAGCCGACCGGTACGGGCGCTTTTCTTGAGGAACAACTGCAGGGCGCGCACGGACGAAACGATGATACCCAGCTTGGCATCGCGGAAGCGCGGATGGTCCTCGATCAGCGCGAAGGAGCCGAGGTGCAGGCCGGCCGCCAGCGTGATGCCATCGATGCCGGCGTCGAGCGCCGCCGACATGCGAACCTTGAGCGTCTCCTTCGGCGCGTTCATGGTCAGCTTTTCCATGCAGTTGATGAAGACGAGCCCGTCGCCCTGCTTGCGGCGCATCGTCGCCTCGACATGCAGGCGGGTCGCCTCGACGAGGCGACCGAGGTCGAACTTGACCGACGACTTGTCCTCGTTATGCACGTTGTACTTGTAGAGCGCGAGCTTTTCCTTGACGTGCTTGGTGTCGTAGCGGCGGTCGGCGACGGTATTGATCATCGCGTCGGAGATGTGACCAACCCCTCCCAGACGAGCAGCTTCGAGCGCCAGGTCGGCGGTGGAAATATCCACCCCCATGCCACCGATCATGATCGGAACCAGCTCGTGCTTGCCCAACCGCAAGCGGAAATCGTCCACACGCTTCATCGTCATCCTTCAGGAAAGCAGCCGGGCCCTGTTCTGTGTTCACAAGCATGGCTGAGCGCAGGATTTTACGCCAATGTGAAGCATCATGCGTGCCTTCACAGCGATAAATCAGGGCGGACGGCACCTGCATCACCGGACCCGACCATTGGAACAGCCCCCGGCGCGGAAGGTTCGCACCCGCCGCCCGCGAAGCGTCTCTTTCCCGGGATTCGATCCGAAACGACTGTCCGCTACAGCACCGCCTCGAACAACTCCAGTTGCGGCGGGCCGAGGTAGAAATCGCGCGGCGACTGGCCGGCCGCCATGTGTGCCTTGCGGAAGGCTTCCGACTGCGTCCAGTCGGCGAAGGCTTGTTCGGATGCCCAGACCGTGTGCGAGGCGAACAGCGTGTACTCGTCGTTGCTCTCGGCGCGCAGCAGGTTGAAGCTGACGAAGCCCGGCACCTTGTCGAGATAGCTGTTGCGCTTGCGCCAGTGCTCGATGAATGCATCCTCCTTGCCGGGCGCGATCCTGAGCCGGTTCATTGCCAGAAACATGGGCTTCTTCCTCAAAATAACCTTACAAAATATAGGGACAAATAGCGCCTGATTCCGTACCATGGCGCTTCCCCAACCCGACTACAAAATACTCCAGAATGGACTTCGACAACGACGACAAGCTCGACTTCGGCGCCCTGCCGCCCGCCGTCGACATACTGCTGCAGCGAGGCGCGGCTGCCCACTTCACCGATCCGGCTGTGGCCGAGGCGGCATTCCGCGCCGCCATCGCCCACGACCCGAGCGTCCTGCCGGCCTACCGCTGCCTGTTCAAGCATTACAACCGCAAGCGCCAGTTCGAAGCAGCCCATATCACCGGCCTCGACTGGCTGGCCGAAGCCGCCCGCCAGGCCGGCATTTCGACCGACTGGCGGCAGTGGACCGCAGCCCCCGGCGCAGCGCTCGCCGCGCTCAAGGCCCATGCCTTCATCGAGCTGCGGCGCGGCAACGTCGCCGCGGCGGCGAACGCCCTCGAAGTATTGCTACGCCTCGACCCGGAAGACGGCATCGGCGGCTCGGTGGTCGCCGCGCTGCTGCCGGAAGCGGAGAGCGTCGCCTAAGCCGTCGCCACCTCCATCCCGCGGAAGATCGAACAACGGCGGAACACTTCCGCCGTCGGCGGCACCTGTTTCTGGTTGCAGTATTTCGCCACCAGCTTGGCCAGGCCCTTGATGTCGCGGCCGGTCGCTTCCGGGAAGATCACGGGCAGCCGCTCCAGCAGTTCGGGTTCGACGGCCAGACCGAACTGCGCCGTCATCACCCCCCAGATTTTCCGGCGGTCATCGCGGTTGGGCGGGTGGAAGCGGATCAGCGCGATGCAGCGCGAGACGATGGCCTCGTCGATGTCGTCGACGCGGTTGGTGGTCAGGAACAGGAGGCCGTTGAAATACTCGAGCACGCGCAGGAAGACACCGACGACGGCGTTCATCGTGATGTTGTCGTCGCGCTTCTTGATGTAGACGTCGGCCTCGTCGATCAGCATGACCGCGCCCCAGCGCTGGGCGCGGGTCAGCACCTCCTTGAGCGCCGTCTCCATCGCCGCGACGTTGAGCCCCAGTTGCCCGGAATGCACGCGGTAAAGCGGCCGGCGGATGATCTCCGAGTACACCTCCGCGGTCAGCGTCTTGCCGACCCCGGCCGGCCCGGCGCAGAGCACCGTCGTGCCACCCGACTTGCCGGCGACCACATCGTCCATCAGGACGTCCATTTCGGCGGTCAGGATGTCGATCAGGTCGGTCTGTTCGGGCGGCAGCACCAGCTTGTCCTTGAGTTCCGGCTGGTAGGCGTAGGGCGCCATGTCGTCGACGTGCACCCAGACGTAGTGGTGCAGGTCGAGGTGGAACATCAGCATGTAGAAATGCACCGGCAGTTCGGTGAACAGGCCTTTGCCGATGCTTTCGTGGGCCGCCTCGACCTCGGCCTCCTCCTTGCCGGAGAGCCGTGAATTGCGCGCCACGCGGCGGACGAACTTGGCCAGGATGTCGCCGGTCGCATCGAGCGCCAGCACGCGCTCGCCGAGGATGCTCTCGTCGTTGACCAGGCGCGCCGGGCTGCCGGTCGACGACAGGATGATGACGTCCTTGCGCGAATAGTCGGTGTCGCGGTGCGTCGCCGTCGGGTTCTCGGCGAAGTAGCCGACGCCGGTGCCGGAAAACTGCGCGCCGTACTGCGCCCGCCACTCGAAATAGCGTTCGGCGCCCTCGTCGTAGCTCTTGAGCAGTTCCGGCGTTTCCTTGACGAAGCCCTTGGTGGCCAGGATTTCCGGAATCGTCCGCCCGGCGATGTCCGGCCCGGTGATGCGCAGGGTCGCCGTCGCCAGCCGCGCCCTGGCGTTGGCCTTCAGTTCGAGGAAGATCTTGCCGGTTTCCTCCTCCGACGGCGGCGTGAAATCCAGCCGCGTCACCACGTAGGCCAGCGGCTTGCCGGTGATGCCGGCCGAGAACAGCCAGCCGCGCGACGCCCCCTCGGCCAGGTAACGGGCGATGGCCGGCACCGCCATTTCCAGTTCCTCCGGCTCAAAGCGCTTGCCGCCTTCGTGCAGCGCTTTCTGCAGCGTGGCGATCTGCGCGCCGCGCGCGCGCAGTTCCGGCCCGCCGGCGGCGTAGAGGCCGCGCAGAAAATCGAGTTCCTCGTTGCTCAACTGGCCGAAGGGAAGCTCGACCCGGTTGCCGAAGCGCAGTTGTTCCAGCACGAAGGCCAGGCGCGGAAAGACCTGTAGCATCGCCTCGATGTGCGCGCGCTCGATTTGCAGCTTCATGAATGCCACTCCCTGATGGTTTGTTCCAGGGAAGCGAGCGAATTCCATGCCGAGCGGGAAGGTGGACAAAGCGGCGTTGAAACAATCACTTGGCAAACCGGACTTTGTCGGACCCGCGACAATCGATCCGTGGGATACTCCGCCCCTCGCTCACGACCGGAAGACAGCAGATGACGGCCCCCACCCGGAAACCCGGACTCCACCCGCGCAACAAAAATGCCGCCGGCTACGATTTTGCCGCGCTGACGGCCGTCGCGCCGGGGCTCGCCAAATACCTGGTCAGCACGCCCGGCGGCGCGCCGAGCGTCGATTTCGCCAACCCGGCCGCCGTTCGGGCACTCAACCGCGCGCTGCTCGCCCTGCATTACGGCGTGCGCGGCTGGGAGATTCCGGCCGGCTACCTGTGCCCGCCGATTCCCGGCCGCGCCGACTACATCCACCACGTCGCCGACCTGCTGGCCAGCTGCAACCGGCAGGTCGTCCCGACCGGGCCGAATGTCCGCGTGCTCGACATCGGCACCGGCGCCAACCTGGTCTACCCGCTGATCGGTCATGCCGAATACGGCTGGCGTTTTCTCGGCGTCGATATCGACGCCGCGGCGCTGGCCAATGCGCAGTCCATTCTGGCCAAGAATCCGGCGTCGACCGCAGCCATCGAACTGCGCCACCAGCCGGTCTGGGACAACATCTTCGTCGGCCTGCTGCGCTCGGGCGAAAGCTTCGAACTTAGCGTCTGCAACCCGCCCTTCCACAATTCGCCGGACGACGTCCTCGCCGTCAGTCAGCGCAAATGGAACAATCTCGGCAAACCCGGCGCCAGGAAGGGCGCGGCGCAGCCCCGCCTCAACTTCGGTGGCGGCGGCACCGAACTGTGGTGCAACGGCGGCGAGCGCGCCTTCGTCAAGAACATGATCGAGCAGAGCGCCGGCATTCCCAAGCGGGTGCTGTGGTTCACCAGCCTGGTATCGAAAGCCGAAAATCTCGAACACATCGAGGTGGCGCTGAAGAAGGCCAAGGTCGTCGAGTCGCGCGTCGTTCAGATGGCGCAGGGCCAGAAGCAGAGCCGCTTCGTCGCCTGGACCTTCTGTGCCAACGGCGAACGGGAAAAATGGCGCAAGGCGCGCTGGTCGGCGATTGCCGCCGGCGAACCCGAAGGCAGCCCGGCGCCGGGCGAGCCCGTATAATTGCGCCTCCATTTTTCCGCCCGACCCTATCGTGTCCGATCGCCTCGCCGTCCTGCCCCAATACCTGCTGCCGAAACAGGCGCTCACCGTCCTCGCCGGCAAGCTCGCCAGCGCCGAAGCGGGCGGCCTGACCACCAGCGTCATCCGCTGGTTCGTCGGGCGCTACGGCGTCGACATGGCCGAGGCGGCCAACCCGGACATCGCCGGCTACGCGAGCTTCAACGAATTCTTCACGCGCCCGCTCAAGGCTGGCGTCCGCCCGCTCGCCACTGCCGATTTCCTGTGCCCGGTCGACGGCGCGATCAGCCAGTTCGGCGCCATCGAGCGCGACCAGATCTTCCAGGCCAAGGGCCACTGCTATTCGACCACCGCCCTGGTCGGCGGCGACCGGTCGCTGGCCGAGCGTTTCGAGAACGGCAGCTTTGCGACGCTTTACCTCAGCCCGCGCGACTACCATCGCATCCACATGCCCTGCGCCGGCCGGCTGACGCGGATGATCTACGTGCCCGGCGCCCTGTTCTCGGTCAATCCGACCACGGCGCGCGGCGTGCCCGGCCTCTTCGCGCGCAACGAGCGCGTGGTGTGCGTCTTTGAATCCGAATTTGGGCCTTTCGTGCTGACTCTGGTCGGCGCCACCATCGTCGGCAGCATGGCCACCGTCTGGCACGGCGTCGTCAATCCGCCGCGCCCCGGCGTGGTCCGCGAATGGCGCTACGATGGCCCTGCTGCGGTCGACCTCGAAAAAGGGGCGGAAATGGGCCGCTTCCTGCTCGGCTCCACGGTGGTCATGCTCTTCCCGAAAGATACGCTGGCCTTCAATCCGGACTGGTCGCCGACGCGCGCCATCCGGATGGGCGAGGCGATGGGGAACACGCCCTACTGAAACGCCCCCGGCGCCAACTGAGCGGGCAGCTTGAGCGCCTTGGTGCCCACTGGAAAGACGAATTCCGCGCTCGGCGCCAGGGCGACGTTGCCAGCCTCGCCGGGCGGCCGCACCGTCCCGCGTAGCGGCGACTGCGGCGGCAGGCGCGTCGGCACGCCCTCCTGTTCGACCAGGCTGCTGCGCTGGGCCGTCTGGTTGCCCTCGAAGCGCCCCTGCGCCGGCCGCTGGAAGTCGCCGGGGCCGACGACCAGGTTGTTGAGCGCCCAGACCTCGACGGCATTGGGGCCGCGGTTGCTCCGGATGGCCAGGAAATTGCCTTGGGACGCATCGTTGATGACCGTGTTGTGGGCCAGGTAGATGGCATTCTGCGACCAGTGCAGGCCTTCCGATCCGTAGGCGATGATCGCCGGATTTTCCGTTTCCGGCCCCTGCCCGACGACATTGCCGATCATGTAGACAAGCCCGCCGTTGGGAAGATCGACCTCGTAGGAGGCATGTCCCTGGGCACCGTCGAAGATCACGTTGTAGAGCAGGTGGTTCTCGCGGGCACGCGACTTGACGAGATGGCCGTAGAAGCCGTTGCGGAAGCGGCTGCCGCGCAGGACGAACTTGCCGATGCGGCCGACGTAGATCAGGTGGTGGAAATCGTTGGTCGTCCGTTGCGCGTCGGCGAACTCGCTATCGACCACCTGTAGCGACAGCTCGGGCGAATTGGCGGTCAGGATGCCCATCTCGTTGTCGAAGAAGGCGCAGCGCACGACGGTCAGGCTCCCGCGGTCGAAGCGGATGCCGGCGCCGTTCATGTCGGAGACCCGGGCGCCGCGGAATTCGATGTTCTCGATGCGCACCCGTTCGCCGCGCACGACCCAGATGCCTTTGTCCTCGGCCAGCTGGTTGTCGGCAACCATCACCGGCCGCCGGCCGATGCCGCGGATGGTGATGTCGCGCTGCGTCCACACCGCCGGCTGGCCGCGGTACTCGCCGGACTTGATCTCGATGACGTCGCCGTCGCGCGCCTGGCGCGCCGCCTCGGTGATCGTCGCGATGCGCTCGCCGCGGCCGACGACCAGCACTGCCGGCTTCGGCGCCGCGGGTACCGGCGCCGCCTGTGCTGGTGACTGCGGATGCAACGGCGCCGCTGCCGGCGGCGGTGCCGGCTCCACCGGCGCCGTTTCGATGACCGGCGGTTCCGGCACCGCGACCAGACGTCCATCCGGCCCGCGCCGGATTTCGCCGCGATAGTCTGGCGACCGCGGCAGGCCGCCCGCCGGCTGGGCGAAGGTCCAGCCGGCATTGCCGAGAAGAACGAGACCGGCAAGCAACAGCCGCCAGGCGGCACGGGAAGGAAATCGGGCAATCATCGGCAACTCCAGGGCGGAAGAGCACTGCGCAGGGCATCCATCGCAGCGGCGAAGCGAACGCCCTCATGAGACGGCAGCGATATCCATTTGTCAACCCACGGCGGCATGGCAAACTGCGGCCTGCGTCCGCACAACGCCGGGCGCCCCCATCCCCCACCTGGAGAACCCGATGACCCAACGCCTCCCGCAACCGATCGCCGGATTTTTTCGGCGCCTCGCACTGACCGAAGCGTCGCCGCCAACGGCCACACGCCGGGCCACAGCGCCTATCTGATCGGCAGCGATGACGACAAGCTGCTGATCTGGGGCGACCTGGTTCATAACCACGCCGTCCAGTTCGCCCGCCCGCAGGTCGCCATCGAGTTCGACAACGACCGCAAGGCCGCCGTCGCGACGCGCCAGAAGATCTTCGCCCGGGCGGCGAAGGAGCGGCTGCTGGTCGGCGGCATGCACCTGCCCTTCCCCGGCATCGGCCATGTGCGCAAGGAGGCCAAGGGCTATAGCTGGGTACCGATCGAGTTCGCGCCGCTCGCCGAGTGACCGCTGCGGTCGACGGCCGAAAAAGGCCAAAAACCAGCGCCCCGTCCGCTTGTCGCCAACGGGGTGCCTTGCTGCGGCCGCCGTCTGGAATCGGCACGCCCGGCGTCTATACTGAAACATAGAAAATGGTGAGTCCAAGGCGACAACAAGGCTGTTCCCCGCTCACCGGGAAGCCAGCCGGGAGGAAGCGTTCCACCCGCGCGGAAAGTTTGGGCAGGGATTCCCGTGGCGTGGTGGTATCGGGTGCATCGACCCACGAGGAGAACATCATGGGACGCAAATACATTGACTGCCGGGATTACCCCAGCGATGCCAAGTGCACGGTCGCGCTGTCCGCCGACAGCGAGAAGGAACTGCTCGAGGCCGCAGTGCAGCACGCGGTCGCGGTCCACCAGCATCAGGACTCGCCGGCCCTGCGTGAAACGCTGAAAACCATGTTCAAGGAAGGCAGCCCGGCGGCCTGACGCCGCCCGCTCAGGCGGTCAGGCAGTTCAGCGAGAAGCTGCGCTCGGCATCGAGAATCCGGGTTTCGCAGGCGAAGCCGCCGGCGGCGGCAAGTGCCGCGACCTGTTCCGGCCGGTACTTGTAGGAACTTTCGGTCCAGATACCCTCGCCGGTTTCGAAGGTGACTGCGCAGTCGGCGGCGGGGATGGTGATTGCCTGTCGCCGGTTGGCCAGCAGATGCATTTCGACGCGACCGGCATCGGCATTCCAGAGCGCGCGATGATCGAAGGCGCTCAGTTCGAAATTTCCCCCGAGTTCGCGATTGATGCGCAGCAGGATGTTCTTGTTGAACGCCGCGGTGACGCCGACCGGATCGTCGTAGGCGAGTAGCAGTTCGGCCTCGGCCTGGACCAGGTCGACGCCGAGCAGCAGCTTGTCGCCGGTGCGCAGGCCGGCGCGGATGCCGGCGAGGAAGCTCGCGGCTGCCGGCGGATCGAAATTGCCGATATTCGAACCGAGGAACAGGATCATCACCGCGCCGCGCGCGCCGCACTGCGCGATGGCCTGCGCGAGGCCGGCCTCGAAGCGGCAGCGGTGCGCGGTGACCGAAACGCCGTGCCAGCGCGCCAGACGGTGCGTGGTCTGCTCCAGGGCGCTGGCCGAGACATCGACGAGATGGACTGTCGCGCGCCGCCCGGCGCGATCGAGAGCGGCGACCAGACGGGCGATCTTCTCACCGTTGCCGCAGCCCAGTTCGATCAGGCAGGCGGGATCGGGCAGCCCGGCGACGATCGCGCCGGCATGGGCGTCGAGCATGGCGAGTTCGGTGCGGGTGATCTTGTAGAAGGGCAGCTGGCAGATGGCGTCGAACAGGCAGGAACCCAGCGCATCGTAGAAATAGGCCGGATTCAGCTGCCTCGGCGTGGCGGACAGTCCCTGTCGAACGTCATCGGCGAACATGCTGGTCCTCCCCAGGCAGATTGCGCGGTCTTTCAGCCTTCTGCCCCGTCAGAGGCGCCAACCGTGCGGAAAGTTGCATAGACGTAGGGATAGGTCGCGCGGAACCAGTTGCGGAAGGTCGGCCGGATCAGCGCCGCGGCGGTAGCCGGCGAGGCGCCTTTGAGGACGTAGTGCTGCCCGTCGAAGAAATCCGCCGAGTACTCGGGATAGGACGCCATCGGCGCAAAGCCGGGATGGCCGGCGAACGGCGTCGTGGTCCATTCCCAGCCGTTGCCGACCAGGTCGTGCACGCCCCAGGCGCTGGCCCCGGCCGGGCACGAACCGACCGGCAGTGGATCCCAGCGCGCGAAGTCGAAATTGCCGCGGCGCGCGTCGGGCGGCGCGTCGCCCCATGGATGGCGGCGTTCCTCGCCGCCCGGCGCACCATGCGCCGCGCGCTGGTATTGCGCCTCGCTCGGCAGGCGCGCGCCCTTCCAGCGCGCGTAGGCGGCCGCTTCGGCATGGCTGACGAAGACCGGCCAGTCGAGCGGCAGGTCGCGCAGCGCGAACATGCCGCGCCAGGCCCAGCCGCTCCCCTGGTGCGACCAGAAATGCGGGTGCGCAATCGCCTTTTCCTGCAGCCACGCCCACCCCTCGGCGCTCCACCAGCGCCGCTCGCGGTAGCCGCCGGCCTCGACGAAGGCCATGAAATCGCCGTTGCTGACGTTATGCACGTCGATCTCGAAAGCCGGCACGGCAACCCGGCACGCCGGAAACTCGTTGTCCCAGCCGAAGGGAATCGCCGTCGGCGCCACGCCCAGGGTGGCCGTCCCGGCCGCGACCCGCACCCGCGGCGTTGCCGCCGCCCCACCGGCCGCCGGCGCCGGCGGGTCGCCCTCCGGCGGCGGCGATTTGTAGCGATGCGCCAGTTCGTGCCACATGTAGCACAGGGTTTCCTGGTGCATCGCTTCATGCTCGAGGATCGCATACGCCATTTCGGTCAGCCGGCGGTCTCCGGGGTCAAAATCCGCGCTGTCCAGGGCGGCGACGACAGCGTTGTCGACCTGCCGCCCATAATCCGCGACCTCGGCCCGCGACGGCCACGCACCCGGCACGCGCGGCCGGGCGGAAGCCTCGTCGGCGGGGTCGATCCCGCGCGCGAACAGGCGGTCCAGATGCGGGTCGATGGGCGGACGACCGAGCCCCTTCTGCAGCAGGGTATTGGTGCTGAAGGCGGGCAGATGGCCTTCGTAGAAGACGACAGGATTGCGCAGGGGAATCGGTTTCAGGAAGTAGGCGTCCGGATCGAGCAGATCGAACAGCGCCCTCGACCGCTGCCGGTTGGCCAGATACCACTCGACGAAGTCTCGCTGCGTCAACATCCGCCCCCCGCTTGCGTGAATTTTCGGGCCGCCTGTTGTTGAGTTCTAGGCGAGGCCGCAGGGTCTGTCAATGCGCCGGCCCGGTCGGCCGCGGGGCAATCCGCGGCCGAACAACCCGGCTGCTGCGGTCGACGCCGAAAAGATGCCGATTTTCCCGGCCCCGGCGCCGGCGCAGGCCGGCGTGCCTAGCGCTTGGCAGGTGCCGGCGAGATGCTGTCCCGAGGCCCGCAGCCGGCCGACAGCTTGTAGAAATGGACGTCCTCCTCCGGCTTGTTCACGAGGATGAAGACGTTCAGGTAGGGGATGTAACGGAAGCGCCCGTAGGTGCCGTTGCCCACCGCCTGCGGCGGTGCCCCGCGCGCACTGCCGCGCCGCCAGTGCCAGGTCGCCGGATCCATGATCGCCGGCGCGCCGCCCGCCCAGGCCACCAGCGAGCCTGTCCTGGCATCCGCATCCAGCCCCGGGCCGGCGACCGAGATCACGCTGGTATCGCCGCTCATCGGATAGGCGTCGGTGACGTCGCCGCGGCCATCCAGGTCGTAGATGAACACATCCGGCGCCGGCGGATTGGCGAGCTTCCCGCCGGCGGCCAGGAACAGACGCTGCGCTGAAAGGAGCACGCCGCGCCGATAGTTGTAGTTTTGCATCCGCGGATAGTAGGGCGGGTGGTTGAAGCTGACGATCGGCCCCGACCAGCGGTCGGCATCGGGATCGTAGGCGTAAAAGCCGTGCTGGTTGCGCACGTAGACCTTGCGCGTGACCGGGTCGTAGGCCGAGGCCATGTAGTAGTGCCCCGCCCCCGTCGACGGTGCGGCGGCCCGCACCAACCAGGTGCCGCTGTCCGTGTCGAAGGACCAGGCGTTGTTCGTCGAGTAGCCGTTTGGCGACGTGGCGCCGCCGAACATGAACACCTGGCCGAGGTGACGCATGTAGGCGAGTCCGTCGTAGGTATGGCGCGAGACGGGCGTGCCGTCCGGCATCGGCTCGCTCGGCATGCCGGCGTTGCCGAGGCCGGAGGCGGTACTGACCAGCGTCCACGTCCCGCTGGCAAGCTCGAAGCCATAGACTTCGTTGCCCCAATAATCCATGTGGCCGCCGCCGATGACCAGCAGCCGGCGGAGGCGTTCGTCGAAGACGCCGCCGGACCACGCGCCGATCACCATCGTGCAGTCGCCGTTGGCCTGCAGGGCACGCTTTTCCCGCGCCTTGCAGAAGGTGCGAAAGGCCGTGCCGGGCAACGCCAACCAGCTGTCGGCAGGCATCGCGGCCAGCGCCCGCTCGGTCGGGGAAAGTTTCGTCCCGCTGGCGAGGCAGGACATGTCGGGCGGGCCGGGATCGATGCGCTTCGCTGGCGGCGCACTGCGTGGCACGGCGTCGCTGCCGGCAGCCGAGCCCTCACCCGCGCTGGCAGCCGGGTTGTCGCTCACCGGCGCAGCTTGCTGCACGGTCAGCTTGCCATCGGGTCCGCGACGGATTTCCCCCCGGTAAGCGGCGCCTCCGGGCAGGCCATCCTGCGCCAGGGCGGACAGGCCGGCCAGCAGCGTCGTCAGGAATACGAGGCTGGTGCGGCAACGAAACGTTTTCCCGAACACGGCATTGTCCTTCCGATGGTTGAAGCGGGCGCCCGACGAGCGACGCCGTTTCATTCTAACCAGATTTCATGGGGACAAAAAAACCCCACCGGTTTCCCGGCCGGGGTTTTTTCAATTGGCTGCGGTCGACCGGCAAGACCGGCCGATTTTCGCCAATTACATTTCAACCGTTTCGGCGACTTCCACGAAGGCCGGGATCTGGTCGAAGTTCATGTAGCGGTAGACTTCGGCAGCCTTGGCATTCACGGCCTGGACCTGTTCCTGGTACTCGGCGACGGTCGGTAGACGGCCGAGCAGCGCGGCGACGGCGGACAGTTCGGCGGAAGCCAGATAGACGCGGGTGTCGATGCCCAGACGGTTCGGGAAGTTGCGCGTCGAGGTGGAGACGGCGGTCGAGCCCTTGCGGATCTGCGCCTGGTTGCCCATGCACAGCGAGCAGCCCGGCATTTCCATGCGGGCGCCGGCCTTGCCTAGAACGCTGTAATAGCCTTCCTCGGTCAGGATCAGCGCGTCCATCTTGGTCGGCGGGGCGATCCACAGGCGAGTCGGGATGTCGGACTTGCCGTCCAGCACCTTGCCGGCCGCGCGGAAGTGACCGATGTTGGTCATGCACGAACCGATGAAGACTTCGTCGATCTTGTCGCCCTGGACCTCGGACAGCACCTTGACATCGTCCGGATCGTTCGGGCAGGCCAGGATCGGCTCGGTGACTTCGGCCAGGTCGATCTCGATGACTGCGGCGTACTGGGCGTTGGCGTCACCCTTGAGCAGGGTGCCGTTGGCGATCCAGTCTTCCATTGACTTGATGCGGCGCTTCAGGGTGCGGGCATCCTGGTAGCCTTCGGCGATCATCCACTTCATCAGGGTGATGTTGGAGCGCATGTACTCGACGATCGGCGCCTTGTTGAGCGCAACGGTACAGGCGGCGGCGGAACGCTCGGCGGCGGCGTCGGACAGCTCGAAGGCCTGTTCGACCTTCAGATCCGGCAGGCCTTCGATTTCCAGGATGCGGCCGGAGAAGATGTTCTTCTTGCCCTTCTTCTCGACGGTCAGCAGGCCGGCCTTGATGGCATACAGCGGAATCGCGTTGACCAGGTCACGCAGCGTGATGCCGCGCTTGCCGGCTTCTTCCAGCGAGCCCTTGAAGCGAACCAGCACGGATTCCGGCATGTCCAGCGGCATGACGCCGGTGGCAGCGGCAAAGGCGACCAAACCGGAACCTGCCGGGAAGGAGATGCCGATCGGGAAGCGGGTGTGCGAGTCGCCACCGGTACCGACGGTATCCGGCAACAGCAGGCGGTTCAGCCAGGAGTGGATGACGCCGTCGCCCGGACGCAGCGCAACACCGCCACGGTTGGCGATGAAGGTCGGCAGTTCGCGGTGCATCTTGACGTCGACCAGCTTCGGATAGGCGGCTGTGTGGCAGAAGGACTGCATCACCATGTCGGCGGAGAAGCCGAGGCAGGCCAGGTCCTTCAGTTCGTCGCGGGTCATCGGGCCGGTGGTGTCCTGGGAGCCGACGGTGGTCATCTTCGGTTCGCAGTAGGTACCCGGCAGGATGCCCTTGCCTTCCGGCAGGCCACAGGCGCGGCCGACCATCTTCTGGGCCAGCGAGTAGCCGGTGCCCGGATCGTTCGGCTGCTGCGGCAGGCGGAACAGGGTCGAAGCCGGCAGGCCGAGGGCTTCACGCGCCTTGGCGGTCAGGCCACGACCGATGATCAGGGGGATACGGCCGCCCGCGCGGACTTCGTCGAGGATGACGAGGGTCTTGAGCTGGGATTCGGCGATCACGGCACCGTTCTTGGTGGCGGTGACCTTGCCGGTGGCGCCGTCAACCTTCAGTTCGATCTCGTCGCCCATGTCCATCTGGCCGGCGTCGATTTCGATCGGCAGTGCGCCAGCATCTTCCATGGTGTTGAAGAAGATCGGAGCGATCTTGGAACCCAGGCAGACGCCGCCGAAGCGCTTGTTAGGCACGTAGGGGATGTCTTCGCCGGTGAACCACAGCACGGAGTTGGTGGCGGACTTGCGGGAAGAACCGGTACCGACCACGTCACCGACGTAGGCGATCAGGTTGCCCTTGGCAGCAAGCTTTTCCAGTTGCTTGATCGGGCCACGCTGGCCCGGCTCGTCGGCTTCGATACCCGGGCGCGGGTTCTTCAGCATGGCCAGGGCGTGCAACGGGATGTCAGGACGGGACCAGGCATCCGGGGCGGGCGACAGGTCGTCGGTGTTGGTTTCGCCGGTAACCTTGAAGACGGTCAGCTTTTGCGAGGCCGGGACTTCCGGACGCGAGGTGAACCACTCGGCGTCTGCCCACGACTGCATGACGGCCTTGGCGTTGGCGTTGCCGGCCTTGGCCAGTTCGGCGACATCGTGGAAGTAATCGAAGACCAGCAGGGTCTTCTTGAGGCCTTCGGCCGCAGCGCTGCCGCAATCGGCATCGGCCAGCAGGTCGATCAACGGCTTGACGTTGTAGCCGCCGAGCATCGTGCCGAGCAGTTCGGTGGCCTTGACCTTGGAGATCAGCGCACAGGCTTCCTCGCCCTTGGCAACCTTGGCCAGGAACTCGGCCTTGACCTTGGCGGCATCATCGACGCCGGCCGGCACGCGATAGGTGATCAGCTCGACCAGATTGGCTTCTTCGCCAGCCGGCGGAATCTTCAGCAGGGCGACCAGCTCGGTGGTCTGTTGCTTGGACAGCGGCAGCGGGGGGATACCGAGGGCAGCACGTTCTGCGACGTGGGCGCGATAGGCTTCAAGCACGGCGACTTCCTTTCGTAAGGGGTTGCTCTGGGAAACAAATATTCTACGACAGCTGCGGCGGCCGAATAGTTCGGCGTAACACCTTCCCGGCCGGCACTTGCAAGTCTTATATATTTTATATGTTAGATCACCGCAGTACCAGACCCGACGAGCCTGTCGCCGTGCATGGTCGCGCCCTTTGCAAGTTTTTTGTGCAATGCAGCGAAAACCCTTCCGGCACAACGGATTAGGCGAACTTTCCAGTGCTTATCCACAGACTTACCCATGCGAAACGGGGATAAATGCGAACGGCCGCTCGCGCCTCGTCGGCCGGGCGATGTCTTTCCGTGCCCGGGTGGGCTAGCATGGGCGGACGATCCTCATGAAGGGTGAAAATGAAAAAGCCCATGAAGACACTGGACCGCCACCTGTTGCAGCGCTACTGGCGGGTTGCATCGCCCTACTGGCGCCAGGAGGAAAAATGGAAGGCGTGGGGCATGCTCGCCCTCCTGGTCATCCTGCTGCTGGCGCAAACACGACTCGCGGTGCTGCTGAACGAAAAGACGGGGGAATTCACTTCCGCCCTCGCCGCCCGCAACGAAGATCGCTTCTGGGATGCGATCAAAATAAGTCTGGGACTGCTCGTCATCGCGGTGCCGATCCATGCCTTCTTCTACTACGTCCGGGACAAGCTCGGCATCCGCTGGCGGCGCTGGCTGACCAACCGTTTCCTGAACAAGTATTTCGCCAAACGCCATTTCTACGACCTGAATTCCAACAGCACGATCGACAACCCCGACCAGCGCATCGCCGAGGACATCAGCACCTTCACCCAGCGCTCACTGTTCTTCCTGCTCATCCTGATCGGCTCGATCCTGCAACTGGTCGCCTTCAGCAACGTGCTGTGGTCGATCTCCCGGGGACTCGTCTATTTCCTGGCCTTCTATGCGGTCGCCGGGACGTTCATCACGGTTTACGTCTTCGGCAAGCCGCTGATCGGCCTCAATTTCCAGCAACTCCGGCGCGAAGCGAACTTCCGTTTCAGCCTGGTGCGGGTTCGCGAAAACGCCGAGTCGATCGCCCTCTACCGCGGCGAAGCCCTGGAATCGCAGACCGTCCGGCGGCGCTTCACCGACGCCTTCAACAACTACAACCGGATCATCCGGCAACAGTTCTTCCTGAACCTGTTCCAGTACGCCTACGGCATGCTGACCATCGTCCTGCCCAGCGCCATCATCGCCTCGCAGGTACTGTCCGGCGAACTCGAGGTCGGCAGCGCCGTCCAGGCGGCCGGCGCGTTCGCGGCTATCCTCACCGCCATCTCGGTGGTCATCGAAAACTTCGAATACCTGAGCCGCTTCGCGGCGGGGATCGACCGCCTGAGCGACTTCGCCCGCTCGATGAGCGCCCCCCCGGCGGGCCGCGCGCGCGCCCAGGGCGTCATCGAATCGGTCGACGATTCCCGCCTGGCGCTGGAAAACGTCACCCTGCAGACGCCGAACTACGAACGCATCCTGATCAGGGAGCTGACGCTGAACGTCGATCCGGGCGCCAACCTGATGATCGTCGGCGCCAGCGGCAGCGGCAAAAGTTCGCTGCTGCGCGCCATCGCCGGCCTCTGGCGCTCCGGCAGCGGCCGGATCGTCCGCCCGGCGCCGGACGATCTCCTGTTCCTGCCGCAGCAGCCTTACATGCAGATCGGGTCGCTGCGCAGCCAGCTGCTCTATCCCAACAAGGAAAGGTTTGTTTCCGACGCCGACCTCCTGCAATTGCTCGACCGGGTGAACCTGGGCGATCTCGCCGAACGGTTCTGCGGGCTGGATACCGAAATGGACTGGGAGAAGGTTCTTTCGGTCGGTGAACAGCAGCGGCTCGCCTTTGCCCGCGTGCTGCTGACCAAGCCGCGCTACGCGATGCTGGACGAAGCCACCAGCGCCCTCGATGTCGCCAACGAGGAACGCCTCTACCGGGAGCTGGCGAAAATCGACACGACGGTGATCAGCATCGGCCACCGTTCCGCCCTCGTGAAATTTCACCGGCAGGTTCTTGAACTCGCCGGAAACAGCGAGTGGCAGGTCTGCCCGGCGGACAGCTACCAGTTCCAGACCTAGATCGACCATGGACCGAACGCAACCACCCGCGAGAATGGCGCGCCCGCCTGACCCGCGCGAAACCGCCCAGCCCCGATGCCGCCCATAACCATCACCGCCCTGAGTGCCGCGCGGCAGATCGAACGCGAAGCGTGGGAGCACCTCGCCCCCGGCGGGCATCCCTTCCTCAACGCCGACTTCCTCAATCTGCTGGAACAGCACGGAACGGCCGGCCCGTCCTGCGGCTGGCATGCCCGCCACCTGCTGGCGACGGATGCGGACGGCGCTGCCATCGGCATCCTGCCCACCTACATCAAGGCCAACTCGCACGGCGATTTCGTGCGCGACTGGTCGTGGGCTGCCGCCTACGGGCAACTCGGCAAGACCTACTACCCGAAACTGCTGAGCGGCCTGCCCCACACGCCCGCCTCGGGACCGCGCCTTCTGGTGGCGTCGGGCGCCGGCGGCGACGAAGTGAAAGGGCAGCTGATCGAGGCGGCCAAGGCGTTGGTCGCCGACAACGGGTTCTCATCCTGGCATGTCGCCCTGCCCGCCGACGACGAGGTCGACCTGCTGCGCGCCCACGGCCTGCTGGTCAGCCACGATGTGCAGTTTCACTGGCGCGATCACGGCTACGGCGATTTCGACGGTTTCCTGGCCGCGTTTCCTTCGGCAAAGCGCCGCAAGGTCAGGGCCGAGCGCCGCAAGGTCGCGGACAGCGGCGTTGCGGTCGACGTCCGCCACGGCGACGAAATCGCGCCCGAGGAATGGCCGGCGCTGCACCGGCTGTACACCGCCACCTTCGACAAGTACGGCAATTACGCCGCCTTCTCGGCGGCCTGCTTCGCCGATCTGGCAGCCGCACTGGGACGGCGCATGGTGGTCTTCATCGCTCGCCAGAGGGACGCGCCGGTCGCCGTGTCGCTGTGCTTCCGCAGCGACGACACCCTTTATGGCCGCTACTGGGGCAGCAACGGTGATTTCCACAGCCTGCACTTCGAGTTGTGCTTCTACCAGGGCATCACGTATTGCCTGCGCGAGGGGCTGACCACCTTCGAGCCGGGGGCCGGCGGGGAACACAAGGTCGCACGCGGCTTCGCGCCGACCATCGTGCGCTCCTGCCACTGGATCGAGGATGCCCGGATGCGCCAACTGATCGGGCAGTTCCTCGAACGCAACCGGCCGGCGGTGATCGCCTACGCCGAGGCAGCCGCGCAGCACCTGCCATTCAAGATGCCCGCAACATGAGAAAACAAGCATTCTGGGCAAGACAGAAAATAAATGTTGCAGCGCAATAAATTTTCCAGCATAGTGGAACCGTCTCCTCCACTTCCTCCTCCAAGGATTGGAATTAGCCCGCGCCCCGCGCGGGCTTTTTTTGCCGGAAATATCCTGCACCGCAACAAATCAGCACCGTAAGCCAACGCCACCCACTTCGGAGCACTCCATTCGGCGCCTGCGGTTTGCCCGTACAATCCGATGGTCATCCACTCGACCATCGGTCACCAGCCACCATGAAATTCCAGGGTACCGACACCTACGTTGCGACGCGCGACCTGACGCTGGCGGTCAATGCCGCCGTCGCCCTGCAACGTCCGCTGCTCATCAAGGGCGAGCCAGGCACCGGCAAGACGCTGCTCGCCGAAGAAGTGGCGCGGGCACTCTGCATGCCGCTCTTCCAGTGGCACATCAAGTCGACGACCAAGGCGCAGCAGGGGCTCTACGAGTACGACGCGGTTTCCCGCCTGCGCGACTCGCAACTCGGCGACCCACGCGTCGAGGACATTTCGCACTACATCGTGCATGGCGTGCTGTGGCAGGCCTTCGAATGCGACCAGCCGTCGGTGGTCCTGATCGACGAGATCGACAAGGCGGACATCGAATTCCCCAACGACCTGCTGCGCGAACTCGACCGCATGGAATTCCATTGCTACGAGCTGCACCGCACGATCAAGGCCAAACACCGCCCGCTGATCATCATCACCTCGAACAACGAAAAGGAGCTGCCCGACGCCTTCCTGCGCCGCTGCTTCTTCCACTACATCCGCTTCCCGGACAAGGAAACGATGACGCGCATCGTCGACGTGCACTTCCCGGCACTCAAGCGCGATCTGCTGCGCGAGGCACTGGAAGTCTTCTTCGACCTGCGCGAGGTGCCCGGGCTCAAGAAGAAGCCGTCGACCAGCGAACTGATCGACTGGCTCAAGCTGCTGCTGGCCGAGGACATCCCGCCCGAAGCCCTGCGCGCCAAGGAGGCGAAGGACGCCATCCCGCCGCTGCACGGCGCCCTGCTCAAGAACGAGCAGGACGTGCATCTGTTCGAACGCCTGGCTTTCATGGCTCGCCGCAAACAGCCGTAAATGCTCGTCGACTTCTTCCTGCACCTGAAGGCCCGCCAGCTCCCCGTTTCCACCAACGAGCTGCTGGCCCTGCTTGAAGCGCTCGAAGCCCGGCTGGTCAGCGGCAGCCTCGACGATTTCTACCTGCTGTCACGCACCCTGTTGATCAAGGACGAGGCGCTCTACGACCGCTTCGACCGCGCCTTCGGCGAGTATTTTCGCGGCATCGAAGCCCTGCCCGGCTTCGCGCCGGAAGTGCCGGAGGAATGGCTGGAACTGGCGGCGCGTCGCCATCTCTCGGAAGCCGACCGGCTCAAGCTGCAAAAGCTCAGCTACGAAAAGATTTTCGAGCAGTTGAAGGAAAGGCTGGCCGAGCAGAAGGAACGCCATGCCGGCGGCAGCAAGTGGATCGGCACCGCCGGCACCTCCCCCTACGGCCACGGCGGCTACAACCCGGAGGGCGTGCGCATTGGCGGCGAATCGGTCGGCAACCGCACGGCCATCAAGGTCTGGGACCAGCGCGAATTCCGCAATCTCGACGACACGGTCGATCTCGGCGTACGCAACATCAAGGTCGCCCTGCGCCGCCTGCGCCGCTTTGCTCGCAAGGGCGCGGCGACCGAACTCGACCTCGACGGCACCATCGCCGGCACCGCCCGCAACGGCGGCTGGCTCGACCTGCACCTGCGGCCGGAACGCCACAACGCCGTCAAGGTATTGCTGTTCCTCGACATCGGCGGCTCGATGGACGACCACATCCAGGCCTGCGAGGAACTGTTCTCGGCCGCCCGCGCCGAGTTCAAGCATCTCGAACACTTCTACTTCCACAACTGCGTCTATGAAGGCGTGTGGAAGGACAACCGCCGTCGCCACAACGAAAAACTATCGACCTGGGATGTCATCCACACCTACGGCCCGGACTACAAGCTCGTCTTCGTCGGCGACGCCAGCATGAGCCCCTACGAAATCGCCCGCCCCGGCGGCAGCGTCGAACACTTGAACGAGGAAGCCGGCGCCGTCTGGCTCGAACGCCTGCTCGCCACCTGGCCCCACGCCGCCTGGCTCAACCCGCTGCCGGAAGCGCACTGGAACTACACGCCATCGATCCAGATGATCGAGCAACTGGTCGGGAAACGGATGTTTCCGCTGACCATCGATGGGCTGGAGCGGGCGATGCGGAGTTTGTCGAAGTAAAGCAACTGCTAGAAAGTATTATGCGATCGCTTGATCAATTTCTTGCACCTGATCGATCTGCATTTGAGGCAGACCCATTCGGTTATGCCGGTTTGGCGTGGACGCGGTGGGCTATCGCACAGAACATAGCGGGATTCGATGTCGATCCGGAAAAGCCTCCGACGAGCCAAGACCTGAAATCTCCCATCCTTTGGCTATCACACGCGAATGCGCTATCAGAAGCGGCATCGAAAGTCATTCGAGGTGAGCCAAACTTGGCGCATCTACCAATTTTCACCAAGGGCGTTTGCCACAGCCAATACTTTGCAGTGGGGCTCATGCTTGTGGGGTACAGCCTTGAAATTTGCCTCAAGGGGATGATCATCCTGCGCAAGGGCATTGACTCCTACGTCGCTGAAGAGCGGGCGCATAAGCACCACGACCTAGTACGACTAGCCGAGTTTGTTCCTGATCTGAACGAAAAAGACAAAGCGACGTTGCAACTGTTGACGTACTACCTCGTTTGGGCGGGGCGCTACCCTGATCCGGGATCAGGTCGAGAAGAGCAATATCAGACGATCTTTGCTCTGTCGGAGCTACATCAAATATCAGGCAAGGACTTGTTTGCATTGGCCGCACGCGTGATGGGATACGCGCAGTCAGTCGTGGGGTAGTCTACTTTGGCAATCGACGCGGACGCACTATCGGCAGGCGTTTGTATTCCTACTACTGTCCGCCGTACATTTACGCTCTGAGTGACCGCATTCCAAATGCCTGCTACGACAGCAACGGGCGAGTAGAAGCCACTCTCTTGCCCATTTGTCCCCACCTACAATGGCATGAAGCCACACCTCTGCCGCGCCCGATTGCAGGCTGCATGTTCCGTATCGAATTCCCGGCATGGCGACGGTCGACCGTCGTAGATGGTGCAATTCACGCTTTTGCCGATTTCCCCAGCCAGCGCCACGCAGCGCGGCTCGGTGGCGTCGGTACCGCCCATGCGGACGATGGCCGGCGTGACCGTGACGGTCATTTCCCTCGGCACGCCCGGCCCCCAGGCAAAAGCACCGCCGGCCAGTTCGGCGGGGTGGAAGTCGACCCGGAAGGAAGCGCAGCAGGCGCCGCAGGTCTGGCAGACGTTCATGGCAGACTCACCCGGCAACGCCACAGTTCGTGGCCGGAGGCGACGTATTTCTTTTCGAAGGGCGTCATCGGGTCGTCGGTCTCGTAAGGCTCAGCGGCGACCGGCTGGCCGGTCAGCAGGGTCAGCGCCTGCGCCATTTCCTCGATGTAGATGCGCCAGTTGCTGCGGCATTCGAGTTCGCCGCCCAGTTCGCGCCACACCGGAAACACGGCATGGCCCTGCCAGCGCCGCGCGAGATGGCCGATCTTTGGCCACGGGTTGGGGTAGAGGTTGTAGTGCCGAGCCAACTCGATGCCGCTTTCCGCGAGCAGGCGCCAGAAATCGACGAGGTCGGCGCGGATCAACAGGGCGTTTTTGGGCATTGGGAGCGGTCGACCGCGACTGATGCGGTCGACCGACTGATCGACGCCAAAAACGAAATGATCGGGATAAGTTTCGGCGATGCGCTGCGTGCTCCAGCCGACGCCGCAACCGGCATCGAGGATCAGCGGCGCATCCGCTTGCCAAGCGTCGCGGGCCGCCAGCGCGGCGGCGAAGGCGGCCCGGTTGTAGTCGAGGATCGGCTTCCTGAAGGGATGCGCCATGTGGCGGCGTACCAGCGCCTCCAGATCGCGATGCGGCCCGTCCTGGGCGCTGACAATGAGGCGCGAGTTTCCGTTCATGCCGCGAGCGTCAGTTCGCCGAGGATGCCGGCGGAAACCAGCGCCGCGTCGATGTCGTGCGCCGCCTTGATCGGCCGCAGGCGCTGGTAGAGCACCTCGGCCTCCGGGTAGTTGCGGCGCAGCAGCGCCAGCCATTGCTTGAGGCGGCCGCCGGCGTGTTCCGGCACCACCTTGTGGCGCACGCCCAGCCAGTAGGCGGCCACCCCGGGCATGACTTCTTCCCAGCCGCCGGTTTGCTCGCCGCGTACGCGCCGCGCCAGCAGCGGGTCGGCAATGGCGCCGCGACCGAGCATGATGTCGGCGCAGCCGGTTTCCTGCTGGCAGCGCACGAAATCTTCCACGGTCCACACCTCGCCATTGGCGATGATCGGGATGTCGACCGCCGCCCTCACCTTGTCGATCCAGGCCCAGCGCGCCGGCGGGCGGTAGCCGTCCAGCTTGGTCCGGCCATGCACAATCAGTTCATCGATGCCGCCCGCTGCCAGGGCTTGCGCGCAGTCGACGGCGCGGCTGGTGTCGTCGATGCCGAGGCGCATTTTTGCCGTAAACGGGAGGTCGACCGGAACCACCGCGCGCACGGCGCTGACGATCTGGTTGAGCAGCTCCGGTTCGCCGAGCAGCGCCGCGCCGCCACGATGGCGGTTCACGGTCGGCGCCGGGCAGCCGAAATTGAGGTCGATGCCGGCCGGATGCAGGCTGACCAGCCGGCGGGCATTTTCGGCCATGAAATGCGGGTCGGAGCCGAGCAGTTGCACGCGCATCGGCGTGCCGGCAACGGTCTTGCTGCCGTTGAGCAGCTCCGGGCAGATGCGCTCGTAGGTCTTGACCGGCAACACGCTGCCGGAAACGCGGATGAATTCGCAGATCGCCCAGTCGTAGCCGCCAATCGAGGTCAGCACGCCGCGCAGCAGATTGTCGGCGAGTCCTTCCATCGGGGCGAGAAGAATGCGGGGCATGGGAATTCCGGGGCTGAAGCTGAATAGCCGCGCATTATAATCCGCCCATGACCACGCCCCAGCCGAACAACCCGCTCCACGGCATCACGCTCGAGAAAATCCTGACCGCGTTGCAGGCGCACTACGGCTGGGAGGAACTCGGGCGGCAGATCGACATCCGCTGCTTCACCCACGACCCGAGCATCGCCTCCAGCCTCAAGTTCCTGCGCCGCACACCGTGGGCGCGCGAGCGGGTTGAGTCGCTTTACGTCTATATGGTGCGCCGCAACAACAGCGACCCGGCCTGAGCCGCCCAACCCGCAAATACCCGTAGGTGCGCGACCTGTAGCTGGCTATCATGCGCGTCTTCCCCGAAAGCTCCGCCCATGATCATCCTCAAGAACGTCACCCTGCGTCGCAGCTCGAAAGTGCTGCTCGACAAGGCCTCGGTCACCATCAATCCCGGCGAGAAGGTCGGCCTGGTCGGGCGCAACGGCGCCGGCAAATCGACGCTGTTCGCGCTGCTCAACGGCACGCTGCACGAGGATGGCGGCGATTATTCGATCCCGAAGAACTGGCACATGGGCCAGGTGGCGCAGGACATGCCGGAAACCGAGCAGTCGGCAACCGACTTCGTCATCGACGGCGACACCAAGCTGCTCGCCGCCCGCAACGAAGTCCATGACGCCGAAGCCAGCGACGACGGCATGCGCATGGCCGAGGCCTACATGGCGCTCAACGATGCCGGGGAACACGACGCCGAGGCGCGCGCCCAGTCGCTGATTCTCGGTCTCGGCTTCAAGGTCAGCGAGCTGCACAACCCGGTCAACAGCTTCTCCGGCGGCTGGCGCATGCGCCTGCAATTGGCCCGCGCCCTGATGTGCCCGTCCGACATCCTGCTGCTCGACGAACCGACCAACCACCTCGACTTGGACGCCTTGGTCTGGCTGGAAGCCTGGTTGAAGCGTTACCAGGGCACGCTGGTGATGATCAGCCACGACCGCGAATTTCTTGATGCCATCACCGGCGTCACGCTGCACATCGACAACGCCAAGCTGGTGCGCTACGGCGGCAATTACAGCAAGTTCGAGGACATGCGCGCCGAGCAGATCGTCTTGCAGCAGGCCACCGCCGCCCGCCAAGCCGAGAAAATCGCCCACCTGCAATCCTTCATCAACCGCTTCAAGGCCAAGGCGAGCAAGGCCAAGCAGGCGCAGAGCCGGGTCAAGGCGCTCGACCGCATGGAGAAAATCGCGCCGGTGCTGGCCGAGGCCGAATTCACCTTCGAATTCCAGGAACCGCAGAATCTGCCGAACCCGATGCTGTCGATGGTCGATACCACCATCGGCTATCCACCGCCGGAGGATGCGCCGGAAGGTACGCCCCCGACCGTCATCGTCCGCGGCATCAACCGCTCGGTGATGGCCGGCCAGCGCATCGGCATCCTCGGTGCCAACGGCCAGGGCAAGTCCACGCTGGTCAAGACCATCGCCAGCGATCTCAAGGCGATTGCCGGCGAAGTCACCGTCGGCAAGGGCCTCAACATCGGCTACTTCGCACAGCAGGAACTCGACGTGCTGCGGCCGCAGGACACGCCGCTGGAACACATGATCCGCCTCGCCAAGGAAGCCATCGCCGCCGGTCGGACCAATGTGCCGG
The DNA here is from genome assembly GCF_009469615.1 of Dechloromonas sp. H13. Classification (GTDB taxonomy): domain Bacteria; phylum Pseudomonadota; class Gammaproteobacteria; order Burkholderiales; family Rhodocyclaceae; genus Azonexus. Next base: position 86,820 of record NZ_SSXX01000001.1, read on the forward strand.
GGCGCGAACAGGAATTGCGCAATTTCCTCGGCACCTTCAATTTCGGTGGCGACATGGTCAAGCAGGCCGTCGGAACCATGAGCGGCGGCGAAAAGGCGCGCCTGGTGCTGTGCATGCTGGTCTGGCAACGCCCCAACCTGCTGCTGATGGACGAACCGACCAACCACCTCGACCTCGCCACCCGCGAGGCGCTGGCCGTGGCGCTCAACGAATTCGAAGGCACGGTGATGCTGGTCAGCCACGACCGTGCCCTGCTGCGCTCGGTCTGCGACGAATTCTGGCTGGTCTCCAAGGGCGGCGTCGGCCCCTTCGACGGCGACCTCGAAGACTACCAACGCTACCTGCTCGACGAAGCCAGGCGCGTGCGCGAAGAGGCGGCTGCGGAACTCAAGCAGGCAGCCTAGCCGGACATGCTACGCCTTGTCCTCGACACCAATGTCGTCCTCGACCTCTTCCATTGGGGCAACGTCGATGCGGTGCCGATCATGGCGGCGCTGGAAGGCGGCCGGATCACCTGTTTCGCCGACGAACGCACGCTGGACGAACTGCAGCGCGTACTGACCTACCCCCAGCTCAAGTTGACGCCCAACATGATCGCCGAGCGCTACGCGCGCTACAGCAGCCTGGTCCGCCTCGTCGCGACGGGCGAAACCCCGCCGCTGCCGCGCTGCAAGGACCGCGACGACCAGAAGTTCCTCGAACTCGCCGCGCGCTGCAGCGCCGACGTGCTGGTCAGCAAGGACAAGGCGCTGCTCAAGTTGCGCGGCCGAACGAAGCTGGAATTTCAGATCCTCAAGCCCGCGCAGGCAGCGGCCCTGATAGCGCCCTGAGACAGCGGCCCTGAAAATCCGCTGGGCGGCCCCGGACGCGGCCCCTGGCCCGAGCAATTCGTTGCAATCCGTGAAATCCGTAACGGTCTGCCCGGGCCGACTTGAATGACAATCGGAGCGTCAGAAACAACCGTCGAGCATCCGGCCATGAAACAGTCCATCGAATACTTCCTCGCACAGGCCAGGCACATTTCCGACGCATCGCCGGCCTTGCAGATTCACGGCGTTCTTTTCAATACGACGATCGGTATCGTGGCGACGGGCACCATCTACGGACACAAGTCGGCCCGGGACGGCAGCCACATCCGCACCAGCCTCATCGTCGGCGCCCATACCGTGAATGGATTTCACGTCGTCGAAACCAAGGCCGGCTCGAACTACCTCCTGGCGAGAATCGGCCCGAGCAAGACCTTCCGCGACCAGTGGCGAATGCTGCAGGAGCATCTCGGCACCAACGACAGGGCGCTCGCCGAACTGCCGAAATCGGATTTCAGCACCTTCGACCCCGGCTTCATGCTGGCGCGCCAGCCAACCCGGACAGCGGGTTTCATTCGCTAACCGACGACCGCCGCCACCGGTGGCGCCTCGCTGTCGTCCTTGAGGCCGACGCCGGTCAACCGGCAAGCCAGCGCCGCACGGACGAGCCAGGCCAACTTGCGGGCGGCGATTTCGGGGGGGAGTCCGCCGTCGCGGATATTGGAAACACAGTTGCGCTCGGCATCGAGTCGCCCCAACTGCGGGGCGAAGGTCAGATAGGCCCCGAGGCTGTCGGGGGAAGACAGGCCGGGGCGTTCGCCGAGCAGGGCCAACACCAGGCTCGCCCCCATCAGCGCGCCGATCTCGTCACCCAGCGCCACCCGCCCCTGTTCGGCAATGACCAGCGGCGCCACCTGCAGGCCATCGAGTAGCGGCAGCAGCGCCTCCAGAAGCGGCAGGACATGCGCCTGCACGGCGGTAGCCGAAAGCCCGTCGGCGATGACGATGGCCAGGTCGCAGGAGCCGGGCCGCTCGCCCAGCGCGGCCACACCGGCAGCGTCCAACCGGCGTCCGAGATCCGGGCGTTGCAGGTAGGTCGAACGGTCGCCGGCCCGGCTATGAACGACGACGACATCCCGGGCGAGCTGTTCGCGGCAAGCCGCCATCAAGCCGCCGGCATCGAGCGGCTGCTGCACGGCATCGCGGGCGAGTGCATGGGCAATGTCGAAATCAAGAACGGAGCGGGTCGGCAGAGCGGAACCCGCACGCCCGAGCGCGATGCGCGCGGCAGTCCAGGCGCCGAGCGGCCGCCAGGGATCGGGCCTGATCGCCGACTTCATGCGAGACCCCGTGAAAGATCGCGCAACAGGCGATGATCCGGGTGGGCCGGCAGCAGACGCCCGGCGTCATCGGTCACGCCCATGGTCTGCAGCCAGACTTCGAATTCGGGCGCCCGCTTGAGCCCCAGCGCCTGGCGCACGAAAAGCTGGTCGTGGAAGGATGTGCTCTGGTAGTTGAGCATGATGTCGTCGGCGCCCGGCACGCCCATGATGAAATTGACGCCGGCGGTGCCGAGCAGGACCAGCAGGTTGTCCATGTCGTCCTGGTCGGCCTCGGCGTGGTTGGTATAGCAGATGTCGCAGCCCATCGGCAGCCCGAGCAGCTTGCCGCAGAAGTGGTCCTCCAGCCCGGCGCGGATGATCTGCTTGCCGTCGTAGAGATATTCAGGGCCGATGAAGCCGACCACGGTATTGACCAGCAGCGGCCTGAAATGGCGGGCCACGGCGTAGGCCCGCGCCTCGCAGGTCTGCTGGTCGACGCCGTGGTGGGCATCGGCCGACAGCGCGCTGCCCTGGCCGGTCTCGAAATACATCACGTGGTCGCCGACCGTGCCGCGCTTCAAGGACAGCGCCGCCTCGCGGGCTTCCAGCAGCATTGCCAGATTGATGCCGAAACCGCCGTTGGCGGCCTCCGTCCCGGCCACCGACTGGAAGACCAGGTCGACCGGCACGCCCATTTCGATGGCCCGAATCTGGTTGCTGACGTGGGTCAGGACGCAGGACTGGGTAGGAATGGCGAATCGCCCGATCAGGTCGTCCAGCATCCGCCACAGCGTCGTCAGCGCGGCCATGCTGTCGGAGGCCGGGTTAATGCCGATGACCGCATCGCCGACGCCGTACATCAGGCCGTCGAGCAGGGAGGCGGCAATGCCGCGGGCGTCGTCGGTCGGGTGGTTGGGCTGCAGGCGCACCGCCAGCCGTCCCGACAGGCCGATCGTGTTGCGGAAGGCGGTGACGACCCGGCATTTGCGGGCGACGGAAATCAGGTCCTGGTTGCGCATCAGCTTGCTCACCGCCGCCACCATTTCCGGCGTGATGCCGGGAGCGATTACCGCCAGTTGCGCTTCGCCCGTGCTCTCGGCAAGCAGCCATTCGCGGAACTCGCCCACCGTCTGCGCAGCCAGCGGCGCGAAGGCCGCGGCATCGTGCTGGTCGACGATCAGGCGCGTGACCTCGTCGGTTTCGTAAGGAATCAGCGCTTCATCGAGAAAGCGGCGCAACGGCAGATCGGCCAGAACCAGACGCGCTGCCATGCGCTCGACCGCCGTGTCGGCCGCAATGCCGGCCAGGCTGTCGCCGGAACGCGCCGGGCTGGCTTTCGCCAGCACTGCCTTGAGGTCGGCAAAGTTGTAGCGGCGGGTGCCAACGACGGCGCTGTAGGTCATTTCACTGACGCCGCCGGAACACCCAGGTCGTATCGTCCGACACCGCCGGCGCGAAGGCATAGCCGTCGTAGTCGAAATCCTTCAGCCCTTCCGGTTCGCGCAACCGGTTGACCACGGCAAAGCGCGTCATCAGCCCTCGCGCCCGCTTGGCGTAGAAGCTGATGATCTTGTATTGCCCATTCTTCCAGTCCTCGAATACCGGCTTGATCAGTTCGCCCTTGATCTTGCGGCCGACGGCGGCTTTGAAATATTCCTCGGAAGCGAGGTTGACCGCAACCGGCCGCGGCGCGTCGGCCAGTTCGGTGTTGATCGCCTTGAGCAGGCGCTCGCCCCAGAATTCGTAGAGATCCTTGCCGGCCTTGTTGGCGAATTTCGTCCCCATTTCCAGGCGATAGGGCTGCATCAGGTCGAGCGGCTTCAGGATGCCGTAGAGGCCGGAGAGGATGCGCACGTGTTGCTGGGCGAAATCGAGGTCGTCGGCGCTTAGCGTTCTGGCGGCTAGGCCGTCGTAGACATCGCCGTCGAAGGCGAGCACGGCCTGCTTGGCGTTCTCCCGCGTGAATGGCAGCTGCCAGTCGGCATAGCGGTTGAAGTTGAGCAGCGCCAGCGGGTCGGAGAGGTTCATCAGTTCGGCGATGTCGGCCGGCGCCAGCTTGCGCAACTGCCTGATCAGGGTTTCCGACTGCTTCAGGAAGGCCGGCTGGGTATGCGTCGCGACATGTGGCGGCGTCTTGAAATCGAGCGACTTGGCAGGGGAAAGGAAGATCAGCATGGGCGCAGCCTGGGGTGAATTTTGTGCATTGCGATACGCCGGATTTTACCGGCTGGTAAAATTCTTTCTTTGAATTTTCTGGAACACCCATGAAACGAACCCGCTTCGGCGCGCGCGACCGCCTTTCCCGTGACGCAGCAGAACTCCAGCGCCTGGCCGGCGGTCTTTCCGAATCCGGCGGCAAGCTGGAAGACAGCTACTGGGAAAGCCAGCTCGCCGAAACCGTCGACAGCCTGCTCAAGAACGGCGCCGAGGACGACATCAACACCGCGCTCGACCGCCTGTTCGAGGCCAACCCGCGCGCCCACGACGAACTCGCCGACATGGTCGAGGCGCGCGCCGAAACCGGCCGCCTCGAAGCCCTCGGCCAGGAATTCGACATCCAGCTCTTCGCCGCGCCCATCCTCGCCTGGTCGCGCTTTTCGATCCCCGCCGCGCCGCTGCCGAAAAGCGCCGTCGACGCGCTGGCCGTGCACCTCGGCGCCCACGTCTTCGGCGCCGACACCCGCGTCGCGCTGGCCGATTTCCTGTTCAGCCCCGACCAGCTGCCGCGTAGCTTCTGCGACACCTGGCAACTGACCCAGGCGCTCGGCCAGGCCGCGCTGGCCGGGCAGGCGCTCGCGGTCGACACTACCGGCATGGCCGAAACCAACCGCTTCCTCTCAGACGTGCGCTACCTCGTCGGCTGCATCGCCCTGCCGCGCGGCAAGGCGCTGTTCCGCTGGAACGAGAAGGACGGCAGCAAGGACGGCGCGTTGCAGGAATGGATCCGGCAGGGCGGCCCCAACCTCGAACCGCTGCTCACCGGCTGCGCCTGGCAGCCGCTGCTGCCCGACGCCTACCACGCCGCCTGCCGCAACGCCGACCGCCTGTCGCGCCCGTATTCGCTGAAGGCCTCGGTCGCCTTCCTGCAGACCATGCTCGGCCTGATGCCGGCCGACGTCCGCGCCGTCGTCGGCCCCTGTTACGATCGCCGCATGGAGGAATACCGCGTCGGCCTCGGCCCCAAGGACAAGGACGAGACCTACCACGGCATCGTCTGGCCGCTGCTCGGCGCCGAGGACGAAGCGACCGATGCCGCCAGCGAAATCGAAGCCGTGCTGCGCGAAACCGGCGTCAAGGACGTGCTCTTCCTCGACCATCATTTCCCGATGGAATTCTGCGACGACTGCGGCGCCCCGCTCTACCCCAACGCCGAGGCCGAACTGGTGCACGCCGAAATGCCGGAACAGGCCGCCGCCAACTCACAGGCGCTGCATTGACGTGAACACGAAGTCGGCCAACCAGGACTGGCTGGCGCGCAGCCAAGCCGCCGTCTGGCACCCATGCACGCAGATGCGGCACCACGCCGACGCCGGCAGCCCCGCCCACCTGCCGCTGGTGCCGATCGCCCGCGGCAGCGGCGCCTGGCTCTACGACTTCGACGGCAAGCGCTACCTCGACGGCATCAGTTCCTGGTGGACCAACCTCTTCGGCCACGCCAATCCGCGCATCAACGCGGCGCTGCGCGAACAGCTGGAAACGCTGGAGCACGTCATGCTCGCCGGTTTCACGCACCAGCCGGTAGTCGAGCTGTCCGAGCGCCTGTCGGCGCTGACCGGCGGCGCCCTCGGCCACGCCTTCTACGCCTCGGACGGCGCCTCGGCGACCGAGATCGCGCTGAAGATGAGCTTCCATTACTGGCGCAACGTCGGCCGTCCGGAGAAGGCGGAATTCCTCTGCCTGGCCGGCAGTTACCACGGCGAGACGGTCGGTGCGCTGGCCGTCACCGACGTCGCCATCTTCAAGGACGCCTACGCGCCGCTGGTGCGCGCGGCCACCGTCGTTCCGTCGCCCGATTTCCGCCTGGCTGAAGATGGCGAAACGCCGGCCGATGTCGCCCGCCGTGCTGCCGGCGCGCTGGAAAAGCACCTCGAACAATACGCCGCAAACATCGCCGCCCTGATCGTCGAACCGCTGGTCCAGGGCGCCGCCGGCATGGCGATGTACGACCCGGAATACCTGCGCCTCGCCCGCGCCCTGTGCGACCGCCACGAAGTGCACCTGATCTGCGACGAAATCGCCGTCGGCTGCGGCCGCACCGGAACCTTCTTCGCCCACGAGCAGGCTGGAATCCGCCCCGACCTGATGTGCCTGTCGAAAGGCATCTCCGGCGGCTACCTGCCGCTCTCCATCGTTCTGTGCAGCGACACGATCTACGAGGCCTTTTTCGACGACTCGGTCGCCCGCGCCTTCCTGCACTCGCACAGCTACACCGGCAACCCGCTCGCCTGCCGCGCTGCGCTGGCGACACTCGACATCTTCGAAGAGGACGACATCATTGCGGTCAACCACCGGAAAGCAGCCAAAATCGCTGCCGCCCTCGCCCCGCTCGCCAACCACCCGCAAGTAAGGCACCTGCGCCAGCGGGGCATGATCGCTGCCTTTGACGTCGCCACCGACGATCCCCACTTTTCCCGCCGCTTCTACCGCGCCGCGCTGGACCGCGAAGCGCTGATCCGGCCGATCGGGAATACCGTTTATCTGATGCCGCCATATGTGGTCAGTGACGAGGAAATCGAACTGCTGGCACGGTCGGCAATCGGCGCGCTGGCTGAAGCGCTGACTTGAGCAAAGTGATCCGATCAGCGATTCTTGCGGCAAGCACGGATTTGTATTACCGTTAATACACATCCTTCCCGGAGCCTGCCATGACCACCACCGTTCGCCTTCCGCCTCGCCTCGAGCAGACGCTTGCGCGCTACTGTGTCGAGCATCGCCGCAGCAAGTCGGAAGTCATCATCGAATTGCTGGAACAGCGCTTCTCTGGCGAACAAACGGAAAAGAGCCCCTACGAACTCGCCTGCGAATCCGGCTTTCTCGGCTCGCTCGAACTGGACGAAGATACCGCCAGTCAGGCCGGAACGCGCGCCAGGGAAGCAATCGCCCGCAAGCATGGCAGGTCTGCCGGCGAATGAATCTTCTGCTCGTCGATACCGGGCCGCTCGTCGCGCTCGCCAACAAACGGGACAAATACCATCAGGAATGCAGCACGTTTCTCCGAAGCTATCACGGCCGTCTGCTCACCACCTGGGCGGTGCTCACGGAATTTTCACACCTGGCCTGCTCGATCAACGCCACGCTCGCCCTCTATCAGTGGATCGAACGCGGCGGAATGGAAGTGGCAACGCTCGGGCGCGAAGAACTGGTCAGTGCCATCGACTGGATCAGCCGCTACGCCGACCGCCCGATGGATCTCGCCGATGCGTCGCTGGTCGTCACCGCCATAAGGACAGGCTGCATTGACGTCTGGACTCTGGATCGCGCCGATTTCGAAACTTACCGTCTGCCGGGGCGGAAGCGCTTTCGGTTGGCTTGAGTTTGAGCCATGACTAAACAGATATCAGTTACCAAGTCTGAAATTGAAGATTACAAACAGCGTCTGCGCAAATCAGCTGATCAAACGCGGACGAAGATTTCCGGGCTCGCTTGCGGTACAGACTCGCTTGAATTTTTGTCGCAGTTAAAGTTTCAAGCCATCGGCTGTAATCCATTGGCTTCCCGGCAACTCAACTTGATTGAGCAACTAAACCAAACATTTACGTATCTCGCATCATTCGAAGGAGCTGCCTTTCTATTCTCACAACACCAGAACCTGAAGCAACTGACTCTTAACCTTGGCACTAGTCCAGGTTCGGATATCGAGTCATCGGAGGAAGGCGGAATAGCCGCAGAGGTATTTGCATCCGTTGCCCCTCGAAACAACAGAAAGCTGGCCAACGACATTGAGAAGGTTTCAAAAGCCAAAGCAAAGCATCGCTACGTGCTATTCATGAGTCCCGATCACAACGCCGGATATTTTGAAACATCAGGCGCCGATGGAATCGTAGTTTGGTCGCTTGGATATTCAACGTGATCGAAACCCACCTGACCACTGAACTCGCCGACCTCGCCGCCGCCGGCCTCACCCGCCGCCGGCGCGTGCTGGAATCGCCCTGCGGGCCGATCGCTGCGGTCGACGGCCGGGAAATGCTCAATTTCGCCAGCAACGATTACCTCGGCCTGGCCGGCAACCCGGAAATCGCCCGGGCGCTGGCGGAAGGCGCCCGCCAATGGGGCGCCGGCAGCGGTGCCTCGCACCTGGTCAGCGGCCACCTGGCCCCGCACGAGGCGCTGGAGCGGGGGATCGCCGCCTTCACCGGCTTCCCGCGCGCCCTGACCTTCTCCACCGGCTACCTCGCCAACCTCGCGGTGACGCCGACCCTAGCCGGGCGCGGCGACGCCGTGTTCGCCGACAAGCTGAACCACGCCTCGCTGATCGACGCCATGCAGCTGGCCAAGGCCAACGGCGCCGATGTCCAGCGCTACCCGCACAACGACGTCGCGGCGCTCGAACGCCAGCTCGCCGCCAGCGGCGCCAGGAACAAGCTGATCGTCACCGACGCCGTGTTCAGCATGGACGGCGACCTTGCCCCGCTGCCCGCCCTCTTCGCCCTGGCCGAGCGTTACGACGCCTGGCTGGTGGTCGACGACGCCCACGGTTTCGGCGTGCTCGGCGCGCATGGCCAGGGCAGCCTCGCCCACTTCAACCTGCCGGCGGCGCCGCGCATCATGCTGATGGGCACACTCGGCAAGGCGGCCGGGGTCGGCGGCGCCTTCGTCGCCGGCTCGGCAACGGCCATCGAATACCTGCTGCAGAAGGGGCGCAGCTACATCTTCACCACCGCCGCGCCGCCGGCCATCGCCTGCGCCCTGAGCAAGAGCCTGGACCTCATCGAACACGGCGACGCCCTGCGCGCCAACCTGTTCGCCCGCATCGCCCAGTTGCGCGACGGCCTGGGCGGCCTGCCGTGGCGGCTGCTGCCCTCGCCGACCGCCATCCAGCCGATGGTCGTCGGCGACAACGAGGCGGCGCTGGCCCTGGCGACGGCGCTCTGGGAGCGCGGCCTGTGGGTGCCGGCGATCCGCCCGCCGACCGTCCCCAAGGGCACGGCCCGCCTGCGCATCTCCGTTTCCGCTGCCCATACTGAAGCCGATATCGCCCGTCTGATCGGCGCTCTCAAGGAACTGTCATGACCGCTCCCCTCGTTTTCCTCCCCGGCTGGTGCCTCGGCCGCGGCCCGCTGAATGCTGCGGTCGACGCGCTGCACGGGCGGATTTTCGACCTGCCCGGCTACGGCGATGCGCCGCTGATCGGCGATTTCGACGCCGCCGCCGACGACATCGCCGCCCGCCTGAAACCCGGCACCACGCTCTGCGGCTGGTCGCTCGGTGCCCAGCTGGCGCTCGCCGTCGCCGCCCGCGCCCCGCACAAGGTCGGCCGGCTGGTGCTGGTCGCCGGCACCGCCTCCTTCGTCCAGCGCGACGGCTGGCCGCACGCCATGCCGCCGGACATGCTGGCCGAATTCGCCGCCGGCATTGCCGCCGACGTCGAGGCCATGCTGCCGCGCTTTGTCGGCGGCTTCAACCGCGGCGATGCGCGCAGCAAGGAGGTGACGCGCCAGTTGCTCGACCTCGCCGACCCACTTCCGCCGGCCGCCACGCTGGCCACCGGCCTGGACTGGCTGCGCGATGTCGACCTGCGCCCCGCCGCGCCACAGGTCGCCGCGCCGACCCTGCTCGTCCACGGCGCCGCCGACCCGCTGATGCCGCTACCCGCCGCCGAGGCGCTCGCCGCGCTGATCCCCGGCGCGCAGCTCGCCGCCTTCGCCGAATGCGCGCACGCCCCGTTCATCTCGCGTCCGGACGATTTCCTCGCCCGGGTGCGCCGCTTCCTGAATGACTAGACCCTCCAAGGCGCGCGTCCGCCAGTCGTTCGAGCGCGCCGCGCCGACCTATGACAGCGCCGCCACCGTCCAGCGCCACGTGTGCGCCCGCCTCGCCGAACGGCTGCCGGATCTGCCGGCGGTCGCCCGCCTGCTCGATGCCGGCTGCGGCACGGGTTTCGCCCAGCCCCTGCTGCAGGCGCGCTTTCCCGCCGCCGAGGCCATTGCGCTCGATCTCTCGTCGGCCATGCTGCAGCGCGTCGCCACGCCCTGCCACCGCCTCGCCGGCGACCTCGAAGACCTGCCGCTGGCCGCCGCCAGCATCGACCTCTACTGGTCCAGCCTCGCCGTGCAATGGTGCGACCTGGCGCGGGCGCTGGCCGAAGCGCGGCGCGTGCTGCGGCCCGGCGGCCGGCTCGCGCTCGCCAGCCTCGGCCCGGCGACCTTCCACGAACTGCGCACCGCCTTCGCCGGTGTCGACGAGTACCATCACACGCTCGCCTTCCACAGCCCGGCCGAAGTTCGCCAACTGGCGGCCGCCGCTGGCCTGGCTGCGGTCGACGTGCAAAATGGCTTGGAAATCGCCCACTACCCGGACTTCCGGACGCTGCTCCGGGCGGTCAAGGCGATCGGCGCCAACCAGCTGGGCAGCGGCCGCCGCACCAGCCTGATGAGCCGCGCCACCTTCGCCCGCGCCGAGGCCGCCTGCGAAACGCTGCGCACGCCGGCCGGCCTGCCGCTCACCTACGACGTCACCTACCTCTACGCCCGCAAATGAGCCAAGCCTATTTCCTGACCGGCACCGACACCGAAATCGGCAAGACCTTCGTCACCTGCGCCCTGCTCCACCATGCCGCGCAGCGCGGCCTCCGGGCCGCCGGGATCAAGCCGGTGGCCGCCGGGACCGACGCCGCCGGCCGCAACGAGGATGTCGAGAGCATCCGCGCCGCCAGCAACGTCGTCCTGCCGCGCGCGATCGTCAATCCCTGGTGCCTCGCCGCCGCCATCGCGCCGCACATCGCCGCTGCCGAGGAAGGCGTCGTCATCGACTTCGCGCCGATCCTGGCCGCCTGCGAGCAGGCCCGGCAACAGGCCGACCTGGTCATCGTCGAGGGCGTCGGCGGATTTCGCGTCCCGCTCGGCGTCGACTGCGACAGCGCCGACCTTGCGGTCGCCCTCGGCCTGCCGGTGATCCTCGTCGTCGGCCTGCGCCTCGGCTGCATCAACCACGCGCTGCTCACCGCCGAGGCGATCGCCGCGCGCGGTCTCAAACTCGCCGGCTGGGTCGCCAACTGCATCGACCCCGCGATGCCGCGCCGGGCGGAAAACATCGCCGCGCTCGAACAGCGCCTCGGCGTGCCGTTGCTCGGCTGCGTGCCGCACCTGCCGGGCGCTCGGCCGGCCGACGCGGCCGCCCATCTCCGGCTGCCCGAGGGCGCGGGTATATAATTCGCCGCCATGAAACTGCTCTTCGACCTTTTCCCCGTCATCCTGTTTTTCGTCACCTTCAAGGTTTCCGGCAACAATCCGGAATCCGCCGCCCATCTGGTCGGCACGCTGCTCGGCAGCGCCGCGGTCGACGCCAAGCAGGCGCCCATCCTGCTGGCGACGATCGTCGTCATCCTCGCCACCATCGCCCAGATCGCCTGGGTCCGTTTCCGCCACGGCAAGGTGGACAGGATGCTGTGGGTCAGCCTGGTGCTGGTCGTCGTCTTCGGCGGCATGACCCTCGTCTTCCAGGACGAGACCTTCATCAAGTGGAAGCCGACCATCCTCTACTGGGTGTTTGCCGGCAGCATGGCCTTCGCCGCGCTGGTGCTCAAAAAGAACCCGATCAAGGCGATGCTCGGCGAGCAGCTGACGCTGCCCGAGCCGGTGTGGGGCAAGGTCAACCTCTCGTGGATCGCCTTCTTCCTGTTCATGGGCGCGCTCAACCTGATCGTCGCCTTCAACTTCCCGACCGATACCTGGGTCAATTTCAAACTCTTCGGCGGCATGGGCTTGCTGCTCCTGTTCGTGCTCGGGCAGGGCCTCATGTTGTCGAAATATGTCGAGGACAAACAGTAAATGCTTTACGTCATCATCGGTGAAGATCGTCCCGGCACGCTCGATCAGCGCATGCTCGCCCGCCCCGCCCACGTCGAGCGCCTGCAGGCGCTGCAGGCCGACGGCCGCCTGATTCTGGCCGGCCCCTGCCCGGCGATCGACTCGCCCGACCCCGGCCCGGCTGGCTTCTCGGGCAGCGTCATCGTCGCCGAGTTCGCCTCGCTGGCCGCCGCCCGGGCCTGGGCCGATGCCGACCCCTACGTCGCCGCCGGCGTCTACGAAAAAGTGACCATCAAGCCGTTCAAAAAGGTCCTGCCGGCGTGAGCGCCGAAACCGCCGCCCTGCTGCGCGAACGCCTGGCGGCGCTGGCGCCGCAATCGCTCGCCATCGAGGACGAATCGCACCTGCATGCCGGCCACGCCGGCGCCAAGGAAGGCGGCCATTACAAAATCACCATAGTCGCCGCCGCCTTCGCCGGTCAGAATACGGTCAAGCGCCACCGTCTCATCCACGCAGCGGTCGGCGACCTGATGCGCGGACGCATCCATGCCCTCAGCATCCGTGCATTTTCACCCGACGAAGTATAATCTTCACGTTTTTACCCCCCGAGTAAGGAAAACCTAATGATCAAGCTCTCCCGTCTGGCCGCTCTGCTGGTCGCCAGCGCCATCGTTTCCGCCCCGGCCCTCGCCGCCGACAAGGGCAGCGCCGCCGGCACCGTGGCCACGGTCAACGGCCAGGCCATCTCGCAAAACACCTACAACGCCTTCGTCGCCGAGCAGAAGGCGCAGGGTGCGCCGGATTCCCCGGAACTGCAGAACGCCGTCAAGGAAGAACTGGTCCGTCGTGAACTGCTGACCCAGGAAGCCAAGAAGAAGGGCCTCGACAAGAAGCCGGAAATCCAGGGCCAGATGGAACTCGCCAAGCAGGCCGTGCTGATCCGCGCCTATCTTTCCGACTACGTGCGCGCTAACCCGGTCAGCGAAGACAAGCTGAAGAAGGACTACGAAGCGATCAAGGCCAGCCTCGGCACCACCGAATACAAGGTCAGGCACATCCTGGTGGCGAGCGAGGACGAAGCCAAGGGCATCATCGCCAAGCTCGAAAAGGGCGACAAGTTCGCCGACCTCGCCAAGCAGTCCAAGGATCCCGGTTCCAAGGACAACGGCGGCGAACTCGGCTGGAGCGCCCCCAACGCCTACGTCAAGCCGTTCTCCGAGGCGATGACCAAGCTGAAGAAGGGCGAATACACCAAGACGCCGGTCAAGACCGATTTCGGCTACCACGTCATCCAGCTCGACGACACCCGCCCGCTGACCCCGCCGCCCTACGAGCAGGTCAAGCCGCAACTGCAGCAGCGCGCCAGCCAGCAGCAGGTCGAGGCCCTGGTCAAGAAACTGCGCGAAGGCGCCAAGGTCAACTAAGCGACCTGCCCCGCCCCCTGAAATGCCCGCCCTCACCGGCGGGCATTTTTCATTTCCGGCCCCGGAACAGGCCGTGCGGTTTCCAGTTTCAATCTTTACAACATTTTTACGGCGGCCTTGCCAGAATCTGCAGCATTTTTACGACCGGTAACCTAGTCTGGAAGCACTGAACCAGCGGACGCAATCCATGCAAAGCGAAGGCAAACTGGCCATGCACAAGGCGGAACGTTTCGCCCCCTGGCAGCGCGGCCTGCTCACGGTGCTGGCCTGTACCGCGACGACGCTGCTGGCGACGCCGCTGCTCGGTCATCTCGACCTCGCCAATATCGTGATGCTCTTCCTGCTCACGGTACTGCTCATCGCCGTCAGCCTCGGGCGCGGCGCCGCCATCCTGGCGGCGGTGCTGAGCGTTCTCCTGTTCGACATCTTCTTCGTGCCGCCGCGCTTCTCGCTGGCGGTCAGCAACATCCAGTACCTGGTGACCTTCGCCGTCATGCTGGCGACCGCCCTCGTCGTCGGCCAGCTGGCCGCCGGCCTCAAGCAGAAGGCGCACGAGGCGCAGGCCCGCGAGCGGAACACCCGGGCGCTCTACGATGTGGCCCGCCAGCTGGCCGGCACGATCGCCGTCGAGCAGGTGATCGACATCGCCCGCCAATACATCCGCATGCAACTCGCAGCCGAGGCAACCGTGCTGCTGCCCGATACCGTCGGCGCCCTGACTCAGGCGGCGCCCGCCGACGGCTTCCGCTGCGAGCCGCACCTCGCCCGGGTGGCGCTCGACAGCGGGCAGCCGGTCCGCGACAACGAGATCGCCGGCAGCGGCTACGCCTCGCTCTACCTGCCGCTGCGCGCCTCGATGCGGGTGCGCGGCGTGCTGGCGGTTGCCTGCGCACCCGCTTCGCCCGACCTGTCGCCGGAAGACCTCGCCCTGCTCGAAGCCCTGGCGTCACTGGTCGCCATTGCCGTCGAACGCCTGCATTACGTCGATGTGGCGCAGGCCGCGCAGGTCGACATGGTTTCCGAACGGCTGCGCAGCTCCATCCTTTCCGCCCTCTCGCACGACCTGCGCACGCCGCTTACGGCGTTGGTCGGCCTCGCCGACTCGCTGTTCCTGATCCGCCCGACCCTGCCGCCGCCCGCCCTGGAAACGGCGCAGGCCATGCACGAGCAGGCGGCCCGCCTGGCCGGCCTGGTCGGCAACCTGCTCGACATGGCCCGGCTGAACGCCGGCAACGTCACCCTGGGCCGCGAGTGGCAGCCGCTCGAGGAAGTCATCGGCGCCAGCATCAAGCTGCTCGGCAACGCGCTCGCCGGCCATCCGGTCCGTGTCGCCCTGCCCGCCGACCTGCCGCTCCTCGAGTTCGACGCGGTGCTGCTCGAACGCGTGTTCTGCAACCTGCTGGAAAACGCCGCCAAGTACGCGCCGGCCGGCACGGACATCGAAATCACCGCCGCCCTGGGCAGCGACAGCGTCGAAATCCGGGTCGGCGATCACGGCCCGGGTTTCCCGGCCGGCAACCTGGATGCGCTGTTCGACATGTTCGCACGTGGCACCGGCGCCGCCGGCAAGCCGGGCAGCGGGCTCGGGCTGGCGATCTGCCGCGCCATCGTCGAAGCGCACGGCGGCACCATCGGCGCCGAAAACCGCCCGGCCGGCGGCGCCAGTGTCCGCTTCACCCTGCCGCGCGGCGTGCCGCCGGTGCTGGAGGAGGAAAAGGCATGAACGCGCCCGCCCCCAAGGTCCTGCTGATCGAGGATGAAAAGCCGATACGCCGTTTCGTCCGGGTCGCCGTCGAGGAGGAAGGTTGTCAGGTGATCGAGGCGGAAACCGTCGCCCGCGGCCTGATCGAGGCGGGGTCGCGCAAGCCGGACCTGCTGATCCTCGATCTCGGCCTGCCGGACGGCAACGGCATCGACCTGATCCGCGACCTGCGCGGCTGGTCTGACGTCCCAGTCCTCATTCTCTCGGCGCGTTCGCAGGAAAACGACAAGATCGATGCCCTCGACGCCGGTGCCGACGACTACCTGACCAAGCCCTTCAGCGTCGGCGAACTGCGCGCCCGCGTGCGCGCCCTGCTGCGCCGGCGCAGCCGCAGCGGCGAGGCGGTGACGCCGGTCGTCGAGTTCGGAACGGTCACGGTCGACCTCTCCCAGAGGCGGGTTTCCCGGGCCGGCGAGGCGGTGCACCTGACGCCCATCGAATACCGCCTGCTGGCCACCCTGCTCGGCCACCCCGGCAAGGTGCTGACCCAGCGCAACCTGCTGCGCGAAATCTGGGGTCCGTCCTACGTCGAGAGCAGCCACTACCTGCGCGTCTATGTCGGCCACCTGCGCCAGAAGCTCGAGGACGACCCGACCCAGCCCAAACACTTTCTGACCGAAACCGGGGTCGGCTACCGCTTCCAGCCCTGAAGGAAACTCCATGCAAACGCAAGACAACAAGCGTCTGGCGACGCTGACCCTGGCCGCGCTCGGCGTCGTCTATGGCGACATCGGCACCAGCCCGCTCTACGCCATCAAGGAGGTGTTCGGCGGCGCGCACCATCCGGTGCCGATCAACCCCGACAACGTGCTGGGCATCCTGTCGCTGTTCTTCTGGTCGCTGATCGTCGTCGTCACGCTGAAATACGTGGCCTTCATCATGCGCGCCAACAACAAGGGCGAAGGCGGCATCATCGCCCTGATGACGCTGGCCCTGCACAACGGCGACCCGGCCTCGCGCCGGCAGCGCCTGCTGGTCGCCCTCGGCCTGTTCGGCGCCGCCCTGTTCTACGGCGACGGGGTGATCACGCCGGCGATCTCGGTGCTCTCCGCCGTCGAGGGGCTGGAACTGATCACGCCCGCCTTCAAGCCCTACATCCTGCCGATCACGCTCGGCATCCTGATCGGCCTCTTTCTCTTCCAGCGCCACGGTACGGCGCGCGTCGGCGCCCTGTTCGGGCCGATCATGCTGCTCTGGTTCGCCACCCTCGCCGTATTCGGCGCCTTCGCCATCGTCCGCCATCCGGCGGTGCTTGCTGCGGTCAACCCGCTGTACGGGGTCAATTTCCTGCTCGGCAATTCGGCGCTCGGCTTCTTCGCGCTGGGCGCCGTCGTCCTCTGCATCACCGGCGCTGAGGCGCTCTACGCCGACATGGGCCATTTCGGCGCGAAACCAATCCAGTATGCCTGGCTGGGCTACGTGCTGCCGGCCCTGCTCATCAACTATTTCGGCCAGGGCGCGCTGCTGCTAGCCGACCCGGCCGCCATCGAAAATCCGTTCTACCTGCTGGCGCCGGACTGGGCGCTCTACCCACTGGTCGTCCTCGCCACCGTCGCCACGGTCATCGCCTCGCAGGCCGTCATTTCCGGCGCCTTTTCGATCACCCGGCAGGCCATCCAGCTCGGCTACACGCCACGCCTGGAAGTGCAGCACACCTCCGACGAGGAAATCGGCCAGATCTACCTGCCGGCGCTCAACTGGCTGCTGCTGGTCGCCATCATCGCCCTCGTCGTCGGCTTCGGCAGCTCGTCGAACCTGGCAGCTGCGTACGGCATCGCGGTCACCGGCACCATGCTGATCACCAACCTCCTGGCCATCGCCGTCGCCGTGCGCCTGTGGCAATGGAGCCCGCTGCGCGCCGTGCTCGGGGCGCTGCCCTTCATCTGCATCGACCTCGGCTTCTTCCTCGCCAATTCGATCAAGATTCCCGACGGCGGCTGGTTCCCGCTCGCTTTCGGCCTGGCGGTCTTCATCCTGCTGACGACCTGGAAGCGCGGCCGCGAACTGCTGCACAGCCGGCTCGCCGCCGATGCGCTCGAACTCAGGCCCTTCATCGACAATGTCATGGCCGGCGGCGTCGGGCGCACGCCCGGCACCGCGATCTTCATGACCCCGGCACCGGATGCCGTCCCGCACGCCCTGCTACACAGCCTCAAGCACTACAAGACGCTGCACGAGCAGGTGGTCATCCTCAGCGTCAGCGTCTTCGACGTGCCCTGCGTCCCGGATATCGACCGCGTCGAAGTGCATCGGCTGCCCGGCAATTTCGCGCAGGTCATCGTCCAGTACGGTTTCAAGGACGAACCCGACATCCCGGCGGCTCTCGCCCTGTGCGCCGACGCCGGGCTGCACATCGACATGATGGACGCCTCGTTCTTCCTCGGCCGCGAAACGCTGATCCCCAGGCTCGGCTCGGAAATGGCCTACTGGCGCGAACTGCTGTTCGTCGCCATGTTCCGCAACGCCGGCAGCGCCACCGCCTTCTTCCGGATTCCGTCGAACCGCGTCGTCGAACTGGGGTCGCAGATCGTTCTGTGACGCTGCGTCACTCGACCCGGAAGGGCAGGAATTCCGTGTTGATGCGGTCGTAGGTACCGTTGCGCTTGATGTTCTCCAGCGCGACGTCGAGCACTTCCTTGAGCTCGGCGCGCTGCGGATTGATGGCGAACGAGGCGTTGCCGGCCAGTTCCGGCTGCTGCAGCACGCTTGCGCTGAGGCCGAGCTGCTGGAACAGCGGATGCCGCCGCAGGCTGAGGCTGGTCATCAGCGGCACGATGGCCGCCTGGGCCACGCCGGCGGCCAGTTGTTCGATCATCTGCACTTCGTTCTGGGCGCCGATCACCTGCCAGCGCTGGGCTCGGGCGTAGGTTTCATGGGCCGAGCCGCGGAAGATCGAGACGCGCGCCGCGACGTCGCCGGGCTGGATGCCGGGGCGGGCGACCCACAGGGTCACCGAACGGTAGACCGGCTTCGTGAATACGACCTTGCGGCTGCGCTCCGGCGTGTTGAGCAGGCCGATGGCGGCGATGTCGAAGTACCCGGCCGCCACCCGGTCGATCAGCGAGTCGAGCCGGGTCGCCTCGAATTCGCAGCGGGCGCCGATTTCGGTGCACAGGGCGCGGGCGATGGTGGTGGCGAATCCCGTCAGGTTGCCGTTGGCATCCCGGTAGCCGAGCGGCGGCGACTCTTCCAGCACCGCCACGCGGAGCGCCGGCGCTTCTGCCCGCGCCGTACCGGCGAGCAGACAGCAGGCCAGGCTCAGGCTGAAAAGGAAGGCGCACCGGAAAGAAGCCATCGACATGGGCGATCACTGGGATGCAGCGGGAATCCACGTCCGGAAGGCGGCGGCGACGCGAAAGACCATTCCGGAGACAGGGCCAAGGCAGCATTCTATATCGCCAGCGCGGGGGATCGGCGCAAAACTTGATGCAGATTCACGCCAGAAGCTGGCCCCGGCAGCTAAATTGCGCCCTGATGCGCCTTTTTCGCCTTGCCCTTTTCCTCTGCCTCGGCCAAGCGCTGCCGGCGCTCGCCGCGCTGCCGCTCCAGCCCTGGCTCGACACCGCCCTGCCGGGCGCGAGCATTCGCCTGCCGCCCGGCGTCTACGAGGGGCCGGCCGTCATTTCCAAGCCGCTGACGCTGGAAGGCGACGGCCAGGTCGTCATCGACGCCGGCGGCCACGGCACCGTCCTCACCGTCCGCGCCGACCGCGTCACGCTGCGCGGCCTGACCCTGCGCAACAGCGGCGACTCGCACGACCAGCTCGACGGCGGCTTGATGGCCGAGGGCAGTGCACTGCTGATCGAGAACAACGTGATCGAGGATGTGCTGTTCGGCATTTCGCTGCACCGGACCAGCAACAGCGTCGTGCGCGGCAACCGCATCCGCTCGCGCCCGGTCGATTCCGCCGACCGCGGCGACGGCCTGCGCCTGTGGTACAGCACGCACAACCGCATCGAGGACAACGACATCGCGCAGATCCGAGACGTGACGGTGACCAACTCGCCGCGCAACCGCTTCACCGGCAACACCATCCGTGACAGCCGGCGCGCCTTCAACTTCCTTTTTGCCCATCGCAGCCTGGTCGACCGCAACCATCTCGAAATGAACTCGACCGGCATCATCGCCCTCAATTCCGACGGCCTGACCATCCGCAACAACCGCATCCTGCATGCGATGGACGCTTCCGGCGCCGGCATCGCGCTCAAGGAGACCTCGGCGGCGCTGGTCGAGAACAACGAGATCGTCCATTGCGCGCACGGCATCATGGCCGACTCGCCGATGAACCCCACCAACCGCATCGTCTTCATCGGCAACCTGGTTGCCCACAACATCACCGGCGTCTATTTCTATGGTGCCAAGGGCGGCCACATCGCCATCGCCAACACCTTCCGCAGCAACCTGTGGCCGGTCACCGTCATCGGCGACGGCGACCCGCTGAACGACACCTGGTGGGGCAACTACTGGGACGGCTACGAAGGCTTCGACGGCGACGGCGACGGTTTCGGCGACCGCCCCTACGACCTGCTGGCATACGCCGACCGCATCTGGATGGAAACGCCGGCCGCCCGCTTCTTCCGCAACTCGCCGGTGCTCGAACTACTCGATTTTCTCGAACGGCTGGCGCCCTTTTCCGCCCCCGCCCTGATCCTGCGCGACACGGCGCCGCGCATGCGGCCGCCGATCACCCCCTACAACTGATATTCCGCGCCACCGCCCTGCATCGCCATCTCGACCACGCGCTGCGACAGGTGCGGGGCGAACAGGGCGATCAGGTCGTAGTCGCAGCGCCGCAGGTAGGTGCCGCGGCGCAGGGCCAGCCGCGTCGTGTTGGATTCGAACAGGTGCGCGGCGTCGACCGCGACCAGCCCGCTGTCGCGCTGCGCGTCGAAGGCGAGCGCCGAAATGATGCCGAGGCCGAGGCCAAGGCTGACGTAGGTCTTGATCACGTCGGCGTCGAGGGCGGTCAGCGCGACGTTGGGTGAGACGCCGATGCGCTCAAAGGCGCGGTTGATGCGCGAGCGGCCGGTGAACGCGGTGTCGTAGGTGATCAGCGGCCAGCGCGCCAGCTCGGCCAGCGACAGCGGCGCCGACTTGAGGATCGGATGGCCCTCGGGCGCAATCACGCAATGGCTCCACTGGCGCACCGGCAGCGTGATCAGCTGCGGATACTGGTCGAGCGCCTCGGTGGCGATGCCGATGTCGGCGTCGCCGGCCAGCACCCACTCGGCGATCTGCGTCGGGCTGCCCTGGTGCATCTCCAACTTGACGCTGGGATGGCGGGCGACGAAATCGCGAACCACGACGGGCAGCGCGTAGCGCGCCTGGGTGTGCGTGGCGGCCAGCACCAGACGCCCGCTGTCGCCGGTCGCGAATTCGGAACTCGCGCGCTTCAGGTTCTCGGCTTCGCGCAGGATGCGCTCGGCGATCGCCAGCACCACCCGGCCCGGCTCGGTGACGCCGGTGAAGCGCTTGCCGCTGCGCTCGAAAATGGCGATACCAAGCTCGTCCTCGAGCAGCTTGACCTGCTTGGAAATGCCCGGCTGCGAGGTGTAGAGCGACTCCGCCGCCTCCGAGACATTGAGGCCCTGGCGCTGGATCTCGACGATGTAACGCAGTTGCTGAAGTTTCATGGCGGCGCTTAATAACTCATGGATATAACAATCTAACCCAATATTCTTTTTGTTTCAAATGGCCACTGCTACGATGCGCGCCATGGATCCCCTCTACACCCTTTCCGGCTTTGCCGTCGGCGCCATCGTCGGCCTCACCGGCGTTGGCGGCGGCTCGCTGATGACGCCGCTGCTGGTGCTGGTCTTCGGCGTGCATCCGGCCACCGCGGTCGGCACCGACCTGCTCTACGCGGCGCTGACCAAGGCCGGCGGCACCATCGCGCACGGCCGCAAGGGGCATATCGACTGGGCGATCACCGGCCGCCTGGCGCTCGGCAGCATCCCGGCCGCCGCCATCACCATCTACATCCTGTCGCAACTGCCCAAGGGCAGCAACGCCATCGGCGCCGTGATTTCCAATGGCCTCGGCTTCGCCCTGCTGCTCACCGCCATCGCCATCCTGTTCGGCCGCAAGCTGCGCGACTACGCCAGCAAGCACGAGGACTCTGCGCTGCGCCAGTGCTGCCTGGGCAAGATCACGGTCGCCGTCGGCGCCATCCTCGGCGTGCTGGTCACGATCTCGTCGGTCGGCGCCGGTGCCCTCGGCGTCGCCGCGCTGTTCTTCCTCTACCCCAAACTTTCGCCGGTCCGCATTGTCGGATCGGACGTGGCGCACGCCGTGCCGCTCACCCTCGTCGCCGGCCTCGGCCACTGGATGCTCGGCGGCGTCGACTGGTCGCTGCTCGGCGCGCTGCTGCTCGGTTCGCTGCCCGGAATCTGGCTCGGCACCCACGTTTCCGCCAAGGTGCCGGAGCACATCCTGCGCCGCATCCTGGCCTCCATGCTTGTGCTGATCGGCAGCAAGCTGGTCTTTGCTTAAGGAAGTACGATGTACAAATACGATGCCATCGACCGCCAACTCGTCAACGAGCGCGTCGAGCAGTTCCGCGATCAGGTCCGCCGCTGGAAATCGGGCGAGCTGAGCAACGACGAGTTCCGCCCGCTGCGCCTGCAGAACGGCCTCTATGTGCAACGCCACGCGCCGATGTTCCGCATCGCCGTGCCCTACGGCATGCTGAATTCGGCCCAGCTGCGCAAGCTGGCCTTCCTCGCCCGCACCTACGACCGCGGCTACGGCCACTTCACGACGCGCCACAACCTGCAGCTCAACTGGCCGAAGATCGAGGACGTGCCCGACATGCTAGCGCACCTGGCCGAGGTCGAGATGCACGCCATCCAGACCTCCGGCAACTGCATCCGCAACGTCACCACCGACCAGTTTGCCGGCGTTGCCGCCGACGAGGTGATCGACCCGCGTCCGCTGGCCGAGATCCTGCGTCAGTGGAGCACCTTCCACCCCGAATTCGCCTTCCTGCCGCGCAAGTTCAAGATCGCCATTTCCGGCACCCGCGAGGATCGCGCCGTCACCTGGTTCCACGACATCGGCCTGCACCTGAAGGAGGTAGACGGCCAGGTCGGCTTCACCGTGATCGTCGGCGGCGGTCTCGGCCGCACGCCGATCCGCGGCCAGATCGTCCGCGACTTCCTGCCCTGGCAGGACATCCTCACCTATTGCGAGGCCATCCTGCGCGTGTACAACCGCTTCGGCCGCCGCGACAACGCCTACAAGGCGCGCATCAAGATTCTCGTCCAAGCGCTCGGCGTCGAGGAATTCGCCAGACAAGTGGAAGCCGAATGGGCGCACCTCAAGGACGGCCCGGCGACCCTCACCCAGGCCGAATACGACCGCGTCGCCGCACACTTCGCGGCGCCCGCCTACGCCGCCGTCGGCGACGTCGCGCTGCCCGACGAAAAAGCCTTTCAAAAGTGGGTCGACCGCAACACCCACCCGCACAAGGTCGCCGGCTACGCCGCCGTCACCCTCTCGCTCAAGCCGCACGGCATCGCACCGGGCGACATCACCTCCGAGCAGATGGAAACCGTCGCCGACCTCGCCGACCGCTATAGTTTCGGCGAACTGCGCATCAGCCACGAGCAGAACATCATCCTCGCCGACGTGAAGCAGTCCGACCTTTACGAAGTCTGGCAGAAGGCCAAGGCCGCGGGCC
This sequence comes from Dechloromonas sp. H13, assembly GCF_009469615.1. Lineage (GTDB taxonomy): Bacteria > Pseudomonadota > Gammaproteobacteria > Burkholderiales > Rhodocyclaceae > Azonexus. The sequence goes on from NZ_SSXX01000001.1 coordinate 109,780, forward strand.
TGGCGACGCCGAACATCGGCCTGCTGACCGGCATCATCTGCTGCCCGGGCGGCGATTTCTGCGATCTCGCCAACGCCAAGTCGATCCCCATCGCCACCGCCATCCAGCAGCGCTTCGACGACCTCGACTACCTGTTCGACATCGGCGAGATCGACCTCAACATCTCCGGCTGCATGAACGCCTGCGGCCACCATCACGTCGGCCACATCGGCGTGCTCGGCGTGGACAAGAACGACGCCGAGTTCTACCAGGTCACGCTCGGCGGCCGCCAGGGCAACGACGCGAAGCTTGGCAAGGTCATCGGCCCCTCGTTCTCGGCCGAGGAAATGCCCGATGTCGTTGACAAGATCATCAAGGTCTATATCGAGAACCGCCATGCTGACGAGCGCTTCCTCGACACCCTCGACCGCATCGGCATCGACCCGTTCAAGAACCGCGTTTACGAAGGCCGTGCCCACGGCAAGGCGAAGGTCGCACAGAAGGAGGCTGCATGATGGCCCACATTATCAAGAACCAGGCAGTTGCGGTCGACCCCTGGAAAACGCTGGAATTGGCCGAAGGCGAAACGCCGGAAAGCGTCGTCCTGCCTGCCGGCGACATCATCTTCCCGCTCGCCGTCTGGCAGGCGCGCAAGGCCGAGATCGTCTCCTGCCACAAGCGCATCGGCCTGCTGCTCAAGGGGGATGACCGCATCGAGGACATCGCCGGCGACCTCGACTACTTCATCGTCATCGCCGTCGACTTCCCGAAATTCGTCGATGGCCGCGGCTACTCGACGGCCAGCCTGCTGCGCCAGCGCTACCACTACCAGGGCGAACTACGCGCCGTCGGCGACGTCCTGCACGACCAGCTTTTCTTCATGCGCCGTGTCGGTTTCGACGCCTATGCCCTGAAGGGCGAGAAGGATGTGGTCTACGCCATCGCCGCCGGCTTCACCACCTTCGGCGACGCCTATCAGGCCTCGACCAGCCAGCCGCAACCCCATTTCCGCCGCCGCGCCTGATTGCCACGATAAGCCCGCCATGACCCCGAGCCTGCTCAACATCACCCCCGAACTGACCGCCAGCGTCGCGACCAAGTCTACCGCCGTGCAGGCGCTGCTCGCCGACATCGCCGGCCAGTGGTCGCCGGCCGCCTTCGCCAACAGCCTCGGTGCCGAGGACATGGTGCTAACCGACCTGATCGTCAAGTCCGGCCTGCCGATCGAAATCTTCAGCCTCGACACCGGCCGCCTGCCGCTCGAAACCTACGACCTGATGGCCGCTGTGCAGCAGCAATACGGCCTCAAGCTCAAGATTTACTTCCCGCAGTCCGAAGCCGTCGAGACCTACGTGCGCGCCAACGGCATCAATGCCTTCTACGAATCCATCGAACTGCGCAAGGGCTGCTGCTTCATGCGCAAGGTCGAACCGCTACGCCGCGCCCTCGCCGGCAAGAAGGCCTGGATCACCGGCCTGCGCGCCCAGCAGGCAGCCACCCGCGTCGGCCTGCCCTTCCGCGAATACGACGACGGCAACGGCCTCGAAAAATTCAACCCGCTCGCCGACTGGAGCGAAAAGGAAGTCTGGACCTACATCAAGCGGCATGCCGTGCCCTACAACGCGCTGCACGACAAGTTCTACCCGAGCATCGGCTGCGCACCGTGCACCCGCGCGATCTCGCTTGGGGAAGACGTCCGCTCAGGACGCTGGTGGTGGGAAAACCCCGAGTCCAAGGAGTGTGGCCTTCACGTGAAGGCGTAACACCCAGGGTTTCAGCGCAGGCTAACTCCGCGCAGCGGGGCTAAGGGCCGCAGGCCATCCTTGAAATATTGCCGGGCCCCGAGTTGTAGCTCGCCAAAGCAAACAGCGTGCGTCTGGATCTCCGGAATACTCTTCAATATGTTTGTGAATCCTTGGCGCACGTTCAAGCAACCTAGCGTACTGAACGCTACGGCCAAACTGGGCTGGACGAAGCTAGTCGCCGAGGTCCGGACGGGATCGTCTGCGCCTATGGCGAAATTGACCTGACATCAGCCTGTCCGGAGAATACCCAATTGGAATCGCCCCGGTATTCTTAGACACTCCGTAGCCGGTTGAAATACTGATTCTCGAACTCTACCGGAGAGATGTCATTTGCGTAACGCTTTCTGCCCATGACCTCTCCTTTTGCCGAAATTTAAGGCTTCGGAGCGTCTACAGGGTCCGAGGCAATTCCCAGATTCCACGGGGGTTGATGGTGGATGAAGTCATCGAGCTTGGAGCAAACACGAACCGGCAGATGGAAGTCGTGGAGGAAGAAAAATGAAGGCAATGGATTTGAGAATAGAACGGAATTCACGACTGTTACGGTCAACCGGAAAAAATGGCCAAGAACGCAAAACCCTAGCTGGGCCCATGCCGACGAAAACGGCTGCCAACACCTCGTATTTTAAGCAATCAAGGAGTGCAGCATGAATAACAGACATTGGCTGTTAAAAACCGCCGACACCATCGGTTTGATTTTGGCCTTGGTGATAAGCATGAATGCACATGCAGGGTTGTTCGGAATTAGTGGTCATACGATGAACTGGAAAGAAGAAATATTGTTACACGACGGACAAATCGTTGTTGCAGAGCGCTTCTATAACCTTGGAGGGTATCCGGCAATTGAGAGCAGAGAGCGTGAGGCACTGGATCAGACTGTGACATTTAGCCTGCCTGGCTCTAACCAAAAAATTACCTGGAAAACCGATTACCGGGACAGCGAGCCGGAAGCGAACGGCCTGGGTCTGATTCTTTTCGATGTGATGAGAGGCATACCCTACATCGCCACCTATCCGGCCGGCTGCATTGCCTACAACAAATGGCAGCGCCCCAACCCCCCGCAAATCCTGTTCAAGTACGAAAAGGGTCAATGGAAACGTATTGCCTTGGCCGAATTCCCGGTTGAGCTAAACAAAGCCAACGTCATCGTCGGTAGCCCAGCGAGCAAGTTGCTGAAACCCTTTTACAGTGTGGCGCAGGTCCAGGAAGAGAATCGGTATGTTGAACACCAATATGGAACCGTCCTTCGGAAGAAGGTGATGCCAGAGCCATGCCCCAAGTACTCCAGCGGACCTAAGGCTCCCAATCCTATAGAACCAAAACTCCTACCGAAATAAAACAGATTGCTACGACCCGATCAAGCATATATTTTCAGGAGTGACGTAATCATGGCAACACCATTCGAAATTGATTGCGCATTGATGGCAGGCCACGCATATCTCACAACACGCGCCGAACTCAATTGGATACCGACACCGCAAGGATGGACACCATTTTTTCCCAATCAAAGGGGTCAGAGACATTTAGTTTTCTGAATCATTAGAAAAAATGCCCCGCCGCCCCCGCGTATTGCTCGCCGACACCCCGCTGCACATCGTCCAGCGCGGCATCAACCGCGAGCCGTGCTTTTTCACCGATGAAGATTACTACTGCTTTACTACTGCTATCTCCATTGGCTGGAAGAGGCAGCTCGCGCTTGTGGCTGCGCCATCCACGCCTACGCCTTGATGACCAACCATGTCCATCTGCTGCTGACACCGGCCGAGACTGGCGCGCCGTCCCGGCTCATGCAATCGCTCGGGCGCCGCTATGTCCAGTACGCCAACCGCTTCTACCGGCGCACCGGCAGCCTGTGGGAAGGGCGCTACAAATCCAGCGTGGTGCAAGCTGAAAGCTATCTCCTCGCGTGCCAGCGCTACATCGAACTCAACCCGGTGCGGGCAGGGATGGTGGCTGACCCGGCGCAATACCGCTGGTCGAGTTACCGCGCCAACGGGCTGGGGCAAATGAATGGGCGTCTCACCCCGCACGTCCTTTACCGCCAACTCGGCAGCGATGACGAAGAACGACGCGCAGCCTACAGGAAGTTGTTTCGAACCGAACTCGATGCCGAGGCGGTCGATGACATCCGGAAAGCCCTGCAACTGGGCATGCCCTCGGGCAGCGAACGTTTTGCCGAAGCCATCTGCACCTGGTTGGGCATACGCCACAATTCTGGACGTCGGGGAAGGCCGCCGATGCCTGCCGAAATGGTCGAAACTCCGGCGCAGACGCATGTCGGACAAGGGGATTTTGGATTTTGAATAGTGACTGGAATGGAAAAGGCGATAGAACGAAAATGGGAACTGTCTCTGAACCCTTTGGTTCCTGACCCCTTTGGTTCGAGACAGGTGCGCCGGAACCCAAGAAGTGTGAATTACATCTAAAAGCGTGACATCCGGCGCTCAGCGCAGGCTAACTCCGCACAGCGGAGTTAAGGGCCGCAGGCCCGGCCGGAGCTAAAACCCCCGAGTCCAGGGAGTGCGGGCCGCACGTGAAGGCTCACCGCCTCCCCCGCGCCTTCCTCCATCCCCCTCACTGCATTCCCGCCTTCTGCTTCAGCTGCTCCGCCCGCTCCTCCGCATCCGTCGCCAGCTTGTAGGAAACGTAGTACTTGAAGATGTTGCGCACGTAGGTGGTCGTTTCCATGCCGATCTTCTCGGCAGTGACAACCTCGACGTTGTTGAACCACTTGTCCGGATCGAGGCCGCGTTTCGCCGCCTCCTTGCGCATCCTTGAAATGTTGCCCGGCCCTGCGTTGTAGCTCGCGAAGGCGAACAAGGTGCGGTTCTGTTCGGTGAACTTCGCGTCGGTGAAATAGCGGGTCATCAGCTGGTCCATGTACTTGGCGCCGGCGTGGATGTTGGCCTCGGTCACCCCGATGTCGCCCACGTTGAGCGATTTCCCGGTCGTCGGCATCACCTGCATGATGCCGATCGCCCCGACGTGGCTCTTCTTGCTCTGGTCCAGCGTGGATTCCTGATAACCCTGCGCCGCGAGCATCAGCGGGTCGAAGTTGTAGCGCGCACCGTATTTTTCGAAGACATCGATGAGCACCTCGAAGCGCTGGCGGTCACGCTCGGCGGCGGCGCTGTTGAGCGCCTTGATGGTCCGCATGTACTGCTTCTGGCGATATGGCAGCACCCCCTGTTTCCGCGCCCAGGTCACGTAGAACTCGTTCAGTTCGGCGACCAGTTGCGGGCTCCCCTTGCGCACCGCCCAGCCTTTCCGCGTCGGTTCGCGCAGCACGATGTCCTCGCGCACCACGATCTTCGGCAGCACCTGCGCCCACATCTTCGCCTTCCAGTCGTCCACCACGATGGCCGAGAGCAGGCCGGCGTTCATCATCTCCAGCATGTCTTCGTCCTCCAGCGCCTCCGGCACGAGGACCAGCCTGACCTCCGACTTGCCCGCCCGGCGCAGCCGCTCGTTCAACGCGCCGAGACTGGCGTGGTAACTCGATGTCTTGCGCACATGCACGGTCTTGCCGGAAAGGTCGTCCACAGTCCTGATCTCCGGCGTCGCCGGGCCGGTTACCAGGATTTCGGTATTCAGCACCTCGTTATCCGGCGCGACGAAATCGACGATGGCGAGCCGCTCGTCCGTCACCGTGAGATTGCCGACGGCTATATCGGCGAGGCCGGCTTCCAGATCAGGCAGCAGGCGGTCGCGCGTCGCGGCGACGATGTAGACGGTCACCGGCCGCTTGCCGAGCTTCTTCGCGTGCTTCTTGTTCACCCAGCGCTCGAAGTCGCGGATCAGCTCCGCTGACAGCCCGCGCTCGCGGCCCTGATCGACGAAATACAGGGAGCGGCTGTAGGGAACGGCCACCCGGATGATCCGCCGCTCCAGCATGGCGTCGAAATCGCCCTTCCAGGGTTTGTTGGCGATCTCGAGACTGCGCACCTTGGTCGGCGGGGCCTTGGCGGCAGCGGCGCTGCCGCCGTTTTCCGACGCCGCTAGCGCGCAGGCGGAAAACCAGGCGAGAAGCAGGAAGGACAGCAGAAACCGGACGCTTGCCATGACCGCACCCCCAACGGAATCGCACATTACAAGGATCATCCTTGCCCATGGCACTGTCAAGCCGCCGGAGCGCATCAGCGAAGCAGCGCGGCAATGCCGGAATTTGGCCTGTTTATCCGGTCGACCGCGACAGGCCCGCCATCGGCTGCCCGGCGCGCAACCGCGCCGGCAGCCGGCAAATCGGCATGGTCCGCCGGATGCGGCCATCGGCACGGTGTTTCGATTATTGAAACAAGAGGTTACATCTCGACCGGGACCAATCCGATCGATGGTGATATGGTGCGAATGAACATGATCTGACGAAATCACGATGAATCCATTCAGGCCCCTGCTCCCGCTGGCCATCGGCTGCGCCTTCATGGCCGGCGCCCACGCCGCTTCGAACGGCGAGGGCGAAACCAGCTCGCCAACGGTTCTCGAGAAAACCGGCGCGGCGATCGAGCACGGCGCCAAAGCTGCCGCAAACGGCGTCGAACGCGGCGCCAAGGCGGCCGGACATGGGATCGAGCGCGGTCTGCAGGCCACTGGCCGCGCCCTGAACAAGGCATCCGACAAGGTCTCCGATAAGCTGGGAATCGGCAAGCCCGCCGGTGGCGAGAAGACGAACGGGAATTCGATAACGACGCCCAACGACCGATCCGGCTGACGGACGCACCGCGGGCGGACGGCGCCTGAACATCGGCACCACCCGAATGCGGGGAATTTGGCCGTTCCAGCCCGATGACCCTTCCATGAGCAAGGGTCGCTGACAGACCATTCGGCAACCGGTTGCGGGAACCGACGGAAGTCCTCCACGAAACCGGCCAACATGGTTTCGTTGCCAGCCGCCTGATTCTGCCCGCATAATTGGCTCATGAATACCGATTCGGCCACGGACTCCGGTGTCTGTGCAAACCCTGCCAGCCTCCGGCAGCCCATGGGAATCCTCGTCCGTGCGGGTGCTCCGCGCGGCGTTCTTCCCTCGGCTGATGGACCCACCAATGCGAAGACCGCTTTCGTCGGCGCTGCCCCGCTGTTTCCCGAAGGCTTCGCGCTGACCGAAGCCATCCAGCCAGTGTCTTGCACATTTGCCGGCCTGCCGTCCGGCGCATGGGTATTGGCCGAACCGGCTCAGCGGCCGGTAGCGTGACCGGCATGGGCGAGGCACAGGTTCCGCTGTCGGTGGGGGACGCTTGAACACCATGGCATCCGGCAGCGCACCGGAAGCGCCACCCGATCCGTTGCCGGCGTCCGCCATGGAAGCCGCCCGCAGCGGCCCGCAACAGATTGATCGCGCGAGACGGCTCCGTCTTTCGTTGCTGCTCTCCCTGGTCGCCCACGCATGGCTGTTGACCCTGACCTTCAGCGGCCAGGAATTCGGCCTTCCCGGCTTCGCCTTCCCCTGGCAGGAGCGACGGGTCCAGGCGCCCGACCTGCTGCGCGTCGAGCTCGTTCCGGCGCCGGCCACGGACTCGCAGCTAGGCACCACGCCGGCCCCGTTGCCGCCACCGTCGCTCGGGCAACCCATAACCGCCGGTCGGGCAGTCGTCACATTCAAGTCTCCCGAGCAGCGCCCGGCGCAGCCCGCCCGGAAGATCGTTTCGCCAAGCACGCCAGCGGTCAAGGCGAGCCCAAAACCTAAGAAAGCGACCGGAACATCACCAGCGACCGCACGACCCGGTTTGGCGCCCCCGCCGAAGCCGGTTCCCTCCGTGATCACCGTCGAGCAGTCGGACGAAGCAGAGTTCGTCGTGCCTCCTCCTCCGCCGGAGCCGGCGCCGGCTCCGGCCGTCGCGGCAGCCTCAGGAGAGGGCGGCGCGGCGGCGCAGCCCCGGGGCGACCCGCCGGCGCAAAAACGAGTCGCCGCGGAAGCGGCGCACGCGGAGTCGGCGCGACTGGAAGCCGAACGCCACGAAAATGCCCGCCAAGCAGCCGCCGGGCAGGAGCAAGCACGCCAGGAAGCGGCAAAGGCCGAGTCTGCGCGGCTGGAGGCCGAACGGCAGGAAAGCGCCCGACAGGCGGCCGCCCGGCAGGAACAGGCACGCCAGGAAGCAGCAAATGCCGAGTCCGCACGGCTGGAAGCCGAGCGGCAGGAAGGCGCCCGCCAAGCTGCCGCCCGTCAGGAGCAGGCGCGGCAGGAAGCAGCACAGGCCGAGTCTGCGCGGCTGGAAGCCGAGCGGCAGGAAGGCGCCCGCCAAGCTGCCGCCCGTCAGGAGCAGGCGCGGCAGGAAGCAGCACAGGCCGAGTCTGCGCGGCTGGAGTCCGAACGCCAGGAAAGCGCCCGCCAGGCGGCCGCCCGGCAGGAGCAGGCACGCCAGGAAGCGGCAAAGGCCGAGTCTGCGCGGCTGGAGGCCGAGCGCCAGGAAAGCGCCCGCCAGGCCGCCGCACGGCAGGAACAGGCACGCCAGGATGCGGCACGGGCCGAGTCTGCGCGGCTGGAGGCCGAACGCCAGGAAGGCGCCCGCCAGGCCGCCGCCCGGCAGGAACAGGCGCGCCAGGATGCGGCCCGCGCCGAGTCGGCGCGACTGGAGGCCGAGCGCCAGGAAGGTGCCCGCCAAGCGGCCGCCCGGCAGGAGCAGGATGCTCGACGGGATGCGATACGTCGGGCGATGGGACGGCAACTGGACGAGGAGGCCGCCCGCCGTGACGCGGCGCAGGCGGCACGTCCGTCACCTTCGGCGAGCGGCTTACGCCGCGCCCGGGTCTTCGGGCGCACCGACCCCAATGCCGAAATCATTCGCTACGTGGAAGCCTGGAGCCAGAAAATCCACTTCAACATGACGTTCGACAAGGTGCGCGAACTGGTGAAACAGCCCCACTCCGATCCTGTCGTCACGGTGGCGATCCGTAGCGACGGTTCGGTCGAGTCCGTGACATTCGTCCGTTCGAGCGGCGTGGCGGCCATCGACGATGCGATACGACGCATCGTGTTCAGCCAGACCCCGTATCTGCCGTTCCAGCCGGCGCTCGCCCGCGACGTCGATGTCATCGAGATCCGCCGGACCTGGCACTTCGACACGGCCATCCGGTTGTATTGACTGGACGGCGGCCACATCGGGCCGCTCACCGCCTTGCCAAAAAGCAAAAACCCGCCTTCCGGCGGGCTCCCGTCCTGCGCGAGGGCGAACGATCAAACCAGCCCGAGACTCTCCTCGACGCCCAGATGCACGTTCATCGCCTGCACCGCTGCGCCCGACGCCCCCTTGCCGAGGTTGTCGAGGCGGGCGACGAGCAGCATGCGCTCGTCGTTGCCGAAGACGAAGAGGTCCACGCGGTTGGTGTCGTTGTTGGCCTCGACGTTGAAGAAGCCGCCTTCGGTGTTGGCTTCGAGGTCGACCGGCGCGACGCGGATGAAGGGTTCGCCGGCATAGTAGTCGGCCATCAGCTTCTGCACGTCCGCCGGGCCGGCCTTGCGGGAGAATTGCTTCGGGTGCAGGTAGGCGGTGACCGCCAGGCCCTTGTAGAAGGGGCCGACGATGGGCTGGAAGATGGGGGCTGCGGTCAACCCGGTGTAGGCCTGCATTTCCGGCAGGTGCTTGTGCGCCAGGCCGAGCGCGTAGGGGCGCGGCGCATTGATGCGGGCCGGGCTTTCGTAGTGGGCGATCATCGACTTGCCGCCACCGGAATAGCCGGTGATGGAATTGGCCGCAATTTGCGTGTCGACCGCAACCAGGCCGTCGGCGACCAGCGGCTTGAGCGCCAGGATGAATGCCGAGGCATGGCAGCCGGGATTGGCGATGCGCTTGCTGGCGCGGATTTTCGCGCGCTGGTCCGGCGCCAGTTCAGGCAGGCCGAAGGTCCACGCCGGATTGACGCGGTGCGCGGTGGAGGCGTCGATGACGCAGGTGTCCGGGTTGTCGACCAGCGTCACCGATTCCTTCGCCGCCTCGTCCGGCAGGCACAGGAAGGTGACGTCGGAGGCGTTGATAAGGCGCTTGCGTTCGGCAAGATCCTTGCGCTTGTCGGCATCGATCTTCAGCAGTTCGATATCGGCGCGCTTGGCGAGGTATTCGTTGATCTGCAGGCCGGTGGTGCCTTCCTGGCCGTCGACAAAGACTTTGTAGGTCATGGGGAATCCGGAATCGTGGCGGTTGTTCAAGACCGGAATTCTTGCAGAAAACGGTGACAGTTTCGCAAAAACGACGGTCGCCGCGACAAAAAAACGACAGCAGGCCGACGGTTACGGAACGCCCCTATGCTGCAATGCAGCAAAGTGGTAGTCTTCAACCTATAAAAAAATACCGATTGCAAGCGAGAACCAGCATGAGCGAAATCGATCTGAAACGCTTCTTCCTTGAGCAGGTGCGCCTGTTCGAGCACTTCCCGGCCGACAAGGTCGAGGAAATCGTCATCAAGTCCCGCTTCGCCACCTATGAGGGCAACGAAGCCATCCTCGAAACCGGCGACGAAGGCAAGTTCATCGGCGTCGTCGTCAGCGGCCACGCCGAAATCTCGATGACCGACAACACCGGCACGCGCACCGTCATCAGTCAGCTCGAAGCCGGCGACGTGTTCGGCGTCATGTCGCTGCTCACCGGCGACCGCATCGTCGCCGACGTCATCGCCGGCAACCGCTGCTTCGTGCTGATGATCCCGCAGGAAGTCTTCAACAGCCACATCCTGACCAACCCCAAGGCCGTCGGCTACCTCTCCCGCCTGCTCGCCGACCGCACGCGCGCCATGTCGGTCGACATCGTCACCGCCCAGGCCCGCGCCGTGGCCAATGCCGACGATCCCTACGCCCTGTCGCTGCACACCGGCGCGCCGGGCAAGGTCGTCGTGCTCAACGTCGGCCTCAGCCAGATCCATTTCGGCATCTACGACACCCATGAAAGCGGCGCCGACATCCACGGCATCGTCGACAACGCCGACAGGCAGACGACATGCGTCACCGTCACCGTCGGACCGCAGCAGAAGGTGCTGGAACGCGGGCCGTTCAAGCTCTCCGAGCTGTTCACGGTGATCGGCGAAGCCACCGCCCAGCTCGGCGAGGCCTTCGCCTTCCATCCCGAGGACGTCGTCGCCGTCGGCCACCGCGTCGTGCATGGCGGCAACCGCTTCGCCAGCTCCGTCGTCATCACCCCGGCGGTGATTTCCGAGATCGAGGAGCTCGCCACCTTCGCGCCGCTGCACAACCCGGTCAACGCCGCCGGCATCCGCGTCGCCATGAAGCAGTTCCCCGGCGTCCCGCACGTCGCCGTCTTCGACACCGCCTTCCACCAGACGCTGCCGCCCTACGCCTACCTCTACGGCCTGCCCTACGATCTCTACAAGCAGCACGGCATCCGCCGCTACGGCTTCCACGGCACCTCGCACCGCTACGTCTCGCTGAAAGCCGCCGAAGTCCTCAAGCGCCCGCTCGGCGAACTCGAAATCGTCTCGTGCCACCTCGGCATCGGCGCCTCGCTGTGCGCCATCGACCATGGCCGTTCGGTCGACACGACAATGGGCATGACGCCGACCGACGGCCTGATCATGCCCAGCCGCTCCGGCAGCATCGACCCCGCCGTCATGCTGCACCTGATCGAGCAGCACAAGATGTCGCCCGAACAGCTGTCGACCGTGATCAACACGGAAAGCGGCCTCAAGGGCATCTCCGGCATCTCGGCCGACATCCACGACATCGAGGCCGCCGCCGACGACGGCCACCACCGCGCCCTGCTCGCCCACAAGGCCTTCTGCTACCAGGTGCGCAAGAACATCGGCGCCTACGTCGCGGCGATGGGCGGCATCGACGTCCTCGCCTTCACCGGCGACATCGGCGAAACCAGCGCCGCCGTGCGCAGTCTCGCCTGCCAGGGCCTCGGCTACATGGGCATCAAGCTCGACGAGGAAAAGAACCGCAACCTCGGCCACATCGGCTCGCACGCCGTCATCTCGGCCGACGACTCGCCGGTCGCCATCCTCGTCGTCGCCAACGACGATGAACGACTCGTCGCCTGGGAAACCCTGCGCGCCATCGAGCGCAACCAGCTCCTGCTCGAAGCCAGGGCCGAGGAGGAAATGCCCATCCCGGTCGAAATCTCCGCCCACCACGTCCACCTCGCGCAGGCCGACGTCGAGGCGCTGTTCGGCCCCGGTCACCAGCTCACGCCGATGCACGAACTCTCGCAGCCCGGCCAGTACGCCTGCGAGGAAAAGGTGCATCTGGTCGGCCCCAAGGGCCGTATCGCCAATGTCCGCGTGCTCGGCCCGACGCGCAAGGAAACCCAGGTCGAGATCGCCATGACCGAGCAGTTCAAGCTCGGCGTCCAGCCGCCGATTCGCCAGTCCGGCGACCTCGCCGGAACCCCCGGCCTGACGCTCGAAGGCCCGGCCGGCAGCACACAGATCGAGCGCGGCGTCATCTGCGCCCAGCGCCACATCCACATGTCGCCCGAAGACGCCATGCGCTTTCGCGTGCGCGACAACTACGTCGTCCGCGTGCGCATCGAGGGCGACCGCGAGCTGATCTTCGGCGACGTCGTCGTCCGCGTGAATCCCAACTTCCGCCTCGCCATGCACATCGATACCGACGAAGGCAACGCCGGCAACATCCAGACCGGCATGCTCGGCTACATCGAGGAAATCCAGAGCCGGCACTGACGGCCGACGGCGCAACGCGAAGCAGGATGGCCGGGCAATCCGGCCATCGTCATTTTGTTGCCAGCCGCTTTTCCGGCGCCACCCGCTCCACCCGCACCCCGGACTGCCGGTATAGCGCGCGCGAGCGGAACGCCTGGTGCAGTTCAGTCACCAGCGCGACGTAATTCTGCGTCTCGGGATAGGGCGGAATCGCGTTCCGGTATTGCTGCACCGCGCCCTCGCCGGCGTTGTACGACGCCAGCACCAGATGCTGCTGGCGCGGGTAAAGCTTGAAGAGATCGGCCAGGTAGCGTGCGCCGACGCGGATGTTGGTCTGCGGGTCGCGCAGCTTGGTTTCGAGCGACCGCTTCCCGTCGCCGGCCAGCCCGTAACGCTCAGCCGTCGCCGGCATCACCTGCATCAGGCCGACCGCCCCCTTCGGCGACACCGCATCCGGATCAAAGCCCGACTCCGCCGCGGCGACCGCCTTGAGCAAGGCCAGGTCCACCGCAAACTCGCTGCTCGCCGCCCGCAACAGCGGTTCGTAGGTCTTCAGGTTGGGATGTTCGGTGAGCCGGCTGACCTGCGGCTGCTTCCCGCTCCCGGCAACGCCCAGGTTCATGACCCCGAACTTGTTGCCGCGCACCAGCAATTGGTAACGGGCATCCACCTGCTCGGTCGCGAAATGCGACACCCCGTCGCCGTCGACGAATCCGTAGATGTCCGCCCGGCTGCCGGTGGCAGCGAGACAAAGAAGAAGCGCCAGAAAGGCTTTGGGAACTTGCATCTGCGTTACCTTGAATGTTGCAACCAACACGTCTCAGCGGCCGCTGCCGATGTTCATCATAGCGCATGCTGGATGACGCTAACCGGCCGTTGCCGACCTGTTGCTACCCTTCCAACCATCAAAGATTGAAGGGCAGGTACAAATGCACTGCAGACGATCCAAGTGGCTGCTCACAGGCAACAAACCCTCTGCCTTAGGCGCCGTTCAGGCGACGGGAGCAAATGGCAGAAACCTGATTACAATATCGACATCTAGCACTCGCTTGACATACAACTCTGAGAGACTAGACATCCCTAGATGTGACCACATGTGTTCTGGGCCCGCCCGACGGGAGATTGCGCTTTTTACTCAAACAAGTCGAAGCGCTGAAGGCTCTACAGCGCTGGCTTGATACAGATATGCTTACTAGCAAGAAGCATAAGCCGCTTACAACAACCGAATTGCAGGAATCCGAAACATGTTGACCGCATTTTCCCTGACCACCTTCAAAAGCTACCATAACGCACGACTGCCGCTCGGGCCGCTCACCGTGCTGATCGGCGCCAACGCTTCCGGCAAGAGCAACGCCATCGAAGGCTTGCGCCTGCTCTCCTGGTTGGCTCAAGGGCAGAAGCTTTCGTCCATCCAATATGAGGTGCAGAACTCTGAGCGCGTGCTGCGAGGTCGGGTTAATGATCTTGGCTATGCGGGTGCGGTACGTTTCGGAATTGGCTCTGAAACCAACCTGACGGACTGGAATCGGCTGGAGTTGGAAATTTCCCTTAGGGATGACGGATTGCACGTTTCCTCAGAATCTATCACCTCGCCAAGTACCGCAGTTCCGCTCTACGTACTCGACCAACCGTCGGAAGGACGTAGTTCCGATGCCGGGGTGGCTTACAACAATTTCGCTAGGGGCGGGAAGAAGCCACACATTACGTGCAGCGACCAAGGCGCAATCTTCACGCAATTGGACAGCCCTGCGACTTTTTCCACAGAGCACAAGGAAGCCCGCCGGATCATTCCGAAAACTGTCCGGCAATACCAGGAATGGCTCTCAAACATCCTGTTTCTCGATCCGGTACCAGCGAAAATGCGGGGTTACAGTTTCCCTTCAGACCACCGCCTGATGGGTGACGGCACTAATCTTTCAAGCGTGTTGTACGCCCTTTGGGGAACGGATACTGCGGCAACTGACTCACCAATCAAGGAGCAGCGCGAAGCGATTCTTCAATTCATCCAGAGCCTACCTGAGCAAGACATCGGCACCTTAGGGTTCCTAAGGGGGCCGCGCGGCGAGGTCATGGTCGAATTGGTGGAGACCTTCGGCGGAGAGAAGCGCCGCTACGACGCGTCACTGCTCTCTGACGGCACCTTGCGCGTCCTCGCAATCGCTGCAGCGATGCTATCGGCGACTGAGGGTAGCCTTGTGGTGATCGAGGAAATCGACAACGGTGTCCATCCGAGTCGTGCACGCCACTTGCTGGAACGGATCCAGGCGATCGCCCAGCGCCGCTCCTTGCGAGTCCTGCTGTCCACCCACAACCCGGCCATGCTGGACGCCTTGCCCGACTCCGCAGTCCCCGACGTGGTGTTCTGCTACCGCGATCCGGGCAATGGCTCTAGCCGCCTCGTGCGTCTAGAGGAAGTGCCTGACTATCCGGAGCTAATTGCTCAAGGGACCCTTGGTCACCTGATGACATCCGGCACTCTGGAGCGTTTCGTCAAGCAAAACCCCGGAGGCAAGGAGCGTAAAAAGCGAGCCCTGGCATGGCTCGAGAAAATGCGTACTGGAGACACCGAATGAGCGCGATTGTCCTGCTCGACACCTCCGTGTATTTGAATATCCTCGATGTTCCGGGCAACAACCAAAACCGCGATGACATCTTTGCCGAGTTCGAAATCAGACTGAACCAAGGAGATTATTTCCTACTCCCAATGGCCGCGATATGGGAAACGGGTAATCACATCGCTGATCTTGGAAATGGTGGACTTCGACTTCAATTTGGGCAGAAACTCGTGGAGGACGTGACTAGGGCAATCAATGGGAGTACCCCATACCGCCCCACGCATTTCCCTTCCCGCGAGGAGTTTCTCGCGTGGCTTGCCGACTTTCCGTTACATGCCCAGAAGAGCAAGACAGCGAAGAAAGCGCGTGAGGGCGTCAGCCTGAGCGATCTTTCTATGATAAAGGAGTGGGAACAGTCCAAGGACCGGCATTCAATGTCCCAAGTGCTAATTTGGTCCCTCGACGCTGACCTCGCTGGTTACGACACTGGCGATAGAACTTGAGAAGGCAATAAGCGTACGCAACTTCGGTTTCGTTCGTTTCTATGAAAAACGCCTCTTCGAGGTTCTTGTCCTGCAACTGCTGGATACTGCTACTGGCATTCAAGAGCTTCGAGTTAAAGGGCCACTTTGGCCGATTACACACGTAGGCTGTCAGGCAAATTTGAGAACTCAGCGTCCATTCAAAAGGCTGGCCTTACGGCCGGACGAGCGCCCGCTTCTGCCCGACCCCCGCCCCTTGAGTTTCCCCCAGCGCCGCCTATAGTAAGAAAAGTCGCGCGCAGCATGACCGATGCATCATCACCGGCGCCGCCGGCAGTATGGCCCGCCCATCACGAGAGGAGGATGTCATGACCATCAACGTCGGCAATTCGGAAAAGCGTATCGGGATGGCGCTTTCGGGCGGCGGTTTTCGCGCCGCGGCGTTCCATCTCGGCGCCTTCCGCAAGCTGCATCAGTTCGGCCTGTTGTGGAAGCTCGACCTGCTGACCTGCGTCAGCGGCGGCAGCATCGCCGGGGCTTTCCTGGCCTGCCACTGGGGCGAGGACGACGCGCTCGACAAGCTGGAAAAATACCTGCGCACCAGTTCGATCGCGGTCTCGTCGGTCATCGGCGGCGTTCTCGATCCCTTCCACAGCCGTCTCGACAAGTTGGCCGCCACCTACGAGCGCGACCTCTACGGCCAGCGCACGCTCGGTTCGCTGCAGAACGGGCCGCGCCTGTATCTCAATTCGACCAACCTGGCGACCGGCAACATGTTCTTCTTCGTCACCGGCGGCGGCGCCAGCGGCAAGGCCGAGATGGGGGAATGGGAACTCGGCACCAACGAGGCCGCCGGCTTCCCGCTCAGCCGCGCGGTCGCCGCGTCGTCGGCCTTCCCGCCGGTGTTCCCGCCGCTCAAGGTCGAGCAGGACCAGTACCCGGCTGCCGGCGTCGATTACGTCACGCTTTCTGACGGCGGCGTCTATGACAACCTCGGGGTCAACCCCCTATTGCGCAAGCGCAATGCCCTCGACTACCTGATCGTCAGCGACGGCGGCAAGCCGTTCTCGATCGACGAACGGCCCACGGAATCCGGCACCGCGGTGCTGGTGGCGGCCATCGACATCCTGATGGAGCAGGTCCGCGGCCTGCAGTTCAAGCGGCTGGAACTGAACGCCAGCGCGGGCGGCGCCAAGCCGGTGTGGTTCTCCATCGACAGCACGATCGGCGAGGAACGCGAGGGCGACGCCGCCTTCGCCTCGGCGATCAGCACCAACCTGACCCGGCTCTCGGCCCCGGAAATGGCCGTGCTCGGCCGGCACGCCGGCGCCCTGCTGACCCACCGCCTGCAGACCTACGTGCCCGAAATCCTGGGCGCCTGACCCACCGCCCGACGAGGCCACCGGCATGGACCCATCCCGCGTCGAACCCTTCTCGGACCGTTGGCTCTGGCCGCTGCTGGAGCTTGCCGACGACGACCCGTCCCCCGAGGTCCGGCTCGCCGCGCTGGCGGCAGCAGCCCACTTTCCGCTCGGCCGCGCGGGCTGGCAAAGGATGATCGGCCCCGGCAGGCAGCTCGTCGCCAACCTCCCGCCCGGAGCGCCGGTGCGCCGCCAGGCGCTGGCTTTCGCCGCGAGCGTTCCGCTGCTGACAGTACGCGACGAACTGTGCCGGATGGCCGACGACCCGCGCGAAGCCGACCGCGACGCCATCGCCGCGGCGCTCGAAGCCGCCGGCGATCCATCGCGCATCCCGGCCTTGCTGGTGCGCGCCGAGAACGGCGACCCCGAACTCTGGCGCCGGCTGGCGCTGGCACCGCTCGAAGAAACCACGCTGATCTCCCGCGAAGTGCTGTGCCACGCCCACCACCTGGATCCCGACGCGAAGTTCTGGCTGGCGCTGGCCATCGGCCGGCTCGGCGACTTCACCGCGCTCGAAAGCGTATTTTCGCCGGGCGCGCCGGAGCCGACCCTGTTCTGGGGCAGCCCGTGGACCGCCTATGACCGCATCGCGGCGATTCGCCCGATCCCCGAGCGGCTGCGCGCCATGCTCGAACGCCTGCTCGCCCGTCTTGACGGGCCGGGCGCACCGCGCCTGGAGCACAACCTCGACCGCGCGCTGCGCCTGACCGTCTGGGCCGCCACCGGGATCGCCGATGCGCAAGGCCTGCCACTGCCGCCACCGCGCCCCTTCGGTCCGGTGCTCGCTCCCGAACCATTCCGCCGCGACAGGCCAATCGCCCAACTGTTGTACGAGCACCTCACCGCAGCACAGCCCGGGCACGACGACGGCCAGATCGCCTGGATGATCGCCGACACACCGACCGAAGAAATGATCCGCGAAACGGTCGCGCTGGCGCCTCAGGCGCCTGAGACGGCCCGCCTGCGCCTGCTCGACATCCTCGGCCAGGCTGCCGATGTCCAGGCGGGCTGCGCGCCCACGCCCTACCGCGGCGCCGGCGGTGGTGCCGCGCCACCACTGCGCCATGTCCTCATCGACGACCGGACGCGCAGCAGCGCCCGTCCGCCGATCCACCCACCGGCACCGGCGCCGGCAAGCCGTCCGCGCGACATGACGTTCGAGATGCCCGATGTCGATCTCCTGGCCGCCAACCGTTCGGTGCCGGCCGACGCCTCCGACCTGACGCCACCCGGCGCCCGGACCGGCAGCAGCCCCCCGCCACCGAGCCCGCCGGCAAGCCACCCGCGCGGCGTCACGATCGACACAACCCACGTCGAATTCCAGACCGCCAGCCGCGGCGCGCCGCCCGTTCAACCGGCGCCGGCCGCCACCGACGAGCGCCACGTCCGCGCCACCATTCTTCACGACGGCAAGCAGCGCGACACCTTCGTCGCCGGCGCCGCCAACACCATCCGCTGCTGGATCGGCCTGCCCGAGGACGACGGCGCGGCGAGTTCCGACGCCGCCATCCCCACCGTCCCCATCCCGCAGAAGGGCCTGGAACTGAGCGTCGAGCTATGCTGGGGCGAGCAGCGCGCCGCCACCACGCTGCTGCTCCCCGCCTCGCGCAGCGCGCGCAGCGGCGACTGCGACCTGTGCATCGACGTCCCTGCCGACGAACGCTACGTCAGCGCCGAGATCATGTTCCGCTATCGCGGGCGCAGCTTCGAGGTGGTGCGAGTCGAGGCAGCAGCGCTCGCCCCCGGCGAGCAGGCCGGGCCGCGCGATGCCCTGCGCGTGCGGACGCAGCTCAGCCGGCGCGAGGTCATTGCTCTCGAAGACGCCCAACAGTGCAATGCGACCCTCGTTTACGGCCAGGCGCCGGTGCCGGGGCAACCCGCGCCGCCCAAGGGCAGCCTGCGCGTCTTCGACGGTTCCGGTGGGCACGACTACAAGTTCGATTCGCCGGGCCAGGCAATCGAGAACCTCAATGCTTCGCTCTTCTCGACTGAGAAGTCGTTGGTGCGCCGCCGCGCCGCCACCCCGGACAGCGAAGCGGCGCTCGATGCCACCGACGAGGAAGTCCGGGTTCTCTTGCGCGACATGGCGCGCTTGGGTACTAATCTGTTCAACCAGCTCAAGCAACAGGGGTTCAGCGACCCCGGCGACCGCATCCAGTTCCTGACCTTCGATCCCGACGTTGTGCTGCCGCTCGAATTCGTCTACGACCGCGGCTACCCGATCGATGCGGCGCCCCTGTGCGAAGGCTGGGAAAAAGCTCTGGAAGGCGATGCCGGAGTCTGCCCAAGTTGCGGCAACGCCCCGTTGACGCCCCAGGAACAGGTCTACGCGAAGACCATCTGCCCGCTGGGTTTCTGGTCGCTGCGCAAGGTCATCGAGCGCCTCAACCCAGACTGCGCCGCCAATGCCTCGGCCCCTTCGGCCATCCGCCGGAGCCTGCCGCCCATCGACTCGGCCGTCTTCGCCAGCAGCCACAAGGTGCCTGAAGACGAGCGCACGGCCACCTGGACGGCAATTGAAAAACTGTTCGCCAAGGCCACCCTCGCCCACGACTGGCCCGAATGGTACTCGGCGGTGCAAAACCACCCGCGACTCTTGATCGCGCTGCCACATCACGACCACGAAAACGTGGATGACTTTCTTGAAATCGGCGACGAGAACCTGGCTGCAGATCTCGCCCGCCTGCGGCGCGGCCAGATAATCCCCGAGTTCATCAACCCCGGGGGCCGCGAGCCGGGACCTGTCCTGCTCCTGCTCGGCTGCCGCACCGGCGCAAAGTCCGAACTCGGCTACGTCCAGGTCGTTCGCGAATTCCAGAAGCTGAAGACGGCCATCGTCCTCGGCACCCTTGCCCAGATCCTCGGCCGCCACGCGGCGCCGCTCGCCCGCGAACTGGTCACGCAGCTGGTCGCGGTCGACGACGCCAACGCCGACTTCGGCACCCTGATGCGCCGCGTCCGCCGCCGCATGCTGGCGCGCGGCTACCTGCTCGCCCTCTGCCTCGTCGCGCTCGGCGACGCCGAATGGCGGCTGACGCCCGTAGCGCAACCCGTCTCCACGCCGACCTGAAAGGATCGATCGCCGCCATGTTCCGCATCGAGATGCTCCCCGCCGCCCACGGTGACTGCCTGTGGATCGAATACGGCGACGGCCGGGAAGTCCATCGCATCCTGATCGACGGCGGCCCGGCCCACGCCTACCCGGCCCTGCGCGAGCGCATCCTGCACCTGCCCGCCGGCGAGCGCCGCTTCGACCTGCTCGTCATCACCCACATCGACGCCGACCACATCGAGGGCGTCGTCCGCCTGCTGCTCGACGCCGAAGCCCTCGATTGCCGCTTCGAGCGCATCTGGTTCAACGGCCGCGACCAGCTCAACGCCGTTCCCGACCCGGCCGGCGAACCCCTCGGCGGCGTCCAGGGCGAGCTGCTCGGCATGCTGATCGCCGACTACGAGCAACGCACCGGCCAGGCGGTCCACAATCTCGGCTTCGCCGGGGCGCTGGCCGCCATCGACCGCAAGGATGCCGCGCTGCCGGTCGTCGAACTGCCCGGCGCCTGCCGGCTCACCCTGCTCTCGCCCGACCATGAGCGCCTGCTGGAGCTCAAGGACAACTGGGCCAAGGAGCTCAAGGCGGCCCGGGTGCCCTCGGGCGACATCGCGAAGCTGCGCGAACGGCTTGCCGCCAGCCGCAGCCTGCGCCCGCTGGGCGACGTGCTGGGCGCCGACGACGACCTCGACGACAACGCGCCCGACGATGAAACCGATGCCGATCTCGCCGACACCCTCGGCGGCGGCACCGGTGAACCCGGCGCCGATGCGCCCTTCGGCGGCGACACCAGCCGCGCCAACGGCAGCAGCATCGCGTTGCTGCTCGAATACCCGGCAGGCCAGCCGGAAGTGCGCTTCCTGCTCACCGGCGACGCCTGGGCGCCGGTGCTCGAAGCCTCGCTCGACCGCCTGCTGGCGCCCGGCGCGCGCCTCGCCCTCGACGGTTTCAAGCTGGCCCACCACGGCAGCGTCGCCAACATCAGCGAACCCCTGCTCGCCCGGCTGCAATGCGCCAACTACCTGATCTCGACCAACGGTGCGATCTTCCACCACCCGCACCCGCGCTGCGTCGAACTGCTGCTCAAGAGCCACCCCGGCCCCGGCAAGCCGCGCCTGCACTTCAACTACCTCACCTCCACCACCGAGGCGTGGAGCCGCAAGGCCGACCAGACCGCCCGCCGCTACCAGGCCTTCCACCCCAAGGGGCTGTCGCTCGGTTTCTGAACGGCGACCGACGATTTCCTCCGCCCTCCGGCAAATCGGGCGCGGATTTTCGACCGTCAGGCCTTACACTGCCACCCTCTCGAAAAACCGCACCGCCCCGGCCGGTTTTTTTCACCCGTTTCAAAGGCCAGACCATGCACCCGATCCACGATGTAGACGTCCTTCTCCTGCTCGCCACCGCACTCGCCGCCAAACGGCGGCCGGCCGCAGCGGTCGACATCGTGGCGGCCATCGATCTGCTTCAAGGCAACATCCCCGGCGAGGACAAATTGAGCGAGGCTTTCTCGCGGCTTGCCGCGCACGGCCTGCTCCACGCGGCGGACGACGGCTTCGCGCTGACGCCGGCTGCACAGAAAATGATCGAAACCCTGCCGCACAAGGGTGAAACGGCGGAACGCCTGTTCCGCCTGAAGGACGAACTTTCCGTTTACACGGCCCAAGGCGCACACCCGTCCGTCGACGTCGCGCCGGAATCGCTGCGCGCGGCAATTCTCGCCCACCGCGCCGCCGGCCAGGGCAGCGCGAAGAACCTGCTGGTGCCCAAGCCGAAGCCGGCCGCTCCTACGGGGCGCCCCGGCCAGCGCCAGCGCAAACCGCTGCCGGCCCGCCGCCGCAAGGACTGAACGGGCAAATTTGCCCATTTTTCGCGGTCGACCGCAACCGGCCGTCGCCGCCACCCCGACAAACCTTCAGGCAGGACGCCCGATGCACAACGAACACTTCATACCGGGCAAGGATGCCTCGCTCGAACACTCCATCGCCTCGATGCAGGCCAAGCTGGCCGCGCGCGGTTTCGACATCGAGGAATGCTCGTGGCTCAACCCGGTCGACAACGTGTGGTCGGTGCACGTGCGCAACCGTGCCTGCCACCTGATGTTCACCAACGGCAAGGGCGCGACCGAGCTGGCCGCGCGGGCCAGTGCGCTGGGCGAATACTTCGAGCGCCTGTCGTGCAATTATTTCTGGAACCACTACTACCTCGGCGAGGCCGTCGCCAATCGCGAATTCGCCCACTACCCGCGCGAACGCTGGTTCCCGGTCACCGGCAGCGACTGGCCGGCCGACCTGCTGACCCCCGAACTGCAGGCCTTCTACAACCCGGAAGGCAACATCCCGGCCGAGGCGCTGATCGACATGAACACCGGCCATTACGAGCGCGGCATCTGCGCCATTCCCTACGTGCGCCAGCGCGACGGCGCCGAGGTCTTCTTCCCGGTCAACATCATCGCCAACCTCTACGTCAGCAACGGCATGTCGGCCGGCAACACGCCCGCCGAAGCGCGCGCCCAGGCGCTGTCGGAAATTCTCGAACGCCACGTCAAGTTCAAGGTCATCGCCGAAGGGATGTGCCTGCCGGACGTGCCGGAAGAAGTCATCGCCCGCTACCCGACCATCGCCGCCGGCATTGCCGGCCTGCGCGCCGCCGGCTTCGGCATCCTGGTCAAGGACGCCTCGCTCGGCGGCCACTACCCGGTGATGTGCGTGACCATGCTCAACCCGCACGACCAAGGCGTCTTCGCCAGCTTCGGCGCCCACCCGCGCTTCGAGATCGCCCTCGAACGGGCGCTGACCGAACTGCTGCAGGGCCGCGCCCTCGAAGCGCTGGACGGCTTCCCGCCGCCCGGCTTCGACCTCGATGAAGTGGCCAGCGCGCCGAACATCGAGATCCATTTCGTCGACTCCAGCGGCATCGTGCACTGGAACTTCTTCGGCGAGACGCCGGATTTCGACTTCGTCGACTGGAATTTCAACGACCTCGAAAACGGCAAGACCGCCGACGACTACGCCTGGCTGGCCGCGCGCATCCACGCCGACGGCCACGACATCTACGTCGCCGATTTCGACCACCTCGGCGTCTATGCCTGCCGCATCCTGGTGCCCGGCATGTCGGAGATCTACCCGGTCGACGACCTGGAATGGGAGAACAACAGCAACGGCGCCGCGCTGCGCCCGGCCATCCTCAACCTGGCCGAGCTCGACGACGACCAGTGCGGCCAGCTGCTCGACATGCTGAACGAAATGAACCTCGCCGACGAACGCCCGGTCGCCGCGCTGATCGGCCTCGCCCCCGACGCCGGCACGCTGTGGGCCGACCTGCGCGTCGGAGAACTGAAGACGATGCTGGCGCTGGCCGTCGGCGATGCCGAGGCGACCCGCGAAGGCTGCGAGTGGGTACGCCAGTTCGAACAGCTCGACGGCGGCCGCCGCCGCGTCTACCAATGCATTGCCACGCTGCTCGAAATGGACGACCCGAACGTTTTCGAGGAAGCCCTGGTCAGCCTCCACGGCGAGGAAACCCTCGACCTGGCGACCGACCTGATCGACGGCGAAACCCGCTTCTTCGGCGTCGCCTCGCCCGGCCTGACGCTGGCGGGCTGCGAACTGCACGGCCGCCTGCTCGCCGAATACGCCAAAGCCCACCCGGTTGCGGTCGACGCCTGAAAAAGGCCAAAAACCGCGATACCGCAAGCCTGCCGGGGAGTTACAAGCTCAACGGCTGCAAAGTGCCCATTCAAGGCGCGAGCCGGCCCAAAGCCTTTCGTTCCGCTCTATGAAGCCAGGTCAAAAACGAGACAAGTGGTGCTTGCGTGAGCGTAGAGCTTGCCGTCCGGTCCGACAAGCCGCCCTTCCGCGGTCGCCACCTGGCGGCCGCCGTGGACCAGCCGGCCTTCCGCACGTACCAGCGGAACCGCGTCGGTGAGTGCGCGGACCAGATTGAGCTTCAGTTCCAGGGTGGTGTAGGCCTTGCCCGCCGGCAGCGTGGAATGCACGGCGCAGCCCATGGCGGAGTCGAGCAGGGTCGCGAACCAGCCGCCGTGCACCGTGCCCATCGGGTTGTAGTGGTTGAAGCGCGGCTGTCCCTGGAATACCGCCAATCCGGGCTCGATGCACAGCAGGGTGAAGTCGAGCGTGACAGCCATCGGCGGGGGCGGAATTTCCCCGGCGAGCAGCGCCTGGAATATCTGCAACCCGCTGCGCCCGGCGACCTGGGCAGGTGAGGCCGCGCCGGGAGCCGTCTGGAGGCGGGCGCGTACGGCCGCTTCCTCGGCCCGCCAGCAGGCAAGCGATTCTTCGGGATTCATCGTGGCGGCTTGTGTTGTCATGGGTTCAACTCCTTGGTGTATGAGGCTTCATCCGTTCATCGCGCGCGACATAAAGGCCTGGTGCAGCCAGCGCGGCGTCGCCCAGGTCAGTATCACCAGGGCCTTGTTCGCCCAGCCCGCCACGACGCTGATACGCCCGGCCTGCAAGGCGCCGATACCGGCGCGTACGACGGGGGCCGGCTGCATCATCAACAGCTTTAATGCGGGCGTGAGCTTCTGCCGTGCTGCGGCGGCGAAGCCGGTATCCGACATGCCGGGGCACAGCGTTGTCACCGTGACGCCATCGGGCTTGAGCTCGCGATGCAGCGCTTCACCCAGACGCAAGACGTAGGCCTTGGCGGCGGCATAGACGGCGAAGTTCTGCACGCCCTGATAAGCCAACAGGCTGGCGACCAGCAGGATTTTCCCGCGTCCGCGCGCCCGCATGTCCTGGGCGAAGACGTGGGTGACCGCGGTCAGGCTCGCGACATCCAGCTGCACCATCGCCAGGGTCGCGTCCAAGGGGCTATCGACGAACGGGCCTTGCAGTCCATGGCCGGCGTTGTTGATCAGGATGTCGATGGCGATGCCTCGCTCCTGGAGGCGCTGATGCAGTTGGGTGACGGCTGCGATGTCCGAGAGATCGGCCCGCTCCACCACGACGTCGATGCGGTATTGCCGGCGTAACGTTTCGGCGAGCGCCTGCAGCCGGTCCAGCCGGCGCGCCACGAGAACCAGCGATTGACCTTGCTCGGCATACTGGCGGGCGAACTCCGCGCCGAAGCCGCTCGACGCGCCCGTGATGAGAACCCATGAATTCTCTGTTGTGGTCATTTTGCTTACCTGTAGTCGTTGGTGGAGAGGCGCTCGCTGTTTGCATGGAGTGCATCCCAGCCGCCGCCCAAGGCCCGGAAGGAGGCGATGGCGGCGCGCGCGGCCTCGGTTTGCGCCTGGGCCTTGGCGTCGCGCGCCTGCAGCAGATTGCCGTCGGCATCGAGCACCTCGATCAGGCTGACGACTCCGCCCTGGTAGGCGGCAAAGGAGTTCTCACGCGCCCGGGCGAACGACGATTCACCCCGCGTCAGGATGCCGACCTGGGCCTCGCGTTTGACGAGGGCGGAAAAGGCGTTTTCGACATCCTCGGTCGCCCGCAATACGGCCAGCCGGTAAGCGGCCAGGGCTTCGGCCTCCTGGCCGCGCGCGGCAGCGATCTGCGCATCGACGCGGCCGAAGTCGAACAAGCGCCAGCGCAGTCCGAGGATGCCCTGGGCCTGGCTCGCACCGTCAGTAAAGAGGTTGCCGCTCGCGATCGCGGTGGCGCTACCGAGCAGACCGGCGAGCGAGAACTTGGGGTAGTACTCCGCAATCGCCACGCCGATGCGCGCATTGGCTGCCGCCAGGCGGCGCTCGGCGGCGATCAGGTCCGGCCGGCGCCGCATCAGGTCGGCTGGCGTAGCGTTCGCCGCCAGGCCCGGCGCGACGGGAATCGGCGTCGCCGCGGCCAGTTCTGCGCGGTAGGTTCCCGGCTGCACGCCGAGCAGCACGTCCAGCGCGTTCATTGCCGCATCGAGGCCGGTTTCCAGGACCGGGATTTGCGCCTCGGCCTGGGTCAATGAACCCGCGGCCTGGTTCATCTGGAGTTCGGCGGCGATCCCCTTCTCGTACTGGAGCCTGACCATGGCGAGCAACTGGCGGCGGGTTTCCACTTGCTGCCGGGCGATCGCGATGCGCGCCTGCAATCCACGGACCGTGACGTACACATCCGCTGTCTGCGCGGCCACGGCCAGCCGGGTCGCCACCGCGCCGGCTTCGGAAGCCTCGTACGCGGCGCGTGCCGCCTCCTGCCCTCGGCGCAGACCGCCGAACACGTCGATCTCCCAACTTGCCCCGAGGTTGGCCTCGTGGTAACTGCCATAGCGATCGAAGCCGGGAGTGGCATTGAGTAGCTGCCCGAGCGGGGTTTCGACCGACTGGTAGACTCGCGCCGCGCCTGTGCTCACGTTGGCCGCTGGCAGCAGCGCCGCATCGGCGTAGCGCAATGACGCGCGCGACTGGGCGACCCGGGCCGCTGCTTGCGCGATGTCGAGGTTCTGTTCGAGGGCGAGCGAAATGAAGTGCGTCAGCAGGGAATCATCAAAGGCCGCCCACCAGATCGTGAGGTCGGCCTGCTGCCGAACCTGCCGGTGATCGACAGCTTCCTGCCCGAGGAACGAGGACGACAACGCGATCTCGGGCGACCGGTAGTCGGGGCCGACGGCGCAGCCCGTCACGATGCCGGCACTCAGAAGCAGGGCGAGGGAGCGGGGATGGGCGAACATGGGAGTCCTTCGGGGTTTGAGCTGTTGTTGTGACTATAACCCAAAATGGTCACTAGTTGTCAAGTGACTGCAGACGATGTATTGTTTTTCCCATGAACGAAATCGAATCTTCCACCCCGCAAGCGCGCGGTCCTGCCGACCACAGTGTTCGCGAGCAGATCGTCGAGGCGGCCGGCGAGCACTTCAGCCACTACGGCTATGACAAAACCACGGTCTCCGACCTGGCTAAGGCCATCGGCTTTTCCAAGGCCTATATCTACAAGTTCTTCGACTCCAAGCAGGCGATCGGCGAGGCCATCTGCACCCAGACCCTGAGCCAGATCGTTGCTGCAGTCGATGAGGCAGTCGCCAATGCCAGTACGCCGACGGAAAAATTCCGCCGACTATTCAAGACCTTGGTGGCGACCAGCGTGAGCCTGTTCTTCAACGACCGTAAGCTGTATGACATCGCCGCGCATTCCGCCGGCGAGGGATGGCCGTCTGCCCTTGCCTACGGACAGCGTATCCGGCAGACCCTGACGGAAATTGTCCGCGAAGGGCGGGAGATGGGCGAGTTCGAGCGCAAGACGCCGCTCGACGAGACGGTGCATGCGATCTATCTCGTCATGCAGCCCTATGTGAATCCGCTCCTGCTTCAGTACAACCTCGACCTCGTCGAGGATGCGCCAACCCAGCTGTCGAACCTCGTGTTGCGTAGTCTCGCGCCTTAGAACGCTAGTTGGGCAAAAAAGTGACTATTGACAACAATGGTCACTCGATTGAAGATGAAGACCTTCGCATTCCTGGAGGTCGCCATGCTTCAGCACCGAAATCTTCCCTTCCTCGCCGTCGTCGGTCTGTTGCCCATAGCTTTGGCAGCGTGCAGCGACGCCACGTCGTCAAACGATCCGCGTACCCGGAGCCCCCTCGTACGGGTGGGTGCGGTGGAGGCCGCCGCCCACACCGAGCGTTCATTCACCGGCATCGTTGCGGCGCGGGTGCAGAGCGACCAGGGTTTCCGCGTTCCCGGCAAGATTCTGGAACGCCTGGTCGATACCGGGCAGGCCGTCAAGCGCGGCCAGCCTCTGATGCGCATCGACCCCACTGATTTGAAGCTCGCCACGCGTGCCCATGACGAGGCCGTTGCTGCCGCCACGGCGCGCGCCCGCCAGAGCGCCGACGACGAGGCCAGGTACCGCGATCTGGTCGCGGCGGGGGCGGTGTCCGCCTCGGCCTACGACAAGATCAAGGCCGCCGCCGAGTCGGCAAGGGCAGAGCTCAATGCAGCCAAGGCTCAGGCCAACGTTGCCCGCAACGAAACAGGTTACACGACCCTGCTCGCCGACGCCGACGGCGTGGTGGTCGAGACCTTGGCCGAGCCGGGCCAGGTCGTCGGGGCCGGGCAGGTCGTCGTCCGGGTGGCCCATGCCGGTCGCCGCGAGGCGCTCATCGAACTCCCCGAAACCCTGCGCCCGGCGATCGGATCGGTAGCCCGTGCGGCGTTGTATGGCAGCGGACTGACCGGCGCGGCAAAACTGCGCCAGTTGTCAGATGCCGCCAACCCGCAGACGCGGACATTCGAGGCGCGCTACGTGCTTGAAGGCCAACTGGCCGATGCGCCCCTGGGCTCGACCGTCGCCATCCACATCCCGCATGACCGCTCTGTTCCGGCGCTGCAGGTGCCGCTCGGGGCGATCTTCGATCCCGGCAAAGGGCCCGGCGTCTGGCTGGTCGCGGGGAAGGAGTCTCAGGTCACTTGGCGTGCCGTGCAGGTGGTCGGCCTGGGTAGCGAAACCGCTATAGTCGTCGGCGGCCTCGCCGCAGGCGATCGCGTCGTCGTGCTCGGCGCGCATCTGCTGCACGAAGGCGAGCAGGTGCGACTCGCTGACGGCGAAGCAGCGCCAAGCGTGACGGTACCCGGCGAGGAAGGGAAATGAGTGACTTCAACCTCTCCGCCCTCGCCGTACGCGAGCGCCCGGTCACCCTGTTTCTGATGCTGGCGATCTTCATCGCCGGCATCGTGGCCTTCCTGACCTTGGGCCGGGCGGAGGACCCCGCCTTCACCATCAAGCAGATGACCGTGGTCACCGCCTGGCCCGGCGCGACGGCCAAAGAGATGGAAGAACTGATCGCCGAGCCGCTGGAAAAACGCATGCAGGAACTGCGCTGGTATGACCGAACCGAGACCTTTACGCGACAGGGGCTGGCCTTCACCACGGTGTACCTGCTCGACAGTACACCGCCCGCCGAAGTCCCCGATCAGTTCTATCAGGCGCGCAAGAAACTCGGCGACGAGGCGCTCAAACTACCGCGGGGCGTCATCGGCCCGATGGTGAATGACGAATATGCCGACGTGACCTTTGCGCTCTTCGCCTTGAAAGCCAAGGGCGAGCCGCATCGGCACCTGGTGCGCGACGCCGAGGTAATGCGTCAACGTCTGCTGCACGTACCCGGCGTCAAGAAGGTGAATATCATCGGCGAGCAGGCCGAACGGATTTTTGTCGAGTTTTCGCATGACCGCCTGGCGACGCTGGGCGTCTCGCCGCGCGACCTCTTCGCCGCGCTCAACAGCCGTAACGTCATGACGCCCGCCGGTTCGGTCGAAGCCAAGGGCCCGCAGGTCTTCATCCGCCTGGACGGCGCCATCGACGATCTGGAGGCGATCCGCAATACGCCGGTCGCGGCGCGCGGCCGGACGCTGAAGCTCGGCGACATCGCCGAGGTCAAGCGCGGCTACGAAGACCCGGCCACCTTCCTGATCCGCAACAACGGCGAACCGACCCTGCTGCTCGGCGTCGTCATGCGCGAGGGTTGGAACGGCCTCGATCTGGGCAAGGCGCTGGAGGCGGAAGCGGCGGCGATCAACGCCGAGCTGCCGCTCGGCATGAGCCTGTCCAAGGTCACCGACCAGGCGGTCAATATCCACTCCGCCGTCGGCGAATTCATGGTCAAGTTCATGGTCGCCCTCGGCGTGGTGATCCTGGTCGGCTTCCTGAGCATGGGCTGGCGCGCCGGCATCGTGGTCGCGGGCGCTGTGCCCCTGACCCTGGCCGCCGTCTTCATCATCATGGCGGCGACCGGCAAGAATTTCGACCGCATCACGCTGGGTTCCTTGATCCTGGCCCTCGGGCTCTTGGTCGACGACGCGATCATCGCCATCGAGATGATGGTCGTGAAGATGGAGGAAGGCTACGACCGCATCCGCGCCGCCGCCTATGCCTGGAGCCATACCGCCGCGCCGATGCTGGCCGGCACGCTGGTGACGGCGATCGGCTTCATGCCGAACGGTTTCGCCAAGTCGACCGCCGGCGAGTACACCAGCAACATGTTCTGGATCGTCGGCACGGCCTTGATCGCCTCGTGGATCGTGGCTGTCGTGTTCACACCCTACCTCGGGGTCAAGCTGCTGCCGAACTACGAGAAGCATGCGGGCGGGCACGCGGCCATCTACGGCACGCCGAACTACGAGCGCTTCCGCCGGCTGCTAGTCTGGGTGATCCGGCGGAAATGGCTGGTCGCGGCGGGCGTGATCGGCGCCTTCGTCGTCGCGATTCTCGGCATGGGCGTGGTCAACAAGCAGTTCTTCCCGACCTCCGACCGGCCGGAAGTGCTGGTCGAGGTGCAGATGCCGTATGGCACCTCGATTGCGCAAACCAGCGCCGCGACAGCCAAGGTCGAAACCTGGCTGGCAGAGCAGAAGGAGGCCAGGTTCGTCACGTCCTACATCGGCCAGGGCGCGCCCCGCTTCTTCCTGGCGATGTCACCTGAACTGCCCGATCCGTCGTTCGCCAAAATCGTCGTCCTCACGGGCGATGACAAGGAACGCGAAGCCCTCAAGTTCAGATTGCGCCAGGCGGCGGCCGATGGCTTGGCGCCCGAGGCGCGGGTGCGCGTGACCCAGATCGTCTTCGGACCCCCTTCGCCATTTCCCGTGGCCTTCCGCGTCATGGGACCGGACCCGGACAAGCTGCGCGACATCGCGGCAGAGGTGCGTGGCGTCATGCAGGCCTCGGCCCAGATGCGGACGGTCAACACCGACTGGGGCGAGCGCGTGCCGGCGCTGCATTTCTCGCTCGACCAGGATCGCCTGCAGAACATCGGCCTGACGTCTACCGATGTGGCCCAGCAGCTGCAGTTCCTGCTGAGCGGCATCCCCATTACGGAAGTGCGCGAGGATATCCGTTCGGTGCAGGTCACCGCCCGTTCGGCCGGCAACACGCGCCTTGATCCGGGCCGGATTGGCGACTTCACGCTGGTCGGCGCGGCCGGTCAAAAGATTCCGCTGGCGCAGGTCGGCAAGGTGGAGGTGCGCATGGAAGACCCCATCCTGCGCCGCCGTGACCGCACCCCAACCATCACCGTGCGTGGCGATATCGCCGAGGGCTTGCAGCCGCCGGATGTCTCCAGCGCCGTGTGGCAGGATCTGCAACCGATCATCGCCAAACTGCCGGCCGGCTACCGGATCGAAATGGCTGGCGCCATCGAGGAGTCGGGCAAGGCCAATCGCGCCCTGGCACCGGTCTTTCCGATCATGATCGCACTGACCCTGATCACCATCATTTTCCAGGTACGCTCGATCGCCGCGATGATGATGGTATTCGCCACCGCACCGCTTGGCCTGATCGGCGTCGTGCCGACGTTGCTGCTGTTCGGGCAGCCGTTCGGCATCAATGCCCTGGTCGGTCTGATCGCGCTGTCCGGCATCCTGATGCGCAACACGCTGATCCTGATCGGCCAGATCCGCGACAACATCGCGGATGGATTGGCGCCCTTCGATGCAGTGGTCGAGGCCACCGTGCAGCGCGCCCGCCCGGTCATCCTGACCGCGCTTGCCGCCATGCTGGCCTTCATCCCGCTCACCCAGTCGGTGTTCTGGGGAACGCTGGCCTATACGCTGATCGGCGGAACCTTCGCCGGGACGATTCTGACCCTGGTGTTCCTGCCGGCCTTGTACGCGATCTGGTTCAAGATCCGGCCAGCAGCGGGCGACGCGCAAGCCGTCCCTGCGCTGCGAGCGGAATCCGTCGCAGCCTAGCAGAAGTAATCGGCGCGCCGGCCCCGCAGCGGAATGCCGACGTGTCGCTGCAGATACTTCGCTGCGGGGCGCCCGGTTGCGGTCGACGCCTAAAAAAGGCCAAAAACCGCGCCCGCCGCGCCGTGCCGGCGGGTGCATGCGTTTGAACTTCTCCGCTGCATCAATGTCATCAGGTTACTACAGTGATTCCGGCAACCCGGAATTCGTAGTGGCTGATCGGGGAGAAAACGTATGAAACGTGCTCTGCTGGCCGCTATCGCGGCAATTGCCACCCTTGCCGTCGGCATCGGGATATTCCAGGTTCAGGACCGCAACATCGGCAGCGCCCATGCGCAAAACGCCCCGGCCGCCGCCGCGGCCCCGCCAGGCAAGCCGGTTCCCGAGACCGCCAGCGTCGACCAGGACGCCCCCTACTTCGAGGCCTGCGCCCGCGAGGGGCTCAACGAATCGGAATGCGTCGGCCGGCTGATCTGGTTCAAGGCCACCGGCGGCAACGAGCGTTTCCACACCTACACCTTCCAGCAGCGCATCGGCGTCCTCGTCGACTGGTTCCGCGTGCTGCGCACCGACCAGCGCGACGACCGTTTCTGGGCCTGGGGCATCATCAACGACCCGGCCTGCTGCAAGCCCGGCGCGCCCGACTGCCCGGCCAAAACTGCCGAGGAGACCTACGGCCTCGACTGGTGTCCGGGCGACGACGTGCTGCTCAAGTACGTCGGCAAGAACGGCTATGTCGACCCTGCCTGCGGCCTCAAGGACGCCGCGCTCGACGCCGACGATCCGCACACCCAGGGCGGCAAGGTGGACCAGCGCCATTCGGCCTGCGACCTGCGGTTCGGCACCTCGACCGGCGCCCTCGGCCTGCGCAAGTTCCCCAACCCGCGCTTCGACGCCGCCAAATGGCAGGCGCTGAATGGTGGCAACGCCAACTGGTCCGGCTTCGCCGCCACCAAGGCGGCGGCCACCGGCATCGAATCCGACAGCCGCGTTTCCAAACTGGCCGACGCCTCGGTCGAGCCGCCCTTCCTGATCGGCACCACCTGCGGCTCCTGCCACATCGCCTTCGACCCGCTCAACCCGCCGGCCGACCCGGCCCATCCGAAATGGGAGAACATCAAGGGGCTGATCGGCAACCAGTACACCCGCATGTCCGAACTGCTCGGCTCCGGCATGCCGATGAGCAGCCTCGAATACCAGATGTTCGCCCACGCCCGCCCCGGCGTGACCGACACCTCGGCGATCTCGCACGACCAGATCAACAACCCGGGCACCATCAACGCCCTGATCAACGTCGCCCAGCGCCCGGTGTTCAAGGGCGAGGCGGTCACCAAGTGGCGCAAGGTCGCCAGTTGCGGCGGCGAGAAGGACGAGGGCAAGTGCTGGTGCGAACCGGGTTACAGCGGCAAGTGCTGGCAGAAGAGCCTGCGTGACGACGACACCACCACGGTTTTCCTGGGCGGCCAGAAGGTCGTGCTGCCCGGCGTGCATCACATCCTGAAGGGCGGCGAGGATTCGATCGGCGGCCTGGAAGCGATCCAGCGCGTCTATTTCAACATCGGCTCGTGTTCCGAGCAGTGCTGGGTCAATCACTTCTCCGACATGCGCCAGGTCGATCCGCAGCAACGTGGCTTCGGCCAGACGCCGTTCGACATCGGCCAGTGCCGGCGCGACTGCCCCAACTTCCGCGCCGTCGAGGATCGCCTGCAGAACGTCCTCGATTTCTTCGCCTCCGCCGAATCCGACGAGACCGACCTCCACGCCGCCCGCGCCAAGGCCGGCAAGCCGGGCTACAGCCGCGCCGACCTCGCCGCCGATCTCGACAAGGAATTCGGCAAGGGCGCCGTCGCCCGCGGCCAGGCCGTTTTCGCCGACAACTGCGCGCGCTGCCATTCGAGCATCCCGGAAAGTACCGGCGGCAGTTTCAAGACGCGCGACTTCGCCGCACCCAACGACGCCCACCCGCGCAAGGTGCGCGCCGATTTCCTGAGCAACGACCAGGCGACGCCGGTCACCGAGGTCGGCACCTTCCGCTGCCGTTCCCTGCATTCCAATCACGAGGTCGGCCACCTGTACATGGAATACGCCTCCAACACCCTGCACCAGCGGCCGGTCGTGGCGGACATTCCGGAACGCACCGAACTCAAGGACGGCGGCCGTGGCTATTACCGCAACATCTCGCTGGTCAATGTCTGGGCCACCGCGCCGTTCATGCACAACAACGCCATCGGCCCGGAAATCTGCGGCAAGCCGGCCAACAAGGCCAACGACTTCCACCGTGCGCGCTACGTCGGCACGGACGGCAAGCTGCTCGCCAGCCAGCCCGACTGCCTGCGCTACGATCCGACCGTCGATGGCCGCTTCCAGCTTTACAAGCTGTCGATGCACGAACTGCTGAACCCGAAGGAGCGCGGCACCAAGCGCACCCTGACCAACGCCGACCTGATCATCGACGTCGGCATCCGGCCGCTCGACGGCAAGACCGAGAAGCCGCTCGGCGGCTTCGGCCAGGTCCGCATCCCCGAGGGTGCCAGCGCCGGCTTCCTCAACGGGCTGCAGCACAAGCAGCTGGTCGGCGACCTCTTCCTCGCCAAGCGCGACCCGGCCAAGCTCGAAGCGGCTGGCAAGAAGGCCCAGCTCGCAACCCTGCAGGCGATCGCCGACGAGGTACTCAAGCACCCGGCCCGCTTCGTCGACATCCTGCGCGAACAGCGCGACTTCCTCAGCGCCAACTACGAGACCTGCACCGAGGAAATCGAAAACGGCGGTCACCGCTTCGGCGAAGACCTTTCCGCGGCCGACAAGAAGGCGCTGACCGCCTTCCTCGCCACGCTCTGAGGGAGGGGACCATCATGCGACTGCCGCACACCATCACTCCGCGCGCCGGCCTCATCGCCCTCGCTGTCCTCGTCCTCGCCGCCTGCGACCGGCAGCCGGCAGCGCCCAACGTCGGCTTCGCCCCCTACGACAAGGGTTACCAGACGAAGCTCGACCTCGCCCAGGTCGACTACAAGTACCCGATCGCGCCGGCCGAGCTGGCGAAGATCACGCCCGACTGGCTGGCCACGCTCGACCAGGAACAGCTCGACCAGATCTACGCCCGCCTGCCCGCCGGCCCCATCCCCGACGGCGCCTTCGACGGCCGCATCCTGCTGCCGCGCGGCGAGAGCGGCAAGTTCCGGCTGTCCGAGATCGTCGGCGGCTTCACCGGCACCGCGTTGCACCTCAAGGGCCTGGTCGTCGAGGACATCGGCGAGACCCTGTGGCGCGGCAAGGTCTT
Organism: Dechloromonas sp. H13; assembly: GCF_009469615.1. GTDB lineage: Bacteria > Pseudomonadota > Gammaproteobacteria > Burkholderiales > Rhodocyclaceae > Azonexus. The sequence continues at coordinate 144,594 of NZ_SSXX01000001.1, forward strand.
CTTCCGCGACGAACGGGTGCTGCGCAATCGCATCGAAGACCTCTCGATCCTGAAGAAGATCGGCCTCGTCGAAGGCGAGCCGAAGAAGATGAGCTATGGCGGCAAGGAAACCTGGCTACTCTTCCCGGCCAAGCTCTACTGCGGTCAGAGCCTGCTCGACGCGCGCCGCGAGTCGATCATCATCGACTACTTCTTCAGCGACGAAATCCCCGGCTACCAGGAAAGCCCGGACTTCCTCGCCGGCCGCCGCGGCCTCAAGGTGCGCGACGAGATCCGCATGATCCGTCCCGGCTTCTACCTTGGCCGCGCCTACCTCGACCGCGGCTTCGCGCTCAACTTCACCCTCTACGACAAGGCGACCGACGACAAGGCGCGCGAAGAATTCGTCAGGACCGGCAAGGTGCAGGAAGAGTGCTGGCCCGGCACGCAGGCGCGCACCGTCGTCGCTGCGGCCGCCAAAGCAGCATACTGAAAGCCAGCGATGGAAGCCCGCCATGAACCTGCGCAACGCCCTCCAGGCCGGGCTGCTGGCCCTGGCCTGCGGGCCGGGAGCAGTCATGTGGGCAGCGGCTGAAACCGCCCACCCGGCACCGACCTGGGTCGTCGACCCGGCCGTCCCCGGCGACAACCTGCCGCCCGCCGGCCGTTCCCTTTTCGACCAGCTTTTCGCCGTCGACCGCAACGGCCGCTCAAGCATCGAACTGCCGTTTCCCTTTGAAGCCCTGCTCGCCCGTCTCGATGCGCAACTGGCGCCCGACCCGGGCAGCGCGCTGCCGCCTGCCAAGCGCGTCCTCATACCGCTCGGCCGCTCGCTGCAGCGCACCGCGGCGGCGCCCGACTATTTCGCCTATCCACGCGTGGTGGTTGCGGTCGACGGCCAGCCGGCAGCGAATTCCACGCCCTACCTGAAGGACCGCCTGTACATCGGCTACCAGGAAAAATCGGCGGTGCTCGAAGTCATCAGCTACAACGAGGCCGCCGGCCGTTTCGAGTTCCAGCTGGTCAAGGACTACCGCGCCGGCGCCACGCCGCAGGTGGTCTACGCCAACCGCACGCTGTGCTTCGCCTGCCACCAGAACGGCGCGCCGATCTTCTCGCGCGCCCTGTGGGACGAAACCAACGCCAACCCGCAGGCCGCCGCGCTACTCGCCGCCGAATCTGCCAGCACTCGCCGCAGCTTCTACGGCATCCCGCCCGAACGCGGCGTGGACATTCCCTACGCCATCGACAATGCCACCGAACGCGCCAACGGCTTCGCCCTGACCCAGCGCCTGTGGCGCGACGGCTGCGGCGGCGACGACCAGGCCGCGCGACGCTGCCGTGCCGGCCTGTTCGCCGCCGCGCTGCGCCATGCGCTGTCCGGCGGCCAGGCCTGGGCGCCGGACACGAATTTCGAACAAACCGTCGCCGCGCCGCTGCGCGCCGAAGCCGGCCGCCGCTGGCCCGGCGGGCTGGCCGTCGGCGACCCCGATCTGCCCAACCGCAACCCGCTGCAGGGCTTGAACGCCTGGCCGGCCGACGACGCTGCGCGCATCTCCCGTTCACACGTGCCGGCCCGCTTCGAGCCGCTACTGCCGCGCCCGCCACGCGACACCTGGCAGGCCGGCGCGCCGCAGGCGCTCACCGTGCTGGTCGCCGGCCTCGCCGAATTCGTTTCAACCCCCGACCGCCAGCGCATCGAAGCCGCCCTCGCTCGCCAGCCGGGCATCGCCATGACGCGCCTGAGCGTGCCTTGCACGGTGAACGCCAGTCCGCCGGCCTCGCGCTGGTCGCTGCACTGCGCGCCGCCGCGCGGGCAAGCCGGCCCGACCCTGGCCGGCAGCATCGACCTCGCCAGCGGCCGCCCGCGCGGCGGCCAGCTGGCGCGCCTGACTCTGCCCGGCGGTACCGCCTTGAGCAATCTCGACCTTGCGCTCGCCGGCCCGGCCACGGCGAACGGCGCGGCCTTCGCGCCGCGTCTCGCCGGCCGCCCGCCGCGCAGCGCCGCCGGCCACGCCATCACCCGCCTGAGCATCGAGCGCGGCGCCGGCGACCCGGCCGCGTGGACGGCTACGCTGGAACTGCGCGAGGAGTTCGCCGCCGTCGAGCAGGCGCTGGCAACGCTGGCCGCCGGCCCGGCCGGCGCCAGCCTGTTCGGGCCCGGCGTCTTCCCGCGCCAGGCCTTGCTCGCCGCCCTGCTCGGCCAGCTTGGCGCCCCCGCCGCCGCCCCCTGCTGCCGCGCCGCCGAAGCGCTGCCCGCCGCGCGCCTGGAAACCGATGCCATCGCCCCCGGCAGCCCGGCGAGCACCCCGGTCGACCCCGCCCTGCAGGGTTTCTACCCGTACTGCGCGGCCTGCCACCAGACGGCGGAAACCTTCCCGCCCAATTTCCTGGCCGGCGACGGCGCCCAGGTCGCCGCCCGCCTGCGCCAGTGCGCGCCGCGCCTCTACGTGCGCCTGGCGATGGCCGACCTGGCGCCCGAACAGCGCGACAAGACGCCGATGCCGCCGGAAAGCATGCTGCCGGCCTTCGCCACCGACCGCGCCGCGTGGCGCGCCAGCCCGGCCCGCCAGGCGCTGCTGGCGCAGGTCGACGCCTGGCTGCGCGCCGAAACCGGCCGCCCGCCGGACCTCCGGCAACTGCTGGTCAACGGCTACGAAGCCCTGCGGCCCTGCCTGCCGGCGCCGTAACCAGAAGATCGAGGGGGAAGCACCATGAACGACGAACGCGAACAGGCCGCAAGTCCCTGGAAGCGACGCTTCACCCTCCTCTTCCTGATCGCCGTCGCCCTGCCGCTGCTGGTCGGGCTGATCCTGCTCAAGCGCTTCAGCGGCGATGTGCCGGTCGACTACGCCAGCCCGACCGAGCATTTCAAGTACGGCTCGACCGGCGGCGAGCACGAAATGGGCTTTCCCTACTGGATCTGGCGCGCGCTGCCCGAGGTCTGCCCGCAGTACCTGCCGGGCAAGGGCTACCAGTCGCTGGGCATGGTCTATGAGAAAAACCCCGACGGCAGCGAGCGCGATGTGCCGGTCGGCACCTCCAAACGCCGTTTCCAGGGCATCGACCGCGTTTTCGTCAATTGCGCCGTGTGCCACGTCAGCACCGTGCGCACCGGGGCCGACCAGCCACCGACCATCGTCCTCGGCATGCCGGCCGCCACCTTCAACATGAAGGGCTTCGAGGAATTTTTCTTCCGCTGCGCCGCCGACCCCAAGTTCTCGAAGGAATACATTCTGCCCGAAATCGCCCGCCAGGGCGGCGACCTCGACCTGCTCGACCGCTACCTCGTCTACCCGATCGCCATCGCCATCATGCGCGACCGCGTGCTGGCGCTGGCCGGGCGCTTCGACTGGGTGTTCAAGCAGCACGAGTGGGGACCGGGACGGGTCGATACTTTCAATTCGGCCAAGGTCATCTTTAACTTCCCGATGGCCCATCTCGACCCGGCCGAGTTCGACGCCCCCGCCGACTTCCCGTCGATCTGGCGGCAGCGCCAGCGCAAGGAACCGAAGGAGATGCAGCTGCACTGGGACGGCAACAACACGACGGTCGAGGAGCGCAACAAGAGCGCCGCCTTCGGCACCGGCACGACGCCGCCGACAATCGACATCGAGCGCATCAAGCGCGTCGAGGCGTGGATCCTGGATGCCGCGCCGCCCGATTTTGCCGCCTTTTTCCCGGTCGACCGCAGCCTTGCCGCGCAGGGCGCGCCGATCTACAAGGAATACTGCGCCGCCTGCCACGGCGCCTCGGGCAGCGACTTCAGCGGCGAATACGTCGGCACCGTCGAGCCGCTGGCGAAGATCGGCACCGACCGCCGCCGCCTCGATTCCTACACCTACACGCTGGCGGTCAACCAGGCCACCCTCTACGCCGGCTACCCGTGGCGCTTCACGCATTTCCAGAAGACCCACGGCTACGCCAACATGCCGCTCGACGGCCTCTGGCTGCGCGCGCCCTACCTGCACAACGGCTCGGTGCCCAGCCTGCGCGACCTGCTCGAACCCGCCGCCAACCGCCCACCGAGTTTTTATCGAGGCAACGACGTCTACGACCCGGTCAAGGTCGGCTTCGTCTCCGACCAGCCCGAAGCCAACGGCAAGAAACTCTTCCGCCTCGACACCACGCTGCCCGGCAACGGCAACGGCGGCCACGAGGGCAAGGCCTACGGCACCGAACTGAGCGCCGCCGAGAAAACGGCGCTGGTCGAGTTCCTCAAGACATTCTGAGAGGCGGTGACATCATGACGACCTCGTGCTCCTGCAAGACCTGGTTCAAGGCCATCGGCCTCGCCGTCGTGGTCATCGCCGTCATCGGCGCGATGATCGGCTACGACCGCGGCTTCCGCGAATACCCGCAGCCCGACTGGGTGACGGCGACGCCGGAGATGCGCTTCAAGTACGGCTCGATCGGCGCCGAGCACGACGCCGGCGTGCCCTACTGGATCTTCTACGTGCTGCCGCGCGTCTTCCCGGAAAAATTCGTCCAGGACGGCAAGGTCGCGCCTGGCGGCTACGCGGCGCTCGGCGTCGCCTGGGAACAGGGCCAGGAACTGCCGGTTGGCTTCACCAAGAAGACCATCGGTTTCGCCCGCGTCGCCAACAACTGCGCCGTCTGCCACACCACCAGCTACCGCGTGTCGCCGGAATCGAACCCGGTGTTCGTCGTCGGCGGCTCGGCCCACACCGCCAACGTCCAGGGCTTCTTCCGGCTGCTCATCGACTGTGCCCGGGACCCGCGCTTCAACGCCGACATCCTGATGGCCGAGATCAACCGCGTCACCGACCTCGATTTCATCGACAGCCTGCTCTACCGCTTCGTCATCATCCCGGTCACCAAGAAGCGCCTGCTCGAACGCGAGGCCCAGTTCGCCTGGCTCTACCGCCCCGACTTCCCGGAATGGGGACGCGGGCGCGACGACGCGATGAACCTGACCAAGTACTTCATGATCCGGGCGCCGATGGACGACACCTTCGGCCCCACCGACATGCCTTCGGTGTGGAACCTGAAGAAATACGTCTGGGACAAAGGCCACCGCATGAACTACGCCGGCGACAGCCACGACGCCTACTCGGTGGTGATGGATTCGGCGCTCGGCGTGCTCGGCGCGCCGCCCGCCGACAAGGCCGATTTTCTCACGCAGGTGCAGTGGCTGAAGGACTACATGTCGGAATTGCCGCCGCCGAAATACCCCTTCCCCGTCGACGCTGCCCGCGCCGCCGCCGGCAAGCCGCTGTTCGACGCCAACTGCGCCGCCTGCCACGCCAGCGAGCGGACCGGCACGCCGCTGCCGCTGGCCGAGGTCGGCACCGACCGCGGCCGCCTCGATTCATGGAACAAGGGCGCCGCCATCAAGGCCAACCAAGTGGTCCGGGAAATGGGGCTGGAACGGCGCGGGCTGGTCGAGGAAGACCTGATCGGCTACATCGTCCCCTTCCTCGATGGCATCTGGCTCAAGGCGCCCTACCTGCACAACGGCTCGGTCCCCACCCTGCGCGACCTGCTCGAACCCGCCGCGCAACGGCCAAAAGTGTTCTGGCGCGGCTACGACGTCTACGACCAGACCAAGGTCGGCTTCGTCAGCGACACGCCGGCAGCGCAGCGCATCGGCACGAAGCTGGACACCGCCAGCAAGGGCGGCGGCAACCACGGACACGAGTTCGGGACAGCGTTGTCGGCCGAGGAAAAGGATGCCCTGGTCGAGTATCTGAAGACGCTTTGACGGCCGGCAGCGTCGGTTGCGGTCGACGTCCGGAAACAGGCAAAAATGGCGCCCGAACTTCTCCCGCCGAACGGAATCCAATCTGCAAGCCCCGGCAAGGCCGCCGGCATGCCCGTCAAGGAGGATGTCATGGAAAGACCCGTGCATAACCTGAGCAACCTGTTCGCCCAGCTCGGCAAGCCCAACGACGAAGTTTCGATCGCGCGCTTCATCGAGACCCACGCCCCGCTGCCCGACAGCCTGCAGCTCCACGAGGCCACCTTCTGGACGCCCGCGCAGGCCGGTTTCCTGCGCGAGGCCATCCTCGAGGATGGCGACTGGGCCGAGGTCGTCGACGAGCTGAACAACGACCTGCGCGCACGGCACTAAAGCGGACGCCCCGCCATGACCCGGCTGGAGAAAGATTCCTTCGGCCACATCGAGGTGGCGGAGGACCGTCTGTGGGGCGCGCAGACACAGCGCTCGCTGGAGCATTTCGCCATTTCCGGCGAACGCATGCCGGAGGAACTGATCCGCGCGCTCGCCGAGGTCAAGCGCGCCTGCGCCCGGGTCAACCGCGAACTCGGCCTGCTGCCCGACGTCACGGCGCTCGCCATCATGGCCGCGGCCGACGAGGTGGCGGCCGGCCGCCACGTCGGGCAATTCCCGCTCGTCGTCTGGCAGACCGGCTCCGGCACGCAGACCAACATGAACGTCAATGAGGTGCTGGCCAACCGCGCCTCGGAACTGCTCGGCGGCCCGCGCGGCGACGGGCGCCTCGTGCATCCCAACGACGAGGTCAATCGCGGCCAGTCGTCGAACGACATCTTTCCCACCGCCATGCACGTGGCAGCCGCCATCGGCATCAGCCAGCGCGTACTGCCGGCGCTGCGCCAGCTCAAGACCACGCTGTCGGGCAAGGCGGCGGCCTTCGCCGACATCGTCAAGATCGGCCGCACCCACCTGCAGGACGCGACGCCGCTCTCGCTCGGCCAGGAATTCTCGGGCTACGTCGCCCAGTTGCACCATGCCGAGGAAGTCATCGCCGCCACCCTGCCCTCGCTCCACCCGCTGGCGGTCGGCGGCACCGCCGTCGGCACCGGGCTCAACACCCATCCCGAATTCGGCGCCCGCGTCGCCGCCGAGCTGGCCGCGCGCAGCGGCCTGCCCTTCGTCAGCGCCGCCAACAAGTTCGCCGCGCTGGCCGCCAACGACGGCCTGGTCGCCGCCCACGGCGCGCTGAAGACGCTGGCCGTGGCGCTGATGAAGATCGCCAACGACATCCGCTGGCTGGCTTCCGGCCCGCGCTCCGGACTCGGCGAGATCACCATCCCGGAAAACGAGCCGGGCAGCTCGATCATGCCCGGCAAGGTCAACCCGACCCAGTGCGAGGCGCTGACCATGCTCTGCTGCCAGGTCATGGGCAACGACGTGGCGATCGGTGTCGGCGGCGCCGCCGGCAACTTCGAGCTCAACGTCTTCAAGCCGCTGCTCGCCCACAACATGCTGCAAAGCGTCCGCCTGCTGGCCGACGGCATGGACAGCTTTGATCGCCACTGCGCACGCGGCATCGCCGCCAACCGCGAACGCATCGCCGAGCTGATGGAACGCTCGCTGATGCTGGTTACCGCGCTGGCGCCGCACATCGGCTACGACAAGGCCGCCGAAATCGCCAAGCGCGCCAGCCACGAGGGCAGCACGCTGAAGGCCGCCGCCCTCGCCTCGGGCCACGTGACGGCCGACGACTTCGCGCGCTGGGTGGTGCCGGCCGACATGATCCATCCGGGCCTCGACTAGCCCGGCCATTTCCCCGACGAGAAGGAGAACAAGCATGAAAAACCGCCTCCACTTCGCCCCGCTGCTCGCGCTGGCGCTCGCATTCCCCCTCACCACCCTGGCCCAGGAAGGCTCGGTCAGCATCAGCGCGCCGGCCGACGGCGCCAAGCTGCAGGCCGCGGCCGACAACCGCGTCACCTACGAGATCGTGCCCGGCCCGAAGGGCGACCACAGCCACCTCTATGTCGACGGCAAGGAAGTCGCCGTGCTGCGCGAACTGAAGGGCAGCGCCTCGCTCAAGACGCTGGCCGCCGGCCCGCACGAAATCTGCGTCAAGGTGGTGAACAAGAACCACACGCCGATCGGCGTCGAGAAGTGCGTCAAGGTCATGGTCGAATGACGGCGGCCTGAACCATCTTTTCTGGGCGCGGCGACCGTGGATCCCCAGAACCTGGCCTACGCCCTGGTCCAGCTGGTGCACAACTTCGGCGCCGTGGCAATCGTCGGCGGCGCCGTCGCCGCTCACTGGCTGGTCCGCGACGCCCCCGCTACGCAGCGCTGCCTGGCCTGGCTGGTGCTCGGCGGCTGGCTGGCCCAAGCTGCCAGTGGCGCCAGCTTCGGCGCCGTCAGCTACCACTTCTACGGCAAATTCCCCGACATCCACGCCATCGCCCGCGGCGCGCTGTTCATCAAGCTGGCCTGCGCGGCGGGCGGCGTGTTGCTGGCCACCGTCTACCTGCAGCGTGCCACCGGTTGGCAGCCCGCCAGACGCGCCTTGGTCTGGACCCTGCTGCTCCTCCTTGGCGTCACGGCCCTGGCTTCGGCGGCGTTTCTGCGCTGGTTCGCCTGAACGCCTTGCGCTCTTCCACGCCAATTGGCGCTACATGATGCGTGGTGAAACCCAAGGAGGCCCGCATGTTCATGATTGACTACAAACGACTCAGTTGGTGGTACTGGCTCGTGACCGCCTGCCTGCTCACCGCGGGCGTCACTGGATACCCATTCGGCTTCACATTGGCAATCGGCCTCACGGTATTTCAGTTGATTCACTTCACGATACGCGAGCACAACGTTACCGCCTTTCCGGTCCAGGTCCGGTTTTGGTACTTGATGCTTCTTCTTGTTGCCTTTCCGGAACCTCTACGGATCATTTACTGGGTACCCACGATTGGAACGTGGGCGCAACTGATATTCGGCTATTGCGCAATGGCGCGCTGCGTATCCCTGCTGCCGTGGAATCGGCATGAATCGTTTTCGCTTGACCTGCTGGCGAGAACGTTTCTTTCACGTCCGGTTCGCGGAAACATCATGCAGGGTTTGCCGCCCGCAAAGTAGGCAAGCATTTGGGCTTGATCGGGCGGTTCAGCTTCTCCAGCCACGGCAACTCAAGCTCAAGCACATCGCGGTACAAAAAACCAGCGCCGACAAAGCCCGCTGATGCGTGGAAACCGCCACGTCCAGATGGGATGTCAAATGGCTAAAAACGCCCGAATCTCGTCCGCCCCCATCTCGCGATGGATGTCTCCGGCCATGAAAATTGACGAAACGCCTTATCCAGTCGACATAAGTCCGCTCCGTCCTTATGCTGTAATGCTTGTAACGAATCACCTCGCGAACCCGCCCAAGCAAGGTTGGTGGCTGATTTATATCCATGAACTAATTTCCAGTTTAATATAACTGTTCATATGTACAGTATATTCCTGAAAACCCAGAGGGCACGCGCGTTTTACGGTGCCGTGTTCGTCAGCTTATGCGGCGGTCGTCCGGCGTATACGTCAATAATGCCGTCTACATCACGTTAGCCCGCATAAACGCCTGTTCTTGCCAATTCGTAACAGAGGGGAGCCATACGTTGAATAGCAGTTCTAACGAAAAGTGCAGCTTGATATTCGAGTATGCCAAAGCGTTGTATGGCGCACATCGGGCGTGGGTTCAGCTAGCTGATTCAAATACTTTGGATGCGCAAGCTCTCTTGTCACGAATGAATGAGGTTGCTAATCAAATCGTTCAGCTCGGTGGAAAAGTTGAAACGGGAACAGAGGCTTTAAGAACAAAGGGGCCAGTTGTAACTAACGCCGACGGAACGGTAATTCCTTACGAGGTCGGTCGCATGGAATCCGAACGGCTGCTCGGACTCAATAGAGGCTAAACGAGCATGCGAGACGTTTCATCATCTTTTCATTGGGCTCATTGAAGCCGATGTGCGGGCTAACCCATCGTTTCAGGGGACGCTCCGCCTATCGGCGGAGCGTCCCCTGAACTCAGACGTTAGAAGTTAGAAATCACAGTCATTGGCCCACAGGAACAATTTCCAAACTAAAGGAGGCTGCGATGCCGAGCTACGATGAACTGAAGAGCGAACTCGAATCCATATCCAAGGTTGTTGATCGATTCCCCGAAACAGTCAAGCCACAAGTTTTTGATCTTCTCGTTCGGACTTTTCTAGGACAAGCGCTGCAACTCTCAAGCAACGCCCCTCTCGCAAGCCCTTCTTCCCCTTCTGCAGCACCACCAGCAAAGAAGCGTACGAGACGGCGCAGTTCAGCTGAGAAGGTGGATAGCGATGGCGCACCTATTGAGAAAGTGGCGCCGAAACGAGGTGCATCGAAGGAGAGCTACAAACTTGACCGGGAGCTAAATCTTCGAGGGGACAAAAGCATTCCTGGTTTCAAGTCCTTTGTTGAGGAAAAGCAACCAGGATCAGCAAAGGAATTCAATGCAGTCGCTGTGTATTATCTGCAGAAGATCGTTGGGCTATCTCAGGTGACCCTCAATCACGCATATACATGTTACTCGGAGGTCGGGCGCCGGCCTCCTGAGGCCTTCCGGCAGAGTTTCATCGACACCAAGAACAAGGAAGGCTGGGTCGAGTTTGACAGCGAAGGAAATCTTCGCATTCCCCATCGAGGGTCGGTATTTGTTGAGCATGATCTACCCCGACAAAACAAGAATAAGAGCTAGATGAAGCTAGAAACTTTTGCCAAATTGGCTGAAATCATCGATCAAACTGAGATCGAGAAGGTCCGATTGATAGCCTACTTTCAGCACAAGGCCGTGGGGATGCGCGAGTTTGGTCTAGAAGATATCCGCTCTTGGTTTGAGAGTCTGCATCTCCATGCGCCGAATATTTCTCGCCTAAAGGGACGGATAGAAAGATCTAAAAGCTTCGTCCGAGGGAGCAGTCCTGAATCATGGAAGCTACATGCGGCCGACCTAGATGAGTTACAGGGGCTATTTCCCGGCATCACGAGCCATTCCGAAGAAGTCGAATCAACTGACTGCATCCTTCCCCGCTCGCTCTACGAAAACACCCGAGGTTTCATAGAGCTACTGGCCCGACAGATCAACGCCTCCTACGAATACAACATTTTTGATGGCTGTGCAGTCCTTATGAGGCGGCTAGTTGAGGTCTTGCTGGTCTTGTCCTATGAGCACAACCAAATTGATTCAGAAATCCAAGATGGGAATGGCCAATATCTTCCACTGGAGAGAATCATTGCCAATGCCAAGAATCACACGACGCTACGGTTAGCCAGAGATACAAAAGTAATGCTGGATGAGTTGCGTAGCCTTGGTAACTTCGCAGCACACAAGATCTACTTTAACTGTCGTAGGCCAGACTTGCAGCGCGTAATCGGCAACTACCGCGCAACTGTGGAAGAGCTCTTGTATAAAAGTGGCATTCGCAGATAGGTCAAACACTACAACCGCCTTCTAATTCAAACGTTATGACCACCTCTTCAACCGTTTGGCCTTTGCCACCCTGACATGGAAGCCTTGAACGCAGGCTTTAACGCCATCGTCGGCAGGATGCCGCCGACTGTAATGGCGATCTGGAGCGTGTTTGCACTGCTCATGGTGATCGCTGTGCTGGTTGCCGTTTTTTACGAGCGGCGCCGCTTCGCCGCGCAGAACCAGGCCGGTGCCTGGCTGTTCGTGCGCCTTGCCACCCTGCCGATTGCTGCCGCTGCCACCGCGGCAGTGGTGATCCCGGCGCGTGCCATCGGCGGGCCCGAGGCGCTGGCGGCGTTCTACCTGCTCGCTATCACCGCCGGCCCGCTGGTTTATTTCGGCCTGCATTGGTTCGCCGGTCTGGCCGCTGGACTTGCGCGCAAGGATGGGCTGGCCATTGGCCTTTCAGGCTTGCTCATGGTGCTGGTGCCGGTGCTGCTCGCCAATCAGGTGCAACCCTGGGTGTTCAATCTGGCGCGCGCCATGGATGGAACTGGCGCTGCGCCAGGTTCAAACTTTTCGCCCGGCGTGAAAAGGCCGCCGTTGCATCAGGTGCTTGAGCAACAGCGCTTCACTGTGCCGGAAATTGGTGAGGTCTGGACAGAGCGTTGGCAAGCCCCCGCCGGCGTGCGCATCGAACGCATCGAACTCAATGTGCGTGGCCAATATGTTCCGGTGGACAACGCAAGTTCCAATTATCTTTGCCGGAACGGCGAGGACGTCCATGTGTTCTGGCACGGCGCCGTGGCACCGGCGAACTGGCGAGTTCATTGGCGAGACGCCAACGACCAGCGCGCCTACTCGGACTGGACAATGACACCACCCGTTGCGGCCACGGTTGCCTTCACGCCCGAATGGCTGCCCGATGGCTTTGCGCTGCCGGTGCGCGTGCCTGGCGGCCTGGTCACGTATTCCTGGATGCGGGAGAACGGCCGCGAGGATTCGCGGGGCGTCGTGGATCAATACGCTGCGGCCGGCACGGGTTCCCCGTGCGTGCAGACCTTGCGCCGGCCGGTCACCACCGAACAACCGCAGATCAGCGGCATGGGTTTGCGTCTGTGGCGTTTTGACACGCAGCAGATGCTTTACGCCCTGTTTCGCCGCCCGGCCGCCGCCGTCACCGTTTCGGCCGACACTCGCAGGGAGACGACTCCGTGAAGTTGCATGACACGGCAGCGAACCGGACGCTGCGCGAGGAAGCCGCGCAGCGCCGGTGACATCAACGTAAGCCGCTCAAAGCGTAGATTGACGATACGTACGCTAATACGTACCATAATAACTCCCTCACCAGGAGAACAAACATGGCCACCCTTACTGCGAGTGAAGCACGCGCCAACCTGTATCGTCTAATTGACCAGGCGGCTGAATCACATCAGCCGATCCACATTGCCGGTAAGCGAACAAGTGCGGTTCTTCTATCTACCGAAGATTGGGACGCGATACAGGAAACGCTACACCTGCTCTCGGTGCCGGGCATGCGCGAATCCATCAAGGAAGGCATGGCCGAGCCTCTTGGCAAGAGCGCCACGGAGCTTGAATGGTGAGTTGGCAGGTGGTCTATTCGAAGCACGCACAGAAGGACGCGAAGAAACTGGCGACGGCGGGTCTGAAGGCAAAGGCACAGGAACCTCTGGCTGTCCTTGCCGCCGATCCGTTTCAAAACCCGCCGCCATACGAGAAACTGGTAGGGGATCTGGCTGGCGCATATTCACGGCGCATCAATATTCAACATCGCCTCGTCTATGAAGTCTTCCCCAACGAACGGGTGGTTCGTGTGCTCCGTATGTGGACGCACTACGAGTAAGGGCAGCTCGATCCATCGTTGCATGGGACGCCCATCCTCGAGGAATTGAAAGGCCCCATAGGCCTCGACCGCCTTTCGGCACTGCTCTGGGCCGGCGTCTGCTGCGGTCGACAGCAAAAAATGGTCAAAAATGAAAATGCCCGAACCGGGATGGATTCCGGTTCGGGCCTCCTGGAAAAATCGATCGTCAGCGAACGATATCGAGCAGTTCGACTTCGAAAATCAGTGTCGAATTGGCGGGAATTCCGGGAATCTCGCGGTTGCCGTAAGCCAGGTTGGGCGGGCAGACCAGCTTGGCCTTGCCGCCGACCTTGATCTTCTGCACGCCTTCGGTCCAGCACGGGATCACCCGGCTCAGCGGGAAGGTCGCCGGCTGGCCGCGCTTGTGGGAACTGTCGAATTCCTGGCCGTTTTCCAGCGTGCCGCGATAATGGACCTTCACCGTGTCGGTCATTTTCGGGTTGGCGCCGGTGCCTTCCTTCAGCGTGGTGATGCCGATGCCGGAGGCGGTCTTTTCCTCCTTGGCGTCGCCGGCGTGCGCCGGGAGGGTCAGCGAAAGCAGCAGGGCGGCGGTGCTTGCAAGCAGTTTCATCTTGAATGGCCTTTGTGAAGTTCGAGAATCGGGTACCGGGAACGGAGGCAATATTGTGCCGGCTTTTATAGCGAAACGAAATAACAAGATGCGCACTCGTTCTTAAACGAATATTAGGCCCTTGCTACAATGGCGAGCATTCGACAATCCCCGCGGATTTCCCTGCAATGACCCAACGCTCCACCTCTTCCACGCTCAGCCACCTCGACTGGCTCGAAGCCGAAGCCATCCACATCATGCGCGAGGTCGCCGGCCAGTGCGCCAACCCCGTGCTGCTGTTCTCCGGCGGCAAGGACTCGATCTGCATGCTGCGCATCGCCGAAAAGGCTTTCCGCCCGGGCAAGTTCCCCTTCCCGCTGATGCATATCGACACCGGCCACAACTACCAGGAAGTCGTGCAGTTCCGCGACAAGCGCGCCGCCGAACTCGGCGAGCGCCTGATCGTCCGTTCGGTCGAAGACTCGATGAAGCGCGGCACGGTCGTCCTCAAGCACGAAGGCGAATCGCGCAACAAGCACCAGTCGGTGACCCTGCTCGAAGCGATTGAAGAATTCGGCTTCGACTGCTGCATTGGCGGCGCCCGCCGCGATGAGGAAAAGGCCCGCGCCAAGGAACGCATCATGAGTTTCCGCGACGAGTTCGGCCAGTGGGATCCGAAAAACCAGCGCCCGGAACTGTGGAACCTCTACAACGCGCGCAGCCACAAGGGCGAGAACATCCGCGCCTTCCCGATCTCGAACTGGACCGAAATGGACGTCTGGCAATACATCGAGCGCGAAGACCTGGAACTGCCGTCGATCTATTTCGCCCACAAGCGCCCGGTGGTCATCCGCCAGGGCGCGATCGTACCGGTCAACGTGCCGCTGATGAGCGGCGAGCTGACCAACCTGCCCAAGGCCGGTGAGGAAATCGTCGATCTGCAGGTGCGCTTCCGCACCGTCGGCGACATTTCCTGCACGGCGCCGGTCGAGTCGGCTGCCGACGACGTCGCCAAGATCGTTCTCGAAACCGCCACCACCACCATCACCGAGCGCGGCGCTACCCGTCTGGACGACCAGACCAGCGAAGCCTCCATGGAACAACGCAAGAAAGAGGGTTACTTCTAATGAGCGCCCACCAAGTTGAAGACCACGGCCTGCTGCGCTTTTTGACCTGCGGCAGCGTCGACGACGGCAAGAGCACCCTGATCGGCCGCCTGCTGTACGACACCAAGACCATCCTCGCCGATACGCTGACCGCCATCGAAAAGACCTCGCAGAAGCGCGGCATGGCCGCCGTCGACCTCTCGCTGCTCACCGACGGCCTGCAGGCCGAGCGCGAGCAAGGCATCACCATCGACGTCGCCTATCGCTACTTCTCGACCGGCACGCGCAAGTACATCATCGCCGACGCGCCAGGCCACGAGCAGTACACCCGCAACATGGTCACCGCCGCCTCGACCGCCAACCTGGCGATCATCCTGATCGACGCGCGCAAGGGCGTGCTGACCCAGACCCGCCGCCACTCCAAGCTGGCCGCCCTGGTCGGCATCCCGCACCTGGTGGTCGCCATCAACAAGATGGACCTGGTCGACTATTCGCAGGAAACCTACGAGAAGATCAAGGCCGACTACCTCGAATTCGCCAAGAAGGTCGGCATCGAGGACATTCGCTTCATCCCGCTGTCGGCGCTCAACGGCGACATGATCGTCGACCGCGGCGACAGCCTGGACTGGTACGACGGCCCGACCCTGCTGGAAATCCTCGAAGCCGCCCCCGGCGCCCATACCGAGCATGCCGAGAAGTTCCGTTTTCCGGTGCAATTCGTCTGTCGACCGCAGGATTCCGCCAATCCGGAACTGCACGACTACCGCGGCTTCATGGGCCGCGTCGAATCCGGCTCGATCAAGGTCGGCGACAAGGTCACCGTGCTGCCCAACGGCCTCGAATCCACGGTGAAGGCCGTGCAGATCGGCGGTGCCGACATCGGCGAGGCGTTCACCGAGCAATCCGTGACCCTGCTGCTCGCCGACGAGATCGACTGCTCGCGCGGCGACATGATCGTCAAGAGCGAGGAAGCGCCGGCCGCCGTCAAGGAGATCCGCGCCACCGTCTGCTGGCTCGCGGAAGCGCCGCTCGACCGCGCCCGCACCTACCTGATCCGCCACACGACACGCGACTCCAAGGCCAAGCTGACCGGCATCGACCACCGCCTCGACGTCAATACGCTGGAACACGTCGCCGCCGACAAGCTGGCCATGAACGATATCGCCGAAGTCAGCTTCAAGCTGGCCCAACCGCTGTTCGTCGACCCCTACACGGAAAACCGGGGCACCGGCGCCTTCATCGTCATCGACGAGAGCACCAACAACACGGTCGGCGCCGGGATGATCCTCTGAGCGCCCGCCGGCAACCGCCGACCTCCCGACGCCCCGCTGCTGCGGGGCGTTGTTCGTTGGGGGCTACGACAGCCGCCGATTCAATGTTGGGTGCCGTGATGCCAGTAGAAGCCGTAGCCGTCGGCCGGCGCGCTTTCCCGCTCGGCCGCGGCCTGCGCCGCCAGGTCGACCCGCTTCTCCCAATAGATCAGCCGCCCGGTCCGCTGGTCCGCGACGACTTCGGGATGCTCGTCGAGGTAGTGACCAATGAAGCCGGTGAATTCGGAAACGTAGGTCGAATTGACCTTGCGCGGATCTCCGGGAACCCGGAAGCTGCACGTGCAGTGCGCCAGTTTGTCGATAAAGCCGAACATTGCGTTCTCCATCGCATTCCTCGCGCCGGCCGCCCTGCCCAACTCGCGGTGTCCGGAAGCCTGACTCCCTGTTATTTGGAGTCCCGACTGTCGCCTCCTGTTCCTGGCCGGCAGGCAGCGCATGCGACCTTTTCCGGAAAATTGCGGTCCCATACGACAAACCGGGGGATGCCATGACTATCACCAGCAGCGAACTTGCCGCCCTGATCCGCGAGATCGAAGTCGAAGACCCGATCGATTACGGCGACCTGCCCTACGACGAGGACGAATTGCGCCGCCTGGTATGCGGCCATATCTGCGAAATCGCCGAGCAGACTGCGCTGCTCGGCGAAGAGGACCGCCGGACGATGCTGCTGGCGGTAGCCGCCAAGCTGGTACTGGAAAACCTGGTCCTCAATGTCCGGCTGATGCAGGCGCAGGGCAAGGCGCCAAGCGAAATCGGCGAGGCGCTGTTCCGCCGCCTGCGCGGCCGCCCGGGCTGAACGCCGGCGGCCGCGACGGCCGCCTACAGCATCGCCGACCAGACGCCGAGCAGGATGCTGAGGATCATCGCGCTGACCACCAGCAAGGCGATCCACGCGACGATGCCGGCGCCGGTCACCACGTTGGCGACATAGTGCGCAGTCTTCTCGTCGCTGATATGGAGCAGCGGGCGAACGCCGTGCCGGATCAGCATGATCGACGCGACCCAGGCGGCCGCCCCGACGGCCAGGACGAAGCCGAGGCTGGGCACCAGCAGGGACAGCGAGGCCAGCCACAGCGGCACCGGCGCGATGGCGGCCAGTGCGTAGGCGCTGTCATAGCCGGGATCATGGTCGCGAGCCAGCGACATGCGCTGGATCAGCATCGCCATGTAGCCGACCATCAGCAACTGCGCAACGTAGAAGACGACGCCCGACACCGCCAGCTGCATCGGCGTCAGGGCCGGCACCGACAGCGGAAAGATGGCGCCCGGATGGACCAGCTCGGCGAAGGCGTAAAGCGCCGGCGGCAACAGCGACATCGGTAGCACCAGACTTTTGAAGAACCAGCGGGCGGAGAAATGCGAGCGATCGATTTCTTCCCAGCCGTCCTTTTCGGAAACCAGCATGTGGGGAATGTGGGACATCATCATGATCGACCTCCTTTACCCGCCGGTAACGCCGGGCGCGAGCGACGAACGCCGACGGCGATGGCAGGTTTCTTCGATTGGACAACGCCCCGACCACGAGTTCCGGAAAGATTGCCGCCGGCGACCGCGAAACGGCTTGATGGACGCCTGCCGCGTTCCGGCTCCCCATTTGCCCCGGCTTGCGCTATAAACGAAACATGAAGACCAGCCGATTGATACCGCTACTTTTCCTCGCGCTCGCGTTGCCGGCGACGGCCGAGGTTTACAAGTGCCGCCAGCCCGACGGGCGGACGGAAATTTCCAGCGAGCCGTGCGCTGCCGGCAGCAGCACCGTCAGAACGATGCAGGACGACGTCGTGCCCGAAGCGTCACGCGAGCAGGCGGAGCGCAACGCCGACCGCATGCGGCGGCAGGCCGACCAGATGCAGGCCGACCGTCTCGCCGACGAGGCCCAGGCACGCCGTGACGCGGAAGCGCAGCGCAAGGCCAGCGGCCTGCCGTCGCCGGCGGTCGTCCAGCAGTGCCTGAATACCGTCAGTCGCATGAACATTGATTCATCGCGGCGCGCCGAGCTGGAATCGGGTTGCAGCCTGACCGGGCGGATCGAGCCCGTCTACAACGAGACCTACCAGCAGCCTGCCTATTATGGCGGCGGCTATTACCGGCCCTACCCGCGGCCGGTGCCGCCGGTCGCGCCGGTGCCGCCGGCCAAACCCGGCAAGCCGGTCGACCTCTACAAGGTGCCGGCCGCCCCGCGCGGCGCGCGCTGAGACGGCAGGCGCCGCTTCAGGCGGTTTCGTGCCCGCTGCCGTCGCGGCGCTGGCTGCCGAGCGTCAGTTCGGTATCGGCGCTCAGCGCGTCGAAGAAGGCCTGCACCGCTTCCGGCTTGCCGTTGGCGGCGAAGGTGGTCTGCCCGCAGTCGCACTGGCCGAGCCAGATCGCCTCGACGCCCGGCAGGCCGCGCGTGCTGACCGGATGAATGGTCGTCACATCGGCGCCGCAGCCGTTGCAGACCAGTTTTTCCGGCCGTGTCGCCTCGATTTTGGCCTGCGCCTGCGCCACGCGCTGTTCGCGATTGCCGCGCTGTTTGGCTTGCCCCATGATCGCTCCCGCAATTTGCAAAGGCAGGGAGCATAGCGGCGCGCAAGCGCCTTGTCGAACCTTCGCGGCGCGTCAGGGCGGCGGGTGGGCGTGACGGTTCTTGCCGCCGGCCTTGGCCCGGTACATGGCGCGGTCGGCCTGGCGGATGATCTCGTCCGGCTCGTTGCTGCCCGGCTGCCCGCCGGTGAATACGCAGATGCCGATGCTGGCGCCCAGGCTTTCGCCGTCGGCCAGCCCCGGCAGCGGCTCGCGGATGCAGTCGAGCAGCTTTTCCGCCAGTTGCACCGCGCCGGCCCGCGTATCGACGTCGTGCGCCAGCACGAAGAACTCGTCGCCGCCCAGGCGCGACACCGTGTCGGTCTGCCGGACGGCGGCGACCAGGCGGCGCGCCACGGTGCACAGCACGGCGTCGCCCTCGTCGTGCCCCAGCGTGTCGTTGATCGCCTTGAAGCCGTCGAGGTCGATGTAGAGGCCGGCGTGGCAGCCATGGTCGCGACGCGCCCGGGCCAGCAGCTGGGCGATGCGGTCTTCCAGCAGTTCGCGGTTGGGCAGGCCGGTCAGGCGGTCGTGCAGCGAGCGTTCCAGGTGGTGCTTGCGTTCGAGATCGAGCTCGGTCTCGTGGACGAAGAGCTGGCGCCGCTGGTATTCGGCCAGGTAGCCGGCGCCGCCGCCGATCAGGTTGGCGGAAACGATGAAGAAGACGTGGCTCGCCAACACCGGCCCGGGAAAGTCGCGTAGCAGGCCGAAGACCAGGACATAGGCCAAGATTACGATGACATCGATGACCAGCGCGTAGATGAAACGGGTGCCGATGAAGTTGTAGGTATAGAAGATCGACAGCACCAGCCCGGGATAGAAATACGAAGCGGCGGCCAGCGGCAGGTGCCAGAGGATGGCGATCAGGCCGCCGGAAGCGGCCAGCCCGGTGAGGGCCAGCGGCAGGTGGTTGAAGCGCTCGAAGGCCGGGCTGGAGGTCAGCGCGAAGACCGCCGCCGGCACCGTGAGCACCAGCAGGCGGATCAGCCAGACCGTCGCCTGCTGGTCTTCCGGGACGAACCAGCGATCGAGGACGCCGTACAACAGGTAGACGAAGGTCCCGACCAGGATCGCCGCCCGCCCCTGCAGGCGCAGGCGCGCCAGCGAATGCGCCGCGAAGGCGCGCTCGGCCTCCGGGTCGCGGAAACTCAGGGTCAGGGGGTGCAGTCGTTTCTTCATCGGCTTGATCCCAATCCGTGCGAACGCTGTCGGCGAACGGGCATCATTCCCCAAACCGGAGAAAATGGAAAGCGCCGGCCGCCCCCGGTTTTCCCCAATGCCGGACCGCGGCCGGATATGGCAAGATGCCGCAATGCACGCATTCCCCCACCTTGCTGCGGTCGACTGGCTGGCCCTGGCCATTTTCTTCGCCTGCTGGGGCGGCTACGCCTGGTTCTCCGAGCACAGCCGCCGCGCCGCCGCCGGGCTCATCCGCACCAGCCAGAACTACCGGCTGGAATGGGCCTACCGCATGCTGGAGCGCGACGTGCGGGTGACCGATTCGACGCTGATCGGCAATCTGATGACCAGCGTCTCGTTCTACGCCAACACCACCATCTACATCATCGCCGGCCTGGTCGCCGCGCTCGGCGCCGCCGACAAGCTGATCAACTTCACCGCCGACCTGCCCTTCGGCGGCATCGCCAACCGCGAAGTGCTGGAAATCAAGCTGATGCTGGTGCTCGCCAGCTTCGTCTTCGCCTATTTCAAGTTCACCTGGTCGCTGCGCCAGTTCAACCTGCTCTCCATCCTCGTCGGCGCCGCGCCCTTCGGCAAGCCGGGCGCGCCGGGGATCGACGCCTACGCCCGGCGCGTCGCCGGCGCCAACAACCTGGCCGGCGACGACTTCAACCGCGGCATCCGCGCCTACTACTTCGGCCTCGCCGCCTCGGGCTGGCTGCTCAACCCGGTCGCCCTCGCCGCGCTGGCGCTCATCGTGCTGATCGTGCTCTACCGGCGCGACTTCCGCTCGCCGGCGCTCCACATCCTGCGCGACCAGCCCTGAGCCGATGCGCTCGAACCGGCAACTGGCGGGCATCGGCTTCGGCCTGATCGCCTACGGCATCTGGGGCTTCTTTCCGCTCTTCTTCCGCCAGCTCGCGCACCTCGGGCCGATGGACATCCTCGCCAACCGCGCCGTCTGGGCCTGCGTCTTCGTCGGCCTGCTGCTCACCCTGCGCCGGCGCTGGAGCAACGTGCTGGCGGTGCTGAAAACGCCGCGCCAGCTCGCCATGCTGGCGCTCGCCGCGCTGCTGGTCGGCAGCAACTGGCTGATGTTCCTGTGGGCCGTCGCCAACCGGCAGGTGGTCGCCTCCAGCCTCGGCTACTTCCTGACGCCGCTGGTCAGCGTCCTGCTCGGGCTGGCCGTGCTCAAGGAACGCCTGAACCGGCTCGAATGGGTTTCGGTCGCCCTCGCGCTGGCGGCGCTGGCCAACGAGATCGTCAGCCTCGGCAGCCTGCCCTGGGTATCGCTCTTCCTCGCCGCCACCTTCGGCTGCTACGGGCTGGTGCGCAAGCAGGTGCCGGTCGATGCGCTGTCCGGCCTGTGGCTGGAAACCCTGGCCATGCTGCCGCTCTGCGGCCTCTGGGCGCTGTGGCAGGCGCAGCACGGGCATCTGGTTTTTGCCGCCCACGACGCGTCGACCGCAACCCTGCTGATCGGCGCCGGTATCATCACCGCCCTGCCGCTGATGGCCTTCGCCGCCGCCACCCAGCGCCTCGACCTGGCCACCGTCGGCATGCTGATGTACATCAACCCGACCCTGCAGTTCCTGACCGCCGTCTGGCTCTTCGGCGAGGCGCTGCAGCCGGCGCGGCTGGTCAGCTTCGGCCTGATCTGGCTCGGCCTCGGCGTTTTCAGCTGGAGCATGTGGGAAAAATACCGCGATCGCGGATAATACGCGGTCATCATGCACCGCGGAGCGCCCGATGGGACTGCTCGAGAACACCCTGATCATCCTGCTGCTGATCGCCATCAGCGCCTTCTGCTCGACTTCCGAGATCGCCCTCGCCGCCGCGCGCAAGCTCAAGCTGGCGCAGCTCGCCGAGGGCGGCGACGGCCGCGCCGCGACGGTGCTGGCGCTGCAGAGCCGGCCCGGCCATTTCTTCACCACCATCCAGATCGGCCTCAACGCCGTCGCCATCCTTGCCGGCGTGCTCGGCGAACAGGCGTACGGCGGCTTCTTTTCCGGCGTGCTGCTGCCCTACTTCGGCAGCGCGACCACCGCCGCCACGCTCGGTTCGCTCCTCTCCTTCGCACTCGTCACCGCAGCCTTCGTCCTGCTCGCCGACCTGCTGCCCAAGCGCGTCGCCATCGTCGCCCCGGAGGCCATCGCCCTGCGCATCGCCGGCCCGATGGCGCTGTGCATCCGCCTGCTGGCGCCGCTGGTGTGGGCCTTCAACGGCGCCGCCAACCTGATCATGGCGCGCTTCGGCCTGCCCGAAAGCCGGCCCGAGGACGTCACGCCCGACGACATCGTCGCCATGACCGAGGCCGGCCTGCGCGCCGGGGTCGTCGCCGCGCAGGAGCAGCAGCTGATCGAGAACGTCTTCGAGCTGGAAGCGCGCACCGCGCCGTCGGCGATGACGGCGCGCGACAGCATCGTCTGGCTCGACAGCCGGGAGGACGAGGCGGCGATCCGCGCCAAGCTGCGCGCCCATCCGCACGCCAAGTTCCCGGTCTGCACCGGCGGCATCGACGAGGTGGTCGGCTATGTCGACTCCAAGGACATCCTCAACCGCATCCTCAACGGCGAGCAGCTCACCCTGCAGGCCGAGGGACTGCTGCGCAACGCGCTGATCCTGCCGGAAACGCTGACGCTCGGCGAGATCCTCGAACAGTTCAAGGCGGCGCGCGAGGACTTCGCGCTGATCATCAACGAATACGCGCTGATCGTCGGCCTGATCACGCTCAACGATGTCACCGCGACGCTGGTCGGCGCCACCCTCGATGCTTCCGACGAGGCGCAGATCATCCGCCGCGACGACAATTCCTGGCTGGTCGACGGGCTCACTCCGGTTGGCGACCTCGAAGCCCTGCTCGGCGTCCCGCCCTTCCCCGACGACGACCAGTTCGAGACCATCGCCGGTTTCCTGATGTACGTGCTGCGCAAGGTGCCGCGCCCGACCGAGCGCGTCGACCACGGCGGCTTCCGCTTCGAGGTGCTCGACGTCGACCACCACCGCATCGACCAGCTGCTGGTCACCCGGCTCGACCCTAAATCGTCTTGATTCGCCAACATCGCGTCTTCCAATTCACCCAATCGTATTCATGAAAGCTACTCGCCGCTCGGCACCAAATTCATTGAGCCTAATCTGTAGCCCACTAACGAGGAATTATGAACGCCAGTACCCGCCCCAAACCGTTCTGTTTCGTACTGATGCCATTCGATAGGAAATTCGATGATGTGTATGAATTTGGTATTAGGGGAGCCTGCGAAGATGCTAGCGTCTATTGTGAACGGGTTGATGAACAGATTTTTCCAGGCTCGATGCTTGATCGAATCTATAACCAAATCTCGACGGCTGATCTGCTAGTAGCTGATATGACTGGGCGTAATCCCAATGTCTTTTATGAAGTTGGATATGCGCACTCACAAGGAAAGAACGTCATTCTTCTCACGCAACAAGCGGACGACATCCCCTTCGATTTGAGGCATTTCCCCCATGTCGTTTATGGAGGGCAGATCAAGGATCTTCGAAGGGAACTAGCACCACGGGTAAAACACTTTGCTTATGAAGCAATCGATGGCGAGCTAGAACAAATCGGGCTCGAGGTCTTCGTCGGTAATGTGTCTTTAGATCAAGACGGGCTCGAGGTAGCTGTGCCGGCAAGCAATCCCCGACTAAGTTTGACAGTATTCAATAGATCAACAAAAACGTATGAATCAGATGATTACAGCGTAGCAGTAATTGCACCCTTTCCTTGGGATAAGCCGTATTACCTAGGTTTGACTCTGAGCAACGCATCCACCTTGGTAAGCGAACTTCCTGACGGGCGTTACCTGCATCGGCTCACTGTGCCAGCAAAACTCTTTCCAGGAGACTTTGGAACTGTGACCTTTGGCCTTGATAGCTCACTGCCAGTGAGTCGGAATGCACAAAGCCAAGCTTTTCCGCTTGTAATCCGCATATATACCGCATCAGGCTCTCGCGATTTCCACCTTTCGTTTCAACTAGTGAAAGACTTGGAACAATCCGGCTAACTAGATTCCAGATGTCCCGCCTGCTCGTCTACACCATCGTCTTCATCGAAGGCTTCTCCTCGCTCGGCGGCGAGGTCATCGCCCTGCGCCGGCTGGTGCCGCACGTCGGCAGTTCCATCGTCGTCACCGCGCCGACCATCGCCTTCTTCCTGCTCGCGCTGGCCCTCGGCTACGCCGCCGGCGCCCGCGTCGCCGCCGACTACACCGCCGTCGTCGCGCGCAATTTCCTGATCGCCGCGCTGCTCGCCGGCTTCGGGCTGGCCGGGGTCACCGTCGACTGGCTGTTCGTCCACCTGCAGCCGCCGCTGATGGCGTACTTCATCTTCATCGGCGGCATCCTCTGCCCGCTCGCCTGGCTGCTCGGGCAGACGGTGCCGATCCTGACCAACCTGATGAAGGACGCGCGCACCGGCGAGGCGAGCGGCATGGCGCTCTACTGGTCGACGCTCGGCTCCTTCCTCGGTTCGCTCAGCCTGTCGCTGCTCGTCATGCAATGGCTGGGTGTCTCGGCGGCGGTGCTCGCCTGCGCGCTACTGCTGGTGCTCGGCACCCTGCTGCTCGGCCGGCGCGACATGAAAATGGCCCTCTTCGGCCTGTCGACCGCAGCGATCGCCTTCGGCTTCAACCTGCACCACGAGGTCACCGCAGACACCGCCTACGCCGAATACATCGTCGGCCCGGCCGACCTGCCCGATCAGGAAAAGCCGCGCGCCTTCTGGGTCAACAAATCGACGGCCTCGCTGATCGACGATTCCGAGCCGCCCAACTACACGCGCTACATCCGGCACCTGCGCCAGATCCTGCTCGACGAGCTGGGATTCCGCGACCGCGACATCCTGGTCCTCGGCGCCGGCGGCTTCACGCTGTCGCACCGCGAGCCACTGAACCGCTACACCTATGTCGACATCGACCCGGCGATCCGCGCAATCGCCGAGCAGCACTTCCTGCGCGAGCCGGCGCGCGGCGAGTTCATCGCCGACGACGCGCGGCGCTTCGTCGCCACCACCGAACGCCGCTTCGACGCCGTCGTCGTCGACGTCTACAGTTCGCACACCTCGATTCCCAGTCACCTGGTCACCCGCGAATTCTGGGCCGGCACGCGCCGCGTGCTGAAGCCGGACGGCGTCCTGCTCGCCAACCTGATCCTCGACGGCAAGCTGGAAACCCCCTACGCGCGCAACCTGCTGGCCACCATCGACAGCGTTTTCGGGCGCTGCGCGGTCGACGTCCTGCACAAGGCCAAAACGCTGGCCAACGTCGAAGTCACCTGCTTCGCCAGCAGCCGACCGGCGCCGGCCGGCATCTACGTCGACGAGAAGAACCGCGCCGACGTCGACCTCGCGCGTTCGCGCTAGGCAGTTTCCGCGAACCGACGGCGGCGTCCCGCTGTCAATCGGCCATTGCCGCAGGAGAACGCCATGACCGGGATTTCGCTGCTTGCCGCCCTGCTCCTCCTCCCGCTCCCCGCCGCGGCCGGCGGTTCCGGCTACGGCGTGGCGCCCGGGGCGCTGGCCGAGATCGCCGGCAAGGCCAGCGAATGGCCGGTGCCGACCCCGGAATTCGCGCGCGACCCGGCGCCGGCGCCCGACGGCAGCATCTACATCGCGGTGATGAACGGCAACCGGATCGCCCGCTTCGACCCCGGGCAGCAGCGCTTCACGGAATGGGAACTGCCGCGCAACGCCCGGCCGCACGGCCTGCTGGTCGATCGCGAGGGCATCGTCTGGTACACCGGCAACGGCAACGGCACGATCGGGCGGCTCGACCCACAGACCGGCAAGGTCACCGAATACCGCCTGCCATCCGGCGGCGACCCGCATACGCTGGTGCTCGACGACAGCGCGCAGAACCGCGGCACGATCTGGTTCACCGTCCAGGGCGGCCAGCGCATCGGGCGCCTGGAGCGGCAGAGCGGCCGCATCACCGAGTACCGCACTTCGGGCAATCCCTACGGCATCGCCGTCGACGGCCAAGGCTTCGTCTGGTTCTGCCGCATCGCGGCCGACAGCCTCGGGCGCCTCGACCCGGCCAGCGGGCAGATCGCCGAACTGCCCACCGGCGCCGGCAGCAAGCCGCGGCGCATGGCGCTCGCGCCGGACGGCATGCTCTGGGTCACGGCCTACGGCAACGGCCAGCTGCTCAAGATCGACCCGGCCGCACAGAAGCTGGTCAAGTCCTACCGCATGCCGGCCGGCGACAGCGGCGGCCCCTACGCGGTGACGGTGGATGCCGCCGGCCGCGTCTGGGCGAACGAGATCGCCACCGACACGGTCGCCGTCTTCGACCCGCAGAGCGAGCGCTTCCGCGTCATCCCGCTGCCCTCGAAAGGGCTCGGCATCCGCAAGGCGATCATCGACGCCGAGGGCGCCTACTGGTACATGGGCAGCCACAACGGCCGCCTGGGGATGGTCCGCTGATCCGCCCGCCGGGCGGTTGCGGTCGACGCCCGCCAGCGGCCAAAATGCCCGGGAGAAAAAGACATGAACGCGCCAGAAGCCCTCACCATCCCGGCCGATGATGCGCCGCCACCCGCAACCGACATCGAGGAGCGAACCATGACCACGCACGAAACCCCGCCGGGCAACCCGGTGCTGCTGGTGGCGACCCGCAAGGGCGCCTGGCTCTACCACGCCGACGCGGCGCGGCGCACGTGGCGGGTCGACGGTCCGCACTTCCTCGGCCACATCGTCAATCACCTGGTGCTCGACCCACGCGACGGGCGCACCCTGCTGGCGGCCGCCAAGACCGGCCACCTCGGGCCGACCCTCTTCCGCTCGACCGACCTCGGGCAGACCTGGCAGGAAGCCGCCAAGCCGCCAGCCTTCGGGCCGGCCGCCAACAGCCTCGACGCGCGCGCCGTCGACCACACCTTCTGGCTGGCCCCCGGCCCCGCCGGCGAGCCGGACGTCTGGTACGCCGGCACCTCGCCGCAGGGGCTGTTCCGCTCGGAAGACGGCGGCCGGCACTGGGCGCCCTTCTCGTGCATCAACGACGACCCGCAATACCGCCACTGGTTCGGCACCGTGCAGGACGGCACGCCGGACGGGCCGAAACTGCATTCGATCATCGTCGACCCGCGCGACCCGCGGCACCTGTACTTCGCGATGTCGGGCGGCGGCGTGCACGAATCGACCGACGGCGGCCGCAGCTTCGCGCCGCTGGTCGACGGCATGGAGGTGGTGGCGGGCTTCGACCCCGCCGAGATCGCCTTCCACGACCCGCACTGCGTTCGCGCCTGCCCCGGCAACCCGGACCGGCTCTACCAGCAGAACCACTGCGGCATCTACCGACTCGACCGGCCGGGCAGACGCTGGCAGCGGATCGGCCGCAACCTGCCGCCGGCGATCGGCGACATCGGCTTTCCGCTGGTGCTGCACCCGCGCGACGACCGGACGCTCTGGGTCTTCCCGATGGACGGCTCCGACGTCTGGCCGCGCACCAGCCCGGGCGGGCGGCCGGCGGTCTACGCGACGCGCGACGGCGGCGAGACCTGGCAGCGCCAGGACGCCGGCCTGCCGGCGGACCAGGCATGGTGGACCGTCAAGCGGCAGGCGATGACGGCCGACCGCCACGACCCCGTCGGCCTCTATTTCGGCACCACCAGCGGCGAGCTGTGGCAGAGCCGCGACGAAGGCGGGCACTGGGAATGCGTGGCCCGCCACCTGCCGGAAATCTACGCGCTCGAAACGGCGTATCCACGATGAACGGACCGGTGCGATGCGCGTGCTGATTCCCAGCGCCCTGCATTCCTACACCGGCCGCCCCTGGGTCGAGGCGCAGGGGACGACGGTCGCCGCCGTCCTCGACGACCTCGACCGGCAGTTTCCCGGCATCCGCTTCCGCATGATCGACGAACAGGGACGCATCCGCCGCCACATCCGCCTGTTCCACCGGCGCGAGATGGTGGTCGACCTCGGGCTGCCGCTGCCGGCCGACGACGAACTGATGATCGTCCAGGCACTGAGCGGCGGCTAGGTATCCGCAACCGCCCCCGGGTGGTATCCTCGGGGCCTCCCAATTGACTGAGCGACCCGCCATGGCCACCTACATCGCCTTCCTCGCCCTGGCCGCGCTGGCCGGTGTCTGCTATTTCATCTACGTCCGCTCGACGGCGGCGCAGGCGACCGACGAGCAGGACCTGCAGCGCTACATGATCGCCAACCGGGAGCTCCACCTGGAACGCATCGACCCCGCCCTCTGGAAGACCGCCATGCAGATCGCCCACGGCGACGAAGGCGTCGCCCGCGCCCGCTACATCGAACTGCGGGTCGGCCAGATGAAGCGCGAAGCGGCCGCGGAAACCGACGCCGCTGGCTAAGCCCCGGACTCGCCCCACGGCGGCCGCGGGGCGACCAGCCGCTCGCCGCGATAGCCGGCCACCGACCCGAAGCGCGGGTCGTTCGCCTCCCAGGCGCGTTGCGCCGCGACGATTTCCTGGCGGCTGAAGGCGACGAAATTCCACCACATCACGATCGGCTCGCCGAACGGTGCGCCGCCCAGCCACAGGATGCGGCTGCCGGCGGTCATTTCCAGGGCGAGCGGCGCGCCGGAGTCGGCGATGCCGGCAAATTCGTCGGTGCCGAAACGCTCGCCGCCGAGCACGATCTCGCCTTCCAGCACCAGCGCGCCATACTCGAAACCGGGGGCGAGCGGCAATTCGACGGCCCCGCCGCCGGGGCTGTGAATGTCGATGCCGAGCAGCGGCGAGTGGATGCGCGTGGGCGCTGAAAATTCGCGGTAGCTCCCGGCCAGCAGGGTGAAGGCGCAGCCGCTTTCCGCCCAGTGCGGCAGTTCGGGGTAATGCTCGAAGGCGGCCGGGCCGCGGGCGACGCCGGACGGCAGGGCGATCCACAGTTGCGCCGCGTGCAGCCGGCGGGCGTCGGGCAGCGATTCCTCGGTATGGACGACGCCGTGGCCGGCGGTCATCAGGTTCACCTGCCCCGGCCGGATGACCTGTTCGTTGCCCAGGCTGTCGCGATGCAGCACCTCGCCCTCGATCAGCCAGGTGAAGGTCTGCAGGCAGGTATGCGGATGGGCGCCGACGTTCATTCCCTGGCCGGGCGCGAACGACACCGGGCCGGCGTGGTCGAGGAAGCACCAGGCGCCGACCATGCGCCGCGCGCGGGTCGGCAGGGCGCGATGCACCCGCATGCCGTTGCCGAGGTCGGCGGGGCGCGCCGCGATGCGTTCGATCCGGTTCATGGCAAACCTCCGCAAGATGGTTCGTGGCCGCAGACCGCGAAACCGGCGCGCCGGCACGATCCGCCAGCCGTTTGGGCATCGGGCGCGCGGAATAATTCAGCGATCTTGCGGTCACATGTGCGACCATGCCGCGACGAGGCCCATGAAAACCCTGCTCATCGTCTACCACACCCTGACCGGCGGCACCCTGCAGATGGCGCAGGCTGCCGCCGACGGCGCCGCCGGCGAGGCGGCGGTCGCGACGCTTCTGCGCCATGCCCCCGACGCCACGCCGGCCGATGTCCTCGCCGCCGACGGCTACATCTTCGCGACGCCGGAAAACCTCGGCGCCGTCTCCGGGCTGCTCAAGGATTTCTTCGATCGCACCTATTACGCGGCGCTCGAGCGCATCAACGGACGCCCCTATGCCAGCCTGATCTGCGCCGGCAGCGACGGCGCCAACGCGGCGCGCCAGATCGAGCGCATCGCCACCGGCTGGCGCCTGCGCGCCGTCGCCGAACCGCTGATCGTGTGCACCCACGCGCAGACGCCGGAGGCGATCCTGCGCCCGAAGACGATCGCCGCGGCCGACCTCGCGCGCTGCGCCGAGTTGGGCGCGGCGCTGGCGGCCGGCGTGGCGCTTGGGGTGTTCTAGGGCGACGCTTCGGGCCGGCTGCGGTCGACCGCCCGAAACGGCCAAATTCCCCGGCCGACGCGGCCGCAATGACCGCGAGGCCCGGGGCGTGGTAAGTTCGCGGACAGTCCGCAGACCCTTTCGCACGATCTCCCGGCCATGAACCGCCCCGACACCTCCACCGACGCCAGTGCCCCGCCGCCCGCCGTCGGCTTCTGGGAAGCCTTCCGCTTCTGGCTCAAGCTCGGCTTCATCAGCTTCGGCGGCCCGGCCGGGCAGATTTCGATCATGCACCAGGAACTGGTGGAATCCCGGCGCTGGATTTCCGAGCGCCGCTTCCTTCATGCACTCAACTACTGCATGGTCCTGCCCGGCCCCGAGGCACAGCAGCTGGCGACCTACATCGGCTGGCTGCTGCACCGCACGCGCGGCGCCATCGCCGCCGGCACGCTGTTCGTACTGCCGTCGCTGCTGATCCTGATCGGCCTTTCGTGGATCTATGTCGCCTTCGGCGAGACGCCGCTGGTCTCCGGCCTGTTCTACGGCATCAAGCCGGCGGTGACCGCCATCGTCGTCCAGGCGGCCCATCGCATCGGCGCGCGCGCCCTCAAGAACGGCGTCCTGTGGGCGATCGCGGCGGCCGCCTTCGTCGCCATCTTCGCCCTCGACCTGCCGTTCCCGGCCATCGTCGCCGGCGCCGCGGCGATCGGCTACGTCGGCGGCCGCGTCGCGCCGGGCAAGTTCGCCGCCGGCGGCGGTCACGGGCAGGCCGCCACGTCCGGTAGCCGGGCGCTGATCGACGACGACACGCCGACGCCCGAGCACGCCCGCTTCACCTGGCCGCGCCTGGCGCGCGTGCTGGTCGTCGGCGCCCTGCTCTGGCTGGTGCCGATGGGCCTGCTCGCCGCCCTCTGCGGCAGCGAGCACACCCTGACGCAGATGGGCTGGTTCTTTACCAAGGCCGCCCTGCTCACCTTCGGCGGCGCCTACGCGGTGCTGCCCTACGTCTACCAAGGCGCCGTCGGGCATTTCGGCTGGCTGACGGCGACCCAGATGATCGACGGCCTCGCCCTCGGCGAAACGACGCCGGGGCCGCTGATCATGGTGGTGACCTTCGTCGCCTTCGTCGGCGGCTACGGCAAGGCGGTCTTCGGACCGGACAGCCTGTTCCTGGCCGGCGCCGCGGCGGCGCTGCTGGTCACCTGGTTCACCTTCCTGCCCTCCTTCGTCTTCATCCTGCTCGGCGGGCCGCTGGTCGAAACGACGCACGACGACCTGAAATTCACCGCGCCGCTGACCGCCATCACCGCCGCCGTGGTCGGCGTCATCCTCAACCTGGCGCTGTTCTTCGGCTACCACGTGCTATGGCCGCAGGGGCTGACCGGCCGCTTCGACTGGCTGTCGGCGCTCATCGCCCTCGGCGCCGCGCTGGCGCTCTTCCGCTTCAAGCAGAACGTGATCCACGTCATTGCCGCCTGCGCCGTGCTCGGCCTGGTGCTGAAAACGCTGGCCTGAGCCGGCCGGTTGCGGTCGACGCCCCAAAAGGGGCAAAAATGGCGGCCGGCCGCCGCCCATTACATTCCGAAACACTTGCATACAAATCCGCGTCGGTCCGCGCCTCCCGTCCCGCGTTATTTGCATCATGAACAACGACGAGATGACACCATGTCGAGGATTGTGAAAATTGTCGCGGCGCTGGCCATGCTGGCCGGCCTGAGCGCGTGTACGGTGGTGCCGGCGCAGGTCGGCTACTATTCCGGCCCGTCGGTCGGAGTGGCGGTGGTGCGCCCGGCGCCGTATTACGGCCCCGCGCCTTACTACGGCCCGCCGCCCTATCGCGGCTACTACGGCGGCGGCTACGGGTACGGGCGCCGCCATTGGTAAGCGGCGGCCATCCTAACGTGCCGGCAGGAAGCGGACGCTCTGCAGGGTCTGCTGCGCATCGTCGCGCAGCACGCCGTCGAGCCGCGACGGCGTCCCGGCCAGGTGCCGCTCCTGGAACTGCCCGATGACAGCCACGCTCGGGTTGGCCGGATGGCGGCAGAAGAAACCCTCGGCCGCCCAGGCGAGGACGATCTGCGCGCCGTCGAGCGTCGCCGGCTCCTCGCGCGCGGTGACGTAGCTCAGGCAGTCGGTGTCCTGCCAGACGAAGCTCGCGGTGCGCAGCATGCCGCGGCTGTCGTCGGCACCGGGGCTTTCATGCAGCGCCGCCTTCAATGCTTCTTCCAGCCCCGCCTGCGTCGTCAGGTCGTGCGTCGGGAAACTCCCGGCCCGGATCTCGAGCACGAAGGCCAGGTGCTCGCCCCCCGGCAGCTGCCGCTTGAGCGGGTCCTGCTTGCGGAAGGTGACGTACCCCGGCACGGCGCGCTGGAAGTAGACCCAGTGCTCCCCGCTGGGCGGGGTAACCGCGAAATCGGCGGTGCGGATTGCCGGCATCTCCGGCGTCACCGGCTCCAGTGGCGAGCGCGCCGCCGCCCCGCCGGCCGCCAGCCCGAGCAGCAGGCCGATGAGCAAGCCCCAGCCGCCGCTACGGCGATCCCGGCTGGCGCAGGGCAAGGTCGGCACCCGGTTCGGCACGCGGCGGCGGACGCTGGATTGCATGGCGGGCAGGCTCACGACGACCGGCGCGCCGGCTTCCTTGGCGCCGGCTTCGCACTGCCGGCGCGCGTGTCGCTGCGCCCGCCATCGCGCCCGCTGCGCGCCCGTTGCGGCGCCGAGCCGGTCTTCTTGTGCGCCAGGCCCGGGCCGAAGCCGGTACCGGGCACCTTCGCCACCTTGGGTTTTTTCGGCTTCCTGAGTATCTGGCCGGCGGCGCCGGTCGCCGGCACCCGATGATCGGGCTCGAAACCCGGCTCCTCGACGCGCGGCAGGGTCCGCCGGGTCAGCGTTTCGATGGCCGCCAGCTGGCCTACCTCGTCGGCGCAGACCAGCGAAAGCGCCTCGCCGCTGGCGCCGGCGCGGCCGGTGCGGCCGATGCGGTGAATGTAATCCTCGGCGACGATCGGCAGGTCGAAATTGACGACCAGCGGCAGGGCGTCGATATCCAGCCCGCGCGCCGCGACGTCGGTCGCCACGAGCACCTGCACTTCGCCCGCCTTGAAGCGCTCCAGCGCGCGCAGGCGCGCCGGTTGCGGCTTGTCGCCGTGGATCGCGTCGGCGGCAACGCCCCTCGCCTGCAGTGTCGCCACCAGTTGCTCGACGCCCTTGCGGGTTCTGGCGAAGACCAGCACCTGGCCCCACCGCCGGCGCTTGAGCAGGTGGCCGAACAGTTCCGGCTTGCGTTTCTTGTCGACCGGAATCACCGACTGCCGGACGCTGCGCGCGGCCGTGTTGCGCGGGCCGGTGTCGATGCTCAACGGATCGTCGAGGATGGCGGCGGCCATGTCGCGGATGACGTCGGAGAAGGTCGCCGAGAAGAGCAGCGTCTGCCGGCGCCGCGGCAGCGCGGCGAAGACGGCGTCCAGCTCGCGCGCGAAGCCGAGATCGAGCATGCGGTCGGCCTCGTCGAGGACGAGCGTCCGCAACTGGCCGAACCTGATCGCGTTCTGGCGATGCAGATCGAGCAGGCGGCCGGGCGTCGCGACCACGACATCCATGCCCTTGCGCAGCTTCATCATCTGCGGATTGATGCTGACCCCGCCATACACCGCGCAGGTGCGCAGCGGCAGGTTCTGGCCGTAGGCGCGCAGGCTGGCACCAACCTGTTCGGCCAGTTCGCGCGTCGGCACCAGCACCAGCGCACGCACGCCATTGCTGGCGACCGGCGGCCCTTCAGCCGCCAGCAGCTGCAGCAGCGGCAGTGCGAAAGCGGCGGTCTTGCCGGTGCCGGTCTGCGCCGCCGCCATCAGGTCGCGGCCGGCCAGGATGGCAGGAATCGCCTGCACCTGCACCGGTGTCGGCGTCTTGTAGCCGAGCGTGGCGAGCGCGGCCAGCACGGGTTCGCTCAGGCCAAGGCGGTCAAAGGACATGGGGGCGAACATTCATGGCAGGGATGGCGCGATCTAGTCGCCGGCAGCCCGCCGGGCCGCCTTCAGCGCGCCGTGCCGCGCCTTGCTTTCGAGGCGCTTGGCGACGGAACTGCGGGTCGGCCGCGTCGCCCGACGCTTCTTCGGTAGCACGGCGACGCTGGCGATCAGCTGTTCCAGCCGGCGCAAGGCCTCGCCCCGGTTCTTCTCCAGACTGCGGAATTCCTGGGCCTTGATGACGACCACCCCCTCCTTGCTGATGCGCTGATCGCCGAGCTTCAGCAACCGCTCGCGGATCGCATCCGGCAGCGACGAGGCGGCGATGTCGAAGCGCAGGTGCACCGCATTGGCGACCTTGTTGACGTTCTGCCCGCCGGCGCCCTGGGCGCGGGTCGCGGTGATCTGGATTTCTTCGGGCGGAATGTCGAAGCTGGGGCGCACGGCAATGAGACGAGGAAGCGGGAGCGCTCATTGTAACGTCTCGCCGGCCGTCCTTTCGCCGCCACACAGCGGCTGGCCGCGGGCGCCGGATGACGGCCGGCGCAGGCCGCAGGCCTCGTTGGCGACCAGCGCCCCGAGCACCAGCGCGCCACCGAGCAGGACGCTGGCCGGCGGCCGCTCGCCGGCGCCGAGCCAGGCCCAGGCGACGCCGAACAGCACTTCGAGCAAGGCCAGCAGCGCGATTTCCGGTGCCGGCAGGACGCGGCTCAGACGCACGACCAGCAGACAGGGCAAGGCCAGCTGGACGCTGCCGAGCAGCGCCAGCAGTTGCAGGTCGTGCGCCGACGCCTGCAGCGGCCAGGCCAGCGGCAGCGTGACGGCGGCCGAGATCAGGGCGCCGAGCAGCACCGCTGGCAGCATGTCGGGGGCTTTCGTGGCGACCGCGCCGGCCCGTTGCAGCAGGATCCAGTTGACCGCGCCGGCCAGCGGCACGGCGCCGGCGACCAGGGAACCGAGCAGCGAACCGCCGCGGCCGGCCTCGGCGCCGAACATCCAGGCGATGCCGGCGCCGGCGACGACGATCGCCAGCCAGGTGCGCGGCGCCAGGCGCTGGCCGAGGAAGAGGCGCGCGAACAGCGCGGTCAGCATCGGCCCGGCTGCCATCGTCACCAGCACATTGGCCACCGTGGTCAGCGTCAGCGCCACCATGAAGGCGGTGTACATCACCGCCCAGCACAGACCGGAAGCCCACAGCACGCGGTCGGCGCGCAGCAGCCCGGGCCACAGCGCCGGGCCGCGCAGGGCGGTCAGCACGACGGCCAGGGTCAGCGCATTGAACAGGCTGCGCCAGAAGGTCACCTCGAAGCTGCGCGCCGCGTCGAGGTGACGGGTCACCACCCCGGCGATGCTCCACAGCAGCGTGACCAGCACCATCAGCGCCACGGCGCGGCGATGCGTCATGCGCGGCTCAGCCCCGCCGGCGGCGCGCCTCGAACAGGCAGACGCCGGCCGCCACCGAGACGTTGAGGCTGTCGACGCTGCCGTGCATCGGGATGCGCACCAGCTGGTCGCAGGTCTCGCGCGTCAGACGGCGCATGCCCTCACCCTCGGCGCCGAGCACCCAGGCCGTGGCCGCCGGCCACTCGGCGGCGTAGAGATCGCTTGCCGCCTCGCCGGCGGTGCCGATCACCTGGATGTCGCGTTCCTTGAGTTCGCGCAGGGTGCGCGCCAGGTTGGTGACCATCACGTAGGGCACCGTTTCGGCGGCGCCGCTGGCGGTCTTCGCCGCCACGTCGGTGAGGCCGACAGCGCGATCTTTAGGCGCGATCACGGCATGGACGCCGGCCGCATCGGCGACGCGCAGGCAGGCGCCGAGGTTGCGCGGGTCGGTGATGCCGTCGAGCACGAGCAGGAAGGCCGGCTCCTCCAGCGTATCGAGCACGTCATCCAGATGCGCCGCCTTGCGCCCGCCTTCGACGCGGGCGATCACACCCTGGTGGCGGGCGCCGGGCACCATGCCGTCGAGCCGCTTGCCATCGGTGGCGATGATCCTGACACCCTGCAACTCGGCATGCGCCAGCAGGTCGCGGGCGCGCGCATCCTGGCGCGTGGCGTCGACCA
Source organism: Dechloromonas sp. H13 (assembly GCF_009469615.1). GTDB lineage: Bacteria > Pseudomonadota > Gammaproteobacteria > Burkholderiales > Rhodocyclaceae > Azonexus. The sequence goes on from NZ_SSXX01000001.1 coordinate 180,204, forward strand.
TGATTTCCTTGAGCGAATCGGGATCGTGGCGCAGCTTGGCGGTGATGGCGTGGAAGCCGTAAATCAGGCGGGAAGACATGGCTGCTTTCGACAAATTGGAAATGCAATTTTACCGTGCCACAATGCGCGCCATAAAAAGAGAATACGGGGGGAAGACAATGATCAGGATGCTGCTCGACGGCAACCGCCGCTTCGTGACCGAGGTTTTCGGCAAGGACAAGGAGTACTTCGCCGACCTGCGCAAGGCGCAGAACCCCACTGTGCTGTGGATCGGCTGCTCCGATTCGCGGGTGCCGGTCAACACCATCACTCAGACGAAAGCCGGCGAGGTGTTCGTGCATCGCAACGTCGGCAACATCGTCGCCACCAACGACTGGAACCTGTCGGCGGTCCTCGAATTCTCGATCAACCACCTGCACATTCCCGACATCATCGTCTGCGGCCATTACGGCTGCGGCGGCATCCGTGCCCTCGACGAGGATCAGGGCGACGACCGCTACATTCCGATCTGGCTGATCAACGCCCAGAAGGCGGTCAACCGCGTCGAGCGCCGGCTGGAGGCGGGCCTCGCCGAAGTCGATCCGGAAACCCGGCATCGCCTGATCGTCGATGAAAACGTCCGCCTGCAGATCGAGCACCTGCAGGAATACCCCTTCGTCGCCAGCGCCCTGAAAGCCGGCAAGCTGCGCCTCCACGGCTGGGTATACGACATCGGCAGCGGCGAAATCAGGATCATTGCCGGCGCCGACGAATGAAACCGTCGCGGCCGGCGCCGGTTGCGGTCAACCCCGTTTTTTGGCCTTTTTTGGCGGCACCTGCTGCGGGCCGGCCAGCACGAAGTCGATCTTGTTGCTCTCCAGATCGGCGCGCACCAGCCTGACCCGGACCCGGTCGCCGAGACGGAAGCGCTGGCCGGTGCGCTCGCCGAGCATCTGGTGCTTGATGTTGTCGAACTGGAAGTAGTCGGCGCCCAGTTCCGACACATGCACCAGGCCCTCGATGTAGATCGTGTCGAGGGCGACGAAGATGCCGAAGGCCGTGACGGCCGAGATGGTGCCGTCGAATTCCTCGCCGATGCGCTCCTTCATGAAGAAGCACTTGAGCCAGTTCTCGACGTCGCGCGTCGCCTCGTCGGCACGACGCTCGGTGGCTGAGCAGTGGAGGCCAATTTCCTCCCAGTCGCCAGCTGGCGTGTATTTCTCGCCGGCGAGTACGGCCTTGATCGCGCGATGCACCAGCAGGTCCGGGTAGCGGCGGATCGGCGAAGTGAAGTGCGTGTAATGCTCGTAGGCCAGCCCGAAGTGGCCGACGTTGTCGGGGCTGTACATCGCCTGGCGCAGCGAACGCAGCATCACCGTCTGCAGCAGCTGGAAGTCGGGGCGCGGCTTGATCTGCTCGAGCAGCTTGGCGTAGTCCTTGGCCTTCGGATCGTCGCCACCGCCCAGCGGCAGGCCGAACTCGCCGAGGAAACTGCGCAGGTTCTTCAGTTTTTCCTCTCCCGGCGCTTCGTGAATGCGGAACAGGCAGGTCTGCTTGTGCGCCGCCAGGAAATCGGAGGCGCAGACGTTGGCCGCCAGCATGCATTCCTCGATGATGCGGTGCGCGTCATTGCGCACCACCGGCACGATGTTCTCGATCTTGCCCTGCTCGTTGAACAGCATCTGCGTTTCGATGGTCTCGAAATCGATCGCCCCGCGTACGCCGCGCGCCTTGTGCAGCGCGTGAAAGAGCTTGTAGAGATTCTGCAGGTGCGGCTGCAGCGCAATGTGGATGTCGCTTTCCGGCCGGGCCGCACCGGACAGCCACGACCACACCTGGTTGTAGGTCAGCCGCGCCCGGGAGCGGAACACCGCCCTGCAGAAACGGTACTTGCCGATCTTGCCGGCGGCGCTGATGTCCATGTCGCAGACCATGGCCATGCGCTCGACCTCGGGGTTCAGCGAGCAGATGCCGTTCGACAGCTTTTCCGGCAGCATCGGGATCACCCGGCGCGGGAAATAGACCGAATTGCCGCGCGCCATCGCCTCCTGATCGAGCGCCATGCCCGGCTTGACGTAATGCGAGACGTCGGCGATCGCCACCACCAGCCGCCAGCCGCGCCCCTTCTTCTCGCAATAGACGGCATCGTCGAAGTCGCGCGCCGTCTCGCCATCGATGGTCACCAGCGGCAGGTCGCGCAGATCCTCACGGCCGGCCAGGTCGGCCTTGCGGACCTTGTCCGGCAGCGCCTTGTTCTCGGCCAGCGCCGCTTTCGAGAACTCGAACGGCAGGTCGTGCTTCCGGAGCGCGATCTCGATCTCCATGCCGGGGTCGGCGTAGGTCCCGAGCACCTCGGTGATGCGGCCGATCGGCTGCGAGAACTTGGTCGGCTGCTCGATGATGTCGACCATCACCACCTGGCCGGACTGCGGCTTGATCTTCGCCTTCTTCTCCGGCGGCACCAGGATGTCCTGGGCGATACGGCGGTTTTCCGGCACCACGAAGACGACGCCGTGCTCGACGAAGACGCGGCCGACGACGCGGTTGTTGGCGCGCTCGGTGACCTCGACGATGCTGCCCTCGGGCCGCCCCTTGCGGTCGATGCCGGTGACCCGCACCAGCGCGCGGTCGCCGTGCAGGACCTTGCCCATCTGGTGCTGGTCGAGAAAGATGTCGGCGCCGCCGTCATCGGGAATCAGGAATCCGTAGCCGTCCGGGTGGCCCTGGATCTTCCCCGGCGTCAGGCTGGCGCGCTCGGGCAGGATGTAGGCGCCCTTGCGGTTGCGCAGCAGCTGGCCTTCGCGCTCCATGGCGCCGAGCCGGCGCTGGAACATCTCGCGCTCGCTGCCGGCGATGTCCAGCAGTTCCGCCAGTTCGGCGAAGGCGAGCGGCCGCCCTTCGTCGGCGAGCTTCTGCGAGATGTATTCGCGCGACGGCAGTGGGAAGTCGTAACGGGCCGACTCGCGCTCGAAGAACGGGTCGGCGCGGCGGACTTTCGATAGTTTTTTTCTTGACATGTCTTTTTCTTTCTTTATAATTCGCGGCTCTTCGCACCTGTGCCCAGGTGGCGGAATTGGTAGACGCACTAGTTTCAGGTACTAGCGGGTAACTCCGTGGGGGTTCGAGTCCCTTCCTGGGCACCAGCGATTTTGATCGAAGGCCTTGTCTTGACAAGGCCTTTTTTCATTTCCGCCTTCGGAACATGGTCGACCGCGACAGGCAGCGACTGTTTCGCCGGCGATTGTCTCACAGGGTGCCGCAGTGCCCTGTAACAATCGCTGACCGTCGCGTAGACCAAATGCGGCCAAAGCCGTAGAGTGAAGCGCTGCCACTCTCCTCCCGCCTGCCCGATCCGATGCGTGCCCTGTTGCTGTTCTGTCTGCTGCTGGCCTGGCTGCCGGCCATCGGCGCCGGGGCGCCCTATCCGTTCACCGTGACCGCCGAACGCAGCGGCGCCGGCCAGAACGTGATCGCCAGCAACCGCGGGCCGGCGCCGGTCTCGGTCAGGCTGACCCTGAGCGTCGCGCAGAACGTCGTCGTCTCGCAGCCGCTGCCGGTCCTCGCCGTGGTCCGCCCCTACAGCGACCTGGTCCTGCTGCAGGTGCGTCCGGCCGATCCGGGGCGCAGCCTGCGCTTCTCCAGCCAGTCCGCCTACCATCCCGGCAACTTCCATGCGCAGCACGATCCGCAGGCGCTCTACCGGCTGCCCTTCGCCGACGGCGGCAGCTTCGTCATCAGCCAGGCCGCCGACGGGCCGCTGACCACGCACACCGCCGCCGACAGCGAGTACGCCGTCGATTTCAACATGCCGGAAAACACGCCCGTCGTCGCCGCGCGCGCCGGTACCGTGATCGAGACCGAATCCGCCAACCGCTACGGCGGCCGCGACCGCGTGCTGCTGGCGATGGCCAACTACGTGCGCATCCTGCACGCCGACGAAACCATCGCCACCTATGCCCACCTGGCGCCCGGCGGCGTCAGCGTGACGCCCGGACAGCGCGTGGCGGCCGGCACGCTGATCGGCCATTCCGGTGCCACCGGCTACACGTCCGGGCCCCACCTGCATTTCGTCGTGCAGAAGCCGGTGCCGACCGCCGCCGGCTTCGCCATGCGCTCGCTGCCGGTGCGCTTCTACGTCGGCAATCCACCCTACGTCTTCGAACCGCGCTTCCGGCAGCTGGCGACCGCCGACTATTCGACGCCCGGTGCGCCGCAGCCGATCGTCAACGAAAAACGGGCCGTTCAGGCCCGTTGACCGCAGCAGGTGCCATCCCGGCACCTGTCCATCGCTCACTTGAACGGATGCTGGCGGAGAATGGTCTCGTCGCGCTCGGGGCCGGTGGAGACGATGGCGATCGGCACCTGGCACAGCTGCTCCAGGCGGTTGAGGTAGGCCTGGGCATTGGGCGGCAGGTCTTCCCAGCGCTTTACGCCGAAGGTGCTGTCCTTCCAGCCGGGCATCGTCTCGTAGATCGGCTCGCAGCTGGCGACCTCGTCGGCGCCGATCGGCAGCAGGTCGACGACCTTGCCGTCCAGTTTGTAGCCGTTGCAGATCTTCAGCTCTTCGAGGCCGTCGAGGACGTCCAGCTTGGTGATGCACAGGCCGGTGAGGCCGTTGATGCGGCCGGAGCGGCGCAGCGCGGCAGCGTCGAACCAGCCGCAGCGGCGCTTGCGCCCGGTGACGGTGCCGAATTCCTTGCCGACCTGCGACATCTGGTAGCCGGGAACGCCCGGCGTCTCGATGTCCAGCTCGCTCGGGAACGGGCCGCCGCCGACGCGCGTGCAGTAGGCCTTGGTAATGCCCAGCACGTAATGCAGCATGCCGGGGCCGATGCCGGCACCGGCCGCCGCCTGGCCGGCGACGCAGTTGGACGAGGTGACGAAGGGATAGGTGCCGTGGTCGATGTCGAGCAGGGTGCCCTGGGCGCCTTCGAACAGCAGGTTCTGGCCGGCCTGGTTGGCCTCGTAGAGCGCGGCGGAAACATCGGCGACCAGCGGGCGGATCTGCTCGGCATCGGCCATCGCCTGGTCGTAGACGGCCTGGAAATCGACCGGATCAGCCTTGAAATATTGCGTCAGCACGAAGTTGTGGTAGTCGAGGATTTCCTTGAGCTTCTCGGCGAAGCGCTCGGGATGGAACAGGTCGTAGACGCGCAGGCCGCGCCGGGAAACCTTGTCCTCGTAGGTCGGCCCGATGCCCTTGCCGGTCGTGCCGATCTTCTTGTCGCCGGCCTTGGCGGCTTCGCGCGCCTTGTCGATGGCCGAATGGTAGGGCAGGATCAGCGGGCAGCCCGGGCTGATCTTGAGGCGCGAGCGGACGTCGATGCCGCCCTTTTCGAGCTCGGCGATCTCGGCCAGCAGGTGATGGATGTCGAGCACGACGCCGTTGCCGATATAGCAGTTCACGCCGTCGCGCACGATGCCCGAAGGCACCAGGTTCAGCTTGTAGACCTGCTCGCCGACGACCAGCGTATGGCCGGCGTTATGTCCCCCCTGGAAACGCACGACGCCCTGGGCGTGGTCGGTCAGCCAGTCGACGATCTTTCCCTTCCCCTCGTCGCCCCACTGGGTCCCCACGACGATGACATTCTTGGCCATTTTCTAGTCCTCTTGTATTGCTTCGATAATCCAGTGCTCGCCGACCTGCGCGAGCTTTCTGTCGCAGACCGGCCCCTCGCAGGCGTTTTCGCCCGGCAGCAGTTCGACGACAACCTCTCCCTGTTCGCGCAGCGCCGCGATGTGCGCTGCAAGCTTCGCATCGTGGGCGGCCGAGGGCGCCAGGATCGCCCCCGCCGGCTTGCCGACCGGCGCCAGGCGCGCCACCTCGCGCAGGTCCATCGAGAAGCCGGTGGCCGGACGATCGCGCCCGAACGCCTTGCCGGCACCGTCGTAGCGGCCGCCGAGCGCGATCGCCGCCGGATAGCCCGGGCAGTAGGCGGCGAAGACGACGCCGTTGTGATAATGGTAGCCGCGCAGATCGGACAGATCGACCGAAAACGGCAGGTCGGGCGCCGATGCCACGAGATGACGCAGGCCTTCCAGCGCCGCGGCGATCGTCGGCAGGGCCGGCAGCTCGGCGGCGGCGCGCTCGAGTACCTCGACGCCGCCGTAGAGCTGCGGCAGGCGCTGCAGGGCCTCGCGGTACGGCGTAGGCACGTCGGCGCACGCTTCGCAGAGACCCGGCACGTCCTTGGCCTGCAGCAGGCTGAGCACCGTTTCCTCCGATTCCTGCGGCAGCCCGGCCGCTTCGGCCAGGGCGCGGAAAATGCCGACATGGCCGAGGTCGATGCGGCTGACCGGCACCTTGATCCGGGCGAAGGCGCCCGCCATCAGGCGGATCACCGCGAGGTCGGCGGCGATGCCGGCGTGGCCGTATAGCTCGGCGCCGATCTGCACCGGCTCGCGGCTAGCCGAAATCGTCGCCGGCAGGGTGTGCAGCACGCTGTCGCAGTAGCACAGGCGGGTGACGCCGCGGTGGTTGAGCAGATGGGCGTCGATGCGCGCGGTCTGCGGCGTGATGTCGGCGCGGACGCCCATCGTGCGCCCGGAAAGCTGGTCGACCAGCTTGAAGGTACGCAGCTTGAGATCCTGCCCGGCGCCGGTCAGCAGCGACTCGAGATATTCGAGCATCGGCGGCATGACGAACTCGAAGCCGTGGCTGCGGAAGTGGTCGAGCAGCGCACGGCGCAGACGCTCGATGCGTTCGGCCTCGGCCGGGAGGGCGTCGGCGATGTATTCGGGTAACAGCCAGTTCATGAAAAGACCATGATCAGGACGAGGCCGACGATCATCGAAGTCAAACCGATGAAACGAATCTGCCCGTCCGTGAGTTGAACGAGTCGGCGGAAGGTTTCACGCCACGCCGCCGGCGCGATGAAGGGCATGAGGCCTTCGAGCACCAGCATCAGCGCGAAGGCCAGCAGCAACGTCGAGGTCATTTGCCTTTGTCGTTCCCGCGCCCGGTGCCCTTCATGTACTTGAAGAAATCGGAATTGGGTTCCACCACGAGCACGTCGCTCTTGTTCCTGAAACTGCCGCGATAGGCTTCCAGGCTGCGATAGAAGGCGTAGAACTCGGGGTTTTGGCCGAATGCCTGGCCGTAGATGGCGGTCGCCTGGGCATCGCCCTCGCCCTTGATCTTCTGGGCATCGCGGTAGGCGTTGGCGATGATCACCTCGCGCTGGCGGTCGGCGTCGGCACGAATCTTCTCCGCCTCGGCCGCGCCTTCCGAGCGCAGTTCGTTGGCCACCCGCTTGCGCTCGGCCTCCATGCGGCGATAGACGGCCTCGCTGACCTCGCTCGGCAGTTCGACCCGCTTCAGGCGGACGTCGACGATCTGCACGCCGATCTTGCGCGCATCGGCATCGGCCTTGACCCGCATGTCCTCCATGATCCGCTCGCGTTCGCCGGAAATCACGTCATGCACGGTGCGCTTGCCGAACTCTTCGCGCAGCCCGGCATTCACCGTCTGGTTCAGGCGGGTCTTGGCACGCGCCTCGTCACCGCCGACCGAGATGTAGTAGAGCTTGGGATCGACGATCCGCCACTTGATGTAGGAATCGACCAGCACGTTCTTCTTCTCGGAGGTGATGAAACGCTCTGGCTCGTTGTTGTCCAGCGTCAGGATGCGCCGGTCGAAATAGCGGACGTTCTGGATCATCGGGATCTTGAAGTTCAGGCCCGGCTCGGTGATCACCCGCTTGACTTCGCCCAGCTGGAAGACCAGGGCGTACTGGCGCTGATCGACGGTGAAAATCGACATGGCGACCAGGACCAGCACGGTCACGACGACCGCCGCCAGTAAATTGAATTTCTGATTCATCAACGGGACTCCCGATCACGAGAACGCAGCGACGGCTCGCGCGGACGGCTCTGGTTGCTCAGCGAACTGTCGAGCTGCGGCGGCGATTCGTTGGAGGTCGGCGCCGCCGTCCTGGCCGCCGCCTGCGGCGCCGTGCCGGCATCCGCGGCGGCGGGCGCCGCGGCAACCGCGCCGGCCCCCTGCATCAGCTTGTCGAGCGGCAGATAGAGCAGATTGCCCTGTCCCTTGGCATCGACCATGACCTTGCTGGTGTTCGCGTAGATCTGCTGCATGGTTTCCAGATACATGCGCTGGCGGGTCACTTCCGGCGCCTTGGCATATTCGGTCTGCACCTGCTTGAAGCGCGAGGCATCGCCTTCGGCCGTCGAGATCACGCGCTGCTTGTGGCCGCTGGCTTCTTCCATCAGGCGCGCCGCGGTGCCCTTGGCCTTGGGAATCACGTCGTTGGCGTAGGCCTGGCCTTCGTTCTTCTGGCGCTCGCGATCCTGGCCGGCCTTGACCGCGTCGTCGAAGGCCGCCTGCACTTGTTCCGGCGGCTGGGCGTTCTGCATCGTGACCTTGGAAATCAGGATGCCGCTGTTGTAGCGGTCGAGGATCTCCTGCATCAGCTTGGCGGCCTGGGCGGCGATCTGCTCGCGGCCTTCGTAGAGAACGAAGTCCATCCGGCTCTTGCCGACGATCTCGCGCACCGCGGTTTCGGCGGCGCCCATCACCGCATCGTCGGGATGGCGGTTGTTGAACAGGTAGTCGCTCGGATCGTTGAGGAAATACTGCACCGCGAACTGGATGTTCACGATGTTCTCGTCATCGGTCAGCATCAGCGCCTCGCGCAGCACCTTGTTGCGCTCGCTGCCGCGATAGCCGATCTCGATGGTGCGTACACCGGTCAGGTTGACCAGGTCGACCGACTGGATCGGATACGGCAGGCGCCAGCGCAGGCCGGGCTCGGTCGTTTCCTTGTACTTGCCGAACTGCAGCACGATGCCGCGCTGCGAGGCATCGACGATATAGAAACCGGAAGCGAGCCAGACGATGAAGGCGAGCGCGACAAGCAGGCCGACGCCGCCGCCGAGGAATTTCGGATTGAGGTCGATCTGCGGCAGGCGCGGACCGTCGCCGCCGCCCCCGTTGTTGCCACCGCCGCCGCCCTTCTTGCCGAACATGCCGTTCAGCTTGCGGTTGAAGTCGCGCCACAGCTCTTCGAGGTCGGGCGGCCCCTGGTTCGGCCGGCGCGGGCCACCGGGCTTGTCGCCGTCGCCTTCGCCGCGGTTACCCCACTGCGGGTCGTTGAGTGACATGAAAATTCCTAGGGTCGGGATCATGTAGGTCGGGGATCAGTTTATGTAGTCTGGTTGTGCTTCGCGCGCGGATGCCGCCAATGCCGCCCGGCGGTTCTCGGCCTTGCTGCAGGCATATTCGGCAAGGGCTTCGCGCAGCAGATCGAGCCCCTCGCCTGACCGCGCACTGACGCGAACGCGCGCGATATTACCATATTCGTCCCGCTCGACTCCCGGCGCCGCCTCGGTCAGGTCGATCTTGTTCCAGACGATCACCTGGCGGAGGTCGTGGGCGCCGATCTCGGCGAGGACCTTGTCGACCTCGGCCATCTGCTCGTCGCGGGCGTGGCTGGCGCTGTCGACCACGTGCAGCAGCACGTCGGCGTCGATCGCCGCCTCCAGCGTGGCATGAAAGGCGTCGACCAGCGAGTGCGGCAGATCGCGGATGAAGCCGACGGTGTCAGAAATGACGATGTTGCCGGCGCCTTCGATCCACAGCTTGCGCGAGGTGGTGTCAAGCGTCGCGAATAGCTTGTCGGCGGCATAGACGCCGGCGTGCGTCAGCGCGTTGAACAGCGTCGACTTGCCGGCGTTGGTATAGCCGACCAGCGAAACGTTGAGGACGTCGCCGCGCATCCGCGCCTTGCGCTGCACGCCACGCTGGCGGGAGAGCTTGTCCAGTCGCTCCTTGAGCAGCTTGACGCGATTGCCGAGCAGCCGGCGGTCGGTTTCCAGCTGCTTTTCGCCGGGACCGCGCATGCCGATGCCGCCACGCTGCCGCTCGAGGTGTGTCCAGCCGCGGACCAGCCGCGTGGACAGATGTTCGAGCTGGGCAAGTTCGACCTGCAGCTTGCCCTCGGCGCTGGCGGCGCGCAGGGCGAAGATGTCGAGAATCAGGCTGGTCCGGTCAATCACGCGACATTTGAGTTCGCGTTCGAGGTTGCGTTCCTGGGCCGGCGACAGTTCGTGGTTGAAAATCACCAGGTCGGCTTCGCCGGCTGCCAGCATGGCGGCGATTTCCTGCACCTTGCCCTTGCCGGCGAAGGTCTTCGGATCGGGACTGTGGCGCCGTCCCGACACTTCGGCGACGACCACCCCGCCGGCCGATTCGGCCAGCAGGCGCACCTCTTCCAACTGATCCTCAAGATCGGGCTGACCGAAGTCGAGCTGAACGATCACCGCGCGTTCGCCGGCGGCGGGTCGTTCAGTCATGGGCTTTTCCTGGCTTGGGAAGCATTGGCCCGCCAGGCCAGCGGGCCGGAGAGCAAGCGCTTATTATTCCGCCGCCTGTTCTTGCTGGAGGTTGACCGGGCGCGCCGGAACCACCGTCGAGATGGCGTGTTTGTACACCATCTGGGTAACCGTGTTCTTCAGCAGTACGACGTACTGGTCGAAGGATTCAACCTGGCCCTGCAATTTGATCCCGTTCACCAGGTAGATCGAGACGGGAACATGCTCGCGACGGAGCGCGTTGAGGAAGGGGTCTTGTAAGAGTTGCCCTTTGTTGCTCATGGTGTGGAGCTCCATGTGTGTTGTTATGAGTTGTCTAATGTACCGAAAATTGCTGCAGGGCGCCAAAATATTTGCGCTTTATTTCCTGTCCTTGTCAGCAAACGGATTCTTGCTGGTGACGAACTGGATACGCAACGGCGTGCCCTGCAGTTTGAAGGCTTCGCGGAAGGTATGTTCCAGATAGCGACAGTAGCTGTCGGTAATCTTGTCGACGGCATTGCCGTGGACGACGATGATAGGCGGGTTGGAACCGCCTTGGTGCGCGTAGCGCGGCTTCGGCCGGAATACCCCGTGCTTGGGCGGCGCCTGGCGGGCCACGGCGTCGGCCAGTACGCGGGCCAGGCGCGGCGTCGACATCTTGGTCATGGCTGCCGCGTAAGCGGCGTCGACCGAGCGGAACAGCGCCGGCAGGCCGATGTTGTCGCGCGCCGAAATGAAGTGGAACTTGGCGAAGTCGAGGAATTTCAGCTTGCGCTGGAGGGTGAGGCGGGTCTGTTCGCGCGTGTAGGCGTCGAGCCCGTCCCACTTGTTGACCGCGACCACCAGCGCGCGGCCGGACTGCACGATGAAATCGGCGATGTGGGCGTCCTGCTCGGAAACGTCGGCCTGGGCGTCCACCATCAGGATGACCACGTTGGCATCCTCGATCGCCTTCAGCGTCTTGACCACCGAGAATTTCTCGATCGACTCGAATACCTTGCCGCGCTTGCGCATGCCGGCGGTATCGACCAGCACGTATTTCCTGCCCCCGCGCTCGAAGTCGATCTCGATCGAATCGCGCGTGGTGCCCGGGGCGTCGAAGGCGATGACGCGCTCTTCGCCGAGCAGCGTGTTGATCAGCGTCGATTTGCCGACGTTCGGGCGGCCGACGATGGCGACGCGCACGGCGTCGGATTTCTCTTCTTCCTCTTCCGGCTCCGGGAACGCTGCGAGGGCCAGGTCGACCAGCCCGCGCACGCCTTCGCCGTGCGCCGACGAGATGGCGTTCGGCTCGCCGAGCCCGAGTTCGTGGAACTCCGCCTCGACCATGCCGGAATTCATGCCTTCCGCCTTGTTGACCGCAACGAACACCGGCCGCGCCAGGCGCCGCAGCTTGTTGGCGATTTCCTTGTCGTGCGGCGTGATGCCGGTCCGGGCGTCGACGACGAAAATGACCGCGTCGGCCTCGGCGATCGCCTGCTCGGTCTGGCGCGCCATTTCGTGCAGGATGCCGTCCTTGACCAGCGGCTCGAAACCGCCGGTATCGACCACCAGGTAAGGCTTGCGCCCCAGCTTGCCATGCCCGTAGTGGCGGTCGCGCGTCAGGCCGGGGAGGTCGGCGACGATGGCGTCGCGCGAGCGCGTCAGGCGGTTGAACAGCGTCGATTTGCCGACATTCGGGCGACCGACCAGGACCAGGGTAGGTTTCATCGGGCCTCGATCGCGCTGACGGTGCCGCCGCTGGTCTGCACCAGGAAGCCCGCGCCGAGCGCCTGAACCGGCGTGCGCACCGGCGTGCCGTCGATCTTCTGGCGCGCCACGAAGCCGCCATCCTCGCGCGACAGGAAATGGACAATGCCTTCGCCATCGGCCACCGCCACCACGCCGCGCTGGACGGCCGGACCGGAGACGCGGCGATTGAGCAGCTTGTCCTGCTTCCACATGCTGCTGCCGGAATTGCGGTCGAGCGCATGGACGGCGCCGCGATCGTCGGTCACGAACAGGTAGCGGTTGTCGAGCGCCAGGCCGGCGGCCGACGAAATGTCGCGCGCCCACATCTGCGCACCGCCCTGCGACATGTCGAAACAGGCGATCCGGCCCTGGAAGGCGACCGCGCAGATCATCCGTCCGTCGATCACCGGCACGGTGACGACATCCGCCACGCGATCCAGTTCGGTCGCGCCCTTGGGCGAGGCGATCGGCCCTTCCCAGACCGGCGAGCCGTTCTGCATCGCCAAGGCGACCAGCTTGCCGCCCGGGAAACCGACGAAGACGAACTTGTCGGCGAAGACCGGCGGCGCCGAACTGCGTAGCGAGAGCGGCGGCGTCGCCCGCTGATAGATCCACTTGCGCGTGCCGTCGCCGGCATCGAGCAGCACCACGCGGTTGTCGCCACTCTTGACGACGACACCGTCGGAACCGACCGCCGGCGCCGCCAGCACTTCGCTGGTCACCTTGCCCTGCCACAGCGGCCTGCCATCCTCGGCGGAAAAGGCCAGCACGTCGCCCTTGGCGGTACCGACGACGACCAGCCGTGAATCGGCGCCGACGCCGGCCGACAGCGGCTGCTCCGCCTTGATCGACCATTGCGCGCGACCATCGACCAGCTTGCTCAGCGCACCGTCGCGGCTGGCGACATAGACCGCCGAACCGACTACGGCCGGCGTGAAGGTGTAGTCGCCGGCCTTGCCGATGCTGGCCGACCACTGGTCGCGGACGTCGATGCTCGTGGTGATCGGCGTCAGCGGGGTCATCTTGGGCCCCGACGAGGAGAACGGGTTGATCTTGTCGACGGCGTCGGACATCGTCGAACAGCCGGCGACGACCAGGCTGGCGGCGGCCAGCAGCGGCAGGATGCGTTGCCCCATCATGCTGCCTCGCCCAGGTTGTCGAGCTTCTGGCGCAGCAGTTCGCGCCCGGCACCGCCACCCCGGGCGGTCCGCGCCTCGCCCTTGTCCAGCGCCGCCTTGTAGGCGGCCCGCGCTTCCGGCGCCTTGCCCTGGGCCGCCAGCACGTCGCCCTTGAGCTCCAGGAAGCGGGCATCGAAAGCGGCGGCATGGCCGGCCTCCAGCTGCTTCAGCGCCTCGTCGTAGGCCTTCTCGTCGAGCAGCACGGCGGCCAGGCGCAGGCGGGCCAGATCCTTGACTTCGTCCTTGGCATTGTCGGCCGCCCAGGTCAGCTGCGCCTTGGCGGTCTTCAGGTCGCCGGCGTCGAACGACTGGCGCGCCGCGACCAGCGCGCCCAGCCAGGCATAGGTGGTGCCGCCGAACTTCTCGGCGAGTTCGCCGGCCGCCGACTTGACCTTCTGGCCGTCGCGCATCGCCGCGGCCTGCTCCAGCACGCCGTAGATGGCCGAGGCCTGGCCCGCCTGGCTGCGCTGGTGCCAGTTCCAGCCCTGCCAGCCGATGACGCCGATCGACGCGGCAACGACGACCCCGGTCACGAGGTTGCCGTACATCTTCCACCAGGTTTTCAGCGTGTCTATCTGTTCCTGTTCTTCGAGGTCGTAGTGAGCCATGCGCTTATTCCTCTTCGTCCGAATCGATCAATTGTCCGATGATGGCTTCCGCCAGGTCATCCACTTTCAGTTTCAGCTGCGCCGCGCCTTCCTCGCGCAGCGGCTTGAGCTGGGCTTCGCCGGTGGCCGCCTCGTCGTCGCCGATGATCACGGCGAAGGTGGCGCCGCTGCCGTCAGCCTTCTTCATCTGCGACTTGAAGCTGCCTCCGCCGCAATGCAGCAGCACGGAAATCCCCTGGTCGCGCAAGCCTTCGGCGACACGGAAGGCGAGGCGCGAGGCGGCGTCGCCCTGGTGCACGACATAGACATCAGGCGCCGGGGCGGCAGGCGCTCCGCCAGCATCGCTGATCAACGCGATCAGGCGCTCGATGCCCATGGCGAAGCCGCAGGCCGGCGCCGGCTTGCCGCCGAGCTGGCCGACCAGGCCGTCGTAGCGGCCGCCGGCACAGACCGTGCCCTGCGCGCCGAGGCGATCGGTGACCCACTCGAAGACCGTCAGGTTGTAGTAATCCAGCCCGCGCACCAGGCGCGGATTGATGGTGAAGGGCACGCCGGCGTCGCGCAGCACGCGCTGGACACCCTCGAAATGGGCGAGCGATTCGGCGCCGAGATAGTCGATCAGCTTGGGCGCAGCGGCGCACAGTTCCTGCAGCGCCGGATTCTTGGTGTCGAGGATGCGCAGCGGGTTGGTGTACAGGCGGCGCTTGCCGTCCTCGTCGAGCAGTTCGGCATGTTCCTCGAAATACGAAATCAGCGCCGCGCGATGCTGGGCGCGCTCTTCCGGCTGGCCGAGACTGTTGAGCTGGAGCTCGATGCCGTCGAGCCCGAGGTCGGCCCACAGGCGGGCGCTCATCAGGATCATTTCGGCGTCGATGTCGGGACCGGCATAGCCGAGGGCCTCGACGCCGACCTGGTGGAACTGCCGGTAACGCCCCTTCTGCGGCCGCTCATGGCGGTACATCTGGCCGATGTAGTAGAGGCGCTGCGGCTGGCGGGCGATCAGGTTGTGCTGGATCACGGCGCGCACGCAGCCGGCCGTGCCTTCCGGGCGCAGAGTCAGCGGTTCGCCGTTGAGGCTGTCGATGAAGGAATACATTTCCTTCTCGACGATGTCGGTGACTTCGCCGATGGCACGCTTGAAGAGCGGCGTCGGCTCGACGATGGGCAGGCGGATCGGCCGGTAGCCGTAGGCCTTCAGCCACGAACGGATGGTGTCCTCGAACAGTTCCCAGAATTCGGCTTCGTCGGGCAGGATATCGTTCATCCCGCGCACGGCTTGCAGCGTCTGACTCATGCTTGCAGTTTCTTCTTGTAGGTGCGCTGGACGTAGCGCTCGATGATGTCCTTGAATTCGGCGGCGATGTGGTCGCCCTTGAGCGTGACGGTTTTCTGGCCGTCCTCGTAAACCGGCGCCGACGGCGCTTCGCCGGTGCCCGGCAGCGAGATGCCGATGTTGGCGTGCTTCGATTCGCCGGGGCCATTGACGATGCAGCCCATGACGGCCAGCGTCATGTTCTCGGCGCCGTCGTAATGCAGCTTCCATTCCGGCATTTTCGCGCGGACGAAATCCTGCACCTCGCCAGCCAGTTCCTGGAAGAAGGTCGACGTCGTCCGCCCGCAACCCGGGCAGGCCGCGACCATCGGCGTGAAGGCGCGCAGGCCCATGGTCTGCAGGATTTCCTGCCCGACGATGACTTCCTGGCTGCGCGAGCCGCCGGGTTCCGGCGTCAGTGAAATACGGATGGTGTCGCCGATGCCTTCCTGCAGCAGCACCGACAATGCCGCGGTCGACGCGACGATGCCCTTGGAGCCCATGCCTGCCTCGGTCAGGCCGAGGTGCAGCGCGTAGTCGGCACGCTTCGACAATTCGCGGTAGATGGCGATCAGGTCCTGCACGCTCGACACCTTGCAGGAGAGGATGATCTTGTCGCCTGCCAGCCCTACTTCCTCGGCCTTGGCCGCCGACTCGAGCGCCGAGGTGACCATCGCCTGGCGCATGATCTCGGTCGCGTCGAGCGGCTGCGGTCGACGCGAATTTTCATCCATTATTCGCGCCAGCAGATCCTGGTCGAGGCTGCCCCAGTTGACGCCGATGCGTACCGGCTTGTCGTACTTGCAGGCCAGCTCGACCATCTGCGCGAACTGCTCGTCCTTCTTGCGGCCGAAGCCGACGTTGCCGGGGTTGATGCGGTACTTGGCGAGCGCCTCGGCGCAGGCCGGGTGCTCGGTCAGCAGGCGATGGCCGTTGTAGTGGAAGTCGCCGATCAGCGGCACGGCGCAGTTCATGCGGTCGAGATGCTCGCGGATCTTCGGCACGGCCGCCGCCGCTTCCGGCGAGTTGACCGTGATGCGCACCAGTTCCGAGCCGGCGCGCGCCAGTTCGGCGCACTGGATGGCGGTCGCCAGGAAATCGGCGGTGTCGGTATTGGTCATCGACTGCACGACGACCGGCGCATCGCCGCCGATTTTCACGTGGCCGATCAGGCAACTGCGCGTCAGGCGCTTGGCAACAGCACTCAAAAAACTACTCCAGAACGAGGCGGGCGACTTCGCCCTTGGTGTGCGGCGCCAGGTCGACGGCCTGGCCGCGCCAGAACAGCCTGACGCCGGCCGCGTTGCCGATCACCAGCGACAGCGGTCCCTGGCCGCTGACCGCCTGCTCGCTGCCTGCCGGGCTGCGCTGCGAGAAAACCACCTTGTTGTCGCGGTCGCGCACTTCGACCCAGGATTCCCCGGCGAATACGAAGCGCAGCTGCGCGCCCGCCGCCGCGGGGGCCGCCTGGGCGGCCGGCGCGGCGAGCGGCGCCGGCGCCATTTCAACCGGCGCCTGGACCTGCGGATTCATCACCTGCTGCGGCGTCGCCCCCGGCGGAAAGACCGGTTCGGGCGCGGCCGGCGCGGGCGCGGCGACCGGCGTGGCGGGCGTCGCTGCCGGCGCCGCATCCTTGCGCGAGACGGAATCGATCAGCCCCTGGGCACGCTCGCGCAGCGCCGACAGGTCACTCGGCAAGAGGGCGTAGGCCAGCCCCGCCAGCACCACGAGAACGAGGCCGGCGACGACCACCGTCCGGTCGCGGCGCGGCTGGCCGCTCGGCATCGTCGTCGGCCGGCTCTGCGGCACGTGCAGGGTGTCGACCGGCTTTTCCAGCGTCGCATCGAGGTGATCCATCAGCGGCGCCGGGTCGATCTGCAGCAGCCGGGCGTAATTGCGCACGAAGCCGCGGATGAAGGTCTGGCCGGGTAGGCCCTGCCAGTCGCCGTTCTCCAGCGACGCGACCTGGCGCGGGCCGAGCTTGAGGGCGATCGCCACTTCGTCGATGCTCAGCTGGCGCAATTCGCGCGCCACGCGCAGGCGGGCGCCGACGCCACTCACCCCGTCGCAGGGCGTCTCGGCGGACTGCTCGGCAACGAGATCCGGGTTCTGCGACTCGGTCATTCGAAATTCCCCTTGAGGAAGGCCTGATATTCAAGCGATGTCGGATAGCGGCTGCGCAATTGCGACGCGTAGCTGCCCTCCCCGGCCTTGTTGCCGAGTTTGCGTTCGAGACGGACGCCGAGCCAGAGCGCTTCGGCCGACGGCGTATCCATCGCCTTGATGGCCTCGTTCAGATAGATCTTCGCCTCGTCGAGGTTGCCGCGCTGGTAGAACAGGTTGGCCAGCTGGTAGCGCGTTCCCGGCGCCGGACCGCGCGCCAGGCGCAGCGAGTTCAGCAGGTAGCCCTGCGCCCCGTCGAAATCGCCGGCTTTCACCGCGCAGGTGCCGGCGTTGAAATAGGCGACATCGGGCGTGTCGTACAGCGGGTCCTTCAGCGCGTTCAGGAAATACTGGATCGACTGGCGCGGCTGGCCGGACTGGCAAAGGTACCAGCCGTAGTTGTTATTGACCTCGGGGTTGTTCGGCGCCAGGCTCAGCGCTTTGCGGAAATCCTCCTCGGCCTTGGCGTTTTCCTTGAGCTGGGCGTGGATCAGGCCGCGCACGCTGTAGGCTTGGACGTAGCTGGAATCGTTCTCGAGGGCGACGCGGATCTCGTCGAGCGCGACCGCCATGTTGCCGGCCTCGAAATAGGCGGCAGCCAGCTCGGTATGAATCTTCGCGCGATATTTGGGGTCGGCCGGCCGGGCCTGCGGCGCGTTGCTTTCCGGAACGATGGTCGTGATCGGACCGCCACCCTGGTTCTGGCCGGGCATTTCCTTCATCCACTCCAGGCTCTGCTGCGCCTGTGCGGAAAAGGCGAGGCTGGCGCCAAGGCACGCCATCACCATCCGGATTTTGATCATCGAGCCATTCATGGCCTAAGCTCCTGAAGGGGAATTACGCGCCCGGCTGTGCGCCGGGTCTTGTCCTGCACCTGTCCGGCCAGCTGGCCGCAGGCGGCGTCTATATCGTCGCCGCGCGTCTTGCGCGTCGTGGTAACGATGCCCGCCCCCATCAGGATGTCGGCGAAGCGCCGCACCCGTTCGGCCGGCGAACGTCGGAACGGCGAGCCGGGGAAGGGGTTAAAGGGGATCAGGTTGAACTTGCAGTGGACGTTCCTGACCAGCGCCAGCAGTTCGCGGGCGTGGGCATCGCTGTCGTTGATGCCGTCGAGCATGATGTACTCGAAGGTGATGAAGTCGCGCGGCGCCTTGTCCAGGTAGCGCCGGCAGGCGGCCATCAGTTCCTTGAGCGGGTATTTCTGGTTGATCGGCACCAGTTCGTCGCGCAGTTTGTCGTTCGGCGCGTGCAGCGAAACAGCGAGGGCCACCGGGCATTCGTCGCGCAGGCGGTCGATGACCGGCACCAGCCCGGACGTCGACACCGTGACGCGGCGGCGCGACAGGCCGTAGGCGTTGTCGTCGAGCATCAGGCGCAGCGCCGTGACCGAGTTCTCGAAATTGGCGAGCGGCTCGCCCATGCCCATCAGCACGACGTTGGAAATGACCCGCTCGTCGCCGTGGACCGCACCCAGCGCCTTGTTAGCCTGCCACAGCTGGCCGATGATTTCGGCCACCGTCAGGTTGCGGTTGAAGCCCTGCTTGCCGGTCGAACAGAAGGCGCAGTCGAGCGCGCAGCCGGCCTGCGTCGAGATGCACAGCGTGCCGCGGTCGTCTTCCGGTATGAACACCGTTTCGACGGCATTGCCGTTGCCGACGTCGATCAGGAACTTGCGCGTGCCGTCGTCCGACAGCTTGTCGGAAACGACGGCCGGCGGCGCCACGACCGCCTGCGCCTTGAGCTTGTCACGCAAGCTCCTGGCGATGTCGGTCATGGCGTCGAAGTCCGCCACGCCGGCACGATGGATCCAGCGCAGCACCTGCTTGGCACGGAAGGGCTTTTCGCCCTGCTCCGCGAACCAGGCGGTCAGGCCTTCGGCATCGAAATCCAGCAGATTGACGGTCATGCGGTGCTGCTTAGCGGCCAGCGTAGGTGTTCATGCCCGGGAAGAAGAAGGCAATTTCCACGGCGGCGGTTTCCGGGGCGTCCGAACCATGCACGGCATTGGCGTCGATGGATTCGGCGAAATCGGCGCGGATGGTGCCCTTATCAGCCTTCTTCGGGTCGGTGGCGCCCATCAGTTCGCGGTTCTTGGCGATGGCGTTCTCGCCTTCCAGGCACTGGATCATCACCGGGCCGGAGGTCATGAATTCGACCAGATCCTTGAAGAAGGGGCGCTCCTTGTGCACGGCGTAGAACTGGCCGGCTTCCTGGGCGGACAGCCAGGTCATGCGGGCGGCGATGACCTTGAGGCCGGCGCCTTCGAAGCGGGAATAGATCTGGCCGATGACGTTCTTGGCGACGGCGTCGGGCTTGATGATGGAAAGGGTGCGTTCGATAGCCATGTGATTGCTCCGCGATGCTAGTCAGTTGAAAAACGGGCAATTTTAGCAGATAAGCGGCGAACGCGCCCCGCTCAACGCGGCGCGTCTTCCGCCGGCGCGGCGAGCAGCGGCTCGCGCAGGCTGGCGAACTGGCGCGGCGCGACGTACTGCAGCAGCTCCTTGCCGTCCTTGTCGACCACCACGTCCAGCCCCTGCTTCGGATACAGCAGGTGGGTCCGCTTGTCGGAAACCGCGATGCGCTCGCCCGGCTCGCCGAAGCGCTGGACGATCGTCGCCTCGTCCAGGTTGACCGTCGGGATCACGGCGATGGCGCGGATCGGCAGCCGGTCGGTAGCCGCCAGGTCATCCGGGTGCAGCGTGATGCGACGCGTCGTGCTCTCCATGTGCTTGGCCTTGACGGCGCGTTCGCGCATCGCGGAAATCGCCTCGTCCGGCGCGTCGACCGTAACGATCAGGCGGGCCAGCACGAAACCGAGCGGCAACTGCGCATAGTAGCCCTCCAGCGAGCCGATCTCGTTCGGCGTGGCGATGATCGCCACCTCGATCTCGTCGCCCAGCTTGCGGCGCACGTCGCCCAGCGTGCTGACGCCCGGCTGCAGGCCGAAAACGCTGCTGCCGCCCTGCCCGTCCACGGCGATCTGCCACGGCAGGTTGCTGTTGGGATCGACGCCCGCCTGTTTGCCGGCGCCGGGAATGAAGAAAGGCACGATCAGCGCGAGCAGGATGAGGGTGATCAGGGACAGGGCGAGTTTCATGGCGCGTGCGGCAACCGGGAAATGGCGGATTGTGCCACAGCCCCCGCCCCTTGGCGGGCGCACCGGGCGCTACCTGGCCTTGCCGGCGGCGCCCGGGAAATCCTGCACGTACTGCACGGTGACCGCGGCCAGCGTTTCCTGGATCCGCTCGCTGGTGGTCGCCACGTTCTGTGGCCCCTTGCCGTCGGCGCCCTTGCCGCGCAACTGCTGGACGGCGCTGTCGAAGAAGATCCACTGGTTTCTCGCCAGCCCCAGCGCGTCGCGGCTGGCCGGCGAATTTTCCGGCGCCGTCGCCAGTTCCTGCAGGCCGGTGGCGAATTCCTTGCGCGTCTGCTCCAGATCGACCAGCAGGCCGTGCGAGCGGTCGCCGGCCTGCGCCTGCAGGTAGAGGCGGGCCAGGCGCTGGGCCAGCATGTTGAGGCGCGCCGAACCGTCGATCAGGCGGCCGGCTGGCGTTTCCGCTTCCGACTCGATCTGCAGCGCCAGCTTGCCGCTGTGGATGGTCAGCTCTTCCGCCAGCTGGCTTGCCCGCTCGGCGGTCGCCGGGCTGTAGGGCTGGTAGACGGTGGCGCGCAATTCCTGCCAGGCCGTTTCGCTGCGCGCATAGGTGCGCTGGATGGCCGGTTTTCTGCCGTAGCGTTCGAGGCGCTTCAGCTCGGCGTCGGTCTGCGCCACCGCCTCGCCGATCTGGCGCGTCGCCGCCGGCGCATTCAACCCCAGCCCGGCCTGCTGGTAGAGCTTGGCGACGCGCTGCGCCTGCAGGCGCACGTTGCCGGCGCCGGCAATATCGCGGGCGACGGCGGGCGCCTCGCCGGCCCTGGCCGGGGTTCCCTGCGCCGCAAGCGGCAGCGCGAACACGAGCAGGGTGGACAGGAACAGGACACGAACGGAACGACGATGCTTCATGAACGGACACCGGAAAACTGGAAAGGGCGCGCATTAGAGCAGAGCTTCGTTTCAGCGCTGTTACCGGCCCGGCAGGGGATTCCCGCCAGCCCGCGGCCACCGACGCCGCCCCGGTGGCCGCGGGCAGCGGACGCCGGCATGTCGCCGGTTGCGGTCGACGCGGTTTTTGCCGGTTTTTCGGGGTCGACCGCAGCAGCCGCGGTTCAGATGACCAGCTGTGTCCCGAGCTCGACCACGCGGTTGGTCGGGATCTTGAAGAAGTCGGTGGCGCTGGTGGCGTTCTTCGACATGATGGCGAAGAAACGGGCGCGCCAGAAGGCGAGGCGCTTGCGTGACAGGGTCGGGATGATGGTTTCCCGCGAGACGTAGAAGGTCGTCTCCATCATGTCGAAGCGTTCGCCGAAACCGCAGCACAGCGCCAGCGCGCCGGGAATGTCGGGGTCTTCCATGAAGCCGTAGCGGACGATGATGCGCATGAAGCCCTCGTCGAGGCGGTGCAGGTAGATGCGGTCGAGATCGTTGACGTGGGGTGCGCTGGCCGTCTGCACGGTGAGCAGGATGACGCGGTCGTGCAGGACCTGGTTGTGCTTGAGGTTGTGCAGCAGCGCCGGCGGCACGCCCTCCTTCGAGCCGGTCATGAACACCGCCGTGCCGGGGATGCGATGCACGTCGCCGAGCGAGCGGATGAAGTCGCCGATCGGAATGCTCTGCTTGGCCATTTCCTCGAGCACGAGCTGGCGGCCGCGGCGCCAGGTGGTCAGCGTGGTGAACGAGACGAGGCCCATGGCGAGCGGGAACCAGCCGCCTTCGGGAATCTTGATGATGTTGGCAGCGAAGAAGGCGATGTCGACCGCCAGCAGCGTGCCGACGGCGGCGAAGGCGAGCAGCTTGTTCCAGCGCCAGATCAGGACCATGACGAAGGCGACCAGGATGGTGTCGATGAGCATCGTGGTGGTCACCGCGATACCGTAGGCGGCGGCCAGGTTGGAGGAATTCTTGAAGCCGACGACAAGGCCGACGACGGCGAGGTAGAGCGTCCAGTTGGTGAACGGCACGTAGATCTGGCCTTCCTCGTGGCCCGAGGTGTGGATGATCTGCATGCGCGGCAGCAGGCCCATCTGCACCGACTGGCGGGCGACCGAGAAGGCGCCCGAGATGACCGCCTGCGAGGCGATGACGGTGGCCAGCGTGGACAAAATCACCATCGGGACCAGCGCCCAGTCGGGCGCCAGGTGGTAGAAGGGGCTTTCGATGGCCGCCGGCTCGGCGAGCAGCAGCGCGCCCTGCCCGAAGTAGTTGAGGACCAGCGCCGGCATGACGAAGGCGAACCAGGCGAGGCGGATCGGAAAACGCCCGAAGTGGCCCATGTCGGTGTACAGCGCCTCGCCGCCGGTGACCGCCAGCACCACCGAGCCGAGCGCGAGGAAGGCGAGCGCCGGGTGGCCGGTGACGAAGGCGACCGCGTAGAGCGGGTTGAGCGCCGCCAGCACGGCCGGGTTGTGGATGATCTCGGCGACGCCGAGGACGGCGAGGACGGCGAACCAGCCGACCATGACCGGCCCGAAGAACATGCCCACCGCGCCGGTGCCGCGGCGCTGAATGAAGAACAGGCCGGTGAGGATCACCAGGGTGGCCGGAATGACGTAGGAGCCGAGCTCGGGGGCAACGATCTGCAGGCCCTCGACCGCCGAAAGCACCGAGATGGCCGGCGTGATCATGCTGTCGCCGTAGAACAGCGCGGCGGCGAAGATGCCGAGCAGCGAGATGACCCAGGCCAGGCGCGGGCTCCGGGCCTTCTCGGTGACCAGCGAGAGCAGCGCCAGCGAGCCGCCCTCGCCGCGGTTGTCGGCACGCATGATGATGAGCACGTATTTGAGGGTGACGAGCACCATGATCGCCCAGAAGACCAGCGACAGGACGCCGAGGATGTTGTCCGGGGTGACCGGGATCGGATGATGCCCGTTGAAGATTTCCTTGAGCGCGTAGAGCGGGCTGGTGCCGATGTCGCCGAAGACGACGCCGATCGCGGCCACCGTGAGGGCCGGCAAGGCTTGGCGCGAGTGCATGATTTCCCTGAACTTTCTTGCTTTTCGGGGTTCTGGATTGCCCCCGTTCAAGCGGGAAATTCTGCGCCTCCTTCCTGACAGTTCATTGACCGTGCTCAAGGCATGGCGAAATTGGCCTTTTTTGGCTGTCGACCGCAACCGAC
The DNA here is from genome assembly GCF_009469615.1 of Dechloromonas sp. H13. Classification (GTDB taxonomy): domain Bacteria; phylum Pseudomonadota; class Gammaproteobacteria; order Burkholderiales; family Rhodocyclaceae; genus Azonexus. Next base: position 203,701 of record NZ_SSXX01000001.1, read on the forward strand.
GCAAAAAGGCCGCGCCCGGTTGCCCGGTGCGCGGCCCATGAGCGCTGCGGCGTGTCGCTTACAGCATGCCGAGCTGTTGCGGCAGCCAGAGCGACAGCCCCGGCCAGTAGGTGACGACGCCAAGGAAGACCAGCATCGACAGCAGCCACGGCCAGACCGCGACGGTCAGCTCGGTGATGCCCATCTTGGTGATGCCCGACGCCACGTAGAGGTTGAGGCCGACCGGCGGGTGGCACATGCCGACTTCCATGTTCACCACCATCAGGATGCCGAAGTGCACCGGATGGATGCCGAGCTGCATCGCCACCGGGAACAGGATGGGCGCGAAGATCAGCACGATCGACGACGGTTCCATGAAGTTGCCGGCGAGCAGCAGGATGACGTTCACCGCCAGCAGGAAGGTGATGACGCCCAGACCGTGGCCCAGCATCCAGTCGGCCAGCGCCTGCGGGATGTTCTCGTTGGTCATGATGAACGAGAACAGCACGGCGTTGGTGATGATGTAGAGCAGCATCGCCGACATGTTGGCCGAGTTGAGCAGCACCTTCGGCACGTCCTTGAGACCCATGTCCTTGTAGATGAAGACGGCGACGAAGAAGGCGTAGACCGCGGACATCGCGGCCGCCTCGGTCGGCGTGAAGATGCCGGTGTAGATGCCGCCCATCACCACCACGATCAGCAGCAGGCCCCAGACCGACTTGCGGAAGCTTTGCCAGCGCTCGCCCCACGACGCCTTGGGCTGGCGGGGGTAGTTGAACTTGCGGGCGCGGTACCAGGTGACGCCGCCGAGCGTCGCCGCCAGCGCCAGACCGGGGATGACGCCGGCCATGAACAGGGCGCCGACCGAGGTGTTGGTCGCCACCGAGTACATGACCATGACGATGGACGGTGGAATCAGGATGCCGAGCGCGCCCGAGGTCGAAATGACGCCGGCCCCGAACTTGTTCGGGAAGCCCGCCTTGACCATAGCCGGCAGCAGGATCGAGCCGATCGCCACCACCGTCGCCGGGCTGGAGCCGGAGACCGCCGCGAAAAGCGCGCAGGCCAGCACGCCGGCGAGGCCGAGGCCGCCGTACCAGTGGCCGACCATGCTGGTCGCGAAGTTGATCATCCGTTTCGCCACCCCGCCGTGGGTCAGGAAGTTGCCGGCGAGGATGAAGAACGGGATCGCCATGATCTCGAACTTCTCGATGCCGGTGAACAGCTTGAGCGCCACCGATTCGAGCGGCACCTGCGTCATCGTGAACAGGAAGGTCAGCACCGTCAGGCCGAGCGAAATCGAGATCGGCATGCCGGTCAGCATGAGGACGGCCAGCAGGCCGAAAATCACCAGGGCGTTCATTGCTGGTCTCCTTCCTTGTCGGCAGCGCGGCGTTCGCCCTGACGGCGTTCATCGCCCGCCGGCCGGCCGGCAGCCTGGCGGCGTTCCTCGCCGCTGCGGCGCTCGCCGAGCAGCGGATGGGCCATGTCCTTCATGTGCAGGTTGTCGTCCATCGCATAGACATCGACATCGACCGGCATCGTTTCCTCCTCCAGGCCCTCCACATGGCCATGATCGTGATGCGGCAGCTCGCCGGTGCGGATGAAGGACACGCACACCTGCAGGAAGCGGAAGCACATCAGCGACGAGCCGAACGGGATGGCGCTATAGACGATCCAGGTCGGCCATTCGAGGTCAGGCGTGATCGGCCCTTCGAAGAGATCCTCGCCGGCGATGCCCAGCGCGTTGAAGATGGCGTAGTGGGCGCCGTTCTCCCAGACGAACTGGGCGCCGAGCGTCGCCACGACGCCGGTGAACAGGGCGCCGGCGAGCAGGCCGAAGACGATGAACTTGCCGCGCATGTTGTCGTCGAGACGGTTGATCAGCACGTCGACGCCGACGTGGATGCCGGTGCGCACGCCGTAGGCGGCGCCGAACTTGGCCATCCACACGAACATGATGATGCAGAGTTCCTGGGCCCAGCCGAAATTGAGCGTCAGCAGCCAGTCCTGCATGCCGGGAATGTTGACCCCGGCGAGGTAGCGGTGCGCGACCGAAACGAAGATGATGAGGGTGGCCGCTCCCATCAGGAAGGTCACCAGCAGCTCTTCGAGGTGATTGAGCGCTTTGTTGATCATGGGTTTCCCCCGGTGTGGTCCCGGGGGACATCGCCCCCGGGCATTTTTATGTCTGGACGATTACAGGGAGTTCGGATCGAAGCCGGTTTCCTTGTAGACGCTCTGGATGATCTCCTTGCCGATGCGCGACTCCATCTTCTGATGCACCGGGACCAGCGCCTTCTTGAAGGCCATGCGCTCTTCCTTGGTCGGCACTGCGACGGCGGTCTTGCCGCTCTTCTTCACGGCATCGAGGTCCTTGTCGTTCTGCTCCTTGGCGATCTTGTTGGCATAGACGGTGGATTCCTTCATCGCCGTTTCCAGCTGGCCGCGCACGTCGGCCGGCAGGCCGTCCCAGAACTTCTTGTTGACGATGACGGCATAGCCCAGATACCCGTGGTCGGTCAGCGTCAGGTGCTTCTGCACTTCATGCATCTTCTGGGTGTAGAAGTTGGAAATCGGGTTCTCGGTGCCGTCGACCACACCCGTCTGCAGTGCCTGGTAGACCTCGGAGAAGGCCATCACCTGCGGCAGCGCGCCGAGGGTGCGCATCTGCTCCTCGAGCACCTTGGACGACTGGATGCGCATCTTCTTGCCCTTGAGATCGGCCGGCGCCTTGATCGGCGAATTCAGCGAGAAGGACTTGAAGCCGTTGTCCCAGAAGGCGAGGCCGCGGATACCCTTGGGCTGCAGCTTGGCCAGCAGCTGTTCGCCGACCGGGCCCTGGGTGACCTTGTGCAGGTCGTTGTAGTCGTCGAAGATGTACGGCAGGTCGAAGACCTCGAATTCCTTGACGCCGAGCGGGCCGAACTTGGCCAGCGACGGGGCGAGCATCTGGACGGCGCCGAGCTGCAGCGCCTCCATCTCCTCCTTGTCCTTGTACAGCGTCGAGTTGGCATAGACCTCGACCTTGACCTTGCCCTTGGTCAGCTCTTCCGCCTTCTTGGCGAAATACTCGGCGGCCAGGCCCTTCGGCGTTTCCTTGGCGACGACGTGGCTGAACTTGATGACGATCGGCTGCTGGGCATACACCGCGAACGACAGGGCGCCGGCGAACAGGCCGACCAGAAGTTTCGAGATTTTCATTTTTCTCCTCCAGAGAGTGTGGTCGTGGAACTGCGAACTGCTAGTGAACAAAATTATTACGAAAGCGGTACGCGTTGCGTATTGTGGTCATCCACAGTTCAGGGCAGCGAAACCGCCGGTGTGTGGCGGTTCCGTTCAATCAGTGATGCTCGACAACCGGACGGGGGCTGTGCGGAATCGGCGGCTCGGCGGCATCGTCGAGGACCAGTTCCGGACGATCGGCCTCGTCGTCCGTCTCGTCGTTCAGCACCGCGGTCAGGCGCTCGGAATCAAGCGCCTTGCACCACTTGGCGACGACCAGCGTGGCGACGCTGTTGCCGATGAAGTTGGTCAGCGCGCGTGCCTCGGACATGAAGCGGTCGATGCCGAGAATCAGCGCGAGGCCGGCCACCGGCACGGAGCCGACCGCCGACAGCGTTGCGGCGAGGACGATGAAGCCGCTGCCGGTGACGCCGGCGGCGCCCTTGGAGGTAAGCAGGAGGATGACCAGCAGCGTGATCTGCTGCGATAGATCCATCGGCGTATTGGTCGCCTGGGCGATGAAGACGGCGGCCATGGTCAGGTAGATTGCGGTGCCGTCCAGATTGAAGGAATAACCGGTCGGCACGACCAGGCCGACGACCGATTTCTGGGCACCGGCATTCTCCATTTTGGCCATCAGGCGCGGCAGCGCCGACTCGGAAGAGGAAGTGCCGAGCACCAGGAACAGCTCTTCCTTGATGTACTTGATCAGCTTGACGATCGAGAAACCGTGCAGCCTGGCAATCGTTCCCAGTACCCCGAAGATGAAGATGATGCAGGTCACGTAGAAGGCGGCCATCAGGTTGGCCAGTTGGGCGAGGCTGCCGACGCCGTGCTTGCCGATGGTGTAGGCCATGGCGCCGAAAGCGCCGATCGGAGCGACTTTCATGATGACGCCGACGATGCCGAACAGCACGTGCGACAGCTTTTCGATCAGTTCGAATACCGGCTTGCCGCGCTCGCCGAAGGCGTTCATCGCATAGCCGAAGAGGACCGAGAAGAACAGCACCTGCAGCATGTCGCCCTTGGCGAAGGCGTCGACAACGCTGGTCGGGATGATGTTCAGCAGGAAGTCGACGGTCGACTGCATCTGCCCCGGCGCCGCGTATTTGGCAATGGACTTGGTATCGAGCGTCGCCGGATCGACATTCATGCCGGCGCCCGGCTGCCAGACATTGACGACGATCAGGCCGATGATCAGGGCGATGGTGCTGACGATCTCGAAGTAGAGAACCGCCAGGCCGCCGGTCTTGCCGACCTTCTTCATGTCCTCCATGCCGGCGATGCCGACGACGATGGTGCAGAAGATGATCGGGGCGATGATCATCTTGATCAGCTTGATGAAGCCGTCACCCAGCGGCTTCATCGCCGCCCCGGTTTCCGGGTAGAAATGGCCAAGTATCACGCCGATGACGATGGCGACGATGACCTGGAAGTACAGACTCTTGAACAGCGCTCTCTTGGCCACGAAAATCCCTCCGTAAATGCCAGTTCTTGGAAAATTCTGGCCGCAGTATCGTGATCCGGGGCGTCGCGCGCCATTGTGGACATCCGTATTGTGGTTTTCCACAATGGACGGGCCGGCAGCCGGGCGCTGGTTTAACATCCACCCATGCGATCGCTTCCTCCGCCCGTCAGCACCCGCCGCCTGCGCTGGTTCCTCGCCCTGCCCAAGCTCGGCGTGGTGCTGTTGCTGGCCGCCGTCGTCGCGCTGCTCTGGCTGCTGCACCAGAACGAGATCGAGGAAGAACGCACCAGCCTGATCAAGGACGTGCTGTGGCTGGAGCAGAACCTGCGCTTCCATCTCGCCAACAATGAAGAGCAGTTCCAGCAACTGGCCCAGGACCTCGGGAGTCAGCAGGACAGGAAGCAGCTGTTCCGCGTGCGCGCCGGCCACATGCTGAAGAACAATCCCGATATCGTGCAGATCGTCTGGTACGACCCGCGACGCCGCGTGCTCGACGCCCTGCCGGCCGCCTCGCCGGTCGACAGCGAGTTGGAGGCCTTCGGGCCGCCGGCGACGCAGAAGGCCTTCGAGCTGGCCGGCCGCCTGAACAAGCGGGTCTATAGCGAACCCTTCTTCCTGAGCGGCAACGCCGCCCATTTCGCGCTCGCCGTGCCGGTCTTCGCCGAACGCCAGCTGGCCGGCATGCTGGTCGTCACCTATTCGATCGACGGGCTGCTCGGCAACCTCGTTCCCTGGTGGTTCGCCGAGAAATACCGGGTGGTGGTGGTCGACGACAACGACGTGCAGTTCGCCGCCAAATCGAACATCGAGGGCATTCCCAGCCTTTCCTACGAGCTGCCCTTCGAGCCGCCCGGCTACGGCCTGAATTTCCGCGTCACCTCCTACCAGACGCCCGGCAACCCGCTGCAGCGCCTGCTGGCTGGCGCCATCCTGGTACTGGCGGCCGGCGTTTTCTGGAGCATGTGGATCGTCCGCGACCTGATGCGCAAGCGCGCCAAGGCGGAGGAGGCGCTGCGCGCCGAACACGCGCTGCGCTCCGCGATGGAGGATTCGCTGACGGTCGGCATGCGCGCCCGCGACCTGACCGGCAAGATCATCTACGTCAACCCGGCGTTCTGCCGAATGACCGGTTTCAGCAGCGCGGAACTGGTCGACCGCAGCCCGCCGATGCCCTACTGGGTGCCCGAGCAACTGGACGAGACGATGGCGCTGCACCGCGCCGTGCTGGCTGGCGAGGCGCCGCCGGACGGCTTCGAGATCACGTTCCGGCGCAAGGACGGCGAGCATTTCCAGGCCCTGATCTACGAAGCGCCGCTGATCGACGGCAACGGCCGGCACACCGGCTGGATGGCTTCGGTGCTCGACGTCACGGAACGGCGGCGCGCCGAGGAACTGGCCCGCCAGCAGCAGGAACAGCTGCAATTCACCTCGCGCCTGGTGACCATGGGCGAAATGGCGTCGACCCTCGCGCACGAGTTGAACCAGCCGCTGGCGGCGATCGCCAGCTACAACGCGGGCTGCCTCAACCTGCTGGCGAACGAGAACTTCGATCCCGGCGACATCCGCCAGGCCCTCGAAAAGCTCGGCGTCCAGGCCCAACGCGCCGGGCGCATCATCCGCCGCGTGCATGATTTCGTCAGGAAGAGCGAGCCCAAGCGCGCGCCCTGCAACCTGGGCGAGATCATCGAGGATTGCATCGGCTTCGTCGAGGCGGAGGCGCGCAAGCGCCACGTGCATCTCGAAACGTCGCTGCCTGCCCTGCCGCCGGTGCTGGCCGACCGCCTGATGCTCGAGCAGGTGCTGCTCAATCTGATCCGCAATGGCATGGAAGCGATGAGCGGAACCCCCGAGAACCGGCGCGTGCTGCGCGTTTCCGCAACACCGGGGGCCGGCGAAGTGATCGTCGGCATCGCCGACAACGGCGGCGGCATCGCCCCGGAAATCCGCGACAAGCTGTTCACCGCCTTCTTCACGACCAAGCCGGAAGGCATGGGCGTCGGGCTGTCGATCTGCCGTTCGATCATCGAATTCCACCGCGGCCGCCTGTGGGCGGAAGACAACGTGCAGTCGCCGACCGGTAGCGGTACGATATTCCACTTCACCCTGCCGCTGGAATCCGCATGAGCCTTCCGCAAGCCCACCTGGTCGACGACGACGAAGCCATTCGCGATGCGCTGGCCTGGCTGCTGAAGTCGCGCGGTCTGGCGTGCCAGACCTACAACAGCGCCGAAACCTTCCTCGCCGCGTGGACGCCGAAACTGGCCGGCTGCCTCATTCTCGACATGCGCATGGCCGGCATGAGCGGGCTCGACTGCTTCGACGCGCTGCGCGAACGCCACTCGACGCTGCCGGTCATTTTTCTGACCGGCCATGGCGACGTGCCGCTCGCCGTGGCGACGCTGAAAAAGGGCGCCTTCGATTTCTTTGAAAAGCCCTTCAACGACAACGACCTGGTCACCCGCGTCCAGGAGGCGATGGCGCTCGATGCCAGCCAGCGCGCCGCCAGCGCCACCGTCGACTCGGTCAACACGCGGCTGGCGACCCTGACCACCCGCGAACGGCAGATCATGGAACTGGTCCTGCTGGGCAAGTTCAACAAGGTCTTCGCCGACGAACTGAACATCAGCATGCGCACCGTCGAGGTGCATCGCGCCAACCTGTTCGACAAAATGAAGGTGAAAACCGCTGTCGAGCTGGCCAATTTGCTCAAACCCCAGCGCTGACCCTTCCCTTGCCTGCGCTTTTTCGCTAGCATTTCCCGGCATCCCGCGAAAGCCATTTCCGGCGCATAATTCTTTTCGGGCATTTTCCCATTCCACGAGGCAATTCATGAGCGAGCACATCCATTACGTCACCGATGACACCTTCGAAGCCGAAGTGCTGCAGTCGCAGCAGCCGGTTCTGGTGGATTACTGGGCCGAATGGTGCGGTCCCTGCAAGATGATCGCTCCGATCCTCGACGAAATCGCCAAGGACTACACCGGGAAGCTGAAGGTGGCCAAGGTCAATATCGACGACAACCAGGCGACCCCGGCCAAGTTCGGCATCCGCGGCATCCCGACCCTGATGATCTTCAAGAACGGCAACGTCGAGGCGACCAAGGTCGGCGCGCTGTCCAAGTCGCAACTTGCCGCCTTTATTGACAGCAACCTGTAATCTCCGTACCCTCCCGGCCTGAAGGTGCGTTCTGCGCCTTCAGGCAGACGCGATAAACGGCAACCGCCGGCGTCGATCTCCCCCACCCCAGAAGCACTCCGCACCTCCTCGGCCTCCGGCATTCGTCCGGCCCGTGCCGGTGCCACACATTCGCACACATGCAACTCTCCGAACTCAAGACCCTGCACGTCAGCAAACTGCTCGACATGGCCACCGAACTGGCCATCGAAAACGCCAACCGGATGCGCAAGCAGGAACTGATCTACGCCATCCTCAAGGCCAAGGCCAAGAACGGCGACACCATCTACGGCGACGGCACGCTCGAAGTCCTCTCGGACGGCTTCGGCTTCCTCCGTTCCTCGGACACCTCCTACCTCGCCAACCCCGACGACATCTACGTCTCGCCATCGCAGGTCCGCCGATTCAACCTGCGCACCGGCGACACCATCGAGGGCGAAATCCGCACCCCTAAGGACGGCGAGCGCTACGTCGCGCTGACCAAGCTGGAGTCGATCAACGGCTTCCCGCCCGAGGCGAACAAGAACAAGATCATGTTCGAGAACCTGACGCCGCTGCACCCGACGCGTCACCTCAAGCTCGAACGTGATATCAAGTCCGAGGAAAACATCACCAGCCGCGTCATCGACATGATCGCCCCGATCGGCGCCGGCCAGCGCGGCCTGCTCGTCGCCCCGCCGAAGTCCGGCAAGACGGTGATGCTGCAGAACATCGCGCATGCCATCACCGCCAATCATCCGGAAGTCGTGCTCATCGTCCTGCTCATCGACGAGCGCCCGGAAGAAGTCACCGAGATGACCCGCACCGTCAAGGGCGAGGTCGTCGCCTCGACCTTCGACGAACCGGCCACGCGCCACGTCGCAGTCGCCGAGATGGTCATCGAGAAGGCCAAGCGCCTGGTCGAGCACAAGAAGGACGTCGTCATCCTGCTCGACTCGATCACCCGCCTCGCCCGCGCCTACAACACCGTCCAGCCGGCCTCCGGCAAGGTGCTGACCGGCGGCGTCGACGCCAACGCCCTGCAGAAGCCGAAGCGCTTCTTCGGCGCCGCGCGCAACATCGAGGAAGGCGGCTCGCTGACCATCCTCGCCACCGCGCTGATCGACACCGGCTCGCGCATGGACGAAGTCATCTACGAAGAATTCAAGGGCACCGGCAACTCGGAAATCCACCTCGACCGCCGCATGGCCGAAAAGCGGATGTACCCGGCGATCAACGTCAACCGCTCCGGCACCCGGCGCGAGGAACTGCTGCTCAAGCCTGACGTGCTGCAGAAGATGTGGGTGCTGCGCAAGCTCTGCTACCCGATGGACGACCTTGCAGCGATGGAATTCCTGCTCGACAAGGTCAAGTCGACCAAGGGCAATGCGGAATTTTTCGACGCCATGCGTCGGGGGTGATTGCCCGGCTTCCTGCCGGAAGAGGGAAGGGTCGGGAAACCGGCCCTTTTTTTTGGTTTTCCGCGCTGCCTGATTCTGGCGGGTTTTTGATGCGTCGGGTTCCGCGCCTGACGGGCGTGCTTTTTTTTGATGCGCTGCTTTCCGCCTGCCGGCGGGCGTACTTTCTTTTGCTTCGCCAAAAGAAAGTAGCCAAAGAAAAGGCGACCCCAGGTTACGCGGTCGGCTACGCCAACTCCCCTGCGCTACTCGACGGGCCGGGCGGCTGCGGAACTCGGGGCTGCGCCCCTCAGACAGTCCTCGCCGACTGCCCCGGCCCGTCTGCGTTGCTCGGCGCGCCACATGGGGACCCGGAAAGGCATCGCGGCACAGCCAGCAAGGCGAAAAAACGGTTTGCTGCGGTCGACCATCCCAAAGGGCCAAAAATGCGGCACACCAATTGTGTACCGGTGGTTTTCCGGCCCCCTTGGGAGGCGCCAAGCAACACAGGGTTGTTGGGGGCCTACGGCTGGCGTTGTCCGAGCCGCAGGCGAGTTCAGCCAGCCGCCCAACAACCCGAGTAGCGCAGGGTACCCGGCAACGCCGGGCGCCGACCCAGGGTCGCCTTCTTCTTTGCTTACTTTCTTCTTGGCGACGCAAGAAGAAAGTAAGACGCCGGTCAACGGCGGAATACAGCGCATCAGAAAAAGCGACCCACCCGTCAGGCGCGAAAATCAAGCATCCCAGAAGCCCTCCTCCCAAAAAACCAACGCCAAATCAACCACAAACCCCCTTCACCCCATTGCATCCCCGCAGTGAATCAACGATAATTCCACGCTTCCCAGATCGGCCACATCCGCCGGTCGCTCGTTTAAAGGACAAAAGATGAAAGCCGAAATCCACCCGAACTACAAAGAAATCGCAGTGACCTGCTCCTGCGGCAATACCTTCACGACCCGTTCGACCATGAGCAAGCAGGCCTTCCACGTTGAAGTCTGCTCCCTCTGCCACCCGTTCTACACCGGCAAGCAGAAGATCGTCGATACCGCCGGTCGCGTCGAGAAGTTCAACCAGAAGTTCGGCGCCATGCGCGGCAAGGCTGCTGCCTGATCCGTTTGACGCACGACAGAAAGGGCAGCCGGCGGGCTGCCTTTTTCGTTTATAGGCTATCCTCGCCCCATGTCTGAGTTCAGCGCCCTGCTCCGTCGCGGCATCCGCCTGCCCCCGGCCGGCTGGGCACTCGCCGGCATGCTGGCCTTCTACGTGCTGGCCGGCCTTTTCGGCCGCGACCCGTGGAAGGGCGAAGACGCCATCCACATCGGTGCCGCCTGGCACATGCTGCACTACGGCGACTGGCTGTCGCCCGACATCGCCGGCCGGCCGTTCCACGAACCGCCTCTCTATTACTGGACTGCCGCGCTGACCGGCAAGGTCTTCGGCTGGCTGCTGCCGCTGCACGAGGCGATGCGCCTGGCCAGCGGCGTCTGGGTGACGCTGGCGCTGATGGGTCTCTATTACGCCGGCCGCGAACTCTACGGACAGGAAAGCGCCGCCGCCAGCCCGCTGCTGCTCGCCGGCTGCGCCGGCCTGCTGTTCCATGCCCACGACGCGCAGCCGATGCTGATCGCCCTCGCCGCCTACGGCGGCGGGCTCGGCGCCCTCGCCGCGCTCGCCCGCCGTCCCTACCTGGCCGGCAGCTTCTACGGTCTCGCCGTCGCCGCCTGCCTGCTCGGCACCGGCATCGCCCCGACCCTGCCGCTGCTGGCCATCGTCCCGCTCGCCTGGTGGCTGGCCGCTGACCGCCGGCAGGCGCTGCTCGGCCTGGCGATCGGCGGCGGCGTCGCCGCGCTGGCGATCCTGCCCTGGCCGCTGCTGCTGCTCGCCTACGAGCCGGCGCGCTTCCACGGCTGGCTGAATACCGAACTGGTGCCGCTGCGCACGCCGTTCTCGTTCACCGGCGCCGGCCGCTTCCTCTCCCTGCTGCCGTGGTTCGCCTTCCCGGCCCTGCCGCTGGCCGGCTGGACCTTATGGACGCGGCGCCAGGCATTGCGCGCGATGCCACAACTGCTGCCGCTGGTCTTCCTGCTGCTCACCCTGCTCATGCTGGCGCTCGCCTATCGCCCACGCGAGATACCGGCCCTGTTGATGCTGCCGCCGCTGGCCCTGCTCGCCACGCCCGGGGCGCTGACCTTGCGCCGCGGCGCCGCCAGCGCCTTCGACTGGTTCGCGATGACGACCTTCAGCTTCTTCGTCGCCCTGACCTGGGTCGCGTGGTCGGCGATGGCGCTCGGCTGGCCGGAGCGGCTGGCGACCCGGGCGGTCGTCCTGCGTCCCGGCTTCGTTGGTCATTTCGAGATCGTCGCCTTCATCATCGGCCTGCTGACGACCGCATGGTGGATCTGGCTGATCGCCACCACGCCGCGCACCCCCTACCGCAGCCTGACGCACTGGACGCTCGGCTTCACCACCCTGTGGCTGCTGGCGACGACGCTGATCCTGCCCTGGTTCGATTACGGCAAGAGCTACCGGCCGCTGGCCCAGGCGATCGCCGCGGCGCTACCGGAAAACCACGGCTGTCTGGCCGAACGCGGCCTCAACGACACCCAGCGCGCCTCGCTCGCCTACTTCGTCGGGATCGAGCCGGCTGCCGCCGACTCGAGCGCCGGCCGGCAATGCGACTGGCTGCTGGTCACCGGCGACAGCCGTTCCGAACTGGCCGCCCCCGGCGGCAAGTGGACCCGCGTCTGGGAAGGCAACAGCCCGGGCGGGCGCAAGGAGAAATTCCGCCTCTACCGGCGTTGACCGCAACCGCCCTCAGCCCTTGAGGAAGTGCTCGCGGTAGTACTTGAGTTCGTCGATCGATTCGTAGATGTCGGCCAGCGCCGTGTGCCGCCCTTTCTTCTTGAAACCCTTGTAGATTTCCGGCTGCCAGCGCCGGCACAACTCCTTCAGGGTGCTGACGTCGAGGTTACGGTAATGGAAGAAGGTTTCCAGCGTCGGCATGTAGCGCGCCATGAAGCGGCGATCCTGGCCGATCGAATTGCCGCACATCGGCGAATGGCCCTTCGCCGAATACTTCCCGAGAAATTCCAGGGCCGCCCGTTCGACCGCCGCCTCGTCCAGCGCCGATGCCTTCACCTTGTCGATCAGGCCCGAGCGGCCGTGCGTTTTCTGGTTCCACTCGTCCATCGCCGCCAGCGTCGCATCGCTCTGATGGACGACCCAGGCCGGCGATTCGGCGACCAGTTCCAGCTCCGAATTGGTCACCACCATCGCCATTTCGATGATCCGGTCGCCATCCGGATCGAGACCGGTCATTTCCATGTCCAGCCAGACGAGGTTGTTTGCGTTGCCTGTCATATAATGGTCCAAACCCCTTGAAAAGCATCATTTTCTCATAGCTTCGCAACGCATTTCGTGACTACCGACTTCACCCTCGTCTTTCTCGCCACCCTGGCGCTGACGCTCGCCGGCCGCCTGTGGCTGACGCTGCGCCAGATCCGCCACGTCGCCGCCCACCGCGGCGCCGTGCCGGCCGACTTTGCCGAGCGCATTCCGCTCGCCGCCCATCAAAAAGCCGCCGATTACACCGTCGACCGCAACCGGCTGACCATCGTCGCGACGCTGGTCGACGCCGCCCTGCTACTGGCCCTGACCCTGGGCGGCGGGCTCGCCTGGCTGCACGATTTCTGGAGCGCCCGCCTCGCCGGTCTGCCCTACGGGCTGGCGCTGATCTTCAGCGTGATGGCCATTTCCGCCGTCATCGACCTGCCCTTCGCGCTCTACCGCCAGTTCGTCGTCGAGGCCCGCTACGGCTTCAACCGCATGACCTTCGGCCTGTTCTGCGCCGACCTCGTCAAGCACACGCTGCTCGGCGTCGCCATCGGCGCCCCGGTCATCCTCGCCGTGCTCTGGCTGATGGGCGCCATGGGCGAGTTCTGGTGGTTCTACGTCTGGCTGTTCTGGTGCGCCTTCAACCTGCTCGCCCTGTTCGTCTACCCGACCTGGATCGCGCCCCTGTTCAACAAGTTCTCGCCGCTCGCCGAGGGCGAGATGAAGGCCCGCATCGAGGCCCTGCTCGCGCGCTGCGGCTTCCGCTCCAGCGGCCTCTTCGTGATGGACGGCTCGAAGCGTTCGAGCCATGGCAATGCCTACTTCACCGGCTTCGGCAACAACAAGCGCATCGTCTTCTTCGACACCCTGCTCACGCGCCTCGCCCCCGGCGAGATCGAGGCCGTGCTGGCCCACGAGCTCGGGCACTTCCGCCATCACCACGTCGTCCAGCGCATCGCGCTGATGTTCGCCGGTGCCCTCGGCTTCCTCTGGCTGCTCGGCCAGCTGATCGACGCGCCGTGGTTCTACGCCGGCCTCGGCGTGCCGGCGCAGGGCACGGCGCTGGCGCTGATCCTCTTCTTCCTCGTCGTCCCGGTCTTCACCTTCCCGCTCAAGCCGCTGGGCAGCTACCTGTCGCGGCGCAACGAGTTCGAGGCCGATACCTACGCCACCAAGAATGCCGCCGCCGACGACCTCGTGCGCGCCCTCGTCAAGCTCTATGAAGACAACGCCGCGACCCTGACCCCCGACCCGCTGCACTCGCTGTTCTACGATTCCCACCCGCCGGCCGCCGTGCGCATCGCCCGGCTGCAGGCGGCCGCAGGCTGATGCAGGGCCGCGTCGTCGCCGCCCACGGCCGGCAGTACGTGGTCGAACTCGCCGACGGCACCCTGCTGCCCTGCTTCCCGCGCGGCAAGAAAAGCGAGGTAGCCTGCGGCGACCGCGTCGACCTCCAGCGCACCTCTGACGACCAGGGCGTCATCGAGGCGATCCAGCCGCGCACCAGCCTGTTGTACCGCTCGAACGAGATCCGCCAGAAGCTGATCGCCGCCAACGTCGACCAGGTCGTCATCGTCGTCGCCACCGAACCGGGGTTTTCCGACGAACTGGTGACGCGTGCCCTGCTCGCCGCCGAGAGCGAGGAAATCGAATCGCTGATTGTCCTCAACAAGTGCGACCTCGCCGACCGCGTGGCGGCCGCCCGCGCGCAGCTGGCGGCCTTTTCCGGCCTCGGCTACCGCATCGTCGAACTTTCCGCCCGCGACCACGCCGAAGACCTGCGCCCCCACCTGCACGGCCATACCAGCGTGCTGGTCGGCCAGTCCGGCATGGGCAAGTCGACGCTGGTCAATGCGCTGGTGCCGGAAGCGCGGGCCAAGACGCGCGAGATTTCGTCGGCGCTCGATTCCGGCAAGCACACGACGACGCACGCCACGCTCTACCACCTCGACGCCGACAGCCAGCTGATCGACTCGCCCGGCCTGCAGGAATTCGGCCTCGGCCATCTCGATCGCCAGGAAATCGAATACGCCTTCCGCGAATTCCGCCCCTACCTCGGGCAATGCCGCTTCCGCGACTGCCGCCACGACCGCGAGCCGGACTGCGCGCTGCTGGCTGCGGTCGACGCCGGAAAAATCGACAAAAGGCGCTTCGCCATCTATCACCGCATCATGGGCACGGTGCGCCCGGACTGAGTCCGGCGGGTCAGCAGGCGCGACCGGCCAGCCAGGCGCGGGCGCCGTCGCCGGCGGCATGGCCGCTGGAAAAACAGGCAGTCAGCAGGTAGCCGCCGGTCGGCGCTTCCCAGTCGAGCATTTCGCCGGCGCAGAAGACGCCCGGCAGGTCGCGCAGCATCAGGTGGGCGTCGAGCGCCGCGAAACTGACGCCGCCGGCCGTGCTGATCGCCTCGTCGAGGGGCCGTGCGGCCATCACCGGCAGGGGCAGGTGCTTGATTGCCGCGGCCAGGGCGTCGGGTGCGGTCAACGTCTCGGCAGGCAGCAATTCGCGCAGCAACCCTGCCTTGACGCCCTCGATGCCGGCCCGCCGCCGCAGGTGGTTGGCCAGCGAGTCACGCCCGCGCGGCCGCGCCAGATCGGCGCTCAGGCGCGCCAGCGCCTTGCCCGGCGCGAGATCGAGATGGAGCATGGCGCGGCCCGTCGTCTCCAGCAGGTCGCGCAGGGGCGCCGACAGCGCATAGACCAGGCCGCCCTCGATGCCGCCGGCGGTGATGTTGAATTCGCCCTGCTGGCGGCGCCCGGCCACCGATGCGACCACCGGCTTGACCGGCTGCCCGGCGAAGCGCTCGCTGAAATGCGCGCTCCACGCCACGTCGAAACCGCAGTTGGCCGGCCGCAGCGGCGCCACAGGAATGCCGCGGGCGGCGAGCAGCGGCACCCAGGCGCCGTCCGAACCGAGTTTCGCCCAGCTGCCGCCGCCCAGCGCCAAGACCACCGCGTCGGCCCGCAACCGCTTCTCGCCGGCCGGCGTGGCGAAACGCAACGCGCCGTCAGCCGCCCAGCCGAACCAGCGGTGGCGGACATGGAAATGCACTCCCTGCTGGCGCAGGCGGTGCAGCCAGGCGCGCAGCAGCGGCGCCGCCTTCATTTCGGAAGGAAAGACGCGGCCCGAGGTGCCGACGAAGGTGGCGATGCCGAGGCCCTGGCACCAGTCGCGCAACTGCTGCGGGCCGAAGCGTTCGAGCAGGGGCGCGATTTCACACTGGCGGGCGCCGTAGCGGGTGACGAATTCGGCCGCTGGCTCGCTATGGGTGATGTTCATGCCGCCCTTGCCGGCCATCAGGAACTTGCGGCCTAGCGACGGCATGGCGTCGAAAACGGCCACTTCCAGGCCGTCGACCGCAGCCAGCCGTTCGGCCGCGATCAGGCCGGCCGGCCCGCCGCCGACGATGGCGACGAAGGCCATCAGGCGGCGAGGGAACCCGCCTGCGGCGCCACGCCGGACAGCTCGGGCGGCACGGCTGGCGGCTCGCCGTCTTGCGGCGGCGCAATTTCCGGCGCAATTTCCGGCGCAATTTCCGGCGCAATTTCCGGCGCGAGTTCGGGCGCGAGTTCGGGCGCGATGGCTTCCGGTTCGTCGCTGGCGGATGCGAGGCTTTCCGGGGCCGTCGCCACCAGCCCGGGCACCGTCGCCACCAGCGGCATTTCCTCGTCGAGCGGCGTCACGGTGACCGCGACCTCCGGCTCGGCACCGCCGCCGCCGAGAATGATCCCGCGCAGCGGCGAGATGTCGCCGAAATCGCGGCCGATTGCGACGGTGATGTGCTCGGTATTGGGCAGCAGGTTGTTGGTCGGATCGAAATCCACCCAGTCGTTGGCGAAGCCCGGCGCATAGACCGAGACCCAGGCATGCGAGGCGTCGGCGCCGATCAGGCGCGGCTTGCCCGGCGGCGGCCGGGTCAGCAGGTAGCCGCTGACGTAGCGCGCGGCGAGGCCGAGGGCGCGCAGGCAGGCGATCATCAGGTGGGCGAAGTCCTGGCAGACACCGCGCTTCTTTTCCAGCACTTCCATGACCGGCGTCGAGACGGTCGTCGCCTCGGGGTCGAATTTGAATTCCCGGAAAATCTTCGCCATCAGCGCCTGCGCGCCGACCAGCACCGGCGTGCCGGGCGGGAAGCAGTCGGCGGCGTAGAGCGCCAGTTCGTGCTTGATGCGGACGTGCGCACTCTCGAACAGGTAGCGCGCCGCATCGAGGTCCTCGGGGCGCGGCGCCGAGGCGTCGTAGGCCAGGCGGTCGCGCACGACCTCCCATGGCAGCGAGGTTTCCAGGCAGGTCGGCAGGTGCGGGGTGACGGCGACGGTCATCGCCGAACTGATGCGCAGCGTGTCGTGCGGCGTATGGAAGGCGATCCAGGTCACCGGGTTGCCGAACGAATCCTGGCCGTCGCGGCGCCAGCTGGGCGGCGGCGCGATGTCGATGTGCTGTTCCTCGATCTGCTGCCAGGCGAGGATGCGCGGCGACAGGTGCAGCTGCTGCTGCGACAGCGACACCGGGCTGCCGTAGTCGTACAGCGTTTCGTGCAGCACCTGGTAGCGGACCGGCCGGTTGTCCATGTTCACAGCGCCATGGTTTGCCGGCTGACGTCGCCGACGTGGGTGAAGTAGCGCATTCCCAGCCAGTCGGCCAGCTGCATCGCCGCGATGTCGAGCTCGCGCAGGAGGTTCGCCAGCTCGTCGCACGGCGAGCAGACGCGGCACTGGCTGAACTGCAGGTGTTCGAAGGGTTCGAGGTCGAAGGCGCGCAGGCGGGCGAGGACGTCCGGCAGGCTGCTCTCGCTGTACTCGTCGAGTTCGCGCGCCATGCGATCGAGGTAACGGGCCAGCACGCCGGCCTGGAAGATCACGCCGTGCGGGTTGCTGTCGTCGAAGACGAGCAGGTCGAGCACCGGCAGCAGTTCGGGCAGGCGCGAGTAACGCGAACGGTAGGTGATAATCGAATCGGTCAGTTCGAGCAGCCATTCGAGGCTGCCCGGCCCGCGCGTCGACGGCATGCGCAGGAAGTTGGCGATGGCGTTGGCGAGGAAGGAGAGGCGTTCGAGGCGGCGGCCGATGACCAGGAAGCGCCAGCCATCGTCGCGCGTCATGTTGTCCATCGCGAAGCCGGTCAGCGACGACGAGACGCCGAGCACGCGGTCGAGGAAGGCGATCGCCTCGGTCAGCGTCGGGTGCGTCTTCAGCGCCGCCTGCAGTTCGCGCTGCAGGCGGTTCAGCGAATGCCAGTGATCGAGCGACAGGCGCTCGCGCACGTGCGTCGCCGACCACATCAGGCTGCGGATGGCGCCGGCCAGGCTGCCCGGCTGCTCGGGGTCGTAGATCGCTTCGAGAAGGACGTGCTCGCTGCCTTCGGTCACCGGCGAATCTTCCTCGGGCTTGGGCAGGATGCCGAGATGCAGCGCCAGTTCCATCGCCGACTCGACGGCGGGCGTCTTGGCCCCGCCGGCCTCGACGACGCGGCTCAGGGCGACGCGCAGCATGCGCGCACTGTCGTCGAAGCGCTCCGAATAACGGCCGAGCCAGAACAGGTTCTCGACGACGCGCGACGTCAGGTTGGCGCCGGCGCGCACCAGGTCGCGGACGCCGACCGAGGGTTTGAGCATGGTGAATTCGCTGACCGGGCCGTCGGTCAGCACCCAGGCATCCTTCGACGAGCCGCCGCGCTGCATCGAGATGATGCGCGCATTGGCGCCGGTAGCCACGCGCGCCAGGCCGCCCGGCATCACCGAATAGCCCTCCGGCGAAATCACCGCGTAGGCGCGCAGGCCGACCGGCCGCGCCAGCAGGCGGCGCTCGTGCGAACGGCTCCAGGTCGGCCCCTGCGAGAGGTTGATCATTTCCTGCGCCACGTAGGCGTGCGGCCGCGCCTCGATGCGCCGCAACATTTCTTCCCGCGCGTCGCCCTTCAGTTCGTTGCCGAACACCGGATCCATACGCTGCGTCGGGTAGGCCGGCTTGATGACGAGATCGTCGAAGTTCTCGCGCACGTATTCGAGCGCCGGCTTCTCGCCGCACCACCAGGTACCGACCGACGGCATCGCCAGTTCCTCGCCGAGCAGCTTGCGGCAGATGGCGGGCAGGAAGCCCATCAGGGCGCCGGAGGCGAGCAACCCGCTGCCCAGCGCGTTGGCGATGACCACGCGGCCGGCGCGTGCCACGTTGAGCAGGCCGGGAATGCCGAGTGCCGAATCGCCGCGCAGCTCGAGCGGGTCGCAATAGTCGTCGTCCTGGCGGCGCAGCACCACGTGTACGCGCTGGAGACCGCGCAGGGTCTTGAGGTAAAGGGTGTCGCCGCGCACCGTCAGGTCCTGCCCCTCGACCAGCGGAAAGCCGAGGTAGCGGGCCAGGTAGGCGTGTTCGAAATAGGTTTCGTTGTACGGCCCCGGCGTCAGCAGGACGATGTGCGGCTGCTCGTCGCCGTCGACCGGCGCCAGCGCCGACAGGCCGTCCAGCTCGTCGCGGAAGAAATCGGCGAGATGCTGCACATGCAGGTCGCGGAACATTTCCGGGAAGACGCGCGAGACGATCAGCCGGTTCTCCAGCGCGTAGCCGGCGCCGGACGGCGCCTGCGTGCGGTCGGCGATGACCCACCAGCGACCGTCCGGGGAGCGCGCCAGGTCGACCGCGTACTGATGCAGCCAGATGCCGCCCGGCGGCTTGATGCCCTGGCAGGGCCACAGGTAGCCATGCTGGCCATAGACCAGCGCCGGCGGCAACAGACCCTCGGCGAGCAGCTTCTGCTCACCGTAGAGGTCGGCCAGGATGGCGTTGAACAGCGTGGCGCGCTGGGCGACCGCCGCCGAAATCCGCGCCCACTCCTCGGCCGAGATGATCAGCGGCAGCGGGTCCAGCGCCCACGGCCGGTCCGACCCGTTGGGATCGGCATAGACGTTGTAGGTGACGCCGTTTTCCTGGATGCGCCGGTCGACGAAATCGAGCCGCTGGTGCATTTCCTCGGGCGCCACCGAATCGAGGTGGATGAAGAACTGGCGCCAGTGCGCTCGCACCGCGCCCTCATCCGTCAACATCTCGTCATAACGGCGGGCGCTTTGTGGATAGATCGCGAGGAGGGTACGGGCCATAAAGCCTGGAAAGGGAAAACGGACGGGCCGCAGCCGGCCCGCGCGTGGCGCGGCCCGGAGGCCGCGCCGGCATGATCAGCGGTTAATAACGCCGCAAGTCTAGCGTAAACGGATGCTCGGCGCTGAGCTCGGGGAGCCCGACTGTCATCTTGCCCGGCGTGTGGCCGAAGCGGAAGAAGCGCGCCAGGCGGCGGCTCTCGGCCTCGAAGGCATTGACCGGGAAAGTCTCGAAGTTGCGGCCGCCCGGGTGCGCCACGTGGTACTGGCAACCGCCCAGCGAGCGCTGCATCCAGGTATCGACGAGGTCGAAGACCAGCGGCGCATGGACGCCGATGGTCGGGTGCAGGCAGGAGGCCGGCTGCCAGGCGCGGTAGCGCACGCCGGCGACGAACTCGCCGTTGGTGCCGGTGTTCTGCAGCGGCACGGGAACGCCGTTGCAGGTCAGGACGTAGCGGTCCGGCGCCATGCCGCGCACCTTGACCTGGACGCGTTCGACCGAGGAATCGACGTAGCGCACCGTCGTGCCGGCGCCACCTTCCTCGCCCATGACATGCCACGGCTCGAGTGCATGGCGCAGCTCGAACTCGATGCCCTTGACGGCAAAATCGCCATATTTCGGGAAGCGGAATTCGAAGTGCGGGGCGAACCATTCGATCTTGAACGGATAGCCGGCCGCCGCCATCTCTTCCATGACGTCGCGGAAATCCTGCTCGGCGTAGAAGGGCAGCATGAAGCGGTCGTGCAGTTCGGTGCCCCAGCGCGCCAGGCGGGCCGGCTCGTAGGGTTCTTCCCAGAAGCGGGCGATCAGGGCGCGCAGCAGCAGTTGCTGGGCCAGCGACATGCGGGCGTGCGGCGGCATCTCGAAGGCGCGCAGTTCGAGCAGGCCGAGGCGACCGGTCGGGCCGTCCGGCGAGTAGAGCTTGTCGATGCAGAACTCGGCGCGGTGCGTGTTGCCGGTGACGTCGATCAGCAGGTTGCGCAGGATGCGGTCGACCAGCCACGGCGGCACATGGCCCCCCGGCTGCGGAATCTGCTTGAAGGCGACTTCCAGCTCGTAGAGCGAATCGTTGCGCGCTTCGTCGACGCGCGGCGCCTGGCTGGTCGGGCCGATGAACAGGCCGGAGAACAGGTAGGACAGGCTCGGGTGGTTGTGCCAGTAGGCAATCAGGCTCTTGAGCAGGTCCGGGCGACGCAGGAAGGGCGAATCGTTCGGCGTCGCGCCGCCAAGCACGAAGTGGTTGCCGCCGCCGGTGCCGGTGTGGCGGCCGTCGACCATGAACTTTTCGGTCGTCAGGCGCGAGTAGTAGGCGGATTCGTAGAGGTGCGTGGTCTGGTCGACCAGCTGATCCCAGCTCTTGGCCGGATGGATGTTGACCTCGATGACGCCGGGGTCGGGCGTGACGCGGAAATGCGTCAGCCGCGGATCGGACGGCGGCTCGTAGCCCTCCATGATGACCGGCAGGCCCATGTCCTCGGCGGTCGCCTCGACGGCGGCGACGATTTCCAGGTAATCGTCGAGCGCCTGGGTCGGCGGCATGAAGATGTAGAGCTTGCCGTCACGCGGCTCGGCGCACATGGCGAGGCGGGTGATCCAGGCGGCGGATTCCTTGAAGCCGGGCGCCGTGTCGGAAGGCTTTTCCCAGGGCCGGGTCTTGCCCGGGCCGCGGCCATCGCCGCCGACGGCGGCAGCCGCAGCGGCGCTGCGCCGATCCTGCATCTGCGGCACGCGGGCCTCGCGCTCGCCGCTGACGCGGGCGCGCAGCGCGGCGTGGCTGGCGAGCGGATCAATAGCCGTTTCGGCATCGGGCGGATTGACGTAGGGGTAGTCGCTCTGCGCCGTCCACGGCTGCGAGTCGAGCGGCAGGCGGTAACCCATGGCCGAATCGCCGGGGAACAGGTAGCAGCGCTCCGAGCGCAGGAACCACGGCCCGGTCTGCCACTGGTTGCGGACGTTCTTCATGATCGGCAGCGTGTGGCCGACGGTGTAGGTCATACCCTGGGTGAACACCTTCATCAGGCGCTCGCGTTCGAGCGGGTCGTCGACCCGCGAATCGAAGGGATCGACGTTGCCCGGCAGGCGGCGCTCGCGCCACATGTAGTAATAGACATCCTCGAAGGCCGGGAAGACGTACTCGTCGGTGACGCCGAGGCGGCGGGCGACCTGCTTCAGGAAGGCGCCGGCCTGCTCGGCGGTGACGCCGTAGTTGACGCCTTCATTGGCATACAGCGCCGGCGAATTCCAGATCGGCTCGCCGTCCTTGCGCCAGAAGCAGTTCAGGCTCCAGCGCGGCAACTGTTCGCCGGGGTACCACTTGCCTTGGCCGAAGTGCATCAGGCCGTTGGGCGCGTACTTCTCGCGCAGGCGATGGAAGAGGTCGGCGGCGAACAGCCGCTTGGTCGGGCCGAGCGCGGCGGTGTTCCATTCGGCACCGTCCGGGTCGTCGACCGCGACGAAGGTCGGCTCGCCGCCCTGGGTCAGGCGCACGTCGAGATCCTGCAGGGTGTTGTCGATCTGGTGGCCGAGACTCTCGATCTCCAGCCACTGCTCGTCAGTGTAGGGCTTGGTGACGCGCGGTGCTTCCCAGATGCGGGTCACCGACATGTGGTGTTCGAACTCGGTCTCGCATTCGTCGATGGCGCCGGTCACCGGCGCGGCGGACGACGGCTCCGGCGTGCAGGCGAGCGGGATGTGGCCTTCGCCGGCGAACAGGCCGGAGGTCGGGTCGAGGCCGATCCAGCCGGCGCCCGGCAGGTAGACCTCGGCCCAGGCGTGCAGGTCGGTGAAGTCCTTTTCCGGACCGGACGGGCCGTCGAGCGACTTGACGTCCGCGGTCAACTGGATCAGGTAGCCGGAAACGAAGCGCGCTGCCAGGCCGAGGTGACGCAGGATCTGCACCAGCAGCCAGGCCGAGTCGCGGCACGAGCCGGTCTTCTTGGTCAGCGTCTCTTCCGGCGTCTGGACGCCCGGCTCCATGCGAATGGTGTAGCCGATGTCCTGCTGCAGCTGCGCGTTCAGCGCGACCAGGAAATCGACGCTGCGCTTCTTCTCGCGCGGAATGGCGGCGACGTACTTGTCGAACAGCGCGCCGCCGGCGACCTTGTACAGGTAGGGCGTCAGCTCGTGGCGCTGCCAGTCCTCGTAGGCGAAGGGGAAATGCTCGGCATGCTCCTCGAGGAAGAAGTCGAAGGGGTTGATGACCGACATCTCGGCCACCAGGTCGATCTCGAAGCTGAATTCGCGGGTCTTTTCCGGGAAGACGAGGCGGGCCAGGTAGTTGCCCTGCGGATCCTGCTGCCAGTTGATGAAGTGCTTGTCCGGGCCGATCTTGAGCGAGTAGGAGAGGATGCGGGTGCGCGAGTGCGGGCAGGGGCGCAGGCGGATGATCTGCGCGCCGAGATTGACCAGGCGGTCATAGTTGTATTTGGTAACGTGGTTGAGTGCGACGTGAATGGACACGGGGTTGCTCCGGGGGAAAAATGATTGATGGCATAAAAGCAAGAGCCGAACCAGCTTGCAAGCCATTGTTTTTTCTGAGGGCGAATTATGCCATGCACCGCCCGCAGGCCCGCCCGCCGTTTCGCCGCACCAAGCCGGTGCATCCCGCCGCCGGGCGCCCCGCCCCGGGCCAGGGCATGGAACATGCTAGTCTCGTCGCCATGAATCAACGCAATCCCGCCCAACGCATCATCAAGATCCGCCGCGACTACAACACCTGGGTCGCCGACGAGACGCTGGAGGACTACGCGCTACGCTTCACGCCCCGCAGCTTCCGCAAGTGGTCGGAAATGCGCGTCGCCAACACCGCCTTCGGCGCCGCCTCCTTCCTCGTCCTCGAAGCGGTCGGCGCGACCATGCTGGTCAATGCCGGCTTCATCAACGCCTTCTGGGCGATCCTGGCGACCGGCCTGATCATCTTCCTGCTCGGCCTGCCGATCAGCGTCACCGCCGCCCGCCACGGCCTCGACATGGACCTGCTGACGCGCGGCGCCGGCTTCGGCTACATCGGCTCGACCATTACCTCGCTCATCTACGCCTCGTTCACCTTCATCTTCTTCGCCCTCGAAGCGGCGATCATGGCCTACGCGCTCGAACTCGCCTTCGGCATCCCGCCGGCCTGGGGTTACCTGATCTGCGCGCTCGTCGTCATCCCGCTGGTCACCCACGGCGTCACGGCGATCAGCCGGCTGCAGGCATGGACCCAGCCGCTGTGGATTTTCCTGCTGGTACTCCCCTACGTGTTCGTGCTCATCGAAGAGCCCGATGCCTTCGCCGGCCTGCTCGCCTATGCCGGCGCGAACGGCACCGGCGCCGGCTTCGACCCGCACCTGTTCGGCGCCGCGCTGACCGTCGGCATCGCGCTGGTCACGCAGATGGGCGAACAGGTCGATTACCTGCGTTTCATGCCCGAAAAAACACCGGCCAACGCCGGCCGCTGGTGGTTCGGTGTCGTCGTCGGCGGCCCCGGCTGGGTCGTGCCCGGCATCCTAAAGATGCTCGGCGGCGCCCTGCTCGCCTGGCTGGTGCTGCGCAACGGAATTTCGGCCGAAAAGGCGGTCGACCCCAACCAGATGTACCTGATCGGCTTCTCGCACGTCTTCGACCACACGACGCTGGCGATCGGCGCCACCGTGCTCTTCGTCGTCGTTTCGCAGCTCAAGATCAACGTCACCAACGCGTACGCCGGTTCGCTGGCGTGGTCCAACTTCTTCGCGCGGCTGACCCACAGCCACCCCGGGCGCGTCGTCTGGGTCGTCTTCAACACGCTGATCGCCCTGCTGCTGATGGAACTCAACGTCTTCCAGGCGCTCGGCCAGGTGCTCGGCCTCTACTCCAACATCGCCATCTCGTGGATGGCGGCGGTGGTCGCCGACCTCGTCATCAACAAGCCGCTCGGCCTGGCGCCGCCGGGCATCGAGTTCAAGCGCAGCAATCTCTACGACATCAACCCGGTCGGCGTCGGCGCCATGGGCATCGCCTCGCTGCTCTCCATCGCCACCTTCGTCGGTCTGTTCGGAACGGACATCCAGCCCTACGCCTCGTTCGTCGCGCTGGGCAGCGCGCTGCTCGCCGCGCCGCTGATCGCCTGGGCCACCGGCGGCCGCTACTACCTGGCCCGGCCGCCGGCGCCGGTTGCGGTCGACGGCAAAAAATGTGCAATTTGCGAACGCGAGTACGAAGGCGAGGACATGGCGCACTGCCCCGCCTACCAGGGGCCGATCTGCTCGCTGTGCTGCTCGCTCGACGCCCGCTGCCACGACCTGTGCAAGCCGGAGGCCAGCCTCACGGCGCAGTGGAACGCGGTGCTGCGCCGCCTGTTGCCGGCGCCTGCCCTGCCCTACCTGGAAACCGGTCTCGGCCACTACCTGCTGCTGATGACCGGCATCGTGCCGGTGCTGGCGCTGGTTTTGGGCGTGCTATACACCCACGAACTGCTCGCCCTCGGGAGCGAGCAGACGGCGCTGGCCGCCGCGCTGCAGGACAGCTTCGTCAAGGCCTTCGCCGCGCTGCTGCTGCTTTCCGGCGTCGCCGCGTGGTGGATGGTGCTGACCCAGCAGAGCCGCCAGGTCGCGCAGGAAGAATCGAATCGCCAGACGCAGCTGCTGATGCAGGAAATCGAATCGCACCAGCGCACCGACGCGGCCCTGCAGAAGGCCCGCCAGGTCGCCGAACAGGCCAACCAGGCAAAGAGCCGGTACATCACCGCGATCAGCCACGAGTTGCGTACGCCGCTCAACAGCATCCTCGGCTACGCGCAGATCCTCGCCGCCGACGAGCACGTGCCGCCCAACCGCAAGCAGGCGGTCAGCGTCATCCGCAAGAGCGGCGACCACCTGCTGTCGGTCATCGAGGGGACGCTCGACATCGCCCGCATCGAGGGCGGCAAGCTGACGCTCGACGTCCGCGCCCTCGACTTCCCGGAATTCCTGCAGCAGATCGTCGGCATGTTCGAGCTGCAGGCGCGCAACAAGGGGCTGTCCTTCGCCTACCGGCCGGCCGGCGAGATTCCCGCAGTGGTGCGCGCCGACGAACGGCGCCTGCGCCAGATCCTGATCAACGTGCTGGGCAACGCCGTCAAGTTCACCGTGCGCGGCGGCGTCGAATTCAGCGTCGAATGCCGGCGCGAGATGGCCGTCTTCGAGATCCGCGACAGCGGCCCCGGCATCCCGGCCGCTGATCTCCAACGCATCTTCGAGCCCTTCCAGCGTGGCAGCACGGCGCAGGCCGGCGGCAGCGGCGTCGGCCTGACCATCGCGCGCATGCTGACCGACCTGATGGGCGGCGAGATGCAGGTGTCGAGCACGCCCGGCGCAGGCAGCCTGTTCCGCATTCGCCTCTTCTTGCCGCAGGTGCATTCGGCGCAGGCGGCGCGCGAACTGCCGCGCCTGAATCGCATCGGCTACGTCGGCGTGCGCCGGCGCATCCTCGTCGTCGACAATGAGAAGGTGGACCGCGACATGCTGCAAAGCGTCCTCGAACCGCTCGGCTTCGTCGTCGAGCAGGCGGCCAGTGGCTACGAGGCGCTGCAGGCGATCCCGCGCTTCTCGCCGCACTTGGTCTTCATGGACCTCGGCATGCCCGGCATCGACGGCTGGGAAACCATCCGCCGCATCCGCCAGCAGCGCCTGACTGACGCCCAAATCGCCATCCTCTCGGCCAACGCCTTCGACAAGGGGCTGGACAACGACGTCGGCATCGCCCCCGCGGATTTCATCGTCAAGCCGCTGCGCGTCAATGAACTGCTCGACTGGATCGGCCGCAAGCTGGCCCTCGAATGGGTCGCCGCCGACACGCCGCCAGCCCCCGCCGTCGCCGCCGAGCCGCCACCGCTGGTGGCACCGCCGGAAGCGCACCTGGCGGCGCTCGACGAGCTGATCGGCCTCGGCTACCTGCGCGGCATCCTCGCCAAGCTGGCCGAAATCGAGAAAATCGACCCGCGGCACGGCGAATTCGTTCGTGTCCTGCGCGATCTGGCGCGACAATTCGAGTTCGATGCCATGAAGGAACTCCTCAGGAAAACGCGCGATGCCCACCGTTGACCGCAACATTTCCGACATCGTCCTGATCGTCGACGACGTCCCGGAAAATCTCTCGTTGCTGCACGATGCGCTCGACGAGGCCGGTCACACGGTACTCGTCGCCACCAGCGGCGAATCGGCCCTGCAGCGTGCGCGCCAGAGCCTGCCCGACGTCATCCTGCTCGACGCCGTGATGCCCGGCATCGACGGCTTCGAGGTCGCCCGTCGCCTGAAGGCCGACTTCGCCACCCAGCACATTCCCATCGTCTTCATGACCGGGCTGACCGAGACCGAGCACGTCGTCGCCGCCTTCGCCGCCGGCGGCGCCGACTACGTGACCAAGCCGATCCGCCCGGCCGAAGTCCTCGCGCGCATCGCCGCCCACGTACAGAACGCCCGCCAGATGAAGCAGGCACGCAGCGCGCTCGACGCCTTCGGCCAGGCCACCGTCGCCGTGCGCGCCGCCGACGGCCGCCTGGTCTGGCAGACGCCGCTCGCCCGCCAACTGCTCAAGGATTTTTTCGCCAACCCGGAAGATGTCGCCCCGCCCGAACTGCTGGCCTGGATCGCCGGCGCCCACCGCGCCCGGCGCGACGGCCGCGAACCGCCGTCCCTGGTGTTCGCCGACGGCAGCCGCCGGCTCCTCGCCTCATTCCACGACCAGACCGGCGACGACGAATGGCTCGTCGTCCTGCGCGAGGAAAACGACGCTTCCGCCATCGACTCGCTGATCGCCGCCTTTCGCCTCACCCAGCGTGAGGCCGAAGTGCTCTACTGGGTCGTCCAGGGCAAGACCAGCAACGACATCGGCGAAATCCTCGGCAACAGCCCGCGCACGGTCAACAAGCACCTCGAACACGTTTTCGAGAAGCTCGGGGTCGAAACCCGCACCGCGGCGGCCAACCTGGCGCTGAGCAGGATGCGGGGAGGCTGAGCACAAACCTCTTCCCTTCGGCCGCGAATCGCCCTGCGCGCCAGACCAGCTGACCTCAAATCATCTCAGCCGGCCTCACGCCGCGATCGACAGCCCCACAAATTCACGCTCCAGGCGCCGCATCTCGGCGCGCAACGCGACCTGCTGGCCGGCGGTGATCATGCGCTGTCCGGCCTTCCATTCGTATTGAACGTCGCCTTCCTTCACCCTGGCGTGAACCAGCGCCTCCGCCATCGCCCGAAAATCGGGCTGGGCAAGACACCGCCCGTCGCTCAGTTCGGCAACGAATTCATGGTGGCAAAACGCTACGGTTGCATAAATCGCCATGGCACTACCTCCTCGAACTTAGGATAGCGCAATGGCTTCCGGGTTGCCCGTGACATATTCCACACTGTCCGACAAATCGTTTTTCAGCCGCCGCAGCGGGTAGCTTTCCCCGGATCGCCGGCCCGGAAATCGCCCCTTTTCCGGCGTCGACCGCAGCGATCAGCGCGCGCCGCCGTAGTCGTCGGCCAGCCGGTCGTAATGGGCGTGCGCCTCGGTTTCGCGGATGCCGGCGGCGTACCATTCCTGCATCGCCGGATGCGCGAGCATGGCGTCGCGATAGGCGGCGGCGACCGGCGGCAGCGGCACGTTGTAGACATGGAAGCGCCAGACGACCGGCGCGTACATCGCATCGGCCACCGAGAAGGCGCCGAACAGCCACGGTCCGTCGGCTGTCGCGAAGTGCGTGCGGGCCTCCTCCCAGATTTCGCAGACGCGGTCGATGTCGCGCTGCACCTCGGAGCTGGCCGGCTTGCCCTTGAGTTTGAGCTTCAGGTTCATCGGCATCGCCGTTCGCAGATGGGTGAAGCCGGAGTGCATTTCCGCCGAAATGCTGCGTGCCCGGGCGCGCGCCCGGGCGTCGGCGGGCCACATCTGTGGATGGCGCTCGGCCAGCGTTTCGGCGATCGCCAGGCTTTCCCAGATCTGGAAGCCGTCGTCGTGCAGGCAGGGCACGCGGGCGTTGCCGGCCAGCGGCTTGAGCGCCGGGTTGTAGTCGCGGCCGGCGACGGAAACCATATGCTCGGTGAAGGGAATGGCGAAGTGCTTCAGTAGCAGCCAGGGGCGCAGCGACCAGGACGAATAGTTCTTGTTGCCGATATGGAGTTCGTACATCAGTGGGTACCTCGCTTGAAGTGATGTTTGCTGCCCAGGGCGACGACCAGCCAGCCCATGCCGATGGCCAGCAGGACCGAGGTGATTTCCGCGGTACGGCCGGGCAGGTAGCGCTGCGTCCATTCGCAGGCGAAGGCGACGATCGCCACGACGACTGTCATCCCGCCCGGCGCCGCGCCGTTGCGCACGGCGCTCCAGATGATGGCGCCGAAGCACAGGCTCTCGAACGCCACCGAGGTCACCACCGCCTCGATCGACCCGGCGAGCGAGGAGGCGAACGGCAGCAAGCTCATGGCGGTCGGCACATCGTTCCAGCGCAGCGGCCAGAGGGCGTGCAGCAGGTAGCTGGCGATGGCGATCGCCGCCACGCTCCACAGGCGGCGAACGCTGTCGAGCCGCTCGATGGCCGCCCACGCCGCGGCGCCGGCGACGATGCCGAGCACCACCGGCACCCCGGGCGCCTGGTTGATGACGACGAACTTGCCGCCCAGCATGGCGAGCGTGGCGACGACCGCCAGCGGCCGGACCAGGCGCTCGGCCGCCACCGAGCGGGCCAGATGGGCCAGGGCTTCCAAGCCGATCAGCGTCATCCCGGCATGCAGCAGCATCCGGCGCGGCTGCCAGGCCGCCTGCTGCCACAGCGACTTTACGTTATCGACGACCGACGAGCGGTCGATGGTGGGAATGAAGGGGAACAGCTCGGCGGCCAGCCAGAGCGCCAGCATCACCAGCGCGAAGCGGTCCACGCCGTGCAGGTTCAGGTGGCGCTGCGCCAGCCGCCGCAGGCTGTTCCCGGAAACCATCCCGCCCAGCCAGCCCAGCAGGAAACCCAGCATGTTGAAGCCGATGTCGGACAGCGCCGGGGTGCGCGGCAGGTATTTCTGCAGCCATTGCAGGACGCTGGCGACGACCAGCGCGACCGCGAACCAGACGGCGAAGCCCGTGAGGCGCCCCGGCCGGCCGTGCCAGTGCCAGGCCAGCAGCCAGCCGAGCGGCAGGAACAGGACCACGTTTTCCAGCAGGTCGGCAAGTCCGATCGGCCCGCGGAAGATGAATTCCTGCGGCTGCGCGAAGTTCCAGGTCAGCGGATAGAGCGAGCCATAGACGATCAGCGCCAGCAGCAGGGCGACGGCGATGCGGTAGTTGCTGCCGCCGGCGGCGGCCGGATGTCCTGCCTTGTCGATGGGTTCCACGCTGGCCTTTCGTGATGGCGGTCGAACATGCCCGGCGGGCGCCGTGCGCATGCCCGATGGATTTCACCACTTTTCCGGCGTCGACCGCAACCGTCAGCGCAGGCGGCGCATGGCGCCGATTCGCTGGCGCCAGGCCAGATAGGGGACGACGGTCAATGCCGAGACGACGAGGTAGGCGAGCACCGTCGCGATGATGCCCGGCGCGGCGCCATTGACCGTGGCGACGACCAGCGCCAGCCCGGGGTTGCGCGCCGCGCTGACGATCGCCAGCGCGGTGCGGGTCGCCGGTTCGGGGCCGCCCAGCGCGTGCCCGCAGGCCAGGACCAGCGTCGTGATGACGACGATGGCCAGCGTCGCGCCCAGCCCGGCCTGGATCACCGTATGCCAGACGTCGATGAGCGTCAGCAGCACCAGGGCGATCAGCAGCACGGTCGCGACCCGGTCGAGGCGCCGCCCGATCCGGGCGGCCCAGTCGGGGGTGATCTGGCGCACCAGCATGCCGAGGCCGAGCGGCAGCAACTGGGCGACGAAAACCTGGCGCGCCAGATGGCGGGGATCGATCGATGCGCTGCCACTATAGACTTCGTTCAGCGCCGCTATCCACAGCGACATCGAAACCACTGCCAGGATCGCCACCGCGATCTGCAACGCCGGCGCAAAGGCGCGGTCGCCCCCGGCATTGAGCGAACGGCGCAGCGCAACCGGAGCGCCGGGCGAGATCGCCATCAGCACGATGCCGATTTCCACCGCGCGCGCCAGGTCGAACATCCGGGTCACGGCCAGGGCGACGGCCGGCACGACGACCAGGACCGAAAACAGCCCCTTGAGCATCTGGCCCGGGTGCTGCCAGGCGCGCCGGAAATCGCCGGGAACGATGGCCAGCCCGAGGTCGAACATGACCGTGAACACCGTCGCGACGGCTGCGCCGGACAGCAGCCAGCCGGGTATCGGGCCGTCGACCGGCATGCCTCAGCCCAGCCTCTTCGGGAAAACCGGAAACGCCCCTGAAAACGGTGTCGACCGCAACATCCGGCGCGCCCCGCCGCAGGCGTCGGCCAGCCGCCAGGGCAAGCGGTTCCTGTTGTCGATATGGAGGTCGAACATGGTTTTCTCCGCGAAGCGAATCCCTACGCAATCTAACGTATTTCTCGCGGCGCCGGCGATCCGTAATCTGACATTGCACTGCAACAACGCAGTTTCCGAACGGATCACCCCAACCCCCGAGGAGCTTCCATGAGCAATCGTCGCAATTTCATCAAGGCCACCGTCCTGGCCGCCGCGCTGTCTTCCATCGGCATGGCCGCCCACGCCGCCGACACCATCAAGGTCGGCATCCTGCATTCGCTGTCCGGCACCATGGCCATCTCCGAAACGGCGCTCAAGGAAACGGCGCTGATGACCATCGACGAGATCAACAAGTCCGGCGGCGTGATGGGCAAGAAGCTCGAGCCGGTCGTCGTCGATCCCGCCTCCAACTGGCCGCTGTTCGCCGAAAAGGCCCGCCAGCTGCTGAGCAAGGACAAGGTCGACGTCGTCTTCGGCTGCTGGACCTCGGTGTCCCGCAAGTCCGTGCTGCCGGTGTTCAAGGAGTTGAACGGCCTGCTCTTCTACCCGGTCCAGTACGAAGGCGAGGAACTCGAGAAGAACGTCTTCTACACCGGCGCCGCCCCCAACCAGCAGGCGATCCCGGCCGTCGAATACCTGATGTCCAAGGACGGCGGCGAGGCCAAGCGCTTCGTGCTGCTCGGCACCGACTACGTCTATCCGCGCACCACCAACAAGATCCTGCGCGCCTTCCTGAAGTCCAAGGGCGTCGCCGAAGCCGACATCATGGAAGAGTACACGCCGTTCGGCCACAGCGATTACCAGACCATCATCGCCAAGATCAAGAAGTTCGCTTCCGAAGGCAAGAAGACCGCCGTCGTCTCGACCATCAACGGCGACTCCAACGTACCCTTCTACAAGGAACTGGGCAACGCCGGCCTCAAGGCCACCGACGTGCCGGTCGTCGCCTTCTCGGTCGGCGAGGAGGAACTGCGCGGCGTCGATACCAAGCCACTGGTCGGCCACCTGGCCGCGTGGAACTACTTCATGTCGCTCAAGAACCCGCAGAACGAGAAGTTCGTCAAGATGTACAAGGACTGGGCGGCCAAGAACAAGTTGCCGAACGCCAAAACGGTCGTCACCAACGACCCGATGGAAGCCACCTACGTCGGCATCCACATGTGGAAGCAGGCGGTCGAGAAGGCCAAGTCCACCGAGGTCGACAAGGTCATCGCCGCGATGGGTGGCCAGAGCTTCGCCGCGCCGTCCGGCTACACGCTCAAGATGGACGAAACCAACCACCACCTGTGGAAGCCGGTCTTCATCGGCGAAATCAAGGCCGACGGTCAGTTCAACGTGGTCTGGAAATCCAAGGGTCCGATCCGCGCCCAGCCGTGGAGCCCCTTCATCGCCGGCAACGAGAACAAGAAGGACGCGCCGGAAGGCAAGTGATCGGCACCGACGGTCAGTCGCCAGTAACGGGAGCTTCGGCTCCCGTTTTTCATTGCCGCGCCCGGCGGCGGCGAGTCGCCTTCAGCGCCGGGTCAGCAACAGCCCGCATTCCAGATGGTGCGTGTAGGGAAACTGGTCGAACACCGCGGCAGCGCTCACCGCGTGGGTAGCCTGCAGCGCGGCGACGTTTTCCCGCAGGGTTTGCGGGTTGCACGAGATGTACAGGATGTGGTCGAAGCCGGCGGCGAATTCGAGGGTCGTCGCATCCAGCCCGCTACGCGGCGGATCGACGAAAAGGGTCGAGAAACGGAAGCCGGCGAGATCGATATCCTTCATGCGCTTGAGCACCGTGCGGCCGGCCAGGGCATCGGCAATCTCCTCGCTGGAAGCGCGCACCAGCGCCACGTTGTCGACGTTGTTGGCAGCCAGGTTGTATTCAGCGGCGCGCACCGACGTCTTGCTGACCTCGGTGGCCAGCACGCGCCCGAAGAGGGGCGCCAGCGCTATCGTGAAATTGCCGTTGCCGCAATACAGTTCGAGCAGGTCGCCGCCCAGGCCGGCGGCCCGCGCACAGGCCCAGCCCAGCATCTGCCGGTTCACCCCGCCATTGGGCTGGGTGAAGCTCCCTTCGATCTGCTGGTAGCGCAGCCGACGCCCGTTCAGCTCGAATTCCTCCAACAGCCAGTCACGGTCCAGCACCACCTTCTGGCCGCGGCTGCGTCCGATCACCTGCACCTGCAGATCGCTCGCCAGGTCGCGGGCCGCCAGTTCCCAGCCCTCCCCGAGCCGCCGATGGTAAACCAGCGTGACCATCAGCTCGCCGCTCAGCGTGGCGAGGAATTCAACCTGGAACAGGCCGCCGCGCAGGGTCTGGCTGCCGCGCAGGCGCGCCTTCAGGCGCGGCATCAGCGCGCAGATCGACGCCGCCGCGATCGGAAAATCCTCGACCATCACCGGCTGCTTGGGGTTTTCCGGATCGAACATCGCGTAATCCAGTTCGTCGCCCTGATGCCAGATGCGGAACTCGGCACGCAGGCGGTAGTGCTCGGGGGCGGAGGAAAATACCTCCGGTTCGGGAATGGCGAACGGCGCGAAATCGCACTTGAACTGTTCGACCTTCCCGGCGAGTTGGGTGGCGTAATTGGTGGAATCGATACGGGGCAATGGCATGGTCGTAGCGGCGGCAGTCTGGCTCGCGGGTGGCAATCCTGAACCTTGTGTGTTGGTAAATCGGGCGAGGGCGGAATATACGCCGGTCTGCCGTTTTACTGGCGATTCACGCGGCAAATTGCCGAACGTAAAGAGAACCCCGGAAACCCCGACACCGCTACTACGCAGACTCTTAAGGCTGAGGCAAAGCCAGATTGTAGCGCCTCTGTAAATCGCCACCCGAGGTGTCGAGGCATGGCCCGCTGTGGTCACCACCACCTCCACCTCCCGAGGCTACAAAAACGCCCCCGGAAACGCATTGCATAGTTTCAAAAATCGGTTGTGTAACGATACCTCGCGAGTCAAATGGAACAACGAGTCTGGAAGACTTTTGCCCCCCGGCGTCAATTGCACCTACCCCACCACCCCCACCAAAAATTAGTACTACACCGCCCAAATAATATTGTTCGCTATACGAGACCCAGGACTCATCGACAGCGACAGCGTCCGGTTCGCCTAAACACATGAGCACATCTTCACGTGTGCTTAGCCCCGGCTTAATGGAATCCGGAATGCCTTCAGGAAGGTTGCATCGAGTTCCGCGCGCCCCTGGCGGAATCGGTATCACGCACCCGTCGACCAGTACGGTAACCAAGGCCAATATTGCCAAACGGTTATTGAAGGAGATCACTTTTTGGGAAGCTCGCTTCGATACTCTTCATTGATTCTCACCAGATTGAAGCGCGACAAAACTCCTCGCTCGTCAAAAGCCAGGACCAGGCTGAACTTTCCGGTCAGTCCCCTGCTGCCATCGTTTTTTCGAATGAAGTATCCGGCTTGATCCTCGTCGAGCCTGTAAATCAGAATCCGCCCGCTCTCGAATGTTGCGTTCGGTTCAGCGAGATGCAAAAAAACGTCCTGGCGCGTCGTTACACCGTTCTGAAGAAAATTCAGCAGTTTCTTGTCGCCGATAGGCGCACTCGCGCAACTGGCTAACAAAACCACCGTTGCCACGGTCGACAGGATGTTTTTTATCCGCTTCATTCCCTTAATCACCTTGTTCAAATAAAACATCTGCATCTTTTTTCAAATTAGCAAACGCCATGAAAAACACAATTCGAATACGCAGCAAAGATGGATGCAACGAAATGTGGATACCAGCCTGCCGATGAGCATTGGTCCGAGGATTTGAAGTAGCCGCGCAACTGCCTTCGCGCCCAGCTACGCAATTCATCGTATTCCCGCCTCCCGGCCCGCCCCGTAATCTGTCGCTGCACTGCACAAATTGCGGACGGACCCTTAATGACCAAAACGATTCTTGTATTTCTGCTCTACGCCTGTAGCCTGTCGGCGCAGGCGGCGCTCGATGCGGCGCAGGTGCGCCAGCTGGCGGCCGAGGATTCCAGCGACAAGGTCGCGGCGATCCGCCAGCTGACGCAGACGGCGGACCCCGACGCCGTGCGCGTCCTGCAGGCGATGGCCGATGACAGCCTGTATCTGGCGGGCGGCAAGGCGGTGATCATCGACGGCGATAAGGCCTTCGATGCCGCTACCGGCGCCGCGATCAGAGTGCCGGCCGATGCGGAGTCGGTTACGGTCAACAACCGGATTCGTGGCGAATTGGCCAATGCGCTGGCGGCGCTCAAGCTGTTCGACGCCGATGCCGGCGTCCGCCTCGCCTCGGCGCAGAAACTGCAGAGCAGCGTCAGCCCGGAGATGGCGCCGCTGCTGGCGCAGGCGCTGGAAAAGGAGGGCGATGCGCAGATCAGGGCGCTGCTCACGGTCGCCCACGCCCAGGCCAACCTCGGCAACGACGACCCGGCGGCGCGCATGGCAGCGGTCAAGGCCCTCTCTGAAACCTCCTCGCCGACGATCAAGAGCCTGTTGCTGCCACTCACCGACAAGGCCGGCGAGCCGGACGATAAGGTGCGCTACGAGGCGATCGCCGCGGTCAAGGCGATCGACGGCCGGCTGGCGCTGGCCGAGAACCTCGGCCGCGTGTTCTCCGGCCTCTCGCTCGGCAGCATCCTGCTGCTCGCCGCGCTCGGGCTGGCCATCACCTACGGCGTCATGGGCATCATCAACATGGCGCACGGCGAGCTGCTGATGGTCGGCGCCTACGCCGCCTACGGCATGCAGAGCCTGTTCCGCGCCTACCTGCCGGACTGGATCGACTGGTACCTGCCGGCCGCCATCCCGGTCGCCTTCTTCGCCGCCGCGCTGGTCGGCGTCGTCATGGAGCGCACGGTGATCCGCTGGCTGTACGGCCGCACGCTGGAAACCCTGCTCGCCACCTGGGGCATCTCGCTGGTGCTGATCCAGAGCGCCCGCGTGCTGTTCGGCGCGCAGAACGTCGAGGTCTCGAACCCGACCTGGATGTCCGGCGGCATCGAGCTGCTGCCCAACCTGGTCCTGCCGTGGAACCGCATCATCATCGTCGGCTTCGCGCTGTTCGTGCTGACCCTGGTCTGGGTGCTGATGAACCGGACGCGGCTCGGCATGTTCGTCCGCGCCGTCACCCAGAACCGCCCGATGGCCGGCTGCGTCGGCGTGCCGACGGCGCGCATCGACACCCTGGCCTTCGCGCTCGGCGCCGGCATCGCCGGGCTGGGCGGCGTGGCGCTGTCGCAGATTTCCAACGTCGGCCCCGACATGGGCCAGGGCTACATCGTCGATTCCTTCATGGTCGTCGTCGTCGGCGGCGTCGGGCAACTGGCCGGCGCGGTGTGGGCGGCGCTCGGCCTGGGCATCCTCAGCAAGCTGCTGGAGGGCTGGGCCGGTGCGGTGATCGCCAAGATCAGCATCCTCGTCTGCATCATCATCTTCATCCAGAAGCGTCCGCAGGGCATCTTCGCCCTCAAGGGCCGCTTCGTCGAGTAAGGCCGAATCATGCGCAGACCTCTCACCCTCCGCATCATCGACTCCCTGGACGGCAAGGCCTGGCTGGCGCTCGGCGTCTTCCTCGCCCTCGCGCTGGTCGCCGTCCCGGTGCTGCACCTGGCGGTGCCGGAAGACAGCGCCTTCCACGTTTCCACCTACGTCATCACGCTGATCGGCAAGATCATGTGCTACGCGCTGGTGGCGGTGGCGATGGACCTGATCTGGGGCTACGGCGGCATCCTGTCGCTCGGCCACGGACTCTTCTTCGCGCTCGGCGGCTACGCCTTCGGCATGTACCTGATGCGCCAGATCGGCCGCGACGGCAGCTACCAGAGCGACCTGCCGGACTTCATGGTCTTCCTCGACTGGAAGGAACTGCCGTGGTTCTGGAGCGGCAGCGACAGCTTTCTGTGGGTGGCGATCCTGGTCGTCGTCGTGCCCGCCATTGTCGCTTTCATCTTCGGCTATTTCGCCTTCCGCTCGCGGATCAAGGGAGTCTATTTTTCGATCATCACCCAGGCGCTGACCTACGCCGCGATGCTGCTCTTCTTCCGCAACGAAACCGGCTTCGGCGGCAACAACGGCTTCACCGACTTCAAGCGCGTCCTCGGCTACACCGTCACCTCGCCGGAAACGCGGCTGGTGCTGTTCGGGTTGACCGCGCTGCTGCTCGCCGCGACGCTGGTCTTCGCTGCCTGGCTGGTCAAGTCGAAGTTCGGCCGCGTGCTCGCCGCGATCCGCGACGCCGAATCGCGCGTCATGTTCATCGGCTACAACCCGCTCTGGTACAAGCTGTTCATCTGGGTCGTCTCGGCCGTGCTGTGCGGCATCGCTGGCGCGCTCTACGTGCCGCAGGTCGGGATCATCAATCCCTCCGAAATGAGCCCGGCCAACTCGATCGAGATCGCCATCTGGGTCGCCGTCGGCGGGCGCGGCACGCTGATCGGCCCGGTCATCGGCGCCTTCGTCGTCAATCTCGCCAAGAGCTGGTTCACCGTCAGCTTTCCCGAATACTGGCTGTTCTTCCTCGGCCTGCTGTTCATCGTCGTGACGCTGATGCTGCCGCAAGGCCTGGTCGGCCTGTGGAAGAAACTGACGACCCGCAAGGAAGGAGCCGCCGCATGATGAGCACCCTCAACCGCGCCCCCGACGACCGCCCGGAAGGCAGCGACGGCATCGACCAGCTGGGCCACCTGGCGACCGGCGAACTCGACCTCTCGCACGGCGTCGCCCTCTACCTCGAAGACATCACCGTCAGCTTCGACGGCTTCAAGGCGCTCAACAACCTCAACCTCGAAATCGACGCCGGCGAACTGCGCTGCATCATCGGCCCCAATGGCGCCGGCAAGACGACGATGATGGATGTCATCACCGGCAAGACGCGGCCCGACAGCGGCAAGGCCTTCTTCGGCCAGACCATCGACCTGACCCGGCTGAGCGAACCGGAAATCGCCCACGTCGGCATCGGCCGCAAGTTCCAGAAGCCGACCATCTTCGAACAGCACACAGTGTTCGAGAACCTCGAACTGGCGATGAAGACCGACAAGCGGGTGTGGAAGAGCCTCTTCGCCTGGCTGGCCGACGACGAGCGCGACCGCATCGCCGAAACCCTGCGCCTGATCCGCCTCGCCGGCGAAGCCGACCGCCCGGCCGGCCTGCTCTCGCACGGCCAGAAGCAGTGGCTGGAAATCGGCATGCTGTTGATGCAGGAACCGAAGCTGCTGCTGCTCGACGAACCGGTCGCCGGGATGACCGACGACGAGACGATGCGGACGGCGGAGCTCTTCGTTTCGCTGGCCGGAAAGCATTCGCTGGTGGTGGTCGAGCACGACATGGCGTTTGTCGAGAAACTCGGCGGGCTGGTGACCGTGCTGCACGAGGGGTCGGTGCTGGCGGAGGGGGATCTGGCGACCGTGCAGAACGATCAAAGGGTGATTGAGGTTTATCTTGGGCGGTGATTGCTTTTCTCAAGCCTTGGTTTCCGCGCCTGACGCGCGGGCGTACTTTTTCTTGTGTGGCCAAGAAAAAGTAGCCAAAAAGAAGGCCACCCCAGGGTCGGCGTCGGGCTACGCCCGATCCCTTGCGCTACTCGACGGGCCGGGCGGCTGGCTAAACTCGCCTTCGGCTCAGACAACGCCAGCCGACTTCCCCCGGCCCGCCTGCGTTGCTCAGCGCCTCTCAAGGGGCCCGAAAGACGTCTCGGCTCACCCACCAAGACAAAGAATGGCCTGTTGCGGTCGACGGCCAAAAAGGGGCAAAAATCAAATTCGCTGCGACACCGATTCAGCACGGGTCGGTTTTCCGGGCCCCTTGGGAGGTGCCGAGCAACGCAGGCTTGGGCGGAAAAAGGGCGAGCACTGTCTGAGGGGCTTTAGCCCCGAGTTGCGCAGCCCCCGCACAAGGCGAGTAGCGCAGGGTACCGGCGCAGCCGGCACCGACCCAGGGTCGCCTTCTTCTTTGCTTACTTTCTTCTTGGCGACCCAAGAAGAAAGTAAGACGCGCGTCAGGCGCGGAACCCGGCGCTAAACGCAAAAAAGGATTATCGAGAATGCTCAAAATCGACAACCTCCACCAAG
The DNA here is from genome assembly GCF_009469615.1 of Dechloromonas sp. H13. Classification (GTDB taxonomy): domain Bacteria; phylum Pseudomonadota; class Gammaproteobacteria; order Burkholderiales; family Rhodocyclaceae; genus Azonexus. The sequence goes on from NZ_SSXX01000001.1 coordinate 242,752, forward strand.
CCTACGGCGGCTCCCACATCCTCCGTGGCCTCTCCTTCGAAGTCAAAACCGGCGAAGTCACCACCCTCCTCGGTCGCAACGGCGTCGGCAAGACGACACTGCTCAAGTCGCTGATGGGCCTGGTGAAAACGAAATCCGGCAGCATCACCTTCGACGGCCAGGACATCACCCACCTGCCCCCGCACGAGCGGGTGAAGGCCGGCATCGGCTACGTGCCGCAGGGCCGCGAGATCTTCCCGCGCCTGACGGTCGAGGAGAACCTGCTGATGGGGCTGGCCACCAAACCCGGCAGCACGAAGATTCCGCCGCGCATCTTCGAAATGTTCCCGGTCCTCAAGCAGATGATGCACCGCCGCGGCGGCGACCTCTCCGGTGGCCAGCAGCAGCAGCTCGCCATCGGCCGCGCGCTGGCGATGGGGCCGAAGTTGCTGATCCTCGACGAGCCGACCGAGGGCATCCAGCCATCGATCATCAAGGACATCGAACGCGCCATCCGCACGCTCGCCGAAACCGGCGAAATGGCCATCCTGCTCGTCGAGCAGTACTACGACTTCGCCGAATCGCTGGCCGACCAGTACCTGCTGATGGAACGCGGCGAGTTCATCATGCGCGGCCGCGGCGAAACGATGCCGCAGGATGGGGTGCGCGAGGCGCTGGCGGTGTAGCGGAAACCCGGCGGGGCGGCGCTGGGCTAGACTTGGCGCGATGAACCAGCCTGCCGCCATGAAAGCCGGATTAGCTGCCCCACCCGGCCCGCCGCCGCTCTTTTTCGGCGCCTTCGACCGTCACAACTTCGGCGACATCCTGCTCGGCCACATGGCCATCCACGACGCGGGGGTCGCCGCGCCGCGCTGCGCCGGGCTGGCGGAATGCGATCTCAGCGCCTGCGGCGGTTTTCGCGTGACGCCGGTCGACGCCATCACGACGCCGGTGACGCTGATCCACGTCGGCGGCGAACTGCTCGACTGCGATGCCGCGGAAGCGGCCTGGATGCTCGGCGACAGCGCCCTGCGCTGGCCGCGACGGGCGCCCTACGTGATTGCGCGCAATCGCCTGCCGGCCGGCTCGCGCACGGTCTTCCGGGCGCTCGGCGGGGTCGGTCTGGCGCGCCGGGGCAAGGCGTTTCGCGACGAAGTGCTGGACGCCCTGCGGCAGGCGGATGCGCTCGGCGTCCGCGATCGGGTGACGCAGGAATTCCTGGCGGGCGAAGGCATCGCGGCAGTGCTCGAACCCGACCCCGTGTCGCGGATCGCCGCGGCCTTCGGGGCCCGCATTGCGCCCGCAGCGCCGGTGAACGCCCCCTATCTCGCGGTCCAGTTCGCGGCCGAATTCGGCGACGACCGCAGCCTCGCCGCCATCGCCCGCGGTCTCGAACGCAGCGCCCTGCCCGTCGTGCTGTTCCGGGCCGGGGCGGCGCCCTGGCACGACGACCTGGCGGTCTATGCCCGGCTCGCGCAGCGCCTGCGGGTACCGGTATCGCTCTTCGAATCGCTCGACGTCTGGCGGATCGCGGGACTGATTTCCGGCAGCCGGGGTTTCGTCGGCAGCAGCCTGCACGCGCGTATCGTTGCCGCCGCTTTCGGGCGCCCCTGCCTGAGTCTGGAGCGTACCGCGGGATCGGGGGCGAAGCTCCACGCCTACCTCGACACCTGGCTACCGGACACGGCCGTCTGGTCGCCGGAAGGCTTCGCCGATGCCGACGCGGCGTTGCTCCTTCCCCTTGGCGCAGGCTGAATCGACGATTGCGCATTCCTGCGTATTCACCGCCTGCCGGGCTTGCCCGATAATCCGCCCATGAATTCGCGCCTTCCCATCGTCGCGCCCGAGCTTGCAGCGAACTGGCACGCCGAGTTGCGCCTCGGTTTCGCCCGCGACGGCGCGCGCACGGTGCTGCGCGACAACCGCCATCGCGGCCCGTTGCGCGTGCAGAAGGCGCTTTACCCGGAAGGCGAGGCGGTGTGCCAGGCCATCGTGCTTCACCCCCCGTCCGGCATTGCCGGCGGCGACCACCTGGCGATCGAGGTCGACGTCGCAGCCGGCGCCCGCGCCCAGTTGACGACGCCGGGCGCCGGGAAGTGGTACCGCAGCGCCGGGGCGGAGGCCTCGCAAACGCTCACCCTGACCGTCGCCGAAGGCGCCACGCTGGAATGGCTGCCGCAGGAAAGCATCGTTTTCGACGGCGCCCGGGCGCGCATGGAAACACGCGTGGCGCTCGCCGCCGACAGCCGTTTCATCGGCTGGGACATTCTCTGCCTGGGCCGCGCCGCGGCCGGCGAACGCTTCGCCAACGGCCGTTTTAACCTGTTTTGCCGGGTTGACCGCAACCGGCGCCCGATCTGGATCGAACGCGGCGGCCTCGCCGGCAGCGACCCGCTGCTGACCAGCCCGGCCGGCTGGGCCGGCGCCACGGTGTGCGGCACGCTGCTGTGCACCTTCCCGGAACTGCCGCAGCAGGCCGCCGCCCTGCTCGAAGCCCTGCGCGCATTCGCCCCCGCCGACGGTGCCCGGCACGGCCTGACTGCCCTGCCCGGCATCCTCGTCGCCCGCTACCTCGGCGACAACAGCGAGGCCGCCCGTCTGTGGTTCGCCGAACTGTGGAAAATCCTGCGCCCGGCCTGCTGCGGCCGCCCGGCCGTCATCCCCCGAATCTGGAATACCTGAGGAGTCTTCATGGAACTGACACCGAGAGAGAAGGACAAACTGCTCATCTTCACCGCCGGCCTGCTCGCCGAGCGGCGCAAGGCCCGGGGCCTGAAGCTCAACTACCCGGAAGCGGTGGCGCTGATCACCTGCGCGATCATGGAAGGGGCCCGCGAAGGCCGGACGGTGGCCGAACTGATGCACGCCGGCACGCAAGTCCTGACGCGCGCCGACGTGATGGACGGCATCGCCGAGCTGATCCCGGAAATCCAGGTCGAAGCCACCTTCCCGGATGGCACCAAGCTGGTCACGGTCCATAACCCCATCGTCTGAGGCGCTGACATGATCCCCGGAGAACTCCTCGCCGAACCCGGCGAACTCGAACTGAACGTCGGCCGGCCGACCATCACGCTGGTCGTGGCCAACACCGGCGACCGGCCGATCCAGGTCGGCTCGCACTATCACTTTTACGAGACCAACGCCGGCCTGAGCTTCGACCGCGAAGCTGCGCGCGGTTACCGCCTCGACATCGCCGCCGGCACCGCCGTGCGCTTCGAGCCGGGCCAGACGCGCACTGTGCAGCTGGTGGCGCTGGCCGGCGAACGCAAGGTCTATGGTTTCCGTGGTTTGGTACAAGGAGCGCTCTGATGGCCAATAAAATCACCCGTCAAGCCTATGCCGAGATGTTCGGCCCGACCACCGGCGACCGCCTGCGCCTGGCCGATACCCAGCTGATCATCGAGGTCGAGAAGGACTACACGATCTACGGCGAGGAAGTGAAATTCGGCGGCGGCAAGGTCATCCGCGACGGCATGGGCCAGAGCCAGCGCGTCTCGGCGGAAACCGTCGACACCGTGATCACCAATGCGCTGATCGTCGATGCGGTGACCGGCATCGTCAAGGCCGACATCGGCTTGAAGGACGGCCGTATCGCCGCCATCGGCAAGGCCGGCAACCCGGACATCCAGCCCGGCGTGGACATCATCGTCGGCCCCGGCACCGAAGTCATTGCCGGCGAAGGCATGATCGTCACCGCCGGCGGCATCGACAGCCACATCCATTTCATCTGCCCGCAGCAGATCGAGGAAGCGCTAAACTCCGGCGTCACCACCATGATCGGCGGCGGCACCGGCCCGGCGACCGGCACCTATGCCACGACCTGCACACCCGGCCCGTGGCACATCCACCGCATGCTCGAAGCGGCCGAGGCCTTCCCGATGAATCTCGGCTTCCTCGGCAAGGGCAACGCCAGCCTGCCGGAAGCCCTGCGCGAGCAGGTCGAGGCCGGCGTGATCGGCCTCAAGCTGCACGAGGACTGGGGTACGACGCCGGCCGCCATCGACTGCTGTTTGAGCGTCGCCGACGAGATGGACGTGCAGGTCGCCATTCACACCGATACGCTCAACGAATCCGGCTTCGTCGAAGCGACCATCGGCGCCTTCAAGGGCCGCACCATCCACACCTTCCACACCGAAGGCGCCGGCGGCGGCCACGCGCCGGACATCATCAAGGCGACCGGTCTGCCGAACGTCCTGCCCAGCTCGACAAACCCGACCATGCCCTACACGGTAAACACCATCGACGAGCATCTCGACATGCTGATGGTCTGCCACCACCTCGACCCGAGCATCGCCGAGGACGTCGCCTTCGCCGAATCGCGCATCCGCCGCGAGACGATTGCAGCGGAAGACATCCTGCACGACATGGGCGTTTTCTCGATGATGTCGTCCGACTCGCAGGCCATGGGCCGGGTTGGCGAAGTCATCATCCGTACCTGGCAGGCTGCGCACAAGATGAAGCTGCAGCGGGGCTCTTTGCCCGAAGACAACGCCCGCAACGACAACTTCCGCGTCAAGCGCTACATCGCCAAGTACACGATCAACCCGGCGCTGACGCACGGCATCGCGCACACCGTCGGCTCCATCGAAGTCGGCAAGCTGGCCGACCTGGTGCTTTGGAAGCCGGCCTTCTTCGGCGTCAAGCCTTCGTTGATTTTGAAAGGCGGCATGATCGCCGCCGCCGCGATGGGCGACCCCAATGCCTCGATTCCGACGCCGCAGCCGGTGCACTACCGGCCGATGTTCGGCAGCTTCGGCAAGGCACTGAAGACCTCGGTGACTTTCGTCTCGCAAGCGGCGCTGAAGAATCCGGCCATGGCCGCGCTTGGCCTGAGCAAACCGCTGATCGCCGTTTCCGGCACGCGCACGCTGACCAAGGCCGACATGGTGCATAACGGCGCCACGCCCGAAATCACCGTCGATCCTGAAACCTACGTGGTCAAGGCCGACGGCGTGCATCTCGTCTGCGAACCGGCGACCGAATTGCCGCTGGCGCAACGTTACTTCCTGTTCTGAAGCGTCATGCTCATCCTCAACCAACGCACCACCGCCCCCGCCACCGACTCGGTGGCGCTGGCCTACGACGAGCGCAAACGCAGCCGCCTGAAAGTAACGCTCGCTTCCGGCGCCGAGGCCGGCATCTTCCTCGAGCGTGGCGACCACCTGCACGGCGGCGACCGTCTCGCCGCGGAAGACGGCTCGGTGGTCATCCAAATCCTCGCCGCCCCGGAAAAGCTGATCGAAGCCGTCGCCGACAGCCCGCTGCTCTTCGCCCGCGCTGCCTACCACCTTGGCAACCGCCATGTGCCGGTGCAGATCCTGCCGACGGAAAACGGCGGCAAGCTGCGCTTCCAGATCGACCACGTGCTGGCCGAGATGGTCCGCGGTTTAGGGTGCGCCGTGGCCGAAACCGAAGCCCCCTTCCAGCCGGAGGCCGGCGCCTATGGCGGCGGTCATCAGCACCACGGCGACGAGCCGAGGTCCGATCTGCACGACCCCGGCCACGGCCCACACCGTTCGGTGCCGAAAATTCACGAGTTCAAGCCGCGTTGAACCCGCAATTGCAACTCGCCCGCCTCCTGCAACTGGCCAGCCCGGCGCTGCCGGTCGGCGCCTACACCTACTCGCAGGGCCTCGAATGGGCCGTCGAATCGGGCGTCGTCCGCGACGAGGCGAGCGCCGGGCGCTGGATCGCCGACCTGCTGCGGCACGGCATCGGCCGCTACGAGGCGCCGCTGGTTTTTGCCCTGATGGCGGCGTGGACCGCAGCAGACGCCGCCGAAGTCGCCTGCCTCAACGACGAATTCCTGGCCAGCCGCGAAGCCGCCGAACTGCGCGCCGAAACGGCGCAAATGGGCTTCTCGCTGTGCCGCCTGCTGCGCGACCTGCGCGACGATTCGCTGGCCGGCGTCGCGGCGGCCGTCGACGCGCTGCCCGAAGTCGCCTTCCCCACCGTCTGGGCCGGCATCGCCGCCGCCTGGCAGATCGATCCGCAGGCGGCACTGACCGCCTACCTGTGGTCGTGGGCCGAGAACCAGGTGATGGCCGCGCTGAAGGCGGTGCCGCTCGGCCAGGCCGCCGGCCAGCGGCTGCTCGCCGGTCTCGGGCGGCAGATCCCGACGGTTGCGGTCGACGCCCGGAAACTGCCCGAAACCGGCTGGTCCAACTTCACGCCGGCCTTCGCGATCGCCTGCGCCCGCCACGAAACCCAGTATTCCCGTCTATTCAGATCCTAGGAAAAACATGAGCAAGCAAGCCCTGCGCGTCGGCATCGGCGGCCCCGTCGGTTCCGGCAAGACCGCTCTGACCCTGGCTCTGTGCCAGGCCCTGCGCGAGCAGATCGACATGGCCGTCGTCACCAACGACATCTACACCGCCGAGGATGCGAAATTCCTCGTCAATCATTCGGCCCTGGCGCCGGAACGCATCATCGGCGTCGAGACCGGCGGCTGCCCGCACACGGCGATCCGCGAGGATGCCTCGATCAACCTCGAAGCGGTCGACCGCCTGCAGCGCGCCTTTCCCGGCGTCGAACTGATCCTCGTCGAATCGGGCGGCGACAACCTCGCCGCCACCTTTTCACCGGAACTCTCGGACCTGACGATCTACGTCATCGACGTCGCCGCCGGCGAGAAGATTCCACGCAAGGGCGGGCCCGGCATCACCAAGTCCGACCTGCTGGTGATCAACAAGATCGACCTCGCCCCGATGGTCGGTGCCTCGCTGGAGGTCATGGCCCACGACGCCAAGGCGCAGCGCGGCTCCCGACCTTTCGTGTTCAGCAACCTGAAGACCGGCGAAGGACTGGACCGGATCATCGCCTTCATCCGCGAACGCGGCATGATCTGAACCGGCATTGCTGCACCGCACCAAACCTGTTCGCGGCGCCCCCGGCCCGCACCATCGAAACTCATCGTCAGCCCGGGCCGGACAGGAATTTCCTGGCAAGCCACTGATTTTAAAGAGGGGTTACCTGGCACTCCAGCCGGCACGATTTTCGCTGAACTGCACTCCCCGACCCCAACCGGGCTGTTTCAGCAATAAGGAAAAATCATGTCGATGGACAAGCAGATGGCAGTTGCCCAGTTATTGGCCCGCTTCAAATTGCAGGTCAAGCGCACGCTGGGCGAGACGGTCGATCTGGAACGGATCACCCGCGACGCCGACTACACGCGGCAGCGGCTGGCCGAGATCGAGGAGGCGGCGCTCGACGAGGACCTGCTGGTGATGGTGTTGCGCCTGCGCGATCACCTGTTGCCGCCTGAAACCCCGCCGACACCGGCGCCCGTCGCGGCGCCGGCCGCGCCGGAGGCGAAGGAAACCCGCCGCTACCTGATGGGTGCGCGTTCCTGGTAACGACAGGCCGCTAGAGGGTGTTCCAGGCCGGCGCCGGCAGGTCGGCGAAACCCTGGCGCAGATGTTCGCCCCACTGCTTGCGGATCTGCGCGTAATAGGCGTTTTCCTGCGTGATATTGACGTGGCGGCCGATCGTCAACGCGTCGTTCTCGTAGATCGCGAGGTCGAGCGGCAGGCCGACCGACAGGTTGGAGCGGATGGTCGAATCCATCGAGATCAGCGCGCACTTGGCGGCCTCGTCGAGCGAGGTCTGCGGATTGACCACGCGGTCGATGATCGGCTTGCCGTACTTCGATTCGCCGATCTGGAAATACGGCGTGTCGCGCGTCGCCTCGATGAAATTCCCGGCCGCGTAGATGTTGAAGAGGCGCTGTTCCTCGCCCCGGATCTGGCCGCCCAGGATCAGGCCGGCTGCGAACTCGACGCCGAACTGCTTGAGCGCCGCCGCGTCGCGGTCATGCACTTCGCGCAGGCAGTCGCCGACGTGCTTGGCCGCCTCGAACATGTTCCTGACCTTGTACAGGTTGGTGCCACGCGACGACTCCAGCTTCTCGCGCAGGGTGTTGACCACCGACTGGCTGATCGACAGGTTGCCCGAGGTCATCAGCACCAGCACCCGCTCGCCCGGCTTCTCGAAGACGTGCATCTTGCGGAAGGTGTTGATGTGATCGACCCCGGCGTTGGTCCGCGAGTCCGAGAGGAAGACGAGGCCGGCGTCGAGACGCATGGCCACGCAATAGGTCACGCCGCCGTCCTCAGGCGGCTTCTGACATCGGCACCAGGAAATCCTTGCTGATGCCGTCGCCGAGCGCATAGATGCGGTCCATGAAGTCGGTCAGCCATTCGTGCAGGCCCTGCTCGAGGATGTCCTCGACCCGCGCGTAATGCAGTTGCGCGTGCAGCAGGCCGGCCTGGCGCTGGGTTTCGCCGGATTGCCGGTTGGCGATCAACTCGACGTTCTTGACCACGCCGTTCATGCAGAAATGCAGCGAGCGCGGCATGTCGCTGCGCAGGATCAGCAACTCGGCGACACGCTCCGGCGTGATGACGTCGCGGTAGGCCTTGCGGTACACCTCGAAGGCCGACACCGAACGCAGCAGTGCGCCCCACTGGTAGAAGTCGGTCGCCCCCTCATCGCCGTGCGGTCGCAGGACGTGGTACTTGACGTCGAGGATGCGGGCCGTGTTGTCGGCGCGTTCGAGCAGGGTGCCGAGGCGGATGAAGTGGTAGGCCTCGTCCTGCAGCAGGGTGCCGAGCGTCGTGCCGCGCGACAGCGAGGAACGCATCTTGACCCACTCGAAGAATTCGCCGATGCCGGCGTTGAAGATCTGCTCGAAGCTCTTCTCGCGGGCCTCCAGCCAGGTCGAGTTGAGCGTTTCCCACATTTCTGTGGTCACCGTGCCGCGCACGGCATGGGCGTTCTCGCGCGCCATGCGCAGGCAGCTGTGGATCGAGGCGTAGTTGTCGGGATCGCTGACCATGAAACGCAGCACGTTTTCAGCGTTGACCGCAGCATACTTGGCGGCGAAGGCTTCCTCGAGGCTGTTCAGGGCGATGATGGCATTCCAGTTCTGGTTGGCCGCTTCCAGCGATTGCGGCACGAGCGACATCTGCCAGGTGACGTCGAGCAGGCGGGCGAGGTTCTCGGCCCGCTCGATGTAGCGGGACATCCAGAAAAGGTGGTCGGCAGTACGGGATAGCATTTGGTCAGTCCTCCAGAACCCAGGTGTCCTTGGTGCCGCCGCCCTGCGACGAATTCACCACCAGCGAGCCCTTGGTCAGGGCCACCCGGGTCAGGCCGCCCGGCACCATGTTCACACACTCGCCCGACGACAGCACGAAGGGCCGCAGGTCGAGATGGCGCGGCGCGATGCCCTCCTCGACGAAGGTCGGACAGTTGGACAGCGCCAGCGTCGGCTGGGCGATGTAGCCGTCCGGCTTGGCGATCAGCAGCTTGCGGAAGTGCTCGATCTGCTCCTTGGTCGATGCAGGGCCGACCAGCATGCCGTAGCCGCCGGCGCCATGCACCTCCTTGACCACCAGTTCCGGCAGGTGGTCGAGGACATAGGCCAGGTCGTCCTTCTTGCGGCACATCCAGGTCGGCACGTTATTCAGCGTCGGCTCCTCGCCGAGGTAGAAGCGGACCATGTCCGGCACGTAGGGGTAGATCGACTTGTCGTCGGCGACGCCGGTGCCGATGGCGTTGGCCAGCGTCACGTTGCCGGCCTGGTAGGCCTTGAGGATGCCCGGCACGCCGAGCGTGGATTCGGGGCGGAAGGCCTGCGGGTCCATGTAGTCGTCGTCGATGCGCCGGTAGATGACGTCGACGCGCTGCGGACCCTGCGTCGTGCGCATGTAGACCACTTCGTCCTTGACGAAGAGGTCGCGGCCCTCGACCAGTTCGACGCCCATCTGCTGGGCGAGGAAGGTGTGCTCGAAATAGGCGCTGTTGTAGGCGCCCGGTGTCAACACGACGACCGTCGGGTTGCTCACCCCCTTGGGTGCGACGGCGCGCAGTTTTTCCAGCAGCATGTCGGGGTAATGCTGGACCGGCGCCACCTTGTTCTTGGCGAACAGTTCGGGGAACAGCCGCATCATCATCTTGCGGTCTTCCAGCATGTAGGAAACGCCGGACGGCACGCGCAGGTTGTCCTCCAGCACGTAGAACTCGCCCTCCCCGGCCCGCACGATATCGACGCCGGCGATGTGGGCGTAGATGCCGCCCGGCACATCGACGCCCTTCATGACCGGCCGGTACTGGGCGTTGTTGAGGATCTGCTCGGCCGGAATCTTGCCGGCCTTGAGGATTTCCTGATCGTGGTAGATGTCGTCGAGGAACATGTTCAGCGCCTTGACGCGCTGGCGCAGCCCGGATTGCAGGGACTTCCATTCCGCCGAGGGGATGATGCGCGGAATGATGTCGAAGGGAATCAGGCGCTCCTTCCCAGCTTCCTCGCCGTAGACCGCGAAGGTGATGCCGACGCGATGGAAGGCCAGGTCGGCTTCGGCCCGCTTGCGGGCGATGCGCTCGGGCGGCGTGGCCTTGAGCCAGTCGTCGTAACACTTGTAATGAGCACGAACGCCGCCGTTGGCGTCCATCATTTCGTTATAGAAGTTCATTTTGGACTCGTCGCTGAGGATGCTCTCGGCAGGGTTTCAGCAGGTTCCATGCCATCGGTGAATACTGCAGCAAATCAGTGAATTACATTTTCATGACCGGCCATTGCGCCCCACATCGGTGCAGGCGATTTCAAACTGGTGCAAATAAAAAACCCGCCGGATCGCTCCGGCGGGTTTCTTGTCATCGGAAACGCCGCAGCGATCAGACGCGCTCGAAAATCACCGCGATGCCCTGGCCGCCACCGATACACATGGTGACGAGGCAGTACTTGCCGCCGATGCGGTTCATTTCGTAGATCGCCTTGGTGGCGATGAAGGCGCCCGAACAGCCGACCGGGTGGCCGAGGGCGATGGCGCCGCCGTTCGGGTTGGTCTTGGCCGGATCGAGACCGAGCACCTTGGAAACCGACAGCGCCTGGGCGGCGAAGGCTTCGTTGGACTCGATGACGTCCATCTTGTCCAGGGTCAGGCCGGCCTTCTTCAGGGCCAGTTGGGTCGCCGGGATCGGGCCCTCGCCCATGATGTCGTTCGGCACGCCGGCAACAGCGTAGGAAACCATGCGGGCGATCGGCTTCTGGCCGGCAGCGGCCGCCTTGGCAGCGTCGGCCAGCACGAAGAAGGCGGCACCGTCGTTGATGCCGGAGGCGTTGCCGGCGGTGACCGTACCATCCTTCTTGAAGGCCGGCTTCATCTTGGCCAGCGATTCCATCGTCGTGCCACGCTTCGGATGCTCGTCGGTGTCGAAGACAACCTCGCCCTTTCGGGTCTGCTTGACGATCGGCAGGATCTGCGACTTGAAGTGGCCGGCATCGATGGCGGCGGCAGCGCGACGCTGCGACTCGACGGAGAAGGCATCCTGCGCTTCGCGGGAAATGCCGTGCTTGGCGGCCAGATTTTCGGCGGTGATGCCCATGTGGCCAACGCCGAACGGGTCGGTCAGCACGGCGACCATGGCGTCGATCGCCTTGGTGTCACCCATGCGGGCACCGGAACGCAGGGCCGGCAGAAGGTAGGCGACCTTGGACATGACTTCGACGCCGCCGCCGATGCCGTAATCGCAATCGCCCAGCAGGATGTTCTGGGCGGTGGTGACGATGCCCTGAAGACCGGAGGCGCAGAGGCGGGAAACCTGCATGGCGACGGAATCCATCGGCAGGCCGGCCTGGATCGAGGCAACGCGGGAAACGTAGGCGTAGCGGGAGTCGACCGGCATCGTGGTGCCGACGGTGACGTAGTTGATCTGGGCCGGATCGACGTTGGAACGGGCGATCGCTTCCTTCATGACCGTGCTGGCCAGATCGCAGGGATCCATATCGGCCAGGGAACCGCCAAAGGCGCCGATGGGGGAACGAACTGCGCTCAGAACGACAACTTCTCTGCTCATGTAAACCTCCAGATAAAAATTATTCAGCCCACCAGACTGGCGAACTCCAACAAAAAGAGCAACAACATCCAGAGCACCGTAGCCCGCCAGACGAGCCCGACGGCACTTTGCATGAAATCGACATCGGCCGGATCACCGAGACCCAGTTCGGCGCGATCGCTCACTTCGACACCTTCGGCCAGCGGCATGCCAAGCTGCACCCCCAGCGCGCCGGCACCGCTGGCCAGCACGATGCCGAGATCGCGGTCCGGCCAGAGGCCGGCCTGGGTGCGCCAGCAATAGACCGCATCCTCGAAATCGCCGACGATGGCGAAAGCGGACGCGGTCGCCCGCAACGGCAACCAATCGATGATACCGAAAACCTGACGGGAGAATGCGGAGAAATCGTTGTGCTCCGCAGCATTCCTGGCCAGCCAGCGCGACTGAATCACCGCAGCCATGCGGTAAAGCACTGCACCACAGGGACCCGGCAACAGGACGAAGCAGAGCAGCACGCCGAACACGTGGCGATGCGCGGCGACGATCGCCGTTTCGATCGACAGGCGGGCGATTTCCTGCGACCCGAGGTCGTCGGCCGAGCGCCCCCGCCATTCGGCGAGCAGGTGGCGGGCGCGCGGCAGGTCGCCGAGACGCAACGCCAGCTGGATTTCGGTGTAGTGATGGCTGAACTGCCGGAAGCCCATGGTCAGGTAGAGAATGCCGATGTTGAGCAACAGGGCGAGGAGCGGCGTGACCGAGTAGAGCAAGGCATAGACGAGCGCGACCAGGAGCACCGGCACTAGCACGGCGAGACACCAGGCGATCACGCCCTGGCGATATTCGCCGGCGTTGAAACGGGATTCGATGAAGTCCGCCCAGGCTGCGAGCGGCTCTTCCACCACACGGCGGTAATTCAGGGGTTGCAGCTGCTCGATGAGAAAGACTGCGATGAGCGAGAGAAGACTCATGTAGTGCCGGGGAATGCCTCGATCGGCTTATCTTATTGTGCTAAAGCGCCACCATACCACAAGCTCAGGCGGCGTGGAGGCCGAGGCGTTCGGTCAGCGAGCGGATCATGCCGGCGGTCGCCCCCCAGATGAAATAATCGCCATAGGGCATGGCGAAGAAGTGGCGCAGGGCGCCGCGATAATGCAGCGAATGCCGCTTGTGGTTGGCCGGGTCGAGCAGGAAGGCCAGCGGGACCTCAAAGGCTTCCGCCACCTCGAAGGGATCGAGCGCCAGTTCGAACGGCGGCGTCACCAGCGCGACCACCGGGGTGACGCGGAAGCCCGTGCCGGTCCGGTATTCCGGCAGGAAGCCGAGCACCTCGACATGCTCGCGCGCCAGCCCGATCTCCTCTTCCGTCTCGCGCAGGGCGGTATGCACCGGCGACGGGTCCTCCGCCTCGACGCGTCCGCCGGGAAAACTGATCTGCCCGGCATGATCCTTCAGGTGCGCCGTGCGCTGCGTCAGCAGGACGGTCTGTCCGTCATCGCGCAGGACGATCGGGAAGAGGACGGCAGCCGGGGTCAGCGGCAGGCCCTCGCCGCCATCCTCCTGGACGAAATGCCCCGCCATCGGCTCGCGCAGCAGGCTCGCGCGCAGGCGGTCGAGATCGAGGCTCATGCCGCTTCGGCGTCGCCCTCGATTTCCGCATGGACCGACGACAGGGCGTCCTGCAAGGTTTCTTCGGACAACTGGTTGAGCGAGGTCGCGACCACATCGGCCGCCTCGATGGCGCCGACCGGCAGGCGCTTGCTGTCGAGGCTGGCGATCAGCGCCGCCGACGCACCGACGACGCGGAGAATGGCCTGCCGCTCGTTCATCAGCATCTCGACTTCACGCCGAAGCAGGGCAATTTCCTGATCGCGATGCGGCATGGTCTCTCTCCTAGAAGCGTCTTTTTAGTGTCATGGTACTGCCGTCGCGCTGCATTTCCATCCGGTTGAGGAAGCTCATGCCGAGCAGCGCCATGGGCATCTCGCTCTGGTGGATCACGGCGTCGACGTTGTGCAGGGTCACGTCGCCGATTCGCACCGTATCCAGCGAGACCTTGCTGACGACCGACTGGCCGTTGGCCGTCTGCGTCATGCCCTTCTGGCCGCGGTTGAAATCGAGTCCGATCCGGCGGGCGTCGGTGGCCCCCAGCGAGATCATCGTCGCTCCGGTATCGACCAGGAAGCGCACCGAGGTGCCGTTGATGTTGCCGGTCGTGTAGAAATGCCCCTGGTTGTCGGCGGTCAGGACGATCTTGCCGGAGCCGTCGGCCGACGCGGCGCCGACGGCATGTTGGCCGACGCGCAACGGACGCTTCTTGCCGCCGATTTCGACGACTGCCTGATCGCCCTGCACCGAAACGACGCGGACGCCGTCCAGCGACTGGCCGACGGCGACCGCCTGCGGTTCGCCGCCGTTGATCATCAGCATGGCCTTGCTGCCCATCACGCCGGCCAGGCCGACATCCTGGGCGGCCGCGCAACCCGAAGCGAGAGCGAGCGCCAGGGCAATGCGCGTAAAATGGCGCTTCATTTTCCGTTCACTCCTGTCGCCATGCTACCCGTCGCCATCTTTCGCCACTCCCCTACCGAAGGTCCGGGCTATTTTGCCATATTCCTTGAGCGGCAAGGGATTCCGTGGCGACTGATCGCCATCGACGAGGGCGAGCCGGTGCCTGCCACGGTCGACGGTTTTTCCGGCCTCTGTTTCATGGGCGGCCCGATGAGCGTCAATGACCCGTTGCCGTGGATCGAACCGGTCTGTGCCCTGATCCGCGCCGCCGTTGCGCTGAACGTGCCGGTCATCGGCCATTGCCTGGGCGGCCAACTGATGAGCAAGGCGCTGGGCGGCCAGGTGACACGCAATCCGGTCAAGGAAATCGGCTGGGGCGAGGCGGGCGGCGAAAGCAACGAGATCGCCCGCCACTGGCTTGGCGCCTGGGCCGGCAGGGTCGGCACCGTCTTCCAGTGGCACGGGGAAACCTTCAGCATCCCGCCCGGCGCCACCCGACTGCTCGCCAACATGCACTGCGCCAACCAGATGTTCGCGCTCGGCCCCCATCTCGGCATGCAATGCCATGTCGAGATGACGCCGGAAATGATCGCCACCTGGTGCGGGCAATGGGCCGACGAGGCGGCGGCGGTCGCCGGCCAGGCCAGCGTCCAGACGCCGGCGGCGATGCAGCGGGAAACCGCCGAGCGCCTGCCGGTCATGCGCCAGCTCTCGGAGCAGCTTTACTCGGTGTGGATCAGCGGCTTGCGGCGCTGAAGGCGGGCGCCCGAAAAACACAACGGGCAGCCTGGGCTGCCCGTTGATTTTTGCCCTTTTCGGGGCGTCGACCGCAACCGGCCGCTCAGTCGCGGAAGTTGCCGTATTTGATCGGGAAATCGGTAATCGACTTGGTGATCAGCGCGATGCACGACTGCAGGTCGTCGCGCTTGGCCCCCTGGACGCGCACGGTATCGCCCTGGATCGAGGCCTGCACCTTGAGCTTGCCATCCTTGACCAGCTTGACGATCTTCTTCGCCAGATCACTGTCGATGCCGTCCTTGATCTTCATTTCCTGCTTGACCTTGTTGCCGGAAACGCTGACCACCTTCTGGTGATCCAGGCGCTTGACGCTCTCCTTCTCCTTCTTTTCCATTGCCGGGAACAGCAGGTCCTTGATCTGGTCGAGCTGGAAGTCGGAGTCGCCCCACAGGGTGATGACCTTGTCCTTCTCGTTCAGCTCGACCTTGGCGCTGGTGCCCTTGAAGTCGTAGCGATTGTCGATCTGGCGCGCGGTGACGTCGATGGCGTTCTTCAATGCCACCATGTCCGCTTCGGAGGTGAAGTCAAAGCTCGGCATGGATAACTCCTAAAAAAAGTCCCGGCTGGCGGGCCGGGCAAGGCGCTTGCCCGAAGAGAGTACGCGATCTACGGCAAGGGCGAGCAACGCGGCCCGGCCAAGCGCCGGGCTTTTTCGCGATCAGCCGAAGTGGCAGACGTAGTGATAGGCGTCGCCCTCGGCGACCGCGATCTCGAACGAGGAATTGCCCGGCACGTTGAAGGACTGGCCTTCACCGTAGGTCTTCCACTCGGACTCACCCTTGAGCCTGACGCGACAGGAACCGCCGACGCCTTCCATGATTTCCGGCGCGCCGGTGTTGAAGGTCAGACTGGAGGGCAAAATGACGCCGACCGTCTTCTTGGTGCCGTCGGCGAGCACCACGGTGTGGCTGACGCACTTGCCGTCGAAATAAACATTGGCCTTCTTGACCACCGAAACGTTGTCATATTGCGACATTTAAATACCCCAGAGTTTTTGAATTACAGCCTTGGCGATGAAGCCGACCATGCCGAAAGCCAGCACGAAGAAAAGCACGAAGGTCCCCGTCTTGCCGGCTTTCGACTTCCAGGCGATCTCGCCGATGATGAACAGCATGAACAGGATGAAGGCACCGACGCCCCAGGTTGCGCCGAAGTCCGCCAGCTGCTCCTCGGTGAAGCCGAACAGGGTGCCTTCCATCGCTTACGCCTGACCCTTGCGCGCGCGCAGGTTGGCGGCGATGCGCATGCGCAGCGCGTTGAGCTTGATGAAGCCGGCGGCGTCCTTCTGGTCGTAGGCGCCGGCGTCGTCCTCGAAGGTGGCGATGGTCGAGTCGAACAGCGAATCGGTCTGCGAATCGCGGCCGACGACGATGACGTTGCCCTTGTACAGCTTGACGCGGACGAAACCGTTCACGTTCTGCTGGGTGTGGTCGATCAGGGTCTGCAGCGCGACGCGCTCCGGGCTCCACCAGTAGCCGTTGTACACCAGGCTGGCGTAGCGCGGCATCAGGTCGTCCTTGAGGTGGGCAACTTCGCGGTCGAGGCAGATCGACTCGATGGCGCGGTGGGCGCGCAGCATGATCGTGCCGCCCGGGGTTTCGTAGCAGCCGCGAGACTTCATGCCGACGTAGCGGTTCTCGACCAGGTCGAGGCGGCCGATGCCGTGCTTGCCGCCCAATTCGTTGAGCTTCGCCAGCACCTGCGCCGGTGTCATGCGCGCGCCGTTGAGGGCGACGATATCGCCCTTCTCGTAGGTCAGCTCCAGGTATTCGGCCTGATCGGGTGCTGCTTCCGGCGACACCGTCCACCGCCACATCGATTCTTCGGCCTCGGCATTGGGGTCTTCGAGGTGGCGGCCTTCGTAGGAGATGTGCAACAGGTTGGCGTCCATCGAGTACGGCGAACCGCCCTGCTTGTGCTTCATCTCGACCGGAATGCCGTGCTGCTCGGCATAAGCCAGCAGCTTCTCGCGCGACAGCAGGTCCCATTCGCGCCACGGCGCGATGACCTTGACGCCCGGCTTCAGCGCATAGGCACCAAGCTCGAAGCGGACCTGGTCGTTGCCCTTGCCGGTCGCGCCGTGCGAGATGGCGTCGGCGCCGGTCAGGTTGGTGATCTCGATCAGGCGCTTGGCGATCAGCGGACGGGCGATCGAGGTGCCGAGCAGGTACTCGCCTTCGTAAACGGTGTTGCAGCGGAACATCGGGAAGACGAAATCGCGCACGAATTCCTCGCGCAGGTCGTCGATGAAGATGTTTTCCGGCTTGATGCCGAACTTCAGGGCCTTGGCGCGGGCCGGCTCCAGCTCTTCGCCCTGGCCGAGGTCGGCGGTGAAGGTCACCACTTCGCATTGGTAGGTATCCTGCAGCCATTTCAGGATGACGGAGGTATCGAGGCCTCCGGAGTAGGCCAGCACGACTTTCTTGATATCGCTCATTTCTGTTCCCTTGCTTCGTTTAATTCGGCTGCTCAGCCCTGGAGGCGGCCCAGCAGCAGGTATTCCATCAACGCCTTCTGGACGTGCAAACGGTTCTCGGCTTCGTCCCAGACCACCGATTGCGGACCGTCGATGACCTCTGCCGTCACCTCCTCACCGCGGTGAGCGGGCAGGCAGTGCATGAAAAGCGCGTCGGCATTGGCGACGCGCATCATCTCGCCATCGACGCACCAATCGGCGAAGGCCTTGATGCGCGCCTCGTTCTCGGCCTCGAAGCCCATCGAGGTCCACACGTCGGTCGTCACCAGGTCGGCGCCACGACAGGCATCCATCGGATCGGCAAAAACCTTGAAGCGGGCCGGATCGATCTTGCCGACCAGCTCGGGCTGGATCCCGTAGCCCGGCGGGGTCGACACGTGCACCTTGAAGTCGAGCACTTCGGCCGCCTGCAGCCAGGTATTGCACATGTTGTTGGCGTCGCCGACCCAGGCCACAGTCTTGCCCTGGATGCAGCCGCGATGCTCGATGTAGGTGTAGATGTCGGCCAGGATCTGGCACGGGTGGTATTCGTTGGTCAGCCCGTTGATCACCGGCACACGCGAATTGGTGGCGAAGCGCTCGATGATCTCCTGCTCGAAGGTGCGGATCATCACGATGTCGCTCATGCGCGAGATGACCTGCGCCGCGTCCTCGACCGGCTCGCCGCGCCCGAGCTGGGAATCGCGGGTATTCAGGTAGATCGCCGAGCCGCCCAACTGCTGCATCCCGGCCTCAAAGGAGAGACGGGTCCGCGTGCTGGCTTTCTCGAAGATCATCACCAGCGTCCGGTCGCTGAGCGGCCAGTATTTCTGGTAGGACTTGAACTGGTTCTTGATCCAGCGCGTACGCTCGAAAACGTACTCGAACTCGTCGCGTGAGAAATCCTTGAATTGCAGAAAATGTTTGATCGCCATGGTTTTCAGGCTGCCAGGAATTCCTTGATGAGGGGAACGCTGCGGTCGACCAGTTCCCTGGCCTCATTTTCACTGAAGGTCAACGGCGGCAACAGGCGGATCACCCTGTCGGCCGTCACGTTGATCAACAATCCCGCCGCCAGCGCCTTGGTGACCAGTTCGCCGCACGGGCGATCGAGCTCGATGCCGATCATCAGGCCGTGGCCTCGAACCTCGACCACTCCCTTGAGCCCGGCCAGCGACTCGGCCATCAGCTTGCGGATCAGCGCCCCGACGCTTTCGGCGTTCGCCATCAGACCATCCTGCTCAATGGTCTCGATGGTCGTCAGCGCCGCCGTGCACGCCAGCGGATTGCCGCCGAAGGTCGACCCATGGTTGCCCGGCCCGAACAAGCCGGCCGCCTTGCCGCCCACCATGCAGGCGCCGATCGGCACGCCCGAACCGAGGCCCTTGGCCAGCGTCGCGATATCCGGCTGGATGCCAGCATGCTGGTAACCGAACCATTGGCCGGTGCGCGCCATGCCGCACTGCACCTCGTCGCAGATCAGCAGCCAGCCCAGTTCGTCGCAGAGCTGCCGCAAATCCTTCTGGAACTGCACCGACGCCAGGTTGATGCCGCCCTCACCCTGGACGATCTCCAGCATCACGGCAACGATGTTGTTGTGGTGCTCGGCAACGGTTTTGATCGCCGCCAGGTCGTCGTAGGGAACGCGCACGAAACCCGAGACCAGCGGTTCGAACCCGGCCTGCGCCTTGCGGTTGCCGGTCGCCGAGAGCGTCGCCATGGTCCGGCCGTGAAAGGCCTTCTCCATCACGATGATGGTGGGCGACTCGATGCCCTTCTTGTGGCCGTAGTAGCGCGCCAGTTTGATCGCCGCCTCGTTGGCCTCGCAACCGGAGTTGCAGAAGAAAATCTCCTGCATGCCCGAGAGCGCCGCCAGCTTGTCGGCAAGCTGCTCCTGTTCGCGAATGCCGTAAAGGTTGGAGGTATGCAGCAGGCGCCCGGCCTGCGCGGCGATCGCCGATACCAGCCGGGGATGGGCATGGCCAAGGGTCGACACGGCAATCCCCGACAACGCATCCAGGTATTCCTTGCCCTCGGTATCGAAAATGCGGCTACCCAGGCCATGGCTGAACGCCACCGGCAAGCGGGCATAAGTATTCATGACATGCGACATGACGCAACCCCAAAAAACGAAAACGGCGGTCAATGCCGCCGGAAAGATCGCCACCCACCCGGCCAGGAACAGTCCGAAAGAGTTGCAGAAGGCTGAATGTTAAGTGAAAAACCGCTCTGTGTATAGAATGCGGCCGCTCTCCGGCAACCCAAAATTACGGGACCACGCCCACGCGAAACCCGTCCGGGCCATTCCATGACAACGTCTGATACGCCAATGCCCCGAGGCTTCTGCTAGAATGCGCCAAGACAAGGTCGCAACGCCCCGCCAAAGCAGAGTGGAACAATGACAACACCAGAATCGACCACCTTCATCATCGTTGGCCTCACCAAACAAGGAAAGAAATTCCGTCCCAGCGACTGGGCCGAACGACTGTGCGGCGTCATGTCCGCCTTCGGCGCCGAGCGCAAGATGAAATATTCGCCCTACGTCGGGCCTGGCGATTACAACGGCGAAAAAGCGGTATTCGTCGAAGGCCGTCTCGGCGAGGTCGAACCGATGGCCTACCGCTTCATGCTCAATTTCGCGCAGGACAACGACCTGCAGATCATTGACGGCGTCTGCTCGCTCGACGGCAAGAAGTAATCTTTCGCTGCACCAACAAAAAAGGCACCCGAAGGTGCCTTTTTACTTTTCCCGATCAGGAATCAGGCAGCAACCAGCGCCTTGATCTGGGCAGACAGACGGCTCTTGGTACGCGAAGCCTTGTTCTTGTGGATGATCTTCTTGTCGGCAATACGGTCGAGAACCGCAACGGACTGCTGGAATACACCCTGGGCGGCGGCTTTGTCGCCGGCGTCGATGGCCTGACGCACACGCTTGATCGCGGTACGCAGGGTCGAACGCAGACTGGCGTTGTGGGAGCGCTGCTTGTCAGCTTGACGGGCGCGCTTGCGGGCTTGTGCGCTGTTGGCCATTTAATTTAACTCGAAAACTTAAAAGCTGGAGAGTATAGCAGTTCACCAAAAATAAACAACATCCATGCACTCAGTCACATCGTTACCGCATCATTGAACAGGAAGCCCGAGATTCTCCGCGGTCAGCTCGACTCTCAGCAAAGACCCTACGCGCACTCCATTAATTTCACCCGGCGTGAATCGAAGTCGCCTGAATGCAGCGGCGAGCGACTGCGTATAGCTTTCCGGCAAGCCGGACATGACGGGCAGCGCCGAGACCACCTCGCCGGATTCGCTGATCGAAACATCCATAATCACCGATGCTCGACGATCCTGCATCGGCATGTCGAAATCCGGACTTTCGATATCCGACAAGGGAAGGGGCCGGACGGAGAGTTGATCCGCCGGATAAAATAGCCGCGCGGGCTCCCTTGAAAACCCATTTTTTTCATCGCCACTCGACGTGAGTTTCCTTTCGAACCCACCCTCAGGCTGCGCCACCCGAACCGGCGCCTGGTCGAATACTGACGCCCCCTCGGCCTGACTGCGCCCTGCGCCGGATTCAACAGGTGCAAACCTATCCTCTGCGGGCACATTGCTCCCCAGAACCCCATGCAGGGACACCAGCAGCGCCTGCTGCGAACCCGGATTTCCTGCACCATGAATCAAATCACCAGTAAAGTGATGCAAGGCGGCAAGGAGTAATGCGTGGAATACGACAGAAGCCAGCGCCGCTACCCGCAAGCGCGAAAACAGACAAGAAAACCTCGTTGCCCGGAAACGAAAGGCGATGGGCGCCTTCCCGGACCCCAATGGCGACTCTCCGCCTGCTACGCCCAACCTGCCCACGAGGCGAGGCTGGCAAACACGCCTGCCGATACGGTAGCGAAGGAGATTTTCCGGGAATTGGGCGATCAGCATGTATATCGTCGACGTGACAAGTCATTACGCTTAATAAGATACATCGTAGGCACGTCCGTCACTTGACCGCCGATGCAGTTCCTTTTGCCACTCATCGGACAGATGCCCCCTCGCGTACCTGCCAACCTTATGCTTCAGTCTGAATGGTGGACGGTTCAGGGAGTGACAGCCGGCCCCTCGAACCATATTTCGGAGATAGGCAACAATGATCAAAAACCATGGCTTCACGCTGATCGAACTCATGATAGTCGTCGCCATTGTGGGCATCCTGGCCACGATTGCGCTTCCGGCTTATAACAACTACATGATGCGAGGGCGGATCGCTGAAGCCGTTTCCGGTTTATCGGCAAAGCGTGTCGAAATGGAGCAGTTCTTCCAGGACAACCGTTCCTATGTGAATGCTCCGGCCTGTAACAATGATGCGGCGACGAGCCGTCATTTTACCTTCTCATGCCCCGTAGCACCGACGGCAACGACATATACCCTTCAGGCGGTTGGCACTGGCGCGGCAGTGGATTTCACCTATACGGTCGATCAGTCAAACGCCAAGGCATCGAACATCACGCGTTCCGGGTGGAACAACCCCAACCCCAACAATTGCTGGGCTGTAAGGCCTGACGGTAGCTGTTCATGACCAGACGCATTCAAATCGGGGTATCGCTCATCGAGGTGATGATCACGATCGTCATCCTGGCGATACTGCTCGCCCTCGCCACACCGACGCTCGCCCAATGGGCTCAAAACCGGCAGATACGGACTGCTGCCGAGGCAATGCAGAACGGGTTGATGCTCGCGAGAGCAGAAGCTGTGCGCAGGAATACGATCGTGCGTTTCAGCCTGGTCAGCACCACCCAGGGTGATTGCGCCCTCAGTACACTTGGCGCGAACTGGGTCGTCAGCATCGACGACCCGGCCGGGAAGTGCAATGTAGCTGCTTCGGACACCGTCGATCCGCGAATCGTCCAGATCCGTTCCAATACCGAAGGCTCTCCGAACGTCGTAGTCAACGGCAACGGCGCGACAACCGCAACCTTCAATGGCATGGGGCTGGCCACCTCCGGCGCATTCACCATCGACATCAGCAACCCGGCCGGTGGCGCCTGCAGAGGCGCTGGCAACATGGCCTGCCTGCGCGTCGTTGTTTCCCCGGGGGGACAGGTGCGCATGTGTGATCCATTCGCCGGTCTTCCGGCCGATGACCCGCGGAGGTGCTGAAATGACCACATATTCCAGAACCAACACGAATGGGCAGTCCGGGGTAATTCTGATCGAAGCCCTAGTCGCCATTCTCATTTTCTCCGTCGGCATCCTTGCCCTTGTAGGGTTGCAGGCGACAGCCATCAAGCAATCAACGGATGCACGCTATCGCACGGAAGCGGCAGCGTTGGCCAATGAACTCATTGCGGAAATGTGGGTCAGCGACCGGACGACGGCGACGCTGATCACCAACTTCGCCACCGGCGGACCAAGTTACGCCGCCTGGGCCAATCGGGTCGCCGCCACCCTGCCCGGCGGCATTGCACCGACCGTAACCATCGACGCCGCAGGCACTGCCATACCGGGCCGGGTTCTCGTCACCGTACAGTGGCGAGCCCCCAACGAGCCCGCCGGTGCCGCTGCCCACAATTACCGGACTTCCGCCGTCATCCAATGAGCACACTGCACAATTCACCCATCGCAGCGTTCAGCGCCCGCCGGCGCGAATCCGGATTGAGCCTGATCGAGATCCTCGTCGGTCTCGTGATCGGCCTGATCGGCATCATCGTCATGATGCAGGTCTACGCATTGTCCGAGGGGCGCAAGCGAACGACGACAGCCGGCAGCGACGCCCAGAACAGCGCATTCATCGCGCTGGATACGCTGCAACGGGCCGTCACACAAAGCGGCGCCGGCTTCGCCCATACGCGGCTGCTCAACTGCAACATCCAGTTGCCGAACGGCAATCCCGTACCGCTGGCGCCGGTCATCATCAATCCGCCGAATACCGTCATCCCGCCGAGCACCTTACCCGCCGACGCAAACTTCATGCGACTGCTTGTTTCTTACGGCGGCAGCAACGACCAGCCAGATGGCTACAACCTGTTCGCTCCGATGACGGGGCCGAACTACACGCTGACCTCGACCGGTTCGTTCAAAGTTGACGATCCCGGTACTGCTGCCAACGAAGGCGACTGGCTCATCCATGCGCCGGCAGCCTGCCCGCTGCTGCTCCGCCAGGTGACGAGTTACACCGCCGGAACAACGGCCGTCACTGTGAACGGAACCCCGTCGACCACGGACAGCGCAACGGCGCTTTTCAATCTTGGCGCCACCCCGCGTTTTCTCGCTTTCGCGGTACGCAACGGAACGCTCACCGTCTGCGACTACATGGTCAACAACTGCGGTGACGCTTCCGCGGCCACCCTCGCCAACCAGAATATCTGGCGGCCACTCATCAACAACGTAGCGGCATTTCAGGCACAGTACCATAGGGACACGTCAGCCCCGATGGATGGCATCGCCGACGCCGATGGCTACAGCCAAACAACCCCCACGACGGCTTGCCTGTGGGCCCGGACGTCTGCTTTGCGCTTGGTGCTTGCCACACGCAGCGTGCAGTATGAAAAGGAAAATGTCACAGCAGCCGCACCAAACTGGCGTGGCGGTGCGTTGGACGTTTCGGACAATGGCACGCGTGCGGACTGGCAACGGTACCGCTACCGTATCTTTGAAACCGAGATTCCACTTCGTAACATTGCCTGGATGGGGGTCGTGGCAGGATGCTAAACCATCGTTCAATCATTCCCGCGGGAATCTTGGCTTCGCGCCAACGCGGCGTGACGCTGCTCATCGCCCTCATCCTGCTGGTCGCCATGACCGCCGCAGGCATCGTGTTGCTTCGCTCCGTCGATCTGTCGAACATCATCGCCGGCAACCTGGCTTTCAAGCAGGGCGCGACCCATGCGGGGGACATCGGCATCGAACGGGCATTCGGTGAACTCCGGGCGAATGCCGCAGGCAGCTTCCTGCACACCGACCACGCCAACATCGGCTATTCCGCCAACGGTAACGCCGCTGCGAGAAGCCCGGCAGCAGGACAATCCTGGGACGACTACTTCAACACGCTGGTCGCTGCCAACCGGGTGTGGGTGCTATCCGATGCCGAATCCGATTTCGCCAATACCGGCAACCGGGTATCACTCGTCATCGATCGCATGTGCACCAATGCCGGCGATCCGTCCGCCGGCGCCAACTGCACCGGATCGACCGTTGCGTCGGTGGCCAGCGGATCGGGCGAAGAGGCGGGCGAAGTCGCCATCAAGGCCCCCTCGGCCATCTATTACCGAATCACCGCGCGGGTCGATGGCCCACGCAATACCCGAAGCTACGTGCAGGCCATGGTGACCCTATGATTTCCGACTCTGCCCCCTGCCGTGCCACCTTTGCACTCCCGCATACTCATGAAACGCGCCGGAGAAGAACCATGAAACAGAAGAATTTCCTGCTCCAGAGCGGACTACTGCTTCCGATCGTTGCGCTGACGTTCAGCATCCACGCCAACGCCACCGACTTGTCCACAGTGCCCCTGAGCACCTATTTCGCGCCGTCATCGATCGATGTCAAACCGAACATCATGTTCGTGCTGGACGACTCCGGCAGTATGGGAATGACGTCGATGCCGGACCAGGCCACCTGGTATTACACAGCCTGGTATTCCAACTATCGACCCGGAAACTACAATAGCAGTCGGGGCAACAACGGCATGCCGCCCTACATGCGCTACAACACGGCATTCAACGGACTCGCCTACAACCCCGCCATCCGTTACCTGCCGCCGCGCAAGTTCAACGCCAACAACACCGAGGACACCACGACATATCCGTCGATGACCGGCACGTCTACCGCGACCGGCGGCGACAATACGGCAACGACAGCGGCGCCGAACTGGAAGAATGTCAAGCGCGACGCCTATGGCACCGTGAGCACCAGCACGGATGACCTGAGCGGTGGTGTATTTTCCCATGTCGTCGTTCCCGGCCTCTATTGCAACAACCCCGACTTGCGGACATGCAATGCTCAAAGCGGCCCCAGCGGAAACTATACCTATCCTGCAAGCATGCGGTGGTGCACGACGGCCAGCCTCACGACCTGCCGTGCCACCTGGCTTGACAGCTACACCTACCCGAGCATGCCGGCGCCGCGGATTGCGACCCTGACCGTCGGTGGCTCAGGGAATACGAGCGTCGACAACATAACGGTCAACGGGCTGCGGATCATCCCCAGTGCAACGGCGACGTACTCGAACAGCAACGATCTGGCAACGGCGATTCGTGACAAGATCAATGCCTGCAGCAACGTCAAGACTGGCAACTGCGACACCGTCGGATTCACTGCCACGGTCAATAATGCAGAGGTCACCGTCTACGCGCCGGATGCCAATACCTACACCCCGGCGATCAGCAAGACCGGTAGCCGCACCGTCACGGCGACGGCCTTCGACCGCAGCACCGTCCCGCTGCCCTACTGGCGCGACACCAGTGTCACGCCGAGTGCCAGTTCAGCGGCGATTCCCGGCGAGAACCTGCGCCATACCATCACCCCGCTGGTAAACAGCTACCCCTACCCCGGCCAAGCGACCAAGGCCGCTGGGCGCGATGACTGCGCCGGGACGACCTGCACCTATGCCGAGGAGATGACCAACTACGCCAACTGGTACGCCTACTACCGGACCCGCATGCAGATGATGAAGACGTCGGCCAGCCGCGCCTTCGCCGGCATCGACTCGGCAGCGGACATCACGGCAGGGGTTTCCCGCTTCCGCGTCGGTTACATGTCGATTAACAACACGGCCGGCAGCCAGTTCCTCAATCTCGGCGAATTCGTCGGGCAGCAACGAGCCGACTGGTTCGGCAAGCTGTTCGCCGCCGACCCCGGCGACAACACGCCACTGCGCGAAGCGCTGGCCAAGGCCGGACGCCTCTATGCTGGAAAATTGAACGGTGGCACGCTGAACGGCGTGTCGGTCACCGATCCGCTGCAATGGTCGTGCCAGCAGAACTTCACCATCCTCTCCACCGATGGTTTCTGGAACTCCGGCGCCGGCTTCAAGCTTAACGGCAGCAGCTCCGTCGGCAACCAGGACGGCGCCATGCCCGCCCCCTATAACGACGGCGGCGTTGCACAGAATCAGACGCGGACGAGTTCCCTGCAGCAGCGCACCGAAACGCAGCGTGCCGAAATGGGAACGCTTCAGTCGCGGACAACCCAGTCGCAGACGCGAACAAGCCAACTTCAGAAACGCGTTTACTCCCAGTTGCAAACTCGTTCCGGAACGGGTTGCTCCGGGTCTGCATCGAACCCGACATGTTCCAATTGGACGACAGCCTGGACCGATGTGCCTGCAGGTTCATCATGCACTTGGGATACAAATGGATCTACCAGAACTGTGTGTAGATACAATGGTTCCACTTGGGGTACATGGGCAAATGAAGCCACCTCATGCACTCCCAACACCCCCGACACTGCCGTTTCCAATGGTGAGCAATGGACTCAGGGAGTTCAATGCCAATACGCTAACTGGTCTGGATGGACCAATACAGGGACATGTACTGCTGCGCCACAGGACACATCTGGCACATGGAGCGTTCCCGTGGCACGTGAATGCCAGACTGTTGGCGCTACCTCTTGGGCTAATGCTTCCACTTGTTCTCCGACCTCGCCCGATGCGAGTGGCGTTGCAACCGCCTGCCAGTATGCTTTTGCCGCGCTGGCGCCGACGCAGACCTGCACACCGACTTATGTCGCCAACGACTTCACCAACCCGACGGTCTACCGGAACTGCGGCGTCACCAACGGCAGCTGGGCGAACGCGGCGACCTGCACGGAGACAACCGACTGGAGCGCTTCCGGAACACGCACGGCTTGCCAATACGCGAACTGGTCGAACTGGACAGACGTCTCCACCTGTACCGCGGTTGAACAGTCCACCGGTCCCGACTTTACGGTTGCCACCGCCCGCGAATGCCAGACGGTGACGGGCAGCGGCGGTTACAGCAACACCCTGGCCGACGTCGCAGCCTACTACTACAACAACGACCTGCGGCGCCCGACCTCCGACAATCCGCCGGCCGCGGACGCCACCGGCACCTGCGACGGACCGATCATTGCGCCCAAAACCACCGCGAACGACCTGTGCAATAACAATGTGCAACCGAACGACCGCGATGTCGCCACGTGGCAACACATGACGACCTTCACCCTCGGACTTGGGGCACAGGGCAAGATGCTGTTCTCGCCCAGCTACTGGACGGATACGTCAGGGGACTTCAACTCGGTCAAGACCGGTCAGACCGCCGACCCGGCCAACGGCATCTGCCAGTGGATGACGTCGGGTTCGCGCTGCGTCTGGCCGCAGCCGAGCAGTGACGACCCGGCCAACATCGACGACCTCTGGCATGCCGCGGTCAACGGACGCGGCTCATACTTCAGCGCGACCGATCCGACCTCCCTGTCGGAAGGCCTCGGGGACACCCTGCGTGCCATCACCGACTTCCCCCGCCCGGGCACCTCGGCGGCGGCAGCGAGCAGCAACCCGAACATCAGCGCCGGGGATAACTACGTCTTCAGTTCCTACTACAAGTCGGTGGACTGGTACGGCGACCTGTATCGCCAGCGCTTCGACCTCACCACCAACAACCTGAGCCAGTACGTGGACTGGTCGGCCAAGACGATGCTCGACTGCGCGATGACGCAGTGGCAGGCATCGACTGCCTACATCGCCGGCGACGCCTTCCGCTACGGCACCGCCTGCCGTCTGGTCCTGACCGGCTACGTGTCGGGAGCCACGTACAACGAGGGCAATAAGGAAACGACCAACACGGCCCTGGTTTCCGACGCGCCGGCGAACTGCTCGACCGCCTGGGCACCGGCGACGGCCTATACCGCGGGTTCCATCTACTCTTATGGTGGCGTCTGCCGCTATGTGACAAATGGCTACACCTCGGGCACTTCCTTCGGCCTGACCGACTCCGCCAACTCAAACGCCGCCTATGTGGCCGGCACGCCGACTTCGCGGACGATCTACACCAAGGACTCGACCGGTCGGATTCCGTTCGAGTGGAACAGCCTGAACTCTACGCTGCAAAGCTACTTCACCAAGCCGCATATCGCCTACGACGAATCGGTCACGCCGCCCGTCGGGCTGTCGCAGTTCTGCTCGCCGGCCGGTGGCACCTGCCTGAGCAGTACCGCGCAGAACAACGTGACCGTTCTGACCAATGGCGCTGCCGGCGAAGCGCTGGTGAATTTCCTGCGCGGTGACCGGACCAACGAACTCACCTTCTACCGCCAGCGCAAGCACGTGCTGGGCGACATCGTGTCTTCGGAAGCCCGCTATGTCAGCGCATCGCTGTTCAACTACAACGACGCCAACTACGCCGCCTTCAAGGTGACGGTCAGCAGCCGGCAGAACGTTGTCTACGTTGCCGGCAACGACGGCATGCTGCACGCCTTCGACGGAGAAACCGGCAAGGAACTGTGGGCCTACGTGCCCGCCATGGTCCTGCCGGACCTCTACAAGCTGGCCGATCGCGATTACAGCCAGAAGCACGAGTATTTCGTCGACGGCACGCCTGAGGTCGGGGATATCTGCCCGAACGCCAACAATACGACGCCGGCAGGAACATGCTCCGCCAGCCAGTGGAAGACCATCCTCGTCGGCGGCCTGAACCGGGGCGGCAAGGGCTTCTACGCCCTCGACATCACCAACCCGACGAATCCCGTCGTCCTGTGGGAGTTCACGGACGCGAACATGGGCTACAGCTACGGGAATCCCCGTATCACCAAGCTGAAGAGCGGACAGTGGGTCGTTCTCCTGACCTCGGGCTACAACAACGCCGACGGCCTGGGCCGCCTCTATGTGCTCGATGCCTACAGCGGCAGCCTGATCCGCAGCATTCCGACGACCGCGGGAACGCCCTCCAACCCGAGTGGCCTGACGAAGATCGCCGCCCATGCGCCCAATGCCGACACCAACAACACCACCCTGGCGGTATACGGTGGCGACATGCTCGGCAACCTGTGGCGCTTCGACATCAACGGCGACATCGGCGCCAGCGGCTACGATGCGCACCGGATGGTGACGTTCATGGACGAAGCGGGCACGCCTAAAGCGCAGCCGATCACGACCAAGCCGATTGTGAGCACGGTCGAAGGCAAACCCGTCGTCTATGTCGGCACCGGGTCCTACCTGGGCATTACCGATATCACCAATACCCAGTACCAGACGATGTATGCGGTGAAGGACAACTACAATTCGACGAGTTTCCTGACGCCCCGCGCCAACAACAGCGGTTTTGTCGAGCAGACCCTGCAGAGCACGACGTGTACGACGGAAACCTCCTGTACCCCCGGCGAAGCGATTCGCAAGATCGGCGCGCCCGATGCCAGCAAGCCCGTACAAACGGTCAACTGGACTTCGAACAACGGCTGGTATGTAGACTTCCTGACCGCCGGGGAACGCTCGAATACGGATCCCGCACTCGCACTCGGTACGCTGGTGTTCACCACCAACACCCCCAACAACGCGAGCGTCGAACCTTGTGGTGAGACAGGAACCGACAACTCCTCCAGCTGGCTTTATTCACTCGACTACAAGACCGGCGGGCCGGTTGCGGGAGCTTCGGGGGTTGTGGCGACGAGCCTGGGCAACGTGATCGCCACGCGCCCGGTGCTCGTCCGGACGCCGGATGGAACCGTGTTCGCGCTGATTCGCACCTCGGGCGGAAATTCATCGAGCACCGGCGGCGGCGGTGGTTCCGGCACGACGCCTGCCGGCTACTATCCGGGTGTCAAGGAAGATGGCGCGACCCAGGTCAAGAAGCCGCCGATCAACCTTTCCGGTGGTGCAAGCCGTCGGGTCTCGTGGCGGGAAATCACGACCGACTGAGTTTCCAGGTCGTCAATGACAAAAAAGGCCGGTTCGATATGAACCGGCCTTTTTCATTCAATCTTCGTAATGCCTACCCAAACGTGGCAAGACTGGGAAACCCGTCAGCCCAGCCCCTTGGGCAACGGAAATGCCACGCCTTCTTCGACCCCGGGCAGTTGCGCAATTTCCGCATCGGTTATCGACCGGATGCGGTCGACCACCCGCTGGACGAGGATTTCCGGTGCCGACGCACCCGCGGTGACGCCGATCGTTCGCTTGCCATACAGCCACGCGGGTTCGATCTCCCCCGGCCCGTCGACCAGATAGCCGTCGATTCCGCGAGCGACCGCGACCTCCTTCAGCCGGCGCGAGTTCGAACTGTTGGGGCTTCCGACAACGACGACCATGTCGCATTTTTCGGCCAAGGTCTTGACCGCATCCTGGCGGTTCTGCGTGGCGTAGCAGATGTCATCCTTCTTCGGCCCCTGGATCAAGGGAAAGCGCTCGCGCAGGGCGGCGATGACCAGCGCGGCATCATCGACCGACAACGTAGTCTGGGTAACGTAGGAAAGCCGGTCCGGATCCCGCACCTCGAGGCAGGCAACGTCATCTGCAGTCTCGACCAGGTACATGCCTGCTTCGCTCTGCCCCATGGTTCCCTCGACCTCCGGATGTCCCTTGTGGCCGATCATGACGACTTCCTGCGCCTGATTGCGCATCTTGCCGACCTCGACATGCACCTTGGTCACCAGCGGACAGGTGGCGTCGAACACTTTCAGCCCGCGTGCCTCGGCCTCGGCGCGTACCGCCTTCGAGACGCCGTGGGCGCTGAAGATCACGGTGCTGCCGGCCGGCACTTCGGCCAGTTCCTCGATGAACACCGCCCCCTTGGCCCGCAAATCGTCGCAGACAAACTTGTTGTGCACGACTTCGTGCCGCACGTAAATCGGCGCACCGAACTTTTCCAGGGCGCGTTCGACGATGGCGATGGCGCGTTCGACGCCGGCGCAGAAGCCGCGGGGGTTGGCGAGGAGAATTTGCATTACATGATTCCGATGATTTTCACCTCGAAGCGGATGGTCTTGCCCGCCATCGGGTGGTTGAAGTCGAAGAGCGCGTGCGTGGCGTCCAGTTCGCGCAGGAAGCCGGCGAAGGTGCCGCCGTTCGGCGCGGTGAATTCGACGACGGAGTTTTCCTTGAGTTCCATGTCGGCCGGCAAGCCGTTGCGGGAGATGCGTTCGACGAGGCGCGGGTTGTGCTGGCCGAAGGCCTGATCCGGTTCCAGCTCGAAGACGAAATGCTCCTGCACCGGCAGGCCGATCAGCACGCTTTCGAGGTTTTCGGCGAGCTGGCCGCTGCCCATCTGCAGGGTGGCCGGGCTCATGTCGAAGGTGGACAGGAATTCCTCGCCGTCGAGCGCGGTGATGCGGTAGTGCAGGGTCAGGTAGCTGTCGGAACGGACGGTTGCGCTCATCGGGGAATCTCTCTCTTGTCGGTTGCGGTCAACGTCGAAAAAACCAGCAAAATCGCGCCGACGGTGATGGCGGAGTCGGCGACGTTGAAGGCCGGCCAGTAGTAGCCGGCGGCATGCCATTGAACGAAATCGACGACGGCGCCGAAGCGCACACGGTCGATGACGTTGCCCAGCGCGCCGCCCATGACCAGCGTCAGGGCGAGCGAGAGCAGTTTCTGTTCGGGATGACGACGCAGTTCGAGCGCGATCCAGCCGGAAACCGCCAGCGCCAGCACCGTAAACAGCCAGCGCTGCCAGCCTGGCTGATCGGCCAGGAAACTGAAGGCCGCGCCCGGATTGAAGGTCAGCACCCAGTTCCAGAACGGCGTGACGTAGATCGTCTCGCCCGGCCGGATGTGGTGCAGGACGACCCACTTGCTGAGCTGGTCGAGGATGACGACCAGCCCGGCCAGGGCATACCAGCGCCCCGCCCTAGGCACAGTCGCGCGCCTCGCCCTCGCCGTACAGGTTGCTGACGCAGCGGCCGCACAGCGACGGATGCCCGGCATCGGCGCCGACATCGGCGCGCACGTGCCAGCAGCGTTCGCACTTGGCGTGCACCAGTGGCGTTGCGACAACCTGCTCGACCGCGTCCTCGACCAGCGCGGTCGACGAGCAGATAAAGACGAATTTCAGGTCGTCGCCGAGCGTCGCCAGGGCCGCGTATTTCTCGCCGGCGCAGCGGATCTCGACGGCCGCCTGCAGGGCGGAGCCGATCTTGCCGGCCTCGCGCTGTGCTTCCAGCGCCTTGGTGACGTCGGCGCGCGCCGCGCGCACCAGCGCCCATTTGGCGAGCAGATCGCCCTCGCCTTCCGGCTTCGGCAGTTCGTGCCAGACCTGGAACATCACCGAATCGTCGGCGTTGCCGGTCAGCACCTGCCAGACCTCCTCGGCGGTGAAGGCGGTAATCGGTGCCAGCAGGCGGACGAAGCTCTGCGTGATGTGCCACAGCGCCGACTGCGCCGAGCGGCGGGCCCGGGAATCGGGACCGGTCGTATACAGGCGGTCCTTCAGGATGTCGAGATAGAAGCCGCCGAGATCTTCCGAACAGAAGGTCTGCAGCGCCTGGACGACGCGGTGGAATTCGTAGCGGTCGTAGTCGGCGCGACAGCTTTCCTGCAGTTCGCGCGTCAGCGCCAGCGCGTAGCGGTCGATTTCCAGCCATTCGCCGACCGGCAGCATGTCTTTCCCGGCATCGAAATCCGACACGTTGGCGAGCAGGAAGCGCAGGGTGTTGCGGATGCGGCGGTAGCCTTCGACGACGCGCTTGAGGATTTCGTCGGAAATCGACAGTTCGCCCGAGTAATCGGTCGACGCCGTCCACAGGCGCAGGATGTCGGCGCCCATCTTGTCGGAAACCTGCTGCGGCGCGATGACGTTGCCCTTGGACTTCGACATCTTGTGGCCCTTGCCGTCGACGACGAAGCCGTGCGTCAGCAGCGCCTTGTACGGCGCGCGGCCGTCGATGGCGCAGCCGGACAGCAGCGAGGACTGGAACCAGCCGCGATGCTGGTCGGAGCCTTCGAGGTAGAGGTCGGCCGGATAGGTCGAGACGGCGGCATGCGAGCCGCGCAGGACGTGCCAGTGCGTCGTGCCGGAATCGAACCAGACGTCCAGCGTGTCCTTCATCTTGACGTACTGGTCGGCCTCGTCGCCGAGCAGTTCGCGCGCATCCAGGCTGAACCACGCCTCGATGCCTGCCTGCTCGACGCGCTGCGCGACCTGCTCGATCAGTTCGGCGGTGCGCGGATGCGGCTGGGCGGTTTCCTTGTGCAGGAAGAACGGGATCGGCACCCCCCAGTTGCGCTGGCGCGAGACGCACCAGTCGGGGCGGGTCTTCATCATCGCCTCCAGGCGGGCGCGGCCCCAGGCCGGGAAGAACTGTGTCTCGTCGACGGCGCGCTCGGCGATCCAGCGCAGGGTCGAGGCGTTCTCGTCCTTGCGGTGTTCCATGCCGATGAACCATTGCGTCGTGGCGCGGAAGATGATCGGCGTCTTGTGCCGCCAGCAGTGCGGGTAGCTGTGCTGGATTTTCTCGGTTTTGAGCAGTCGACCGCAACCGTCGAGTTCCTGCAGCACCAGCGGATTGGCCTCCCACACCGTCTTGCCCGCCAGCGCGCCGACCGTCAGCGCCGGCGTGTTGCCGAGGAAACGGCCGTCGTCGCCGACCGGGTTGTTCACCGGCAGGCCGTAGCGCTTGCCGATGGCGAAGTCGTCCGCGCCGTGCGCCGGCGCGGTATGCACGAGGCCGGTACCGGCCTCGGTCGTGACGTGGGTGCCGCAGATGATGGCCACGTCGCGCTGCTGGAACGGGTGGCGGAGCAGGATCTGGTCGAGCTTGTCGCCGCTGCACGAACCGGCGACCGTGCCTTCGAGGCCATAGCGCTTGAGGCAGGCTTCGGCCAGCTCGCGCACCAGGATCAGCGCGCCCTTCCCGGTTTCGATCAGGTCGTAGGTCAGTTCCGGGTGCACGCTGACTGCCTCGTTGGCCGGCAGCGTCCACGGCGTCGTCGTCCAGATCACCGCGAACGCCGGGCCACGCAGGTGGGTCAGGCCGAAGGCGGCGGCCAGCTTTTCGGCGTGGTTTTCATGCACCTCGAAGGCGACGTCGATCGCCGGCGAGGTCTTGTCCTCGTACTCGACCTCGGCCTCGGCGAGCGCCGAGCCGCAGTCGAGACACCAGTTGACCGGCTTCAGCCCCTGATAGAGATAGCCCTGCTCGAGGATCTTGCCCAGCGCGCGGATTTCGTCGGCCTCGGCCTTGAAGTTCATCGTCAGGTAGGGATCGTCCCAGTCGCCCAGCACGCCGAGGCGGATGAAATCCTTCTTCTGCCGCTCGACCTGCTCGGCGGCGTAGGTACGGCACAGTTCGCGCACCTTGTCGGCCGGAATGTTCTTGCCGTGCAGTTTCTCGATCTGGTGCTCGATGGGCAAGCCGTGGCAATCCCAGCCCGGCACGTAGGGCGCATCGAAGCCGGCCAGCGTCTTCGAACGGACGATGATGTCCTTCAGCACCTTGTTGACCGCGTGGCCGATGTGGATGTCGCCGTTGGCGTACGGCGGGCCGTCGTGCAGCACGAAGCGCGGACGGCCGGCGCTGATCTCGCGAATGCGCCGGTAGAGCTGCTTCTGCTGCCACTCGGCGACCCATTGCGGCTCGCGCCTGGGCAGGTCGCCGCGCATCGGAAAGGCGGTATCCGGCAGGTTCAGGGTGTCTTTGTAGTCAGCCATTGTGCATGCTCACAGCGAGAAGAAAGCCCGCGCCGCCACGGCATCGGCCGCGATCTGCGCCTTGAGGGCGTCGAAATTGGGAAAGCGCCGTTCGTCGCGCAGCTTGTGCACGAAACGGACCGAAATATGGGCGCCGTAGATGTCGCGCTCGAAATCGAACAGATGGACCTCGAGCAGCGGCCGCGTGCCGCCGACGGTCGGCCGGATGCCGAGATTCGCCACCCCGGGCAGCGGCCGGTCGCCCAGGCCGCCCACCTCGACGGCAAAGACGCCCGCCATCGGCAGCGGATTGTGCCGGATGCGCAGGTTGGCCGTTGGAAAGCCCCACTGGCGGCCAAGTTGCTGGCCGCGCGTCACCTGGCCGTCGATGATGTAGGGACGGCCAAGCAGGCGCGCCGCGTGCTCCATCTCGCCCGCCGCCAGCGCCGCCCGCACGCCGGAACTGGACACCCGTTCGCCGTCGACCGTGACGCTGCCCATGGCTTCGACGGCGAACCCGTGCTGCCGGCCGGCAGCTTGCAGCAGCGCGAAGTCGCCGGTGCGCCCCTTGCCGAAGCGGAAATCGTCGCCGATGATGACGTGCCGGACCTGCAGGCCGCCGACCAGCACCCGTTCGACGAACTGTTCGGCCGAAAGCGCCGCCAAGGCCGCATTGAAACGGCAGACCATCGCCTGCGCCACGCCGGCCTCGCCGAGCAGTTCGATCTTCTCGCGAAAGGTCGTCAGCCGCGCCGGCGCCGAGGCCGGGCTGAAGAATTCGCGCGGGTGTGGTTCGAAGGTGAGGACGGTCGGCGGCAGGGCATGCTGGCGCGCGACATCGCCCAGGCGGCCCAGCAAGGCGCCGTGCCCGCGATGAACGCCGTCGAAATTGCCGATCGCCAACGCCGTCGGCCCCGGAACCGGGCGCGAAAAGCCGCGAAAAACCCGCATTTGATGCCCGAAAAAATGGGCAATTATAACGGCTTGTCACGTGCCGCGCTTGTCCGGGATCGCCGCGCCACCGGCCGGCCGCCGGCAATTTCGCATCGACGGCCCGAATTTGCTACATTTGTTCCTTTACTCCCGGCCAGGGTCGATGCCCCCATGCTCCAGCTGATAGAGCACATCATCCGCATTTCATCGAAGCGCGACCGCACCGAAATCAACGCGGCGCTCGTCGAGGCGACGCAGGGCCTCTTCGCGCCGCCGGCGTTCAACGTCTATCGCTGTTTTCCCGGCCAGAAGAAGTGGATCGTCTTTTCGTGCGCCGGATTCGACGCCGCCGGACAGTTCTGGCACAACGCCTATCTGCCGGAACGCCGCCATTGCCGCCCGATCGACCACGACCCCTTGCTGCGGCGCTGCCAGGAAGAACGCAGCGTCGTCCTCGAACCGCTCCCCGATGGCTCGGACCGCCTGGTTTTCCCGGTCATCGCCGACGATCAGCTGATCTATCTGATCGACATTTCCCTGCCGGCCGACTTTCCCGCCGAACGCCGCGTCCTGCTGATGGGCCTGGTCGAGTATTTCGGGCACCACCTGGCGCTCCTCGACTACGGCGAAACGGACACCCTGACCGGCCTCGCGAATCGCAAGACCTTCGACAAGCATCTCTTCGAAGTCCTCGGCCACGCTGCCGGCGACGACGCGACGCACGATCCGGACGCCTCCCGCCGCCGGCGCAGCGGGCATGACGATCACCACTGGCTGGCGATCTGCGACATCGATCATTTCAAGCGCATCAACGACGGGCACGGCCACCTGACCGGCGATACGGTGCTCGTCGGCTTCGGGCAACTGCTGCGCGACACCTTCCGCTACGACGACCAATTGTTCCGCTTCGGCGGCGAGGAGTTCATCGTCGTCCTGCAACCGGCGACCGAGCGGAACGCCCTGAACGTCTTCGAGCGCTTCCGCATGGCCGT
Source organism: Dechloromonas sp. H13 (assembly GCF_009469615.1). Lineage (GTDB taxonomy): Bacteria > Pseudomonadota > Gammaproteobacteria > Burkholderiales > Rhodocyclaceae > Azonexus. The sequence goes on from NZ_SSXX01000001.1 coordinate 279,816, forward strand.
CGCCAGCCACGGCTTTGCCGCCGTCGGCCGGGCCACGGTCAGCATCGGCTTCTGCCGCCTGCGGCCGCACGACACGCCGACGGGCCTGATCGACCGCGCCGATGCCGCGCTTTACTGGGCCAAGCAGAATGGGCGCAACCGCGTTGCCTGCTACGAGACGCTGGTCGCCGCCAGCGCACTGCCGGCCGTCGGCCAGGCGGCCTGAGCGTCAGGCGATGCTCGCCAGCCTGGCCTTCGGCCCCGGCGGATGCTTGATGAAGTATTGCCGGATGCCGCGGACGATGGCGTCGGCCAGCTTGTCCTGGTAGGCATCGTCGTTGAGCCGGCGCTCTTCGTCCGGATTGGAGATGAAGGCAGTCTCGATCAGTGCGGACGGGATGTCCGGCGCCTTGAGGACGGCAAAACCGGCCTGCTCGACGCTGTTCTTGTGCAGCGTGTTGACCGAGCCGAGTTCGCCGAGCAGGTATTTGCCCAGCTTGAGGCTGTCGTTGATCGTCGCGGTCTGCGACAGGTCGAGCAGCGTGCGGGCGAGGAACAGGTCCTTGGCGCCGAGATTGACGCCGCCGATCATGTCGGCCTCGTTCTCGCGCTGGGCCAGCAGGCGCGCCTGGGTGCTCGACGCGCCGCGTTCGGAGAGCACGAATACCGACGAGCCGCGGGCATCGGGCTTGACCCAGGCATCGGCATGGATCGACAGGAAGAGGTCGGACTGCACGCGCCGCGCCTTCTGGACGCGCATCTGCAGGGGCACGAAGAAATCCGAATCGCGCGTCAGCACCGCGCGCATGTTGGGTTCGGCGTCGAGGCGGGCCTTGAGCCGCCTCGCCACCGCCAGCGTGACGTTCTTTTCGTAGGTTCCGCCGCGCCCGACGGCACCCGGATCCTCGCCACCGTGGCCGGGGTCGAGGGTGATGGTGACCAGGCGATCGACGATCGGTTTGCCCGACTTGCGCGACGTCCGGATTTCCGGCGCTTCCGGGGCCGGTGCCGTTTCGGCCTTCTTCGCCGGGGCCGGCGCCTGCGCCGGCGTTTCCTGGGCCTTGGCCTCGGCTTCGAGCTTGAGCGGCTCGACGGCATCCTTGCGTCCCTCGACCAGCGACATCAGCGGGTCGACCGGCGTCAGTGGATAGATGTCGAGAACCAGGCGGTGGCCGTACTCGCCGGCCGGCTTGACCTCGAACACCTGCGGCGCCACCTTGGCCTTGAGCTCGATGACCAGGCGGACGACGCCCGGCTTGAAGCGGCCCGCGCGCAGCAACTTGATGTAGGGGTCGTCGGTGGCGATCTTGCGCGCCAGGCTGTCGAGCACGCTGTTGAATTCGACGCCCTCGATATCGACCACCAGGCGGTCGGGGTTTTCGACGGTAAAGTGGGTGAACTTGAGCGGCGCGTCGTGTTCCAGCGTCACGCGCGTGTAGTCGGCCGCCGGCCAGACGCGCACCGAGAGTACCGACGGCAGCCGCACCACGGCGCCGGCGACCGGGGAAACCGAGAGGATCAGCGCGGCGCCGGCACAGCGGAGGAGTTGCCGCCGCCCATGGCTGAGGTCAGCATGCCTAGGCATTGCGCCCCTTCCGGTGTATCTGCCACGGCTTCGAGGAGACGCCCGAAACCTGCATGATGAAGGCGCAGCCGCAGGTCTGGCGACGGAACGCAGCCTTGAGCGCGCTCCGGCCATTCGACCAAGCAGACCGAAGCATCATTGAAGTATTCATCAAAACCCGCATCGAGAAACTCCTCGGGTGACTCGAAACGATAAAAATCAAAGTGATATAAGTATAAGCTCGAAATTACGTAAACTTCAACCAGAGAATACGTCGGACTTTTCACCGGGCCCGCGTGGCCGAGCGCCCGGATCAGGGCGCGCACCAGCGTCGTCTTGCCGGCGCCGAGGTCGCCTTCGAGGAAAATCACCAGCCCCGGACGCAGCGCTGGCGCCAGCGCCTGGCCCAGGCGCTGGGTGGCCGCTTCGTCGGGCAAGTTGAAAACGGCGGTAACATCGGGGCTATGCACGATCGCGACTCCACTCTGGATGAGGCGGCGCTGAAGGAAGCCATCCGTCAGGCCGGCAGGGAACTGGGCTTTGCCGCCGTCGGCGTCGCGCGGGCCGAAGTCGGCGACGCCGCCGGCGAATTGCGCGCCTGGCTGGCAGCCGGGTGCCACGGCGAAATGGATTATATGGCCCGCCACGCCGAATTGCGTGCCGATCCGCAGCGCCTGCACCCGGGCACGGTGACCGTCATCTCGGCTGCGGTCGACTACCTGCCGGCAGTCAAAACGGCCGACGCCGCCGGGCAGGCGGCCATCTCGCGCTACGCCCTCGGGCGCGACTACCACAAGGTGGTGCGCCACCGCCTGCAGAAACTGGCCGACGCGATCGGGACCCTGGCCGGCCCGTTCGGCTACCGCGTCTTTTCCGATTCAGCGCCGGTCATGGAGGTGCATTTCGCCGAGCAGGCCGGCCTCGGCTGGCGCGGCAAGCACACGCTGCTGCTCTCGCAACAGGGCTCCTGGCGCTTTCTCGGCGAAATCTACTGCGACCTGCCGCTGGCGCCCGATGCGCCGGTCGAAGCGCATTGCGGCACCTGCACCGCCTGCCTCGACGTCTGCCCGACCCGCGCCATCACCGCGCCGTATCGCGTCGATGCGCGGCGCTGCATTTCCTACCTGACCATCGAGCTGCACGGCGCCATCCCCGAGGAGTTTCGGCCGCTGATCGGCAACCGCATCTACGGCTGCGACGACTGCCAGCTGTGCTGCCCGTGGAACCGCTTCGCCAGTCTCGGCGCCCCCGAGTTCTCGCCGCGCCACGGCTTGGACGCCGCCCGGCTGGTCGACCTTTTCGCGTGGACCGAAAGCGAATTCAACGAGCGCCTGGCCGGCAACCCGATTCGCCGCATAGGCCATGAACGCTGGCTGCGCAACATCGCCGTTGCGCTCGGCAATGCGCCCGCCGCGGCGGAAATTCTCGAAGCCCTGCGCGGCCGCGCCGACCATCCTTCGGCGCTGGTGCGCGAACACGTCGGCTGGGCGCTGGCCCGGCTCGCCGCTACCAGCTCGGCCCCTGCGCCCCCGGCATGAAGCGGATGGGGGCGATCTCGGCCTTTTCGAGCGCCAGCTTGCGCTGAATCCGCGCCGTCATCTGCTCGCGCGTCGGCAGCGGGCAGGCATGGATTTCGTCGAGCAGGTTGCGCAGACGCAACAGCCAGACGTGCGTCAGTTCGGCGAGCGCCGCGTAGAAGGGCGTGTTGCAGCCGAGCGCCACCCGCTGGGCGAAGTCGGGAAACCAGTAGCCAACGTGCTCGTCGATGAAATTGGCCATTTTTTCGCCGTCGACCGCAGCAGACCGCAGGACGTGGCTCAGATAGTGCAATTGCATGACCAGATGGTCGTCGAAGCGGCTGCGCCAGTCGACGGCCTGGTAGCCGGCGGCGGCATAGATTTCGCGCAGTTCGAACATCGGGCGCTGGCAGGCCAGATGGTCGTCGTCGAGCCAGATCGATTCGTAGGGCGAGGCGCCGAGGCTGTTGTTGAGATAGATGGCGGCGTAGTCGGCGGCCAGTTCGTCGAGCGCTGCCTTCTCCGGCGGAACCGGCAGGGCGGCCAGCGCCGCCGCGACGTTGGCATGGGCCGCGGCAGCCACGTCGTCGGCCGGCGCCAGCGCCAGGCCATGGGGGAAATCGGCCGCCTTGAGGGCGGCGATGGTGTCGCCATCGAGCTCGCGGTCGTGCAGGCGGACCAGCTGGTCGAGATCGTCGGCCAGCGCCGCGCGGAGTTCGGCTTGCATCGTCGTCATGCCACCGGCCGCCCGCAGTCGGCGCACCATTCGCTCCACGACCCAGCGTAGAGGCGCGAGCCGGGCAGCCCGGCGATTTCCATCGCCAGCATGTTGTGGCAGGCGGAGACGCCGGAACCGCACTGGTGCACGACCTGGTCCGGCGACGACCCGGCGAGCACCGCCAACCATTCGGCACGCAGTTCGGCGGCCGGCTTGAAGCGGCCGTCGGCCTGCAGGTTTTCGCGGAAGAAGCGGTTGATGGCGCCGGGAATGTGGCCGCCGACGCGATCGATGGTTTCGTTCTCGCCGCGATAGCGGTCCGGGCTGCGCGCATCGACCAGGTGCATGCGCGAGGTCTGCAGGAAGGCCCGCACGTAGTCGGCATCGACCATCGCATCGCGCACCCGGGCGGTGAAGACCGTCGGCGGGCGCCGCGGCCGTTCAGCCGTCAGCGCCCCGCCGGCGTCCTGCCAGGCCTGGAGGCCGCCGTCGAGCAGGGCCACCCGGTCGTGCCCGAGCCAGCGCAGCAACAGCCACAAGCGCCCGGCGATCATCCCCTGCGCATCGTCGTAGACCACCACCTGCGTCTGCGGCCCGACGCCGATTTCGCCCAGCCGCGCCGCCAGTTGCTCCGGCGCCGGCAGGGGATGGCGGCCATTGCTGCCGGTCAGCGGCCCCGACAGGTCGCGGTCGCAATGGAGGAAAGCGGCGCCCGGAATGTGGCTCTCGGCGTAAACGCGTTCGCCGTAGCCGGTATCGGCCAGCTGGTGCCGGACATCGACGACCAGCCAGTCGGGGTCGCCGAGATGCGTCGCCAGCGTCGCGGCATCGACCAGCGTCGTGTAGCTCATGCCGGCGAATCCAGCCAGGCGAGCGCTTCCTCGGCGTTATCGAAGACCTCGACATCGGCGTTGACGAAGGTCTGCGACAGCCAGGCGCTCCACGTCACCCACTGGCTGTCGGTTACGACGGCAACGCGCTTGAAATCATCGGCGTGGGCGCGCGAGAACTTGATCTCCTCCCAGGCGACGTCGATGGTCAGATCGCCCATCTGGCTGAGGTCGAAGTAGAGATCGACCGGCCCCTCGAACTTCACCTTGTAATTGACGACCTCCTCGAACTCCTTGTAGTCGGCCAGCGTGAATTCGCCGAAGACGGAAACGCTGACCCGGTGAGGTTTATGGTCGATGACGATCATTGCTTATCTCCGCTGTTGTTTGCCGCCAGTTTAATCCTGTTCCACCGGGCTGGCGCGGGAAAAATGCGTCGCCGCGATGCCGGAGAGGATGATCAGGCCGATGGCGAACCAGGCCGACGCATCGAGCACCTCGCCCCAGAACAGCACGCCGAAAAGACTGGAGAAAATCACCGTGCTGTAGGCCAGCGCCGCCGACATCAGGGTCTTGCCGCGCGTGTAGGCGCGCGTCATGGCGAGCTGGGCGGCGGTGGCGAAACTGGCGACACCGAGCAGAAGCAGGCCGCTGCGCAGGTCGACCGCGTGCAACTCGCTGAACAGCAGCCAGATGCCGGCGCACACCGAGGAGACGAGCGAGAAATAGAAGACCGTGCGCGTTTCCGGCTCGCCGCGCGCCCCGAGTTCGCGCACGCTGAAATAGGCCATGCCGGCCAGCACGCCGGAGCCGAGGCCGATCAGCCCGCCGGCCAGTTGCTCGGCGTGCAAGGTCGGTTTGAGTAGCAGGCCGACGCCGAGCAGACCGACGACCAGCGCGCCGAGGATGCCGCGGCGCAGGCGCATGCCGGCCAGCGCCAGGTAGATGGCGAGGAAGATGGCCGAGGTGTAGTTGAGGGTGACCGCCGTCGCCAGCGGCAACAGGGCGATGGCGTAGAAATAGCTGAACAGCGCCGCGAAGCCGACCAGGCCGCGGCTGACCTGCCAGCGCCAATGCGGGGTTGCGAGCCTAACCCCGCGCAGGCGAACGAGGCCGAACATCAGGAACAGCGAGATGAAGCTGCGATAGAAGGTGATCTCGACCGCCGAATGCGTCGCGGCAGCGAACTTGACGCACACCCCCATGCAGGCGAAAAGCAGGCTGGCGACGAGCATCCAGAGGGATTGCATGGGCAGGCGACTCGAAAATAAAAAAGGCGCCGGATTTTACCCCGACGCCTTGTGCGTTGCAGCAATCGCTTACCGCTGCGCCTGCATGATGCGCCGGTAGAACTCGTGGAAATGCTGCATGCCGTCCTCCATCGGGCTCTGGTAGGGCCCGACCTCGTTGCGCCCTTCCTTGAACAGCGCGTAGCGCCCGCGGTCCATGCGCTCGCCGATATCGTCGTCCTCGATGGCGGTTTCCATGTAGGCGGCCCGCTCGGCGGCGATGAAATCGCGCTCGAAATCGACGATTTCTTCCGGGTAGTAGAACTCGACGACGTTCAGCGTCTTGTTCACATCCTGCGGGATCAGCGTGGACACGACCAGCACGTGCGGATACCACTCGACCATGATGTTCGGGAAATAGGTCAGCCAGATGGCACCGTGCTCGGGCGTCCGCCCCTCGGCGCCATAGACGTCGAGCACCGCCTTCTGCCAGCGCTCGTAGGCCCGGGAGCCCGATTTCTGCAGCGAGGTGATGCCGACGCGCTGCACCGAGTACCAGTCGCCGAACTGCCAGGTCAGTTCGTCGCAGGTGACGAAATTACCCAGCCCTGGGTGGTAGGGCGCGACGTGGTAGTCCTCCAGATAGACCTCGATGAAGGTCTTCCAGTTGTAGTTGCACGTGTGCATCTCGACATGGTCAAGCTTGTAGCCGGTGAAATCGAGCGCCCTGGCGACCTTCATACCGGCGAGATCGGCATTCGCCGAGCGCGGCCCCTTGAAGAGCAGGCCGTTCCAGTTTTCCAGCTTGGTCTTGTTCAGGTTGAGGCAGGGGTTCTGCGGAAAATGCGGGGCGCCGATCAGCTCGCCGCCGGTGTCGTAGGTCCAACGGTGGATCGGGCAGACGACGTTACCCTGCAGCTTGCCGGCGCCCTGCAACATGATCGCCTGGCGATGGCGGCAGACGTTGGACATCTGCCAGATGCCGGCATGCGGCCCGTCGCTGCCGCCGTTGAGCAGCATCTGCCCGTGGTCCTTCCACTCCAGGGAACGGTAATCGCCGGCTTCGGGCACCATCAACTGGTGGCCGACATAACCGGGACCGGCATCGAAGATGAGCTTTTTCTCCAGTTCGAAAATCTTCTCGTCGAAATACCAGTCCACCGGCAGTTGGGAAACTGCGGGGGCCAAACGGGACAGGGTCGCCACGTCGGACATTCCACGCCTCCAGCGGGTTCAAAAGCGCGATTTTACCCCCGCGCGAATTTGACCTGAAGCCCCCTGATGGAGTATTTTCGCGTGTTTCCCCGGACCCGCCAGATATGGACCAAGCCCCCATTGCCGACATGAAATTCGAGACCGCGCTGGCCGAACTCGAAAATCTCGTCCACAGCATGGAGGACGGCAGGCTCGAGCTGGAGGCGTCGATCGCCGCCTACCGGCGCGGCATGGGGCTGATGAAGTACTGCCAGGCCCAGCTGGCCGAAGCCGAGCAGCAGATTCGCGTGCTCGAAAATGGCGAGATGAAGGCCGTCGACCGCAACAGCCTGGAGTCGCAGTGAGCGGAACCGATTTCACCGCCTGGATGGCCGCCACCCAGGCGCGCGTCGAAGCCGCGCTGGCCCGCCAGCTGCCGGCCGCCGACAGCATCCCCGCCCGCCTGAACGACGCCATGCGCTACGCAGCGCTCGGCGGCGGCAAGCGTGTCCGCCCGCTGCTCGCCTTCGCCGCGGGCGAACTGAGCGGCGCCCCGGCCGCCCACCTGGAGGTCGTCGCTAGCGCCGTCGAACTGATCCACGCCTATTCGCTGGTCCATGACGACCTGCCGTGCATGGACGACGACGTGTTGCGCCGCGGCCGCCCGACCTGCCATGTCGAATTCGACGAGCCGACCGCCCTGCTGGTCGGCGACAGCCTGCAGACCCTCGCTTTCGAACTGCTCGCCAGTCAGCCGCTGGGCGACCCCGCCCGCCAGCTCGAAATGCTCGCCCTGCTCGCCCACGCCAGCGGCTCGCGCGGCATGGCCGGCGGCCAGGCCATCGACCTCGCCGCGGTCGGCAAGCCGCTGACCCAGCCCGAGCTCGAACTGATGCACGCGCTGAAGACCGGCGCCCTGATCCGCGCCGCCGTGCTGCTCGGCGCCCTCGCCGGTTCGCCGCTGTCGGCCGACGAGCGCAACAACCTCGACCGCTTCGCCAAGCGCGCCGGACTGCTCTTCCAGGTCGTCGACGACATCCTCGACTGCACGGCGAGCACCGCCACGCTCGGCAAGACCGCCGGCAAGGACGAAGCGGCCGCCAAACCGACCTACGTCAGCCTGCTCGGCCTCGACGCCGCGCGCGCCTACGCCGACGAATTGCGCGCCGACGCCCTCGCCGCGCTAGCGATCTTCGGCGACCGCGCCGCCCGCCTGACCCAGCTGGCCGATTTCATCTGCCATCGGCAATTCTGAAATGACCGCCTACCGCCTGCTCGAAAGCATCGACAGCCCGGCCGACCTGCGCCGCCTGGACCGCAAGCAACTGCCGCAACTGGCTAGCGAACTGCGCGCCTTCCTGATCGACTCGGTGTCGCAGACCGGCGGCCACCTGTCCTCGAATCTCGGCACCGTTGAGCTGACCATCGCCCTGCACGCCGTCTTCAACACGCCGGAAGACCGCCTGGTCTGGGACGTCGGCCACCAGTGCTACGCGCACAAGGTGCTGACCGGCCGCCGCCGGGGCATGGACAGGCTGCGCATGCACGGCGGCGTCTCGGGCTTTCCCAAGCGCAGCGAAAGCCCCTACGACACCTTCGGCGTCGGCCACTCGTCGACCTCGATCTCGGCCGCGCTGGGCATGGCGCTGGCCGCCAAGCTGAAAGGCGAGGAGCGCAAGGCGATCGCCATCATCGGCGACGGCGCGATGTCGGCCGGCATGGCCTTCGAGGCGCTCAACAACGCGGGCGTCGCTGATGCCGACATGCTGGTCATCCTCAACGACAACGAGATGTCGATCTCGCCGCCGGTCGGCGCCCTCAACAACATCCTGACCCGGCTGACCTCCAGCAAGACCTACAACGCCGCCCGCGAGGCCGGCCGCCACATGCTCGGCTTCGCCCCGCCGCTGCTCGAACTGGCCCGGCGCGCCGAGGAGCACGTCAAGGGGATGATCGCCCCCGGCACGCTGTTCGAGGAATTCGGCTTCCATTACTACGGCCCGATCGACGGCCACGACCTCGACGCCCTGATCCCGACGCTGGAAAACCTGAAGAAGCTGAAGGGTCCGAAGTTCCTCCACGTCATCACCAAGAAAGGCCAGGGCTACAAGCTGGCCGAGGCCGACCCGATCCTCTACCACGGCGTCGGCAAGTTCGCGGCCGGTGAAGGCATCAAGTCGGCCAAGGGGCCGGGCAAGCTGACCTATACCCAGGTTTTCGGCGACTGGCTGTGCGACATGGCGCGCGCCGATGCGCGCCTGGTCGGTATCACCCCTGCCATGCGCGAGGGCTCGGGCCTGGTGCGTTTCGCCTGCGAGTACCCGGACCGCTACTACGATGTCGGGATCGCCGAGCAGCACGCCGTGACCTTTGCCGCCGGCCTCGCCTGCGAAGGGCTGAAGCCGGTAGTCGCCATCTACTCGACCTTCCTGCAGCGCGCCTATGACCAGTTGGTGCACGACGTCGCGCTGCAGAATCTGCCGGTAGTCTTCGCCGTCGACCGCGGCGGCCTGGTCGGCGCCGACGGCCCGACCCACCACGGCACCTTCGACCTCTCCTACGTCACCTGCATCCCGAACATGGTGGTGATGGCGCCGGCCGACGAAGCCGAGTGCCGCCGGATGCTGTCCACCGCCTTCGCACTCGATTGCCCGAGCCTGGTGCGCTACCCGCGCGGCGGCGGCACGGGAACGATCCCCGACATGAGCCTCGACACGCTGCCGGTCGGCAAGGGCGAAATCCGCCGGCACGGCAGGGACGTCGCCCTGCTCGCCTTCGGCAGCCTGGTGCCGGCCGCCGAGGCTGCCGGCGAGGCGCTCGACGCCACGGTCGTCAACATGCGCTTCGTCAAGCCGCTCGATGCGGCGCTGATCGTCGAACTGGCGGGGAACCATTCCCTGCTGGTCAGTATCGAAGAGAATGCCGTAATCGGTGGCGCCGGCTCGGAGATTGAGCGCGTGCTGGCGGAACATGGGCTGAATGTGCCCGTGTTGCGCCTCGGTCTGCCCGACCGTTTCATCGATCACGGCGAGCAAGGCCAGCTTCTGGCCGAACTCGGCCTCGATCAGGCGGGCATCGTACAAGCCGTACGCGCCCGCATCCGGACACAATAATTCAGACAGAACAGCCCATGAACAGCCCCCTCCCCATCCCCGACGTCCAGAACTCGGCGGATACCCGTCACATCGCCATCAACAAGGTCGGCATCAAGTCGATCCGCCACCCGGTCCGCGTCCAGGACAAGTCGGCCGGCATCCAGCACACCATCGCCGTGTTCAACATGTACGTCGGCCTGCCGCACAATTTCAAGGGCACGCACATGTCCCGCTTCGTGGAGATCCTGAACAGCCACGAGCGCGAAATCTCGGTCGAGAGCTTTCCGGTCATGCTGCGCGACATGGTGGTCAAGCTTGAAGCCGAAACCGGCCACATCGAGATGAACTTTCCGTATTTCATCAACAAGACCGCCCCGGTTTCCGGCGTGCAGAGCCTGATGGACTACGACGTCACCTTCATCGGCGACATCTGCCACGGCGAGATCACCACCTCGGTCAAGGTTGTCGTGCCGGTCACCAGCCTGTGTCCGTGCTCGAAGAAGATTTCCGAGTATGGTGCCCACAACCAGCGTTCGCACGTCACCGTCACCGCCCGCACCAACGATTTCGTCTGGATCGAGGAACTCGTCCAGCTGGTCGAATCCGAGGCTTCCTGCGAACTGTTCGGCCTGCTCAAGCGCCCGGACGAAAAGCATGTCACCGAGCGCGCCTACGACAACCCGAAATTCGTCGAGGACATGGTGCGCGACGTCGCCGCCCGCCTCAACGCCGAAGGTCGCATCGATGCCTACGTGGTGGAATCGGAAAACTTCGAGTCCATCCACAATCACTCCGCCTACGCGCTGATCGAGAAGGACAAGACCCGGGGCTGATTCTGCCGGCTGCGGTCGACGCCCGATTTCGGGCAAAAACCAAAAAAAGAAACGGGGCGCCCGCGGCGCCCCGTTTGCTTTTTGCCTGAACGGACTGCTTAGGCGGCAGTCGTCTTGCGCACCAGCTTTTCCTTGATGCGGGCGGACTTGCCGGAACGCTCGCGCAGATAGTAGAGCTTGGCGCGACGCACGTCGCCGCGACGCTTGAGCTCAATCGCAGCAACCAGCGGGGAATAGGTCTGGAAAGTACGCTCGACGCCTTCGCCGGAAGAAATCTTGCGAACGATGAAGGAGGAGTTCAGGCCGCGGTTGCGCTTGGCGATGACGACACCTTCGTAGGCCTGCAGACGCTCGCGGTTGCCTTCCTTGACCTTCACCTGGACGACGACGGTGTCGCCCGGGGCAAATTCGGGAATGGTCTTGCCGGCGCTGACGCGGGCGACTTCTTCTTGCTCGAGTTGTTGAATCAGGTTCATGTGAGATCCTTCAATTTATAAACATCTACTCACCGCATTGCTCCTCTCCGGACAGTTCCGTGAGGAGTTGCGTTTCTTCCGCGCTCAACACGCGGTGCGCCAGCAAATCCGGCCGGCGCTTCCGGGTCCGCGCCAGCGACTGCTTGAGCCGCCAGCGACGAATTCTCTTGTGGTCGCCGGACATCAAGACCTCCGGCACCGCCGCGCCCTCGTAAACCTCCGGACGGGTGTAGTGCGAACAATCCAGCAAACCACCGACAAACGAATCTTCCACCGCCGAAGCGGCATCACCAAGCACCCCCGGTAACTGGCGGACGACGGCATCGATCAACACCATCGCCGGCAACTCGCCGCCGGACAGCACGAAATCCCCGATCGAAATTTCCTCATCGACGCAGCGCTCGATCAGACGCTCGTCGATTCCTTCATAGCGACCGCAAAGAAGGATCAGCCCTTCCTCGCCCGTCGCCAGCCGCATGACCCGTTCGTGGGTCAGCGGCGCGCCCTGCGGCGAGAGGTAGATGACCCGGCTCGTCGCCAGCCCCGCCGCGCCCTGCTCCAGCTTCGCGGCATTGATCGCCTTCTCCAGCGGCCCCGGCTGCATCACCATGCCCGGCCCGCCGCCAAAGGGGCGATCATCGACCCGTCGCCAGGCATTCTCGGCGAAATCCCGCGGATTCCACCCCTGCCACGCCCAGCGCCCTTCCTCCAGCGCCCGACGGGTAATGCCACTCTCCGTCACAGCGGCGAACATCTCCGGGAAAAGGGTAATGCAGTCGAACCGGATCACCAGTCGCTGCCCCACTCCACCCGAATCAGCCCCGCTTCCTTCTCCACCGCCAGCACCACTGCCGCCACGAAGGGCAACAGGCGCTCGGCATCGTCATCGCCAACAACGCGCAGAACGTCGTTGGCGCCCGTCTCGATCAGCCCGGCCACCTTGCCGAGCCGCTCGCCGGCAGTATTGACGACTTCCAGGCCGATCAGATCGGCCCAGTAAAACTCGTTTTCCCCGGTCTTCGGCAACGCCGAACGAGGCGCCGCGACCAGTAGCCCCTTCATCGCCTCGGCAGCTGTCCGGTCCGGCACGCCATCGAGTCGCACGACCAGACCATCGCCATGCGCCCGCATGCCCTGCGGCCGACATTCGCGCCACGGCCCGCCTTCCTTGCCGATCCACCACGCGGGCATTTCCGCCCAGGTCAGCGGATCATCCGCGAAGGGGTACAACCTGAGCCAGCCCTGGACTCCGTAGGGGTCGGCAAGCCGCCCCAGCACAACGAAGTCGTTGCCGGCCAACGCAGGAACTGCTTAGGCAGCCTGCTGGGCGGCGTGCTGCTTGACCAGACGGGCAACCGTCGGGGACAGCTGGGCGCCATTCTGTTGCCAGTAGGTCAGGCGGTCGACGGCGACGCGCAGCGCTTCGGCATTGCCGGCGGCAACCGGGTTGTAGAAGCCGATACGCTCGACGAAGCGGCCATCGCGGCGATTGCGCGAATCGGTAACGACCATGTTGTAGAAAGGACGCTTCTTGGCGCCGCTACGGGCAAGACGGATAACAACCATGGAAATTCTTTCGTTGCTTGAAAAAAGACCCGAGATTATATCGCTTAATCAAGGAAAAACAAGCCACTTAGAGGTGCTGCGGGGAGGATGTCCGCCCCCACCGACCATTGCGCCGCTCCCTTGACCCGTCGGTCGCTTGCGCATGGCGAAAACTGCCGAGATTGTTTATCCTGCCTCCCCAATATGTCCGCTGATTCCCACCCGTCGTTCGAGCACCCGCTCGATGGTCATGCCAAGTCCATCCTGGAATGGCTTGCGCTCGCGCATGGCCGGACCGGCGCCGAGGATGCCGGCGAGCTGTTGCAGCAACTGCTGCTGTTGCGCGAATCGCCGACCACGACCGGCCAGCGGACCCAGCTTCTCGATCTCCTGCACAGGCACGGCGAGCGCGTCGTCAGCGCCGAATTGCCGGCCCTGCACGGCATTAGCCTGCCGGTTTCACGCAAGGTGCGACAACGCACCATGATCATCCAGGAAGTTCTCGAAACGCTGGCCCAGGAGTACCTCAACACCCTTTCGGAGCTTTTCGACCCGCGCAACACCGCCCACCGCAACGCACCGGACCAGACCCTGCGCAAGGTCATGCAATGCGTCGCCTGGCATATCCGCATCAGCCATCTGATCGCCGCACCCAACAGCATCGGAATCTGGCAGCAGTTGCACGCCGCCTACCGCACCGCGCGCCGACTGGGGCTCGCCGAGGTAGCGGGGCCCGACGGCGAGCCATCCGTCCGGCACGTCTATGCCCACATCCTGCTCGCGGCGATTGCCCAGCCGGCATCGTTCTGCTCAAGCGAACTGGAGTTCATCACCGATTACATCGCATCCAGCGTCAAGCCAGTGGATATTTTCGAGACCCCGCCGCTGGACCGCACCGGCGTCTTCTGGCTGGATCTGGACCAGGATTTTCCCGCCCACGCGCTGGCGCGGCGCATGCCGCCCGCCGATACGCTGGCCCTCTACTTTGCCTGCGACCTCGTCGCCCGCGACGTGCGCGAGCATCTCGCCGCGCTGGACAACGGCGCGCCAGCCATCAGCCTCGGCCTGCCTGAGTTTGCCGACACCCCGGCCGGGCGCGGTGTCCTGCGTCGCCTCGCCCTGCTCTGGGGCCAGCCGGCAACGCGCCGCTATCCGCGCCGGCGCCAGTCCTACCGGGTCAACCTCTGCGCCGGCCTGGAGCAGCTCTGGCACCTGATTCGCCACCCGGACAAGGAAAGGCAGATCAGCGAATGGATGGTCACCAACGAAAGCCCTGACGGCTACGCGCTGATGCACATCGCCGGCCCGACCGCCCACCTTAGGGTTGGCGACATCGTCGCCGTGCAGCCGACCGGTGAACGCGCCGAAAGATTCCCCAGCTGGCATGTCGGCATCGTGCGCTGGGCCATTTCCGAAAACCCGGCGCATATCGAAATCGGCATGCAGCAACTGGCCTCGCACGCCATCGCCGCCGAAGTCATCCGGCCGCTCGAACTCGAAGCCGGCAATCTCTCGGCGCTGATCCTTCCCGAAATGCCCCCACTGCGCGCCCAGCCCTCCCTCGTGGCGCCGACCGGCAAGCTCAGCGAGCACGAGCGGCGCCTGATCATTCTCGTCGAGCAGGACAACCTGGGCATCCGCGAGGTGCGGCCGACCGGGCTCACCGAGCAGACGGCCAGCATCGAGGTCTTCAGCGTCGTGCCGGACGATAAGTCGTAGCGGCGATCAGCCCGCCGAGCAGCACCACCGCCCAGCTCAGGTGCAGCCACACCAGAAAGACCGGGAACGCGGCGAAAGCGCCATACACGCTCTTCAGGATCGCCGAGCTGCCGAGGAACAGCTCGAATATCTTCTGCATGACCGCGAACGCCACGGTGGCGAACAATCCGCCCAGCACCGCGGCGCGCCGCGCCACCGGCGCATTCGGCACGGCGTAGTAGAGAAAGGAAAAGAACAGGCCGAGGACGATCAGCGAGATCGCCTTGAACGATACCCGGCGCGCCCATTCCGCCTCCTGGATGAAACCGAGCGAGGTGGTGACCGCAAACGATATGGCCGCCGCCACCGCCGCCAGGATGAACGGCCAGACCAGCATCGCGAAGGCATAGAGCTTGAGTCGGATGAAGAAGGGACGCGGCTTCACCTGCCAGACGTGATTGAACGCCCGCTCGATGGTGTGCATCAGCATGAAGGCGGTGATGCTCAGGAAGGCGATGCCTGCTGCGGTCAACTGCTGCGCGCGATGCGAAAAGCGGCCGATGCTACCGGAAATGGTCCGCGCCGCCGAGCTCGGCAGGAAGGAGTCCTGGACCAGTTGTTCCAGCCGCGACAGCAGGATGTCGAGATAGGGAACGGCGTCGGCCACCGCCAGAATGACCGTCGCCAGCGGCACCAGCGCCAGCAAGGTGGTGAACGCGAGGGCCGAACTGGTCTGCATCATGTTCTCGGTGCGGAAGCGCCGGATGATCGTTCCCGCCACACCGGGTTTCGGTTGCGCGCGCCGATATCGGGAGTG
This sequence comes from Dechloromonas sp. H13, assembly GCF_009469615.1. GTDB lineage: Bacteria > Pseudomonadota > Gammaproteobacteria > Burkholderiales > Rhodocyclaceae > Azonexus. The sequence goes on from NZ_SSXX01000001.1 coordinate 295,311, forward strand.
AGTCTGCATGGGGCCGTATAATAGCCGACCATGCTCGATATCCTTGTTCTCTACTACAGCCACCGCGGCTCGGTGCGCGCCCTCGCCGAACGGATCGCGCGCGGCATCGAATCGGTCCCCGGCGTGCAGGCCCGGTTGCGCACCGTCCCCCGGGTGTCCACCGTCTGCGAGGCACTGGAAGCCGGCGTTCCCGAGACGGGCGCGCCCTACGTCGAAGCCGCCGACCTCGACGAATGTGGCGGCCTGGCGCTAGGCAGCCCGGTGCGCTTCGGCAACATGGCGGCGCCGATGAAATATTTCTGGGACGGCACCATCGCCGCCTGGCAGAACGGGACGCTGGTCGGCAAGCCGGCCTGCGTCTTCACATCGAGCAGCAGCCAGCATGGCGGCAACGAATCGACCCTCCTCTCGATGACCCTGCCCCTCATTCATCACGGCATGCTGGTCATGGGCCTGCCCTTCACCGAATCCGATATCAGCCACACCCGGCACGGTGGCACCCCTTATGGCGCCAGCCACGTCGCCGGCGCCGACGGCAACCCGCTGCTGGCCGAGAGCGAAAGCCGGCTTGCCTTCGCGCAGGGCCGGCGGCTGGCAAATATTGCCCTGAAACTGAGTCGACCGTGACAGCCCAACGTTATCAATTCATGGCCAGCGCCAGCCTCATCGCGCTGATCTTCCTGTGCCTGGGATGGGAACTCTGGTGGGCGCCGCTGCGGCCCGGCGGCTCCTGGCTGGCGCTCAAGGCGGTGTTTCTGCTGGCGCCGCTGTTCGGCATCCTGCACGGCAGGCGCTATACGTACAAATGGGTCTCGCTGTTCGTACAGTTCTACCTGCTCGAAGGACTGGTGCGCGCCACCAGCGAGCGCGGCCCGGCGCAATGGCTGGCCGTCGGCGAGATCGTCCTGGCCGGCCTGTTGTTCGTATCGGCCGTTCTCTACATCCGCGCCACGCGCGCACCGCAAAAGGAAAAAGCCGCGTCAGCAAGCTGAGGCGGCCTCCGGCAACAGCGCAGCGGGTCGATCAGACGTCGCCCTGCGCCCGCACCTTGTCCAGCGTCGAATGCAGCTTGTTGAGCGCATTCAGGTAGGAGCGCGCCGAGGCGATGACGATGTCGGTATCGGCGCCGTTGCCATTGACGATGCGCCCGCCCTTCGAGAGGCGCGTGGTGACCTCGCCCTGCGCATCGGTACCGGTGGTAATGGCGTTGACCGAGTAGAGCAGAAGCTCGGCGCCGCTGCCGACGATGCCCTCGATCGCCTTGAAGGTGGCATCGACCGGGCCGCCGCCGCCCGCTGCACCCTTGTGCTCGACGCCGCCGACATTGAGGATCACCGTCGCCTGCGGCATCTCGCCGGTTTCCGAACAGACGTGCGAATAGACCAGCTTGTAGTGTTCCTGCTCCGGCGTCACCACTTCGTCGGAAACGAGCGCGTGGAGGTCCTCGTCGAAGATTTCGTGCTTGCGGTCGGCGAGTTCCTTGAAGCGGGCGAAGGCGGCATTCAGGGCCTCGTCGCTTTCCAGTTCAATGCCGAGTTCCTGCAGGCGGCTCTTGAAGGCATTGCGTCCCGAATGCTTGCCGAGAACCAGCTTGTTCTGCGCCCAGCCAACATCCTGTGCACGCATGATTTCGTAGGTTTCGCGATGCTTCAGCACCCCGTCCTGGTGGATGCCCGATTCGTGGGCGAAGGCGTTGGCGCCGACCACCGCCTTGTTCGGCTGCACCGGATAGCCGGTGATTTGCGACACCAGTTTCGAGGCAGGAACGATCTGCGTCGTATCGATGCGCGTCTCGACCGGGAAGACATCGCCACGCGTGCGCACCGCCATGACGATTTCCTCCAGCGCCGCGTTGCCGGCCCGCTCGCCGAGGCCGTTGATCGTGCATTCGACCTGGCGGGCACCGGCCAGCACCGCCGCCAGCGAATTCGCCACACCGAGTCCGAGATCGTTATGACAATGCACCGACCACACCACCTTGTCGGAATTCGGCACCCGCTCGATCAGCTGGCGCATCGTCTCGGCATACTGGTAGGGAATGTTGTACCCCACGGTGTCCGGCACGTTGATCGTCGTTGCCCCGGCCTTGATCACGGCATCGAAGATGCGAACGAGGAAATCGATTTCCGAGCGCCCGGCATCCTCGGCCGAAAATTCGACGTTGTCGGTGTATTCGCGCGCCCAGCCGATCGCCTTGATCGCCTGCTCGACCACTTGGTCCGGCGTCATGCGCAGCTTCTTCTCCATGTGGATCGGCGAGGTGGCGATGAAGGTGTGGATGCGGCCCGAGGTTGCCGGGCGGATCGCCTCGCCGGCGCGCCGGATGTCGTTTTCGTTGGCGCGCGCCAGCGAGCAGACGGTCGAATCCTTGATGGCATGCGCGATCGCCTGGATCGAATCGAAATCGCCGGGCGAAGCGGCGGCGAAGCCGGCCTCGATGACGTCGACCCGCATTTTTTCAAGCTGGCGGGCGACGCGGATCTTCTCTTCCCGGGTCATCGAAGCGCCGGGGCTCTGTTCGCCATCGCGCAGTGTGGTATCAAAAATATACAGATGCTGTTTCATATTCTGCTCCGAGATGTCAGGCGGTCTTGCGCTTGAAGAAGCTGACCGCGGCCAGCACATAGCCGGACAAACCGTAGACCACGAAAAACCCGAAGAGGGTCATTTCAGGACTGATCGAAACCAGCGCAAAACCGAGCGCGATCGCGGCAATGGCGAAGAACGGCACGCTCTTGCGCAGATTGAAGTCCTTGAAGCTGTAATAGCGGATATTGGAAACCATCGTCAGCCCGGCGAACAGGGTGAACACGCAGGCCAGCCAGCGCACGTCGCTGCCGGGAATGCCGGAGACGATCATGACCCACACTAGCCCCGCGACCAGGGCGGCGGCGGCGGGCGACGGCAGGCCCTGGAAATAGCGCTTGTCCACCACTTGCAGCGTCGTATTGAAGCGCGCCAGACGCAGGGCGGCACAGGCGCAATAGACGAACGCGGCGACCCAGCCCAGCCGGCCGAGGTCGCGCAGGGCCCATTCGTAAATGACCAACGCCGGCGCCGCGCCGAAGCTGACCATGTCGGCGAGCGAATCGTATTCCGCCCCGAAGGCCGACTGGGTATTGGTCATGCGCGCGACACGGCCATCGAGTCCATCGAGCACCATGGCGATGAAGATCGCCATGGCCGCGCGTTCGAAATCCCCCTGCATCGCCTGGACGATGGCGAAGAACCCGGCGAACAGCGCCGCCGTGGTGAACAGATTGGGCAGCACATAAATGCCGCGCCGCTTGAGTTCCGGATTGAAGATGGTCTTGCGGGGCTTGAGTTCGGTCATTGGCAAACAGTCAGTAGGCAACCGGAAAAGGATACACCCGGCGCCATCAAAATCCGCAAACAACAAGGGCGGTGCAGTTCCCCACACCGCCCGAAGCGAAGGTGGCGCCGGGCGCGCGCAGACCGTACGTTATCAGTACGGCATGCGGGCGTAGCGACGCGCTAACGAGCCAGCCGATTTAGTTCTTGGACTGGTCGACCAGCTTGTTCTTCTTGATCCACGGCATCATGTCGCGCAGCTTCTCGCCGACCTGCTCGATCGGGTGGGCAGCGGTCAGGCGACGACGGGCAGTCATGCTTGGGTAGTTGGTACGGCCTTCGAGGATGAACATCTTGGCGTATTCGCCGGTCTGGATGCGCTTCAGGGCATTGCGCATGGCGACACGGGATTGCTCGTTGATGACTTCCGGACCGGTCACGTACTCGCCGTATTCGGCGTTGTTCGAGATCGAGTAGTTCATGTTGGCGATGCCGCCTTCGTACATCAGATCGACGATCAGCTTCAGTTCGTGCAGGCACTCGAAGTAGGCCATTTCCGGCGCATAGCCGGCTTCGGTCAGGGTTTCGAAGCCCATCTTGACCAGTTCGACGGCACCGCCGCAGAGCACGGCCTGTTCGCCGAAGAGGTCGGTTTCGGTTTCTTCACGGAAGTTGGTCTCGATGACGCCACCCTTGGTACCGCCGTTGGCCGCGGCGTAGGACAGGGCGATGTCCTTGGCCTTGCCGGACTTATCTTGGTAGACGGCGATCAGCGACGGCACGCCGCCGCCTTTCAGGTACTCGGAACGGACGGTGTGGCCCGGGCCCTTCGGGGCAACCATGATGACGTCGACGTCGGCACGCGGCACGACCTGGTTGTAATGCACGTTGAAGCCGTGGGCAAACGCCAGGGCGGCGCCCTTCTTGAGGTTCGGGGCGACTTCCTCGTTGTACACCTGCGGAATGTTCTCGTCCGGCAACAGGATCATGACCACGTCGGCGCCCTTGACCGCCTTGGCGATCTCTTCGACCTTCAGACCGGCGGCTTCGGCCTTCTTCCAGGAAGCGCCTTCCTTGCGCAGGCCGACGGTAACCTTGACGCCGGAATCCTTAAGGTTCTGGGCGTGGGCGTGGCCCTGCGAGCCGTAACCAACGATGGTGACCTTCTTGCCCTTGATCAGGGAAAGGTCGGCGTCCTTGTCGTAATAAACTTTCATGAATTCCTCTTGGAGAACAGTAGTCAGACTTTGAGAATGCGATCACCGCGACCGATGCCACAGACGCCGGTACGAACGGTTTCGAGAATCAGGCCGGCGTCGAGTCCGGCGATGAAGGAGTCGAGCTTGGAGCTTGCTCCGGTCAACTCGATGACATAGGTCGATTCCGTGACGTCGATGATGCGGCCACGGAAAATATCGGCCATCCGCTTCATCTCTTCGCGGTCCTTGCCGGTGGCGCGAACCTTGATCAGCATCAGTTCGCGCTCGACGTGCGCGGCTTCGGAGAGATCGACCACCTTGACCACATCAATCAGCTTGTTGAGCTGCTTGGTGATCTGCTCGAGTACCTCGTCGGAACCCCTGGTCAGGATGGTCATCCGGGACAGCGAGGGATCTTCCGTCGGTGCCACGGTCAGCGATTCGATGTTATAGCCGCGTGCCGAGAACAGGCCGGCCACACGGGAAAGCGCACCCGATTCGTTTTCGATCAGGATGGAAATGATGTGTCGCATATTCTTGTTCCTCTCCCGCCTTACAGATCTTCGGCGAGGATCATTTCGGTCAGTCCCTTGCCCGCCGCCACCATCGGGAAGACGTTGGCCGCCGGGTCGATGATGAAGTCGAGGAAGACCAGGTCATCCTTGTGTTCGACGAAGGCCTTGCGCAACGCCGGCTCGACGTCTTCCGGCTTTTCCACCTTGATGCCGACGTGGCCGTAGGACTCGGCCAGCTTGACGAAATCGGGCAGCGAAGTGACGTAGGACTGCGAGTAGCGCTTGGAATAGAACATTTCCTGCCACTGGCGGACCATGCCGAGCATGCCGTTGTTCAGGTTGATGATCTTGATCGGCAACCCGTACTGCTTGCAGGTGGACATTTCCTGGATGCACATCTGGATCGATGCCTCGCCGGTCACGCAGGCGACCTGCGCATCGGGGTTGGCCATCAGGACGCCCATGCCGTACGGCAGGCCGACGCCCATGGTGCCCAGGCCGCCGGAGTTGATCCAGCGCCGCGGCTTGTCGAACTTGTAGTACTGCGCGGCGAACATCTGGTGCTGGCCGACGTCGGAAGTCACGAAGGCGTTGCCCCCGGTCACCTCATAGAGCTTCTCCATGACGTACTGCGGCATGATGTGCTCCACCTGCTTGTAACGCAGACTGTCGCGACCGCGCCACTCCTCGATCTGCTTCCACCAGTTGGCCACCTCCGGATTAGCCTTGAAGCCACCGGCGACCAGCTTGAGCAACTCGTCCAGCACGTCGGCGACATTGCCGACGATGGGCACATCGACCTTGACGCGCTTGGAAATCGACGACGGGTCAATGTCGATGTGGATCACGCGGCGCTTTTCCTGACCGAAATGATCGGGGTTGCCGATCACGCGGTCGTCGAAGCGGGCACCGACCGCCAGAATCACGTCGGCGTAGTGCATCGCGTTGTTCGCCTCATAAGTGCCATGCATGCCGAGCATGCCGACGAACTGGCGATCGGTCGCCGGATAGCCGCCGAGCCCCATCAGCGTGTTGGTCACCGGGAAGTCCAGCTTGCGCGCCAGTTCGGTCAGTTGCGGCGCTGCGTCCGAGAGGATCACGCCACCGCCGGTATAGATGATCGGCCGCTTCGCTTCCTGCAGGATTTGCACGGCCTTCTTGATCTGGCCGAGATGCCCCTTGACTACCGGGTTGTAGGAGCGCATCTGGATGGTCTTTGGGTATTCGAATTCGCACACCTGGGCGGTGATGTCCTTGGGGATATCGACCACCACCGGTCCCGGGCGACCGGTCGCCGCAATATGGAAGGCCTTCTTGATGGTCAGCGCGAGATCCTTGACGTCCTTGACGAGGAAATTGTGCTTGACGCAGGGGCGGGTAATGCCGACCGTGTCGCATTCCTGGAAGGCATCCTGGCCGATGTAGGCAGTCGGCACCTGGCCGGTGATGACGACCATCGGGATCGAGTCCATGTAGGCAGTGGCAATGCCGGTCACTGTATTGGTCACGCCCGGCCCCGACGTCACCAGGGCGACGCCGACCTTTTGCGAGGAACGGGAATAGGCGTCCGCAGCATGAACGGCGGCCTGCTCGTGGCGAACCAGGATGTGCCGGACCTGATCCTGCTTGAAGAGCGCATCGTAAATGTGTAGAACGGAGCCGCCGGGGTAACCGAATACACACTCGACCTTTTCTTCCTGCAGGCACCTGATTACAATTTCTGCACCGCTGATCATCATTCTTTAGCCCAAAAAAGCTGTTGCCCGAAAAACGTATAACCTTAATCGACTGACCCTGTTCGGTCAAGGCGTTACAGCATAACCACAGGCTTTCCAAGGCCTTTTACCGGAAGAGACAACCCTGGCTTCACCCAACGAACTGGCGTTATTTCTCGAGTCCGTCGAACGGCGGGCGTTCAAGCAGGCCATCTTCGCCGTGCGGGAAGAGGAAGGTGCGCTCGACATCGTGCAGGACAGCATGCTCAAACTGGCGGAAAAATACGGCGACCGCCCGGCAGAGGAATTCCCGATGCTCTTCCAGCGCATCCTGCAGAACACGATTCGCGACTACTTCCGGCGCAGCAAGGTGCGCTCGATGTGGACGACCGTGCTGTCAGCCTTCTCGCCGAACGATGACGACGACCACGACCCGCTGGAAACGCTGGCCGCCGACGAGGACCCCGACGGGCCGCGGACCCCCGAAAGCCAGCTGCTTCAGGCCCAGACCCTGAACGCCATCGACGACGAAATAAAAAAATTGCCCGCGCGTCAACGGGAAGCCTTCCTCATGCGTTACTGGGAAGACATGGACGTCGCTGAAACCGCAGCGGCGATGGGGTGCTCAGAAGGCAGCGTCAAGACCCATTGCTCGCGCGCCACACACGCGCTGGCAGCCGCCCTGTCGGCAAGGGGTATCAAACTATGAATGAAGATCGTTATGCTTCGCGGGTTCGGCTGGCGCTGAACCATGGGCTGAAGGACATTTCGCCGGCTTCCGCCAGGCGGTTGGAAGCTGCTCGCCATCTCGCGCTGTCGCGCCAGAAGCAGTCCGCCCCGCAGATGGCGCTGACGAGCGGCAGTTCATCCGGCTTCCATTTCCGTTTCGCTTCGGACAACCGCCATCTGCGGCAGATCCTGGCCGTTCTTGCCCTGCTGCTCGGCATGTGGATATCGTTCTACATGGATAGCAACAACTATGTCGGCGAACTGGAAGCACTGGACAGCGCCCTGCTCTCGGACGACCTGCCTCCCGAGGCTTTCATGGATAACGACTTCTTCGAATGGTTAAAAGACGACTCTTCAGCGGAGTGATCCTCAGCCTGGCGTTGGCAACACCGCTTGCCGCCGCCCCCCCGACCACAGCAGTCATCGGCACCCCTCCCCAACCGGGCTGGAGCCTGCTGAACGCCCAGCAAAAAGCCATTCTGGCGCCGCTTGGCGTGGAATGGGACAAACTGGACAACATCAGCCGCAAGAAGTGGCTCGGCATCGCCGAACGTTACCCGACCCTGAAGCCGGACGAGCAGCGCCGACTGCAGGACCGCATGCGCGAATGGGTCAGCCTGACGCCTGAACAGCGCGCCAAGGTCAGGGACACCTACAAGGAATTCAACCAGCTTCCCTCGGAGCAGAAACAGACGGTCAAGCAGAAATGGGAGGCTTACTCGAACCTGCCGCCCGAAGAGAAGCAGCGCATTCGCCAGTCAGGCAAGTCGGTCCAACTGCTCGCTCCACCGCCGCCCGAGGCGCCTCCGCCGGCGGCGGAAGGACAACCCGACAACGAGGCGAGCAGCGCCTCGCCGGTTCCACCGACCACTCCCGAACCGGGCAGGAACTGATGGCGGAACCGATGCCCGGCATCGCCCGCCGCCTGGCGAGCATGCTGTATGAAAGTCTCGTGGTATTTGCCGTGCTGCTGGTCGGCTTCCTGCTGCCGCAGATCGTGCTCTTCGCCTACGGCCTGGGCATGAGCAACCGAATGCTGTGGCTACACGTGCTGGGCTTGCTGATGCTGTACTTCGTCTGGTTCTGGATGAACGGCGGCCAGACGCTCCCGATGAAAACCTGGAAACTTCGCCTGGCGGGTGCCAACGGCGAAGCACTGCGGCCGCTGCAGGCGATCCTGCGCTACCTCGCTGCGTGGCCGAGCATCCTGTTCTTCGGTATCGGCCTGCTCTGGGCGCTGTTCGACAAGGATCGCCAGTTTCTGCACGACCGCATCGCCGGCACGCGAATCGTCTTCGCCGAAAGACAGTGACGGCTCAGCGCCGCTCGACCCACCACAACATGCCGATCGCCGCCAGCAGGAACATGGCCGATGGTGCGCTGGCGCTGGCGAACGGGGGCCACGCGTTGATCACGCCGAGGTTCGAGAACAGCCCGTTCAGCGCGTAGAACAGGATGCCCAGCATGACCCCGGCGAAGATCTTCAGGCTGACGCCGCCAACCCGGTTGTGCGAATAGCCGAACGGCAACGCCAGCGCCACCATGACCAGTGACGCCAGCGGGTAGACCACTTTCTTCCAGATCGCGATTTCGTAACGTTCGGTCTTTTGCCGGTTGTCGGACAGATGCTGCTTGTAGTTGACCAGCCCCACCAGCGACATGCGCTCCGGGGCCACCATCAAAACCGACAGTAATTCCGGGTTGACCGCAGACATCCACTCGGCGGTGTCGAATCGCTCGACCCGCGACGTATCGCCATCGAGCACCGTGCGCACGACACCCTTGAGCAGCCAGTGCTCCGGCGGATTGAACTCCGCTTCTTCAACATCGGTCACCGACTCGAGCGCATTCGATGTATCGAACTTGTAGATGCGCACGCCACGCAGGCGCGCATCGGGCGTTGCCTCGCGGATATTGATGAAACTGCGGCCGTCCTTGACCCACAGGCCGGACTCGAAACCCTGCTGGGCGATCACGTTGCTCAGTGCGCGCGTCCGCAGTTCCTGTGCGAGGCGTTCGGAAACCGGCACCAACCCCTCGCCGACGACGACCGTCAGCAAGCCCAGCAACGCGGCCACCCGGAACAGCGTCATCAGCAAGTCGCGGGTCGCCAGGCCGGAAGCGCGCAGCACCGTGATCTCCGAATGCCGGGCCAGGGTCGACAAGGCATACAGGGTGCCGATCAGCGCCGCGATGGGAATCAGTTCGTAGATCATCCCGGGCAGGCTCAAGGCGACGAAAAACACGGCGTGGCCCAACTGGTAGCCACCCTTGCCGACGCTGCGCAATTCGTTGATTAGGTCGAAAAAGCTGAAGAGCGCCAGGAAGGCCACCAGGACGAGGAAAATGGCCCCCAGGGTTTCGCGCATCAGGTAGCGCTGGTAGAGACGCAGACGAAACATCAGGCGCGCCTTCGTTGCCACGGCATCTGCACGACGATGCGCTTGTAGAACAGCGCCACCAGCGGCACCAGCATCAACGCATGCGCCGCCCAGACGCCGACCCAGAACGACAGCTTGCCCTGCGCCACCCAGGCCTGGCTGACCGAGATCATGTTGCTGTAGATCGCGTAGATGAGGATGGCGATCAGCATGTTCGCCGAACGTCCGGCGCGCGGATTGACGTAGGAGAGGGGAATCGCCATCAAGGCGAGGATGATCGCCGAGACCGGCATCCCGATCCGCCACAGCAGTTCGCCGCGCGCCTGGTTGCTGTCGTCGAGCACCAGTTCGGTGATCGGCAGGCGGTTGGGCGAACGCTCGGCCGGCTTGGCCTGGCCATCCTCGGTCCGCACCTTGTAGCGCTCGAACTCCATGACCTTGAACTCCGGCGTTCCCGGCTCGACCTCGTAGCGCCGCCCATGCTCGAGAACCACGAAACGGTCGCCGTTGGGTGCGAACTCCTGATAGCCAGTGTCGGACATCACGACGCCCAACTTGCCCTCCTGCATCGTGGCGACGAACACGTTGCCGACGCGGCTGGCATCATCGGCGATCGACTCGACGAAAAAGACGCGCTGCCCGCGCTTGGCCTCGCGGAACGCCCCCGGCGACACCTGCGAAACGTCGCTGCGCGCCGAAAGGCGCTGTTTGTATTCGGCGGTGTTGTAGTTGGCCCACGGCGAAAGAAAACCGGAGAGCACCGCGATGGCCAGCACGATGGGCAGCGCGAACTTGAGGACCGGGCGTATCCACGCCGTCAGCGGCTGGCCGCAGGAAAACCAGACGACCATCTCCGAATCGCGATAGACGCGGGAAAGACTGAGCAGGATCGAGACGAACAGCGTCAGCGAAAGCAGGATGGGCATGAAATTCAGGGCGGCGAAACCGAGCAGCGAGGCCACTGCTTCGGGCGCAATGCGCCCGCCCGCCGCGTCCTTGAGCAGGCGAATCAATTGCGTGGAAGCGAGGATGGCCAGCAGGGCGACGCTGATGCCAGCAGCTGCCTGAGCGAACTCGCGCCGGGCGGCGCGCTCGAATATCATGCTTTGACGAAACCGAAAAAATGCGTGGATAATCCCACGGATACTGATATTTCCATGAACTGGAGCAGCCTGTGGAATTTAGCATAAAAAGCGGTAGCCCGGAGAAACAGCGCAGCGCCTGCGTCGTGGTCGGGGTCTTCGAGTCGCGCAAGCTCACCCTCGCCGCCGAGCTGCTCGACAAGGCCGCCAAGGGCTACATTTCCGATATCGTCCGCCGTGGCGACATGGATGGCAAGGCCGGCAGCACGCTCCTGCTGCACAATGTCCCCGGCACCCTCAGCGACCGCGTGCTGCTGATCGGCCTCGGCAAGGAAAAGGAATTCCACGAAAAGGAATTCGGCAGCGCCATCCGCACCGCCGTCAAGACGCTCAACGAGACCGGCGCCTTCGATGCTTCGTTGTTCCTCACCGAACTATCGGTCAGGAAGCGCAGTGTCGCCTGGCGGGTACGCCAGTGCGCCATGATCGCGCTCGACGCGACCTACAGGTTCGACCAGTTCAAGAGCAAGAAGGACGAAGTCCGTCGCCCGCTGCGCAAACTCACGCTCGGCATCGAACGGCGCAACGAACTGGCGCTGGCCGAGGAAGCGCTGGCGCAGGGCATCGCCATTGCCGAGGGCATGGCGGTGGCGAGGAATCTCGGCAACCTGCCGCCCAACGTCTGCCATCCGACCCATGTCGCCGAACAGGCGCAGGCCATGGCCAGGGAATTCAAGTTGCACTGCGAGGTCCTCGAGCGCGCCGACATGGAAAAGCTCGGCATGCACTCGCTGCTTTCCGTCGCCCAGGGCTCGCACCAGCCGCCCAAGCTGATCGTCCTCAGCCACCAGGGTGGCAAGGCCGGCGAGAAGCCGGTCGTGCTGGTCGGCAAGGGCGTCACCTTCGACACCGGCGGCATCTCCCTGAAGCCCGCGCCGGACATGGACGAGATGAAGTTCGACATGTGCGGTGCTGCCGGTGTGCTGGGGACCATGCACACCGTCGCCCGCCTCAAGCTGCCGATCAACCTGACCGTCATCGTGCCGGCCACGGAAAACATGCCGGGCGGCGGCGCCACCCGACCGGGCGACATCGTCACCTCGATGTCCGGCCAGACCATCGAGATCCTCAATACCGACGCCGAAGGCCGCCTGATCCTGTGCGATGCGCTGACCTACGCCGAACGCTTCGAGCCCGACACCGTCATCGACGTCGCCACCCTGACCGGCGCCTGCGTCGTCGCGCTGGGCAGCGTCGCCAGCGGACTTTTCGCCAACAAGGAAACGCTGGCCCGCGAACTGCTCGAGGCCGGTGAGGAAGCGCACGACCGCGCCTGGCACATGCCGCTGTGGGACGACTACCAGGAATTGCTGAAGAGCCCCTTCGCCGACATGGGCAACATCGGCGGCCGCTGGGCCGGCGCCATCACCGCCGCCTGCTTCCTGTCGCGCTTCACCAAGAAGTTCAAGTGGGCGCACCTCGACGTCGCCGGCACCGCCTACAAGTCGGGCGCCGACAAGGGCGCCACCGGCCGGCCGGTGCCCCTGCTCGCCCACTACCTGCTGCAGCGCGCCGGCAAGCTCAATTGACCCAGGTCTTCTTCTACCACGGCGCCGCGGACCGGATTGCCGCCGCCTGCGCCCTGCTCGGCGGTGCCTACGCGAAAAAGAAGTCGATGCTCGTCTTCGCCCCCGAAAAAGCGGTTGCCGACAGCGTTGACCGCATGCTGTGGACCCAGCCGGCCCTCGGCTTCGTGCCGCATTGCCGGGCGGATTCGCCGCTCGCCGCCGAGACGCCGATCCTGATCACCGACAGCCTCGACCAGTTGCCGCAGGATGAGCGGCTGATGAACCTGAGCCGGGACGTCCCGCCCGGCTTCTCGCGCTTCCACAGCCTGATCGAGGTGGTCGGCCGAGAGGACGCGGAGCGCGACAGCGCCCGCCAGCGCGTCAGGTTCTACAAGGACCGCGGCTACGAAGTACGCTACTTCGATCTCGGCGGGTGCGAGGATTAGCCCGATGTCCAGCCCCATCCTCGCCCGTGCCGACGCGCTGATGCGGCGGCGGCGCACGACCAGTGCCGAAATCGACGACGTGCCGCTGCTGACCGACGCCCTCGACCCCGACGACGAAATCCCGCTCCTGCTCGACGCCGAACCGCGAACATCGTTTCCCGCAACGCCTCCCGAAAGCGAACCGGAAGTCGCAGCGGCTGTCGTACCGGCCAGCGAACACGCCAGCCAACCGGACCTGGCGCCGGCCAGCGAACCTGCCGCTGCCGCACTGGCCTTCGAAGGCGAAATGCTCGACATCGTCGCCCACGAACTGGCCCGCCGCGTCAGCGAACGGCTGGCGGCGGAACTCCCCGGCATCATCGAAAGCACCGTCCGCGATTTCCTGGCCGAACCGGAAATCCTTGCCCTGATCCAGCCGCGCGACTGAGATCGCGGCGAAGCCGGGGCGGCGCTCCGGTATAATTTCGGGTTTTCCCCTTTCATTCCAGACAGATGGAACTCGCAAAAGCTTTTGAGCCGGCGGATATCGAACGCCGCTGGTACCCCGAGTGGGAAGCCAAAAATTACTTCGCTGCCGGCGTCGACCGCAGCAAGGCCGACAATTTCTGCATCCTGCTGCCGCCGCCCAATGTCACCGGCACGCTGCACATGGGTCACGGCTTCAACCAGACCATCATGGACGCGCTGACCCGCTACTACCGGATGAAGGGCGCCAACACGCTGTGGCAGCCGGGTACCGACCACGCCGGCATCGCCACGCAGATCGTCGTCGAACGCCAGCTCGACGCCCAGGGCATCTCGCGCCACGACCTCGGCCGCGAGAAGTTCCTGGAAAAGGTCTGGGAATGGAAGGAATACTCCGGCAACACCATCACCAAGCAAATGCGCCGCATGGGCACCAGCCCGGACTGGACGCGCGAGCGCTTCACGATGGACGCCGGCCTCAACCAGGTCGTCACCGAAACCTTCGTCCGCCTCTACAACGAAGGCCTGATCTACCGCGGCAAGCGCCTGGTGAACTGGGACCCGAAGCTGCACACCGCCGTCTCCGACCTCGAAGTCGTGCAGGAGGAGGAAGACGGCTTCATGTGGCAGATCCGCTATCCGCTGGCCGACGGCTCGGATAGCCTAGTGGTCGCCACGACGCGGCCGGAAACCATGCTCGGCGACACTGCCGTGATGGTCCACCCGGAAGACGAGCGCTACAAGCACATGATCGGCCAGATGGTGAAGCTGCCGCTGACCGGCCGCGAAATCCCGATCATCGCCGACTCCTACGTCGATCTCGAATTCGGTACCGGCTGCGTCAAGGTCACGCCGGCCCACGACTTCAACGACTACGCCGTCGGCCAGCGCCACAACCTGCCGATGATCTCGATCCTGACGCTGGACGGCAAGATCAACGACCACGCGCCGGAAAAATACCGTGGCCTGGACCGTTTCGACGCGCGCAAGGCCGTCGTCGCCGACCTCGAAGCCGAGGGCATCCTGGTCAAGGTCGACAAGCACAAGCTGAAGGTGCCGCGCGGCGACCGGACCGGCGTCGTCATCGAGCCGATGCTGACTGACCAGTGGTTCGTCGCGATGTCCAAGCCGGGCGCCGACGGCAAGTCGATTACCGAGAAGGCGCTGGACGTCGTCCATTCCGGCGAGATCAAGTTCTACCCGGAAAACTGGGTCAATACCTACAACCAGTGGCTGAACAACATCCAGGACTGGTGCATCTCGCGCCAACTGTGGTGGGGCCACCAGATCCCGGCCTGGTACGGCGTCAATGGCGAGGTCTTCGTCGCTCACAGCGAGGAAGAAGCCCGTCACCTGGCCGACCAGGCGGGTTACGCCGGTCAGCTCAACCGCGACGAGGACGTCCTCGACACCTGGTATTCGTCTGCCCTGTGGCCGTTCTCGACGCTGGACTGGAGCGGCGACGAGGCGACCGACGCGACCAACCAGGTCCTGCAGCAATACCTGCCGTCGTCGGTGCTGGTCACCGGCTTCGACATCATTTTCTTCTGGGTCGCCCGCATGGTCATGATGACCAAGCACATCACCGGCAAGATCCCGTTCAAGCACGTCTATGTGCACGGCCTGATCCGCGACGGCGAAGGCCAGAAGATGTCCAAGTCCAAGGGCAACGTGCTCGACCCCATCGACCTGATCGACGGCATCGGCATCGACGCACTGGTCGACAAGCGCACCTTCGGCCTGATGAACCCCAAGCAGGCCGAGAGCATCGCCAAGAAGACGAAGAAGGAATTCCCGGAAGGCATCCCGGCCTTCGGCACCGATGCGCTGCGCTTCACCTTCGCCTCGCTGGCCAGCCCTGGCCGCGACATCAAGTTCGACCTGAACCGCTGCGACGGCTACCGCAACTTCTGCAACAAGCTGTGGAACGCCACCCGCTTCGTGCTGATGAACGTCGAAGGCCACGACCTGGCGCTCGACCACCAGCAGATGCCCAATAGCGGCGCCTGCGTCGTGCCGGCCGGCGGCGAGCCCCGCCTGAAGTTCAGCTTCGCCGACCGCTGGATTGTCAGCCTGCTGCAGAAGGTCGAGAAGGAAGTCGAGCAGCATTTCATCGACTACCGCTTCGACCTGCTCGCCCAGGCCATCTACAAATTCGTCTGGGACGAGTTCTGCGACTGGTACCTGGAAATCGCCAAGGTCGAAATGCAGACCGGTGACGAGGCGCAGCAGCGCGGCGCCCGCCGCACGCTGGCGCGCGTGCTGGAAACGGTACTGCGCCTGGCCCACCCGCTGATTCCCTTCATCACCGAGGAGCTCTGGCAGGTCGTCGCGCCCATTGCCGGCAAGAAGACGCACGCTTCGATCATGCTCGCCGCCTACCCCGAGGCCGACCTCGCACGCGTCGACGAGGACTCCGAAGCCAAGGTCGAGCGCCTCAAGGCGCTGGCCTACGCCTGCCGCAACCTGCGCGGCGAAATGGGCCTGTCGCCCGCGCAGCGCATGCCGCTGCTGGTCGCCGGCGGCGGTGCGGAAATCGCCGAATTCGCGCCCATCCTGCAGGCGCTCGGCAAGCTGTCCGAGGTGCAGATCGTCGACGACATGCCGGCCGACGCCATGGCCCCGGTCGCTGTCGTCGGCGAGACGCGCCTGATGCTCAAGGTGGAATTCGACGTCGCCGCCGAACGCGCGCGCCTGGCCAAGGAAATCGAGAAACTCGAAAAGCAGATCGCCATCGCGCAGAACAAGCTGTCCAACGAGGGCTTCGTCGCCCGCGCCCCGGCGGCGGTGATCGATCAGGAAAAACAGCGCCTCGCCGACTTCACGGCGACCCTCGAAAAACTCGTACCCCAGCTCGCCAGGCTGGGCCAGTAAAGGAATAGCATGCCCCAAGACAAACGCGGTTTTTTTGCCCAGATCTTTCTCGCCATGATGATTTTCTGCGGCCTGGTGTGGATCTGGACGGTCGCCTTCATCATCGCCTGGCCGTGGGAAAAGAGCGGCGAATGGAAACCGGAATTCCGCATCGTCGCCGTCTGCGGCGACAAGGGCGAATTCTGCAGCGTGCCGCATGGCGAGCTGGAGGCCGCGCGGGCCAAGGGGCTGTTCAAGAGCCTCGACCTGCCGGGCGATGCCGGCGAAGCCATGGAGGAAGGCGGCTGGCTGCGCTGGAAGCGGGTGAACGGCCTGATCGAGGCCAAGTGGTCGTCGTGGTATTTCCAGACCACCATCCGCTACAAGGTGGAGGATGGCCAGCCGGTGCTGGTCGAATACCAGGACGTCGCTGCCCGCGCCTTCTATTTCGGCATCGCTGCCGCGCTGTTCTCGCTCCTCGGCATCTACCTGCGCAAGCTGCGCGGCTGATGGTTGCGGTCGACTGCCTGAAAGGATCAATTTTCAGGCAGTCGAAACTCTTGCCCGGCAAAGCCATCTGACATGGGTCGCCAGCCCCTCGCCTGAAGATGCCCCATAACATCAGCCTCATCACCACCATCACCGCCGCCTTCGGCCTGGCCCTGATCTTCGGGGTCATCGCCGCGCGCCTGCGCATGCCGCCACTGGTCGGCTACCTGCTGGCCGGCATAATGATCGGTCCGGCCACCCCCGGCTTCGTCGCCGATCTCGACCTCGCCGGGCAACTGGCCGAAATCGGCGTCATGCTGCTGATGTTCGGTGTCGGCCTGCATTTCTCGCTGGAAGACCTGCTGGCCGTCAAGCGCATCGCCATCCCCGGCGCCATCGTGCAGATCGCCGTCGCCACCGCCATGGGCATGGCGCTGGCCATGTTCTGGGGCTGGGACCCCGGCGCCGCGCTGGTTTTCGGCCTGGCGCTGTCGGTCGCCAGCACCGTCGTCCTGCTGCGGGCGCTCGAGGCGCGCGGCGTGCTGGATTCGATCAACGGGCGCATCGCGGTCGGCTGGCTGGTCGTCGAAGACCTCGTCATGGTCCTCGTCCTCGTTCTGCTGCCGCCGCTGGCCGGCCTCCTGGGCGGACAGCAGGCCGGGGCGGCGGCCGCCGTTTCGAGCGAGATCTGGACCACGCTTGGCCTCACCTTCGCCAAGATCGCCGCCTTCATGGCGCTGATGCTGATCGTCGGCCAGCGCCTGCTGCCGCGCCTGCTGTGGCTGGTAGCGCGCAGCGGTTCGCGCGAGCTGTTCACGCTCTGCGTGATCGCCGCCGCGGTCGGCGTCGCCTACGGTTCCGCCCACCTGTTCGGCGTCTCCTTCGCGCTCGGCGCGTTCTTCGCCGGCATGACCATACGCGGCTCGGAATTCAGCCACCGCGCGGCCGAGGAATCGCTGCCGCTACGTGACGCTTTCTCGGTCCTCTTCTTCGTCTCGGTCGGCATGCTGTTCGACCCCCTGGTGCTCCTCGCCGAACCGCTCAAGGTGCTCCTCGTCACCGCCATCATCATGCTCGGCAAGACCGTCGCCGCCGTCGCGCTGGTG
Organism: Dechloromonas sp. H13; assembly: GCF_009469615.1. Taxonomy (GTDB): domain Bacteria; phylum Pseudomonadota; class Gammaproteobacteria; order Burkholderiales; family Rhodocyclaceae; genus Azonexus. The sequence goes on from NZ_SSXX01000001.1 coordinate 313,171, forward strand.
CTCGCCTTCCGCTATCCGCTTAACACGGCGCTGACGGTCGGCGCCAGCCTGGCGCAGATCGGCGAATTTTCGTTCATCCTCGCCGGCCTCGGCGCCTCGCTCGGCCTGATGCCGGCCGAAGGCAGCAGCCTGCTGCTGGCCGGCGCGCTCTTTTCAATCGCCTGCAATTCGCTGATCTTCGCTGCGATCGCCCCCCTACAGAAGTGGCTGCGCGCCAACTCCGCCCTCGCCCGCCGGCTCGAGCACCGCGCCGATCCGCTGGCCGAACTGCCGATGAGCACCGACCAGGCGAACCTCACCGGCCAGGTCGTGCTGGTCGGCTACGGCCGGGTTGGCCAGCGCATCGCCGCCCTGCTCGCCGAACGCGGGGTCAGCCACGTGATCGTCGAACAGAACCGCGAACGGGTCGAAGAACTGCGCGCCCGCGGCATCCTCGCTGTCTGCGGCGACGCGACCGAACCGGCGGTCCTGATCCAGGCCCACATCGCCCGTGCCGGCATGCTGGTGATCGCCACGCCGGACGCCTTCGACGCGCGCAAGATGCTGGAGATCGCCCGCACCCTGAACCCCGGCATCGAGACGGTGCTGCGCACGCACAGCGCGGAAGAAGCCGAACTGCTGCAGCGCGAGGAGGCCGGCGCCGTCTTCATGGGCGAGCACGAACTGGCGCGCGGTATGGCGCAGCATGTCCTGATGCGCATGGGGCTGGCCGGCAAGCCGTCGGCGAATCACTGAGCCGGCTGCGGTCGACGCCCGAAAAAGGCCGAATTTCAGGGCGCCGGCGCGGCGAGCCGGACCGCGATCAAGCCGCGCAGCGCATTGCCGAGCAAAAACCCCTGCTCCAGGTCCGCGGGCCGCAGCACCGCCTCGCGCGCCCGGCCACTCGCCAGCAGTTCGGCGCGCAACACGCCCGGCAAGGCGCCGCTTTCCAGCGGCGGTGTCAGCAGCTGCCCGCCGCGCTCGACGAACACATTGCTGCGCGCCCCCTCGGCCACTTCGCCGCGCTCGTTGAGGAAGACCACGTCGAATACCGGCGAATCGGCGTCCAGGCCGCGCAACGCCGCGTCGTAGAGCGGTCGTGCCGTCGTCTTGTGGCGCCGCAGCGGATCGCGCGAATCGATCGTCTCGACGGCCAGGCGCGCCAGGCGCGGGCCGGCCGCCTCGTCGGCCAGCGGGAACGCCTGCACCTCGATCGCGCCGGCCTTGTCCAGCGTCAGGCGCACCCGCCAGGTGCCGCTGGCCGGCAGGCCGTCCAGGCGCTGGCGGAGCGCGGTCTCGTCGAACGCGAAGCCGAACCACGCCGCCGAGCGCCGCAGACGTTCCAGATGGCCGTTCAGGCGCGGGCATTTTCCCGCTTCGCGGCGCAATGTTTCGATCAGCCGCACCCCGGGGTCGCCGGCGCGCAGGAAGTCCGCCTTGAGCTGGCATTCCCGCCATTCGGCCGCCGCCGTCGAGTCGGCGACGATGCCGCTGCCGATGCCGAGCCTGCCGGTCCGGTCGGGCGCCAGTTCCAGCGTGCGGATGGCGACGTTGAGGCGGAAATCGCCGTCCGGTGCGACCCAGCCGAAGGCGCCGGTGTACAGGCCGCGCGGCGCCTGCTCGAGCTCCACGATGATCTGCATGGCACGAATCTTCGGCGCCCCGGTAATCGAACCGCAGGGAAACAGCGCCGGCAGGATGGTCGCCAGCGTGGCGTCCGGCACGCATGCCGAAATTTCCGACACCATCTGCCAGACCGTCGGGTAGTCCTCGATGTCGAACAGGCGGTCGACGCGGACGCTGCCGCTCGTCGCCACGCGCCCGAGGTCGTTGCGCAGCAGGTCGACGATCATCAGGTTCTCGGCCCGGTCCTTCGGCGATTCGCGCAGACGCGCGGCGGGCTCGTCGCGGGCCAGCGTTCCCTTCATCGGCCGCGTGACCAGTCGCGCGCCAGTTTTTTCCAGGAACAGTTCCGGCGAAAGCGAGACGACGCCCCCCCCGGCCGTCGCCACGAAGCCGCCATAGCGCACCGGCTGGGCGGCGCGCAGGCGGCTGTAGATGGCGACTGGCGGGCCAAACCAGGAAAAGACCAGGGGAAAGGTGAAATTGACCTGATAGCAGTCGCCGTCGGAAATATAGTCGCGGATGCGGTCGACCGCAGCAGCATGCCGTTTTTCGTCGACGGTGGCGCTCAGGCCGCCGATGCCCGCGGGTTCCCCGGCGCCTTGTGTGGCCAGCCAGGCCTCGGCCGCCGCGGCATCCATGGCGATGCGCCGCCGGAAACGCCAGAAGCGGGCAAGCGGCCGGCCGGCCGGCGGCACCCGACCGGCCGGCGCAGCGGCCGGTTCGAGCAGATAACCGAGTTCGAAATCGAGCGCCGCCACGCACCAGAGCTGGTCGGCGGCGATCGCCGCGAGTGCCCGGGCCAGGCTATCGGCATCAGTGACCGGCAGGCAATCTACCGGCTCCTCGAAACGCCAAGCGGCAGGCTGCCCCTGCGGCGCCCGCCGATCTTCGAAAAATGCGTGGAAAGCCGCGTCTATTTGCACTTCAGGTAAAACTCGAAGACGCGATTCACTTCCAGCTGTTCGACCAGCTCATTTCCCGTCTGCTTGGCAAACGCGGGGAAATCCTTGAGTGAACCGGGATCGGTCGCCAGCACCCGCAACACCTGGCCGCTTTCCATCTCGGCCAGCGTCTTCTTGGTGCGCAGAATGGGCAGCGGGCAGTTGAGCCCCTTTACATCGAGGTCGCGATCAAATTGCATGGTCTGTTACCCAATATGAGAACCGTGGATTTTACCCCTAATTCTGCCGCTCCTTCATTTCCTCGAGCTGGCGCTTCTTCATTTCCCGCAGGCGCCCGTCGATCACCGACATCTCGTAGAAATTGGCGTCACCCGCCTGTTGCGCCAACTGCAGCTGCTCGATGGCGCCCGCCGTCTGTCCCTTGAGCAGCGACATCTCGGCCAGCGCAAGATGCTGCTGCGAGCGGCGCCCGAGGCCGGCATAGGATTCGGCGCGCATCCGGTAGAAGCGCGTGTCGCGCGGGTAGTTTTGCAGCTGCTCGTCAACGAAGCGGAGCGCCTCGGCGAACTTGCGCTCGGCCACCAGGGCATTGCCGTAGCCGTAAAGCAGGGCCAGGTTGTGCGGGTAACGCACCATCGCCTCGCGATAGAGCTGCATGCCCGCCTCCTTTTCGCCACGGGCGATTTTCACCTCGGCGAGCAGGCGGTCGACCATCGCCAACGACGGCTTCAGCTTGCGCACCGCCTGCAATTCGCGTTCGGCCGCCGTCCAGTCGCCCTTGCGCACGTACGCCACGGCCAGGCCGTAGCGCGCACTGGCCTCGGACGAATACTTGCGCTCGCGCAACAGGGTCTCGAAATCCCGGATCGCCTCGGCCGGGCGCCCCTGCATGGCCCGCACCCGGGCGCGCACGAGCTGGAATTCCTGGCTGTCGGCCACCTGGCGGTAGGCGACCGGCTGCTCGCGGTTCTGCATGTCGGACAGGCGCTCGCCGGTCAGCGGGTGGGTCCGCAGATAGGCCGTGGCGTTGTTTTCATAAAGCCGCGAATTCTGCTGCAGGCGCTCGAAGAACGCCGACATGCCGCGCACGTCGTAACCGGCCTGGCGCAGGATATCGAAGCCGAGACGGTCGGATTCGCGTTCGAAATCCCGCGAAAACGCCAGTTGCGCCGAGATCGCCGCCGCCTGCGACGTGGTCATCGCCGCCCCGGCGGCCTGCGGGTTCGAGCGGGCCGCCAGCAGGGCGAGGCCCATGGCAAGCATCGAGGCCATCGACAGCTTCTTCGACTGGAACACCTGGCGGGCGATATGACGCTGTGTCACATGGGAGATTTCGTGCGCCAGCACGCCGGCCAGTTCCGATTCGGTCTGGGCGGCGAGGATCAGCCCGGTATGGACGCCGATGAAGCCGCCCGGCATCGCGAAGGCGTTGATGCTCGGGTCGTTGATCGCGAAGAACTGGAAGCCCATGCCGGGATCGTTGCTGACGGCGACCAGCCGCCCGCCCAGCTGATCGAGGTAGTTTTCGATGTCGGGATCGTCGAGATAGGACGGTTCGCGCCAGCGAATCTCGTTCATGATCTGCTGGCCGATCTTCTTCTCCATCGCCAGCGACAGTTCGTTGCTGGCGACATCGCCCAGTTCCGGCAGATCGTCGGCGCGCGCCGCCTGTGCGCTCAGGGCACAGGCCAGGACGCCGACGAGGAAACGGTGGGCAACGCGCATGGTGATATGATAGCGCAGGCCATCGCCCCACCCGCCGGGCCGGGCGTAACCAAGCGTAACGAATCGTGACAGATCAAACACTTACCCATTTCGATGCCGCCGGCCAGGCGCATATGGTCGACGTCGGCAGCAAGGCTGAGACCGCCCGCGTCGCACGCGCGGCTGGCAGCATTTTCATGCAGCCGGAAACCCTGGCGCTGATCCGCTCGGGATCGGCGAAGAAAGGGGACGTTCTCGGCATCGCCCGCATCGCCGCGATCCAGGCCGCCAAACGCACCGGGGAACTGATCCCGCTCTGCCACCCGATCGCCCTCACCCGCGTCACCGCCGATTTCACCATCGACGCCGAACACAATGCGGTGCACTGCGCGGTCGCCGCCGAATGCTTCGGCCGCACCGGTGTCGAAATGGAAGCACTGACCGCGACCTCGGTCGGCCTGTTGACCATTTACGACATGTGCAAGGCCGTCGACCGCGGCATGCGCATCGACGACATCCGCCTGCTCGAAAAGCAGGGCGGCAAATCGGGCCATTGGGTGGCTGAATAATTCCGCTTGAACTGCAACGCAACGAAAACATGAACGAATTACGCCGAAAACTGCTGCGGGGCAGCAGCGCCGCCCTGCTCACGCCGCTTCTCGGCACCGGCCTGCTGCTGCCCGGCAGAGTCGTCGCCGCGGAGTGGAACAAGACCGCATTCACCGCGCGCAACGTCAATGACGCGCTCAAGGCCTGGGGGGCGGCCAACGCCGCCGAGTCGCGCGACATCGTCATTCAGGCGCCGGAAATCGCCGAGAACGGCGCCAAGGTGGAAATCGACATCACCAGCCTGGTTCCGGCCACGCGCAGCATTGCCGTATTCGCCGACAAAAATCCGATGCCGCTGTGCGCCGCGCTCGAATTTTCCGGCAATGCCGTCGCCTACTGCCGGGTGCAGGTCAAGCTGGCCGAAACGACACGCGTCCGGGCCGTGGCCAGGGCGGCCGACGGCAAGACCTACGTGGCATTTCGCGAAATCAAGGTCACCCTCGGCGGGTGCGGAGGATAGACATGGCCGACACGATCAAGATCCGTGCCCAGGTCCAGGGCGACATCGCCGACATCCGCATCCTCATGCAGCACCCGATGGAAACCGGGCAGCGCAAGGATGAAAAGGGCGATCTCCTGCCGGTCAACTTCATCAAGACCTTCAGGGTCCTGCATAACGGCCAGCCGCTGATCGACGGCCAGTTGAACACCTCGGTCTCGAAGAACCCGCTGTTCGCCTTCAAGGCCAGGGGCATCAAGACCGGCGACCGGCTGACGGTCTCGTGGAACGACAATCTCGGCGACAAACGCCAGGACGAGATAACTGTCGCGTAAACAAAAAAGGCCCGTCTGATATCAGACGGGCCTCAATATGTTGCGTATCCGGTGCTCAGGCGCCCTGGATATTGGATGCCTGCTTGCCCTTGGGGCCCTGCACGACATCGAAGGAAACTTTTTGACCTTCCTTCAGGGTCTTGAAACCACTCATGTTGATGGCGGAGAAGTGTGCGAAAAGATCTTCGCTGCCATCGTCAGGCGTGATGAAGCCAAAACCCTTGGAATCATTGAACCACTTGACAGTACCCAGTGCCATGTCTGCTACTTTCTTACAAAAAACTGAAAATTACGGGTCACCCCGACTCCCTGTTTGAGCTCAGTGACCCGGCGCTTTGGGCAACCTTGATGCCGCGTGAATTCAAACACAAGCGCTTTCTACCTCTGCGTTCGGATTGCGTCAACATTTTTCAATGACGCAGCGCAGCATAAATTAAGAAAAATACCAGCGCTCGCGCCCGGAAATTTGTCCGCGGCCGGTAGTTGCACATTGGAGCGGACTGTATAGAATCCATCTCATGGCTACGAAATCCCAGGAAGGGAGTCTGCTCGAAGCACAACGTGCCAAGGCGACGCCTCCAAAGATGTACAAGGTGCTGCTGCTGAACGACGATTACACGCCAATGGAATTCGTGATCGTCGTGCTCCAGCGTTTTTTTGCCATGGATACTGAACAAGCGACGCGAATCATGCTCAAAGTTCACAACGAAGGCCGCGGTGTGTGCGGGGTTTTCCCGCGCGACATCGCCGCGACCAAGGTTGAGCAGGTGAGCGCATTTGCCCGCCAACACCAGCATCCACTCGCGTGCGTCATGGAGGAAAATTGATGATTGCCCAGGAACTCGAAGTCAGCCTGCACATGGCTTTTGTCGAAGCGAGACAGAAGCGCCACGAGTTCATCACCGTGGAGCATCTGCTCCTCGCGCTGATCGACAACCCGTCGGCGGCAGAGGCCCTGCGCGCCTGCGGCGGCAAGCCTGATGCACTGCGCAAGGATTTGACGAATTTCATCAACGAGCACACCCCCATCGTTTCCGGCGAGGATGACATCGACACCCAGCCGACGCTCGGTTTCCAGCGCGTCATCCAGCGCGCCATCCTGCATGTCCAGTCGTCCGGGAAGAAGGAGGTCAATGGCGCCAACGTGCTGGTCGCCATCTACGGCGAGAAGGACTCGCACGCGGTCTACTTCCTGCAGAAGCAGGGGATCACCCGCCTCGACGTGGTGAATTTCATCTCGCACGGCATCAGCAAGGTGCCGCAGCAGAAGACGCCGACCGAGGGCGAAGTCGAAACTGAGGGCGAAAAGGAGCAGGCCGGGCCGCTGGAGCAATACACGATCAACCTCAACGCGCTTGCCCTGCAGGGCAAGATCGACCCGCTGATCGGCCGCGACAAGGAACTCGAGCGCGTCATCCAGACGCTTTGCCGGCGGCGCAAGAACAACCCACTCTTGGTCGGCGAGGCCGGCGTCGGCAAGACGGCGATCGCCGAAGGACTGGCCCGGCGCGTCGTGGAAGGCGATGTTCCGGACATCCTGACCAAGGCGAACGTCTATTCCCTGGACATGGGCGCCCTGCTGGCCGGCACCAAGTACCGCGGCGATTTCGAGCAGCGCCTGAAGGGCGTCATCAAGCAGTTGGGCGACAATCCCAATGCCATCCTGTTCATCGACGAGATCCACACGCTGATCGGCGCCGGCTCGGCCTCCGGCGGCACGCTGGACGCCTCCAACCTGCTCAAGCCGGCACTTTCCTCCGGCCAGCTGAAGTGCATCGGCGCCACCACCTACACCGAGTTCCGCGGCATCTTCGAGAAGGACAGCGCGCTGTCCCGGCGCTTCCAGAAGATCGACGTCAATGAACCCTCGGTCGCCGAAACCGTGGAAATCCTCAAGGGCCTCAAGGCGCGCTTCGAGGCGCACCACGGCATCAAGTATTCCGGTACGGCCATCTCCTCGGCCGCCGAACTGGCTGCTCGCTACATCACCGACCGCCACCTGCCCGACAAGGCCATCGACGTCATCGACGAAGCCGGTGCCGCGCAGCGCATCCTGCCCAAGTCGAAGCAGAAGAAGGTGATCGGCAAGACCGACATCGAGGAAATCGTCGCCAAGATCGCGCGCATTCCGTCACAGCACGTCACCCTCGACGACCGCGGCGCCCTGAAGAACCTCGACCGCGACCTGAAAGCGACCGTTTTCGGTCAGGACAAGGCGATCGACGCGCTGGCCAAGGCGATCAAGATGGCGCGTTCCGGCCTCGGCAATCCGGGCAAGCCGATCGGTTCCTTCCTGTTCAGCGGTCCGACCGGCGTCGGCAAGACCGAGGTTGCCAAGCAGTTGGCCTACTGCCTCGGTATCGAGCTGACCCGCTTCGACATGAGCGAGTACATGGAGCGCCATGCGGTTTCCCGCCTGATCGGCGCCCCGCCGGGCTACGTCGGTTTCGACCAGGGCGGCCTGCTGACCGAGGCGGTGACCAAGAAGCCGTACTGCGTGTTGCTGCTCGACGAAATCGAGAAGGCCCACCCGGACATCTTCAACATCCTGCTACAGGTCATGGACCACGGCACGCTGACCGACAACAACGGGCGCAAGGCCGATTTCCGAAACGTGGTCATCATCATGACCACCAACGCCGGCGCCGCCGACCTGCAGAAATCGAGCATGGGCTTCACCAGCAGCAAGCAGACGGGCGACGAGATGGTCGAAATCAAGCGGCTGTTCACGCCGGAATTCCGCAACCGGCTGGATGCGACGATCTCCTTCGCGCCGCTCGATCACGAGGTCATCCTGCGCGTGGTCGACAAGTTCCTGATGCAGCTCGAGGAACAGTTGCACGAGAAGAAGGTGGAGGCGCACTTCACCGAGGCGGTCAAGGAAATGCTCGCCGAGAAGGGTTTCGATCCGCTGATGGGCGCCCGGCCGATGGCACGCCTGATTCAGGACGTCATCCGTTCGGCGCTCGCCGACGAACTGCTGTTTGGCCGCCTCGCCAGCGGCGGGCATGTTACGGTCGACCTCGACAAAGAGGGCAAAATCAAACTCGATTTTTCGGAAGAAAAATCAGAAGCCGTCGTCTAAATTCCATCCACATTCCAACAAGCCATGCGATGCATGGCTTTTTTTCTGCCAGGGAGACCCCAATGACCTTCAAGACCCCCGACCTCTGCGATGAATTCGAAACCGAACTGGGCAAGACCGTGCGCGTCGTCGCCCCCATGTTCCAGCGTTACGGCGGCCGCACCAGCTTTTCGGGCCGGATCGTCACGCTGAAGCTGTTCGAGGACAATTCGCTGGTCCGCACGGCCTTCGGCGAGGACGGCACGGGCAAGGTCCTGGTCATCGACGGCGGCGGCTCGCTGCGCTGCGCCCTGGTCGGCGACCAGCTCGCCATCCTGGCGCACAAGAACGGCTGGGCAGGCGTCGTCGTCTATGGCTGCATCCGCGATTCGGGCGACATCAACGACATCGACATCGGCGTTCGCGCCCTCGATACCCATCCGCAGAAGAGCATCAAGAAAGGGGTGGGCGACCGCGACATCGCCGTCACTTTCGGCGGCGTCACGTTCAACCCGGGTGAATATCTCTATGCCGACGAGGACGGTGTACTGGTCAGCAGCAAGCCCTTGTGCTGACGCAATGCGGTTTCATTTCACGAACGCAAACAACGTTTCATATCGTGAAAATACACATGCAATACATTGTTTTATTTAAATAAAATTTTGTCTTATGTCTTATATAAGACTCTTGCTGCTGCGCAAAAATATCTCTATACTTTTTCCATCGCTCAGGCAAAATAGTCTAGGCATAAAGTAGTAACTCCCAACCCTACCTTTTGAGGAATTCACAATGAGCACTCGCGAACAGCAAATCGCCGAACTGGAAAAAGACTGGGCCACCAACCCCCGCTGGAAAGGCATCAAGCGCGGCTACTCCGCCGCTGACATCGTCCGCCTGCGCGGCTCCTTCCAGGTCGAGCACACCCTCGCCCGTCGCGGTGCCGAAAAGCTGTGGAACCTCGTCAACAACGAGCCGTACGTCAACTGTCTGGGCGCCCTGACCGGCGGCCAGGCCGTCCAGCAGGCCAAAGCCGGCATCAAGGCGATCTACCTGTCCGGCTGGCAAGTCGCTGCCGACAACAACGAGTATGCCGCCATGTACCCGGACCAGTCGCTGTATCCGGTGGATTCCGTGCCCAAGGTCGTCGAGCGCATCAACAACGCCTTCAACCGTGCCGATGAAATCCAGTGGTCCAAGGGCGGCAACCCGGGCGATGCCGGCTACATCGACTACCACCTGCCGATCGTCGCCGACGCCGAAGCCGGTTTCGGTGGCGTGCTGAACGCCTACGAACTGATGAAGGCCATGATCCGCTCCGGCGCCGCCGGCGTGCACTGGGAAGACCAGCTGGCCTCCGTCAAGAAGTGCGGCCACATGGGCGGCAAGGTTCTCGTGCCGACCACCGAAGCTGTCCAGAAGCTGATCGCTGCCCGCATGGCGGCTGACGTCTATGGCGTCCCGACCCTGGTCATCGCCCGTACCGATGCCGAAGCGGCCGACCTGCTGACTTCCGACTACGATCCGAACGACAAGCCGTTCCTGACCGGCGAGCGCACCCCGGAAGGCTTCTACAAGACCAAGAAGGGTCTGGACCAGGCCATCTCCCGCGCCATCGCCTACGCCGACTACGCCGACCTGGTGTGGTGCGAAACCGGCACGCCGGATCTGGAATTCGCCCGCAAGTTCGCCGAAGCCGTGCATAAGGTTCACCCGGGCAAGATGCTGGCCTACAACTGCTCGCCGTCCTTCAACTGGAAGAAGAACCTCGACGACGCCACCATCGCCAAATTCCAGCGCGAACTGGGCGCCATGGGCTACAAGTACCAGTTCATCACCCTGGCCGGCATCCACTCCATGTGGTACAACATGTTCGATCTGGCCCAGGACTACGCCAAGCGCGGCATGTCGGCCTACGTCGAGAAGGTCCAGGAGCCGGAATTCGCTGCCCGCGACCGTGGCTACACCTTCGTCTCGCACCAGCAGGAAGTGGGCACCGGCTACTTCGACGAAGTCACCACCGTCATCCAGGGCGGCAAGTCCAGCGTCACCGCGCTGACCGGCTCGACTGAAGAAGAGCAGTTCCACTAAGCTTACCGCTTTGACTTGCCGCCTCACCGGGCGGCATCGGGGCCGGCGCTCACAAGGCGCCGGCCTTATTGTTTGCAGCCGCGACATGCCCGAACACCACGCCCGCAGTTTCCCCCCGCTTGCGGCCCCCGACGCCCGCGTCCTGATCCTCGGCAGCATGCCCGGGCTGGCGTCGCTCGCCGCCGGGCAATACTACGCTCACCCACGCAACGCCTTCTGGCCGCTGATGGGCGAACTGTTGAGCATCCCGCCGGGGCGCGACTATCCTGCGCGCGTCGCCGCCCTGTGCCACGCCGGCATCGCGCTGTGGGACGTGCTGTACTCCTGCCGGCGCCAGGGTAGCCTCGACACCGCCATCGAGGACGACTCGCTGGTGCCCAACGACCTTGCCGGATTCATCGCCGCCCATCCGGCGGTCCGCCACATTTTCTTCAACGGTGCCAAGGCGGAAAGCTGCTTTCGCCGCCATATCAGGCTACCCGATGCGGAGCGGCAGATTGCGTTCACCCGCCTGCCATCGACCAGCCCTGCCCATGCCGGCCGCTCGTTCGCCGAAAAACTGGCCGCGTGGCAGGCCGTGCGCGCCGCCCTAGACGCTCGGCCGTGACCACATCCAGGCCAGCACCAGCACGCCGACCGCCGCCGGCACATAGCGCCAGGGCTCGGGCAGCGTCAGCCAGCCGCCGACGGCGCTGATCGCCAGCAACAGCGTCGCCAGCCGTTTGGCGACTCGCGGAATGGCACCGTGGTCGCGCCAGGCGCGAATCGCCGGGCCGACCTCGGGATGCGCCAGCAGGCGCGCTTCCCACTCCGGGTGCGAGCGGGCGAAAAAGTAGGCAGCGAGAATCAGGAATGGCGTCGTCGGCAGCAACGGCAAAAAGGCGCCGACGACACCAAGGCCGACAGAGCACAGCCCGAGGATGCGGTAGACCGGTTTTTTCATGCCGTTTTCAGCGCAACTCCCAGTAACTCGGCCGCCCGTAGGTTTCCTTGAGCAGATCGATGAACAGCCGGACGCGCAGCGGCAAATGGCGGCGCTGCGGAAACACCGCGTAGATGCCCATCGGCGGCGCCTGCCAGGCGTCGAGCACCGAGGTCAGCGTGCCCTCCTTCAGGTCCTGGCCGACTTCCCACAGCGAGCGCCAGGCCAGCCCGCGCCCGGCCAGCGCCCATTCGTGCAGCACGGCACCGTCGTTGCATTCGAAGCTACCGCTGACCTTGATGGTATCGACCGTGCCGGCAGCCGGATCGCGGAACACCCAGCCGCGCTGCTGGCCGAGCGACAGGCAGTTGTGCGCCGCCAGATCGCCGGGTTCGCGCGGCACACCGTGCGCCACCAGGTAGGCGGGGCTGGCCACCACCATGCGGCGCATCTCGCCGAGCCTCACACTGACGAGGCTGGAATCGGTGAGTTCGCCGATGCGGATGGCACAGTCGATGTTCTCGTTGAGCAGATCGACCAGGCGGTCGCTGAGATCGAGATTGACCGTCACCTCCGGGTTGGCCAGCATGAACTCGCCGACCAGCGGCGCCACGTGCCGGCGCCCGAAGCCGGAGGGCGCCGACACCCGCAGCTGGCCGCTGGCCCGGACGCCTCCCAGCGACACCGCCGCCTCGGCATTGGCCATGTCGTTGAGCAGCTTCTGGCAGTCCTCGAGAAAGGCCTGGCCTTCAAAGGTGATCGTCAGCTTGCGCGTCGTCCGCAGCAGCAGCTTGACCCCGAGGCGTGCCTCCAGCGCATCCAGGCGCCGCCCGATGATCGCCGGGGTCACGCCTTCGGCGCGGGCAGCAGCGGAAAGGCTACCGCGGCCCGCAGTCGAGACGAAGGCCTCGATCTGTTTCAGCCTGTCCATTATTTACCTGATGTAAAAGATGAAATGATTTTATCCCGGTTTTTATCGACACTGAATAGCAATAGAATTCGCAACGTCACTTCAATTTACCATCCCTTCAGGAGCTGCCATGAGCCTCAACCTTCCGCAAGGCGTGCAAGTCACCGGCCCGATCAAGCCGGGTTACGAATCCATTCTCACCCACGACGCGCTGACCCTGGTCGCCAAGCTGCACCGTGCCTTCGAAGGCCGCCGCCAGGAACTGCTCAAGGCCCGCGTCGCCCGCCAGGCCCGCATCGATGCTGGCGAAATGCCCGATTTCCTGCCCGAGACCAAGGCCATCCGCGAAGGCGACTGGAAGATCGCGCCGCTGCCCAAGGCCCTGGAATGCCGTCGCGTCGAGATCACCGGCCCGGTCGAGGCCAAGATGATCATCAACGCCTTCAACTCCGGCGCCGACTCCTACATGACCGACTTCGAGGATTCCAATTCCCCGAACTGGGACAACCAGATCCAGGGTCAGGTCAACCTCTACAAGGCGATCCGCCGCGAGCTGTCGTTCAAGAACGAAGCCGGCAAGGAATACAAGCTCAACGACAAGATCGCCACCCTGCAGATCCGTCCGCGCGGCTGGCATCTCGACGAGAAGCACGTCCTCGTTGACGGCCAGCGCGTCTCCGGCGGCCTGTTCGACTTCGGCCTGGTCTTCTTCCACAACGCCAAGGAGCAGATCGCCCGCGGCGCCGGCCCCTTCTACTATCTGCCGAAGATGGAATCCCATCTCGAAGCCCGCCTGTGGAACGACGCCTTCGTGATGGCCCAGGACCACTGCGGCATCCCGCAGGGCACGATCAAGGCCACGGTGCTGGTCGAAACCATCCTCGCCACCTTCGAGATGGAAGAAATCCTCTACGAACTGCGCAACCACTCCGCCGGCCTCAACGCCGGGCGTTGGGACTACATCTTCTCCTGCATCAAGAAGTTCAAGAAGAACAAGGACTTCTGCCTGGCCCAGCGCGGCGCCATCACCATGGAAGTGCCTTTCATGCGCTCCTACGCGCTGGCGCTGGTGCAGGCCTGCCACAAGCGCGGCGCCCCGGCGATGGGCGGCATGTCGGCGCTGATCCCGATCAAGAACGATCCGGTCGCCAACGAAAAGGCGCTCGCCGGCATCCGCCACGACAAGACCCGCGACGCCAACGACGGCTTCGACGGCGGCTGGGTGGCCCACCCGGGTCTGGTGCCCATCGCCATGGAAGAATTCGTCAAGGTGCTGGGCGACAAGCCGAACCAGTGGGAAAAGCAGGTTTCCGGCAGCTTCGGCCCGGCCCAGTGGCTCGACTTCCAGCCGACCACGCCGATCACCGAAGCCGGCCTGCGCAACAACATCAACGTCGGTATTCACTACCTCGGTTCCTGGCTGGCCGGCAACGGCTGCGTGCCCATCCACAACCTGATGGAAGACGCCGCCACCGCCGAAATCTCCCGCTCGCAAGTCTGGCAGTGGGTGGTTTCGCCGAAGGGCATCCTCGACGACGGCCGCAAGGTCACCGAAGAGATGGTCCGCCCGATGATCGCCGAGGAACTGGCCAAGGTGAAGGCCACCGTCACCGCCCAGGGCGAGGACACCGCCAGCTACGACCAGGCTGCCGTCATCTTCGACAAAATGTCGCTGACCCCGGACTACCCGGAGTTCCTGACCCTGCCGCTGTACGAAGCGATGGAATAAGCAGCACCCGAAAAAAGTGGAGAGAGACCGAAGCGCCGGGGCAACCCGGCGCTTTTTTGTCGACTGCCGCCCGGCTGCGGTCGACGCCCGAAAACGGGCAAAAACCGGAACCGGCGTTCCCGGTCTGCCAATGTCGGCACGATTTGTGCACCGCACAAATCGCAACTGCCCGAATGTTGGATACACGACAGGAGAACAGCATGGATATCTGGACCAAACTCACGGAATTCCTCGCCTGCGGCTTGTTCGTATTGCCGGCGATGCTTGGCTTCGGCCTCGACAGCTTCGAGGTTTTCGCCGTCACCCTCGGGCTGATGCAGATCCTGCTGATCGGCGTCACGGTCGGCGCCCCGACGGTAATGCCAACGCACCACGACGATGCCGGGAAGCACCGACATTGAGCATGGCGCGGGAGGCAACGCCGCAGCGTGGCACCGCGAATGGGTAATTACCTGAAGTAACGGATCAATGGACATTTTTTGGTCTATTGATGACGTGCAATAAGCAATAGACTGCAGGCTTCACTATTCGAGGCCTGCATCATGCTTTCCGCCCTGACCCAATTGCTCGTCTTCCAGCTGGCCGGCGAGGTCGTCGCCCGCGGCCTGAACCTGCCGGTGCCGGGGCCGGTGCTCGGCATGCTTTTCCTCTTCGTCGCTCTCGCCCTGCGCGGCGGGCCGGGGCACGAACTGCAGACGACCAGCCAGAACCTGCTGCAACATCTGTCGCTGCTCTTCGTGCCGGCCGGCACCGGGATCATGGTGCATCTCCATCGCGTCGCCGACGAATGGCTGCCGCTGCTGCTGTCGCTGCTGATCAGCACCGTCGCGACGCTGGTGGTGACGGCGCTGGTGATGAAGCTGTGCATGCGCCGACAGGCGGCGCCGGGAGAAGCGCCATGACGCCGCAGCTCACCGAGATCTGGGTCTACCTGTCGGCCTCGCCGTTGCTCGGGCTGACCGTGACGCTGCTCGCCTACCAGGCCGCCTTCTGGCTCTACCGGCGTTCCGGCATGAATCCGCTGGCCAACCCGGTGCTGATCGCCGTCGCCATTTTGGTGCTTTTGTTGACGTCGACCGCAACCAGCTACGAAACCTACTTCGCCGGTGCGCAGTTCGTGCATTTCCTGCTCGGCCCGGCCACGGTGGCGCTCGCCATCCCGCTTTACACACAGTTCCGCCGCGTGCGCTCGATGTTGCTGCCCGTTGTCGCCGGGCTGATCGCCGGCAGCCTGACCGCCGCGCTCTCGGCGATCGCCATCGCCCGCCTGTTCGGCGCCAGCCTGCCGACCCAGCTGTCGCTCGCCCCCAAGTCGGTGACGACGCCGATCGCCATGGGCATCGCCGAACGCATCGGCGGCATCCCCTCGCTGACCGCCGTGCTGGTGATCGTCACCGGCATTCTCGGCGCGGTCGGCGCGCGCGCCATCTTCGATGCAATGAAGCTGCACGACCCGGCGATCCGCGGCTTCGCCATCGGCGTCGCCTCGCACGGCATCGGCACCGCGCGCGCCTTCCTGGTCAGCGAGCAGGCCGGCGCCTTCGCGGCGCTGGCGATGGGCCTCAACGGCGCGCTGACCGCCCTGCTGCTGCCGCTGCTGCTGGGCTGGCTGCGCTGAACCGTTCGTCATGCTCCGGGTGTTAGGGTAACTACCAATGGCCGTGCCGCGCCGGCAGGCGAAGAATCAGTCCATGCTCGTCCGTCCCCCACCCCGCCAGCCCAAGCAGACCTGGCTGTGGCTCGCGCCCTATGCGGCCATCGGCATCTTCGCCTTGGCCATGCTGGTCGTCACCGCCCTGCTGCAGTGGCGCGAGCATGACACCGCGCTGTCGGCGCTCGAAGGCGACATGCACTGGGCCGAGCGCACCATCGAGAACCGCCTTCACGCGCACCAGGATTTCCTGACCGAACTCGGCCGCGAGCAGGAATTCCGCCAGCTCACCTACGAAGCCTTCCAGGTCCGCGCCAGCCGCTACGTGCGCGACAACCCGGAAATTGCCGCCGTCATCTGGGTCGATACCGACGGCAAGGTCGAATGGGTGGCCCCCAACGAGGCGCTGGCGACCTTCGTCGGCGAACAGTTGACCGGCATCCGCCTGGTCGCCCTGCAGGAAGCGCTGCGCACGCGCCGCGCACTGTTCTCGCCGAATTACCGGGGCGCCGACCAGCGCCACGCCAACGACCTGATCCTGCCCGTCCAGCGCGGCAGCAGCGATCTTGGCGCCTTCATCGCCATGCAGTCGCTGGAAACCCTGCTGCGCGTGACCCTGCCTGCCGGCTTTACGGCGCGCTACAGCCTGACGGTGGTCGACGCCGACAACCGCGAAGTGCTGAGCAATTCGTCGATCAGGCCGACCGACCGGCGCATTTCCGGCACCATCAGCCTCGACCTGCCCAATAACCGGCTCGGTCTCCACATCGTTGCCTACCGCGGCGGCGGCGCCTGGCTGTCCTTCGTCCCGGCCGCGCTGATCCTGTTCCTGACCCTGATCGCCAGCGCCACCCTGTTCCAGCTGCGCCGCCATGCGCAGCGCCGCGCCGAAACCGAGGAGCAGCTGCGCGCCGCCTACGCCTTCCGCCAGGCGATGTCGAACTCGCTGGTCACCGGCCTGCGCGCCATCGATCTCGAAGGCCGCATCACCTTCGTCAACGCCGCCTTCTGCCGGATGACCGGCTTCGACGAAGCGGAGCTGGTCGGCGTCGCCCCGCCCTATCCCTACTGGCCGCCCGAGGAATTCGACCGGCTCCAGAACAACATCGACACTGCGCTGGCCGGCCGCGCGCCGCCCAGCGGCTTCGAGATGCGGATCATGCGCAAGAACGGCGAGCGCTTCGACGTCCGTCTCTACTTCTCGCCGCTGATCGACACCGCCGGCAAGCAGATCGGCTGGATCGCCTCGATGAACGACATCACCGAGCCCAAGCGCGCCCGGGTCGAGCTCGAGCGCGCCCACGAGCGCTTCGTCACCGTCATCGACGGCCTCGACACGGCGGTGCACGTCGCCGACGCCAGGAGCGGCGAAATCCTCTTCGCCAACCGCGCCTTCCAGTACATCTTCGGCTTCGACACCGTCGGCCGCGACTCGGCGCTGGTTACCGCCGCCTGCCGCCCGCCGCCCGAGGCCCTGAGCCGCGACCCGGCCGACCTCGACGCCGCCGACCTGCCGTGCGAACTGTTCGACGGCGAGATCCAGCACGCCCTTTCCGGCCACTGGTATCACCTGCATGAGCGCGCCATCCGCTGGGTCGACGGGCGCACCGTGCGCGTCCAGATCGCCGCCGACATCACCGACCGCAAGCACATCGACGAAGTGAACCTGCAGCAGCAGAAGCGCCTGGAGCAGACCTCGCGCCTGATCACCATGGGCGAGATGGCCTCGTCGCTGGCGCACGAGCTCAACCAGCCGCTGTCGGCGATCGCCAACTACTGCGCCGGCTGCATCAAGCGCATGCAGGCCGGCAACTACAAGTTCGAGGACCTGCTGTCGGCGATGCAGAAGGCCAGCGACCAGGCCGAGCGGGCGGGCAAGATCATCCGCCGCATGCGCGACATGGTGAAGAAGAGCGACCCCAACCGGCAACCGATCGCCCTGGCCGAGCTGCTCGACGAGGCGCGCGCCTTCGCCGACATCGAGGCGCAGCGCACCAGCACGCAGATCGTCGTCGACCTGCCGGAAAACTTGCCACGCATCGTCGTCGACCGCATCATGATCGAACAGGTGCTGCTCAACCTGGTCAAGAACGGCATCGAGGCCATGCACGACACCCCGGTCGAGCGCCGCCGCCTGTATATCGGCGCCCGCCAGATCGACGCGCGACTGCTGCAGGTGGAGGTCGTCGACAACGGCCACGGGCTACCGGAAGAAGACGTGGAAAAGATTTTCGCACCGTTCTATACGACCAAGCAGGAAGGCATGGGCATCGGCCTGGCGATCTGTCGCTCGATCATCGAGTTTCACCAGGGGCACCTGTGGGTCGAGGCACGCCGCGAGGGCGGCACCGTGTTCCGTTTCACCGTACCGATAGAGGGAGACGCCGATGAGTGAGCCACAACCGACCATCCATGTCGTCGACGACGACGAGGCGATGCGCGATTCGATGACCTGGCTGCTCGAAAGCGAGGGCTATACCGTCGCCTGCTACGACTCGGCTGCCGGCTTCCTGGCCGCGCGCGGCGACCACATGCGCGGCTGCATCGTTCTCGACGTGCGCATGCCGGAAATGAGCGGCCTCGAACTGCATGAAAAACTCGAGGCGCTCGGCTCACGCCTGCCGATCATTTTCGTCACCGGCCACGGCGACGTACCGATGGCGGTCTCGGCGCTGCAGCGCGGCGCCTGCGACTTCATCGAGAAGCCCTTCAACGACGAGGACCTGCTGTCGCGCATCCGGCGCGCGCTGGAACTCGATGCCGAGCTGTCGGCCCGCGAGCAGCGCAACCACGCCATCGCCCGGCGCCTGGAGCAACTGACCCTGCGTGAACGCGAAGTCATGCAGCTGGTCGTCGCCGGCAAGCTCAACAAGCAGATCGCCGACGCGCTGGACATCAGCATGAAGACGGTCGAGGCACACCGCGCCCGGGTCATGGAAAAAATGGGCGTGCGTACCCTGGCCGAACTGGTCAAGGCGGTGATGACCCTCAACTAGCACGGTTTGGAAGCCGCCGCCCGGCAGGCGATAATGGCGGCCCCTCGTCCGCCCCCAGCATCATGACGCCACCGGAAAGCCAGCAGACCATCCAGAAGAAGGTCGTGGTCGCCGCCTGTTTCGGCACCTTCCTGGAATGGTACGACTTCCTGACCTTCGCCTCGCTGGCCGTCCATTTCAGCCTCCTCTTCTTCCCCGCCGACGATCCGGTCGCCGCGCTGCTCGCCAGCCTCGGTACCTTCGGCGTCGGCATGATCGTGCGCCCGCTCGGCGCCGCGCTGTTCGGCTCGCTCGGCGACCGCCACGGCCGGCGCACCATCTTCCTCGCCACCATCGTCCTGATGGGCGTGTCGACCGTATTCGTCGGCCTGCTGCCGACCTACGAACAGGTCGGCCTGCTCGCCCCCGCCCTGCTGCTCATCCTGCGCATGCTGCAGGGGCTGTCGGTCGGCGGCGAGATCGGCGGCGCCGCGGTCTACCTCACCGAACACGCGCCGGCCGGCCGGCGCGGCCTTTACACCAGCGTCCTACAACTGATGGGGCCGCTCGGCATGATGGCCTCGACGCTGCAGATCATCGTCCTCCAGCAGTGGCTGAGCGATGCCGAGTTCCGGGCCTGGGGCTGGCGCATTCCCTTCCTGCTTTCCGCCGTGCTGCTCGCCATCTCGATCAGGAGCCGGCTCAACCTGCATGAATCGCCGGTCTTCCGCCAGTTGCGCGAGAAGAACGCGCTGGCCAAGACGCCGCTGCGCGAATGCTTCCGCGACCGCCACACGCTGGGGCGCATGGCGCTGCTCTTCTTCTGCATTTCGGCCGGCGGCTCGTTGCTCTTCTTTTCGGCGCAGGTCTATACCGGCGTCTTCCTGAAAACCGTGCTCAACCTGCCGTCGACCGCAGCCGGCTGGCTGGTGACGATCTCGACGCTCGCCCTGTTCCCCGCGACGCTGTTCTGCGGCTGGCTGTCCGACCGCATCGGCCGCCGCCCGGTGCTGCTGGCCGGCCTGATCGGCGGAGCACTGACGGTACTGCCGGTCTTCCACGGGCTGCAGCACTACGCCGGGCTGGCGACGCCGGACACGACGATGATCGCCGTCCTGCTGCTGGTTCTCGTCGTGCCGCTGGCCTGCATCACCGGGCCGCAGACGGCGACGCTGCCCGAACTCTTCCCGGCGCGCACCCGCTACACGGCGGTCGCCCTGCCGCACAACCTGGCGGCCGGCTGGATCGGCGGCATGTCGCCGTTCATGGTGACCTGGCTGGGCGTCCGCTTCGGCGACCCGCTGGCCGGTCTGTGGTATCCGACCGCCCTGCTGATCGTGGCCGCCGTCATCGGGCTGCTGTTCCTGCCCGAGGTACGCGACCGGCCGCTGGCAGACTAATCCTTTTTGGCGCCACCCTTGGGCGGTGCGGCCTTGGCCGGCGCCCTGGGCTCGACGGTCTTGCCCTTGCCGTCGTAAATGATCTTCGCCGACTGATCCTTCGGCGCCTTGCGGCTAGCGGTGATTTCCATCGTCGCCGCCCTTTGCGGCGTCACCGGCTGGTCGATCTCGCTGCGCATGACGCGCACGCGCTCGATGGAAATCCGTTTGTCGATGGCTGCGGTCGACTCGCCGCGCTCGACCAGTTTCTCGCGCATTTCCATCAATTCCTCGAGTTCCTTCGACATACGCAGCGAGCGGGTCGGCTCGCCCCAGGTCTCCTTCGGCTGGTTGACCGCGAGATTGAACTCTTCCGGGTTGGTGATCATGCGCGCGATGCCCAGCTGGTTGTAGCGCATCGCCCATTCCAGCGCACCATCGCCCCAGTCGTTGCGGAAACTGCGCTCGGCCCCCTTCTCGATCAGCAGACGTGCCATGTCTTCGCGCCCTTCGTAGATGGCCATCATCAGGACGCTGGAACCGTTGGTGCTCAGGGCGTTGATGTCGGCGCCCTGTTCCATCAGGTAATCGACCACCGGGCGATGACCGGCGAACACCGCGTAATGCAGCGGCGACCACTGGCGCGCCGGCGCATTGATGCGCGCCCCGCGCTCGACCAGCCACTTGACCGCCTCCAGATGCCCACGCCAGGCGGCCAGGATGATGGCCGTCTCGCTGTTGCCGTTCATCCGGTTGATGTCGGCGCCGCGCGAGATGAACAGGCGCATCATGTCGATGTTGCCTTCCCAGGCGCCGATCATCAGGCCGGAACCGATGCGGCTGCCCATGAAGTCGGGCGCCAGGCCGGCGTCGAGCCAGGCCTTGGCCTGCTCCAGGTCGCCCAGCTCCAGGTTGGTGACGAAGGCCGTCGGGGTCGGCAGGGCCGCCGGGTCGCGCGCCCAGAATTGGGCCTGGGCCGGCAACACCAGCCCCATCCCGATTATCATTGCGACCAGCAGTTTCACTCGACCCGGTTTCATCAGCGTACTCATCTCCATTGGCCAGCCCGCATTTTCTCACGTCCCGGAACCAGCGCCGGCTATTCCTCGCCCTGGCCGCGTCTCTGCTGTTGCACTCCCTGCCCTTCGTTCGCGGCCTGTTGCCCGAGCCGTCACCGCCTCCGCCGCCCCCGCCGCTCACTGCCAGCCTGCGCCCGCCGCCCGTCGCGCCACTGCCGCCGCCCCCGCCGCTGACCCTGCCCGAGCCACCGAAATCCGCGCCCCCCGTTGCGAAACCGCCGCCCAAGCCCAGGCCGCCGGAAAAGCCGCCGGCCGCCGCGAAAACCTGGACCCAGGCGGTCCGCCAGCATCTGAAGAAACTCGACGACAGCGGCCAGTTCTACCCGGCGGAGGCGATTGCCCGCGGACTGGAGGGCGAAGCGCTGGTCCTCATCATCATCGACGAGAGCGGAAGCGTCACCGCCGCCCGCATCGAGCAAGGCAGCGGCCACCGCCTCCTCGACGACGCCGCCTTGCGCGCCGTCCGCTCGCTGCGTTCGCTGCCCGCCGATGCGCCGCGCGAGGCCCTGCTGCCGGTCCGCTTCCGCCTGCGCTGAGGGTCAGACGGCGCCGGCCGCGCGCAATTCCGCGATCGCCGCCGCGTCGTAGCCCTGCGCAGCAAGCACCTCGTCGGTATGCGCGCCAAGTGTCGGCCCCACCCATTCGGTGCTGCCCGGCGTATCCGACAGCTTGGGCACGATGCCGGGCATCCGAAAGGCCCGGCCATCCGGCAGCGTGGCCGACTCGATCATGGCGCGCGCGATGAATTGCGGGTCGGCGAACATGTCGACCGCGGAATACACACGCGACGACGGCACCTCGGCCGCCGCCAGCGTCGCCAGCACCTCGCTCTCGTCGTGCGCGCCACACCATTCGTCGATCAGCGCATAGATCTCGTCGCGCCACGCGTCGCGCCCGGCGTTGTCGGCCAGCCCCGAATCGTCGGCGAGGTCGGCGCGGCCGATGGCATGCATGAAGCGCCGGAAGATCGCGTCGCCGTTGGCGCCGATGGTGACATGCTTGCCGTCCCGGGTGGTGTGCGTGTTCGACGGCGTGATGCCGGGCATGATGTTGCCGGTGCGCTCGCGGACGAAGCCGAAGACGTCGAATTCCGGCACCAGCGACTCCATCATCGCGAACACCGCCTCGTAGAGCGCGACGTCGACGACCTGCCCGGCACCGCCATTGACCTCCCGGTGGCGCAGCGCCATCAACGCGCCGATGGCACCCCACAGCGCGGCGATCGAGTCGCCGATCGAGATGCCGGTGCGCACGGGCGGCCGGTCCGGGAAACCGGTGACGTAGCGCAGGCCGCCCATCGACTCGCCGACCGCGCCGAAGCCCGGCTGGTCCTTGTACGGCCCGCTCTGGCCGAAACCGGAGAGGCGCACCATGACCAGCCCCGGGTTGTCGGCCTTGAGTTGCTCCCAGCCGAGCCCGAGCTTCTCCAGCACGCCGGGACGGAAGTTCTCGACCAGGATGTCGGCTTCGGCGATCAGCTTGCGCACGAATTCGCGCCCTTGCGGGTGCTTCAGGTTAGCCGTCACCGATTTCTTGTTGCGCGCCTGTACGTACCACCACAGCGAGGTGCCTTCGTACAGCTTGCGCCACTTGCGCAGCGGGTCGCCGCCATCGGGCGCCTCGACCTTGACCACCTCGGCGCCGAACTCGGCCATGATGCGGCTGCAGAACGGGCCGGCGATCAGCGTGCCGAGTTCGACGACCTTGACGCCGGCCAGCGGCTTTTGCGTTTTGCTCATCTCAGGGCTCCCAGTGTTCGACGTGCATTTTTGCCCCGAAAAGGCGGTCGACCGTAGCCGTCACCGCCAGCGGCGCGCCACTGGTGGCCACCGTCAAACCGCCTTGCCCGCCGCCGAGCAGGCCGGCCGCCGCCAGCAGGCGCTCGAGCTGGCGCGCCACGGCCTCGCCGGTGTCGAGCAGGGTCACGCCGGGCGGCATGCGCCGGGCGATCGCCTCCGCCACCCACGGGTAATGCGTGCAGCCGAGCACCACGACATCGGCGCCGGCGGCCGCCAGCGGTTCGACGAAGGCATCGAGCAGCGCCGCCACCGCCGGGCCCTGCGGCCCCTCCGTCTCGATCGCCTCGGCCAGGCCGGGGCAGGCCTGCCCGACGACCCGGACATGGTTGGCATGATTGCCGACCAGCCGCTGAAAGCGTTCGCTGTGCAGGGTGCGCGTCGTCGCCAGGACGCCGATGACGCCGCTTCGGGTCAGGGCGGCGGCCGGCTTGACGCCGGGTTCGAGCGCGACGATCGGCAGAGCGCTCGCCGCCCGGATCGCCTCCGCGGCCGCCGCGGTCGCCGTGTTGCAGGCGATCACCAGAGCCTTCGCCCCGCGCCGCGCCAGCGCCTCGGCGATCAGCACGCCGCGTTCCTTGAGGAAGGCTTCCGGCCGGTCGCCGTAGGGCAGGAAACGGGTGTCGGCGAAGTAGAAATAATCCTCCAGCGGCAGTCGACCGCGCAAGGCGCGCAGCACCGTCAGGCCGCCAAGGCCGGAATCGAAGACGGCGACGGGGTGAGGCGCGGAATCAGCCGGCAATTTTTCCACGGCCGGTCGGCAGGACTGCGGACAAGCTCACTCGGTCGGCCCCGGGCGCGGTTCGACCGGCTCCGGGTTTTGCCGGGCGACCGCCGGCGGCTTGGGGAACAGGTTCGCACGCAGGTTGAACAGGTAGCTGCCGGTCGCCACGAACCCCGCTAGAACGCCGAGAATGTATTTCAAGGGCGGTTCCACCAGCGAATCAGGTGCGAACAGGATCCACCAGGCCGCCAGCAGGATGCCGAGGAACAGCCCGCGCAGCAGTATCCATTTACGTACGTTCTTCTGGCGCAGCGCGAGTTCTTCAGCGCTCAAAGGCTGGGGCTGGGGGGCCTGATCCGGGTTCATCGTGGGCATCTGGGAAATAGGTTGGGGGAAGGATTCTACGCGAAAAGAAGAAGCCCCCTTGCGGGGGCCTCGAGCGGGCGCGCGTCACGCCATCACATGCGGGCGATCATCGCATCGCCGAAGCCCGAACAGGAGAGCTCGTCGGCCCCGTCCATCAGGCGCGCGAAGTCGTAGGTCACCTGCTTGTCGCCGATGGCGGCTTCCATGGCCCTGATGACCAGGTCGGCCGCCTCGGTCCAGCCGAGATGGCGCAGCATCATCTCGGCGGAAAGGATGAGGGAGCCCGGGTTGACCTTGTCGAGGCCGGCGTACTTCGGCGCCGTGCCGTGGGTGGCCTCGAAGCAGGCGTACTGGTCGGAGATGTTGGCCCCCGGCGCGATGCCGATGCCGCCGACCTGGGCGGCCAGCGCGTCGGAGATGTAGTCGCCGTTCAGGTTGGTGGTGGCGATCACGTCGTATTCGGCCGGGCGCAGCAGGATCTGTTGCAGGAAGGCGTCGGCGATCGAATCCTTGACGATCACTTCGCGGCCGCTCTTCGGGTTCCGGAACTTGCACCACGGGCCGCCGTCGATCAGTTCGGCGCCGAACTCCTCCTGGGCCACCTTGTAGGCGGTGTCACGGAACAGGCCTTCCGTGAACTTCATGATGTTTCCCTTGTGCACGATGGTCAGCGACTTGCGGTCGTTGGCGATGACGTACTTGAGCGCGGCGCGCACCAGGCGCGTGGTGCCCTCGATCGAGATCGGCTTGATGCCGATGCCGGACGATTCCGGGAAACGGATTTTCTTGACGCCCATTTCCTTCTGCAGGAAATCGACGACCTTCTTGCAGGCCTCCGAGTTGGCGGCCCATTCGACGCCGGCGTAGATGTCCTCGGTGTTCTCGCGGAAGATGACCATATTGGTCAGTTCCGGGTTCTTGAGCGGCGACGGCACGCCCTTGAAGTACTGCACCGGGCGGACGCACTGGTAGAGGTCGAGTTCCTGGCGCAGGGCGACGTTGAGCGAGCGGATGCCGCCGCCGACCGGCGTCGTCATCGGTCCCTTGATGGAAACCGAGTATTCCTTGAGCGCATCGAAGGTCTCCTTGGGGAACCACTCGTCCGGCCCGTAGAGACGGGTGGATTTCTCGCCGGCATAGACCTCCATCCAGTGTATCTTCTTCGTGCCGCCGTAGGCCTTGGCGACCGCGGCGTCGATCACCTTGATCATGACCGGCGTGATGTCGATGCCGATGCCGTCGCCCTCGATGTAGGGAATGATCGGATTGTCCGGGATCGCCTGCCCGGGAACGATTTTCTGACCGCCTTGCGGAACCGTGATGCGAGAAGCCATAGTCACACTCCATGTATTGTTATGAGACGACCCGGTGTTACGTCGTAAGCCCCGCTGAAGGGGCCGGCCAGGGGACGCCGAGGGCGCCGTGACAAATTTGATTATGCGGCAAAACCGGGAACGGTGTCAGCCATTTGCCGAACGGAAGGCGACCATCCGGCAAGGGGGCGCCGCCGGCTGACGAAAAAACGCCGGCGCACGGGTTGCCCCGTCGCCGGCGTCGCGCTGGCGGTCAGCCGATCAGCTGCGGACAGCCTTCAGGGCGGCGTTGAAAGTCGGGCTCGGACGCATCACGGCCTTGCACTTCTCGGAATCGGCCTTGTAGTAGCCGCCAATATCGACCGGCTTGCCCTGCACCGTCTTCAGTTCGGCGACGATCTGCGCCTCGTTGTCGGTCAGGGTCTTGGCCAGCTTGGCGAAGTGGGCGGCCAGCTCGGCGTCCTCCTTCTGCGCGGCCAGCTCCTGCGCCCAGTACATCGCCAGGTAGAACTGCGAACCGCGGTTGTCGAGCTCGCCGGTCTTGGGCGACGGCGACTTGCGGTTGTCGAGCAGCTTGCCGGTCGCGGCATCCAGTGTTTTGGCGAGCAGGACGGCACGCTGGTTGCCATCCTTGAGGCCGAGGTCTTCCAGGGAAACCGCCAGGGCCAGGAATTCGCCCAGCGAATCCCAGCGCAGGTGGTTTTCCTCGGTCAGCTGTTGCACGTGCTTCGGTGCCGAACCGCCGGCGCCCGTTTCGTACATGCCGCCGCCGGCCATCAGCGGGACGATGGACAGCATCTTGGCCGAGGTGCCGAGTTCCATGATCGGGAACAGGTCGGTCAGGTAGTCGCGCAGGATGTTGCCGGTCACCGAGATGGTGTCGAGGCCGCGGATGACGCGCTCCAGGGTGTAGCGCATGGCGCGGACCTGCGACATGATCTGGATGTCGAGGCCGGTGGTGTCGTGATCCTTCAGGTAGGTCTTGACCTTCTTGATCAGTTCGTTCTCGTGCGGACGGTACGGGTCGAGCCAGAAGATCGCCGGGGTGTTGGAATTGCGGGCACGGGTGACGGCCAGCTTGACCCAGTCGCGGATCGGCGCATCCTTGACCTGGCACATGCGCCAGATGTCGCCCTGCTCGACGTTCTGCGTCAGCAGCACTTCGCCGGTGTCGATATCGACGATGTTGGCGATCCCGTCCTCGGCGATTTCGAAGGTCTTGTCATGCGAACCGTATTCCTCGGCCTTCTGCGCCATCAGGCCGACGTTCGGCACGGTGCCCATGGTCTTCGGGTCGAAGTTGCCGTTCCACTTGCAGAAGTTGATCATCTCCTGGTAGATGCGGGCAAAGGTCGATTCCGGCATCACGGCCTTGCAGTCGGCCGGCTTGCCGTCGGCGCCCCACATCTTGCCGCCCTGGCGGATCATCGCCGGCATCGAGGCATCGACGATCACGTCGTTGGGCGAGTGGAAGTTGGTGATGCCCTTGGCCGAATCGACCATGGCCAGCTTGGGACGGTGTTCCTGACAGGCGTGCAGATCGCGGATGATCTCGTCGCGCTTGGATTCCGGCAGCGTCTTGATCTTGTCGTAGAGGTCGACCATGCCGTTATTGACGTTGATGCCGAGTTCGGCGAACAGGGCGCCGTGCTTCTCGAAGGCTTCCTTGTAGAAGATCTTGACGCAGTGACCGAAAACGATCGGGTGCGAGATCTTCATCATCGTCGCCTTGACGTGCAGCGAGAACAGGATGCCAGCCTGGCGGCAATCTTCAAGTTCCTTTTCATAGAAGTCGCACAGCGCCTTCTTGCTCATGAACATCGAGTCGATGATCTCGCCATCCTTGAGCGCGACCTTCGGCTTCAGGACGGTGATCTTGCCGCCCTTGGCGATCAGTTCCATGCGCACGTTGCGCGCCTTGTCCAGAGTCATGGACTTTTCGCCATGGTAGAAATCGCCATGGTGCATGTGGGAGACATGCGTCTGCGACCACTGCTTCCATTCACCCATCGAGTGCGGGTTCTTGCGGGCGTAGTTCTTGACGGCCGCCGGGGCGCGGCGGTCGGAGTTGCCTTCGCGCAGCACCGGGTTGACAGCGGAGCCCAGGCACTTGCCGTAGCGGGCGGCAATCGCCTTGTCCGCTTCGTTGGCCGGGTTTTCCGGGAAATCGGGAATCTTGTAGCCCTTCTCCTGCAGTTCCTTGATGCAGGCCTTCAACTGGGCGACGGAGGCCGAGATGTTCGGCAGCTTGATGATGTTGGTGTCCGGCAGCAGGCACTTCTTGCCCAGTTCGCCCAGGGTATCGGGAACCTTCTGGTCGTCGCTCAGGCAATCCGAAAATTCGGAGAGCACACGGGCGGACACGGAAATGTCGGCCTTTTCGATCTCGACGCCGGCCGGCCCGGTGAAGGTGCGAACGATCGGCAGGAAGGCGCAGGTCGCCAGCAGAGGCGCCTCGTCCGTGAGTGTGTAAATGATTTTCGACTTATCTGCAGCCATGCGACCCCCTCGAATTGGATTGATAAACGCGGGCCGAATCTAAAGCCGGCCCCTTTCGCCTTGCTTACAACCTTGAAACATTCGAGTATCGTTTTCTGCGCCGCCGTAGTCAATGGCAGTCGTCGTCGGGCAACGCCGGCCAGCCGTTCGGCCTACGTCCAAATGCTAGAATTGGCCGCTGCAGCAGGAGAGATGACGATGAAGATTTCGGTCGGCCTCTATGGCACGAACGCACACCAGATCGCCCTGGCCCTGATCCAGGGCTTCAACAAGCACTACACCCTGTTCCGCGAAACGAGCAAGGAGGCCAAGGTGCGCTTCGAACAGGGCGACTGGCTGGGCGTGCACAAGGCGGTCCGCGAACGCATCCGCTTCTACGACGACCGCGTCGACGAATGCGTCGAGCGCCTGCGCACCGAATTCGACGCCAGCAACATCGACCAGCCGACCTGGCAGCAGGCCAAGCTGCTCTACATCGGCCTGCTGCTCAACCACAAGCAGCCGGAACTGGCGGAAACCTTCTTCAATTCGGTGACGACCAAGATCCTGCACCGCAACTACTTCCACAACGATTTCATTTTCGTCCGGCCGACGGTGTCGACCGAGAACATCGAAGCCGACTACGACCCGACCTATCGCAGCTACTATGCCAAGGAAGACGGCCTGCACGGCGCGATCCGCAGCATCGTCGAGGATTTCGGCTGGAAGCGCCCGTTCGCCGATCTCGGCCGCGACGTCAATCATGTCTACCATGCGATCCGCCGCTTCCTGAAGGGCATGCCGCATCGCGAAGTGAATTTCCAGATCCAGGTGCTGGCCTCCGCCTTCTATCGCAACAAGGCCGCCTACATCATCGGCAAGGCGATCAACGGCGCCACCGAATACCCCTTCGCGATCCCCGTCCTCCACGACGAGAACGGCAAGCTGTATCTCGACACCGTGCTGCTCGACGCCTGGCGGATCGGCCTGCTGTTCTCGCTGTCGCGCGCCTACTTCATGGTCGACATGGAAGTACCCTCCGGCTACGTCCAGTTCCTGCGCGCCATCATGCCCAACAAGCCGCGCTCGGAGATCTACATCATGCTCGGCCTCGGCAAGCAGGGCAAAACCATGTTCTTCCGCGATTTCATCTACCACCTGCACCATTCCGAAGACAAGTTCATCATGGCCCCCGGCATCCGCGGCCTGGTCATGCTGGTCTTCACGTTGCCGTCCTACCCCTACGTCTTCAAGATCATCAAGGACGTCTTCGGCGCCTCGAAGAACATGGATCGCGCCACAGTCAAACGCAAATTCATGATGGTCAAGCAGGTCGACCGCGTCGGGCGCATGGCCGACACGCTGGAGTTCTCCAACGTGCTCTTCCCGCTCGACCGCTTCGCCGACGAAGTGCTGGAGGAACTGCGCACCCTCGCCCCCTCCTGCTACGAGATCGATGGCGACCAGCTGATCATCAAGCACGTCTACATCGAACGCCGCATGGAGCCGCTCAACATCCATCTCGACCGCATGGAGCGCAGCAACAACATCGACGGCCTCGAACATGCGATCAAGGAATACGGCAGCGCCATCCGCGAACTGGCCCAGGCCAACATCTTCCCAGGGGACATGCTGTGGAAGAACTTCGGCGTCACCCGCTACGGCCGCGTCGTGTTCTACGACTACGACGAAATCGAGTACATGACCGACTGCAATTTCCGCAGGATCCCGCCGGCCCCGGACTTCGAAACCGAGATGTCCGGCGAAATCTGGTATTCGGTCGCCAGGAACGACGTCTTCCCGGAGGAATTCGGCACCTTCCTGCTCGCCTCGCCGACCCTGCGCAAGGTCTTCCACAAGCATCACAAGGATCTGCTGTCGCCGGAATTCTGGCAGAAGTCGCAGCAGAAGATCCGCGAGGGGCACGTCGAGGACTTCTTCCCCTACCCGCAGGAACTGCGCTTTTGCAACAGCCCGCCGGTTGCCGAATGACAAGAATTATTAGAAAACCCTGAAATTCGGGATAATCCCCGACAAACAATCCCTGGAGAGAGCAGCATGCCCCTGAGCATTGCAGTCGCTCGCGAACGAACGCCCGGCGAAGGCCGGGTCGCCCTCGTTCCCGAGACCGCCAAGAAGTTCGCCGCCCTCGGCGCCAACCTGCGCATGGAACAGAGCGCCGGCATCGAGAGCCATTTTCTCGACTCGAACTACACCGAGGTCAGCATGGTCGGCGGCATCGCCGAAGCCTACGGCCAGGCCGGCCTGATCCTGCGTGTGACCCCGCCGTCGCCGGACGAGATCGCCGCGCTGCCCGAAGGCTCGGTACTGATCGGCCTGTTGAAGCCCTTCGAAGACAAGGCGCGGCTGGCCGCCCTCAACGCCCGCAAGATCACCGCCTTCGCGCTCGAACTCCTGCCGCGCATCTCGCGCGCCCAAAGCATGGACGCCCTGTCGTCGCAAGCCTCCTGCGCCGGCTACCAATGCGGCCTGATCGCCGCCGCCCGCTGCACCAAGTTCTTCCCGATGCTGACCACCGCCGCCGGCACCATCCGCCCGGCCCGGGTGCTCGTCATCGGCGCCGGCGTCGCCGGCCTGCAAGCCATCGCCACCTGCAAACGCCTGGGCGCCATGGTCGACGCCTACGACGTGCGCGCCGCCGCCCGCGAACAGATCGAGTCGCTCGGCGCCAAGTTCGTCGACACCGGTGTCGCCGCCGACGGCGCCGGCGGCTACGCCCGAGAACTGTCGGCCGAAGAGAAGGCGCAGCAGGCCGAGAAGCTGGCCAAGGCCGTCGCCCTCGCCGACGTCGTCATCACCACCGCGGCGATTCCCGGCAAGAAGGCGCCGGTCATCATCACCACCGAAATGATCGCGCGCATGAAATACGGCGCCATCGTCGTCGACATGGCCGCCGAATCCGGCGGCAACTGCGCCCTGACCCAACCCGGCGAACACGTCATCGCCAACGACGTGAATATCCACGGACCGCTCAACCTCCCTTCCCGCATGCCGACCCACGCTTCCGAGCTCTACGCCAAGAACCTCTACAACTTTATCTCGCCGTGGATCAGGAACGGCGAACTCGAATTCGACTGGAACGACGAGGTCGTCGCCGGCACCGTACTGTGCCGGGACGGCGCCACGGTCAGCCCGATCGTCAAACAAGTGCTGGGAGACGCCTGATGGACGGCATGCTCGCGCTCTACATCTTCATGCTCGCCGCCTTCACCGGCTACGAGATCATCGCCAAGGTGCCGGTCATCCTGCACACGCCGCTGATGTCCGGCTCCAACTTCATCCACGGCGTCGTCGTCGTCGGCGCCATGGTCGCGCTCGGCGGCGCCGACACCGTCCTCGAACAGGCCATCGGTTTCTTCGCCGTGGCGCTGGGCGCGGCCAACGCGGCCGGCGGCTACGTGGTGACCGAGCGCATGCTCGCCATGTTCAAGAAGAAGGAGGGCGCGTAATGACTCTGCCCCTCTACGTCCAGGGTGCCTGGTTCGTCGGCGCGCTACTCTTCATCTTCGGCCTCAAGGGCATGAGTTCGCCGGCCTCGGCGCGGCGCGGCATCGTCATCGCCGGCTACGGCATGCTGATCGCCATCGCCGGCACCTTCCTCGTGCCCGGCCTCAAGAACATCGCGCTGATGCTCGTCGCGCTGGTCGTCGGCGGCGCCAGCGCCTGGATCTCCGGCAAGAAGGTCAAGATGACCGACATGCCGCAGATGGTCGCAATCTACAACGGCATGGGCGGCGGCGCGGCGGCAGCGATCGCCGCCATCGAGTTTGCCCGCGGCGAATCGCACAGCCTCGTCGTCATCATCCTGGCGGTGCTCGGCGCCCTGATTGGTGCCGTCTCGTTCACCGGTTCGTGCGTCGCCTACGCCAAACTGCAGGGGCTGCTCAAACGGGCCGTCCGCCTGCCGGCGCAGAACGTGGTCAACGTAATGCTGGCGCTGGCCGCCGTTGCCCTCGGCGTCGCCATGATCGTCACCGCCCCGGCGCAGCCGGAGCTGATCTACGGTTTCTTCGCCCTCGCCCTGCTGCTCGGCCTGATCGTCACGCTGCCGATCGGCGGGGCCGACATGCCGGTCGTCATTTCGCTATTCAACGCCTTCACCGGCCTCGCCGTCGGCTTCGAGGGCTACGTCCTCGGCAACCCGGCGCTGATCATCGCCGGCATCGTCGTCGGCGCCGCCGGCACGCTGCTCACCCAGCTGATGGCCAAGGCGATGAACCGGCCGATCTCCAACATCCTGTTCACGCCGATGGTGGCCAGCGGCGGCGGCGAGGCGATCACCGGCACGATGAAAGAGGTCGGCGCCATCGACGCGGCGGCGATGATGCGCTACGCCAGCAAGGTCATCATCGTGCCGGGCTACGGCATGGCGGTGGCGCATGCCCAGCACAAGGTGTGGGAGATGACGTCGATTCTGGAAGAAGCCGGGGTCGAGGTGAAGTTCGCCATCCACCCGGTCGCCGGGCGCATGCCGGGCCACATGAACGTGCTGCTGGCCGAGGCCGGCGTGCCCTACGACAAGATCTTCGACCTCGAGGAAATCAACGGCGAGTTCCCCCAGGCCGACGTGGCGCTGATCATCGGCGCCAACGACGTGGTGAACCCGACGGCGCGCACCGACAAGTCGAGCCCGATCTACGGCATGCCCATCCTCGATGCCGACAAGGCGCAGAACGTCATCGTCATCAAGCGCGGCAAGGGCACCGGCTACTCCGGGGTCGAGAACGCGTTGTTCTACACCGACAACTGCCGCATGCTCTACGGCGATGCGCAGCCGATGGCCGGGGAGATCATCCAGCACCTCAAAGCCATGGGCTAGGCGCCGGTTGCGGTCGACCCCGAATTTCGGGCAAAAATCAGGGAACGCCCGGGCGCGCCCGGCGTCCACGTCTGGCATTCACCCAACCGGCAGCCGCCCAGCCGCGGCGGCCGCTAACCACCACAACCACAGGAGAGACACATGTCGAATACCGTAACGCTGGGCGGCAATCCCGTCACCGTCGGCGGGCACTTCCCCGCCAAGGGCGAGCAGGCCCCCGCCTTCTCGCTGGTCGGCAAGGATCTCGCCGACGTCACCCTGGCCAGCCTGGGCGGCAAGCGCAAGATCCTCAACATCTTCCCGAGCATCGACACCCCGACCTGCGCCACCTCGGTGCGCAAGTTCAACCAGAGCGCCGGCGACCTCGCCGACACCGTCGTGCTGTGCATCTCGGCCGACCTGCCCTTCGCCCAGGCCCGCTTCTGCGGCGCCGAGGGGCTGGCCAACGTGCAGACCCTGTCGACCATGCGCGGTCGTGACTTCCTCGACGCCTACGGCGTCGCCATCGCCAGCGGCCCGCTGGTCGGCGTGGCGGCACGCGCCGTGGTCGTCGTGGACGAGAACAACCGCGTGCTGCACAGCGAACTGGTCGGCGAGATCAAGAACGAACCGGACTACGCCGCCGCCCTCGCCGCCCTGGGCAAGTAGAACGTACAGCCTACCGACGGAAAAATGCCCGCCACTCAGGCGGGCATTTTCGTTTTCCGGCCGCCCGGCTGCGGCCCGCGTCGGTAAGAAATCAGTCCAGCGTGGCGATATATTCGGCCACGGCATGCGTTTCCAGCTCGGTCAGCCTGGATGCCACCGTATGCATCACCGCGTTGTCGTTGGTCCGTTCGCGCTTGTTGAACTGCTTGAGCTGGTCCTCGATATAGCGCGGATGCTGGCCGGCGAGGCGCGGCAACTGCGCCGTGCCGTGGCCCTGCGGGCCGTGGCAGGAAGCGCAGGCCGGCAGGCCGGAATAACGGTTGCCATAGGCGAAGATGTATCTGCCGACGGCCACCAGCTCGCCATCCTGCGCCCGGCGCGGCGCCCCCTTCCGGCTTTCGAAATAGGCGCCGAGCGCCGCCATTTCCTCCGGCGTCAGGCTCTCGGCCTGCGGCTTCATGGTCTCGCTGGCGCGCTTGCCGCTCTTGAAGTCGGCCAGCTGGCGGGCGATGTATTCGGCATGCTGGCCGGCCAGCCGCGGATAAACGGCGCTCGCCGACTCGCCGCCCTTGCCGTGACACAGGGCGCAACGCGCCGCGACGATCTCCTCCGCCCGCTTCTGGTCGCCGGCATCCGCCGCCGACGCCAGCGCCGGGAACAGGGCGCTGATTGCCAGCAGCGCCCCACCTACGATCGCTTGTCGCATGACTCCCTCCTCAGTGCTTGCCGGTGCTGCCGAAACCGCCCTCGCCGCGGGCGCTGGCATCGAAATCCTCGACCACGTTGAAGCCGACCTGCAGCACCGGCACCACGACCAGCTGCGCGATGCGTTCCAGCGGGTTGAGCGTGAAGCTCGCCTGGCCGCGATTCCACACCGAAACCATCAACTCGCCCTGGTAGTCGCTGTCGATCAGCCCGACCAGGTTGCCGAGCACGATGCCGTGCTTGTGGCCGAGGCCGGAGCGCGGCAGGATCATCGCCGCCAGGCCTGGGTCGGCGAGGTGGATGGCCATCCCGGTGCGCACCAGCGTCGTCTGGCCGGGCAGGATTTCCAGCGGCGCATCGAGACAGGCGCGCAGGTCGAGCCCGGCAGCGCCCGGCGTCGCGTAGTGCGGCGGGCTGTCGTGCAGGCGGGGATCGAGGATCTTGACGTCGATACGGTGCATCAGGCGGCTCCGGTCAGATGGGCGATATGTTCGACCAGCTGGCGCGCCAGCACCGATTTCGGCGCCGGCGTCAGCGGGTGCGTGCCGTTGTCGTCGAACAGGACGAGGCGGTTGTCGTCACCGCCGAAACCGTCCTGGATCAGGTTGCCGGCGATCAGCGGGATGTTCTTCCGGCGCCGCTTGGCCTGCGCGTACTCTTCCAGGTTGCGGCTCTCGGCGGCAAAGCCGACGCAGAACGGGCCGTCCTTGAGCGCCGCCACCTCGGCCAGGATGTCCGGGTTCTCGACCAGTTCGATCGGCGGCACGCCGCCCGCATCCTTCTTGAGCTTGTGCTCGGCGGCGTTGGCGACACGGTAGTCGGCGACGGCGGCGACGGCGACGAAAATGTCGGCCTCCACCGCCCGCGCCATCACCGCCGCGTGCATTTCAAGCGCACTTTTCACATCGATGCGGTCGACACCCTGTGGCGGGCCAAAACCAACCGGCCCGGAAACCAGCGTCACCGCCGCTCCGGCATGCCGTGCCGCGCGCGCCACGGCGTAACCCATGCGCCCGGACGACAGGTTGGTGATGCCGCGCACCGGGTCGATGGCCTCGAAGGTCGGCCCGGCGGTGACCAGCACCTTGCGGCCGGCCAGCACCTTCGGCGTGAAGAAGGCGATCACCTCTTCGAGAATTTCCTCAGGCTCCAGCATGCGGCCGGCACCGACCTCGCCGCAGGCCTGCTCGCCGCTGGCCGGGCCGAGGAGGTGGACGCCGTCCGCCGCCAGTTGCGCCATGTTGCGCCGGGTCGCCTGGCTTTCCCACATCTGCCGGTTCATCGCCGGCGCCGCCAGCAATGGGCAGTCGCGCGCCAGCACCATGGTCGTCAGCAGGTCGTCGGCCAGGCCGTTCGCGACGCGCGCCAAGAAATCGGCCGAAGCCGGCGCGACGACGATGCAGTCGGCCTGCCGCGAGAGGTCGATGTGCGCCATCGCGTTCGGCATGCGCGCATCCCACTGGTCGGTGAACACCGGCTTGCCGGACAAGGCCTGGAAGGTCGTCGGCGTCACGAAATGCGTCGCCGCCGCGGTCATCGCCACCTGCACGTCGGCGCCCTGCCTGCCGAGCAGGCGGACCAGTTCGGCCGCCTTGTAGGCGGCGATGCCGCCGGTGACGCCGAGAACGATGCGCTTTCCCTGTAATTCCATTGTCGTGCCGTTAGAATGAGCGTTTTCCCATTCTACTGGAAATGGCATGGCGATCACCGACTGGCCCGAGGGCGAGCGCCCGCGCGAACGCCTGCTGGCGTATGGCCCGCAGGCGCTGTCCGACGCCGAGTTGCTGGCCATCTACCTGCGCGTCGGCGTGCGCGGCAAGAGCGCCGTCGATCTCGCGCGCGACCTGTTGCAGCGTTTCGACGGCCGTCTCGGCGCCCTGGCCGAAGCCTCGCTGGACGAACTGGCCAGCGTTTCCGGGATCGGCATGGCCAAGGCCGCGCAGCTGAAGGCCAGTTTCGAACTGGCGCGCCGCGCGCTGGGGCAGGAAATGGCCAGCCGCGACACCTTCTCGGCGCCCGGCAAGGTGCGCGACTGGTTGCGCCTGAAACTGGCCGCGCGCCCGCACGAAGTCTTCATGGCGCTGTGGCTGGACGCCCAGAACCGGCTGATCAAGGCCGACGAACTCTTCTCCGGCACGCTGACGCAAACCAGCGTCTACCCCCGCGAAGTGGTCAAGGCGGCGCTCGCCCACAACGCGGCGGCCGTCATCCTGGCCCACAACCACCCGTCCGGCGTCGCCGAGCCGTCGCGCGCCGACGAAATGCTGACCCGCGCGCTGAAGGAGGCGCTGGCCCTGGTCGACGTCCGCCTGCTCGACCACTTCATCGTCGCCGGCAACGCCATGCCGCTATCGTTCGCCGAAAGGGGACTTTTGTAGGAAAGACAAAAACCACTTGAAACAACAACCTGTTTTTCGCTATACTCGCGGGCTTTCTTCTAGCGAATTCTGGAGCACCAATCATGGCGCGAGTCTGCCAAGTAACGGGTAAAGCCCCGATGGTTGGGAACAAGGTTTCCCACGCCAACAACAAAACGAAGCGCCGCTTCCTGCCGAACCTGCAGTATCGCCGCTTCTGGGTCGAAAGCGAGAACCGCTTCGTCCGTCTGCGCGTTTCCAACGCCGGCCTGCGCCTCATCGACAAGAATGGTATCGACACCGTCCTCGCCGACCTGCGCGCGCGCGGCGAAGTCTGACTAAGGAAGGATAAAGAAAATGGCTAAAGGCGGTCGCGAAAAGATCAAGCTGGAATCCACGGCTGGCACCGGGCACTTCTACACCACCTCCAAGAACAAGCGCACGACGCCTGAGAAGCTGGAGATGATGAAGTACGACCCGAAGGCCCGCAAGCACGTGGCCTACAAGGAAGTGAAGCTGAAGTAATTCGGCGCGCTCCAGCTTTCGACAAACCCGCCTTCCGGCGGGTTTTGTTTTTTGTGGGCTACGCCCGGTGCCTGCACAGCGCCAGTAGCGCCGCGTAGCCGACGATCCCGGCAAAGACCAGCACCGACCAGTTGGCCATCGACAGACCGAGGAATTCCCATTCGCGGCTGGTGCAGAAGCCGGTGGCGAGGAACAGCCCGGGCCACTGCATCCCCAGCCAGTCGACCAGGCGCTCGATCAAGTTCGGGTCGCTGTAGCCGCACTCGGTGGCCAGGTGCGGGAAGGCCTGCATCCACGTCTGATAACCCGCCACCGCGACACCGCCGGCGGCCAGGAGGGCGATCAGGCCCGACCACAGCAGGCGGCCGCCGGGCCATAGCGTGCCGCCCAGCGCCAGCAAACCGATCACGAGGTAGAGCAGGCGCTGGAAGATGCAGAGCGGACAGGGCGCCAGCCGCAGCAGGTGCTGTAGTTCCATACCCAGGGTAACGAGCCCGAAAACGCCCAGGGCCAGCGTGGCGAACCACGCGCGAACGGGTACCTCACGCCACGGCATAGCTGCGCATCCTGATCGAAAGTTCCTGCAACTGGCGGATCCCCGAGGCCTCGGCCTTGTGGCACCACGCCTGGAGATCGGCGACCAGTTGCTCGCGGCTGGCGTTGGTGCGGTTCCACACCGCCGTCAGTTCGGCGCGCATGGCGTACAGGGTAGCGAGGCGCTGGCTCCTCGCCAGCATGGCCTCGAAACGCTTGCGCCAGTCTTCGGGAATCTGCTGGGCATCGACTTCCAGCCATTGCCGGAGGTCCTTGAAGGAGGCACGGTCCTGCAGCCTGCCCAACTCCTCGCGGTAGAGCTTTTTCAACGAACGCCCATAGCGCGCGAGGACGTCGTAGCGGTTGTCGATGACCGCCTGCAGCGTGGCGAAATCGACCACCTGGCGCGGCGAAACGATCTTCGGCACGGGCGCCAGCTTCTTCACCCGGGCCAGGCCCAGCGCAGCGAGAATGCGGATGTACATCCAGCCGATGTCGAATTCGTACCAGCGGCTCGAGAGCTTGGCCGAGGTCGCGAAGGCGTGGTGGTTGTTGTGCAGTTCCTCGCCGCCGATCAGGATGCCGAGGGGGGAAATGTTGGTCGAGGCGTCGGTGCAGTTGAAGTTGCGGTAGCCCCAGTAATGGCCGAGGCCATTGATGACGCCGGCGGCCCAGAAGGGAATCCAGACCATCTGCGCGCCCCAGATGAGCACGCCCGGCACTGCGCCGAAGAGAACGACGTCGATCGCCAGCATCAATACGATGCCGAGCTTCTGGCCCGGCGTGTAGACATGGCGCTCCAGCCAGTCGTCCGGCGTGCCGTGGCCGTAACGCCGCATGGTCTCGGGGTTCTTCGACTCCCGGACGTAGAGGAAGACGCCGCCCCACAGCACGCGGTGGATGCCGAACACCTGGGGGCTATGCGGATCGTCCGCCGTCTCGCACTTGGCGTGGTGCTTGCGATGAATCGCCGCCCACTCCTTGGTCACCATGCCGGTGGTCAG
The DNA here is from genome assembly GCF_009469615.1 of Dechloromonas sp. H13. Lineage (GTDB taxonomy): Bacteria > Pseudomonadota > Gammaproteobacteria > Burkholderiales > Rhodocyclaceae > Azonexus. The sequence goes on from NZ_SSXX01000001.1 coordinate 351,852, forward strand.
CCACAGCCAGGCACGGAAGAAATGCGACGGCAACGCCGACAGGTCAAGCGCGCGGTGCGCCTGATGGCGATGCAGGAAGATGGTGACCGAGGCAATGGTGACATGGGTGAGGCCGAGCGCCACGAGCGCATAGCCCCACCAGGGAAGATCGAAAACGCCGGATGACATGGGGTCCTTGAAAGGCAGATCGGTGCTTGCATTCTAAAGCATGCGCCCGCCGGGCGGCACGCGAGATGGGCAGCCGGGGGCGGCAATTCCGAAAATCGCCATCGCCAGCCAGTCGACCGCAACAGGGTGGACCGCCAGGCAGGGCGCCGTTAAGATTGGCGGATGAATACACGCATCCTGCTGGTCGAAGACGACGAACGCCTGGCCGAACTGACGGCCGAATACCTTACCAAGAACGACATGCAGGTCGCCGTCGAGCCGCGCGGCGACATGGCCGAGGCCCGCATCCTCGCCGAGCAGCCCGACCTCGTCATCCTCGACGTGATGTTGCCGGGCAAGGACGGCTTCGAGGTCTGCCGCGCCGTGCGCCAGCAGTACCGCGGCGTGATCCTGATGCTGACGGCGCGCGACGAGGATTTCGACCAGATCCTCGGCCTCGAGATGGGCGCCGACGACTACATCGCCAAGCCGGTGCAGCCGCGCGTGCTGCTCGCCCGCATCAAGGCCCTGCTGCGCCGCCTGCCGGCCACCGGCGAAGGCCCGGCCAGCGAATCCGAAAAGATGATGTTCGGCCAGTTCCGCATCAGCCAGGCGACGCGCACGGCGTCGCTGGGCGACGAAACGATCGACCTGACGACCGCCGAATTCGACCTCCTCTGGCTGCTCGCCTCGCATGCCGGCAACGTCCTGTCGCGCGACGACCTGCTGCAGGAACTGCGCGGCATCGGCTTCGACGGCCTCGACCGTTCGATAGACGCCCGCATCTCGCGCCTGCGCAAGAAACTGAACGACGACCCGGAAAACCCGACCCGCATCAAGACCGTGCGCGGCAAGGGTTACCTCTTCAGCAAGCATGACTGGAACTGAGCCCGGCGACGGGCACGAAAAAAGCCAGGGCCTCGTCCGCTCGCTCTTCCGCGTCTCGCTGCCGCGCTGGCGCGGCGGGCGCTACAGCCTGTCCAAGCTGTTCTTCAATTTCTACCTGCTGGCGATGGGCTCCTTCGTCGCCATCGCCTTCACCGCCGACTTCGTCATCTCCACCGCGCAGCGCGGCATCACCGACGACTACGCCCGCCGCTTCATGCGCGGCACCATCACGCTGATCGAGGACGAGCTTTATCGCACCCCGCGCAACGCCTGGCCGAAGAAAATCAAGGAACTGGACGAGAAGTTTTCCTACCGCCTCGGCATCGTCGAGCGCATCAGCCTCGACAGCACCGTCACACCCGCCCAGGTCGCCAAGCTCGATGCCGGCGACATCGCCATCGACCACGACGGCGACGTCATGTACCACCGTCTCGGCACCAGCAGCAAGGTGCTCGTGGTCGGCCCGCTGGCCGCCAACCGCAATCCGGAACTCGCCGACCGCCTGCCGCTCGACCTGCGCCTGCGTCTACTGACCTGGAGCCTGACCGGCGTCATCTTCGGCATCGCCCTCTGGTTCTGGGTGCGCCCCGTCTGGCGCGACCTCGAAACCCTGCGCCAGACTGCCCGCGACCTAGGCGACGGCGATTTCGAGGCGCGCTCGCCGGCCGCCCGCAGCCAGCTCTTCGCCCCGCTGTCCGACACCATGAACAGCATGGCCGAGCGCGTCCAGCAACTGCTCGCCACCCACCGCGAGCTTTCCTCGGCGATCTCCCACGAACTGCGGACGCCGATCGCCCGCATGCGCTTCGCCCTGGAAATGCTCTCCGGCACCGACGAGCGTGCCGAGCGCGAACGACTCTGGGCGATGATGGAGGCCGATCTCGACGAGCTCGACCACCTCATCGACACCAGCCTGACCTACGCCCGGTTTGAACGCGAAGCCCCCGAACCGCACTTCTCCAGCGTCCGCTTCGCCGAATGGCTGAGCGACGAGGTCGACGCCGTGCGCCTGCTCGGGCGCGACCTGGCGATCACGGTCGACACCGCGAAATTGCCGGAAAACCTGAACGTCGACCTCGACCGCAAGGCAATGCCGTATGCCCTGCGCAACCTGCTGCGCAATGCGTTCAAGTACGCCAGCAAGCAGATCGTGGTCAGCAGCGAACTGCGCGACGGACACATCCTGGTCCACGTCGACGACGACGGCATCGGCATTCCGCCCGAGAACCGCGAACACGTCTTCTCCGCCTTCACTCGCCTCGACCGCTCGCGCGACCGCGCCACCGGCGGCTACGGCCTGGGCCTGGCGATCACCCGGCGCGTGCTCGAGCTGCACGGCGGGACGGCGACGGCGGACGCCGCGCCGCTCGGCGGCGCCCGCTTCACGCTGGAATGGAAGGCGCAGCAGTAGCCGCCGTCACACAGCGTCACAAAGCATCAAACCCCGTTACGTCCGCGCCACGCGCCCGCAACAGACGCGGCCACCGATCGCCCATAGACTGCAAGGCATGGAAAAGCAGCACTCCCAACAAGAGGAAAGAAGCAAAATGATCCAAACGAACATCAAGCAGTTTCTGGCCGCAGCCCGCCAGCACCTGCTCGGCCTGATCCCGGCGCCGCAAGTCTTCGCCACCATCCCGGTCGCAGCGCGCAAGGTACGCTGATGGCCTTCGCCGACAATCTGCCGATCTCCGAAAGTCTCGGCGTCTTTGTCGGCGTCGCAGGTATGGACTGGCTGGCCGACGGCCAGGCGGAACCGGTCAAGGCCCTGCTGGCGGCCGTTGCCGCCGGCGCGGCGATCGTCGTGGCACGGCGCTGGCTCCGGCACCGCCGCAAGGACTGACCTCTTTACCCTCCCTCGAAAATCCCCCTTTCGAGACCTCCCTGTTACCCCGCCCCCGTGGCGGGGATTTTTTTGCCTGGAGAATTTGTATCGCCAGCCCCGGCCGGCGATCCGCTCCAAGAAAAAAGGGACTCCATCGGAGTCCCTTCGATACGGCTTGCGGCGCGCCCGGGTTTACTGGACCTGCTGGATCCCCGCCAGCACCCAGCCGCCCTTGCCATCGCGCGGCTTGGTCATGTGCCAGATCTCGTCGAACGGCTCGGCAGTCGCGTTGGCGTCTTCGCGGATGAGGCCGGTGAAGCGGACGCTGACGATGTAGCGGGTGCTCTCCTCGGTCACGTCGAGCACCTCGGCATTGACGGTGACGACATCGGTCTGCTGCGTCGCCTGGCCGCGATCGACGAAATTCAGCTTGATCTCGCCAAACATCTCCGGCGTCGTGAATTCGCGAATGTCCTCGAGGTTGCCGGCGTCGTTGGCGGCCTGCAGGCGGATGAAATTCACCTTGGCGTTGCGGACGAAGGCATCCACATCGAATCCAGCCGGGATATTGCCGCCACCGCCACCCGCCACCGCGGGTGCGGCACCGCCGAAGGCGACCGGCGCGGGAGTGACTTCATGTCTGGCCGGCGGCTCGCTGCCGGTGTAGCGCATGCCGCCGGCACCGGCAAGCGCCGGTTGCTGGGCGGCCGCCTTGCGGCGCATGACGAGGCCGACGACGACCATCACGGCCATGATCAGCAGGCCGATCATCAGCATGGAAGCGAGTTCTTCGCCGAACCCGAAGTGCGAGGCCAGCGCGGCCAGGCCGAGACCGGCGGCGAGGCCGGCCAGCGGGCCCATCCAGGAACGCTTCGGCTGGGCTTGCGGAGCGCCGGGCGCCGCCTGCGGCTTGGCTGCCGTCGGCGCTGCTGCCTGGCTCGGGGCCGGCGTCGCGGTCGGCGCCTTTTGCGGGCTGATCGATTCGCGCTGCATGCCGGAGGACGAACCGCCCCCCAGGCGCTTGGCCGCTTCGGCGTCACCGGTCACCAGCGTGAAGCCGAGGACCAGCGCAGCGGATAAAAGGGCAAATGATTTCATCGATGTCTCCGTTGAGGGTATGGGATGCAAGAGTCAGGATACGCCCGATTGGCGATCCTGTTAAAGGTGAATATATCGAAACTTTAGTTCGTTAAATACGAAGAATTGCTGGCCCCTCACGGCGTTTCCCCGAACCAGTTGGCGCCGAGGCAGGCGCGCAACGCCAGGCGCGCGCGGTGCAACTGGACCCAGCAGTTGTTGGCGGTGATGGCCAGCGTCGCGCAGATTTCGTCAGTCTCGAAGCCGAGGACCTCGCGCATCGTGAAGATCCGGGCCGCGGCCTCCGGCAGACGGTAAAGGCAGGCTTCGAAGACCTCCCAGAAGCGCTTGTTTTCCGTCGCCTGTTCCGGCGTCGGCCAGTCCGCCGGGCGGGTGTCCTCGGCCCAGTGCTCGCGCCGGTCGAAATAGGCGTTCAAATCGGCATCATTTTCGCCGTCGACCGCAACCGCCCTGTCGCGCACCCGCCGGCGCAGGGTATCGACGATCTTGTGCTTGAGGATCGCCAGCACCCAGGTCCGCAGGGAGGCCCGCGAGGCAAAGCCCGACTGCCCCTGCAGGGCCGCCGCCAGCGCCTCCTGAACGGCATCCTCGGCCTGCGCCCGGTCGCGCAACTGCAGTTCGGCGAAGCGGACCATGTCGCGGCGCAGGCCGGTGAGGAACTCGGGATCGCGCAGCGGGTCTTGGCTCATGTCGGGTATCTGCGATGCGGGTTTTTCGATCATACTGCAAAAAAATTGTAAGGTTTTTCATGCGCCGCCGACCAATCGGACAGGCATCGCGCCATGACGCCGGAAACAGGAACGGAAATGATCAGTTGCAAGGAAGCCACCCGCCTCGCCTCGCTACAGCTCGAACGCCAGCTCACGCTGCGTGAACGTCTGGCGCTGCGGATGCATCTGGCGATCTGCGTCGGCTGCCGAAGGATGGAAAGGCAGTTCCGTTTCCTGCGCCAGGCAGCCGGTGCCTGGATGAGCCTCAAGGATTGACACCCACCGCAACCTCAACGGAGAAAACCATGAAAAAGCAAAACGTCGTGACCCTGGCCATCGGCTCCGCCTTTGCCGCCGGCGCCCTGACCCCGCTGGCGCACGCCGCCGGCGACAACCCCTTCGGCGCAACCCGCCTGACGGCCGGCTATCAGCTGGCCCAGGCCGACGCCAAGCAGGCGGACGGCAAGTGCGGCGCCGACAAGAAGGCGGCGGAAGCCAAGTGTGGGGCGGACAAGAAAGCCGCCGAAGCGAAGGTTGCCGCCGACAAAAAGGCGGGCGAGGCGAAATGCGGGGCCAGCAAGAAGGGCGCCGAGGCGGCGTGCGGTGCCAAGAAGTAAGCCGTTGCCGAAGGTTGGCGCCGGCTTCCCGGCAAGGGACGCCGGCGCCCACGGACACCACGACTTGACGATGCGTTCCCCCATGCCGTACCCGCCCGTCGCGCCGCGCGGAGCGGGCTGATGCACGCCCGTCCCGCCAGCGGCGCCGGCCTCGGTTTCCGCCGTGAACTGATCGAGCCGCTCAAGGCCGGCGTGCCGGCGGCGATCCGCTTTTTCGAACTGGCCCCGGAGAACTGGGCCGGCATCGGCGGCAGGGCGGCCCGCGACCTGCGGCTGTTCACCGAGCGCTATCCCTTCGTCTGCCACGGCCTGTCGCTGTCGCTCGGCGGCCCCGCCCCGCTCGACGAAAACCTGCTGCGACAGATCAGGCGCTTCATGGCCGAGCACGGCATCGCCCTGTACACCGAACACCTCGCATGGTGCGCCGACGACGGCCATCTCTATGACCTGCTGCCGATCCCGCTCTCCGAAAAAGCCCTCAAATGGACGGTCGACCGCATCGGGCGGGCGCAGGACGCGCTCGGCATGCGCATCGGCATCGAAAACGCCTCGTACTACGTCGCCCCGCCGGGTGCCGAGATGGACGAGAGCGAATTCATCGCCGCCGTCGTGCGCGAAGCCGACTGCCTGCTCCATCTCGACGTGAACAACATCTATGTCAACAGCCGCAACTTCGGCTTCGACCCGCTGGCATTCCTGGCCGCGCTGCCGCTCGAACGCACCTGCTATATCCATGTCGCCGGCCATTACGTGGAACCTGACGGCCTGCTGATCGACACCCACGGCGCCACCGTCATCGACCCCGTGTGGTCCCTGCTCGCCGCCTCCTACGCGCGCGTCGGCCCGGTGCCGACCTGCCTCGAACGCGATTTCAACATCCCCGACCTGGCGCAGCTGGGCGCCGAAGTCGGGATCATCGCCGGCCTGCAGGCGGCCGCCGGCCGACGCGAGGCGGCCTGATGCAGCCGCCGGATTTCCAGGCCTTCCAGCGCGCATTCGCCCGCCACATCCGCGACCCGCGGCGCGCGCCGCGCCCGGCCGGCGTCCCGGCGCGCCGGATGGCGGTCTACAACGAACTGCTTTTCGCCAACATCACCGGCGTTCTCGACGCCTGCTTCCCGGTCGCCCGCGCCACCCTCGGCGACGCACGCTGGCGGCGCCTGAACCGGGCCTTCTACCGCGACTGGCCGTCGCATACCCCCTGGTTCCGCGAAATTCCGCGCGAATTCGTCCACTACCTGAACGCGGCCACGATCCGCCAGCCGCTGCCGGCCTGGCTGCGCGAACTGGCGCATTACGAATGGACCGAACTGGCGGTCGACCTCATGGCCTGCCCGCCTCCCCGCCACGAGCCGGCCGGCGACCTGATGCACGAGCCCGTCGTGCTCAACCCGGCGCTCTTCAACCTGCAGTACGCCTGGCCGGTGCACCGCATCGGGCCGGGCTACCGGCCGCGCAAGCCGCGCCCGACCTGCCTCGTCGTCTTCCGCGATGCGGCCGAGGAAGTCCGCTTCGTCGAAACCAGCCCGGTCACCTGCCGCCTGCTGGCGCTGATGGTGGAACAACCGGCCAGCGGCACCGCCGTCTGCCGACGCATCGCCGAGGAGTTGCAGCACCCGGCGCCGACGCAGTTGATGGACTTCGCCGCCCCGCTGCTCGACGACCTGCGTCACCAGGGCATCGTCCTCGGCACCGCCCGCTGAGCGCGGCGCCTGTCAGGCAATGTTACAAAGCAGGCAAGAAAGTCGAACAGACGTTCGCTGCCGCCGGCCTTAAATTGTCTTCGTCGTCAGTCACCAAAGGAGACATCATGGAGAAAACGAAGAGCAAGGCGAAGCGCTTTCTGAAGCTGGACCGCCTCGGCATGCGCATCGCCCACGCCCAGAAATATTTCACCCGGCGCCGCAAGGAGCGCGCCGAACGGGCCTTCGAACGGAGCATGCTGCAGGCGACGTAATCTCCATCGCCCCCGGGAACACCGAACGGCGGAGACCCGCGACGGGTCACTCCGCCGTTTTTGCGTCGAGCACGCGGATTTCGCGCTGCGGGAAGGGAATCTGGATGCCGTGCGCCTTGAACGCCTGCCAGATGGCGAGGTTGATGTCGGAAATGACGTTGCCCTTGCCCTCTTCCGGATCGGCGATCCAGAAGCCGAGTTCGAGGTTGATGGCGCTCTCGGCGAAGGCTGTCAGGAAGACGCGCGGCGGCGAGTCGGCCAGCACCCGCGGCTGGGCCGCCGCCGCTTCGCGCATCAGACGCATCGCCAGTTCGAGGTCGGTGTCGTAGGCGACGCCGATGGTGGTCGCCAGGCGCAGCCGGGTGTCGGAATACGACTGGTTCTGCACCACGTTGGCGATCAGCGCCTCGTTGGGCACGATGAATTCCGTGCCGCCCGGGTTCTTGAGCACCGTGTAGCGCGTCGTGATCTTGCTCACCTGGCCGCCGTCGGCGCCCACCTGGACGACATCGCCGAGATGGATCGAGCGGTCGAGCAGGATGATGAAGCCGGAAACGTAATTGCTGGCGATGCGCTGCATGCCGAGGCCGAGGCCGACGCCGAGGGCACCGGTGAACACCGAGAAGGCGGTCATGTCGATGCCGACCATCGACAGGCCGGTGACCAGCGCCGCCACCGTGAGCAGCGCCTTGGCGACGCGCACGCCGACGATGCGCAGGCTCGAATCGACATCTTCCATGCGCATCAGGCGCGCCTCGATCAGGCCGGCAACCCACAGGGCGACGACCACCGTCAGGAAGACGGTGACGATGCCCTGGAGGATCATCCACAGGTTCAGGCGCTGGGCGCCGAGCGGAAAGACGACGCCCTCCAGCGCGTCGACCACGTGCGGCGCCAGGTCGGTGATGTAGAGCGCCAGCCAGCCCCAGATGAAGGTGGCGATGATGCGCTCCCAGGTCGTCAGCCAGGTCGCCTTGGGGAAGGCTTGACGGAGGACGAAGACGACGGCGCGCACGAGCGCCATCGAGCCGATCAGCGGCAGCGCCAGGCGCAGCAGGTTGACGTGGATGAACTTCTGCAGCACCAGCTTGGCGATGCCCACCAGCGCGATGGCTGCCAGCGGGAACGCCAGGCGGGCGCCGGCATCGCGCAGGCGCCCGGCGCCCTCCTGGTGGTGGCGGCCGACCCACCAGCGCGCGAACAGCCAGGCGACGCCGACGCAGGCGACGAGGGCGACCACCTGCCAGACGAAATTGGGGTCGCCGAGGTCGTCGACCAGATCGCGGAACAACTGCAGGGCCTGATTTTTCCCGGTCATGGTCGCTTGTCCAGAACGGCGGCGAAGAAGCCGTCGGTGTTGTGGCGATGCGGCAGCAGGTGCAGGCAATCGCCGGCATCGCCGTCGACCGCGATGCCGTGGCGGGCCAGCACGCCGGCGGCCGGCGTCAGCGTGAACTCCGGATGCGCGGCGAGGAAGGCGGCGACGATCGCATCGTTCTCCGCGGTCAACAGGCTGCAGGTGGCATAAACCACGCGCCCGCCGGGGCGCACCAGTTTCGCTGCAGCAGCGAGGATGGCGGCCTGCTTGAGCGCCAGTTCGGCGACCGAATCCGCGCTCTGCCGCCATTTGAGATCGGGGTTGCGGCGCAGCGTGCCGAGGCCGGAGCACGGCGCATCGACCAGCACGCGGTCGACCTTGCCCGCCAGGCGCTTGATCTTGCTGTCGCGCTCATGCTCGATGCGCGCCGGATGGACATTGGACAGCCCGGAGCGGGCGAGGCGCGGCTTCAGGTTGGCGAGGCGCTTGTCGGACACGTCGAAGGCGTAGAGGCGGCCGGTATTCTTCATCAGCGCGCCGAGCAGCAGCGTTTTGCCGCCGGCCCCGGCACAGAAATCGACGACCATTTCGCCGCGCTTCGGCTCCAGCAGGTAGCCGAGTAGCTGGCTGCCCTCGTCCTGAACCTCGAAGGCGCCTTCGAGGAACAGCGGATGCCTGGCCAGCGCCGGCTTGTCGCGCAGGCGCACGGCGAGCGGCGACAAGGGGCCGGGCACGGCGGCGATGCCGTCCGCCGCCAGGCGGGCGAGCAGCGCCTCGCGATTCGTCTTCAGGGTGTTGACGCGCAGGTCGAGCGACGCCGGCTGGTTGAGCGCCTGTGCCAGCGCGAGCACCTCGGCGGCGCCGAACTGCGCCGCCAGCCGCTCGTACAGCCAGTCCGGCAGGTCGCAGCGCACGGCGGGCGGCAGTTCGGCTTCCGGCAGCGCCTTGGCGGCGGCCAGCCATTCCTCCTCGCTCGCCTTGAGCACCGGCGCCAGTTCGCGCTGGCTCCAGCCGCGCGTCACGGCCAGGGCCGCCAGCAGCCGGTTGCGATCCGAGAGCTTGCCGGCGCAGCGCGCCTCGAGGCTGCGCCCGCGGCGCAGGACGGCGAACACCGTCTCGGCGACGAAGGCGCGGTCGGCATGGCCGAGCTGGCGGTGCTCGCGGAAATAGCGCGAAACAACGGCGTCTGCCGGATGCTCGAAGCGCAGCAGCAGGCCGAGCACGGCTTCGGCGTGGGCGAACAGGGCGGGAGTGAAGCGGGCTTTCATGGCGATCCTATTTCGGTGGCGACCTGCTCGTAGCTGTCGCCTTTTTTGTCGGTGAAGCGGATTTTAACCGGCAAGCGCTGGCGATCGAGCGCGATCCAGATTTCGGTGACGTTGTCGGTCATCGCCCGCAGGTGCAGGGTGCGGAAACGGCCGGCCGGCGTCTCGATCTCCTCCTCGCCCAGCGAATCGAGGGCGTAACGCTCGTACTTCTTGCCGGTGACGACGCCCAGCGTGCTGCCCTCGGCCAGCTTGCCGAGGTAGGCCAGCTGGTAGTTGAGCGACAGGATGTCCTGCGTGCCTGGCGCCACCGGACGCACGCTGCCGTCGCGGGCGAGGCGGACTTCGCCGGTCGACCAGTCGAAATCGGCGTTTTCGTTGGCGTCCCGGCCGTTCTTCAGGCTGCGGTAGGTGTCCGGCTGCAGGCCGCCGGCGACCAGCCGCCCACGGCTTTCCGTTTCCAGGCGCACCGGCTTGAAGAGCGAGACCAGACCGCTGGTTTCGGTGATGCCGACCAGCCGGTAGCCGCCGTCCTCGGCGAATTCCCAGCGATGCTCGGCACGGCCGATCTGCAAGCCGAGCGATTCCTTGTAGATGGCGAAGCGGATGGTACCGGTCGCCGGCAGGAGCGGCCTGGCGGGCTCGGCGGCGGGGGCGGTTGCGGTCGACGGCATTTCAGGGGCGATTTCCGGGACAGCTTCGCCGGCGGGCGCGAGCGGGACCGACTGCGCCGCCGGCGCGACGCTCGCCAGCCGCGGCGAGCGGGCCGGCCGGGTGGGCGGCCTGGCGGCAACCGGCGCGCTTGGCGGCACAGCGGCCGATGGCGTGGCGGGCGGCGCCGGCGGCGGCCGCAATTCGGCCTGCAGGGGCGCCGGCTCGGGTCCGCCGCCGAACAGTTCGACATCGGTCGCCAGCAGCGCAGCGGCATGGATCGCCAGCGAACCGAGCAGGGCCGCGAACAGGGCGACCGGCATCGCCGTTCAGCACACCTCGGGCGCGATCAGCACGGCTTCGGCGCGCGGCGCGGCGGCCAGGCGCACGCACCCTTCTTCGAGGCGCAGGCGGTCCTCGGCGAACCAGCGCACGGCCTGCGGATAGACCACGTGCTCCTGGCGCAACACGCGGGCGGCCAGCGTCGCCTCGTCATCGCCGTCGAGCACCGGCACCGCGGCCTGGATGACGATCGGCCCGTGATCGAGGGTCGGCGTCACGAAATGCACGGTGCAGCCGTGGATGCGGACGCCTTCCTCGAGCGCCTTGCGATGGGTGTGCAGGCCCGGAAAGGCCGGCAGCAGCGAGGGATGGATGTTGATCAGGCGGCCGGCATAGCGGCGCACGAAGCCGTCGCTGAGAATGCGCATGAAGCCGGCGAGGACGACGAGGTCGGGCGCGAAGCCGTCGATGCATTCGGCCAGCGCGGCGTCGAACGCCTCGCGCCCGGCGAACGCCTGGTGGTCGACGAAATGGGCAGTGATGCCGGCCCGGGCGGCCGTTTCCAGCCCCCGGGCGTCGGGCCGGTTGCTGATCACGGCGGCGATGTTGACCGGCAGCCGGCCGGCGTCGCGGGCGGCGATCAGGGCTTCCATGTTGCTGCCGCGACCGGAGATGAGGATGACGATGTTTTTCATTTGATGAAGCTTACAGGCAGGAAAATGGTGGACGCCACCGACTGGGTGGCCCGCGAAAAGCCGCGGCCGTTGCGGTCGGCGACGATCTTGGCCATCAGGTCGTGCAGCGCGATCTCGCGGCCGAATTCGCGCTCGAAGGAAATATTGGGGTTGGCCGGGTCGAGTTCGTTCGACAACAGGTAGAGCTGGCCGGCCGGGTTGCGGTCGCCGCTCAGCTTCCAGACGGCGATCTCCATGTTGCGCGCGCAGTTGTAGAGCTTGCGCTCGTCGAGCCCGTCGAGGATGTAGAACTCGTTCTTGTGTTCGAAGGCGGCGTCGGTCATCGTCAGCAGGCCGAACATCAGCGCCAGCACGCGATCGCCGTCGTAGGACTCGCTGAAGGCCAGCGCCGCCGCCGGCCCCTCGCGCATTCCGCCGAGTTCGGGAAAGCTCCCGGTCTGGCGCTTCTTCAGCCGCTCGACCGCCGCGTCGCGGCTGACCGCGCCGCCCTTCTTCCATTCGCGCGGGTTGCGCTTGTAGAGCTTGTCGGCGATCAGCAGCAGGCCGTCGACGATGTCGCTGCGCACGGTGTCGGCGATACGGTCGACCTCCGTCTTGGCCAGGTATTTGACGTCGACCGTCGTCTCGGTACTGCCGTCCTTGCCCATCTTTGTCGCGCAGGCGGCGACCAGCGGGACGAGCAGGACGGCCAGCCAGCGCATCAGGCCGCCGTCTTGTGCTTGAGGTAGCCGATACCGACGGGAACCAGCGTGAAGGCGATGATGCCGACGATGATCAGCGTCAGGTTGGCACGCACCCACGGCAGGTTGCCCAGCCAGTAGCCGGCCAGGCACAGCGAGACGACCCAGGCGAGCGCGCCGATCAGGTTGAAGAGGGTGAACTTGGCGTAGGACATCGACCCGATGCCGGCCACGAACGGCGCGAAGGTGCGGAAGAGCGGCAGGAAGCGCGAGATGACCAGCGTCTTGCCGCCGTGCCTTTCGTAGAAGGCATGCGTCTTGACCAGCGCATCGCGGTTGAAGAAGCGCGAGTTTTCCCAGTGGAAGACCTTGGGCCCGAGGAAGCGGCCGATCTGGTAATTGAGCGTGTTGCCAAGGACCGCGGCGGTCGTCAGCACCCCCATCAGGATGAGGATGTCCATGCCGCCCTCGCCGATCGCCGCCAGCGCGCCGGCGACGAAGAGCAGCGAATCACCGGGCAGGAAGGGGGTCACGACGAAGCCTGTTTCGGCGAAGATGATGACGAACAGGATGCCGTAGATCCACAGGCCGTACTGCTGGACCAGCAGCGCTAGATGCTTGTCGAGATGGAGGACGATGTCCATGAACTGCATGAGTAAATCCATCGGAAGGCACCTAGCGTGATAAAGGCGTGATTTTACCTCAAGGTATAATCCACTCATGCCGACCATCGCCCGCCTCCCCGACCTGCTGATCAGCCAGATCGCCGCGGGCGAAGTGGTCGAACGGCCGGCCTCGGTGCTCAAGGAATTGCTGGAAAACAGCCTCGACGCCGGCAGCCGGGCGATCCAGGTGCATCTGGAGGAAGGCGGCGTCAAGCTGATCCGCGTCACCGACGACGGCTGCGGCATTGCCCGCGACCAGCTGGCGCTGGCCCTGACCCGCCACGCCACCTCCAAGATCGCCTCGCTCGACGACCTCGAACGGGTCGGCACCCTGGGTTTTCGCGGCGAGGCGCTGGCCTCGGTTGCCTCGGTGGCCCGCCTGGCCATCACCAGCCGCGAGCGCGCAAACCATGAATATTCGGCCCACGCCTGGAAGCTCCGCGCCGAGCCAGGCGCCGAACCCGAACCGGCGGCGCTGATGGCCGGCACCGTCGTCGAGATGCGCGACCTCTATTTCAACACCCCGGCCCGCCGCAAGTTCCTCAAGGCCGAGGGCACCGAGTTCGCCCACTGCGCCGACGCCGTCAAGCGCCTGGCGCTGACCCGCCCCGACGTCGCCTTCAGCCTGACCCACAACGGCCGCAGCCTATTCCAGCTCGCCCCGGCCGACCGCACGCGGCGCATCGCCGACATCCTCGGCGACGATTTCGTCGGCGCCGCCCGCCGCCTGGAGGCCGCCGCAGGTTCCCTCGCCATCGCCGGCTTCGCCATCGACCCGACGCGCGCCGGCGAAGCGAAGGACGGCCAGTACGTCTTCGTCAACGGCCGTTTCGTGCGCGACAAGGTGATCGCCCACGCCCTGCGCGAAGCCTACCGCGACGTGCTGCACGGCAGCCGCCAGCCGGCCGTCTGCCTGTTCATCGCCATCGACCCGGCGCTGGTCGACGTCAATGTGCACCCGGCCAAGACCGAAGTCCGCTTCCGCGATTCGCGCGCCATGCACCAGTTTGTCTTCCACGCCCTCCAGCGCACCCTGGCGGCGCCGGTGCAGGCGGAAACCCCGGCTTTCGCGGCAGCTGCGGTCGACGTCAAAATACCGGCAAATTCCGGCCCGGCGCCTGCCTACGCCGCGCCACTGCGCCATCAGGAATCGCTCGGCGTCGGCGAACCGGCGGCCGCCGCCTACCTCGCCTGCGCCCGCGCCGCCCAGGGCACCGCCGCGCCGGCCACCGCCACCGCCCCCCAATTTACGTCCGCCGCGGCCGTCGACCGCGACGGCCCGCCGCTCGGCTATGCCCTCGCCCAACTGCACGGCATCTACATCCTGGCCCAGAACGCGCGCGGCCTCATCGTCGTCGACATGCACGCCGCACACGAGCGCATCCTCTACGAAAAGCTGAAGGCCGCCCTCGACAGCCGCCAGATCGCCACCCAGGCGCTGCTGATCCCGGCCGTCTTCGCCGCCGACCCGCTCGACATCGCCGCCGTCGAGGAACATGCCGACGCCCTGGCCGACCTCGGCTTCGCCATCGCCCCGCTCGGCCCCGGCCAGCTCGGCGTGCGCGGCATCCCGGCCCTGCTCCAGTCCGGCGATCCGGCCGCGCTGGCCCGTGCGCTGATCGCCGAGCTGCGCGAACACGGCATCACCCAGCTCGCCACGGCGCGGCGCAACGAACTGCTCGCCACCATGGCCTGCCACGGCGCCGTGCGCGCCCGCCGCCAGCTCACGCTGCCGGAAATGAACGCCCTGCTGCGCCAGATGGAAGAAACCGAACGCGCCGGCCAATGCAACCACGGGCGGCCGACGTGGACCGAGCTGCCGCTCGACCAGCTCGACCGGCTCTTCCTGCGCGGCCAGTAGACGCCCGCGCAATCACGCGCAAACCGCCGCCAGGGCGTCGAATGCCCGGTCGGCATCCCGGGCGTGGCGCACCTCGACCAGCCTGACGTCGTTCACCCCGTCGCCCAACGCCAGCTGCAATAGCGAACGGTCGGTCGTCGCATCGACGACCAGCACCACGCGCCGCAACGGCAGGCGCTGCGCCAGCTGCTGCAGCTCGAACTCGCAGCCGCGACGCGCCGGGGTCAGCCCGCGCGCGTCCATGATGACTGCATCGGCGCGCAACATCAGCTCGACGACGGTCGCCTGCCAGGTCGCTTCCCGGCAGCAGAATTCGTTGATCCGGAAGCGCCCGTCGGGGTCGGGCTGCAGATCGAGCGAGGCCAGCCGGGCGTCCAGGTCGGCGCGCGAATTGACGAACAACTCGTCGACGCGCCCGGTCAGCCAGCGCAGGTAGTCGCCGGCATCGATGGTCCGGGCGGTGACGTCGGGCGCGGCGATCATCGTCACCGGGCCGATCAGCCGCCAGCGCGACGCCACCCGGTCGAACAGGCGCTCGGTGCGCGCGGTATAGCCGAACACGCGCAACAGCAGCAGGGTCGGTGCCGCTTCGGAGCGCCTGGCGACGCCCAGCCGGCGCAAGGCCCAGGCGTTGACCGGGGCGAAGAGCAGGATTTCCCCGACGATCAGCAGCAGCGCGATGCCCGCCTGTTCGCGGGCGATCAGGATGTCGAAGCCGATGGTGACGACCAGCATCAGCCACCAGGTCCGCGCCAGCAACTGCGCATCGGAAAAGCGCTTGGCCTCGTAATCTTCGGCCAGCCGGTGCAGGCGGCGCCAGGCCAGCCAGCCGACCGGCAGCGCGATGAGCAGGAAAATCCCGTTCAGCCCGAGCCTGAGCACCCAGGGCGTGCCGAATTCGGTGCCGGCCAGGACCGCCGTCAGCCGCGACCCGGCAAAGGGCGCCAGCCCGAAGACCAGCACCGCGGCGAAGGTGACCGGCACTACGCCGCGCAGGCGGACCGGCCAGGAAAACAGCCAGAACAGGCCGGCCATCCCCAGCTGGTTCCAGGCCAGCTCGAAGAACAGCGGGATCAGGCCGAGAATCTGCCAGCCGACCGGACGCCCGCCCAGCGAGCGCTCGATGACGCCGGCCGCCAGCACCAGCCCGGCGAAGCAGAGCATCATCGCGATCAGGGCACCGAGGATGCGCAGCGGCTGCCAGGCCAGCGTGGCGGCGATCATCGGCAGGGCGGCGATCGTGTAGCAGAGCGTCAGCCCCAGCGCATAAGTCGGCGCCTTGCCGAAATCCGCCGCGACCATGTAAACGAGCGCCATCGGCAGCGCGCAGAGCGCGGTCGTCAGCAGCCAGGCGGCAACGATGCGACGGCGCAGCGATCGCTCGCCGGCCAGCGGATGGCCGCCGCCGCTCCCGGCCACGGCCGGCGTTACCGCTGCGGGCAACGGCAGCGGCGCGCAGGCGCCCTGCGTCATGCCGGTCAGGATGGCCTGCCGGTAACGCCAAAGCACGAACACCGCGATCGCCGCCGTGACCAGCACGCTGTTCGTGAAATGCACACTCAGTTCGCCGCCATCCACCGCCCCGCCCCCGTTGTGCCGGAACGGTGATAGCCTACCCCCGTTGTCATCTTCGGGAAACTCCCTTGGCCGGCACCCAACTCGACACCGCGCAGCAAGGCGCCCGCCGGCGGGAGGCGCGGCGTTTCCTGCTGGCCACGCTGGCGATCACCCTCCTCTACCTCGCCATCCAGGAAACCTGGATGTGGGGCGCGACCCAGCTGGCCCACCGGGGTTGGACGTTCAATGATCCGGCGCGCACCTTCGCCGCCGAAGCCGGCGCCATCGCCGAACGCTCGCGCCCGCTGGAGGCCCGGCTGGCAGCGGATTTCCCGTGGCAGGTCTTCCTTCTCGGCTACGACTTCGGCTACCTCAGCCAGTGGCTGGGCGGCTACGGGCAACAAAGCGAGGAAACGATGCGCCAGCTGGCACAACCGGTAGCCGTGCCGCTACGCCGGCTGCGCGAAACCGCCGAGCACCTCGGCATCGACCCGCCGGTCCCGTTGCCGGTGCGCACCGCGGCGGATTTCAGCGGCCTCACCCAGCGCATCGAAAGTGACGTCGCCGGCAGCGCCGCCCAGATCGAACGGGCCTGCTCGCCGCGCCTGCGGCATCTGTTCCTGTTCGCCGCCCACGTCGGCACCGAGGCCGCGGCGCTCGAATCGCCGGGCGACATGGCGCCGATCCCGGCGACCGCGCTGATCGGCATGCACGCGACGCTGGCCGGCGTGCCCGAAGCGCTGTGGCGGCCGCTCGGCCGGGTTGCCGAGGGATCGGCAGCCGAGCGGCAGCGTCGCTACATGCAGGCACTCGCCGATCTGGAAAAGTGGCTGAAAACCTCGGCGATGCACGCCGACGCGGCCGACGAGGGCGGCGCGCGGCGCTGAACCCTCGCGCGCCAGGACGGGAGAGGCTGCGCCAGGTTGCCAGCCAGCACGGCCTTTCGGGAGATCCCGTCGCCCCATGCCCGGCAATGCGCTTCGAATAGACAGGCTTCGGCTGCTGACGTATTCTCGACGGCTCTCCCAACGAGGAAACAGCGCCGCCATGAACCCCCTAGCCCGACTTGTCTCAAGCGCCCTGCTCTGCATCTGCAGCGTTGCCTTCGCCCTGCCGGCCGGCGCCGGGGAAACCGCCGCGCCGACCGCGGCAGCCGACCCGCGGCAAGGCAACAACATCGTCTGGCGCGGCGATGTCGATGGCACCATCGACATCTCGCTCCGCCATCGCAGCGTCCGGGTCAACGTCGTCTCCGGGCGCAGCCTGCGCCGGCAGCACCAGAACTATCGCGTGCAGGGCTTCCTGCCGGCGCGCCCGCTCACCGTGCATCTGGAAAACGTCGAAGGCCCGGGCACCGTCGAGGTCACCCAGCAGCCCGACGAGGCGAACAACTTCACCGCCATCGTCCGCGTCACGAACAAGGAACCCAGCCGCGCGGAATTCCGCTTCACCCTGGCCTGGTAAGCAGGCGGCGCCCTGCCGGCCGTTCAGCCGTTCGCCGGCTTCGCCATCTGCTGCTTGATGATCGGCCCGACCGCATTCCACGCCATGTTGCCAGCGATGAACAGCACGCCGAAGCCGATCACCAACTGAATCAGCAGCACGATCAGGTCGTGCTGCTGGCGGCTCATCTTGCGCCCCGGGTTAGTGGCTCCACAACCGGGACAGGCTTCGGCCGAGGTATCGACCTGGTGGCCGCAGGCGCGGCACGGAACGAGCGGCATGGCTTCTCCCCCTATGATGGCGCGATTATAGGCCGGCCTTGCCGCTGGCGTGCGTGGTAGCATTCGCCGCCATGAATCCTCCCCGCCTGCCCCCCGCCATCCTGCTCATGGGCCCGACCGCCTCGGGCAAGACGGCGGTTGCCATGGCGCTGGCCGACCGCTTTCCGGTCGAGCTGATCAGCGTCGACTCGGCGCAGGTATTCCGCGACATGGATGTCGGCACTGCCAAGCCGGATCGCGACACGCTGGCGTGTTACCCCCACCGCCTGATCGACCTCATTTCGCCGGAAGAAAGCTACTCGGCCGCCCGCTTCTGCAGCGACGCGCTGGCGGCGATGGCCGAGATCACGGCGGCCGGCAAGGTGCCGCTGCTGGTCGGCGGGACGATGCTCTATTTCCGCGCCCTGCTGCACGGGCTGGCCGATCTGCCGCAGGCCGATGCGGCCTTGCGCGCCGAAATCGACGCCGAAGCCGCCGCCGAGGGCTGGCCGGCGATGCACGCGAAATTGGCCACTTTTGACCCGTCGACCGCAGCAAGGCTGCATCCGACCGACAGCCAGCGTCTGCAACGCGCGCTGGAAATCTATCGCCTGACGGGACGGCCAATGTCGGAACTGCTGGCTGAGAGCGAACAGCAAAAGCCGCCTTACGACCTCCTCTCGATTGGCCTGCTGCCTTCCGAGCGCGCGGTGCTGCACGAACGCATCGCCCGCCGCTTCGACGAGATGCTGCTGGCCGGGCTGGACGAGGAAGTGCGGATGCTGCGCGCGAAATACACGCTGCACCTGAACCTGCCGTCGATGCGCTGCGTCGGCTACCGGCAGACCTGGGAGGCGCAGGAAGGCATCATTCCGCTGAAGGAACTGCGCGACCGCGGGATTTTCGCGACGCGCCAGCTGGCCAAGCGCCAGATCACCTGGCTGACCAATTCCTTCGAAGCCGAGAATTACGACTGCCTCGACCCGGCACTCGCAGACCGGATCGCGGCCCGCACGGCGACCTTTCTCGGCGCCTGAACCGGCGCCCGGCCGGGCTGGCTTCAGCCGATGACGCCGACGACGTGCAGGAAAATGAGGCCGATCGCCAGCGGCGAGCCGAAGCGCAGGACGTTCAGCCAGACCCCCAGCTGTGCCCCGGACAGGCCCATTTCCTCCGCGACATGATGGCGGCGCATGACCCAGCCGACGAACAGCGCGATCAGCAGCCCGGCCAGCGGCATCATGATCTTGGTCGTCAGGGTGTCGAGCAGGTCGAAAACGCCCAGCCCGAGAATCTTGAAGCCGCTCCATTCGTTGAAGGACAGCGCGACGGCGATGCCGAGCAGCCAGGCGACCAGCCCCATGCCGCCGACCGCAGCGCCGCGCGACAGCCCGAAGCGCTCGATGAGAAAGGCGGCGAAAGGCTCCATCAGCGAAATCGACGAGGTCCACGCGGCAAAAATGACCAGGATGAAGAACAGCGGCCCGACCACCGCGCCCCCCGGCATCTGGGCAAAGGCCAGCGGCAGCGTCTGCAGGATCAGGCCCGGGCCGCTGGCCGGTTCCAGCCCCTGGGCGAAGACGATCGCGAAGATGGCGAGGCCGGCCATCAGGGCAATTCCGGTGTCGGCCAGGGCGACGTAGAAGGCCGTGCGCATGATCGAGGTGCGGCGGTCGAGGTAGGAGCCGTAGGCCATGATCGCCCCCATGCCCAGACTGAGCGTGAAGAAGGCATGGCCCATCGCCGAGAGCACGACCTCGCGGCGGACGGCGCCGAAATCGAAGTGGAACATGAAGCGCAGCGCTGCGGCCATGTCGGCGGCGACGATGCCATAGACGATCAGCGCGACGATGATGGCGAACAGCGCCGGCATCATGATCTTGTTGGCGCGCTCGATGCCGCTGGTGACGCCGCTCGCGACGACCGCCGCGGTGAGGATCATGAACACCGTGTGCCAGCCGATCAGGCGCAGCGGATCGGCGAGCAGCGCGGCGAAGGTGGCGCCGGCCTCCTCCCTGGTCAGGCCGGAGAAGCCGGAGAAGGAACGCGCAGCGTAGTCGAGAATCCAGCCGGCGACGACGCTGTAGAACGAGAGGATCATCAGCGCGCCGAGAATGCCGATGAAGCCGATGGCGATCCAGCCGGGATGCGCCCCGGCTTCGGCGACCACCCGGCGCATCGAACCGACCGGGTTGGCCTGCCCGCGGCGGCCGAGCATGGTTTCCGCCATCAGCAGCGGCACGCCGATGAAGGCGATGCAGAGCAGGTAGACGAGCACGAAGGCGCTGCCGCCGTTGGTGCCCGTCATGTAGGGAAACTTCCAGATGTTGCCGAGACCGATGGCCGATCCGGCAGTCACCAGGACGAAGGCCCAGCGGCTCGACCAGTGGCTGCGCGCGACTGCGGTGGAATCCATGATGCGTGTACTCCTGATTACGAGGCCGCCAAGGCGGCGACGGGCTCAGGCATCTTGCGCGCTGCCAGCAACGTATAGACCGTCGGCACCACGAACAGCGTGAAGAATGTGCCGAGCAACAGGCCGCCGACGATGACCCAGCCGATCTGCTGACGCGATTCGGCGCCTGCGCCAGTCGCCAGCGCCAGCGGCACGGCGCCGAGCACCATGGCGCCGGTGGTCATCAGGATCGGCCGCAGGCGCAGCGTCGCCGCCTCGATCACCGCCGCCTTCAGTTCCAGCCCCTTTTCCTGCAGCTGGTTGGCGAATTCGACGATCAGGATGCCGTGCTTGGTGATCAGGCCGACCAGCGTCACCAGCCCGATCTGACTATAGACGTTGAGGGTGCCGCCGGTCAGCCACAGCGCCAACAGGGCGCCGGCCATCGACAGCGGCACCGTCAGCATGATGATGAACGGATCGCGGAAGCTCTCGAACTGCGCCGCCAGCACCAGGTAGATGAAGGCGAGCGCGAGGGTGAAGGTCAGCCCCAGCGAGGACGACGACTGGCGGAACTCGCGAGTCTGGCCGTTGTAGTCGACGGCGTAGCCGGGCTTGAGCAGTTGGTTGGCGACGCCGTCCATGAAGCTCAGGGCCTCGCCCATCGTGTAGCCAGGCGCCAGGTTGGCGGTGATAGTCACCGCGCGGCGCTGGCCGAAGTGGTTGAGTTCGCGCGGCGCGACGGTCTCGCTGACGCCGACCAGGTTATCGAGCGAGATCATGCTGCCGTCGCGACCGCGGGCATAGATGTCGCGGATGTCGTCGGGGTTGGTGCGGCCGCTGTCGGCGACCTGGACGATCACGTCGTACTGCTCGCCGTCGCGCTTGAAGCGCGTCACCTGACGCCCGCCGAGCAGCGTTTCCAGCGTGCGGCCGATGGTCTCGACCGGGACACCCATGTCGGCCGCCTTGTCGCGCTTGACCTCGACCGACAGCTCCGGCTTGTTCAGCTTGAGGTCGGTATCGACGTTGGTCAGGCCCGGGTTCTTCGCCAGGTCGGCGAGGAACTGGCTGGTCACGTCCTGCAGCTCCTCGTAGGAGGCCGAGGTGACGATGACGAAATTGATCGGCCGCTCGCGCGGGCTCTGGCCGAGCGACGGCGGCGTCACCGGGAAGGCCAGCACGCCGGGAATGCCCATGAATTTGGGAAACAGTTCCTTGGCGACGTCCGGCGAGCGGCGGTCGCGTGCCTTCCAGTCGGTCAGGCCGACGAAGGAAATGCCCTGGCCGACGGTCGGGTTGCCGGAAACGACGAAGAAACGCTCGACATCCTTGGTCTGGCTGTAGATGCCCTCGATCTGGCGTGCGTACTTGTCGGTGTAGTCGAGCGTCGCGCCGTCCGGCCCGAGGAAGACGCCGAGGATGACGCCGCGGTCCTCGACCGGCGCCAGCTCCGACTTCAGCGCGCCGAGCAGGGCAACGCACGACGCGGCGACGGCGACGAAGCCGCCCATGACGATCCAGCGCCGCGCGAGCGCTGCGGTCAACACCCGTTTGTAGCCCGAATTCAGCCAGTTCAGGAAACCTTCGATCATCAGGAAGGCCTTGCCGTGCTTTTCCTCGTGCTTGAGCAGCAGCGAGCACATCATCGGCGACAGGGTCAGCGCGACGAAGCCGGAGACCAGCACGGCGCCGGCCAGGGTCAGCGCGAACTCGATGAACAGCTTGCCGGTGCGCCCGGTCATGAAGGCGACCGGGGCGTACACGGCGGCCAGGGTCAGCGTCATCGCCACCACCGCGAAGCCGATTTCCTGCGACCCCTGCAGGGCCGCCTTCATTCTCGGCATGCCTTCCTCGATGTGGCGGAAGATGTTTTCCAGCACGACGATGGCGTCGTCGACGACGAGGCCGATGGCCAGCACCAGCGCCAGCAGGGTCAGCGTGTTGATCGTGAAGCCGAGCATGAACATGATGGCGAAGGCGCCGACCAGCGACACCGGGATGGTGACCAGCGGGATCAGCGTCGCCCGGAAGTTGCGCAAGAAGAAGAAAATGATCGCCAGCACCAGCAGGATGGCCTCGCCGATGGTCTTGAACACGGCCTCGATCGAGCGGTCGATGAAGATCGAGGAATCGTAGGCGATGTCGACGCGCATGCCGGGCGGCAGCTCGCCGGTGATCTTGGGCAGGTCGGCGCGCAACGCCTTCGACAGTTCGAGCGGGTTGGCGGTCGCCTGCTTGATGACGCCGAGCGCCACCGCCGAGCGGCCGTTGAAGCGCACCGAGCTGCGCTCCGAGGCGGCGGCGATCTCGACGCGGCCAAGATCGGCGATGCGCACCGGATAGCCGTTCACCGTCTTGACGACGATGGCGCCGAACTCTTCCGGCTTCGTCAGGTCGGTATTGGCGACCACCGAGAACTCGCGCTCGCGGCTCTCGATGCGCCCGGCCGGCACCTCGACGTTCTGCTTCCGGAGCGCGTCCTCGACGTCGGCCGGGGTCAGCTGGTAGGCGGCGAGGCGGGCGCGGTCGAGCCAGATGCGCATGGCGAACTTGCGGTCGCCGAAGATGCGCACGTCGGCCGCCCCCGGCAACGTCTGCAGGCGCGGCTTGACGATGCGGCTGGCGAAATCGGTGACTTCAAGCGCCGAATGCTTGTCCGACGAGAAGGCGAGCCAGATGATCGGATTGGCGTCGGCCTCGACCTTGGCGATCACCGGCTCGTCGACCGAATCGGGCAGCTTGTTGCGCACCCGCGAGACGCGGTCGCGGACATCGGCCGCCGCCGAATCCGGCGCCCGTTCGAGCTTGAAGCGCACCGAAATCTGGCTGTTCTCGGCGCGCGAGATCGAGGTGATGACCTCGACGCCCTCGATGCCGGCCAGCGAATCCTCGAGCGGCTTGGTCACCTGCGACTCGATGATCTCGGCCGAGGCGCCGCGATACGTCGTGTCCACCGTGACCACCGGCTCGTCGATCTTCGGATACTCGCGCACCGGCAGGCGGGTGTAGGAAACGATGCCGATCAGCATCACCACCAGCGACAGCACGGTGGCAAAGACCGGCCGCTTGATGCAGATCTCGGAAATCCTCATTTGGCTTCCGCCGCCTTGGCCGGCGCCATGCCCGACATGCCTTCCATGCCGGCGCCCTGCGGCGCCGCCGGCGTGCCTTCGCCGATCGCCCGCACCGGCACGCCGTCGCGCAGCTTGAGCTGGCCGGCGGTGACCACCACGTCGCCGGCCGCCAGGCCATCGACGATTTCCACCTGCGCCGCCCGGCGCACGCCGAGCTTGACCCGGGTCGCCGTGGCCTTGCCGTCGACCACCTTGAACACCGTCGGCTGCGCCCCCGGCACGATCGCCTGTTCCGGCGCCATCAGCACATTTTTGCGGTCGCCGAACAGCAGGCGGACACGCACGAACATGCCTGGCCGCAGCTTGCCGCCGGCGTTATCCAGGCGGGCGCGGCTGGAAATCGCCCGCCCGTTCTGGTCGACCATGGGGTCGACGGCATCGAGCACCGCCTTGAACTGCTCGCCGGGCAGCGCGTCGGTGCGGACCTCGACGACCTGACCCTTGACCACCCGCCCGAGGTAGGTCTCCGGCAGCTTGAAATCGACGCGCAGCGTGCCGATGTCCTCGATGTTGATCAGGTCCTGGCCTTCCTTGACGTAATCGCCGACGCTGACGTTGCGCAGCCCGACCATGCCGTTGAACGGCGCCTTGATGCGCATCCGGCCGACCTTGGCCTCGGCCAGCTGGACGGCCGCTTCCTGCACCTTGAGCGTCGCCGCCGAATTGTCGAGCGCCTGCGCGGTGACGAATTTCTTCTCCAGCAGTTCCTGGTTGCGCTTGTGGTTGCTCCGGGCCAGCGCCAGGTTCGCCCGGGCCTGCTCCAGCTCCGCCTCCTGGACCGCCGCGTCGAGGGTCACCAGTACTGCGCCCTTGCCGACGATGGCACCATCCCTGAAATTGACGGCGGCGATGCGCCCGGCGGTTTCCGGCCGCATGACCACCGATTCGTTCGATTTCAGGTTGCCGACGGCGCTCGCTTCGTCGGTGAAATCGACCGCCGCGATCTTCGCCACCTCGACGGCGATCGCGAAACCGCCCGGCGGACCGCCGGCCGGCTTGGCTGCCGCGCCCCCGGTCGCGCCGGGCGCCGCGGCGGGCGCACGATTCGCCGTGTAGGCGTAGTAGCCGAGGCCGGCGAGGCCGGCCAGCGCAAGGGCGATGATGCCGAGTCGGGATTTTTTCTGCATGGGGAACACCATTGTATTTTTTAACTGACCAGACAGTCAGTAGTCGGTTCCATTGTAGCGAAGTCCCCGGCGGGCCGGGAGAAATATCCGGTCAGTGCATGGCGTCGAGCTGCGCCTCATAGGGCGTCGCGCGCCAGCTCCTCGTGTCGACCGGATCGGGTTGTGGCGTTTCGCCTTCGAACGATGCCTGGCACGAGCGGTCGTTGTGCGGGTTGCCCTTGAGCGGAGCCACGCGTACCAGCACGACGCCGGCGCGGATCATGTCGAGATATTCGGCGACGCCGCGCGAAACGTCGATGACGCGCCGCCGGTGCTTGGCGTGCATGCGGTCATTGACCTTGACGATGGCGCAGCGGTTGTTGTCGAGGCGGCGCACGGCGACCCAGCTGCCGAGGGGGAAATGATTGCTGGCGGCGGTGAAGCCGCGCAGGTCGAAGGTCTCGCCGGTGGCGGTGCGCCGGCCATGGAAGTCGCCGCCGTAGAAACTGGCGGAGCCGTGCAGGCCCGTCGTTTCCCATTCGATGATGTCGGCAGCGCCGACCTCGGCGGCTGGCGGCGGTGCCGCCGGCTTTTTCGCCTTCTTTTTTGCCGCGCCGGCCTTGTTGACCGCAACAGGCTTCGTCGATTTTTGCGCGGATTTCTCCGCCGCCCGCAGCGGCCCGGGCGAATTCAGCAACAGCAGGCCGCAGGCAAGCGCCGCGACCCGCGATCGCCAGTCAGACCACGACGGTCTGCGCTTCGTCACCCTGACGCGCCCGGATCCGGCCGATGCGATACACCGCCTCGCCCTGCGCCTGCAGCACGGCCATCGCCGCCTCGGCATCGGCGGCGGCGACGACGATGACCAGGCCGATGCCGCAGTTGAAGACGCGGTGCATCTCGTTCTCGGCGACATTGCCTTCGGCCTGCATCCAGTCGAAAAGCTTAGGGCGCGGCCAGGCGGCCTTCTGCAGTTCGGCGACCGTGTTTTCCGGCAGCACGCGCGGCACGTTTTCGAGCAGGCCGCCGCCGGTGATGTGCGCCATGCCCTTGATCGTCACCTTCTGCATGGTGGCCAGCACCTGCTTGACGTAGATGCGGGTCGGCGCCATGACGACGTCGGCCAGCGTGCGCGCTTTTCCGTCCACTTCGTCGAACGGGGCGTTCATGTCCGGGTTGGAGCGCTCGATGATCTTGCGCACCAGCGAGTAGCCGTTGGAATGGGCGCCGGACGAGGCCAGGCCGAGCACGACGTCGCCCGGGGCGATGGATTTGCCGTCGATGGCCTGCGACTTCTCGACGACGCCGACCGCGAAGCCGGCCAGGTCGTATTCGCCCGGCGGGTACATGCCCGGCATCTCGGCCGTCTCGCCGCCGATCAGCGCGCAGCCGGCCAGTTCGCAGCCCTTGGCGATGCCGCCGACGACGCTGGCGGCGGTATCGACGTCAAGCTTGCCGCAGGCGAAATAGTCGAGGAAGAAAAGCGATTCAGCGCCGAGCACCAGGATGTCGTTGACGCTCATCGCGACCAGGTCCTGGCCGACGGTGTCGTGGCGGTTCAGTTCGAACGCCAGGCGCAGCTTGGTGCCGACGCCGTCCGTGCCGGACACCAGTACCGGCTCCTTGTAGCGCTTGGGCACCTCGAACAGCGCGCCGAACCCGCCGATCCCGCCCAGCACGCCCTCGCGCAGCGTTTTCTTCGCGAGCGGCTTGATGCGATCGACGAGGGCATCGCCGGCATCGATATCGACACCGGCGTCACGGTAGGAAAGGGAGGTATTCTGGTTCATGGTCGTTTTCGGGCCAGGGGCGGCAGGGTGCCGCTTTGAATGAAAAAAAGATTTTACCCGAAACCAGCGGCCTGCCCTAACCGCTCCCGAACGGCGTCGGCATTCGGGAGCATTGGCAAAGCGCTGCGGTCAACTGGAAATTCCGATCGGATTCGCAAGATCGCAATTCACAGCGTGGCCCGGAAATCCGCACCGCCTGACGGCCTGAGCGCCCGCCTCTGCTAAAATCGCGCGTTCGATTTTTGCGGCACTGCCCGTTTGCCTGGCGCGCCCATCCCGTGGAGAAAATGCAATGTACCAGTCCCCCCTGCTTCAGGATCTGCATGATCGAGGCCTGATCGCCCAGTTGACCGATGCGCAGGCGCTCGATCAGCTGCTGTGCAGGGAGTCGGTGACCCTCTATTGCGGCTTCGACCCGACGGCGGACAGCCTGCATCTGGGACACCTGGTGCCGGTGCTCATCCTCAAGCGCTTCCAGGAAGCCGGGCACAAGCCGATCGCGCTGGTCGGCGGCGCCACCGGCATGATCGGCGACCCGAGCTTCAAGGCCACCGAGCGCAAGCTGAATACGCCGGAGGTCATCGCCACCTGGGTCGAAAAGATTCGCGGTCAGGTCGAACCCTTCCTCAGGTTCGACGGCACCAACCCGGCGCTGATGGCCAACAACTACGACTGGTTCAGCGGCATGAACTGCCTGGAATTCATGCGCGACATCGGCAAGCACTTCTCGGTCAATGCCATGATCAAGAAGGAATCCGTGCAGCAGCGCCTGGAGCGTGAAGACCAGGGCATCTCCTACACCGAGTTCTCCTACAGCCTGCTGCAAGGCTACGATTTCGCCGAGCTCTACAAGCGCCACGGCTGCGTACTGCAGATCGGCGGTTCCGACCAGTGGGGCAACATCGTCGCCGGCACCGACCTGACGCGCCGCCTGCACCACGCCCATGTGCACGGCGTCACCGTCCCGCTGATCACCAAGGCCGACGGCACCAAGTTCGGCAAGACCGAATCGGGCGCCGTCTGGCTCGACCCGAAAAAGACCTCGCCCTACGCCTTCTACCAGTTCTGGCTCAACACCTCGGACGCCGACGTTTACAAGTTCCTCAGGTTCTTCACCTTCCTGCCGGTCGCCCGCATCGACGAGATCGAAGCCAGCGACCGAGCCAGCGGCAGCAAGCCGGAAGCCCAGCGCATCCTGGCCGAGGAAGCCACCCGCCTGGTGCACGGCGAAGTCGCCCTGATGGCCGCCCGCCGCATCAGTGCCAGCCTGTTCTCGGGCCAACTCGCCGACCTGACGGAAAATGATCTCGAACAACTCGCGCAGGACGGCATGCCCGGCGTCGCGCTCGACGCCGCCGACAGCAGCCTGATCGACGCGCTGGTCGCCGCCGGCCTCGCCAAGTCCAAATCCGAAGCGCGCAGCTTCATCCAGAGCGGCAGCGTCACCATCAACGGCGCCAAGGCCGATGCGCTCGACCACCAGATCGTCGGCGAAGAACGCCTTTATGGCCGCTTCACCATCCTGCGCCGCGGCAAGAAGAACTACGGGCTGGTGCGCTGGCAGTAGGTCTTTCCCGATGCGCCAGCTGATCCTCGACCTGCTGCCGGAAAGCCCGCCGACGCTGGACAATTTCGTCGCCGGCGGCAACGCGGAAACGCTCGCCGCCCTGACCGGCTGGCTGGCCGGCGCACGCACGGAAACGTCGTTCTGCCTGTGGGGCGAAGCCGGCTCGGGGCGCTCGCACCTGCTGCTGGCCAGCGGCTTCGCCTACGTCGATGCGGCGCGCGATCCGGCGCTGGCGACGGCGCCCGAAGCCGAACAGGTGGCCGTCGATCACGTCGAGGCGCTGGACGCGAGCGGTCAAATCGCCCTGTTCAACCATTTCAACCGCCTGAAAATGGCCTCGGGAATGCTGTTGACCGCAGCCGACCGTCCGCCGGCCCATCTCGCGCTGCGCGAAGACCTGCGCACCCGCCTCGGTTCCGGGCTGATCTACCGCCTGCTGCCGCTGTCGGATGCCGAAAAGGCCGCCGCCCTCGCCACCCAGGCGAAGGAACGCGCGCTGAAGCTGACGCCGGAGTCCATCGATTACCTGATGCGCCACGCGCCGCGCGACATGCGCACGCTGTCCGCCTTCATCGTCGCGCTCGACCGCTACACTCTCGAACACAAGCGCGCCGTCACGCTGCCCCTGCTGCGCGAACTGCTCAACGAAACCCTGCCGCTGGACTTCGCCAAATGAACCTCGCCCTCTTCGACCTCGACAACACCCTCCTCGCCGGCGACTCCGATTTCGAGTGGGCGCAATTCCTGATTTCGAAAGGCGTCGTCGACCGCGAGTTGCAGGAAGCCAAGAACATCCAGTTCTACGAGCAGTACAAGGCCGGCACGCTGGACATCTACGAATTCCTCGGCTTCCAGCTGGCGCCGCTGGCCCGCCACAGCCGCGCCGAGCTCGACGCCTGGCACCGCGAATACGTCGAGCGCCATATCCGCCCGCTCATCGGTGAACCGGCGCGCCAGCTGGTGCGGCAGCATCTCGCCGCCGGCGACCTGTGCGCCGTCGTCACCGCCACCAACAGCTTCGTCACCGGCGCCATCGCCCGCGAATTCGGCATTCCGCACCTGATCGGCACGGTGGCTGCGGTCGACGTCGAAAACGGGGCATTTTCCGGGGCGCCGACCGGCATCCCCTCCTTCCGCGAAGGCAAGATCGCCCGCGTCGACAGCTGGCTCGAATCGTTGGGCCTGTGGTGGGGCAGTTTTTCCGACAGCTATTTCTACAGCGATTCGCACAACGACCTGCCGCTAATGCACAAGGTGAACACCCCGGTCGCCGTCGACCCCGACGACAAGCTGCGCCAGCACGCCGCCAGCCGCGGCTGGCGGATCATCAGCCTGCGCTGAAGCGGCGATGCTACGCATCCCCTTCCTCAGCACCGAAGCGCCGTATGTGCTGATCGCGGTCGCGCTGCTGCTGCTCTTCATCCTCAAGCCGCTGCGGGCATTGCGCCCATCTCTGATCAACACCAGCGTCTTCTTCGCCGCCTGCCTGTTCGGCGACCTGCTGGCCGGCATCCTCCTTGCCAACCACGCGGCCTCGGCCGCCGCCGGCCTGCTGCGCCAGCTGGCCGTCTTCGGCATGGGGCTGGCGGTCATCCGCTTCACCGGGCTGGCGCTGTTCAACGTCGCGCTGCCGCGCCTGCATATCCGCATCTCGGGCATCCTCGCCGACATCCTGGTCATCGTCGGCTACATCGGCTGGGGCTTCTTCCGCCTCAACCAGGCCGGCGTCGAGCTGACCCACCTGTTCGCCACCTCGGCCATCCTCACCGCCGTCCTCGCCATTTCGATGCAGGACACGCTGGGCAACCTGCTCGGTGGCCTCGCCCTGCAGATGGACAATTCGCTGGAAATCGGCGACTGGATCAAGATCGACGACCTCTCCGGCCAGGTCACCGACATCCAGTGGCGGTACACGGCGATCGTCACGCGCAACGGCGAAAAGGCCGTGGTGCCCAACAGCCAGCTGATGAAGGGGCGCTACTACGTGCTCTGCGACAAGCACGGCGCCAACCCGACCTGGCGGCGCAGCATCGGCTTCAACATCGACCTCGCGGTGCCGCCCGGCCGCCTGATCCAGCTTATCGAATCGGACATCGCCGCCGCCACCATCCCCAACGTCGCCCAGACGCCGCCGCCAAGCTGTGTGCTGATCGACTTCGGCCCCGGCTACGCGCATTACGTGCTGCGCTACTGGCTGCAGAATCCGCAACTCGACGACCCGACCGATTCCGACGTCCGCACCCACATCCTCGCCATCCTGCAGCGCAACGGCATCCGCCTGGCCACCGACGACCACACCATCCACCTCGTCAAGGAAGGCGCCGCGCACCAGGAGGCCGTGCAGAACCGCGAACTGAAGCGGCGCCTGCAGGCCATCGAGGCGATCGAGCTGTTCGCCCGGCTCTCCGAGAGCGAAAAGAAATACCTCGCCGAACGCCTGATCAACACCCCGTTCGCGCGCGGCGACGTGATCACCCGCCAGGGGGCCAACGCCCACTGGCTGTACATCGTCGTCAACGGCGAGGCCGAGGCCTGGTGGCAGCCGCCGGAAGGACCGCGCCGCCAGCTCGAAAAGCGCGGCCCGGGCAGCGTCTTCGGCGAAATCGGACTGATGACCGGGGCGCCGCGCCGCGCCACGGTGATCGCCACGACCGACATCGAAGCCTATCGCCTCGACAAGGAAGCCTTCCAGCAGATCATCCGCCAGCGTCCGGAACTCGCCGACAGCCTGTCCCTGATCCTGGAACAGCGCCTGCAGCGCTTCGCCGAGCTGGAAGAAGGCTATCACCGCGGACGCGCCGAAGCGCCGCAACGCATTCCGGGCAGCGCCGCGATCGGCCAGAAAATCCGCGAATTCTTCGGCCTGGACTGACCATTTCCCCGGCGAAAGCGGTGAAAAATCATTCCTTTCCGGTAAAATCCGCGTTTTTGCGCAGCGCCCGGCGCTCCCTGAACGGCAATACGTGATCCGCAAACTCATCTCCCGCGTCTTCGGCGGCAGGAAGGCCGAAGCCAGCCACCACGAACCGGCGGTCATTCCCGTCTCCAGCCACCGCATTACCCGCGACCGCATCAGCAGCGGCAGCCGGCGCGTCTGCGAAACGCTGCAGGACAACGGCCACAAGGCCTACGTCGTCGGCGGCGCCGTGCGCGACCTGCTGATCGGCGCCGAGCCCAAGGACTTCGACGTCGCCACCGACGCCACGCCGGAAGAAGTGCGCCGCGCCTTCCGCCGCTCGCGCATCATCGGCCGCCGTTTCCAGATCGTGCACGTGATGATGGGCCAGGAAACCATCGAGGTCACCACCTTCCGCGGCACGCTCGACGCCAACACCAAGAAGGACGAGCACGGCCGCGTGCTGCACGACAACGTCTTCGGCAGCCAGGCCGAGGACGCCGCGCGGCGCGACTTCACGGCCAACGCGCTGTACTACGACCCGACCACCGAGGCGGTGATCGACTACCACCACGGCGTCGGCGATCTCAAGCAAAAAACCCTGCGCATGATCGGCGAGCCGCGCGCCCGCTACCGCGAAGACCCGGTACGCATGCTGCGCGCCGTGCGCCTGGCGGCCAAGCTCGGGCTCATCATCGACCCGGCGGCGCGCACGCCGATCCGCGAAATGGCCGGCCTGCTGGAAAACGTGCCGGCCGCCCGCCTGTTCGACGAAATGCTGAAGCTCCTGACCTCGGGGCATTCGGTCAAGTGCATCACGCAGTTGCGCGACGAGGGCCTGCACCACGGCCTGCTGCCGCTGCTCGACGTCATTCTCGAACAACCGATGGGCGAGAAGTTCGTCATGCTGGCGCTGGCCAACACCGACGACCGCGTGCGGCGCGGCAAGGGCACCTCGCCCGGCTTCCTGTTCGCCACCCTGCTCTGGCACGAAGTGCTGGCACACTGGGAAAAGCTCAAGGCGCAGGGCGAATCGAAGATTCCGGCGCTCTACCAGGCAATGGACACCGTTCTCGACGTGCAGGGCGAGAAGCTCGCCATCACCCGCCGCATCGCCGGCGACATCAAGGACATCTGGGCCCTGCAGCCGCGCTTCGAGGCACGTGCCGGCAAGCGCCCGTACGGCCTGCTCGAACAGCCGCGCTTCCGCGCCGGCTATGACTTCCTGCTGCTGCGCGCCGAATCCGGCGAGATCGACATGGAACTGGCCGACTGGTGGACCCGCTTCCAGGAGGCCGACGGCGAGGAACGGGCGCGCATGCTGCTGCCGGAACAGGCCGGCGACAAGAAGCGCCGCCGCCGGCGCAAAAAACTGGCTTCCGACGGCGTCGACCGCAACAGCCCGGAATGAACACCGCCTACGTCGCCCTCGGCGCCAATATCGGCGACCCGGCGGCCACCGTGCTCGCCGCCTACGCGGCGCTCGCCAACCTGACGGACAGCCGGGTCATCCACACCTCGTCGCTGTACCGCACGGCGCCGGTCGGCCTCAAGCACCAGCCCGACTTCATCAACGCCGTCGCCGCCCTGGAAACGGGGCTGGCGCCCGAGGAACTGCTCGACGCGCTGCTCGACCTCGAAGCCCGCTTCGGGCGCGTGCGCCGCGACCGCAACGGCCCGCGCACCCTCGACCTCGACCTGCTGCTCTACAACGACATCGAGCTCGACCTGCCGCGCCTGACCCTGCCCCACCCGCGCCTGCACCTGCGCGCCTTCGTGCTGCGCCCGCTGGCGGAAATCGCCCCCGGCCTCGCCATTCCCGGCCGCGGCAGCGTCGCCGCCTGGCTGCCGGCAGTCGCCAACCAGGGCATCGCCCGCCTATGAACGTCCTCGGCCTGCACATTCCCGTGCTGTGGCAGACGGTGATCCTGCTGTCGCTGTCCAACGTCTTCATGACCTTCGCCTGGTACGCCCATCTCAAGAACCTGAACGAGAAGCCGTGGTGGATCGCCGCGCTTATCTCGTGGGGCATCGCGCTGTTCGAATACCTGATCCAGGTGCCGGCCAACCGCATCGGCCATACCCAGATGGGCCTCGGCCAGCTCAAGATCCTGCAGGAAGTCATCTCGCTGACCGTCTTCGTACCCTTCGTCGTTTTTTACATGAACCAGCCGCTGAAGCTTGACTATCTGTGGGCGGCCCTGTGTATCCTAGGCGCCGTCTATTTCGTCTTCCGCTCGTAAGCCCCCATGTCCGCCCAAACCGTCACCCGCCGCCTGACCCAGGCCGACCTCGCCAAGCTCTACGCCGCCGGCGAGAAGGTCGTCATGTTCACCTGCTACGACGCCAGCTTTGCCCGCCTGCTCGATGGCGCCGGCGTCGAATCGCTGCTGATCGGCGATTCGCTGGGCAACGTCATCCAGGGTCACGACACGACGCTGCCGGTCACCGTCGCCGACATCGCCTACCACGTCGCCGCCGTCAAGCGCGGCTCGGATCGCCCCTTCATCATCGCCGACATGCCTTTCGGCAGCTATCAGGAATCGCCGGAACAGGCCTTCCGCAACGCGGTGACGCTGATGGCGGCCGGCGCCCAGATGGTCAAGCTGGAAGGCGGGCTGGACATGGCGAAAACGGTCGAATTCCTCGTGCACCGCGGCATCCCGGTCTGCGGCCACGTCGGCCTGACGCCACAGTCGGTGCACGCGCTGGGCGGCTACAAGGTGCAGGGCAAGGGTGAAGCCGCAGCGCAGCGCCTGAAGGACGACGCGCTGGCGCTGCAGAACGCCGGGGCGACGATGATCGTTCTCGAAGCCATCCCCGCCGTGCTGGCCGCCGAGGTCACTGCCCTGCTCAACATCATCACCATCGGCATCGGCGCCGGCAAGGACTGCTCGGGCCAGGTCATGGTCCTGCACGACGCCTTCGACATCCCGCCGGGCAAGAAGGCCAAGTTCGTGCGCAACTTCATGGCCGACGGCGGCAGCATCGCCGACGCCGCCGCCCGCGCCGTGGCCGCCGTCAAGGACGGCAGCTACCCCGGCCCGGAACATACCTACGCCGCTTAAGGCAGCCAACATGCAAACCCATTCTTCCATCGCCGACCTGCGCGCGGCGTTGCAGCAGCGCGGCCGCGTCGTCTTCGTCCCGACCATGGGCAACCTGCACGCCGGCCACATCAGCCTGATGGAACAGGCGCGCGCGCACGGCGACACCGTGGTCGCCTCGATCTTCGTCAACCGCCTGCAGTTCGGACCGAACGAGGATTTCGACAAGTACCCGCGCACCTTCCAGGCCGATTGCGACAAGCTGGCCGCCGCCGGCGTCGATGTGCTGTTCGCACCGACCGAAGCCGACCTCTACCCGGAGCCGCAGGAATATTTCGTCGAGCCGCCCGGCATCCAGAACGTCCTCGACGGCGAGTTCCGTCCCGGCCACTTCCGCGGCGTCGCCACCGTCGTCCTCAAGCTGTTCAACATCGTCCAGCCGCAGGCCGCCGTCTTCGGCAAGAAGGATTACCAGCAGCTGATGGTAATCCGCAACATGACCCGCCAGCTGGCGCTGCCGATCGCCATCGTCGGCGGCGAGACGGTGCGCGCCGCCGACGGCCTCGCCCTCTCCTCGCGCAACGGCTACCTGAGCGAGGCCGAACGCGCCGAGGCGCCGCGCCTGTACCGGCTGCTCAACGAGATCCGCGCCGCCATCCGCGCCGGCCAAGCGGATACCGTGAAACTGGAAAACACGGCGATTGCGGCGTTGACCGCAGCCGGCTGGAAGACCGACTATGTCGCAGTGCGGCAACAGGCCGACCTGGCCATGCCGAAAGACGTAAACGCCCCGCTGGTGGTGCTTGCCGCCAGCCGCCTGGGAACCACCCGGCTCATTGATAACATTGAGATTTGACGCAGCGTGAATATCCATAATTACGCCCGTTGACAGAGGGGCGATTGTCGCTACAATTCGCTTCCCCCAACCTTCTGGATGAGTGAAACCATGCAGAGAACGATGCTGAAATCCAAGTTGCACCGCGTGACCGCAACCCACGCCGACCTGCACTACGAGGGTTCCTGCGCCATCGACGAGGATCTGCTCGACGCGGCCAACATCAAGGAATACGAACAGATCGACATCTGGAACGTAAACAACGGCGAGCGTTTCACCACCTATGCCATCCGCGCCGAACGCGGATCGGGCGTCATTTCGGTCAACGGCTCGGCGGCCCGCCGGGCGGCGCCGGGCGACATCCTGATCATCGCCACCTTCGCCGTCTACAACGAGATCGAGCTGGCCAAGTACGAACCGGACCTGATCTACGTCGATTCGCAGAACCGCATCACCCGCCGCGGCCACAAGATTCCGACCCAGGCCGCCGCCTGAACACCGGTTCGTGACGTACTTCACGGAAGACCCGCTACGGCGGGTTTTCTTTTTTTCGTTTTATGTACAATGCCCCGAACTACCCCAACCATGGAGACAGGACAATGGGCGTTGTATTCACCAAGACCCAGAAAGGGCATGACGAAATCACCAGCAAGGCCGGCGGCCTGACCCCGCGCCAGCGGCGCGTGCTGATCTTCATCGACGGCAAGCGTTCCGTCGATGACCTGCGCGGCATGCTGCAGGCCGACGACCTGCAACACACGCTCGGCATGCTCGAAGAGGACGGCTACATCGCGGTCGGCTCGGTCGTGACCGCGCAGGGCAAGGTCACCGCGCCGGCCGCCCCGCTACCGTCGGTCACCGCCTTCGGCGAGCTGCCGGCGGCGCCGGACCCGCTGCGCATGCAGCAGGCCCGCAATTTCATGGTCAACACCCTGAACACCTTCGTCGGCTCGCTCGGCGCCAGTTCGCTGATCGAGCGCATCACCGACGCCGAAGGCCATAGCGGCCTGCGCGCCCTCTACGACGAGTGGTACCACGCCATGGTGATGTCGCGCGAAGGCAAGCGCGAGGCCGAAGCCCTGCGCGGCAAGCTGCTCCAGGTCATCTGACCCGTCGGGTCCGGCGCACCGCCGGCGCCCTTCCGTCTCGTGCCGGGCCGCGCCCTGCCCGCCATTGCATCAGCCGCCGGCGCCTTCGCCGGCCTTCGGCTTGCGCGCGCGCGGCGCGCGCCGGGCACGCGCCGGCTTTTCCTCGCCAACGGCCGCCTCGCCGGCCGGCGGCGTGCTGACCGTCGGCGCCTCGGCAGCGACGGCAACCACCGCGGCACCAGCCTTCTGGCGCGGGCGGCGCGCGGCACGGCGCGGCTTTTCCGGCGTGGCCGTCGTTCCGGCCGCTGATTCAGCTGACTCAGGCGCTTCCGCCGGCGCCGGCGCGATCGCCGCCTCGATGCCGACACCTTCTCCGGCCGCCGCTACCGGCGCATCCGCAGCAACGGTCGGCGCCGCCTCGACCGCGCCCCGCTCCTTGCCGCTGCGCGCCCGGCGGCCGCCGCGGCGGCGCGCGCTGCCGGGCGCCTCGGGCTCGGAGCCCGAAGCGTCGGTTTTTGCCGTTTCCGGCAGGTCGACCGCAACCGGCTCGGCGACAATCTCGACCGGTGCTTCCTCGGCCGGCGCGACCGCTTGCGGCGCCGCCCGCATCACGTAGGCACCCGATTTCTCGTCACGCCCGAAGCCGAGCAGGCCGCGGTTGGCGGCTTCCTCGAGCAGGTTGCCGAAGCTGCGGAAGCCGAAATAGGTTTCGTTGAAGCCGGGATTGCGCCGCTTGATGACCTCCTTGAGCACCGAGGCCCAGATGCGCTCGTTCTCGCCGCGGTCGGCGATCATGTCGGCGAAGGTCGCCGCCGCCAGCTCGATGGCCTTGGTCTTGCGCTCCTCGGCCTTGGCGCGCCGCGCCGCCTCCTCTTCCGGCGAACGCCTGCCGTTGTCACGCTCGCGACGCAGGTTGCCGCGCTGCGCCTCACGCTCGCGGACGAGGTCGTCGTAGTAGATGAACTCGTCGCAGTTGGTGACCAGCAGGTCGGAACACGACTGTTTGACGCCGACGCCGATCACCCGCTTGGCGTTTTCACGCAGCTTGGAAACCAGCGGCGAGAAGTCGGAATCGCCGGAGATGATGACGAAGGTGTCGACGTGCGCCTTGGTGTAGCAGAGGTCGAGCGCATCGACGACCATGCGGATGTCGGCCGAATTCTTGCCCGACTGGCGCACGTGCGGGATTTCGATCAGCTCGAAGTTGGCTTCGTGCATCGCCGCCTTGAAGCCTTTGTAGCGCTCCCAGTCGCAGTAGGCCTTCTTGACGACGATGCTGCCCTTGGCCAGCAGGCGTTCGAGCACCGGCTTGATGTCGAACTTTTCGTACTGGGCATCGCGCACGCCGAGGGCGATGTTCTCGAAATCACAGAAGAGCGCCATGCTGGCGGTGTCGGCGGGAGCGGCCATGAATACAGTCCGGAGAGAGGAAGCGCGAAGTATACATGCCGAGCCTGCCCGACCGTGCATGCGCCCCCTGAATTGCCGACCAACGATGAAAATGCAACGCCGCAAAAAGGCAAGCCCTCACCTGGAGTGCTTGCCCTGCTCGGCCGCGCCGCCTTATTTCGCAGCGGGCGCCTTGGCCTTGCTGCCGCTTTTGGTCTTGCCTTGTTTCTTGGTCTGCTTCTTGGACTTCTTGGCGGGTTTGCCAGCTTTGCCGCTCTTGGCAGCACCGGCCTGCTTCGTAGCAGCCGGCTTGGCATGGGTGGACGCTGCCTGCGCGGCGGGTGCGGCAGCCAGCATGGATACGGCAAAAAGGCCGCCAATCAGCGAGGCAAGAATTCTGGACACAATGTCTCCCTATCGAAATCGGCACGGTGGTGCCTTGTGATGGGTACAGCCGGGATGGATGGAGCATGCGTCCCGGCCCCGGCCTTTTCCACGCCGGGGTCACCCGAAGCCGCGGAGTATAGTCAGGGAATGCTGCCGCCTCCCTGACCGGGACGGGTTCGTCAATTCAGGTCAGCACGTAGTCCCTTACCGCGGGCGGATCGCTGCGCGGCGTTTCGCCGACCAGTTCGCAGACCGAGACCTCGATGGCATGGCACATGGAGGCCAGGGCGAGATCGTTGGGTTCGGTACCGAAAGGTTCTTCGATCTGCTCGCCGATCACGTCCAGCGCCAGGAAGGTGTAGGCGACGAAGGTGGCGATCAGCGGCGTCAGCCAGCCGATCGAGGTACTGAGCCCGACCGGCAGCAGCAGACAATAGACCATCACCGTGCGGTTCATGAGAACACGGTAGGTGTAGGGAATCGGCGTGTTGGCAATGCGCTCGCAGGCACCGGATGCCTCGGTCAGCAGGTTCAGGTTGCGATCCATGGACTGCAGTTGCAGATCGCTGATCGTACCATGGCGTTGCGCGGTGGCGAGATCCCTGGACAGGTCGAGCAGGATGGCCGACGGCACGAAGCGGGCAGCCGTCACCCGCCGGAGAACGGCCGCATCGAGACGGCAGGCCAGGTCGGCTTCGGGCGTGGTGCCCCGCAACTGGTGCTTGAGCGCGTAGGCGAAGGCGGCCAGGGTTCGCGCCACCCGGCGCTGCAGTGCGTCATCGGCCGGCGCGAAGCTGGCGACCTCCCGGGTCAATGAGCGGGCGGCGATGAGCAGGGCGCCCCACTGCTTGCGCGCCTCCCAGAAACGCTCGTAGCTGACGCTGTTGCGAAAACCCAGGAAGATCGCCAGGGCGATACCCATCAGCGTGAACGGTGGAATCGACAGCGCCGATGCGGCGTGTTCGCTCATCCACCAGCCGCGTACCAGAACACTGGCTAAGGAAACCGCAAGCACCAGCAACAGGCGGGTGACGATGTAGGGCAACACCGAGCCGCGCCAGACGAACAGCAAGCGGAACCAGTGCAAATGAGGGCGAACGATCATGGCAGCTCTGAAAGGATTGACCACCCCGGATCGGCTGCCATGCGGCCTGCCACGACGCCATCGAGCCGGGGCCCCGGATGATAGCAGCGCCGCCTCGCGGCGCCTGTGACGACGTGTAATGGCATGCTGAACGCGCCACTTGGGCTACCCCGCCAGCGGCGTTTCGGCCTCGGCAACCAGCCATTTCCGGAATGCCGACACCATTTCCTGATCGGCCATGGCCTGCGGCACGACGAGGAAATACGAATAGGCCGACGGGAGAAAAACGGAGAAAGGAACGACCAGGCGCCCGGCGGCGACGTCGGCCTCGATCAGCGGCCTCGGCACCAGCGCCACACCCTGCCCTTCGAGCACCGCCTCAAGAACCAGCAGGGTATTCGAGAAACGCGGTCCGCGTTCGATATCGACCCCGCCGACACCGGCAAGATCGAGCCACTCCCGCCAGATCGGCCCCTTTCCGGCACTCGGCAGCGATTCGTCGTGGAGCAGGATGTGCCGGCTCAAGTCATCCGGCGAACGCAATGGCATCTCCCCGGACATCAGCCGCGGACTGCAGGCCACAACGAAATAGGGCGTAAGCACTCTTTCGACGAGGCAACCGGGATATGAACCCGTTCCAAAGCGGATCGCCACCTCGCCCGCTTCGCTACGCGGGTCGATCAATTCGCCTTTCGGAGCCGTTGCGAATTGCGGGCCGTCGATGTTTTCCGGCTTGCTGGCAATCCTGATCGCCAACGCCGGCTGCTCCGCAGAGAATCGCGACAGGCGGGGAACCAGCCAGCGCGTCGCGAACGAAGGCGGCGCACTGACGTTCAGGGCCGGCGCCGTGCCGCGCCGCGTACTTTCGACCGCCGCCGCAAAGCTGTCGAGGCCCTCGCGCACCCTGGGAAACATTGCCAGACCCGCCTCGCTCAGCTGCAGCAGGTTTTGCCGGCGATGGAAAAGGAGGCAGCCAAGATAGGACTCGAGGGTCTTGATCTGCTGGCTGACGGCCGATGGCGTCACGTGCAATTCCTCCGCCGCCTTCCTGAAGCTGAGGTGACGCGCGGCCGCTTCGAAGGTACGAAACGTGGACAGCGGGGGAAGTCGGTAAGCCAGGACAGGTACCTCGCAAGCCGGGAAGCCGATTAAGTTTTACTTACGCCAAGGATAACAAATCATGGTTTGCTGCACCGCAGCATAGACACTATATTGAGGTCGTAAATTCAAATCAAGCAGCGAAGGAGTCAGTCATGTCCATCTACGCATATCTCTGTCGTAGCGCCATGTTCCCCCTCAAAACGCCAATCCGGACCCTGGACTACGACGCGGTCTTCAAAGGCGAAGCAAGCCCGCCGCCGGACAAGGAGCAGAGCAGCACCTACCTGCCCGGTCTCAGGCCTGTCGAATACGATGTCGATGCGTATTTCAAGGATGTATTTGCCGGCCCGGTATTCTGACCCCACACCCTGCCGGCCCTGTCCGGCAGGTCTGCACATGTTGCTGGCGCCCTGGCTTGCGGCCCGGATTGTGAACTTATTCCCCTGACGCCCGACATTTTTAGCGAACATCAAAGCCCCCTGCCCGCCTCGCCGCCTACCATCGGCCGGCCAAACAATTTCCGAAAGGGGGAAAACAATGAGTGGCGCTTTCACCAAATCGATGGCGCGGAACATATTCTACGGGGGGACCGTCTTCTTCTTCCTGTTGTTCCTCGCGCTGTCATTCGACACCCATTCGCAGCTTCCCAAGCGCGACATGCGGGCCAACATCACGCCGCAGATCGCCGAAGGCAAGAAGCTTTGGGAGGTTAACAACTGCATTGGTTGCCACACCCTGATGGGTGAAGGCGCCTACTTTGCCCCCGAACTGGGCAACGTGGTCGTCCGCTACGGCGACGAAGGCACCAAGGCCTTCATCCAGGCGCGTCCGAAGGACGGCATTCCGGGCCGTCGCAGCATGCCGCAGTTCAACTTCACCGACGAGCAGCTGGACGCCATCGTGGCCTTCCTGAAGCACGTCAATTCGATCAACGACGCCAACTGGCCGCCCAACGACCAGGGCTGATCGAGAGGAGACACTGAACATGCAATTCAAATCGCAAGCGGTTGCAAAACCCTACTTCATCGCGGCCATCGGCCTCTTCGTCGGCCAGATCCTGTTCGGCCTGATCCTCGGCCTGCAGTACGTTCTGGGCGACTTCCTGTTCCCGGCCATTCCGTTCAACGTGGCCCGCATGGTCCACACCAACCTGCTGATCGTCTGGCTGCTCTTCGGCTTCATGGGCGGCGCCTACTACATGATCCCTGAGGAATCCGAGACCGAACTGTTCAGCCCGAAACTGGCGCTGGCGCTGTTCTGGATCTTCCTGGTGGCTGGTGCGCTGACCATCGTCGGCTACCTGGCGGTGCCGTACGCCACACTGGCCGAACTGACCGGCAACAACCTCCTCGAGACGATGGGCCGCGAGTTCCTCGAGCAA
Organism: Dechloromonas sp. H13; assembly: GCF_009469615.1. Taxonomy (GTDB): domain Bacteria; phylum Pseudomonadota; class Gammaproteobacteria; order Burkholderiales; family Rhodocyclaceae; genus Azonexus. Next base: position 392,974 of record NZ_SSXX01000001.1, read on the forward strand.
CCGCTGCCGACCAAGCTGGGCATCGTCGTCGTGGCGCTGGGCTTCCTGTTCAACCTGACCCTGACGGTACTGAAGGGCAAGAAGACTTCGATCTCGCTGGTGCTGCTGCTCGGCCTCTGGGGTCTCGCCGTCTTCTTCCTGTTCTCGTTCTACAACCCGGTGAACGTCGTTCTCGACAAGTTCTTCTGGTGGTGGACGGTGCACCTCTGGGTGGAAGGCGTGTGGGAACTGATCCTCGGCTCCTTCCTGGCCTTCGTGCTGATCAAGACGACCGGTGTTGACCGTGAAGTGATCGAAAAGTGGCTGTATGTCATCGTTACCCTGACGCTGATCACCGGCATCATCGGTACCGGTCACCACTACTTCTGGATCGGGACGCCGGAATACTGGCAGTGGTGGGGTTCCATCTTCTCCGCGCTGGAGCCGATCCCGTTCTTCGCCATGACCGTCTTCGCCTTCAACATGGTGAACCGTCGTCGTCGCGAGCACCCGAACAAGGCCGCCGTCCTGTGGGCCCTGGGTACCGGTGTGATGGCTTTCCTGGGCGCTGGCGTGTGGGGCTTCCTGCACACCCTGGCTCCGGTCAACTACTACACCCACGGTACGCAGATCACCGCCGCTCACGGTCACATGGCTTTCTATGGCGCCTACGCCATGGTCAACCTGATGATGATCTCCTACGCCATGCCCATCCTGCGCGGCCGTGCTGCCAACAGCAACAAGTCGCAAGTGCTGGAAATGTGGTCGTTCTGGCTGATGACAGTTGCCATGGTCTTCATCACGCTGTTCCTGACCGCCGCCGGCATCCTGCAGGTCTGGCTGCAACGTGCTTCCGATACCCCGTTGCCGTTCATGGTGGCGCAGGAGAAGATCGCGCTGTTCTACTGGATGCGCGAATGGGCCGGCGTCGCTTTCCTTGTCGGTCTCGTCATCTACATCCTGAGCTTCTTCGTGGGTGGCCAGGAAGAAAAGGCCGCCTGAGCAGTTTCCTCCAGGTAGCACTTGGGGCGCCGGTCGCAGGACCGGCGCCTTTTTTCATTTTTGGGCCACATCAAGTTCCGCGGCAAGGCTTGCCGATAAGATGTGCGCCATGACCGCAATCGCTCCAACCGCACCCGAAACACCCGCCAGAAGGCTGCCCGGCGACCTCGCTATCTGGTTCTTCATCCTCGCCGAGATGCTGGCCTTCGCGGTGTTCTTCTCCGCCTACGCCTTCGCGCGGGCGACCCACGTCGCGGAATTCAACCTCTACCAGCAGACCTTGGACCGCAACCTGGGCGCGCTGAACACCGTGCTGCTGATCACCGGCTCGTGGTTCGTCGTCCTCGCCGTACAGGCCGCGCACCGCGACGACCGCCCGGCGATCCCGCGCAACATCCTGCTCGGCTTCCTGTGCGGCGCCGGCTTCCTGGCGGTCAAGGTCGTCGAGTATGCCGCCAAGTTCGGCGCCGGCATTTCAATGTCGACCAACACCTTCTACATGTTCTACATCTCGCTGACCTTCTTCCACTTCATGCACGTCATCCTCGGCATGGTCATCCTCGCCATCCTCTGGGTGCAGGCGAGGAAGGGGGTGTATGGCAGCCACGATGCGCACGGCCTGGAAAGCGGCGCCGCCTACTGGCACATGGTCGACCTGCTGTGGATCGTCCTTTTCCCGCTCGTTTACGTGATGCGCTGACCATGAACGCCCTCAAGAACCCAGCCCACCGCGCCTGGCTCGTCCTGCTGGTCGCCACCGCCATCACCTGGTATCTCGGCGAAGTCGGTGCCGCCGGCACATTGTCCATCGTCGCCATGCTGCTCATCGCCTTCGTCAAGGGCCGCCTGGTGATCCTCGACTTCATGGAGCTGCGCAACGCTCCGGCGCTCTGGCGCGCCCTGCTCGAAGGCTGGCTTATACTCGTCTCCAGCCTGATTCTGCTCGCCTACTGGATCTCTCTCAAATGACCGACCTGCCCTTCTACGAACCCTCCGGCAATGAAATCGCCCTCTTCGAGCACGCCTACCGCGAGCGCCTGCCGCTGCTCATCAAGGGCCCGACCGGCTGCGGCAAGACGCGCTTCGTCGCGCACATGGCGGCGCGCCTCAAGCTGCCGCTGTACACCGTCGCCTGCCACGACGACCTGACCGCCGCCGATTTGGTCGGCCGCCACCTGATTTCCGACAAGGGCACCTACTGGTGCGACGGGCCGCTGACCCGCGCCGTGCGCGAAGGCGGCATCTGCTACCTTGACGAAGTGGTCGAGGCGCGCAAGGACACCACCGTCGTCCTGCACCCGCTGGCCGACGATCGCCGCATCCTGCCCATCGACCGCACCGGCGAGACGCTGGAAGCGCCGGACAATTTCATGCTGGTCGTCTCCTACAACCCCGGCTACCAGAACCTGCTGAAGGGCCTCAAGCCGTCGACCCGCCAGCGTTTCGTCTCGATGCGCTTCGATTTCCCCGGCGCCGAGCGCGAAATTTCCATCCTGATCGGCGAAACCGGCTGCGACGCCGATCTCGCCAAGCGTCTGGTCGGCATCGCCAAGGCCTTCCGCGCGCTGAAGGACCGCGACCTCGAGGAAGTCGCCAGCACCCGCCTGCTGGTTTACGCCGCAACGCTGATCAAGTCCGGCTTCGATGTCTCCGCCGCCTGCCGCGCCGCGCTGGTCGAAAGCCTGACCGACGACGAGGAAACCGTCGCCGCGCTGATGGAAATCGTCGATGCCACTTTCGGACGATGATTTCGGCTTCACCGAGGAGAAGGCCGGGCAAAATCTGGCCGTCCTCGCCGAGACGCTGTTCCTGGCCAACCTCCTGCTGGCGCCCGGCATCGCCTTCGCGATCCTGCTCTGGCTGTGGCTGCGCTACAAGGACAGCGCGCCGCCGCTCGCCCGCCAACATCTCAAGCAAGCCACCTTCGTCAGCCTTTACGGCGGCCTGCTGATCGTCTCGCTGACTGCCATTTTCATCCTGGTCGGCGGCCTTTACTGGGAATACACCTGGGTCGCCGTCATCCTCTACTTCACCTGCATCCACTCGACGCTGGTGCTGTTCGGCATGTTCGGACTGATCAAGGCCCTGGCCGGGCAGACCTGGCGCTTCCCGCTGATCGGCCCGCGCAATCCATGAGCAAGCCGGCGCTGCAACGCTACCGGGTGCTGGCGCAGATCGGTTTTTTCGCGCTGTTCACGTTGACGCCGATCTTCGATCTCTTCCGCTACGACCTGACCGAGAAGCACGCCTACTTCCTGACCATCCCTTGGCACCTGGGCATCGACGACCTGATCGCCGGGCGCGTCGATGCCGGGACTGCTGCGGTCAACCTGATTTTTTTCCTGTTTTTACCGGTGCTCGGCACGCTGGCGCTGATCATCGGCGTCGCCTGGAAATGGGGCCGCCTCTATTGCGGCTGGCTGTGCCCGCACTTTTCCGTGGTCGAAACCATCAACCGCCTTATGCTCTTCGCCACCGGCAAGCATTCGGTCTGGGACAAGAAGGAAACCCCGCCCTGGGAACCCGACGGCACACCGGCGCCGCGCGACAAGCGCTACTGGTTCGCCGTCGTTCCCGCCGCCATCGCCTTCGCCTTCGCTTGGGCCGTCGTCGGCCTGACCTACCTGATGCCGCCGTTTCACGTCTATTCCGGCTTATTCACTTTCAGCCTTTATCGCGGCGAAGTCATTTTCCTGGCCGCCGCCACCACCGTGCTGACCTTGGAATTTCTCTTCGCCCGCCACCTCTTCTGTCGCTACGCCTGCGCCGTCGGGCTCTTTCAAAGCTTCGCCTGGATGGGCAACAAGAAGGCGATGGTCGTCGGTTTCGAGCGCGAGCGTCTGACCGACTGCGCATCCTGCCTCAACGGCAATGGCTCGGCCTGCGACGCCGTCTGTCCGATGCGCCTCAAGCCGCGCAACGTCAAACGCTGGATGTTCGCCTGCACGCAATGCGGCCAGTGTATTTCGGCCTGCGGCACGGTCAACCGCAACAACCCGCAGGGACAACTGCTGCGCTGGGTCGCCAACGACGACGCCCGGCGCAACGAAGCACGCTTCTCGGCCCTGTCGAACGTCGACGAGGACGCCGGAGGAAAGGCCTGACATGGAAGAGTTCATCGGCAAGATCTGGCACAACTGGGTCACCAAGGCCGCCGCCGGCCACTACCCGGCGGCCGCCGTCAAGCTGGCCGAGGTCGAGAAGACGGCCGGCATCCTGTTCCGCGCCTTCGGCGGCGACCCCGGCCTGAAAGTTGCGGCCGCCACCGCCGAGCAGCACGGCGCCCGCCGCCGCTGGCTGCAGCGCGTCGCCGGCAGCGGCGAAAAGGTCGCCCACGCCCGGCGCGACGCCGAAACCCTGCGCCTGCCGCCGGAAATCGCCGCCTTTCCCGACAAGACCCTGAATCGCGACCTCTTCCTGTGGCTGGCGGCGCTCGCCGCCAGCGACGTCGCGCCGGGCAAACCGTGGTTCATCCGCAACCAGCTCGCCTGCCAGGCCGCGCTGGCCCGCTTCCCCGGCCTCGCGCCGCGCTACGCGCGCCTGGTCGCCGCCCATCTCGCCGAACGCATCGACCCGACCCACCTCCAGCCCGACGAAGCGGCGCAGGAACAGGCCATCCGCCTGGCCCTTCAACAGCCTGCTGCGGTCGACGGCCTGCCGCCGCTCAATTCCCGGAAATCGCGCCCGCCGCAACCGGTGCTGCTGTGGCTGGTCGCCGCCGATGAAGCGGCGCCCGGCAAGGTCGCCGACCCCGGCGAAAACCTGCCTCCCGAAGGCAGCGGCAGCGCCGAAGCCGAAGAGGACGCGCACAAGGCCGAGCAGGTCGAGACGCCCGACAACAAGGCGCCGATGCTTGCGATGTTCCGCGCCGAGAGCCTGCCGACCTGGGCCGAATACGTGCGCGTGAATCGCGCCTTCGACGAGGACGAGAACCCCGATGCCCGCAACGTCGCCAAGGACCTCGACAAGCTCTCACTGACCCGCGACGGCCAGACCGCCCAGTCGCGCGTCCGTTTCGACCTCGACCTGCCGTCGGCCGCCGAGGACGACACGCCGATCGGCCCCGGTATCGCCCTGCCGGAATGGGATTACCGCAAGGCGCAGCTGCTGGAACGACACTGCCACCTGCAGCCGATGCTCGCCTGCGACGCCGGCCACGCCGCGCTGCCAGAGGAACTTGCCGCCACCGCGCGCAAGCTGCGCGGCCAGTTCGCCGCCCTCGCCCCACAGCGCCGCTGGCTCAAGGCGCAGCCGGACGGCCCCGAGCTCGACGTCGATTCCTGCGTGCGCAACCATGCCGATCGCGCCAGCGGCCATACGCCGGAAAGCGGCGGCTACCTGGCCCAGGCGCGCTGCGAGCGCGACCTCGCCTGCCTGCTGCTGGCCGACCTGTCGATGTCCACCGATGCCTGGATTTCCGACAGCCACCGCATCGTCGACGTCATCCGCGATTCGCTTTTGCTCTTTTCCGAGGCGTTAACCGCAACCGGCGACCGCTTCGGCATCTACGGCTTCTCCTCGCTGCGCCGGCAGAACGTGCGCTTCCACCTGCTCAAGGATTTCGCCGGCCGCTACGACGCCGCCGCCCGCGCCCGCATTCTGGCCATCAAGCCTGGTTTCTACACACGCATGGGTGCCGCCCTGCGCCAGTCGGCGAATATCCTGCACGAACAGCCGGCCAGCCGCCGCCTGCTGCTGATCATCACCGACGGCAAGCCGAACGACCTCGACCTCTACGACTCCCGCTACGGCATCGAGGACACCAGGATGGCCGTCCACGAGGCCCGGCGCCTGGGCCTGACCCCCTTCTGCGTCACTATCGACCGCGAAGCCGGCGCCTACCTGCCCTATCTCTTCGGCCCTGCCGGCTTCTGCGTCATCCGCAAGCCGGAGGAGCTGCCGCGCCGCCTCCCCCTCCTTTACGCGCAACTGACACGTCAATGAATAGTCAAAAAGGAGTATTGTTTCGGCACTAGGCGAGTGACACCATCGCGGCACCCGGATTTAGCGAAGATCAAGAATGAATTCCAACCACCCGATCAACATCGAAGCGCTGCTCACCCACATCCCGCTCTTCAACGGCCTGGCGCCCGAGGAAATTGCCCGCATCGCTCATGGCACGCGTGAAATCCACGCCAGCAAGGGCGACATCCTGTTCCACAAGGGCGACCCCTGCAACGGCTTCCACCTGCTGGTTTATGGCCAGATCAAGCTGGCCTTCACCTCGCAGCAGGGCAACGAAAAGGTCGTCGAGATCCTGACCCAGGGCCAGAGCTTCGGCGAAGCCATCATGTTCATGGAAAAGCCCTACATCGTCTTCGCCCAGGCGCTGACCGACTCGCTGCTGCTGCACGTCTCGAAGCACGCCGTCTTCGACGAACTGCAGCGCGACCACAACCTGTGCCGCAAGATGCTGGCCGGCATGGCCATGCGCCTGCACCAGCTGATGAACGACGTCGAATCCTACTCGCTGCACTCCGGCAAACAGCGCATCATCGGCTACCTGCTGCGCGAACTTGCAGAAGAAGACCAGAACGGCATCAACGTCGCGGTCACCCTGCCGACCAACAAGGGCGTCATTGCCTCCCGCCTCAACCTGACCCAGGAACACTTCTCGCGCATCCTGCACGAGCTTTCCGAGTTGGGGCTGATCGTGATCGAGGGGCGGAAAATCCATATTCCGAGCGTGGCGAATTTGCGGAAGCACGAGGGCTGATTCGGGTTTGCACCCACCGCGCCCAATGAAAAAGGGGCGATGAAAATCGCCCCTTTTTGATGGTCGACCGCGACAGGCGTCAGTCGGTCTGCAATTTGCCCTTGGTCAGCAAGTCTTGAATGATCGCCTGATCGCTCAAGGTGCCGTTGCTGGTCAGGTCGACACCCTGCAGTACGATCTGCTGAGTCATCTCCCCGCCTGCACCATTCGGACGGACGTTGATCACGGTGTCGCTGCCCTGCTTGGAGAAGTCGAGGTAGCTATCCAGAGCCGTCGCCGTCGTCGCCGTTCCCTGCAAGATATCGCGCAGGTCGAGTCGGTCCCCGCCCGAGGCGTAAGTGGCCGTATTGAAGTCGGTAATGACATCGCGCGCAGGGTTCGCCAGGGTGCCGCGGTCCGCCAAATTCCAGACAAAGGTGTCGGCCCCCGCGCCGCCGGTCAGCATATCGTTACCTGCGCCACCGTTGAGTGTATCGCCTCCGCTGGCAGCGGTGCTTACAAGCACATCGTTACCGGCAAGACCGTTAATCGTTGTAGCGTTTGTTGACGTATCAACGAGAATGTTATCTGCCGTCGTGCCATCCATATCGCCAGAATCTCGGGTGACAGTGACCGAACCCGTTGATGTTTTTACAACCGTCGAGTTGGTATCGAGATCAAACACACTGGTTGAGGCAGTGTAGTTAAACGATCCACCAGAAGCGCTTGAACCGCCCGTATCAGTAATAACAACGTTTGAGCCACTGAGGCTAGCAGTCAAGCTGTTAGCCGACGATATCGCCGTGATGCTGGCCGCCCCCACGTCGTTATACAAGAACGCCGACATCGGAATAGTAAATGCAGTTCCAAGCGCAGTATTAGTGATGACCGTATCGACAGCACTGGTTTGGGGGTGGGTTATGACCACATCGACCGTTCTGGACAGGGAGGCGGAATCCAAATTCGAGATCTCCGTGGCTGTAGCTGTGGCGGTCAAATGCGCCGTCCCTTGTACGTTAGCTGGGACAATGAGTTTGATCGAGGATATGGACCAGCCCGTCACATCAACATTACTGGTGGCACCTGCCGCACCTGTGGCGGTAAATGTATTGGTGCCATCGGTCAGCGTAAATCCTGACGGAATGCCACTGATCTCAACCTTGAGCGTTTCCGAACCATCCGCATCGGCCAGCGAAGACGTCAAGCCCAGATTGACAACCCCATCGTCATTGGTGGAAACACTGCTTGCGCTACTGCTGGTGACTCGATCAAAGACTATCTTATTGATAAGGTAGTCATTATCCCCTCCCGATGGCGCAGTGAATATAACCTGGTTGAATTGAGCACCGCTGGCAGGCCGAAGCGTCGTGACCGCATCGACGGCGTCAGTGCCACCGATGGTGCTCGTATAGCTACCTAGCACGGTTCCTGCGTTAAGGAACTGTACCGAATACCTTTCGCCAGCAGCAAGCCACGCGAATGCCACATCAATCGAAGAGACCAGGTTGTCGAAATTGACCACCAGACTCTCGGAGCCTGTGCCGGCGAGGTAGCCAAGCTCGGTTGTATCGCCGGATGCAGCCCCCGACACACCGAATCCATCAGGACTTCCAGTCTTGAGGCTAATTGCTCCCGCGCTACCATTGGGGTTGTAGGCAAGCATATTGAAGCCGTTCGTGGTCGTTGTGGCATTGGCGGAAGTGATGCTTGTGGCGGTATAAACCAGGGCACCAAAACTGAGGCTCGGGGTATCCGCAACGGCCGTGATGTTGATATTGATGCTGTCGGTATCGTTCAGCGGCCCACCCGTGCCCGTATTCCCGCCGTCGCTGGTGGTCATGGTCAGCGCCACCGTACCGTTGGCATTGGCCACCGGAACATACGTCGGCTGGTTGGCCGCCGTCGCCAGGTAGGTATTCAGGTTGGCCCGCGTGCCACTCAGAACGATGCTGCCGGTACCCGAACCGGTCACCGTGACACCGCCGGCAGACGCCGCCGTCAGCGTGCCACTGCCCACCGAGAGCGTCACCGTCAGCGTACCACTGCCCGCGTCGACATCCGCTACTGACAGCCCGCTCAGCTTGAGCGAGGTGTCTTCGTTGGTCGTGTAGCTCGCCGGCATCGCATTCACCGGCGCGTCGTTGACCGCCGCCACGTTAACCGTGCTGGTCACCGTGTTGCTAGCGTGGTTTGCCGCTTGCCCATCGTCGATCTGATAACTGATCGTCCGCGCCAGCGTGCTCGGGTTGTCCGAGGTGTTGGCGTAGGTCACCGCGCGCAACGCCGCCTGCCATTGCGCCACCGTCGCCGTGTTCCCCGCCGAACTCAACGTCAGTACGCCGGTCGCCGCGTTGTAGCTGCCCGTGATGTTGCCGTAGCTCGTGCCCGCCGTGAAGCCGAGCACGTCCTGGCTCGCCTGGAAATTGCCCGTGATGCTCACCGTCGCCGAGGCTAGCGTTGCGTTGTCCGCATCGCTGACCGTGAGCGACCCGTTGATCGCCTGCGCAACCTGGTTCTCGGTATACGACAGCGTGCTGCCGCTCGCCAGCAGCGGCGCATCGTTCACCGCCGTGATGTTGAGGTTGATGCTGTCCGTGTCGCTCAGCGGACCGCCTGTGCCCGTGTTGCCGCCGTCACTGGTGGTCATGGTCAGCTCCACCGTCCCGCTGGCATTGGCTACCGGCACATAGGTCGGCTGGTTGGCCACCGTCGCCAGGTACGTATTCAGATTGGCCAGGGTGCCACTCAGAACGATACTGCCGGTGCCCGAACCGGCCACCGTGACACCACCGGCAGAGGCCGCCGTCAGTGTGCCGCTGCCCACCGCGAGCGTCACCGTCATCGTGCCGCTGCCCGCGTCGACGTCCGCTACTGACAGCCCGCTCAATTTGAGCGAGGTGTCTTCGTTGGTCGTGTAACTCGCCGGCATCGCATTCACCGGAGCTTCATTGGCGTTGGAGAGGTTGATCGTGAAGTTCGCCGTGCCGACGCTGCCGTCCGACGAGGTCGCCTGCACCGTGATGGTGTGGCTGGTCGCGCTCTCGTAGTCGAGCAGGCTGCCGTTGGCCACCGTCACCACGCCCGTCACCGGGTCGATGGCAAAGCGCCCGCCGGCGTCGTTGGTCAGCGTGTAGCCGGTGATCGTCGCGCCGCTGTCGGCGTCGCTGCCGAGCGCCGTGACCCCGACCACCGTGCCGGTCGCCGCGTTCTCGGCCACGCTGTTGGCCGCCGCGTTGCTGTCGGCCACCAGGACCGGGTTGTCATTCACATTGCTCAGGTTGATCGTGAAGTTCGCCGTGCCGACGCTGCCGTCCGACGAGGTCGCCTGCACCGTGATGGTGTGGCTGGTCGCGCTCTCGTAGTCGAGCAGGCTGCCGTTGGCCACCGTCACCACGCCCGTCACCGGGTCGATGGCAAAGCGCCCGCCGGCGTCGTTGGTCAGCGTGTAGCCGGTGATCGTCGCGCCGCTGTCGGCGTCGCTGCCGAGCGCCGTGACCCCGACCACCGTGCCGGTCGCCGCGTTCTCGGCCACGCTGTTGGCCGCCGCGTTGCTGTCGGCCACCAGGACCGGGTTGTCATTGGCCAGATCAAGTTGGCTGGCCAAGTCAATGCCTAGAGAAACGCGCGCAATCGGAATGCTGCCTTGGATGGTATCGGTCAGGGGAAAGCGGGTAGTAGAAAACTGGAAAGCCAGCGGATCGACGGCTTCAACAACCCGCATCAGTTCGATAAAGGTATGTCCATCCTTATGCTCTATCGCTCCAGCCCCACGTCCGCCATCATCCTCGAAACTGAAGGTGCCATCGGAACCGACAATAGCCTTGCTCACCTTGGCAAAGCCCTTGGGGTTATTTTGGATGGCGCTGTCACCTGCGTTTGGCAGGTCGGGCGCTGCAACCTCGGCGTCTATCTTTGCGGCTTCATTGGCATCTACGACCAGTTCACGGCCATCGGCCAGCTTCAGCTGAACCTGTCCACCCTCGGCCGCCTGAACGACCTCTCCCTCGCGGATCGAATCGCCGCTCTTCAGACGACGGAGCTTCCCGCTTGCGTCGCGGGCAAACGCTTCGCCATTGATTTTTCCGACGCGGGCGATGACTTCGGCCATGACACTACTCCAGCATGATTAGCGATGCCGGAAGTGTATGGATTCGTCAGTGGCGAATCCATTGAACCAAGGTACAGTCTGAGCCTGTTTACGTGAAAAAACTCACGTTCTGGATCAGATTTTTACGCCGTTGATCCGCAATGACAATTGCAGGCGATCACGCAGGCCAAGCTTCTCGAAAATCGCGGTCAGGTGTGCCTTTACCGTGCGCTCGGTAATCGACAGTTGCTCGGCGATTTCTTTGTTGCTCAAACCACTGGCTACCCGACGCGCAACCTGCACCTCGCGCTCGGAAAGCAGGATGCTCCAGTCGCCATTTTTCACTTCCGACGACAGTCGACCGAGACGATGCGCCGTCGCCCCCACCAATTGCCGGAGCAACGACTGGCCAATCCAGAGCCCCCCATTGGTAACTACCAACGCCACCTGCCGAAGCACTTCCGGAGCGGCCCGCGAATTGCAGCAACCGGCGGCGCCGAGGGCCAGTGCCTGGAGCACCAGCGCCTCATCCGGTTCGTCACACAAGAGAACGACCGGGCAACCCTCATTGTCGCGGATACCTGCCAGCGCGGCATCAACCAGCTCACCGGAACGCAAACGTGACCAGATGATGCCCCCACCGGCAAAGTTCACCTCCGGAAGTTCACTTCGCCTGAGCAACCGCGCCTTCGGCATCGCCTCGAGCCAATTCGGTATTGGCTTGACTTCGCGGTCGACAATCCAGTGCTGCGTCATCGTTCGGTTAGTGCCACGCTCTTCGCCCGCAACACCGGCTTCAGGAGATAGGCGAGAACGCTTTTCTTCCCGGTCAGAATATCTACTTCCGCCACCATGCCGGGAATGATCGGCAGGTTGGCATCGCCGAATCCAGGCTTGTCGGTCCTCACCCGCACCGTGTAGAAGGCGTTGCCCTTGTCGTCCGTCACCGTATCGGCGCCGATATGCTCCAGCGTGCCGTCGAGTGCGCCGTACACGGCGAAATCATAGGCAGTGAACTTGACTATGGCCGGCTGACCCGGGCGCAGGAACGCGATGTCGCGCGGGAGAATGCGTGCCTCGAGCAGTAACGTATCTTCGAGCGGAACGATTTCGATCATGTCCTTGCCCGGCTGGACGACGCCGCCAACCGTATTGACCAGCAGGCGCTTGACCGTACCCTTGACCGGGGAACGGATCGACGACTGCTTGACGCGGTCGGACAGTGCGACGCTTCCCTCGGCCAGGCTGTTGAGCTTGGCGGTCGCCTCCGACAACTCCTTGCCCGCATCATTGCGGAAGTTGAGTTCGACTTCCTCGATCTTGCGCTGGGCCTCGGCAATCGCCGCCTGGACGCGGGTGATCTGCGCCGACGCCATGTCGCGCTCGCCGCGATAGCGTGCGACATCGCGCTCCAGACGCAGCAACTCGACCTCGGAGACCGCACCAGAATTGATGAGCGGCTTGGTCACGGCCAGCTCCTTGGAGGTCAGTTCGTAACCCTGTGCTGCCTGGGCACGTTTGGCCTGCGCCTCGTTCAACTCCTGCTGCCGCTGGGTCAACTGCTGGCGGGCGATCGCCAGCGCGGCGTTCATTTCGGCGCGCTTGGCTTCAAACAGCTGCAACTCCTGCTCGACCACCTCCGGCGCCTCCTTCTGCACTTCCGGCGGCGGCACAAAAGCCTTGCCGTCCGAGGTCGCGCGCAGGCGGGCGACCCGCGCCTGCAGGCCGAGATACTGCGCACGGTTCTCCTTGACCGACGATGCGAAACGGGTCTCGTCGATCTTGATCAGCAACTGGTTGGGCTGGACGACGTCGCCTTCCTGCACCAGGATGTCCGAAACCAGGCCGCCATCGATGCTCTGCAGCACCTGTACCTGCTTCGAGGGAATCACCTTGCCCTCGCCGCGGGTAACCTCGTCGAGTTGCGCAACCGCTGCCCACATGATGAAGAGGGCGAAAACGATGCCGATCGTCCGCAACAGCATGCGGGCACGCAGCGGCTCCTGGCGTAGGATGGCCGTATCTGCGTCGGTCGCGAAATCGACCGCCTCGCTTTCTTCCCTGCTCGGCAAACGCCCCAGCACCCGTTCGACATACGGTGCGCATTTCCGGGCGATAGTCTCCAGTCTGGTTTGCAGCCAGGCAGCAATGGTACGGGGACGGCTCATGACGCCCTCCCGACCTGTCCACTCTGCAGCGCCTGAATGATCTGGTCGCGCGGACCGTTGGCCACCACTTGCCCGTCGTCGACGACGATGATCCGCGTCGCCAGGTCGAGCAGGCTGTTGCGGTGCGTGACGATGACCACGGTCTTGTGCGCTGCGAAAACCTGCAGACGCTGCTTGAACTGATGCTCCGACGTGTAATCCATCGAGCTGGTCGGCTCGTCGAGCAGGAGAATCGGCGGATCCATCAGGACGGCGCGGGCGATTGCCACGCTCTGGCGCTGGCCGCCGGACAGCGACTCGCCACGCTCCCCGATCAGCATGTCGAAACCGTCGGGATGGCGGTTGACGAAATCGGTCAATCCCGCCATTTCCGCTGCTGCCAGGACGGCCGCATCGTCGGCGTAGGGTGCGCCGATCGCGATGTTGTCGCGCAACGTGCCGTAGAACAGGGTCGGATCCTGCGACACGTAACCGATATTGCGCCGCAGGTCGGCAGGATCGAGTTGGCGCAGGTCTACGCCATCGATCGTCACCGCCCCCTCGGTCGGCTGATAGAGCCCCAGAAGCAATTTCTGCAGCGTCGTCTTGCCGGACCCCACGCGGCCGATGACAACCACTTTTTCACCGGCGTCGATCCGGCAGTTCAGGCCCCTCAACGCCGGAATCGCAGCACCCGGATAGGTAAACTCGACCTTGTCGAATTCGATGTTCCCACGCAATTCGGGACGATGCACGAAACTGGCATCCGCCGGACGTTCGACCGGCTTCTTCATTACCTCTTCCAGCGAGGTCAGCGCTGTCTTGGCATTGTGATATTGCATCAGCAGACCGACCATCTGGCCGAGCGGAGCCACGGCCCGCGAAGCCAGCATCGTGCAGGCGATCAGCCCCCCCATGCTGAGCATGCCCTCACCGATCAGGTAGACGCCGGCGATGATGACGACCACGTTGACCAGTTGCTGCATCTCCAGCGCGCCGTTGGTCGCCGCCGCCGACAGGAAGCGCATCTGGTTGTTGATGCGGGCGACGAATGCCACCGATTTTTCCCATTTCGATTGCATGACGCCCTCGGCGCCCTGGGTCTTGATCGTCTCCAGCGCCGTCAGGCTTTCGATCAGCGTCGCGTTGCGCAAGGCACCCGCCCGGTAAGTCGTTTCTGACAGTGCGTGCATCTTGTGCTGGAGGACGTAGGCGTAGATCGTAACGATGACGATCGCCAACAGGACCGGCAGGAGGAGCGGCCAGGCGATCAAGGCGATCACGAAGACGAACAACAACGCGAAAGGCAGATCGATGAAGGCCGTCACCGATGCCGAAGTGATGAAATCGCGGACCGCCTCGAACGAACGAAGGTTGGACGAGAAGGCGCCGACCGCCGCCGGCCTCGCTTCCATGCGCACACCAAGGACGCGGTCCATGATCTTGGCCGACAGTTGCATGTCGATCCTGGCGCTGGCAAGATCGATGAAATAACCGCGCAGCAGGCGCAGGACCAGATCGACCCCGATCAGCAGGATGACGCCGAGGGCCAGCACCCACAGGGTCTCGATGGCATGGTTGGGCACCACCCGGTCATAGACGTTCATCGTGAATAGCGGCATAGCCAGTGCGATGACGTTGATCAGCAACGCTGCGCCAAGGACATCCCGATAGACCTGCCACTGCTCGGCCAGCGCTCCCCAGAACCAGTGACGCAGGCGGACTTCGCCGACTTCCGGCGTGCGCTGGTCGAAACGGAAATGCGGGCGGACGAAAATCGCCACGCCCGTATAACGGCCCAGCAACTCCTCGCGCGACAACTGGACGGAGCCTTGGCCGGTTTCCGGAAAAAGCAGGCGCGCCGTTTCACCCGCTTCATCCCACCCGAGGAGAACGCAAGCCTCTTCGCCCGCGGTCAGCAGCACGACCGGCAGCAGGGCGGCGTCGATACGCTCCAGCGGCCGCCGCACCACCTTGGCAGCCAGACCGACGCGACTGGCGGCGCGCGCGAACAGCGACGGCGTCAGCGCCCCCTTTTCGAGCGGCAAGCCGGCGGTCAGCGCGGCCCGGGTACCGGGGCGTCCGTGGATGCGAGATAGTTCGACGAGACAGTCGAGCAGAGGATCGTGATGCAGGATGTCTTCACGGATGCCCGACTTGCCTGCGGATGCAGGCCGACTTGCTGGTTCGTTCATGCAAACTCCATGTTCCGGCGCATTCTAGCGCAGGGGTGGAGAACAAACCGTGAATTTTAAGGCGAAAAACGGAAAAGGCAGCCGCAGCCACCTTTTCCAGAGCGCCCAAGCAAATCAGGCCATCAGCGGCACGATCAGCAGGGCCACCAGGTTGATGATCTTGATCAGCGGATTGACTGCCGGGCCGGCGGTGTCCTTGTAGGGATCGCCGACGGTGTCGCCAGTGACCGCCGCCTTGTGCGCATCGGACCCCTTGCCGCCGAAATGGCCATCCTCGATGTACTTCTTGGCGTTGTCCCACGCTCCACCGCCGGTCGTCATCGAGATGGCGACGAACAGCCCGGTGACGATGGTGCCGACCAGCAGGCCGCCGAGCGCCTGCGGACCGAGCACGAGACCGACGACGATCGGCACAGCCACCGGCAGGATCGAGGGAATCATCATTTCCTTGATGGCTGCCACGGTCAACATGTCCACGGCACGGGAATAGTCGGGCTTCGCCGTACCTTCCATGATGCCGGCGATTTCCTTGAACTGGCGGCGGACCTCCATGACCACGGCGCCGGCCGAACGACCGACGGCCTCCATTGCCATCGCGCCGAACAGGTAGGGGATCAGGCCGCCGATGAAAAGGCCGATGATGACCATGTGGTTCGACAGGTCGAAGGAAATGTTGGCGAGGCCGGCCGCTTCGAGGCCGTGCGTGTAGTCGGCGAAGAGCACCAGTGCGGCGAGGCCGGCCGAACCGATGGCGTAGCCCTTGGTCACCGCCTTGGTGGTGTTGCCGACCGCGTCGAGCGGATCGGTGACGTTGCGCACCTCCTTCGGCAGCTCCGCCATCTCGGCGATGCCGCCCGCGTTGTCGGTGATCGGTCCGTAGGCGTCGAGCGCGACGACGATGCCGGCCATCGATAGCATCGAGGTGGCGGCGATGGCGATGCCGAACAGACCGCCCATCGTATAGGCGGCCCAGATCGAAATGCAGACGGAGAGCACCGGCAGGGCGCAGGCCTTCATCGAGACGCCAATGCCGGCGATGATGTTGGTGGCGTGCCCGGTCTGGCACGACGCAGCGACATGCTTGACCGGCGCGTAGTCGGTGCCGGTGTAATACTCGGTGATCCAGACCAGTGCCGCGGTCAGGACCAGGCCGACGACCGCGCAACCGAACATGCTCATGGTCGTGATCTTGGCCGCCGCATCGCCGGCCCCGATCAGCCAGGAGGTGATCGGATAGTAGGCGATCAGCGCCAGCACGCCGGCGACGATCAGGCCGCGGTAGAGCGCCGCCATGATCTTGCCGCCTTCGGTCGCCTTGACGAAATAGCAGCCGACGATGGAAGCGATGATCGACACGCCGCCCAAGGCCAGCGGATAGAGCACTAGATTCTCGCCGAGGCCGGTCGCCGTCTTGATCGTCAGCGCCGCCAGCACCATGGTCGCCACCACCGTCACGGCGTAGGTCTCGAACAGGTCGGCCGCCATGCCGGCGCAGTCGCCGACGTTGTCGCCGACGTTGTCGGCGATCACCGCTGGATTGCGCGGGTCGTCCTCGGGAATCCCCGCCTCGACCTTGCCGACGAGGTCGGCACCGACGTCGGCGCCCTTGGTGAAGATGCCGCCGCCAAGACGGGCGAAGATGGAGATCAGCGAGGAACCGAAGGCCAGCCCGACCAGCGGCTCGATGACATGGTGCAGGTCGGTCCCGCCCACCGATTTCAGGAAGGCGTAGTAACCGGCGACGCCGAGCAGGCCGAGGCCGACGACCAGCATGCCGGTGATGGCGCCACCCTTGAAGGCGACGTCCAGCGCCGCCGCGATGCCGCTGCGCGCAGCTTCGGCGGTGCGCACGTTGGCGCGCACCGAAACGTTCATGCCGATGAAACCGGCCGCACCGGAGAGCACGGCGCCGATCAGGAAACCGAAGGCGGTCAGCCAGCCGAGCTTGGGCACGAGGCCGATGACGAGAAAGAGAACGACGCCGACCATGGCGATGGTCTTGTATTGCCGACTGAGATAGGCAGCCGCCCCTTCCTGCACGGCCTTGGCGATTTCCTGCATACGCTGGTTGCCGGCTGGCAACGCGAGGATCTGCCTGCTGGAAATCCAGCCGTACAGGACTGCCAGCACGGCGCAGGCAAGCGCCAGTAACAACGCTGTAGACATCACTCCCCCTCCCTCGATGAACAACAAGAAATCAGATCTTGAACGCCCCTAGTTTCTTCGCCACGGCGACGTTCTTCAGACGGACGTAATCGGGCAGGCCGTTGCAGAAAGGCGGCGGATCCTCGCCCTCGATCAGCGGTCGCAAATAGGTCCGGCAGGCATCGGTGATATGGAACCCGTCGGCCGTGATGAATTCGGCCGGCATTTTGCGTTCGACATTGGCGATGTCCTTCAGGGGTGCATCGCCGATCTCCCAGCGGTACGGCGCATCGGCCAGGCGCCTGATGGTCGCCATCACCGCGTTTTTGCCCTGCAGGGCGAGGTCGACCGCAGCAACCCCCAGGGCATGCGCCTGTTCGACATCGGTGCGCGACGCCAGGTGGCGCGCCGAGCGCTGCAGGTAATCGGCCAGCGCCCAATGGTACTTGTGGCCCAGCCGATCCTTGATCAACTGCGCCACCACCTGGCCGACCCCGCCGAGTTGCGAATGGCCGAAGGCATCCTTGGTGCCCGATTCGGCGATCAGCTTGCCGGCGGCATCGGACAAGCCCTCGGACACCGCCACCGTGCAATAGCCGTACTGCCTGACGCATTCATCGACGCGGGCCAGGAAGCGTTCCGGATCGAACGGCACTTCGGGGAACAGCAGGATGTGCGGCGGCTCACCTGCCCGTTCGGTCGCCAGCCCGCAGGCGGCGGTAATCCACCCGGCATGGCGGCCCATCACTTCCAGCACGAAGATCTTGGTCGACGTGCGCGCCATCGAGGCCACGTCGTAGCCGGCTTCGCGGATCGAAGTGGCGACATACTTGGCTACCGAGCCGAAGCCCGGGCAGCAGTCGGTCAGCGGCAGGTCGTTATCGACCGTCTTGGGCACCCCGACGCAAACCACCGGGTAACCCATCTTTTCGGCAATCTGGGACACCTTCCAGGCGGTGTCCATCGAATCGTTGCCGCCGTTGTAGAAAAAATAGCCGATGTCGTGCGCCTGAAACACCTCGATCAGGCGCTCGTATTGGGCGCGATGCTCTTCCAGGCTCTTCAGCTTGTAGCGGCAGGAACCGAAGGCGCCGCCCGGCGTATGCCGCAGGCGGGCGATGTCGGCATCGGATTCGAGGCTGGTGTCGATCAGGTCTTCGGTCAGGGCGCCGATGATGCCGTCGCGTCCGGCCAATACCTTCCCGATCTTTTCGGGATGCCGGCGTACTTCCTGGACCAGGCCGCACGCCGTGGCGTTGATGACGGCGGTGACGCCCCCTGACTGTGCGTAGAAGGCATTCTTGACCGCCATCGCGCGCCCCTTATTTCAATGCGTCAAAAACGCTCTTGGTAATGCTGTCGACGCTGCCGACACCGGCCACCTTCCTGACCTTCGGTGCCTTGACATCGCCGGTGGCCGACCACTTGCTGTAGAAATCGACCAGCGGCTTGGTCTGGGAGTGATAGATGTCCAGACGCTTCTTGACCGTTTCTTCCTTGTCGTCGTCGCGCTGCACCAGTGGCTCGCCGGTCACGTCGTCCTTGCCCTCGACCTTGGGCGGATTGAACTTGACGTGGTAGGTGCGGCCGGAAGCCAGGTGGGCGCGGCGTCCCGCCATGCGCTCGATGATGTCGCTGTCGGGAACGTCGATTTCAAGCACGAACTCGATCGGCACGCCGGCGTCCTTCATCGCTTCCGCCTGCGGAATGGTGCGCGGAAAGCCGTCGAACAGGTAACCGTTCTTGCAGTCGTCCTGGGTCAGGCGATCCTTGACCATGCCGATGATGACAGCGTCCGGCACCAGGCCGCCCGCGTCCATGTGCTTCTTGGCTTCGAGGCCGAGCGGCGTGCCGGCCTTGACCTGGGCACGCAACATGTCGCCGGTGGAAATCTGGGGAATGCCAAATTCTTTGGAAATGAAGGTGGCTTGCGTACCCTTGCCGGCGCCGGGTGCGCCCAACAGAATCAGTTTCATGGAAAGTCCCTCGGTTTTGTGTATCGGAAAATATTGTTATCGGCTTCAGTATTGGCCGTTCTCTAAGGCCGAAAAATTACTCGCTATTTCAGGCCCGGTCAAACAGTTTGCGCATCCGCTCGGCATCTTCGGGCGTATCGACACCCGGCGCCGGCGCCGCATCGATCAGCGTCACGCTGATCCGGTAGCCGTGCCAGAGGGCGCGCAACTGCTCCAGCGATTCGAAGCGCTCGGTGGGTGCTGCGGTCAACCCGGCGTAAGCCTTCAAAAAGCTCGCCCGGTAGGCGTAGAGGCCAACGTGGCGATAGGCGGGGAAGTCCACCGGCAGCGTTTCCCCGCCATTTTCCCGAGCGAAGTGGTCGCGCGCATAGGGTACCGGCGCGCGCGAGAAGTAGGCCGCATCCCCATCGGCCCGGCAGACGACCTTGACCACGTTCGGGTTGAAGAAATCCGCGGCGTCGACGATCGGATGCGCGACGGTGGCGATGTCCGCCCCGCTGGCCGCCAGTTGCCGCGCCGTCTGCACGATGACTTCCGGCTCGATCAGCGGCTCATCGCCCTGCACATTGACGATAATGGTTTCGCCATGCCAGCCGCGCTGCTCGACGACCTCCGCCAGGCGATCGGTCCCGGTCGCATGGTCGCTGCGCGTCATCAGCGCGGCAATTTCGTGCGCCGCGGCGGCGGCATGCACGTCGGGATGGTCGGTCGCCACCCAGATTTCGTCGGCCCCCGATTGGCGGGCGCGCTCGGCGACCCGCACGACCATCGGCTTGCCGCCGAGATCGAGCAGCGGCTTGGCCGGCAGGCGCGTCGAGGCGTAACGCGCCGGAATGACGACCTTGAAGGCGAATGCGAACATTACTGCTCATCCGCCGCCAACTGGCGCGCTTCGTCCTCGAGCATGATGGGAATGTCGTCACGGATCGGAAAGGCCAGTTTGCACGGCTTGCAGACCAGTTCCTGGTCGGCCTTGCGGTATTCGAGATTGCCCTTGCAAATCGGGCAGACGAGGATATCAAGCAGCCTGGCGTCCACGCAGTTTCTCCACAATGAGTTCAATAAGGGCCGGCGACAGCTCGGCTTCGACCGGCAAAACCCAGGTTTCACCGGGTGCCAGTCCGGCGCATTTTACTGCATCCTTCTCCGTCATCAGCAGCACGCCGTCCCGCGCGAAGGCCAGATCGCCAGCGCGATAGGCGTGATGATCGGGAAAGGGATGGCGGGAAAACACCAGCCCCAGGTCTTCCAGGGTGCGGAAGAAGCGCTCTGGATCGCCGATACCGGCCAGGGCGTTCAGTTGGCGACCGGCCAAGTCGGCGGCGGCGCAGCGCTGCCGCGGATCGTCCAGGCGATAGAAATCCCCGGCCCGCAGGGCCATGGCGAAATGCGGCGGCGTCGGAGGCAGGCGCGCATCGGGCGCGCCGTTGCAGACCACTGCATCGACCGTCGCCAAACGGCCCAGCGGCTCGCGCAGCGGCCCGGCCGGCAGCTGCCAGCCGTTGCCGGCGCCGCGCCCGTCGAAGACCGCCAGCTCCACGTCGCGCGCCAGCCGGTAGTGCTGCAGGCCGTCGTCGCAGAGAATCACGTCGACCTCCGGATGAGCCGCCAGCAAGGCCCGACCGGCCGCCACGCGGTCGCGCCCGACCCAGACGGGCCGCGCGCTGCGTCGGGCGAGCAAAATCGGCTCGTCGCCGACGTCGACCGCAGCAGACTGCACGTCTACCGGGCGCGCCCCGGATTCTGCGCTGCCATAGCCGCGACTGACGATCCCCGGCCGCCAGCCGCGTTCGCCGAGCTGCCCGGCCAGCCACAGCGTCAGTGGCGTCTTGCCCGCCCCACCGACGGTGATGTTGCCGACGACGATGACCGGCACAGCCAGGCGTTCGGGTCGCGCCCGGCGCCGGCGGCGCTCGGCGACGGCGGCATAGAGGCCGGTAAGCGGGGCCAGAAGCCACAACGCCGGCGAAAGCCGGCGTTGCTCGAACCATTGGCGCTGCAACCAGCGAGCGACCATCAGCGTGGCGCTTGCGTGGCGAAGGAAATATGCGGATAACCGGCGGCCTGCGCCGCCTGCATCACGTCGATGACGCTCTGGTGCGTCGCCTTGGCATCGGCATTGATGACGATGATCGGCTCCTGCCGCGACCCCGCCGCCCGGCGCAGGGCGTCGGAAATGCTCTTGACGTCGGTTGCGGTCAACGGCGACTTGTTGATCAGAACCTGGCCGCTGGCGGTGATCGCCACGTCGATCTCGTTCGGCTGCTCGGCCTGCTTGCTGGCGTCCGCCGTTGGCAGGTTGATCTCCAGGCCGGAGAACTTGGCATAGGTGGTCGTCAACATCAGGAAGATGATGATGACCAGCAGGACGTCTATCATCGGAATCAGGTTGATTTCCGGCTCTTCCCGGCTGCGGCCGCGCTGAAAATTCATGGCCTACTTCCGGTCGCCGTGCATGTATTCGACGAGGCGAATAGCCTGCTGCTCCATCTCGACGACGAAGCTGTCGACCAGCGCCCGGAAATGCCGCCAGAAGATCATGCTCGGGATGGCGATGACCAGGCCAAAGCCGGTGTTGTATAGGGCGATGGAGATACCGTGCGCCAGTTGCTGCGGGTTGGAACCGGTCGGCGACTGCGATCCGAAAATCTCGATCATCCCGACCACTGTGCCGAACAGGCCCATCAGCGGGCTGATCGAGGCAATCGTGCCGAGCGTCGTCAGGTAGCGGTTCAGCTCATGCGTCACTGCCCCTCCGGCTTCCTCGATCGACTCCTTCATCACTTCACGCGAGGTATTGACGTTGCGCAGGCCGGCGGCCAGCACGCGACCGAGCGGCGAATGGCGCTCGAGCTCCTCCAGCATGCGATCGTTGTTGCCCCCCCGCTTGAATTCGCCGACGGCGCGTTGCAGCAGGCCGGACGGCACGACCTTGGAACGTCGCAGGGCGACGAGACGCTCGATGATCAGGGCGACCGAAATGACGGAAGCCAGCAACAACGGCCAGATGGGCCAGCCGGCGGCCTGAATGATGGCGAACACTATGAATCCTCGCTTGTCTCTAGTAATCCGGCATTTTGCCTCTCCCCCCGCTGGCCGGCAAGCCCCGAAAATCACCGCACCGCCGGCTTATCCCCAGAAACTGTGGATAAGTCTGTGAATGAGCTGTCATCAACCCATGCAAACCCGCGTCGGCAAAGGCTTGCGCCTGCGTTGCCAAAAAACGAGGCACATAATTTAATAAATCGTAAAATCAATATGTTATAAACAAATTTCGCAAACCGGAGGCCACACCCCCAACGCGCCACAGTACAATTCCCGCCATGCCAGCCGCCCCGGAAGCCCCAAGCAACAGCGCCGTCCTCAGCGTCACCAGCCTCAACCGTCTGGTGCGCGACTGCCTGGAATCGGCCTTTCCGCTGACCTGGGTCGGCGGAGAAATCTCGAACCTGACCTACGCCGCCTCCGGTCACGTCTATTTTTCCCTCAAGGACACTGCCGCCCAGGTGCGCTGCGTCATGTGGCGCAACCGCGCCCAGCTGCTCGGTTGGCGCCTGGAAAACGGACAGAAGATTGATGCGCGGGCGCTCGTTTCCTTTTATGAACCGCGCGGCGAATTCCAGCTCAATGTCGAAACGATCCGCCGGGCAGGCCAGGGCGACCTGTTCGAGCGCTTCCTGCAGCTCAAGACGAAACTGGAAAGCGAAGGACTGTTTGCCGCCGAAAGCAAGCGCCCCCTGCCGGAGCACCCGCGCGCCCTGGCCATCGTCACCAGCCTGCAGGCGGCGGCCCTGCGCGACGTATTGACCACCCTGCGGCGGCGCGCCCCGCAGATCCGCGTCGATCTCTACCCGACCCCCGTCCAGGGCGAAGGCGCCGCCGACAAGATCACGGCCGCCCTGCGAGCTGCGGCACAGGGCGATTGCGAAGCGATCATTCTTTGCCGGGGCGGGGGCAGCATCGAAGACCTGTGGGCATTCAACGAGGAAGCGGTCGCGCGCGCCATTCGCGCCAGCCGGCTGCCCGTCGTTTCCGGTATCGGCCACGAAACCGACTTCACCATTGCCGACTTTGCCGCCGACCTGCGCGCCCCGACCCCGACCGCCGCCGCCGAAATCCTCAGTCCGGACCGCGCAGCCCTGCTTGCCGCCCTGCAGCAACTCCAACGCCGCATCGGCCGTCAGTTCGAACGCGGGCTGGCCGAGCGCACCCAGCAGCTCGACTGGCTGGCCAGCCGCCTGACCCACCCTGCCGAGCGCCTGCGCCAGCGCCGCGAAACCGTCATGCTGCTCGGGACGCAGCTCCGGCGGGCGCTGGACAGCCAGCTTGCGGGCCGGCGCCTGGATGTCGCCACTCTCGCCCAGCGCCTGAGCGGCTCGCGCCCGAAGCTGGAATCCGCCTGCGACCGCCTAAAACACCTGGAATACCGGCTCGGGAACGGGGCGCGCCAGGGTATTTCGCGTGCCGATGCGAAACTAAAGGCGCTGGCGGCAAGTCTCATTCAACTTGACCCGCATGCCGTCCTCGGCCGTGGCTATGCATTGGCGATCGGCCCCGACGGCAAGGCAGTGCGCGATGCTTCCAGCCTCAGCCCCGGCGACGGGCTCAGGATCAGCTTTGCCCGGGGAAAGGTCGTTGCGACCGTCGATCAGGTTGTCGCTTCCGCCAAAGCCCAATAGAATTTTCGCTTCACCCCTTTGACAACGGAGAAAACATGGAACACCAACTGCCCCCCCTGCCCTTCGCCAAGGATGCCCTCGCCCCGCACATGTCGGCCGAGACCTTCGATTACCACTACAGCAAGCACCATCAGGCCTACGTCACCAACCTGAACAACCTGATCAAGGGCACCGAATACGAAAACCTTGATCTCGAAGCCATCGTCAAGAAGGCCCCGGCCGGCGGTGTCTACAACAATGCCGCCCAGGTCTGGAACCATACTTTCTTCTGGAACTGCCTCAAGCCGAATGGCGGCGGCGCCCCGAGCGGCGCCCTGGCGGCCGCCATCAACGCCAAATGGGGTTCCCTGGATGCCTTCAAGACGGCTTTCCAGACCTCTGCCGTCGGCAACTTCGGTTCCGGCTGGACCTGGCTGGTCAAGAAGGCTGACGGTTCGGTCGACATCGTCAACATGGGCGCCGCCGGCACCCCGCTGACCACCGGCGACAAGGCCCTGCTCTGCATCGACGTGTGGGAACACGCCTACTACATCGACTACCGCAACCTGCGCCCGAAGTTCGTCGAAACCTTCCTGAACAGCCTCGTGAACTGGTCTTTCGCAGAAGCCAACTTCGCCTGATCGCCTGTTCAGCGCTTCGCGGAACCGATACCGCGAAAGACCAAGGGGAGCTCCGCGCTCCCCTTATTTTTTCTATGCGCCGGACAAGCCTGCGTGGAGGCAAGGGCCGCCGTTCAAGTTCCTGGAACCGAACCGGATTTTCGGTATTTCACATGGATAACGCGACAGGTGGTGCCCCCGAACGGAATCGAACCGCTACCTGATGATTACAAATCTCCAAAATAGGCTATCAGGACACCTCAGAAGCACTCGCGGAACACTTGTAACGCACTGATTACTTGACAAAATGGCTATTTTAAGTCATCATACGACCTCATAAGAGCGCACTGCAACTGTTCCGCAGAGTGTTCCGCAAACCAGATGGAGAGGTTACGATGGCTGCAAACAAGCTGACCGCAACATCCTGTAATGCCGCCCGTCTCGCCGAAGGTGAGCGCGAGAAACTTGTGGCCGACGGCGCCGGCCTTTTCCTGTACGTCCGCCCATCCGGGAAAAGCTGGCTGTTCGTCTTCACTCTCGACGGCAAGCGCAAGAAGATGGCCCTCGGCCCCTTCCCGGCCGTGACCCTCGCCGACGCACGGGAGCGTGCCGCAGAAGTCCGGGCATTGGTCGCCAAGGGGATTGATCCGGTCGCCCTGCGGGATGCGCCTGCGGCCTCGCAGAAGACCTTGGGCGACCTGATCGACGCCTACCTCGGCACCTTGATCGGCAAGCCGTCACACCGACAAGCCGAGTCACTGTTCCGCATTCATGTTCCGCAAGTCCTGAAGGACACGCCGGCGGCCCAGATCACGACCGACGACCTCGCAGAACTACTCAGCAAACTGGTCGCCGCTGGCAAGCTGCGCTCGGCCGCGGTGCTGCGCTCCTACACTGCCCGAGCATTCAAGTTGGCCTATGGTGCCAACCGCAACCCGAACACGCCCCCTGCCCTGCGCGGCTTCGGCCTGACGGTTGATCCCGCTGCATCGCTGGTTGCCATCGAAGGCGGCACCGGCAAGACCCATGAGCGTTGTTTGTCCGTTGCCGAGTTGCGCGACTATGCCCAGCGTCTTGAAGCGATGCCCACCTCGCCGGAGAAGGATGTCGCCCTGATTGCGCTCTATGCCGGCGGCCAGCGGATTTCCCAACTCCTGCGCGGCAGCGTCAGCCTCGACGGCTCGGTGCTGATCTTGATGGACGGCAAGGGTCGCCGCACTCAGCCCCGGCTGCACCGCATCCCCATTACCCAAAACAGCAAGCTTGCCAAGATCATTGGCAAGCGTACCGGCCGCCTCTGGGACATCCCCGAAGCCGAGATCGAGGACGCGCAGCTACGGGTTAGCGGGCTCGTTCGCCAAATCAGCAAGGCGATGGAGACACCGGCGACCGAGGGTGCCAAGGCCGGCGAGCATTTCAACGCCCGCGACCTGCGGCGCTCGATTGAGTCGGCGCTGGTAGCCGCCGGCGTGTCGCTGGATGTCACGGCACAGCTGCTCAGCCACGCACTTGGCGGCCTGCAGCATCGAAACTATTTGCGCCATGATTTCGACGCCGAGAAGCGCCGGGCTCTGGCCCTGCTTGAGCAGATCATCGACGGGACCGGCGCGGTTGGTAACGTCGTGCCGATGCCTGCGACGGCCTGATTAAGACGCATAGAACATTGACACGACCTAATACACCTAATACAGTGAAAGAAATCGAGCACGGGCGCCGGCCCCCTCGAACCAACAATTCGGTATCCGGTCATTCAGATGCACGCTGCCCTCGCCGGCAGGGACATGCTGGATGAGCAAGCCAAACGGCTTGTCGATGACAACCTGCACAGATGCGGCAGTACGGCGAATCTCTCAAATCTCCACGAGGATTCGCTGCCATGTTATCGAACCAAACCACCCCCGTAGTAACCGGAAATCGTTTCATCCGCCGCAAGGAAGCAGCCGCCAAGCTGGGCGTCAGCATCGCAACCCTTGATCGCTGGGCCAGCACTGGACACATCTGCAAGCCGTCGCATATTGGTGCCCGTTCGTCCGGCTGGCCCGAGTCATATCTCGACGCGCTGATCGCAGGCGCCGCCCCCGCAAAGTAAAAACCCCGGTCGCGCTCTTCGCCAGCGGCCGGGGTCTTCAGTACGTCTGATAATCCGAATATAGCGAAAACGCTATATAGCTGCAAGAGTGCCCCCGGGGTTCCAACAAGGAACCCAAGCAATGAGCACCCAAACCCTAACGTTACGCAAGACCACCCCCGCAACCACCGGCAAGGGTCCGCTAACGCACCTAATTGGCCGGCGTGTTGCCATCCGCACCCGAGGCCATACCGTCTGCACCGGCACCCTGACGAACGCCAGCGCAGGGCAATTCCTCGTCCTTCAGGACATGCACGAGCAGTCCGAGCCCGATCACATTGATCGCCGCTGGCCCGGCCTGACCTATCTCGACAAAGGCGCCATCCTGTTCGTTGCCGAGGTGGCCCCATGACGCGCACCACCAGCAACACAGCAGGAGCTACTGCGCACAAGGTATCGGACCTTGGAGGCGAGACCGGCTTCAACGCAACCGAGCGCCCGAATCAAATCCACGTGGCCGTCGCGCCAACCTTCCACAACGCTTCAACATCGAAAAGACTACCATTCGACCGGGTGGTGTCTGGGCTGCGCAACAAAGGCACCCCGGTCGCCGACAAGACCCTCGGCCCGATCATCCACTTCGCCAAGTTCCCGAACGGCGCACCCAAGCGTGAGCTTGCGATCTGCGAGGGCGCCAGCGCCATCGTTCTGGACTTCGATGGACGCAACGGTGACCGCGTGAGCCGCGCCGACGCGGAATCTACCTGCGAGTTGTTCGGCGTCAGCTTCATCTCGTGGAACACCTTCAGCAGCACCCCCGACGACGACTTCACCTTCCGCCTCGTCCTGCCGGTCGAAGACCTGATCCCGATCGGCGAGTACAAGGGGCGCACGGCCCAGACCTGCAAGACCCTCGGGATCACGCCGCCCGGGAAGCTCATGCCGGCCTCTCAGGGCTTTTTCTTCAGCCCCAAGGAGGGTGGCCTGCCCCAAGACGTTCGGAGCTATCAGGGTGCGACTGTGTGCTCCCTGTGGGGTGCCTACGAGGGTGAGATCGAAGAGTTCGAGACCGTCCGCCGCGAACCCGAGTTTCCGCTGACCGAAAAGCAGGTTGCCGAGGCCCGCGCGGTTATCGCCCAGATGCGTGATGCCGGCCTGCACCTGACCAACGGCAAGGGCATCTGGCACCAAGTCATCGGTGCGCTGGCGAACTATGGCGAGGTCGGGGCGAACCTGTGCCACGAGTTCAGCGTGGGTGACTCGAAGTACAGCCCCAAGGACGTGGAGCGCAAGATTAGGGACAAGCTGAAGTCCGGGGCCACGGGCATTGGTCGCCTGTTCGAGATCGCCGCCGAGAACGGCATCGAGAACCCGGCCACCCACACCCGCACCTGCGCCGAGGATGACTTCAGTACCGAACTGGGCAAGGCGGAAGAGGAATGGGCCACGCCGGTGGGTCTCGAGGCGATCGAATACACTCTCGACGGCTTCCTGTCGGCCGGGGTGACATATATCGCCGGCGGCCACGGTATCGGCAAGTCGAGCCTGCTGGTGCCGCTGGCGTCGATCGTGTCCGGGGAACTGCCTGCATTCGAGCAGAGCATCGGCGCCATGCTGCAGCGCAAGGTGGTCTATATCACGGAAGACCCGAGCCAAGCCCGTCGCATCCGCTACGGCCTGAAGAAGCACAATGGTCTCGTCGAGAATGGCCACTTCCGCATCGTGGGTGCCAAGCGTCGCAACGCCGGCGAGGTCGAATTGATGATGGAGGCCACGGTCAAGGCGCACACCATCACCGGCCCGAACGGCTACCCCGTGAAGCCGCTGGTCGTCTTCGACACCACCAATGCCTGCTTCGAGATCGAGAACGAGAACGACGCCGCGGAAGTGGGGCGCGTGATGTCCGCGCTGAAGCAGTCCGGGGCGCCCGTGTGGATCATCGGGCATCTGGCCAAGGCCATCGCTCGGGACGACATCGCCGCCATGACCGGCCGCGGTTCTGGGGCGTGGGAAGCGGACGCTCAGGGAACCGCGTTCATCTTCGCCGAGGACGAGGCCACGGACGTGCGCTACCTTGCCACCAAGAAGCGCAGGTTTGAGCCGAGCTACATCGAGGTCAAGTACATCACGCGCATCGACCATGAGGTTGTGGTGGCACCGTGGGGTGAAGAACAGCGCATCGGGTTCCGGTATGGTGTGCCTGAGCGTGCATCCCCGGGTCAGCGTCGTGAGGAAGCTGCGAACCGCCAGTTAGAAGGTGACGTGGCCGAACTGCTTCGCTACCTTGGTGGCGTCACCGGTGAGGGTGTGTCGGTGTCCAAGAACACCATCGAAAACGACTCAGGCATACCCAAGCGGAGGGTCCGCGCAGCACTGGAAAAGGCTGTCGAGCGTGGGCTGGTCGCCAACGACGGAAAGTACATCGTCGGAAACAACCAAGAGCGTCACGACGGCTATTATGTCAAGACCTTGACATTTGACGAGGTGGCGTGAGCCTCGCCGGGCATATGCGGCGAACTACTTTCCTTGTGCCGCAAGGGTTTCAGAGTAGTTCGCCGCACTTCGCCGCACTTCGCCACTACTTCGCCGGCGAAGTGCTAAAGGCGGTGGTCAATGCAGAGAGAGAGCAGAGCGAATAGCTCTCTCTGCAGGCCATAGTGGGGTCAAAAGCAAGTAGTTCGCCAAAGTTATTTACTATAGGCGGCGAACTACTTGCTCGAGCAGAAGTTGCGGAGCATCTGGCCCCACCTCTTCACCCCCGTGCCCGAGCAATGGGTGAGGATCGACTCACTTGAAGTAATCAGGCGTGCGGGTGAATGGGTTGGCTTGATAGCGACGATCCATATCATCCATGCGCCGCTCGTGGTCCCTCTCCAAGCGCCGGTTGAACTCTTCGGTTTGCCTATCCATCCTGTCGAGGCTACGTTGGCGATCCAGCGCCGCTTCAAAGTCGGACTGGCGCTGGTTGTAGCGGCGCTCGGCATCTTGCTCGCGGCCGATCTGCCCGAGGGTCTTGAAGGGGTGGCTATCCGCTTGCGCCGGGCTGGCCACGATGGCGGCGAGGAGGATCATCAGGGTGCTCAAAGTTCTCATGGTCTGCTCCAAGATTGGTTCGTGACGGCCTTATCGTCCCACTGCCCGATGTTCGGTGCTTGACCCTCGGCGCCAATATCCTTGACCGATTGCGTCAATCTTGAAATCCGGGGTGGCGATGCATTCCTTGAACACCCACCCCACAGTCAGGCCCCGTAATGCGCAGCAAGGACGATTTAGTTTCTTTGCTTTTCCCTCCACTCCTTGAACGCCGTCAGGCGACGAGAAATGTATTCGGAATCTTTTGACAGTTTTAATGACGGACCATCAAAGATGACGTAATCTCGCCAATATTGAAACTCTGGTGAATTCATTATCGTTTGCCAATCAGGGTGTGTTTTTTCGAGACTTCTTGCAAAAACATAATATTGAAGTTCCTCGGGAGTGAGCCGCCCCTTCACAACAGACTGGTTACTTTCTGGCGCGACGGGTGTGACAGACACGGCAGACCTTGCTGGTTCCGGAGCCCACTCTATTCGCTCGGCCCAGTAGCTTTTGTTGAGGCTGGCAATGATTACAGGCGTGAGGATGAAGCCGATTATTGCGACCATAGTGACAGCTGCACAAACAACCATGCCCACCGGCGCCCAGTTTTTATAGGAAACAGACGATTCCGCGAACTGATCCCAAATCGTTGAACTGGTTTTATTCAGACGACGATAAGCGAGGATGCCGGTAATCAAAGCCGCAAATGGCACACCAAGTGCCTGCCCGAACAACAACACCTGCCATGACCGGTTGAACGCGGCGCCGAACGTCAGCTTTTTTCCTCCCGCGTCGAGGACTTGAATCCCGAATGCCCATTTCCCGAGAGTCGCACCAAAGGCCATCAGACACACGGCCTCAATCAGCACCCACAGGGTTAATATCAACGCGGCCGCAGCTACAGGATGCGTGAGAAGCCACACCGCCCCATCCGTTCCCACGAACCACTCAGTTAAAGGATGCGCTTCACCGAAATTCTTGAACAGGAGCAGATAAAGCACTGGCACTGCTATCGCCATATCGACTGTTCTAGCAAACAGACGCCGCCACGGACGATGTACTGCGATTGCGGTCTCGGATGACGTAGGCGCCGAACTTGGCAGCTGTTCCGACACTGCACGCTCCGACTGTTCAATCATTGACTCTGGCGCAGACTCTGTGATCGAACTAGATTCCGCTTCCTCGGTAGGCGTGTCCAATTGCGCCGGCATTGATAGCATTTCCACCCGGAGGCGGTGGCCGCAACTATGGCAAAACTTGGCCCCCGGATTTGCGGGCTTTCCGCATTGGTCACAGTAAATCGTACCGGACCCCGTGTTTTCCAAAGGACGTGAATCCGCGTGCGATAAGGCAACTGAACGACTTGAAGCAGGATTTTCGACGACGGGGATGTCGGCGGTTCTGCCATTGTTCGGGAACAGCAGACATGACGGCTTCCTCGATACCTGACGCCGCCACTCGTGGAAGTAAAGAACACCGCAAGCGAGCGCTGAAAGAACCAGCGGCACGAGAAGTCTCACCCCCTCACTGAATTTTTCGGCCCGAATACTCCACCCCGACACTGCAAGGATCAATATCGGTGCCACCAAGTAGGCGAGTGCCACCAGTGATCTGATTTTGATTTTAGTGATGTTGCGCAGCACAAGATGCGAAATTCCAAAAAAGACGGCCACCGCAGGAAGCTGCGCGAAGAACATATTGATAAGCAGACTCGGATTTCCCAAGATATGCATTGTCGCGTTCATGGTCTGCTCCAAGATTGGTTTTCGACACCCATAGCGTCCCACGCCTAGCCATTGGGCGCTTGACCCCCGGCGCCAAGTGTATAACCGAATGCGCCAAGACCTTGAAATCCCGCCCCCGGCATCTACAATTCCACTCCTATGTCGAAAATCACTCCGGAAAACATCATCGCCAAGCTGGATCGGTACGCCGAGCTTGTGCAACTGAATGCCAAGTACGATCTCTACGTCGCCACCGGCCAGCGGTATGACCTCGGCGCGAGCATCCATGCGGAGATGCAGTTGAAGGCGCTTGAGGCTGAGCTGCTGGACGCCGGCATGTTCAAAACGACCACCGGCGAAGTGGTCGAATGGGCGCGTCGGAAGGTATGACCGACCTGCACGCCACACTGCGCGAGGGGCTGCAGGCGCTCGGAGAATGCGACCCGCGGCAACTCGACCCCGCAGGCATCGTGATCTGGGCTGCCTGCGAGCGGAAGTGTGCCGAGATTGCCGAGCAACTGGTCGAGCAGGATGCCTGCAGCGCTGAGGCTCAGCAGGTCTTGGCGAAGGTTCGGGTCCAAGCGGCGGACGATCGTCGCTCCTGCTAAGCGGGATGCAGCCGTGGAGCCATTCCAAAAGGAAAAGCCGATGAACGATTTGCAACTCGCCCTACGCGAAGCATTGGCGGCAACGCAGGAATGCAACCCTGCCGACCTTGATGCCGGCGACCTTGAACTTTGGCACCTGTGCGACCGACGTATCGAGCAGATCATTGAAGCTCTGATCGCCGGGCATGATGAGTGCGGCCCGGCAGCGCGGGCAATTCTTGCGCGGTTCAGGTTGCCGGGCTAAATCATCCCGGCCTTCCCCATCTGAAGTAGCGGCACCAGTGCCTGCACGGCTGCCCGCAAATGGCCCTGCGCAGCCGCCAGCGCAGCGAGAACCAGATCGGCCCGGCGTTGCCATTCATGGTCGGGCTCAACGCCAGCAGCGTGCGCGGCATCAAGCAGGTCACACAACTGCATTTGCTCAGCCTCAACGGCGTAGTGGATCGCATTGCTGGCGGGCTGGATTTTGTAGAACAATTCCTTGAGATCGGCGAAGGTGTTGCGCTCCGGGTTGATCGGATGCTCTGGCATTTGGCCGGCGGACAACGCAAGGTATTGCTCGAGAATTGCACTGGCCCGGGCAGCCATGACCTGAGTCCGAATGTCGGCGGCGGTCGGCTTGATTTGGTCTTGGGCGATAGCCAGTGCTGCAGCGGCGGTGGCACCGGCCAGCTTGAGCCGGGCATGGGGGCGGGTCTTTGATTTGGTAGCGATGGTCATTTGGCCGCTCTCCGTCTGCGCCATTGTGTTGTCCGTGAATCGCGCGTGTAGCCGGCCAGCCGCAAGAGATGCCCGTTCAGCACGCGCTGTTGATCCGGGTTGCACTCCCCGACGCTCCGCACCCCAAGTCGCTTCAGGATTTCGAGAATCGGCTCGGGGCCGTAGATTGATGCCAGCGTGCCGGCCTTCTTCTGCAGCAGCCTGTCCCGTTCAATCCAGTCGGCGGTCTTCCAGCTCACTCCGGCGCCCGCCTGTGCAACATCGTCGATGCGCTGGAAGCTGCGGCGACCATAAACGATGTCCCGGATTTGATGCACCGGGATGTAGCGTGCAGCACGTAGGCCGGCGCCCGGCAAACAGTGCGCCGTGAGGTAGCCGGCATGGATCATTCGGCGCACTGTTTGCGACCCGCAGCCCAGCATTCGCGCCGCTTCCGCCACCTTGACCTGCTCTCGATCACTGGAAATTTTCACAGGTATCACCGTTTAGACAATTGAAACGCTTCCATCATACCGCAGTTAATGACCCGTGGGTCAGTAGTGATTTGGCATTGACCCGAGCCTTGTCGCCGGAGTTCTTGATCGCCACAATTCCCGCCCCTATGTCACCCGGCTATACTCCCCCGCATCGCCGCCAACCGACCGCCCCCGATGCCGCTCTCATGGAATGAAATCCGCAGCCGTGCCCTCGCCTTCTCGAAGGAATGGGCTGAGGAATCCAGCGAGGACGCCGAGGCCAAGGCATTCTGGGACGCCTTCTTCGCTGTCTTCGGCGTCACCCGCCGCCGGGTTGCCAGCTTCGAGGAACCGGTCAAGAAGAGCGACGGCAAGGGCGGTTACATCGACCTGCTGTGGCGCGGCGTCCTGATCGTCGAGCACAAGAGCCGCGGCAAAGACCTCGACCGGGCGACCAAGCAAGCCTTCGACTACTTCCCCGGGCTGAAGGAGCGCGACCTGCCCCGCTACGTCGTGGTCTCCGACTTCGCCCGCTTCCGCCTGCACGATCTCGACGCCGGCACCGAGCACGATTTCGACCTCGCCGACCTGCACAAGAACGTGAAGCTGTTCGGCTTCATGGCCGGTTACCAATCGCGCAGCTTCGGCAAAGAGGCTGCCGTCAATATCCGGGCCGCCGAGAAACTGGGCAAGCTGCACGATCTGCTCAAAGCATCTGGTTACGAGGGCCATCAACTCGAGGTGCTGCTGGTCCGCCTGCTGTTCCAGCTCTTCGCCGAAGACACCGCCATCTTCGAGCGCCGGCAATTCACCGACTGGATCGAGCAGCGCACCAGCGACGACGGCGCCGATCTGGGCTCCCTGCTCAACACCCTGTTTGAAGTGCTCGACACGCCCCCGGAGAAGCGCCAGAAAAGCCTCGACGAGCAACTGGCCGGGTTCCCCTACGTCAATGGTCGCCTGTTCGCTGAGAACCTGCGCTCGGCCAGTTTCGACCGGGCCATGCGCGAGACCCTGCTCGATTGCACCGCCCTCGATTGGAGCCAGATTTCGCCGGCGATATTCGGGTCGCTATTCCAATCCATCATGGACGCCCAAGCCCGGCGCGACCTCGGCGCCCACTACACCTCCGAGCACAACATCAGGAAGGCGCTAGGGCCGCTGTTCCTCGATGACCTGTGGGCCGAACTAGGCAAGCTGAAAGCCAGCGCCAAGAGCAACGCAAAACGCCTGCTCGAGTTCCACGCCAAGCTGGCCGGCATCCGGGTTCTCGATCCCGCCTGCGGCTGCGGCAACTTCCTCGTGGTCGCCTATCAGGAACTGCGCCTGATCGAACTGGAACTGCTGCGCGAGATGCACAAGCACCGCGAGACCGGGTTCCTCGATGTCGGGTCGATCATGTTCGTCGATGTCGATCAGTTCCACGGTATCGAGTACGAGGAATTCCCGGCGCAGATCGCTCAGGTCGCGCTGTGGCTGACCGACCACCAGATGAACATGCGGGTGTCGGAAGAGTTCGGGCAATACTTCGTGCGGCTGCCGCTGAAGAAGGCGGCGAACATCGTGCATGGCAATGCGCTCACGACCGATTGGGCGAGCGTGGTGAAGCCGGCGGACCTGAGCTACATCGTCGGCAATCCGCCGTTCGTGGGCAAGAAGGAACAATCACCGGCCCAGAAGAGCGAAGTGATGGCGACCTTCGACGGCCTGAAGGGCGCCGGGGTGCTCGACTATGTGACCTGCTGGTATCGCAAGGCGACGGACTACATGACCGCTAACCCGGTCATTCGCACGGCATTTGTCTCGACCAACTCCATCACCCAAGGCGAACAGGTTGGCATCCTCTGGGGCGATCTCTTCACCAGCGGGGTCAAGATTCATTTCGCCCACCGCACGTTTCAGTGGTCATCCGAAGCCCGGGGCAAGGCAGCCGTGCATTGCGTCATCATCGGCTTCGGACTGCAGGATCGTAGCGACAAGCTGATTTTTGACTACGACACGCCGCAGAGTGAGCCGCACGCTCTGGCAGCAACGCAAATCAATGGCTACCTCGTCGATGCCCCCGGGGTGGTTATCTCCAAGCGCAGCAAACCATTGAATTTTGCCGCGCCGGAAATGGCTTACGGAAGCATGCCAATCGACAATGGCCACCTCACCCTGACTGAAGATGATGCTCAGCAACTTATTGCCGCGTACAGCGAGGCAACCCCGTACATTCGGCGCTACCAAGGCGGGGATGAATTCATCAATGGGCAGGTGCGCTACTGTCTCTGGCTTGTGGGATGCCCGCCTGAAAATCTTAGGGCGTGGCCGCTCATTCGGTCGCGCGTAGAGGCCACCCGCGCGTTTCGCCAGAGCAGCAACCGCGAACGGACAAATGAACTGGCCGACACCCCGGCACTTTTCGGCGAAATCAGGCAGCCGACTCGGCGCTACCTGTTTGTTCCCAAGGTCTCTTCGGAGAACCGACACTTCCTGCCCATTGGCTATTGCGAACCTGAAGTAATTTCCAGCGGCTCCGGTTTGCTGGTAGGTGATGCCACCCCCTATCACTTCGGCGTTCTGACCTCGACCATGCACATGGCGTGGATGCGGACTGTGTGTGGCCGAATGAAAAGCGACTACCAATACTCCGCCGGCATCGTCTATAACAACTTCCCGTGGCCCACCCCCACCGAGCCCCAGCGGAAGGCCATAGAGCAGGCAGCGCAGGCCGTTCTGGACGCCCGGGCGATGTTCCCGAACTCCACCCTTGCCGACCTCTACGATCCGCTGACCATGCCCCCGGAACTGACCGCGGCGCACCGCAAGCTCGACAAGGCCGTTGATGTCGCCTACGGCAAGCCGGCCGGGTTTCCGACCGAGGCCGAGCGCGTGGCGTACCTGTTCAAGCTGTACGAGGCGGCGACGGCATGAACCTCGCTGTGACATCGCACGCCCATCTTGAGCGCATGAAGTGCCGAATGGACGAGGGAACGGAAGAGGCACTTTTCTATGCCGCATTAGAGTTGCGATGCGGTGTCGAAGCTCGAATGCGCGAGTACGTCGAGGCCATCGACGGCATCCCGGAGTCCGAAAAAAAGCAGTGGCATGTTGCCAAGCTCGGCCGCTCACTCGCAAACGCATACCGCACCGGCGACAAGGTGATGATCTTCGTCTTCATCTTCCCCGAGGATGGTAGCGAAATGCAGCTTTCCTACATGCCGGTGATGGCAAGGCTGCAGAAGATCGTCGAACAGTTGGGCGACTACATGCACGCAGCGAAGCCGGCGCGGGCCGCCGAGGCTGGATGGATAGACAACCTGCGCGATCTCTTGAATGAAGCCTATCCATTGCTGCTGCTGGCAACGTCCGGCGAACTGGTAGGGCTACCGCTGGTGAATGAAGAAACCGGCAAACTCAAGGTAAATGCGGTACTGAAGCTGGGAGACCCACGTGCTTCGTTACTCACCCGAATGATGGAAGGTGCCCGCCCCACAGTCTCGGTCATCCATATCGAGCCAACAGGACCGATCACCTTCTACGAGAATTAGCCCATGTGCGGACGCTATGCCCTCAAGGCCACCGCCACCGACCTGATCGAGCACTTCCGGTTGCTCTCGTGCCCGGAGTTCGGCCTGCGCTACAACATCGCGCCGCAGAGCATGATCCCGGTCATCCGGGAGAAGCCGGGCGCCGGCCGTGTCGGGCAATTGGTCAAATGGGGCTTGATTCCCTCGTGGGCGAAAGACCCGAGCATCGGCAACAAGCTCAACAACGCCCGCGGCGAAACCGTCGCCGAGAAGCCGGCCTTTCGCACCAGCTTCGCCCGGCACCGCTGCCTGATCCCGGCCAGCGGCTTTTTCGAGTGGCAGCCGGTCGCGGGCAGGAAGCAGCCCTACTACCTGCACCCGACCGCCCCCGGCGATCTGTTCGCCTTCGCCGGCCTGCTGTCCGCATGGACAGCACCAGCCGGCGAGACAGTCGTTTCGACCTGCATCATCACGACCGGGCCGAACGCGGTCATGGCGCCGATCCACGACCGGATGCCGGCCATCCTGCCGCCCGAGCAGTTCGACGCATGGCTCGACCCCGGCAACCACGATACGGCCGCTCTGGCGGCGATGCTGGGGCCTTGCCGGGCCGATCTTATGGCGGCCTACCCGGTCAGCCCGGCGATCAACAGCGGCCGTGCCGAGGGGCCGGCGTGCATTGATCCTGTCGAATTGGAACAGCATTCCCCATCCCCTCCGGATACGAACCCATGAAGTCGATCGCCCTGTTCATCATCGGCCTGACACTGGCGCCGCTGGCCAACGCCCAATTCCGCTGCGTCGAGAACGGCAAGACCGTCTTTCAGGATCGCCCCTGTGTCGCTGAGCCGCCCCCTTCGGCGCCGAGCGGTAACAACCCGAAGGCAATCGGCGACGCGGGCAACAGCGCCTATGCGACGGGATACGGAGACTGGCGCGGGCAGGTCCAGTATCAGGCCAGCATCAACGGCCAGCCAATTTCGGAGGCGCACGCCGTCGTCCAGACAACGATCTCGATTGACCCGCAGGGCAAAATCACCGGCTCGTCGCCGGAGAACGGCTGCAGGATGAAAGGCATTGCCGCCCCCGGGGTGACTTCCACAATCCTGAGCCTCGACATCACGCTCACCGGTTGCCACTACCCGAATCTGAACCGCAGATTGTCGGGAACGCTCGCGCTGTACCCTGCTCAGAAGTCTTCGCAGTTCTGGATACACGCCACCCCGATAGACCTTCGCAGGCCCGGCCAGAGCTACGAACTCAAGGGCACGTTGCGGCGGTGAAGAAGCCGATTGCCATCCTGTTTCTGGCACTCTCCTTCGGCGCCCACGCCGATACCCTGCTCGGCCGCGTTGTCGGCGTCGCTGATGGCGACACCGTGACTGTGCTTGATGCCGGCCGCCAGCAGCACAAGATTCGCCTGCAGGGCATCGACGCCCCCGAGAAGAAGCAGCCCTTCGGCGAGAGATCGAAACAGAACCTGGCCCGCATGGTCTTCGGGAAGGATGTGCGGGTCGAATGGGAGAAGCGGGACAAGTACAAGCGCATCGTCGGTAAGGTCTGGGTGCAGCCGGCCAGTTGCCCCACCTGCCCGATGACACTGGACGCCGGGCACGCGCAGATCACAGTCGGATTGGCGTGGTGGTATCGGAAATATGCCGGCGAACAATCACCGCAGGACCGCGGCGCCTACGAACATTCCGAGCAGGAGGCCCGGGCGCGGCGTGCAGGGCTGTGGTCTGACCCGGACCCAGTGCCGCCGTGGGAGTGGCGCCGGCGATAGCCGCCACCGTCAAGCAGTGACAGCTTGAAATCTATTTTTTCTAAATCTGTGGGCAGGTGACGCCTTGTGTATCCAGCCGATCGGCCAGCGGGGTGTATGGGGGGTCAGGTTCGGGTACGGCAGGCAAGGGGTGGGGGTCGGCCGAACATTCGGCAGGTTGCGGTGGGCGCAAGTGCGCGATCACATCAGGTCGGACAGCGGCGGGTAACCAAGCACTGCCCGCTCGGCGTTGATCTTGGCCAGAGCCTCGGCCTTCTTCTCTTTCGCAAGCCGCCGTGCCCGGGCAACCCGGCACGCGCCGCTGCATGTCGCCGCGTCAGCCCGAGCATCCGCCGGCAACTCGCCCCCGCATTCGCTGCAGGTTCGTACCGCCCTGAGTTCTCGCAGCTTCCTGAGCTTAAGGGCATCATCGACCGCCTGCCGGCTGATGCCGCACGCCTTGGCTGCCTCGGCGGGTGACGACCCGTTATCGACCAGCTTCAGCGCTTTGGCTGTCCTTGATTCTTCAGCATCCATGTTTTGCTCCAATACCTTGACGCCTCGGACTGTAACACCTAAAACTTGACAAATGCAAGGGTTAAGTGTTACAATGTGCGGTTCGGCCGGGATGTCTCGGCCGGCATTTTCATTTGGAGAATCGCAATGAACACCACCCCGGAGAATATCTAAACCAACAAGCTGCAGGCGCTGCCGGTCTTCTATCGGCCGGAGCAAGTCGCCAGCAACACCAGCAGCTTTAGCCCGTCAGCAGGCAAGCCTGCGCTGGTTGTCGAAAGCTGGCAAAAGCTCGGCATCCCGTTCGACATCCGCAGCTTCAACCCGCTGCGCCGCGATCAGATCAAGCTGGCGCACGACCCGGCCTTCGTTGATGCCCTGCTCGACTGCAAAATCAGCAACGGCTTCGGCAATCGCTCCCGTGCTGTTGCGGACAGCCTGCCATACACCACGGCCAGCCTGCTGGCCGCCGCTCAGGAAGCACTGCGCAATGGCGTCGGTGCCATCAGCCCGACCTCTGGCTTTCACCATGCCCGCTATGCGCACGCCGCCGGCTTCTGCAGCCTGAACGGCATCGCCGTCGCTGCGCAAAACCTGCCCGGCGTGCGTGTCGGGTTGCTCGATCTGGACCAGCACGACCCAGACGGCGTGCGCGAAATCGTAGAGCACCTAGGTCTTGACCTGCCGATCCTGCATGGACGCGGCACACCACGCACCGCCGAACGCTGGCTGCAGCAACTGCCGGCCACGATCATCGAGACCTTCATCGACTGCGACCTGCTACTCGTGCAACTCGGGGCCGACCCGCATGTCGAGGATGAGCTGGGTGCCGGCTGGCTTGACGACGAGCAGTTACGCCGTCGAGACCGTGCCGTTTTCAAGACCTGCCGGGCAATCGGCCTGCCGGTGTGCTGGAATTTGGCGGGCGGCTATCAACACGATGCCGACGGCACCATTCGCCCCGTGCTGAATGTGCATGACGCCAGCCTGCAGGAATGCTCGGAGGTATGGCTATGACCCCGGACACCATGAGCACCTACCGCATCCTGCTGCAGCGCCCGAGCTTCATGGGCGGCGGCACCTTCAGCACCAGCGTCGAAGCCGATAGCCCGGAAGCTGCGGTCGATGCCGCTCGCCTCCACGCCTGCCATGCGGATGGTGTGGGCGAGATCAACCCAACGGACTACGCCGTGCTGGCTATCGACCTCAAGCCGGCGCGCTGAGCACCCTTTTCGTTTCATCAACCCCGGCGCTTCCTTACGCCTCAAAACAGGAGAACACCCATGTCTGCATTCATCTGCACCGACCGGCACATTGCCACCATCGCCCTCACCTACGCCTCGCTTGTCCCGGGCGTCAATGCGCAGGCGCTGGCCGACGAGCTGAAAGCGATCAATATCGACTCCGTGAATTACCGCTATGCCCACCACGGCAACCCCGAGCCTGTAACGCCGTGCCACTTGGGCGATGCGGTGCCCGACCTGACCCCGCCTGATCTGGTGGCACTGTGCAACTGCTTGGATTACCAGAGTTGCGAGCGGCCGGACTACGACGGCACGCTGTTGGAGAACATCCGGGCGCGGTTTGCGCAGGATGTTCGACATGGGATCAAGTCGCCGGTCTGGTCGATCTGATCTTGAAGCCGACCGCCCGGTCCTGAAAAGCAAAAAGCCCAGCGCTGAGCTGGGCTTTTTTCCGTCCGGTACTGTGCTAGATTTGCTTGGTGACAAAGCGCCGTCGTTCCGCAAATCGTTCCGCAACCAAGCCGATGTTAGTGACCACTACCGCCACATAGCCTGATTATTCTGGTGCCCCCGAACGGAATCGAACCGCTACCTGATGATTACAAATCAACTGCACGACCTTCATGCTACGGGGGCTGCCTGTATCGGGGCCGAATTATAGCTTGAGCCTCGCATCCGGCGCACGCCGCATGCGACAAGCGGCGGATGACCTTTCCGGGCACAGGCCGGGGGCGTCCGTCAAGTGATGTGAAACAACTTCCCGAAATTGGCTATATCGAGAACCTGCTTGACGTTGCCATGCACACCGGAAAGCGCGACCGCCTTGCAGGCAGCGCCCATCTTGTCACGCAGCATCAGCAGCATGCCCAGCGCGGAGCTGTCGAGATAATCGACGTCGGAAAAATCGATGGAAACGTGGCTGACGCTGGCATCAGCCACGAGCGGGTCAACAGCGGTCCGAAATTCGCGGTGGGTATTGAAGTCGAAGCGACCGGAGAGCCGAACCTGAACCTTGTTGCCATCGCGGGTGACATTTACTTGCATTTTTTCCTGTTGCAATTCTGACAACGCCCTTCAGTGTGATGAACTGGCCGACGACACCAAGTTTAACAATACATCGGCTACACATCGGCTCGATCTGAAACCGGGACATCATGTGGATTCACACCGATCGCGGGCAATTCGCCATTGTATCGAATCGGCGAGTGAATCTGCTTACCAATGGCCGGCACGCAGGATTCGGCTGGATGCCTGCAGTGCTAAACTGCTGACATCCTCATGAAAATTCATCGTCCGATGATCAAATACTGCACGCATTGCGGCGCCGATGTCTCCTTCGAAATCCCCGCCGGCGATGCGCTTCCGCGACACGTTTGCAGGCGATGCGGCCATATCCATTACGAAAACCCGCGGCTGGTGGTCGGTTGCGTAGCCACTTGGGAAGGACGCATCCTGCTCTGCCGGCGAGCCATCGAGCCACGACGGGGTTTCTGGACTCTGCCTGCCGGCTTCATGGAAAACGGAGAAACGACGGCCGAGGCCGCCAGTCGCGAAACGCATGAGGAGGCCGGGGCGCGGATCATCATCGACGCGCCTTTTTCAATGGTCAGCATCGCCCACATCAATCAGGTCCATCTGTTTTACCGCGGCCGGCTCGCCTCTGCAGAGCATTCGGCAGGCGACGAAAGCCTAGAGGTTGCGCTGTTGCAGCCGGAAGAAATCCCCTGGGAGGAGATTGCATTC
Source organism: Dechloromonas sp. H13 (assembly GCF_009469615.1). Classification (GTDB taxonomy): domain Bacteria; phylum Pseudomonadota; class Gammaproteobacteria; order Burkholderiales; family Rhodocyclaceae; genus Azonexus. Next base: position 434,908 of record NZ_SSXX01000001.1, read on the forward strand.
CGTAGCGTCACGCACTGCCTGGAACGCTTCCTAACAGACGCTGCGCAGGGGCATTTCGGCTTCCACGAAACCGCATTGCCGCCACTCGGCCGGGCTTCCTGATCAATCCTCCAGGCGGTAATGGATCGGCAGGGTCAGGCCGACCTGCCGATTGCGCAGACTATCGGGCACCGCTGCCGTCTGCGCGGCCAGCAAGACCAGCTTCTGGGCCTCCTCGTCGAGCAGGGCAAACCCGCTCGACTGGCCCAGGCCAACCTGCGGAACGCCGCCCCCGGCCACCGTGTTGACGACCACCACGACGACCCCCTCCCACCCCCGTTCGCGCGCCACCGACGGGTAGCGTTTGAAGCGACGCGCCTCGCGAGCGAGGTTCAGGCGGTACTGGCGCACACCTTCCGGACTGATCTCGCTTTTTTGGACAGCGGCAACGTCGGTAGCCGCAGTCGGCGCCGAGTTTGCGACCAACGCCTGGTCGGCCGACGTAATTTCGTTGGTTGCGGTCGACCGTGAAAAAGGAGGCAAATCGGGGCGCACCTTCCCGGCGATCGACCTGGCTTTCGCCTTACCGGCAATCGCCGAAGTTTTCTGCGGTGCGGGCTGCAGGCTCTTCGGTTGCGGCAACGCGGACATGGACTTTTCCGGAACCTGCAGGCGCGCATCGAGCGCCACCCTTGCGGCGTACGACACCGGGTCCGCAAATCGGCCAGCATCCCGAAACGAAAAGAGCACGGCCAGATGGCAGACGAGTGATATGAAGATTGCCCGTCTCAACATCCGGTCATCGGTCCGAATCCAATTGGCCATCGCAAAAACAAACCCCCGACGGCAACGCCGATCGGGGGAAGGGGGCCGCGCAGGGCGGCCAGCGCAAGGGCAATTACTTACCGAGCTTGCGCGATTCCTCGTTCATCTTGTTCGAATACATCTTGCCCATGACGACGCCGATAACCAGCACGCCGACGATGACGCCCAGACTCATCAGACCGATGTCGCTACCAAACAAAAGTTCCCAAGCCATATGTCACCTCCCAGTAACGAAAAAATAAATCCTACTGCGCAGGCCGAGACACGAGGCGCAACGGCTCCTCGGAATCGGCTACCCAGTCCCCCTGCAGCCGCCACTTGCCGGCAGGATCCTCGATCGAGACATACCAGCGTCCGCCGATATCGGCGTCCATCCTGCCGCTGTAGAAACCCTGACCCTCCGACTGCATCCTGACCAGTTGGTCATGCCCGGCCCGGGTCGGGTGCGCCAGTTTCAGGGTCAGCGCCTCGGGCAGCACCGCCGCAGCCTCGGCCGCGGTCAGCAAGAGGCGAACCTGCATCCCGGAACGCATCACGTCGGCACGCAGGCCAAGTTCGCTGGCGTAATGATCGCGCTGCAGACGCTGGTTGACCGCCAGCCCCTGCTTGTAATAATCGTCGGCCACCAGCCCGTCATTGCTGACGATCGCCAGCCAGGCGGTGATGAATCCGGCGACGATGACGATCGCCGGACCGGCCATGAGGAGCCAGGGCCAGCGCTCCTTGTACCAGGGTTTGCTATCGCTTGCTTGCAGTGTCATTGAATTGCTCATGTCAGGGCATCAGGAAAGAGGCCTTTTCATGAACCGCTATCTTGTCGTGGTTCAGGGCCTTGATATCGAAATAGATCGTGTTCGCGCCCTTCTTGCCCGATTCGGGCGGCACGCGCACGACGATGGTCACTTCATGGTTCTCGGCGCTGGCAACCTCGACGATGCGCTCACCGACGATCTCGATGCCATCCATCCCTTCCACCGCCAGCGAATAACGCTTCGGATCTTCCGTCGTGTTCATGATCTTGAGGTTATAGACGTTCTCGATGCGTCCGTCGTCCGCCTCGCGCGCCAGGAGAGAGCGGTCGCGAATCACGTCGACCTTGAGCGGTACGCGCGTCGCCAGGGACCAGGCCGAAGCGACGGTAATCGCCACCAGGATCACCGTGTAGAGAATGATCCGCGGCCGCAGGATGTGGCCAACCACCTCCTTCGGCGTGAAGTGCTTGGCCAGGGCATTTTCGGTCGTGTAGCGAATCAGGCCGCGCGGCAGCCCGACCTTGTCCATCACCGGATCGCAGGCATCGATGCAGGCGCCGCAGCCGATGCATTCGTACTGGATACCCTTGCGGATATCGATACCGGTGGGGCAGACCGCGACGCACAGTCCGCAATCGACGCAATCGCCGACCGTCTTGGTGTCTACACCCTTCTTGCGCGGACCGCGCGGCTCCCCGCGTTCCGGGTCGTAGGTGATGACTAACGTGTCGGGGTCAAACATCACGCCCTGGAAACGGGCATAGGGGCACATGTATTTGCAGACCTGCTCGCGCAGGAAGCCGGCCTGCATGTAAAAGAAGCCGGCGTAGAAGAAGGTCCAGAAGAGTTCCCAACCCGACAGGTTGAAGGGCAACGCGGCGAGCAGTTCGCTCACCGGCGTGAAATAGGCGACCAGCGTAAAGCCTGACCACAGCGCGATGATGATCCAGATCGCGTGCTTGGCGGCCTTGAGACGGAGCTTGCGGGCGCTCAGCGGAGCCTTGTCCAGTTTCATCCGGGCCGAGCGATCGCCCTCGATCCGGTTCTCGATCCACATAAATATTTCGCTGTAAACCGTCTGCGGACAGGCATAGCCACAGAACAGGCGGCCGGCGATCGCCGTGAACAGGAACAGCGCGTAGGCCGAAATGATCAGCAACAGGGCCAGGTAAAAAACATCCTGCGGCCAGAGGACCAGGCCGAAAAGATAGAACTTGCGTTCTGCGAGGTGGAAGAGAACCGCCTGACGACCATTCCACTCCAGCCACGGCAGGCCGTAGAAGATAATCTGGGTGAACCAGACGAAGGCCCAGCGCCAGTTGTTCCACCATCCCTTGACGTCACGAATGTAGACTTTCTTGTGCTTCTCGTAGAACGAAACGGGAGCAGGCGCGGGGCCTGGCGTTGGGGTAGCGTTGTTGCTGGGTTCCATTATGGCTGTATCCGTATCGAAATTGCGCTAAAGGCAGGATTTTGCAGTGTTCTCAGAAACGCAATTTTGATACAAATCAGGCATTGCTAATGCACTTGGAGAAGAAAAAACGGGGCGGTTGCCCGCCCCGTTGCGGTGCCGTTACTTGGCGCCCTGGCTCAGGCTGAGCACATAGGCCGCCAGCAGGTGGACCTTGGAATCACCCAGGAATTCCTTCCAGGCCGGCATCTTGTTCTGGCGGCCATTGGTGATGGTCTCGATGATCGTGTTTTCCGACGAACCATACAGCCAGACCTTGTCGGTCAGGTTCGGCGCACCGAGGGCGTGCATACCCTTGGCGTCCGGGCCGTGGCAGCCCGAGCAACCAACGCTGGCGAAGGCTTCCTTGCCCTTGGCGGCGCGGACCGAGTCGTTCGGCAAGCCGGACAGCGAGCGGACATAGTTCGCCAGATCCTTGATGGTATCCGCGCCCAGTTGCGCATGCGGGGGCATCACGCCCATGCGGCCATCGGCGATGGTCTGCTCGATCTGGGCCGGTTCGCCGCCAAACTGCCAGTCGCTGTCGGTCAGGTTCGGGAAGCCCTTGGCGCCGCGCGCATCCGCACCGTGACACTGCATGCAGTAGGTCAGATACAGGCGCTTGCCCATTTCCATTGCCTGCTTGTCACCCGCGATAGCTTGCAGATCCATCGCCGAGTACTTGTCGTACAACGGCTTGACGGTGGCGTCCATGCGCTCACGCTCGATCTTGTACTGGCCGACCGCCGACCAACCCAGCAACCCCTTGAAACTACCAAGACCCGGATAGAGGGCCAGATAGACCAGGCCAAAAATGACGGTGATGACGAACAGCCAGCTCCACCACTTGGGCATCGGATTGTTGTATTCCTCAAGGGTCTCATCCCAGACATGACCCATGGTCTTGCCCGGCGTGAACTTAGCCTTGCCCTGCATGTAGAGAAGTAGTGCGCAGGCAAAAATACTGCCCAACACAATCACAACCACGTACACGTTCCAAAAACCGCTAACGAAATCGCTCATTTGCTTTCCTTTTTTCAGCGAGGATGCGACGTGCGGGACGCCCCATCCTGATCATCGTGCTCCGCGAAAGGCAAGTTGGCAGCTTCCTCGAACCCCTTCTTGCTGCCCTTGCCGTAAGCCCATGCCACGATACCGAGGAAGCAGAGCAACCCGGCAACCGTGACGATGGAACGCAGATCGTTGATGTCCATGACTATTGCTTGGCCGTCTTGAGCGCCGTGCCCATACCTTGCAGGTAGGCAATCAGAACGTCCATTTCGGTCATTTCGCCAATCGCAGCCTTGGCACCCTTGATTTCCTCGTCGGAATAGGTCGGAATCCCGCGCACATTGGCGTAGCCACGCATGACTTCCATCTTCTTCTCGATATCGGCACCGACGGAATCCTTGGCCTTGGTATTCGCCAGGAAGGCGAAGGCCGGCATGTTGGATTCCGGCACCACGTCGCGCGGATTCATCAGGTGGGCACGCTGCCACTCGTCCGAGTAACGGCCGCCGACGCGATGCAGGTCCGGACCGGTACGCTTGGAACCCCACTGGAACGGGTGGTCATAGACGTATTCGCCGGCGACCGAGTAATGGCCGTAGCGCTCGGTTTCGGCACGGAACGGACGGATCATCTGCGAGTGGCAGAGGAAGCAGCCTTCGCGGACGTAGATATCACGCCCGGCCAGGCGCACCGCGTCGTAAGGCTTGAGGCCTTCGACCGGCGTCGTCGTCGACTTCTGGAAGAAGAGCGGAACGATTTCGAGCAGGCCGCCCCAAATCACGGTTAACAGCGTCAGAACGATGAGCAGCCCGACGCTTTTCTCAATTTGCTCGTGTTTGATCATTATTATTTCCCCCTAATCAGGCGTGATGAGCGGCAGGAACGACCACCGGCGCATCCTGCGTCTTGCCGCCGGCCATGGTCCTGAACATGTTGTAAGCCATGATCAGCATGCCGGTGAGGAACAGGACGCCGCCCAGCCAGCGAATCGCCCAGAACGGATAGGAACCCTTGACCGACTCGACGAAGCTGTAAGCCAGCGTGCCGTCGGCATTCACCGCGCGCCACATCAGACCTTGCATCACACCGGCAATCCACATCGAGGCGATATAGAGCACGGTGCCGATGGTGGCGATCCAGAAGTGCACCGTAACCAGCTTGGTGCTGAACATTTCGGTCTTGCCGAAGAGCTTGGGCAGCAGGTAGTAGATGGAACCGATGGAGACCATGGCCACCCAGCCAAGCGCGCCGGAGTGCACGTGGCCGACCGTCCAGTCGGTGTAGTGCGACAGCGCATTGACGGTCTTGATCGACATCATCGGGCCTTCGAAGGTGGACATGCCGTAGAAGGACAGTGAGGTAATCAGGAACTTCAGGATGGGATCGTCGCGCAGCTTGTGCCAGGCACCCGACAGGGTCATGATGCCGTTGATCATGCCGCCCCAGGAGGGTGCCAGCAGAATCAGCGAAAACACCATGCCGACGGACTGGGTCCAGTCAGGCAGTGCGGTGTAGTGCAGGTGGTGCGGGCCAGCCCACATGTAGGTGAAGATCAGCGCCCAGAAGTGGACCACGGACAGGCGATAGGAATAGACCGGGCGGCCGGCCTGCTTCGGTACGAAGTAATACATCATGCCCAGGAAGCCGGCGGTCAGGAAGAAGCCGACGGCGTTGTGGCCGTACCACCACTGGATCATCGCATCCTGCACGCCAGAGTAGGCCGAGTAGGACTTGGTCAGCGACACCGGCACGGCGGCGCTATTGACCAGGTGCAGCAGCGCGACGGCAAGGATGAAACCGCCGAAGAACCAGTTGGCCACATAAATGTGGGAAACGGTGCGCTTGGCTATGGTGCCGAAGAAGACGAGTGCGTAGGAAACCCAGACCAGCGTGATCAGGATGTCGATCGGCCACTCAAGTTCGGCATACTCCTTGCCCTGGGTCATGCCCAGCGGCAACGTGACGGCAGCCAGCACGATGACGACTTGCCAGCCCCAGAAAGTAAAGGGAACCAGCGGGCCACCCCAAAGGCGCGCATGGCTGGTACGCTGCACGCACCAGTAAGACGTTGCAAACAAAGCGCAGCCGCCGAACGCAAAAATAACTGCGTTGGTATGCAGCGGACGCAGACGGCCGAAATGCAGGAAACCGATATTCAGCTCCGGCCAGACCAGTTGCGCTGCGATGATGACACCGACAAGCATGCCGACGATGCCCCAGATGACGGTCATGACGGCAAATTGCCGCACGACCTTGTCGTTGTACGTGGTTTGCGTTCCAGACATGAACCCACCTCTCGTTAATAAAAAAACCGGATGCCAACCTCCCCGAACCCAAGGCGGCACATGAAAACGGATGGTATTCTAGATTAGAAGCGGAGATTTGACCTAGATCAACCTACCGATTATCTAGGTCAAATTACGCCGAATGGTGTAGCAAAACGCCACATTCGGCGGTCGGCTGACAAAAAAAGGGTGCGTCGCAACGCACCCCAACCCCAACAGAGAACTTTCGTGCAGCATTCGCTTCACATGGGGCCATTTTCAATGCCCGGACCGCATCCGGCGTTGACGCAAGTCAAACTTTTTCCGAATCGTCCTTCCTGGTCGACGCCGAGTTCGGAATGTTCGGCCCGTCGTCATCCATCAGAATCTTGAAGGCCGGCCCCTCGAGATCGTCGAACTGGCCGCTGCGCACCGACCACCAAAAGGCGACGGCGATCGCGAAAACGAGAACGACCGATACCGGGATGAGCAGGTAGAGGATTTCCATCAATCACCATCCACGCGCTGTATGCGCAACGAATTGAGAACCACCAGCAGCGAACTCGCCGACATGCCGATCCCGGCCAGCCAAGGGGTCACGTAGCCGGCGATCGCCAGCGGCAGCGCAACGAAATTATAGGCGAACGACCACCACAGGTTCTGGCGGATGACCCGCAGCGTCTTCTGCCCACGCAGCAGGCCGCGGCGCAGATGGTCGAGATTCTCGGAAAGCAGGATGAAATCGGCCTGGGTGCGGGCGAGCTGGGCACCGCCGCCCATGGCGATCGAAACCTGCGCTTGGGCGAGGACCGGCGCATCGTTGACGCCATCGCCGACCATCGCGACAACCGCGCCGCCGGCCTGCAGTTCGCTGACGCAGGCGTGCTTGCCCTGCGGCGTGACGCCGGCCCGGACATCGGCGATCCCCAGGGTGTCGGCAACCCGCCGGGCGACGGCGGGCGCATCACCGGTCAGCAAGACGATCCGCTTGCCTGCCGCATGCAGCGCATCGATCAGCGGCCGCGCCTCCGGACGGACCTCGTCGCCAAACCTTAAGAGGGCCAGGCAACCGCTTTCGTCGGCGAGGACGACTACCGTATCGCCGCTTTCCAGCCAGGCCGCGGCGACATCCGGAAGCCGGCCGGCGCCAAGCCCCAGCGCGTAGGCCGGGCGACCGATGCGATAGCGACGCCCGGCGATGTCGCCCTCAATGCCCTGCCCCGCCTCACCCAGCGCCTGGCCGGCAAGCGGCAGCTTCCGGCCTTCGGTAGCCGCGCGCAAGGCCTGCGCCACCGGATGCTCGGAGGCATGCTCCAGCGCTGCGGCGATCGCCAGACACTCGTCGTGCGCCAGATCGCCGGTCGGCAACACATCGACCAGACGCATGTGGCCGCTGGTCAGGGTACCCGTCTTGTCGAACACGAAATGCGTCGCTCGGGCCAGCGTTTCGATGGCATGTCCGCGCGTCACCAGCAGGCCGTCCCGGGCCAGCGCGCCAGCGGCCACGGTCAGGGCAATCGGCGTCGCCAGCGACAGGGCGCACGGGCAGGTGACGACCAGCACCGATACGGTGATCCATAACGCCTTCGAGGGATCGACGAAATACCAGCCGATGGCGACGGCCACCGCCACGAACAGCAGCGCGGCGACGAAATAGCTGGCAATGCGGTCGGCCAGTTCGACGATGCGCGGCTTCTCGGCCGCTGCCCGCTCCATCAGGTGAATGATCGCCGACAGCCGCGTGCCCTCGCCGACCTGGTCGACCCGTACCACCAGCGGGCTCTCGGCGTTGAGCGAGCCACCGGTCACCGACATGCCCGGCGATTTCGGCACCGGCCGGCTCTCGCCGGTCAGCAGCGCCTCGTTGGCGCAGCTGACGCCCTCGACGACCGTGCCATCGGCCGGTACGATGTCACCCGGGCGCACCAGCACCACGTCGCCCGGACGCAGGTCGGCGACCACGCGCTGCTCGCTGCTGCGGTCGACCGGAAAATTGGGCATGATTTGCGCGAATGCCGGCAACAGCTTGGCTAGCGCCTCGGTGACGCTGACCGCCTTCTGGCGGGCGGTCATCTCCAGGTAGCGCCCGCCGAGCAGGAAGAAGACGAACATCGTGACCGAATCGAAATAGACCTCGCCCTGCTGCGTCAGCGTCGCCCAGCAACTCGCGATGAAAGCTGCACCGACGCCAAGCGCCACCGGCACGTCCATGCCGACCCGGCGCAGCCTGAGATCGCGCCAGGCATTGCGGAAGAACGGCGCCGAGGAGTAGAAGACCACCGGCAGCGTCAGCAGCAGGCTGGCCCAGCGCATCAGGCTCTCGATGTCGGCGGTCATGTCGCCGTCGGCAATGTACACCGGGTAGGCGTACATCATGACCTGCATCATCCCGAAGCCGGCGACCCAGAGACGCCAGAGCGCGTCGCGCCGCTCCTTGCGCGAAATCTCCTCGTTTTTCGCGGCATCGTAGGGGTAGGCGCGGTAGCCGATGGCGGCGATCGCCCCCAGAATGTCCGACAGCCTGATCTGCGCCTCATCCCAGCGCACCCGCGCCCGGCGAGTCGCATAGTTGATATCGACTGCCGTCACGCCGGGCAATTTGCCGACATGCTGTTCATTGAGCCAGATGCAGGCGGCGCAAGTGATGCCTTCGAGCAGCAGCGACGCCTCGCGCTCGGTTTCGCCACGCGCCCGCACGAAGCTTTTCTGGAATTCCGCATGGTCGAACAGGGCAAGCTGGTCGAGAATCGCTGGCGTCGCCTCGCGCGGCGACTCCGGCAGAGCGTCCCGGCTGCGGTAATAATCGGCAAGCCCGTTATCGACAATCGACTGCGCTACCGCCTGACACCCGATACAGCACATCGCGCGCGCCTCGCCGCCGACGTTCACCGACAACGCCACGTCGTCAGGGATCGGTTGGCCGCAGTGATAGCAGGGGGCTTGGGACATGCAAATAAAAAAGGCACCGAAGTGCCTTTTGGGTCTAGGGCGGAGCCGAAGTATAGATTATTTGGTTCCCATGCGGATGGCGCCGTCCAACCGGATGACCTCACCGTTGAGGTAGGCGTTCTCGGCGATATGCCTGACCAGCGCGGCGAATTCGGCCGGCCTGCCCATGCGCGACGGGAAGGGCACCATCTTGCCCAGCGACTCCTGCACCTCCGGCGGCATGCCGAGAAGCATCGGCGTTTCCATGATGCCCGGGGCGATGGTCACGCAGCGGATGCCGCTCTTCGCCAGTTCGCGGGCCACCGGCAACGTCAGGGCAACGATGCCGCCCTTCGAGGCGGCGTAGGCAGCCTGGCCCAGTTGCCCCTCGAACGCTGCGACCGATGCCGTGTTAACGATGACGCCACGCTCGCCGCCGGCATCGGGTTCGCCCTTCATCATCGCGTCGGCGGCCAGGCGGATCATGTTGAAGGTTCCGACCAGGTTGATATTGATTGTCCGCGCGAAACTTTCCAGCTTGTGCGGCCCCTCGCGCCCGACCACCTTCTCGGCCGGCGCGACGCCGGCGCAATTGACCAGCCCGTGCAGGCCACCGAAAAAGGAAATTGCCGTCTGCACGGCGTTGACCGCGCTTGCCTCGTTCGCCACGTCGGTTTCGACGAAGCGCGCGTTGGCGCCGAATCCGGCCGCCAGCCTCTCGCCGGCCTCGCGATTCAGGTCAGCCAGAACGACCTTGGCGCCAGCCTCGACCAATGCCTGTGCGCTCGCCGCGCCAAGGCCCGACCCGGCACCGGTTACCAGAAAAACTTTTCCCTTGATCTCCATCGCAGCTCTCCAATAGCTTGGTTCGATTGCCCAATTTCAACTCCAGACGGTACCGTATGGAGCGTCCCGCATATTAACCCGGACAACAGAAAACGAAAACTGCCAGCACACCCGGCAATTTCCACACCCGCAAACTTTCCTACTAGATTTGCCACACCAAAAATAGTATAAACATACTAACAATCAGCATACGCCATCCCCACAAAGCCACCATGACCTCCCCACAAACCAAACCCATCCGGGTCATGCTGATCAGCGATCTGCAGATCGTGCTGTGGGGGCTCGAAAAACTGGCGCTGGAGATGCAGCCGCGCCTCGAACTAGCGGGAACCACGACAGACTGCCTGACGGCGGCGCAGGCGCTCGCCGACTCGCCGGTCGACGTCATGCTGGTTGATCTCGACGGTAATATTAGGATGGATGAAATCAGCGCGTTGTGCTCGATGTCGCCGGCGAAGGTGCTGGCGCTGTCCGGGTCGCGCGATATCGCGCTGTGCGACAGCGCGATCCTGGCCGGCGCCCGCGGCGTGCTCGCCAAGACCGAGTCGGCGGAAGCGATCGTCAAGGCGATCGAAAAAGTTCATCAGGGCGAACTATGGATCGACCGCTCGGCAACCAGCCGAATCCTCCACCACCTGGGCGAGAAGAGGATTCCGCATTACGAAACCCCGGATCAGCGGAAAATTGCCAGCCTGACCCGCAGGGAACTCCAAACTGTCTCCGAAATCACCAGGGATGCGGCGGCCAGCGGAAAGCAGATCGCCGAGCGGCTGAAAATCAGCGAAAATACGCTGCGCAATCACCTGAATTCGATTTACGCAAAACTGGGTATTTCCAGCCGCCTCGAACTGTTCGCCTATGCGAAACTGCACGCGATAAACAACAAGCCCTGACGGTATGAACAGGGCGTTCCCGTCACGTTTCGTCCGTGCGGACGAAAAAAAGGCCTGCGGACCAGCGCAAGCCTTCGGGTTTCTGGTGCTGCAGAGAGGAATCGAACCTCCGACCTACTGATTACGAATCAGTTGCTCTACCAACTGAGCTACTGCAGCACAGCGTACAATTATAGCTTTTGCGCGCCCCATCAGGCAACGCCGGCAATCCATGAATCTTCTCCGCGCCCTGGCGACGGTCAGCGGCATGACGCTGTTGTCGCGCATTCTCGGCTTCGTTCGCGATTTCGTGATCGCCCGCACCTTCGGCGCCGGCCTGGCGACCGACGCCTTCTTCGTTGCCTTCAAGTTGCCCAACCTGCTGCGCCGAATGTTCGCCGAGGGCGCCTTCTCGCAGGCCTTCGTACCGATTCTCGGCGAATACAAAAACAAGCGTGGCGACCAGGAAACGCTGCTGCTGATCGACCATGTGACCGGTATCCTGGCACTGCTGCTGTTTGCCGTGACCGCCGTCGGCGTCGCCGCCGCCCCGCTCCTGGTCTGGATTTCCGCCCCCGGCTTCACGGCCGACATGGGCAAGTTCGAGCTGACCGTCACGCTTACCCGCATCACCTTCCCGTACATCCTGTTCATGTCGCTGGTCGCCCTGGCCGGCGGCATTCTCAACACGTGGAGCCGCTTTGCGCTGCCCGCCTTCACGCCGGTGCTGCTCAATATCGCCTTCATCGGCATGGCGCTGTTCGCCGTGCCGTATTTCGACCCGCCGGTCCTGGCGCTGGGCTGGGCGGTGTTTCTCGGCGGCGTCCTGCAGTTGGCGATCCAGATCCCCGCGCTGCGCCGCATCGCCATGCTGCCGCGCCCCTCGCTGAACTGGCGGGCCGCCTGGGCGGACCCCGGGGTGCGTCGCATCCTGACCCTGATGGGCCCGGCCCTGCTTGGCGTCTCGGTGTCGCAGATCAGCCTGCTGATCAACACCATCTTCGCTTCGTTCCTCAGGACCGGCAGCGTTTCCTGGCTCTACTATGCCGACCGCCTGATGGAATTCCCCTCCGGCATGCTCGGCGTCGCGCTCGGCACCATCCTGCTGCCGTCGCTGTCGAAATATCATGCCAGCGACAACCATCTCGAATATTCGAAACTGCTCGACTGGGGTTTGCGCCTGACCCTGCTGCTCGCCGCGCCGGCCGCCCTTGCGCTCGCCCTGCTCGCGGTACCGCTGATCGCCACGCTGTTCCACCACGGCGCCTTCACCGGCGACGACGTCTTTCACACACGGGATGCGCTGGTCGCCTACAGCATCGGCCTGCTCGGGCTGATTCTAGTAAAGGTGCTGGCACCCGGCTTCTACGCGCGCCAGAACATTCGCACGCCGGTCAAGATCGCCCTCATCTCGCTCCTTGCCACACAGGCCATGAACCTCGCCTTCATCGGCTGGCTGCACCATGCCGGGCTGGCGCTGTCGATCGGGCTGGCGGCCTGCCTCAACGCCGCCCTGCTCTATCGCGGCCTGCGCCGACAGGGCGTCTATCAGCCGCAGGCCGGCTGGCCGGCATTTTCGTTCAAGCTGCTGGCGGCGCTTGTCGTCATGGGCGGCGCACTGTGGCTCGCCAGCGGCAGCGACGCGGCCTGGCTTGCCTATCCGCTCGCCGAACGCCTGATCCGCCTGAGCGCGCTGGTGGGACTTGGCGCCATCGTCTATTTCGCTACACTATGGGCTTTCGGCTTCCGCCTCGGGGATTTCAAGCGGCGGGCCGCCTAACCGGAAGGAGACGCATCCAATGAAGCTGACCAGCACGAGCATTGCCGATGGACAGAAAATTCCGGGCGATTTCGCCTTCTGCATTCCCGACGCCGCTCATCACGTCTGCCTGGGCAAGAACCTCAATCCACAGCTGGCATGGTCGGACTTTCCCGCCGGGACGCGTTCGTTCGCCGTCATCTGCCACGACCCCGACGTGCCGAGCCGGGGCGACGACGTCAATCAGGAAGGCCGCGTGGTTCCGGCATCCCTGCCGCGCGTCGACTTCTTCCACTGGGTGCTGATCGACCTGCCGGTTGCGGTCAACGCCCTCAAGGAGGGCGAATTCTCCAGCGACGTCACGCCGCGCGGCAAACCGGGACCGCAGGCCGCCCACGGCGCGCGCCAGGGGGTCAACAACTACACCGACTGGTTCGCCGGCGACAACGACATGCGCGGTGACTACCACGGCTATGACGGCCCCTGCCCGCCGTGGAACGACGAGATCGTTCACCATTACGTATTCACCGTCTATGCGCTGGATATCGAGCAACTGCCGCTCACCGGTCGCTTCGGCGGTCCGGAAGTGCGCGCCGTGATGCAGGGCCACGTCCTGGCGGAGGCCAGCCTGACCGGCATCTACACGCTGAACCCGGCGCTCGGCGCCTGACTCCTCTCGCACGCCAATGAAAAAAGGCCATGCCGCCAGGCATGGCCTTTTGTTCATCCGGCGCCGTCAGTTGGCAGGCCGGTCGTTCGGGTTGGCGATCGCCGCCTTGAGCTTGTCCGACATCGGCATCTGCAGGTTGATGCCCTGTGGCGGAATCGGGTTCACGAACCACTTGTCGTAGATCCGCGCGAACTCGCCGCTCTGCATCATGCCGACGATCACGTCATCGACCAGTTTCTTGAATTGCGGATCATCCCTGGGCAGCATCAGGCCATACGGTTCCGTCGCCAGGGCTTCATCCAGAAAGACCAGTTGGTCGCCCAGCGATGACTGCGCCCGCTCCCCGGCGATGATCGCATCATCCCCGACGTAGGCATCCGCTTCGCCCCGGGCCAGCATCCCCATGGACTCGACATGGCTGCGCCCCATCAGGTACTGCATGGTGATGTTATTGGCGAGCGCCGCCTGCTTGATCAGGCGGTCGGCCGTCGTGCCCAGCGTGGTGACGACCCGTTTGTCGGCGAGATCGGCGATGCGCCTGATACCGCTGTCCTTGCGCACCATTGCCCTGACCTGGGCGACGTAGATGGTGTTGCTGAAGGCGACCTGCTTCTGGCGGGCCACGTTATTGGTCGTCGCCCCGCACTCGATGTCGGCCATGCCGACCTTGACCATCATGATCTGCGAGTTCGCCGACACCGTCACGGGAACCACCTTGATCTCCCGACCCAGCCGCTGACTCACGGCCCCGGCCACGCGCTGGCAGAGTTCCCAGGAATAGCCGTAGACCGCGGCATTATCTTGCGCGCTGGCAACATACGAGAAGGGAATTGCGGATTCCCGGTGCGCCGCATACAGGGCGCCGGCTTTGGCGATCTTGTTCAGGGTCGGCCCCAGGCTGCCCGGTGCCACGGTTGTTTGGGCGGCTACGGGATTGGCGACGGCCAGCGTTACCGCGAGGAACAGCGCCGACGAACGAACCGCTTGTTTGATCTGGTTTAGGGTGCTCATGATCTGATTCTTCATTTCTTGCCCGCCGGTGACGAGCTTTCGCGGTTGATGAGCCAGGTGTTGCCAACCTTGACGAACTCCAGCGTCTTGCGCGTCGGCTCGCGGCGCATGTCATCATCGTAATCCTGCACAAACTCGGCAGTGGCGCGGTCCAGACCGCTGGGCCGGACCTTGAGACCCTGGACGTCGGCCGGCACGTTGCCCTTCTGTGCGAAGCGCGCCTTCTGGGCATTGGCCCACTCGGCGCGACTTAGACCGCCACCAGGGGTAAAGGTCGGCGCATAGAACGCCTCGTAGGCCGCGAAGTCCTTGCGCGCCGTAATCGCCGCCCACAGCCTGACTTGTTCGACCACCGCTTTCATCGGCCCGGTGGATTCCGGCGGGGAAACGACCGCCTGTGGCGGTACGGTGGCCTGCCCCGCCTGCGGCAATGCATAGGCCGTCCGGTTGGCCTCGAGCAGGGCAAGCGCCCGGGCGTTCAAGGCATCGCGGTCGATGGTCGGCACGCCGATCGGCTGGGCGGCGCACGACTCCACGGCATCGACACTGCTCAACTGGCTGGGGTCGGGTGCCTCGACATCGAGTTTCTTCAACTCCAGGAATTCGAGCAGGGTACCCATGCCGGCGTAGGTCCGCAGGTAGGCCAGCGAGAGGTCCATGTCGGCGTTGATTGCAGCGCGGCGGGCGGACAGCAATTCGTTTTCGGTATCCAGCAGGTCGAGCAGGGTGCGCTGGCCCACGTTGAACTGGTCACGATAGGCATCGCGCGTCTTTTCCACAAGACCGACCTGAATGTTCAGGAAGGAAACCTGTTCACGTAGCCGGGTGACATCGTTGTAGGCGATCGCCAGGGTCTGCCGGGTATCGCGGCAGGCCTTGTCGCGAAGGTCGATCGCCATGTTCTT
Source organism: Dechloromonas sp. H13 (assembly GCF_009469615.1). Taxonomy (GTDB): domain Bacteria; phylum Pseudomonadota; class Gammaproteobacteria; order Burkholderiales; family Rhodocyclaceae; genus Azonexus. The sequence continues at coordinate 450,180 of NZ_SSXX01000001.1, forward strand.
GCGCTCGATGTACTGCCGCTCGCGGGCGCGATCCGAACCGCCGTTGAAAAGATTGTAGGTCAGCACCACTTCGGCGACGTTGTTGGTGCGGTCACCGATGATGCCCTGGTAGTTCTCGACATTGTCGGTGCGCGCCCGGAAATCGAGACGCGGCGAATAGGCGGCGCGACGGACGGCGACATCGTAGTCGGCCGCCTCGACGTTTTCCTGGGCAGCCAGCAATGCCGGATTGTTGGTGAACAGCTTTTCCAGCGCTGCCTTCTGGCTGATCGGCAAGGCCCGGCTGATCAGTGCCGGCGAAAAGATCACCTGCGGCGGCTGGCTGTTGACGATGCGCTGGAAGCGCGCGGTGACGTCATGCAGATTGGCCGTCTCGGTCGTCAGATTGACTTCCGCCAGGGCCAGGCGGCTCGCTGCCTGTTCGAGGTCGACGCGGCGACCGACACCGGATTGCGTGCGGCGCAGCAATTGCTCGAACGTGGCACGGTGCTGGACGTAATTGTCTTCGGCGAGATTGACCAGGAAACGATAACGAATCACGTCGAGATAGGCGCGCGCCGCCTCGAGGGCGATCGCTTCGGACGCATCGAGGAGTTCGTAGTAGCGGACCAACTGGGCCTTGCCGAGACGCTTGACCTCGTTGCGCGTGGCAAAACCATCGAAAATCATCTGATTGAGGCTCAACAGCCAGCCGTTACGGTCGTAATAGCCTTCCTGCGTGATCTTCGAGCCGCTGAACAGCGGTTGCTTCAGGTATTCGCGCCCAATGCCGGCGGTCACGTCGACCCGCGGCAGGAAGCCGCCGCTGGCGACACCGACCTCCTCGGCGGATGCCTTGAAATTGTGCCACTTGGCTACCACTTCGGGATTATTCAACACCGCCTTTTGGGCTATTTCACGCAAGGTCGCAAACTGCTGCTCGGGCGTCGGTGCCACGGTATCCGCTGCCCAGCCGAACATCGGGAAGGCCGCAAGCATCAGTACCGAAAGGATTTTCTTCGTATTCATTGCACGGGCTTTGTGAAAGTTTGGCACATTATAGCGAGCCAGCCTTTTGGCCTATGTGGAATATTTCGCATTCGCACCCGATATATGGTGCGCCGCGCAAACCTTTCTGCATATAAGCAACGCACGGACCGACTTGCGTCATCAAAACCCATCCAGCGCCTATAATCGACGCTTACCTTCGCCTCAGCAGTTCCTTCATGGCAACCGAAATCGAGCTCAAGCTCCAGTTGACCCCGCAAGCCGTCCGGCAACTGGCAGCGCACCCGCTGCTCACCGGCCTCAAGCCGCAACGGCAACACCTGCTCAACACCTATTTCGATACCGCCAACCTGGAACTTCACGGGTACCGTATCGCGGTGCGCTTCCGCAAAAAGGGGTGGCAATGGCTGCTCACCGTCAAATCCGCCGAGCCGGCCAGCGGCGGTCTGGCCCTACGCAGCGAGTGGGAAACCCCGGCCCACCCGGGCCACTTCGATTTCAGCCACGTAGACGATCCGGAGCTCAGGAGTTTTCTTGACCGCGCAGTGACACAACTGCAACCCGTTTTCACCACCGATTTTCGCCGGACCATCTGGCAAGTGCCGTTCGGCGAATCCAGGATCGAAATGGCTGTCGACCGCGGCTACGTTGAAAGCAATGGCCGCAAATCACCGATTTGCGAGATCGAACTCGAACTGCTCAGCGGCCGCATCGACGATATCTTCGGCCTCACCCGCCAGTTGCAGGACACCCTCGACCTGCGCCCGTCGATCGCCAGCAAGGCGGAACGCGGCTACGCGCTGTTCGCCAACGCGCCGGACACACCGTTCCGCGCAAAGGCCGCGATTCTCGACGCCAGCCTGACACCTGTTGCCGCCTTCCGCAACATCGCCCTCGGCTGTCTGGAGCACTTCCAGCGCAACGAACGTGGCCTGATTACCAGCGACGACCCGGAATATGTCCACCAAGCCCGTGTCGCCCTGCGCCGCCTGCGTTCCGCCATCAAGCTCTTCGCCCCCGTCCTGCCTGGCGACTTCGTCTCTGCCTACGGCCAGACCTGGCGGACACTCGCCACAGCGCTGGGAGAAACGCGCAACTGGGATGTCTTCGTTGGCGAAACCCTGCCGCCGATCGTCGCTGCCTTCCCTCATCACCGCGATGCCACACGCCTGAAGAAGGAAGGCCTTCGGCGCGCCCGCCTGGCTCGCGCCGCCGTTGCGCACATGGTCGCCCTGCCCGAATACCCGCGACTGATCGTCGAATTCACCGCCGCCGTCTATGCGCTGCAGGACGTACTGCCGCAAGACCTCAACAGCTTCGCTCGCCAGCGCCTCAAAACCCGTGCCCGGCAAGCCCGACGCCTTGCCGAGCGCCATGCGGAACTGACGCCGGCGGAACGCCACCGCATGCGCATCTGTTTCAAGAAACTGCGGTATGCCGTGGAGTTCTTCTCCCCTCTCTTGCCGCCCAAGCGCCTAAAGCCGTATCTGCAGGCACTATCCCACCTGCAGGACGAACTTGGGCTGATCAACGACCACGTCACCGCCCAGACGCTGCTCGACGAAGCGCTGCAGAACCGTCCGGTGGGCCCTATCCACGGCTGGATTGCCGGGCGGCATGCCCTGCTGGTTGGTGAAATACCGGAGGCGCTGGAGAGTTGGTGGGAGCAAAAATGCCCATGGAAGTAAATCGGTTACCTATGCGCACCGCAACTACACATGAAAATCGCCCATTTCATGGAGTCGACCGCAACAAGCGCAATTGTTCAAATAATCCCGATTCAGAGTTTTCGAAAATCATCGAGTCATTTGAAAATTGAAGGTCTGCTACGTCCTCGCCTATCGAGCACCAGCATATATTCGGACTCGAAGCATTCTTAGCGCACTTCGAAGGATTCCCGGTTTCGAGATCTTCGAGGCAATCAACCAAAGCGCTCACGCTTACAGATATATCGAGACATTTCGAAAAACACGGGAAATAATGGAGCGTCATGACCCCGAGGTATATGTATTAGGTTTTCGTGGACATGAGTTCTATTGGCCCTTACGTCGTCTGGTCGGAGACAAGCCTATCGTTCTTGACGCACTGATGTCTCCATACGCTTCGCTTAGCAGGGAGCGCAAGCATGGAAATATTGGCGCCATCGGCGCAGGCGCGATAGGCTTGAAGCGGATCGAGCGCAGCATCCTGAACGACGCGAACCTGGTGTTGACTGATACGCCTGCCCACTGCAGATACTACGAAAATGAATTCTCGTTGCCGCCACACAAGCTGCTATCCATACCTGTTGGCGCGGAGGAGCCTGAATCTCCTTGGCAACAACAAAAACATGAAACCGAAAAGTCTCCCTCCCTTCAGATGACCGCGCTGTTCTATGGATCGTTCCTGCCGCTGCATGGCATTGATGTAATACTTGAGGCGGCCCACAAGATTCGCAACTTACCAATTCGATTTGACTTTATCGGAGGAGACACCAGGCAAACCCGCAAACTTTTCACCACTTGCCAATCTCGTGGAATTACAAAATTCACTCATCGAAGCTGGGTTGATTTCGACGAGCTAATCAATCAAGAAATCCCAAACGCCGATATTTGCCTTGGCGGCCCCTTCGGAAACACCGATCAAGGCAAAAAGGTCATTACCGGTAAGACCTCCCAATGTCTGGCATTAGGCAAGCCGACAATCATTGGCGCAATCGATGACGATCCGGGGCTAGTTGACAAAACGAACTGCCTGCTGGTGCCACAAGGTAACGCCGAAGCACTCGCACAAGCACTTGAGTGGGCTCAAAGTCACCCAGAAGAATTGGCCAGAATTGGCGAGAGGGGACGTGCACTCTATGCCGAGAAACTCTCAATCAAGGTTATTGGTGATCTTCTTGGCAAAGCGATTCTCAATCTGATGCACAACAGATGAACCCCACCGCTGAGACAGAAACGCTCCCAGGCATCACTCCGGCTTTATCGCCCTTGGTCAGCATATGCATACCAAACTACAACGGCGCAGACTACATCCGGGAATGCATAGGCTCTGTACTCGCCCAGGAGCGCGACTTCGAGATTGAGATCATCCTGCACGACGATGCATCCACCGATGACTCCCTCAGCATAATCCGGAAAGAATTTCCGGAAGTGCATGTGCTTGCGAGCAAAACCAACGCCGGATTCTGTATTAGCAACAATCGAATGGTCGACCACTCACACGGGACGTACATTCTGCTTCTCAACAACGACGCCATTCTTCGCCCCGGAAGCCTGCGAGCCTTTTTGCTCGAAGCCGAGGCTTCTGCCAGGCCAGGCATCATAGGACTCCCTCAACATTCACTTGTTGACGGCGCACTGGTCGATCGCGGCTACGAATTCGACCTGTTCATGAACCCGATTCCGGCCTTTGCTCCCGGCCGGCAGGAAGTTGCAACAGTCACCGGCGCTTGTCTTTGGGTCCCGCGACGGGTCTGGGACGAAATAGGCGGGTTCCCTGACTGGTTCGGATCCGTCGCCGAAGACATCTATCTTTGTCACGCCGCCCGGTTGCTCGGGTATTCAGTTGTTGTCCTCGACGCCCCCGGCTTCGACCATTGGATAGGGCGAAATCTCGGTGGCGGAAAGGTCATGGAAGACAGGCTGGTATCCACCACCCGCCGACGTGCCCTCAGCGAGCGTAACAAGACATGGGTGATGATGATTTGCTACCCATTATCATTGCTTATGATCATCTTGCCTCTACACTTCTTGCTACTGGCCATTGAGGCCGTCGCACTGCTGGCAATAGGCACTTCATTGAGCAAACTAAAAGCTATTTACCTAACCCTGCCGGTAAAGCTATTCAGCGGCTTTACTTACGTTATCGCGACACGAAAACGTATCCAAGCAAACCGTCGATTAGGAAACATGGAGTATCTGCGACAATTTCGCTTACTGCCCTGGAAGTTTGTCATGCTACTGAGGCACGGAATGCCGAAGCTTCATTGAAATTCAAATGCGAGGCCTCACGTATCAAGCATACCTGCCCATCTTTTTTACAACACCATGCCACAGCCCCAATAGCCCCATCTTGAATGCTTTAGCACGTGTTCTTCCAAAGAAAATCTGCGAGTAAAAAACGCCCGCCGTATACCAACCAATTCTGGCCTTCCATCTCCAGTCAACGTAATCGAGACGGCAAATAGCCACGTAATTTCGTAGTTGGTAATAAATTCTCAGCGGGCTATAAACGCTCTCCTCACGCCATCCGAAATACCATACCCTGAGCCCCCCTTCGCCAAGGCGTTGATGCATGCGCGCCCATCCGGTGCCAAAAAGCCGATAACCCCTGGCTCTAGCTCTGTGACACCACTCGGTGTCAACCTTGTCGATAAAATACTCTTCCCGCATCAGCCCAACATCGCGAATAGCTGAAATCGGAATCAAGCTACCAGAAGTAATCAGGCCGAGTGCCTCAACGTGTGGCTCTTCAGCACTAGGGGCTCGGTGTCCGTAAAAAAAATGCCCGGGCAATTGAACCTGAAACGGCAGAGTCAGGGTCCGATTAAGATCAGTGAATGTCGGCCCAACAGCCGCTACTCGCAACCCAGATGCCAACAACTCGGAATAAGCGAGAATAAGGTTTTCCACCATATCATGTTCGGGCAGACTGTCCTGATCGCTCAAAAGAACAAAATCCGCACCAGATGCAAACGCAATATCAAGCCCGACGTTGATAGCTCGTGCAATGCCTTCGTTTTCTCCGAGCCGCACCAACTGGCAGTTCTCTGGAGTTCCGTTCTCTGCAAGAAGAGATGCCAACAGCGGGTTTTCATTTCCCGGCGTATTGTCTACAACAATGATGCGCGTAACCTGCTTAAGCAAACACTTAAGCAACTGTTCAAACGTAACTGCCTCTGGATAGTAGGTAACAATAATCGCAAGTATCTTGTTCATTGCGCCCCTTCGCGCACCGAATACGATAACGCACGAGGCTTGACAAACAAAAAGAACGGTTCGCGCTGATTCAATCCAAACCTCCGCGAGCTACAACTTCCAAGTAATTCCTCATGTGACTGCACCCGTGATTCCAACCCCTCTCGTGCAATACGCTCAAAAACATCTTTGCCGAACAGGCGCACATGATCCTCCTGCCCGAATGCCTGCAGACGGGCGTCGGCCGAACGGATACCTTCGTCTTCCCAGGTGCTTTCCAGAACATTGCTAAATGGCGTTTGCAAAATAGCAAAGCCGTCCGGCCTTAATACCCGTACGATCTCAGCCACCGCACGCTTGTCATCGTCAACATGCTCAAGCACATGGTTGGCAATCAATAAATCAAAGTGACTATCTGGAAATGGCAAGGCCATTAGGTCAGCCTGAACAATATCATCTGCCCACGGGTGGAGATCGCACTTGATATGCTCGCTAGGCTTCGCCCCCTCAATAAACCGTGAAAGATGTCTTTCCGGCGCAAAGTGCAGCACTCGTTTACCTGACATAAACGAGAAAAAGCCAGCCGCCTGCATGAAAAGAAACAAATGGCGCTCGCGATCATGCGAGTAGCACCAAGGACAGGAAAAATGCTCAACGTCGCTACCTACCATTTCAAGCGCCTGCATAAGGGCGGGCACATTTCTACTGCCGCCGCGGTACGGCAAAAAGCGCGCCAACGAATGCCCACAAACCACACATCTGTGATTCCCGAAGGGCATGCGCGCAATCAACTCCACTACCTTTCGCAAAATTGCGCTAGCAATCCGCTTCACGCTCATCATCTCCGGTGAAAAATTCGGAACGGAAGACCTGCAATGCTCCCAGAATACTTGCCCAGTAATGAAAGCGATTGTCGACGAATAGCAATCATGGCGACCAGAAAAGCGAGTTGAATCTTATTGCACTTATATTCACGTGTAACAACGCGCCACCAGTGAATAAGAAAGTTCAAGCGCCCAGTCTGAAAGGCACGCAGAAACGCCCCCGATAAGAAGTCGGCCATGGCCGCTACTCTTACCCCCTTATCTATCGTTGGCGTTAACGTCTCACACAACGCTGACCAATATAACTCTTTGACGCGATCATGCTGGTCGGCAAGCATTGAGCCCGTTGTATTTACCCGATACCCGACATAAGGCGCCCTCAGATAGGCAAGTTGCCCATGCTGAGCCAGTAAAAGATGAATCCGGTAATCAATGAAGTCCGGCTCCCACTGGCAAATCGAATCGGCCATGCCAGCACGATAGAGCACTGAGCTATGGTTCAGGAAATTGCCACGATGCAACAATGCCTCCAGATCGAATCGCTCCGCCAACGGATTGTTGAAAACCCCAAGCATTTGTCCAGCATCATTTACACAAATCGCATTTGTGTAAGCAGCAACGCATTCTGGTGAATCATCAAGAACGCTAACCTGAGCCGCCAATTTCCCCGGTAGCCAGTAATCATCGCCATCCAGATACGCGATATATTCGCCGCGCACCTGCCTGATTAGGAATTGATAGTTACCTCCAGCACCCAATCTTTTCTCATGGCGGAAATAGCGAATGACCTCTGGAAATTGAGCGACCATCCCACGGACAATATCTTGGGTTAGATCGCTTGACTGGTCATCCCCTACCAAAATCTCTAATGGGACATCATTTGCCTGCGCTACTACCGTCATCAGACAATCACGAATGTAGCGTTCATGGTTATAGGTGAGGACACAGACGCTGACGCGCGGGCTCGTCATTTCATCGCCTTAGAGAACAAACGCTTTACCAGCAGGCGGGAGTGATAACCAGCGACGATGCCCATGATGGCCGCTACAATTACCACTCCCCCTATCCAAAGAAGTGTATGGAATGGCTGCAAGGAATTTGGCAAGATCTTGCTAGCCATTGCAATAACTGCCCAAATTACCAAGGCAACTGGCAATATATCGTGCAGCGACCATTGCCAAGTCAGGTCTGGTAGAAAGCGCCGATGGACGATTGGAATCCAGAACACAAGAAACAGTAGGTTGATCACAAAAAACACTTGACCCGCACCACCTGCACCCCAGCGCTGCGCCGAGAATACAAGTGCCGGCACTAAGGTGGCAAGCAGAATCAGATTGCCAAGCACATGTAGCCGAAGATCTCCTCTCGCAAACTGCAACATAAATGGAGGCACGAGAATACCGACTACCGCGTTCGCGAGACCATACCAGAATAAAATTGGTGCTGCCGCCGCTGCCACTTCACCACTTCCGCTCCATATTCGCAGTATCGGTTCAGCAAAGAACGCCAACCCGCCGCCCAATGCTAAAAATGCAATTACAGCTAACTGACTTATCAGACGGTAAAGCTCAGCCAGCGCGTCCTCCTCCCGACGTTCGGTTAAAATAATTAAGCGCGGTTGTACGATTTGATTAAGGGGCGGCACAAGCACCAAAACGCCACTGGCGGCCATAACAGCGAATGTGAAGTAACCATACTCTTTAAGCGTCAGCAAGCCGGAAAGAATAAGTTTATCCACCTGTGTCATCGTTACCCACATAGCGGTTAGAAAGGACATGCTACCCACCATAGGGAGCATTGCACCAAGCGCTTTCCTATCTGCGCCAATACTGATACCACAAGGAATAATGCGATGAACAGTCCATGCAAAAGTGGCAAGCTCAATAATACTTACCAAAGCTTGGAAGCCAAAAAAATACTCCGGGTAAACAGATACATATTTTAACAATGGCAATACACCGACAAAACGCAGGGTAGCAAACCCTACAACCAGCACGTTGACACTGTCCTGCCGCTCTAGTCCAATGAGGGTCGCGCGGTAAAGGCCTGCAAGCCAACGCAAAGCCACTGCAAAGCCACTCAGAATAACGCAATGGGTAAGGCTTTCCTCCGAAAGTGTTCCCGCAGAAAACCAAGCGCGACCAACCCAACTGCTGAGCACGCAGAGGAGAGTAAGCGCGGATACGGCCAACACCCCTTGCACGACCTCAAGTGTACGCAGGCGGACTGCCGCTTCCGCTACGGAAAGAGTTCCCGCACGGAAACGGGACATTTCGCGAGAAAGCACTGGCGTTAGGCCCATATCGAGAATCTGCATCCACGCTTGCAACATGACGTAGAAACCCACCAACCCAAAAGCTTCGGCCCCCAAGTAGTGAAGATAAAGTGGCATCAGGACAATGCCAATCAACGACACATAGGCCTGTGCCACATAAGCCCGCAGCAACTTGAACTTCAAGACGGAACGCCTTTTCCCTCTATCGAAGCGAGGAACTTCTCCTCAAGCACAAGAAGGTTTCTTTTTCGTTCTGCTACTCGCCTTGCGGGAACGCCGAAGTACACTCCAAACTCGCGACAGAAACCCTTGATTAAACTCAGGGAACCTATAGCCACACCATCTTCCAGGCTCGCTCCAGGCAAAATGACCGACCCAGCGCCGATGATGACGTGCCTGCCGATAGTAACTGGAGCGTGTTGAACCCCCGTAAACTCGTCTGGGACTGTCGGCCCTGTCATCCAGCATCCAGTAAAGTCATCACTGCTTGAATATACCGAAACCCTTGCAGATATGCCGGCGAAGTCGTTTATCTCAATGCGCCCTCTTCCAATTATCGAGGCATAAGCGGCTATATGCACGAACGAACCGATCGATAACCCCCCGGAACCGGCCGACAAGATACAAAAATCATCGATTCTCACATTGCTGCCAAGTGAAATTCTGCTAGCGCCATAAATAGAGGCCTTGCGGGATACTTTGATATTCTCTCCCATCGAGGCAAAGCCGAGTGAAGAAAGTTCAGTATCTGACAAGAAAGACACTTCAATTCCTTATCAAGTTCGCCAACATGTTTTGGACGGAGTCAGGCAAGCCCGGGTAAATTGGCAGCGCAATTACTTGGTTTGAAATGCTTGAAGCCACGGGCAGATTTGCGGCCCTTGCGCTCGGCAAAGCCCGATACATAGGAAACTCACTGATCAACGGATAAAAATATCGCCTAGCATAAAAGCCGTTTTCGCGCAGTCTTGCATAAAGTCTGTCGCGCGACAGAAAATAATCAGAACCAACGAGAATCGGGAAATAGGAATAATTGTGCAATTTTGATTGCGGAAGCTGAGGGCAATAAATACCTGGAATATCGGACAGCAGTTTGCGGTAACGGCCATCAATGGCTTTACGTTCTGCAAGCACGCCCTCCATACGTTTTAGCTGCACCAAGCCGACAGCAGCCTGAAATTCATTCATCTTTCCATTAATTCCTGGAGCGACAACGGTCACTTCATCGGCGAAGCCAAAATTTTTAAGGTAATCGATGCGCCTCTTCGTCTTCTCGTCTGGGCTGACGATGGCACCGCCCTCGAAGGTGGTGAACACCTTGGTCGCGTGAAAACTGAGAATGGAGAGGTCGCCATGGCGAAGGATGCTTCCACCTTCGTCTTCGACGCCAAAGGCGTGGGCCGCATCATAGATCACTTTTAAACCATAGGTATCGGCGATCTTTTGAATTTTTCCGGTGTCGCAGGAACGGCCATAGACGTGCACGGGAAGGATGGCAGTGGTCTGCGGGGAAATAGCAGCCTCAATCTTTGCCGGGTCAAGGTTGAATGTTTCCGGATCGATATCCACAAACACTGGTTTTATTCCATTCCAGAGCAACGAATGGGCAGTCGCGACAAAGCTATAAGGGGTCGTAATCACTTCACCGGTAACTCGCAATGCCTGGAGGGCCGTGACCAATGCAAGCGTTCCATTGGCAAACAAGGAAATATGCTCGACTCCAAGATACTCACATAACGCCCACTCAAGCCGCTCGTGAAACGGGCCACCATTGGTCAGTTGTCGGCTGGCCCATATCTGTTCGAGATAAGGCAGAAGATCTTCCAGTGGCGGAAGATATGGGCGTGTGACGTAGACAGGCTCATCATTCATGAAAGAAGGCCTAAGCAATTACAAACATTGACACTTGAATACATAAATCAACTCTGATCTTGCAGCGGCTTTCTATCCGAAGAGCGGTACATCAACTGGGTGATTTGCTCCGAAACCAGACCAATGAGAAAAATCGTGACGGAAGAACTCAATAAAAATATTGTAGCCAGGGATAAGCGCCCATGTTCGATGAATGTAAAAACATAGTAGCCCAAGCCTACAAGCGCATGCGCAAAGGCAACCGGCGCAAATAGCTTCAACGGCGAATATAAAGTTCCAATCTTAAAAATGATCAAAAGAAAACGGATTCCGTCACGCCACAGCCGAATGTGACTCGACGTTCCCTGCATACGCGATTGCACTGCGATAGGCTCATACGCAACGGAATAACCTGCACGGAAAAACGCCATGGTTATCGTCGTGGGGTAGGAAAACCCATTCGGGAGCAGATATAGAAACTCCAGAAACTTGTCACGTCGAACAACCCGAAAACCAGAAGTCAGATCCTTAACCTCATTCCCGACCATCCATGACGCCAAGCGGTTGTAGAAAGCGTTTGCCAAGCCGCGATGCCGATTGGCTTGCCCAGCACCATCTCGCGCACCCACGACCATGTCGTAACCGCAAGCCAGTTTTGCAAGCAACCGAGGAATATCCCCGGGGAGGTGCTGTCCATCAGCATCCATGAAAACGAGAATATCCCCCGTTGCGCTACGCGCACCCAACTTTATCGCTGCACCATTGCCTTTTTGGTATGGATTACTGACAACCTTGACACCGCAACCAAGAGCCACATTTTCGGTACTGTCATCGGAGCCGTCGTTGACTACAATAATTTCGGAATCCGGGTAGCGCTTGACCAGTTCTGGTAGAAATACCGCGAGGGCAGTCGCTTCATTACGTGCCGGCAAGATAATACTAAGCTTCATAAATAAGCCCGGCTGCCTTTAAGCTCACAACGCCCTGAAATCGATTGGAAACCAATATTAATTTGGATCGAAAATTTCTCATAATTTTGGGCTATAAACAACTCCATTTGATTTCAATTCGTCTATGACAGATTGAACCAGCCTCCTATCCTGCCGATTAAGGCGCTTATTTTCGAGATCCTTTAACAACTCCAATACGCCGTTTTTGTTACCTAAAAATCTATATAGCTGTAACAAATTAATCCTGTTTAGGATATCGTTTTCATCGTTATTGATTGCCTTGAGCAGAACAACCTGCGTTGCTGAATAATCTTTCTGGCCCAACCACAAATATAATGCATAATCTGAGCTCACTACGGACCGATCTTTAACTGTAGCGCCGTGGTTGCCAAGAGCCGCATCAAACAACGCAACCACTTGCTCGCGCTCAAGGCATATCGTACCAGCATTCGACATTTCTGCTACACCATGCATTACTGCTCGATCCAAGGGCCCCCATTTCCCCCTAGCCAAGCGGGTGCGTAGCTCATCAAGGACCTCTACGCGACTCTTGTTCCCAGACAGGCAGTCGAGTTGCAATTGCCCGATCAACGCCAGTTTATAATTGGAATCAAGGGTGTTGACGCGCTCAAAATGCTTTTCTGCAAATGAAGCGGCAATCAGACTTGGTTGCTCCGCGTACATATTTACCAGCAGAGCACCTGCTTCATATTGCGCTCGCACCGATTCAGGTCGATATCCGGCTTCAATTTGGGTTCTACGAAAATCCTCTCCGAACATATCCGCTCGAAACCAGGTCAATAATGAAAAATAGAAAAAAACAGCCAGCGCCAATGCCGAGGCCACCACCTTAAACGCTCCCCCGGATCGATACAGAGACTGCAAAAGCGCACTCAAAATTATAAATATGCCCAGACTAGGCAAATAATTTCTATGCTCATGCATTAATTCCAAGGGAAATATTGTTGACTCCAGGCTATGCCCAACGAAGAACCACAAAATTCCGAACGAAATCAGCGGAAACCTGTTTCGAGTTACCCAACACAAGACTGGAAGGAATAAATAGCCCATGACCGCTGGCATGGTTGTTATTGGATCAAGAAATCCAGTCGAAACGACAATATCATCATGATATAGAGCAAAACCTGGCAGAGCTGGAAAAACAATAAGTCTTATGTATTCCCAGAAAACCCTGGACTCGGTCAACGTTCGCTGAACAAGTGTGAAATCCCTGGTTTCATATCCTTGCAGCAAACCAACACCAGGGATAACCAAATATACAGCAAGGGCGACTGTAGCCAACAAAATGAAATTGATGTAGAACTTACCAAAAAAATCAATTCCATTCCTAAGCTTTCTATGGAGAACCGCTTCATATGCTACGACATAAAGCAAAAGCAGGACGCCACTTTCCTTGCTCAGCAGTGCCAAAGGGAAGAACATTCCCCACGCCAAAACGAAACACAAGTATTCAACCTTGCCAGTCGTTGCACGCTGTCGCGCCCACACATGGAGAATTAGCGCAGCAAGCGTGAACATTGCGGCCAAGCTCGTCATTCGCTGAACGACATACAGCACTGACGTCAACTGTATTGGATGAACTAACCATAAACCAACAACTATTCCTGCAAACAACCTAGATTCTGCCACCCCCTTTGAATTGTCAGCCTTTGAAAAAAGAGTGACCAAAAAATACAAAAGCATTCCATTCAAAAAATGAATGATTAAATTTGTCAATTTAAAGTAAAATGGATCAAATCCCGAGAAATAATAATTAATAGCAAAACTTAGCATACTAAGAGGCCGACCCAACGGGCCCGCAACGCCACTTTCCCACACACCAAGCATTGATTCAATTGAAAATTCACTTAACTTAACCCATGGCGACTCGATTATATTGATTGAATCATCGAAGAAAAACCCCCCCATCAAACCTGGCCAGTAAATAAAAAAGCAAAGGGAAAGCAGCAAAAGCCAAAATAGCCAGCGCTCCCAACTTGAACTTGTGGTGGGTTTAATTAAATCAATCACTTCTTAATCCAAAAAAAAAGGCGCCCCGTAGGACGCCCTGAAGATCCGAAATTTCTGAATTACTTGCAGTTAGCCGGGCGATATTTTGCTTCGATAGTACCACCGCACACCCAATCAATCTGACCAACACCAATGGTTGGAACATCACCGGTAGTTTGAGCAGTCAGCGTAATAGTCCTTCCGGAAATTCTCGGCTCGGTCGTCGAAGCTTCAGCAACAATTTGAGTACCATTCCACCTAACCGACTTGACATATTTTGAACTGGTGCCAACCGAAACCGAATTATTGGGCGGCATTGTACCTTTGGTCTGATACCATTCAGCAATATCAACCTTCATACCCGAAGCAGCCAACATCACTTCAGACACCTTGGCGCGCACAGTGTAATCCTGATACGCGGGCAAGGCGATAGCAGCCAGAATGCCGATGATCGCGACAACGATCATCAGTTCGATAAGGGTAAAGCCCTGTTGAACACGTTTCATTTGAATCTCCTTTTTTTGAGAAAGAAGCGGGAAGCCGCTGTGCATATACAAACACATTCCGTGCCAGCATCATGAAATATGCGGATTCGCGCCACAACCCCGTATTTACCCAGCCATTTGCCTATCAGTACGGGGCGCCATGCACTTCATGTGCCGAAAATTGTCAGTGCCATATGGCGCAATTGGGCAATTGCTTGCTTCAAGCCGCCTGTTGCGGTCGACGTCTCCAATAGGCCAAAAAGCCAGGCTCAGCAATCCACCTGCTTCGCGTCGAGAAACTCGTCGGCGTACTTGCGGTAGATCTCGCTCCTGACGAAGACGTCGTGCAGGTCCGGGTCGATGTGGCCGTTGTGGCGGAACTTGTCGAGAATTTCCAGCGCCTGTGAGAGCGTCATGGCTTCCTTGTAGGGCCGGTCCCCTGCCGTCAGTGCTTCGAAAATGTCGGCGATGCCCATCATGCGCGCCTGCCAGCTCATCTCCTCGCGCTTGAGGCCGCGCGGGTAGCCCTTGCCGTCCATGCGCTCGTGATGGCCGCCGGCATATTCGGGAACGTTTTTCAGGTGCTTGGGCCACGGCAGCTGTTCGAGCATCTTGATCGTGGCGCTGACGTGGTAATTGATGGTCTGGCGTTCCTGCTGGGTCAACGTCCCGGCGCGGATGGTGAGGTTTTCGAGTTCGTCCGCGTTGAGGAAATCCACTTCCTCGCCCTCAGCGTTGCGCCAGCGGTAGCTCTGCGCGATGGTACGCACGCGCTCGATATCGGCATCGCTCATGCGCTCACTGCCGACATTGGAGGCGTGCAGGAAGCTACGGTCGCCTTCCATTTTGGCCACGAATTCATTGAACTCGGCTTCCGCCTGTTCCCTGGCGCCCCCCCCGATAAGCTGCCGCAACATGCGCACCTCGGCGTCACGCCTGAGCACTTCAAAACGTGTGTCTATCAACTCGATACGATCGAAGATGGTTTGCAGCTTGGTCGCCTTGTCGACAACGTGCACCGGCGTCGTGACCTTGCCGCAATCGTGCAGGAGGGCGGCGATGCGCAGCTCGTAGCGGTCGCGGTCGGTTAGCCGGAAGTTTGCGAGCGGCCCTTGGCTGGTTTCGTGCGCGGCCTCGGCGAGCATCATGGTCAGCTCGGGGACGCGCTGGCAATGCTCGCCGGTATAGGGCGATTTTTCGTCGATAGCCGAGTTGATGAGCAGGATGAACGATTCGAACAGCTGTTCGAGCTGGCGCACCAGTTGGCGGTTGGTCAATGCGATGGCGGCCTGCGAGGCGAGCGACTCGGCAAGACGCTGGTCGGCCTCGGAAAACGGCACGACGACGTCGTGCTTCGGCATGTGGGCGTTGATCAGCTGCAGCACGCCGATGATTTCGCCCTCGTGGTTGCGCATCGGCACGGTGAGGAAGGACTGCGAACGATAACCGGTGCGCTCGTCAAACATGCGCGTGCCGGAAAAATCGTAGCCTCTGGCCACGTAGGCATCGGCGATGTTGACGGTCTCCCCGGATATCGCCGCGTGGGCTGCGATCATGGTGTCGTTGGGCGAGCCGTCGTCGCGGTAGAGCGGCAGGTCGGGGAACTTGCCGGACACCGGGTTGCCGCTGGTACCACCGAACGCGATGTTCAGCGAGTCGGTGCGCACGATCTCGAAATGCAGATGGCGCTTGTCTTCGGACAACAAGTAGAGCGTGCCGCCGTCGGCTCGCGTGATCGACTTGGCGGCAAGGACGATCTTTTCCAGCAGGCGGTTGAGATCACGCTCGTTGGACAGCGACGCCCCGATGTCGTTGAGGTGTTCGAAGCGGCGAAAGAGGTCGTCGAGCGTTCCCACGATGTCAGAACTCGAAAACCTGGCCATTACGCAGCATCTGCGGCTTGAACCGGCCGAGACAGAGGTCGATTTCCGCCATCGTCAGTTCCATCTGCCCCGGCTTGAGATGCGTGATGTGAATTTCACACGGTCGCTGGAGTTTGCTCAGTTCCGCCGCCAGCAGACTGGGGCAGAGGTGCTTGGAGAGCGTGGCCAGGCGTTCCTCGCTGTCCGGAAACGCGCATTCGATGATCAAGTGGCGCAGGTTGTCGATGCGGTTGGCCGCCGCCCAGAACGCGTCGCACGGGCCGGTGTCGCCGGAGAAGACCAGGCTGCCGACGCCGGAATCGAGGCGATAGGCCACCGCGGGAATGGTGTGGTCGACCGGCAGCGCGGTAAAGGTTCGCCCACCAAGGACGACCGGCTGCAGCAGGTCGATCGGCTGGTAGCGGACGAAAGGATTGTCGGCCGTCGGCACCTCGGCGAAATCCGGCCAGACCAGCCAGTTGAAGACATGCGCCTTGAGGATGTTGAGAACCGCCTGCGTCCCGTAAACCGTCAACGGCTTGCTGCGCCGGTCGGCGACCGAGTCGATCATCAGTGGGAGACACGCGATGTGATCAAGATGCGTATGGGTCAGGAACACATGATCGATGCACGCCAGTTCGGCTATGCTCAAATCCCCCACGCCGGTACCGGCATCGACTAGGACGTCGTCGTCGATCAACAGCGACGTCGTACGCAGGTGCTCGCCGCCGATGCCGCCACTACAGCCGAGAATTCTCAGTTTCATCGTCAATTTGTCTCGAAGGTAGCGGCCTCGTCCCGGTTCTCGCACGGTGGACTATCGAATTGACGCAGGATCCATTCCAATTAACGCGAAGAGCCATCCTGCACCAAGGCGAAATTTCTGGAATTGTACAACCGCTGGTCGAATTCAGCCCAGCCTCGCGTGCGGCAAACAGCCGCAACCCCCCCTACGCCTTGCAGCACTCGCCGAGCGCCTGCCGTCAGCCGGTAATGGTTAGTTCCATGCGGATGCCGGCAATCTCGACCACATCCCGGTTCTTCAGCGGATAGGCGTCTCCGCCGAGTTCGCGGCCATTGACCGTGGGAAAACTTTCGCCTTCGACATGAGTGACGAACACCCCCTCCGGGCGCCGGGCGATGACGGCCACCTGCACCCCCGGTTTGCCGAGGGTGGTCAGCGTCTTGATCAACTCCAGGACCTTGCCGGCATTGGGGCCAGTCAGCAAGCGGACCGTCACCTGCGGCGGCGGCAGGGGATCGGGTGCCGGCGGCCGCGGAATCATGATCTGCGTATCGGAAAAGGTCCGTTCCGGTTCGGGCGCCGCCGGGATGCCGGCGGCGCGCAGGGCGGCCGCGTTGTCGGCGACCGCCGCCTCGGTCATGTACTTCAGCTTGTACTTGCCGAGCTCGACGACATCGTTGTTCTTCAGGACATGCCGCTTGATCGGCTGGCCGTTGACCAGCGTGCCATTGGTGCTGTTCAGGTCCTCAAGGAACGAGTCGTCGAGAATGGTGACGACCGCCGCATGGTCGCCGGAGATGGCCAGGTTATCGATCTGGATGTCGTTGTGCGGCTTGCGCCCGATGGTGATCCGCTCCTTGTTGAGCGGGATCTCCTTGAGTACGAGTCCATCCATCGAAAGGATCAGTCTTGCCATCTTGCCTACCCCACCTTACCCGAAGCGGGCCAGCAGCTTCTGCCACCAGCCCCTGCGTGCCGTGAAATCCCCGAGCACCTTGACCACAATCACCGAGACGTTGTCACGTCCGCCATTATCGTTCGCCATCTGCACCAGCCGCTCCGCCGCGTCTCCCGCGTCCGCTTCCTGCAGCGCGCGCCCGATGTATTCGTCATCGACCATGTCGCTCAGACCATCGGAGCAAAGCAGGTAAACGTCGCCCGGCCGCACCTCGAAGTCTCCCAACTCGGGCTCGATCCGCAAATCGACACCGAGCGCGCGGGTCAACAGATTCCGGGCACGGGAAACGCGAGCCTGCTCAACGCTAATCATGCCATTGTCGAGCTGTTCTTGTAAGAGCGAATGATCGCGCGTCAGCTGTTCGAGCGTCCCGGCACGCAGGCGGTAGAGCCGGGAATCGCCGATGTGCGCCACCGTCAGGCGGTTGTCATAGAACCAGGCGACGACCAGGGTCGTCCCCATGCCGGCGAACTGCGGCTCGTTCTGGGCGGCGAAAAAGATTTCGGCGTTGGCTTCGGCGATCCGCTCCCGCAAATGGCGCTGGGCGATCCGCAACCCCGAGGCATCCAGCTGCTGCGGCTCGCAATCGTCCAGCGTGCGGACGATGCTCTCGGCCAGCAGGGTGGTCGCCATGCTGCTGGCCACTTCGCCGGCGTTGTAGCCGCCCATGCCGTCGGCGAGGATGGCGAGCCCCGTCGCCGCATCGCCGAAAACCGCATCCTCGTTGTGCGGGCGCACCCGTCCCGGGTCGGTGCGGACGGCAACTTCCAGGGCTTCGCTCAGCGGCATCGGCTACGGTTTCATGAAACGATCAGGCCGCCCATTTTGCCGCCGTTCGCGCGATCGGTCCGTGAGGTATCTCTCATTTGAGCGGCAGTTCGACACCCATGCCCCGTTCGCGCGCGGCGGCCAGCACCCGGAGCCCGACGGCAAGATCCTGGATGGCCATTCCCTGCGACTCGAAGACGGTAACCTGCTCGGCTGCGCTTCGCCCACCGTGTTTGCCGACGATGATGTCACCCAGTTCGACAAGCTGGCGAGCGTGCAGGCGCCCCTTCTCGAGCAGCGGCAACAGGTCGCCGGCCTCGGCCAGCGCGGTCGGGACGGCATCGACGGCGATCAGCGCGCATCGCCTGAGCGTCGCCTCGGAGAGTTCCTGGCGAATCAGCGCATTCGAACCGGCAGCGTTGATGTGCGCGCCCGGCGCCAGCCACTCGGCGTCGAACAGCGGCTGCGCGGCGGTCGTCACGGTGCCGACCAGGCCACTGTCGCGCACCGTTTCCTCGGCGCTGGCGGCGGGCACCACGGCGACACCCGTCGTCTCGCTCATGCGCCGGCAAAAATCGTCGAGTTTTTCCCGGTTGCGGCTGAAGACCTTGACCCGCTCCAGCGGCACAGCCGCGCAGATCGCCCGCACATGCCCTTCCGCCTGCCAGCCGGCACCGAAGACGCCGGCCACCCGGGTTTCGGGACGAGCCAGCCATTTCGCCGCGACACCGCTCGCGGCACCGGTGCGAATCATGCCCATGTAGTCCGCCTCGATGACGGCAAGGAGGCTGCCTGTCGCGGCATCGAAGAGATGGACAAGGAAGCGGTTGCCGCTGCGGTTGCTGGTGTAGGCCTTGTAGCCGAGCACGCCCTGCGCCGGCAGCGCGCCCTGCAGGATGTGCAGCACCGTCTGCGGCAGGCGGGTGCGGGCGCGCGGCGTATCCTGCGCCTGGCCGAGCGCCAGGTCGCGATGCGCCGACTCGACCGCCTCCAGCGCCATGGTTGCGGTCAACACCTGTTTTACGTCGTTTTCCGTGAGAAACAGCGCCATGCGTTCCGCTCCCTAGACGATGGTGACATCCTGCCGGGCCAGAATGCGCTGCTCCAGCCAGCGCCCGACGACAACCACGAGCAGCGCCCCGACCGCCCCCGCCGCCTTGGCCGCCCAATCGGGCAGCGGCGGCAGCAGGCCGACGACGCCGGGGTCGGTGAAGATCATCTGGCCGGCGACATAGCCGAGCAGGCCGGCGCCAAGCAGGACAATCCACGGCCAGCGCTCCATCCAGCGCAGGATCAGCTGGCTCGACCAGACGATCAGCGGGATGCTGACCGCCAAACCGAACAACAGCAGCGCCAGGCTGCCGTGCGCCGCCCCGGCGACGGCGATGACGTTGTCGAGGCTCATCACGAAATCGGCGATGACAATGGTCTTGACCGCGCCCCACAGGTGGGCCGAGGGCTCGATGTCGTGGCCCTCCTCGTCCTCCGGCAGCATCAGCTTGACGGCGATCCAGACGAGCAGCAGGCCACCGACGAACTTGAGCCACGGCAGGTTCATGACCAGCGCGGCAAAGACGGTGAGCACGACGCGCAGGCTGACCGCCCCGGCGACGCCCCAGAAGATGCCTTTCCTGCGTTGCTCGGGCGACAGGTTGCGGCAGGCGAGCGCGATGACCACCGCGTTGTCGCCGGACAGCACGATATCGATCAGGATGATCTGGCCGACGGCGATCCAGAAGGCGGTGGAGGTAAGATCGAGTTCCATGAAAACCGGGCGAAAAAAAGGCGGGCACGCAGCCCGCCTTTTTGGTTGAGCTAGGCTCGCATTTTACAGCATGGCCTTGAGCAGCTTGGCCATTTCGGACGGGTTGCGCGTCACCTTGAAGCCGCACTCTTCCATGATGGCGAGCTTGGCATCGGCAGTGTCGGCACCGCCGGAGATCAGGGCGCCGGCGTGGCCCATGCGCTTGCCGGCCGGCGCGGTGACGCCGGCGATGAAGCCGACGATCGGCTTCTTCATGTTGGCCTTGCACCACTGGGCGGCTTCGGCTTCATCGGGACCGCCGATTTCGCCGATCATGATGACGGCGTCGGTATCCGGATCGTCGTTGAACATCTTCATGACGTCGATGTGCTTCAGGCCGTTGATCGGGTCGCCACCTATGCCGACCGCGGAGGACTGGCCGAGGCCCAGTTCGGTCAGCTGACCGACGGCTTCGTAGGTCAGCGTGCCGGAGCGGGAAACCACGCCGATGCGGCCCTTCTTGTGGATGTGGCCGGGCATGATGCCGATCTTCACTTCGTCCGGGGTGATCAGGCCGGGGCAGTTCGGGCCGAGCAGCAGGGTCTTCTTGCCGCCCTTGGCTTCCTTTTCCTTCATCTTGTTGCGCACCATCAGCATGTCGCGGACGGGGATGCCTTCGGTGATGCAGATCGCCAGGTCGAGGTCGGCTTCGACGGCTTCCCAGATCGCCGCAGCAGCGCCCGGGGGCGGCACGTAGATGACGGAAACGGTGGCGCCGGTTTCAGCGGCTGCTTCCTTGACGGAGGCGTAGATGGGCACGTCGAAAATCTTTTCGCCGGCCTTCTTCGGGTTCACGCCAGCGACGAAACAGTTCTTGCCGTTTGCGTACTCGATGCACTTTTCGGTGTGGAACTGACCGGTCTTGCCGGTGATGCCCTGGGTGACGATCTTGGTGTCTTTGTTGATCAGGATAGACATTCGGTGCTCCTTACTTGACCGCTTCGACGATCTTGGTGGCGGCCTCGGCCATGGAATCGGCAGAGATGATGGGCAGACCGGAATCCTTGAGGATCTGCTTGCCGATTTCTTCGTTGGTGCCCTTCATGCGGACGACCAGCGGCACCGACAGGTGCGTTTCGCGGGCCGCGGCGACGACGCCGGTGGCGATGGTGTCGCAGCGCATGATGCCGCCGAAGATGTTGACCAGGATGCCCTTGACCTTGGGGTTCTTGAGCATGATCTTGAAGGCTTCGGTGACCTTCTCGGTCGTGGCGCCGCCGCCGACGTCGAGGAAGTTGGCCGGCTCGGCGCCGAACAGCTTGATGGTGTCCATGGTGGCCATCGCCAGGCCGGCACCGTTCACCAGACAGCCGATGTTGCCGTCGAGCGAGATGTAGGCGAGGTCGAACTTGGAGGCTTCGATTTCGTCGGCGTCTTCTTCGTCCAGGTCGCGCATGGCGACGATTTCCGGCTGGCGGTACAGGGCGTTGGAGTCGAAGTTGAACTTGGCGTCGAGCGCCTTGACGGTGCCGTCGCCTTCGTGGATCAGCGGGTTGATCTCGGCCAGCGAGGCGTCGGTTTCCATGTAGCAGGTGTACAGGTTCTTCAGCGTTTCGACGCACTGCGGGATGGAGGCTTCGTTCATGCCCATGCCCTTGGCCAGGGTCAGGGCCTGCTCGTCGGTCAGGCCGACCAGCGGGTTGATGAAGACCTTGATGATCTTTTCCGGGGTCTTGTGCGCGACTTCCTCGATGTCCATGCCGCCTTCGTAGGAGGCCATCATGGCGACGGACTGGGTGGCACGGTCGGTCAGCGCGGCGACGTAGTATTCATGCTTGATGTCGGCGCCTTCCTCGATCAGCAGGTTGCGGACCTTCTGGCCTTCCGGACCGGTCTGGTGCGTGATCAGCTGCATGCCGAGGATCTGGCCGGCGTATTCGCGAACTTTTTCCAGCGAGGTCGCGACCTTGACGCCACCGCCCTTGCCACGGCCACCGGCGTGAATCTGGGCCTTGACCACCCAGACCTTGCCGCCCAGGGTTTCGGCTGCCTTGACCGCGTCGTCGACGGTCGTGCAGTGAATCCCGCGCGGAACGGTGACGCCGAATTTCTTCAGGATTTGCTTGCCCTGATATTCGTGAATTTTCATGCGCTTTCCTTGCGTTTAGTTGAGTTGCGAGCAATGAGCGGCAGCCAAATGATCCCCCGACCCCACCCGGTTTATACCGACTTTGAACCGAAAATGTTACCACATACCTGACAAATTATTGCAGCCGGAAATTCATAATTACGGAGGCGATTCCATGGCCTGCATCGCCTTGCGCAGCAGCGGCAGCAGCAGGGCCGCGGCGAGCACCAGGCTGACCACCGAGGCCAGCCAGAAGCCGGCGACGCCGAGCGGCGGCGACCAGCGGAAGCAGAGCCAGCTGCCGCCGAGCAGGCCGACGCCCCAGAAGCAGAAGGTCTGCACCAGCATCGGCACGAAAGTGACGCGGTAGGCGCGCAGGGCATGGCCGGCCACGGTCTGCAGCGCGTCGAAGAACTGGTAGAGCGCGACGTAGATGATCAGACTGGCGGCCACTGCGCGCACCGCCAGATCGTCGGTATAGGCGGCGATCAGGGGGCTGGCCGCCAGCCAGAGCAGCGCGCCGACCAGCGTCGACAACAGGGCAGCGAGCAGCAGGCCGGCCTTGACCACGGCGTGCGCCCGCCGCCAGTCGCGCCCGCCGACCGCCTGGCCGAGGGCGGCCATGGTGGCGATGGCCAGCGACAGCGGCAGCATGTAGGTCAGCGCCGAGATGTTGGCGATGATGCGGTGGCCGGCGACGACGGTGGCGCCGAGCGAGGCGATGAACAGGCTGATCAGCGTGAACGAGGTGATCTCGACCAGATTGGACAGCCCCATCGGCAGCCCGAGGCGCAGCAGTTCGCGCCAGCGCCGGGCGTCCGGCGGCGCCCAGTCGGCGAAGGGGCGGTAGCGCGTCCCGAGCGGCCCGCCGGCGAGCCAGACGGCACCGGTGAGGCAGGCCAGCCAGGCGATGACGATGTTGGACCAAGCACAGCCGATCACCCCGAGCGGCTCGCCGGCCCAGCCCTGGAGCGCCAGACCCCAAGCGAGGAAAGCGTGCAGGGCGAGCGCGGCGAGGCCGATGCCCATCAGCACGCGCGGCCTGCCCAGGGCGTTGCAGAAGGCGTAGAAGGTGCGGTAGAGGAGCGACGCCGGCAGTCCCCAGGCCAGCAGGCCGAGATAGGCGGTGACCTTGGCCGCCACCCCGGCGTCCATCGTCACCGTGCCAAGCAGCCATTGCGGATGCGTCAGGAACCACACCCCGGGAACGCTGAGCGCCAGCGCCAGCCAGAAACCCTGCTGCAGGACGCCGGCCACCTCGCCGTCGCGCTTCGCCCCGTGCAGCTGGGCGACGACCGGCGCCACCGCCTGCAGGATGCCGACCAGCGCGAAGACCACCGAAATCTGGATGCCGCCGCCGATCGCCACCGCCGCCAGGTCGGCGGCGCTGACATGGCCGAGCACGGCGGTATCGACCACCATCATGCCGATGGACGACAACTGGGCGATCAGGATCGGCAGGGCATGGGCCAGCAGGCCCCGGGCGGCGGCGAGAAGCATGGGCCGCGATTGTCGCACGCGCCGCCCGACGGCTGCGGTCGACCGCCAAAAACGGGCCAAATTGATCTGCCTCAACCAGCATCGCCGGCGACTGCCACAGAATTTACAGTTCTGGAGGGAGCCAACAATGAACAAGACCCATACCGGCCTGCACGCCATCGAGTCGGCCAGCCGCGACGAAATCACCGCCTTGCAAACCGAACGGCTGCAATGGACGCTGCGCCACGTCTACGCCAACGTGCCGCACTACAAGGCCAAATTCGACGCCGCCGGCGTCCATCCGGACGACTTCAAGTCGCTGGCCGACCTGGCGAAGTTTCCGTTCACGACCAAGCAGGACCTGCGCGACAACTACCCCTATGGCATGTTCGCCGTGCCGCGCGAGCAGGTCGTGCGCATCCACGCCTCGAGCGGCACCACTGGCAAGCCGACCGTCGTCGGCTACACGCAGAAGGACATCGACACCTGGGCCGACCTCATCGCCCGCTCGATCCACGCCTCGGGCGGCCGGCCCGGCGACATCGTCCATGTCGCCTATGGCTACGGGCTATTCACCGGCGGGCTGGGTGCCCACTACGGCGCCGAGAAGCTCGGCTGCACGGTGATCCCGATGTCCGGCGGACAGACCGAGAAGCAGGTCCAGCTGATCTGCGACTTCAAGCCGGACATCATCATGGTCACCCCGTCGTACATGCTCAACATCGCCGACGAATTCCGTCGCCAGGGCATCGACCCGAAGAGCACCAAGCTGCGCATCGGCATCCACGGCGCCGAACCGTGGACCGACGCCATGCGCAAGGAGATCGAGAGCGCCTTCGGCATCGACGCGATCGACATCTACGGCCTCTCGGAAGTGATCGGCCCCGGCGTCGCCAACGAATGCGCCGAGACCAAGGACGGCCCGGTGATCTGGGAAGACCACTTCTACCCCGAGATCATCGACCCCAACACCGGCGAGGTGCTGCCCGAAGGCAGCCAGGGTGAACTGGTGTTCACCTCGCTGACCAAGGAGGCGATGCCGGTCATCCGCTACCGCACGCGCGACCTGACCCGCCTGCTCGCCCCCACCTCGCGCAGCATGCGCCGCATCGGCAAGATCACCGGGCGCTCGGACGACATGCTGATCATCCGCGGCGTCAATGTCTTCCCGTCGCAGATCGAGGAACTGATCCTCAAACAGCCCAAGCTGTCGCCGCACTACGTGCTGGAAGTCAGCCGCGACGGCCATCTCGACTCGCTGAAGGTCGATGTCGAACTGAAGCCCGACTTCGCCTTCGCCAGCGCCGCCGAGAAGGAGTTCGTGGCGCACGACCTGCAGCACCACATCAAGTCCTACATCGGCATTTCGGCGCGCATCGACATCGTCGAGATCGGCGGCATCGAACGCTCGATCGGCAAGGCGAAACGCGTCATCGACAAGCGTCCGAAGTAGGGCGAGTTACCCGGCAACCGGCGGGAATGCTGTTTACCGGAAACTCGCCCCAAGCTCAGACGATGCGCGCACGCAGCGTGCCGACGCCAGCAACGCCCGCCTCCAGCACGTCACCCGGCAGCAGCGGCCCGACGCCGGCCGGCGTGCCGGTATAGATCAGGTCGCCGGCCTCCAGGCGCACCATGGTGGAAAGGTTGGCGATGATGTCCGCCACCTTCCAGCTCATCGCCGAAAGATCGCCGTCCTGCCGGATTTCGCCATTGACCGTCAGCCAGATGCGGCCGCTGGCCGGGTGCCCGACCCTGGCCGCCGGCTGGATGATGCCGGCCACCGCCGACTGGTCGAAGCCCTTGCCCATGTCCCACGGGTGGCCCTTCTCCTTGGCCAGCGCCTGGATGTCGCGGCGCGTCAGGTCGAGGCCGACGGCATAGCCGAAAATCAGGCTTTTTGCCTGGTCGACCGCAACATTCGCGCCGCCGCTGCCAAGCGCGACGACCAGTTCGATTTCGTGATGCAGGTTGCGGGTCAGCGGCGGATAGGCGACGGAGATCTCGCCCTCGCCGCTCACCACCGTGTCGCCCGGCTTCATGAAGAAGAACGGCGGCTCGCGCCCCTCGGCCTGCGCCAGCGCGCCCATCTCGCGCGCGTGGTCGGCATAGTTGCGCCCGACGCAGTAGACGCGGCGCACCGGGAAGAAGTCCGTGCCGCCGGCAACCGGCAGCGCAGCGTGGAAATGCGGCGGAAAGACGAACGCCATGACAACCCCTTCGGCTCAGGTGAAATTGGCCGCTAGTGTGCAATAGTTCCTGATGCCGACGCCAGCCTGCTGCTAATATTTGCCCATGGAATACCGGCTAACGACCAAGGGTAGGTAACTGTGACCGCCACAACATTTCGCTTGAGCACCGTGGGCGCCGCCCTGCTTTCGGCAAGCCAGGCCTGGTCGATCGGCTTTGGCGACATCGTGCTGCATTCGCGCATCGGCGAGCCGTTGCGTGCCGAGGTGCCGATCGCCGCCGATGCCGACGAGCATCTGGAAGCCACCTGCTTTTCGCTGGCCCCGCTCAACGGTTCCGATCTCCCGGTCATCTCCAGCGCCAAGACCAGGCTGGTGCGCGACGGCAACCGCTA
Source organism: Dechloromonas sp. H13 (assembly GCF_009469615.1). GTDB lineage: Bacteria > Pseudomonadota > Gammaproteobacteria > Burkholderiales > Rhodocyclaceae > Azonexus. Next base: position 476,728 of record NZ_SSXX01000001.1, read on the forward strand.
CCGCCTGCACCTCACCGGCAGCAAGCCGATCTCCGAACCGATTTTCCTGATCGGCCTGCGCGCCGGCTGCGGTGTCGATTTGCAGCGCGATTACGTACTGATGCCGTCCGAGCCCCTCGTCCTCGCCAGCCCTGCGCCGGCCGGCGCGAGCCCGGTCGACACCCCGGCCGCCCCGACGCGCAGTCGCGGCGCGGCGGTCCAGGAATACCGCGCCAGCGAGGGCGACACCCTGGAAGGCATCGCCGAAACGCTGGTTCCGGACAACCTGGCGCAGCAGCGCCGGATGCTCGCCGCGCTCAAGCGCGCCAATCCGCAACTGAGCCGCCGTCCGGCGCTCGTCGACGGCACGCCCGTCATCATTCCCGACGTCAAGCAGCGCGTCGCCGCCGAGCGCGACGCGCTGCCCATGCAGCAGGCGAAGCCGCGCAGCGAGCCGGCGGAACCGCCCGCGCCGCCCCCGCCACCGCCGCCTAAAGTGGTCAAGCCCACGCCGGCGCCGAAGCCCGGCGGCGTCGACCGCGTCCTCATCGGCGCGCCGCCGGCCGAACTCAAGCCCGGCGAAAAGGCGGCGCCGCCCAGGGACCCCAAGGCCGAACTCGACGAGCGTCTGCAGAAGGTGGAAGCCACCATCCAGTCGCTCAACACGCAGATCGAGGCGCTCGACAAGGCGCTGGCGCTGACCGCCGAATCGCTGGCGCTCCAGCAGAAGCTGCAGGCCGCCCAGGCCGCCGGCGGCGCCCTGCCCGCCCCGGTGGCCAAGCCGGCGGAACCGCCACCGCCCGCCGCCTCTGGCAACAACTGGCTGGAAGCCCTGCTCAGCGCGCTGGCCGGCGGCCTGATTGCCGGCGGGCTCGCGCATCTCCTCGGCCGCCGGCGCGAGCGCCGCAACGGCGAAGCGATGCCGCCGCCGATCCCGCGCGCGCCGCACCAGACGGAACCGGCCGGCATGCCCGAGGCCTCCCCGGACATACCGGAGCCGCGGGTCGCCCCGCCCGCCAGCCTTCCCGCTGCCGCGGCCATCGACACGCAACCCGACGTCTTTTCACGGGCTCCCGACGAAGTCAGGGGACCGGAAGCCCACTTCAACCAGGACGACAGCGCCATCGCGCTCGCCGAAATCATGCTCTCCTTCGGCCGCCTGCAGGGCGCCACCGAAACCCTGGCCCAACATATCGAGGAAAGCGCCTCGGACAATCCACGGCCGTGGCTGATGCTGCTCGACCTCTACCGGCGCGGCGGCATGCGCGGCGAGTACACCCGGCTACTGCCGGCGCTGCGCCAGAAATTCAACCTGCAGGTGCCGGCTTGGCAGGATCTTGAGGCACCGGTCTCCGGGCTCAAGTCGCTCGCCGACTACCCGCACATCGTCAGCCGCATCACCGCCACGTGGGGCACCCGAACCGGCATGGACTACCTGTACGAACTGGTGCACGACACGCGCAACGGCCAGCGCAGCGGCTTCCCGCTCGAGGTGATCGAGGAGATCGTCCTGCTCCTGCTGGTCCTGGAAGCGGGCTACGGCCTGCGGCGCGAGGCTTAGAGGGGATTCCCGGCAAGCCGCGGCGTTTGCCGAGAGCGCGCCCTACACGGGATTATCGACATCCACGAACTCGCACTGCAGGCCGCAACGGGCGGCGAGGTGTTCGGCGAGCGCCGCCACGCCGTAGCGCTCGGTCGCGTGGTGTCCGCAAGCCAGGTAGGCGACCCCGCTCTCGCGCGCCAGATGGACGGTCTGCTCCGAGATTTCGCCCGAGATGAAGGCGTCGACGCCGAGGGCGATGGCCTGCTCGAAATAGCCCTGCGCCCCGCCGGTGCACCAGCCGAGACGCCTTAAGGGACGCTGCGCTTCGCCGATCAGCAGCGGCTGACGGGCGAGGCCGGCGGCGATCTGCTCGGCCAGCCGGCCGGCCGTCGTCGGTGCGCCAACATCGCCCAGCCAGGCGATGTCCTGCTCGCCGAAACGCCCCGTGGGCTGCCAGCCCAGGCGGCTCGCCAGCTGCGCGTTGTTACCCAGTTCGGGATGGGCGTCGAGCGGCAGGTGGTAGACGAACAGGTTGATGTCGTGGCCGAGCAGGGTTTTCAGGCGCTGCCGGCGGATGCCCGTGACGCGGCCATCTTCGCCCTTCCAGAAATAGCCGTGGTGGACCAGCACCGCATCGGCGCCGCGTGCCACGGCTGCATCGAGCAGCGCCTGGCTGGCGGTGACGCCGGCCACCACCCGTACGACCTCGGCGCGTCCTTCCACTTGCAGGCCGTTTGGGCAATAATCCCGGAACTTTGCGGGCTGCAACAGCTCATCCAGATATTCCACCAGTTCTTCGCGTTTCATCGAGACGGTCTTCCATGCGCAGGTTGTGGCTGATTTTTGCACAAACGGTAACGATTGCGGTCGCCGTCATGTTCGTGCTGAGCACGCTGAAGCCTGAATGGCTGCCCGCCCGCCAAGCGTCGGTCACGGTACAGCAGGCGCCCACCGCTGCCCCGGATGACGAGCGCAAGGGAACTGCTTCATATCGTGAGGCAGCGCGCGCCGCGCTGCCGGCCGTCGTGCACATCTACACGACGCAGGAAGTGAAGAAGCGGCGCCATCCGCTGCTCGACGACCCGGTCTTCCGCCATTTCTTTGGCGAGCGTCCGGACGGCCCGCCACAGCAGAACCTGGGCCTCGGCTCGGGCGTGCTGGTCAGCAGCAACGGCTACATCCTGACCAATTTCCACGTCGTCGAGGCGGCAAAGGATATCCAGGTGTCGCTCAACGACGGCCACACCTACAAGGCCAAGGTCATCGGCAGCGATCCGGAATCCGACCTTGCCGTGCTGCAGATCAAGGCCGACAAGCTACCGGCGATCACCTTCGGCCAGATGGAGAACCTGCGCGTCGGAGACGTCGTGCTGGCCATCGGCAACCCCTTCGGCGTCGGCCAGACGGTGACCATGGGCATCGTTTCGGCGCTCGGTCGCTCTCACCTCGGGATCAACACCTTCGAGAACTTCATCCAGACCGACGCGGCGATCAACCCGGGCAACTCGGGCGGCGCCCTGATCGATGTCGACGGCAACCTGGTCGGCATCAACACCGCGATCTACTCGCGCACCGGCGGCTCGCTCGGCATCGGCTTCGCGATCCCGGTGTCGAGCGCCAAGAACATCATGGAGCAGATCATCCAGCACGGTGCCGTGACGCGCGGCTGGATCGGCGTCGAAGCCCAGGAAATCACGCCCGAACTGGCCGAGTCCTTCGGCCTGCCGGACAACGAAGGGGCGCTGATCGCCGGCGTCGTGCGCGGCAGCCCGGCCGACGCCGCCGGCATCCGCCCCGGCGACGTGCTGCTGACGGTCGGCGGCAAGCCGGTCACCGACCCGCAGGTCATGCTCGACCTGATCGCCGCGCTCAAGCCCGAGGAACGCTCGGCCTTCCGCCTGCGCCGCGACAAGAACGTCGTCGAACTGCAGGTCAAGGTCGGCAAGCGGCCGGCCATGCGCGCGGAACAGGAGTGAGCGATGTGCCAGCTGCTGGGCATGAACTGCAACGTGCCGACCGACATCTGCTTCTCGTTCACCGGCTTCCAGGCGCGCGGCGGGGCGACTGACGTCCATTCCGACGGCTGGGGCATCGCCTTCTTCGAGGGCCGCGGCACGCGCGTCTTCCTCGAACCGAAGCCGTCGTGCACTTCGCCGCTCGCCGAGCTGGTGCGCCAGTATCCGATCCATTCGAAAAATGTCATCGCCCACATCCGCAAGGCGACGCAGGGCGTCGTCGGGCTGGAAAACACCCACCCGTTCATGCGCGAGCTGTGGGGGCGCTACTGGATCTTCGCCCACAACGGCAACCTCGTCGATTTCGCGCCGACGCTGGACGGCAGCTTCGTCCCGGTCGGCGTCACCGACAGCGAGCGCGCCTTCTGCTGGCTGCTCGACCAGCTGCGCCGGCGCTTCGGCGGCACGGCGCCCGCCGCCGACGCGCTGTTTGCCGCCATCCATGCGCTGACGCTGGAAATTGCCGGCCACGGCGAGTTCAACTTCCTGCTCTCGAACGGCGACTGGCTGTTCGCCCACGCCTCGACCAGGCTCGCCTACATCGTCCGCCAGGCGCCGTTTGCCCAGGCGCACCTCAAGGATCAGGACGTCACCGTCGATTTCAACGCCGTCACCCGGCCCGACGATCGCGTGGCGGTGATCGCCACCCAGCCGCTGACCGACAACGAGGCATGGACGGTGATGCCGGCCGGGACGTTGTGGTGGTTCGCCGAAGGGATGCCGGTGCGGACGCTGGCCACCCGACCGGGACCGGAAAAAAAGGCGATCTGACTACTTGCCGGAAAGCTTGCGGAACTCGTCTTCCGCGCGGTCCATCTCGACATCCATTTTCGCCTCTGCAGCCGGGTCGACCGCAACAGGCGCCGCCGGAGCCGGCCGGGAGACGAAACGGGCGGCAAAGATGCCCAGCTCGTAGAGCAGGCACATCGGAATCGCCAGCGCCAGCTGGGAAACCACGTCCGGCGGCGTCACCACGGCGGCCACGACGAAGGCGCCGACGATGAAGTAGGAGCGCCACTCCCTGAGCTTGTCGACGCTGACCACCCCAAGCTTGACCAGCACGACCAGGGCCACCGGCACCTCGAAGGCGATGCCGAAGGCGAGGAACATGGTCATCACGAACGACAGGTAGGCCTCGATGTCCGGCGCCGGTGTGATGCTCTTCGGCGCGAAACCGGCGATGAAGCTGAACACCTGGCCGAAGACGAAGAAGTAGCAGAAGGCCATGCCGAGCATGAAGAGCAAGGTGCTGGAAATGATCAGCGGGATGCCGAGGCGCTTTTCATGGGCGTAGAGGCCGGGCGCGATGAAGGCCCAGGCCTGGTAGAGGATGTAGGGCAAGGCCAGCACGAAGGCAACCATGGCGGTGACCTTGAGCGGCACCATGAACGGCGTGATGACGCCGATGGCGACCATCTTGGTGCCTTCCGGCAGCGCGGCGGTGAGCGGCGCGGCGAGTATGTCGTAGATGGCGCCCGGGCCAGGGTAGAGGCACAGCGCCCCGAGCACGACACCGACCGCGATCAGGCTGCGCAGCAACCGGTCGCGCAGCTCGACCAGATGCGAGATGAACGACTCTTCGGGCGCGGATTCGACCTGCGGATCGCTCATGCGGCGGGTTTGCCCGTGTTGTCGCCAGTTGCCGGCGGCGAAGGCGGCGTCTGGGTCGCCTGCGCGACCTGTTGCGCGGCGTCCTCGAGTTCGGCAGCCGCCGCCCGGGCCGGCGCCTCGAGCGCCGAACGGGCGGATTCGTATTCCTTGCGCACCGAATCCTCCAGGGCGCGGGCCGAGTCAGTCACCTGCGACTGCAGTTTTTTCAGTTCGTCGAGCTGAATCTCGCGGTTGATGTCGGACTTGACGTCATTGACGTAGCGCTGCGCGCGCCCGAGCAGATGCCCCAGCGTGCGCGCAACCTTCGGCAGCTTCTCCGGCCCGATGACGAGCAGGGCGACGACGCCGATGACCATGAGTTCGGAAAAGCCGATATCGAACATAGTTGTAGTTGCCGGTTACCAGTCATTAGTCTCTAGCTAAAAGCTGACGACTAGCGACACGCGACCCGCCACTAGCTCTTCGTCTTTTCCTTCACTTCGACATCGATGGTCTGTCCGCCGACCTTCTCGGGCGGCGGGGTTTCGGCCTTCTGGTCGGGCGCGCCGGCGTCCTTCATGCCGTCCTTGAAGCCCTTGACCGCGCCGCCGAGATCCTGCCCGACGTTGCGCAGCTTCTTGGTGCCGAAGATCAGCAGCACGATGACCAGTACGATCAGCCAGTGCCAGACGGAAAAACTGCCCATGATTGTCTCCTAGATGCGTTTTAGCATGGGGCCGACCGGGTCCGGCCCGCCCACGATGTGGATGTGCAGGTGCGGCACTTCCTGGTTGCCGACCCGACCGGTGTTGATGATGACCCGGAAACCGTCCGGGCTGCCTTGAGCCACCGCAATTTCGTTGGCCCTGGCCAGCATCTTGCCGAGCACCGGCGTATCCTCCGCTGCCGTCGTCGCCAGCGAGGTGATGTGCTTTTTCGGAATCACCAGCACATGCACCGGGCGCGCCGGATTGATGTCGTTGAAGGCGAGGATGTCCTCGTCTTCATAGACCTTCTTCGCCGGAATCTTTCCCTCGACGATCTTGCAGAAGATGCAGTCGCTCACTTGGCGCTCCGGGCCTTCTTCTCGTCGATGCCGGAAATGCCCTCGCGGCGGCGCATTTCCTGCGAAACGTCCTCGATCGACAGGCCGTAGAAGGCGAGCAGCACCAGCACGTGGTAGATGACATCGGTCGATTCCCAGACGATGTTCAGGCGCTTGCCTTCCTTGCCGGCCATGATCAGCTCGGCGCACTCCTCGCCGATCTTCTTGAGGATCGAGTCGGGGCCGCTGGCGAACAACTGGGCGGTGTAGGAAGTTTCCGGGTCGGCATTGCGACGCGAGGCCAGCGTGTCGGACAGACGGTGCAGGATGTCGTGCGTGCTCATTTTGCGTAAATTTCCTTAGGGTCTTTCAAAACCGGATCAGCGGGAACCCAGCGTTCCCCCTGCAACTCGTTGAAAAAACAGCTCTCGCGGCCGGTATGACAGGCAATGCCGCCGACCTGTTCGATCGTCAGCAGCAGCACATCACCGTCGCAGTCGGTGCGGATCGCCTTCACTTTCTGGAAATGGCCCGATTCCTCACCCTTGCGCCACAGACGCCGACGCGAACGTGACCAGTATACCGCGTTGCCGCAGCGGACTGTTTCCTGCAGCGACTCGCGGTTCATGAAGGCGAACATCACGACACGCCCGTTCTGGTCCTGGGCGATGGCCGGAATCATGCCGTCGGCATCCCATTTCAGGGCCTCCAGCCACGGCAGCGCGTTGTCGAGATCGGCCATTACAGGCGGACTTCGATGCCGCGCGCCGCCATGTATTCCTTGGCCTGGCGCACGGTGTATTCGCCGAAATGGAAGATCGAGGCGGCCAGCACGGCATCGGCGCGGCCCTCGGTGACGCCGTCGGCAAGATGCTGCAGGTTGCCGACGCCGCCCGAGGCGATCACCGGGATGCGCACGGCGTCGGACACGGCGCGGGTCAGTGCGAGGTCGAAACCGTTCTTGGTGCCGTCGCGATCCATGCTGGTCAGCAGGATTTCCCCGGCGCCGAGCATTTCGACCCGCTTTGCCCAGTCGACCGCATCCAGGCCGGTGTCGTTGCGCCCGCCGTGGGTGAACACGTGCCACTTGCCGGGCGCCGTCTGCTTGGCGTCGATGGCGACGACGATGCACTGCGAACCGACCTTGCTCGAGGCGTTGAACACCAGATCCGGGTCATTCACCGCCGCCGTGTTCATCGACACCTTGTCGGCGCCAGCGTTGAGCAGGCGCCGGACGTCCTCGACCTTGCGCACGCCGCCGCCGACGGTCAGCGGGATGAAGACCTGCTCGGCGCAGGCCTCGACGATATGCAGGATGATGTCGCGCTGGTCGCTGGACGCCGTGATGTCGAGGAAGGTCACCTCGTCGGCGCCCTGCTCGTCGTAGCGGCGGGCGATCTCGATGGGGTCGCCGGCATCGCGCAGATCGACGAAGTTGGTGCCCTTGACGACGCGGCCGGCGGTGACGTCGAGGCAGGGAATGATGCGCTTGGCCAGCATCAGAGGTTGCCGGCGTCGGCGGCTTCCTGCGCTGACTTGAAATCGAGCGAACCGTCGTAGATGGCACGGCCGGCGATGGTGCCGACGACACCTTCGCGTTCGACGGCGCACAACGCCCTGATGTCGTCGAGGCTGGACAGGCCGCCGGAGGCGATGACCGGAATGGTCAGGGCCTGCGCCAGACGCACGGTCGCCTCGATATTCAGCCCGGACAGCATGCCGTCGCGGCCGATATCGGTATAGATGATCGACTCGACGCCATAATCCTCATATTTCTTGCCGAGGTCGACGACGTCGTGGCCGGTCAGCTTGGACCAGCCGTCGGTCGCCACCTTGCCATCCTTGGCGTCGAGCCCGACGATGATGTGGCCGGGAAAGGCGGTGCAGGCGTCGTGCAGGAAGCCGGGGTTCTTGACGGCGGCGGTGCCGATGATGACGTAGGTCAGGCCGTCGTCGAGGCAACGCTCGATGGTGTCGAGATCGCGGATGCCGCCGCCGAGCTGGACCGGAATGTCATCGCCGACTTCGCGCAGGATCGACTTGATCGCCGATTCGTTCTTCGGCTTGCCGGCGAAGGCGCCGTTGAGGTCGACCAGATGCAGGCGCCGCGCCCCCTGGGCCAGCCAGTGGCTGGCCATGGCGGCCGGGCTGTCGGAAAAGACGGTGGCCTGTTCCATCAGGCCCTGCTTCAAACGGACGCACTGGCCGTCCTTGAGATCGATGGCGGGAATAATCAGCATGGGGGTCGGATGCGAAGTAACGGCCGAAAGCGTCTCAGGGACGCCACGCGACGAAGTTTTTCAAAAGCTGCAGGCCGTCCTGGGCGCTTTTCTCGGGGTGGAATTGAACGGCGAAGATATTATCCCGCCCCACCGCGCAGGTAAAGGGGACGCTGTACTCGGTGGTGCCGGTCACCACCGACGGATCGGCCGGCTGCACGCAGTAGCTGTGCACGAAGTAGAAGCGCGCCCCGTCGGCGATTCCCGACCACAGCGCGTGCGGCTTTTGCTGCAGGCGGTTCCAGCCCATGTGCGGCACCTTGAGGCGCTGGCCGTTGCGGTCGACCATCTTTTCATCGGGAAAACGTCGGACCTCGCCGGCGAACACGCCGAGGCCGGCGACATCGCCTTCCTCACTGTGCTCGAACAGCATCTGCAGGCCGATGCAGATGCCGAGGAACGGCTTCTCGCGCGCCGCCGCCAATACCGCCGGGCGCAGGCCGCGGGCGTCGAGTTCGCGCATGCAGTCGGGCATCGCCCCCTGGCCGGGAAAGACGACGCGCTCGGCGCCGGCCACCACGGCCGGGTCGGCGGTGACGACCACGTCCCGGCCGCCGGCGACATGCTCCAGCGCCTTCGACACCGAACGCAGGTTGCCCATCCCGTAGTCGATGACGGCAACGGTTTTGCCAGCGCTCACAGCGACCCCTTGGTCGACGGCATGGCGCCGGCCATACGCGGATCGGGCGTCGCCGCCATGCGCAGGGCGCGGCCGAAGGCCTTGAAGACGGTTTCCGCCTGATGGTGGGCATTGACGCCGCGCAGGTTGTCGATGTGCAGGGTCATCCCGGCGTGGTTGACCAGGCCCTGGAAGAATTCGTGGACCAGGTCGACGTCGAACTGGCCGATCATCGCCCGCGTGAAGGGCACGTTGAACTCCAGCCCGGGCCGGCCCGACAGGTCGATGACGACGCGCGACAGCGCCTCGTCGAGCGGCACGTAGCTGTGGCCGTAGCGGGTCAGCCCATTCTTGTCGCCCCAGGCCCTGGCCAGCGCCTGGCCGACGGTGATGCCGATGTCCTCGACGGTATGGTGCGCGTCGATGTGCAGGTCGCCCGTCGCCTGGACATCGAGGTCGATCAGGCCGTGGCGTGCGATCTGGTCGAGCATGTGGTCGAGGAAAGGCACGCCGGTGGCGAACTTGCCCTGGCCGGTGCCGTCGAGATCGAGACGGACGGTGATCTGCGTCTCCAGCGTGTTGCGAGTGATTTCGGCTTGCCGCATGGTAAAGGCTGCGAAGGCTTGTGAACGGGGGGTCATGATACCATTTCGGCCCCTGTTTCAGCTTTCCGCGCAAACCCCATGAGTCGCTTCTGGAGCCAGGTCGTCCGCGACCTCACCCCCTACGTGCCGGGCGAACAGCCCAAGATCGCCAACCTGATCAAGCTCAACACCAACGAGAACCCCTACCCGCCCTCGCCCCGGGTGCTGGCGGCGATCCGGGGCGAACTCGGCGACGACGCGGCGCGCCTGCGCCTCTACCCCGACCCCAATGCCGATCTGCTGAAAGCGGCCGTCGCCCGGCGGCACGGCGTCACGGCACAGCAGGTCTTCGTCGGCAACGGCTCGGACGAGGTGCTGGCGCACGCCTTCCAGGCGCTGTTGAAGCACGACGCGCCGATCCTCTTCCCGGACATCACCTACAGCTTCTATCCGGTCTATTGCGGACTCTACGGCGTCGCCTACCGCACCGTGCCGCTCACCGCCGATTTCAGCATCGACCCGGCCGACTACTGCGGCCAAGCGAACGGCGGCATCATTTTCCCCAACCCGAACGCGCCGACCGGCCGCCTGCTGGCGCTCGACGCCATCGAGCGAATCCTCGCGGCCAATCCGGATTCGGTCGTCGTCGTCGACGAAGCCTACGTCGATTTCGGCGGCGACACCGCCATCGGCCTGGTCGCTCGCTACGACAACCTGCTGGTCATCCACACGCTGTCCAAGTCGCGCGCGCTGGCCGGCCTGCGCGTCGGCTTCGCGGTCGGCCACCCGGCCCTGATCGAGGCGCTGGAGCGGGTCAAGAACAGCTTCAACTCCTATCCGCTCGACCGCCTGGCCATCGTCGGCGCCGTCGCCGCGCTGGAGGACGAGGCGCATTTCGCCGACTGCTGCGCCCGGGTCGTCGCCAGCCGCGAACGCCTGGTCGGCGAACTGGCCGGACTCGGCTTCGACGTGCTGCCGTCGGCCGCCAACTTCATCTTCGCCCGCCACCCGCAGCGCGATGCGGCGGAACTCGCCGGCGCGCTGCGCGATCGAAACATTATCGTCCGCCACTTCAAGCTGCCACGCATCGACCAGCATCTGCGCATCACCGTCGGCACCGACGACGAATGCCGCGCACTGAGCGACGCGTTGCGCGAAATACTCGCATGAACGCACCGGAAATCATCTGGAAACGCCCGGACGGCAGCGTCGTCGCCTGCACCGAGAAGATCAAGGTGCTGCGCGAGAATCTCGAGGAACTGCGCCAGATGGCGCAGGACGCCTTCGAGGATGCGCTGCTGATGGAATGCGAGGAACACCAGATCCGCGCCGTCTTTCAGGAAGTCATCGCCGGCCTGGAAAACCCCTACGCCGGGCGCTGACCGGCGCTTGCGGTCGACGCCCGGAAACGGTCAAAAATCAGACGAGGCCGAGCAGGCCGAGCACCGCGCCGACGGCGATGAACCACAGCGGATGCAGTTTCGTCCGCAGGTTGGCGACGACGGTCGCCGCCAGCAGCAGCCAGGCCGCCCAACCGAGGCTCGCCGAGGTCGCGATCAGCGTCGCGCCGGAAAACACCAGCCCGACCGCCAGCGGCGCCACGCCGAGGCTGACCGCCTGTTGCCAGCGCTTGCCGGAAAAGCTTTCCCAGCGGTCGATCAGCAGGTAGATCAGGATGCTCATCGGCAGGCACATCGCCAGCGTCGCCGCCAGCGCGCCGGCCAGCCCGGCGACCTCCCAGCCGATCAGGGTGACGACCAGCACGTTCGGCCCGGGCGCGGCCTGGGCGATGGCATAGAGATGGGTGAAAGTGGTGTCGTCGAGCCAGTGGTGATTGTCGACGACGACGCGGTGCATCTCCGGCAGCAGCGCAGTGGCGCCGCCGAAGGCGACGAAGGAGAGCAGCGCGAATTCGAGGAAGAGTTCGCCGGCGACGCTCATTTCCGGCCCAGCTGCCACCAGGCGACGCCGCCGGACAGCAACAGCCCGGCGACCATGACGATCGGCAGCGGCCAGCGCAGCCAGGCGATGGCGGCGACGGTCAGCGCGGTAAACGGCAGGAAGACGGCCTTGCCCTTGAGCGCCGACCCCATGCGCCAGGCCATCGCGAACAGCAGGCCGCAGCCGACGGCGGCGATGCCGCGCAGCATGGACTGGGCGATCGGCAGGCTGCCGTAGCGGTCGTAGAGGAGCGCCAGCAGCAGCACGATGGCGAGCGGCCCGGCGAGCAGCCCGACCGGCGCGATGATGGCGCCGGCGACGCCGCGGTAACGCTTGCCGACGACGACCGCCAGGTTGATGACATTGGGGCCGGGCAGGAACTGGCAGAGGCCGAGCTGGGTGTTGAACTCGTCCGCCGTCATCCACTTGCGCTGCTCGACCAGCATGCGCCGGGCGAATGGCAGGACGCCGCCGAAGCCGGAGAGGCCGACCGCGGAAAAGCCCAAAAAAAGCGCCCGGAGGTCCGGGCGGCTTTGGCATTCGGGGGTTGCTGCGGTCGACACCGTTTTTCGCTCAATTTTCCAGACGGAACTCGGCCGACCGGGCATGCGCCGGCAGGCCTTCGCCGTGCGCCAGCGTCGACGCGATGCGACCCAGGGTCTGCGCGCCGGCCGGCGAGACCTTGATCAGGCTGGTGCGCTTCTGGAAGTCGTAGACGCCGAGCGGCGACGAGAAGCGCGCCGAGCCCGAGGTCGGCAGCACGTGGTTGGGACCGGCACAGTAGTCGCCGAGCGACTCCGAGGTGTAGTGACCGATGAAGATGGCGCCGGCGTGGTGGATCTTCGCCACCCACGGATCCGGGTTGTCGAGCGCCAGCTCAAGGTGCTCGGGCGCGACGCGATTGGCGATAGCCACCGCCTCGTCCATGTCGCGCACCAGGATGAAGGCGCCGCGGTTGGTCAGCGAGGTTTCGATGACTTCACGGCGCGGCATGGTCGGCAACAGCTTCGCTATGCTCGCCTGCACGCGCTCGATGAAGGCGGCGTCGGTGCAGATCAGGATCGACTGCGCCAGCTCGTCATGCTCGGCCTGCGAGAACAGGTCCATCGCCACCCAGTCCGGGTTGCCGGTGCCGTCCGAGACGACGAGGATTTCGGAAGGGCCGGCGACCATGTCGATGCCGACGATGCCGAAGACACGGCGCTTGGCCGTCGCGACGTAGGCGTTGCCGGGGCCGACGATCTTGTCCACCTGCGGCACCGTCTGCGTGCCATAGGCCAGGGCGCCGACGGCCTGGGCACCGCCGATGGTGAACACGCGGTCGACGCCGGCCAGGCAGGCCGCCGCCAGCACCAGCTGGTTGCGCTCGCCGTCCGGTGTCGGGACGACCATGATCAGTTCCTTGACGCCGGCGACTTTGGCCGGAATCGCGTTCATCAGCACCGACGACGGGTAGGCCGCCTTGCCGCCCGGCACGTAGAGGCCGACGCGGTCGAGCGGGGTGATCATCTGGCCGAGCAGGGTGCCGTCGCCTTCGGTGTAGGACCAGCCTTCCATCCGCTGCCGCTCGTGGTAGGCGCGGATGCGGCCGGCGGCGGCTTCGAGCGCGGCGCGGCGGTCGGCCGGCAGGCCGGCGAGCGCCTTCTGCAGTTCGTCCCTACGCAGTTCGAGGTCGATCATGGCCTTGGCGGTCAGGCGATCAAACTTGTTGGTGTATTCGATCACCGCCGCGTCGCCGCGCGCCTTCACGTCGGCCAGGATGGCGGCGACGGTGCGCTCGATGTTCTCGTCGGCTGCCGCCTCGAAGGCGAGCAGGGTTTTCAGTTTCGACAGGAAATCGGCGTCGACCGTAGACAGACGCTGAATTGCAATGCTCATGACGATTTCTCCACCGCCCCGGCAAAGGCGTCGATGATCGGTTGCAGGGTTTCGCGCTTGACCTTCAGCGAGGCCTGGTTGACCACGAGGCGCGAGGAAATGTCCATGATGTGCTCGCAGGCAACCAGCTTGTTGGCCTTCAGCGTGCCACCGGTCGACACCAGGTCGACGATGGCGTCGGCCAGCCCGGCCAGCGGCGCCAGCTCCATCGAGCCGTAGAGCTTGATCAGATCGACATGGACACCCTTGCTGGCGAAATGTTCGCGCGCCGTCTTGATGTACTTGGACGCCACCTTGAGGCGGGCGCCCTGGCGGACGGCGCTGGCGTAGTCGAAGCCCTCGGGGACGGCGACCATCATCCGGCACTTGGCGATCTTCAGGTCGAGCGGCGCGTAGAGGCCCTCGCCGCCATGCTCGATCAGCACGTCCTTGCCGGCGACGCCGATGTCGGCGGCGCCATACTGCACGTAGGTCGGCACATCGGTGGCGCGGACGATGACGACGCGCACGTTCGGCTGGTTGGTCTCGATGATCAGCTTGCGCGAGGTTTCCGGGTTCTCGGCCGGCACGATGCCGGCGGCGGCCAGCAGCGGCAGGGTTTCGTCGAAGATGCGGCCCTTGGAAAGGGCGATGGTGATGGTCGTCACGAGGCGTTTGGCCAAAATAGCGAAAACGCCATTTTAGCAGACCGCGTCACGACCTCGCCGGCTCGCCCCAGCGGTATTCCATCTGGCGCGCTGTCGCCTCGGCCAGATCGCGCCCGGCCAGCCGTTCGACGAGATGCAGGCTCATGTCGATGCCGGCCGAAATGCCGCCCGACGTCACGATGCGACCTTCGTCCACCCAGCTGACGTCGGCGACTGCCGTCACCGCCGGGAAGCGCCGGCGCAGGTCGGCCATATCCTCCCGGTGCGTCGTCGCCCGCCGGCTGTCGAGCAGCCCGGCCGCCGCCAGCAGGAAGGCGCCGGTACATACCGAGGCGGTGATCCGCGCCGTCGCGGCCGTCGCCGCAATCCAGCCGGACAGCGCCGGTTGCAGGAGTTCGGCATCGACCACGCCGCCCGGCACGATCAGCACGTCGATGGGCGCCGACTGCGCCAGCAGTGAATCCGGCTGCACCAGCAGGCCGGCCCGGGCACGAAGCGGCCGCAATTCGCGGGCGACGGTGCTGACGACGAAAGGTGCCGCCGCCTGCGGCTCGCCGCGCCGCGCCACCCGGCTGGCGGTGGTAAAGACCTCGTACGGCCCCGCGAAATCGAGCACCTCGACGTCGTCGAACAGGTAGATGGCCACGTGCAGGCTCATGCCGTCCTCCTGGCCAGAAACGCCGGCGGCTGCGGCGCCGGGTACGGGCCGCAGTCGGGTTGCGGCAGCAGTGGCCCGGCCTGCAGGGTCAGCGGCATGACGCCCGCCCACGCCGGCCAGGCGAGGTCGTCCGGATTGTCCTCGACGCCGCCGCTGCGCACCTTGGCGGCCGCCTCGGCCAGCGGTAGCCGCAACAGGCAGGTGCCGGCGAGTTCCGCCGGGCTCGGCGCCCGCACCAGCAGGCTGCGCCCGGGCGAGACATGGTCGACCAGCGCCGCGCAGGCGGCGCGGGCGGTGTCGGCATCGTCGACGGCGGCGAACTGCCCGTAGATGACCACCGAGCGAAAATTCATCGAATGGCGGAAGGCCGAGCGCGCCAGCACCAGGCCGTCGACCAGTGCGACGCTGACCGCGCACTCGCCGGCCAGCAGCGCCGCGCACAGGCGGCCGTTGCGGGCGCCATGAATGTACAGGTGATCGGCGACGCGCCAGCAGACGGTCGGCAGGCTGTGCACGCTGCCGCCCTCATGGAAGGCGACGTGGCAGACCAGCGCCGCGTCGAGGATGGCGTGGATCGTCGCCGCGTCGTAACGGCCGCGTTGCGGCTTGCGGCGGAGCGTGGCGCGCGCGCTGGGGGGCATGGTGGGCACGGCGGAAGGTCGATGGCTCATGGGGTCTCCGGTAGCAGGTGACGCCATCCTAACCGGATTATGGCACCATGCATGGAACCATAACCACAACAATCAATAGGTCCACATGCACCAGCTGTCGTTCCCGCTCGCACTGTCATTCGCACCCGGCGGGGAATCACGCCAGGCCGCGCTGGTCCGCCAGCTCAAGGCGGCGATCCTGACCGGCCAGCTGGCGCCGGGCGACCGCCTGCCGGCCAGCCGTGCGCTGGCGGCGGCGCTGGGCATCGCCCGCAACACCGTGCTGCTGGCCTACCAGCGCCTGCAAGCGGAAGGCTTCATCGCCGGCGACCGGCGCGGCACCCGGGTCGCCGCACTGCCGCTGGCGGACGCGCGCCGGCCGGCCCCGGCACCAGTCGCCGGCATGCTGGCCAGCCGGGCCGGCCAGTTGCCGCGGCGCAGCGGCGACGCGCTGCTGCCCTTCGCGCCGGGCGTGCCGGACCTCAACGCCTTTCCCTGGCCGGCCTGGCGCCGCCAGCTGCAGCACGCCTGGGGCGAGGTCAGCGCCCGCCAGCTGGTGCACGCGCCGGCGGGCGGCGAGCCGGCGCTGCGCGCGGCGATCGCCCGCTTCCTGCGGCTGCGGCGCGGTGTCGACTGTTCCCCGGAGCAGGTCTTCGTCGTCGCCGGCGGCGCGCTCGCCCTCGACGCCTGCGCCCGCCTGCTGGCCGACCCCGGCGCCACCGCGTGGCTGGAAAACCCGGGCTACCCCGCCGCCCGCAGCGCCTTCATCGCCGCCGGGCTCAAGGTCGTAGCGGTCCCCGTCGACCGCGACGGCATGGCCGCCGACGCCGAGCGCTGGCAAGTGCAGCCGCCGCGCCTGATCTTCCTGACCCCGGCCCACCAGTATCCCCTCGGCGCGGTGCTGTCGCTGGAACGTCGGCTCGATCTGCTGCAACGCGCCGCCCCCGGCCAGTGCTGGATCATCGAGGACGACTACGACAGCGAATTCGACCATGCCCGTCCCGGCCAGCGCCCCCTGCCGGCCCTGCAGGGGCTGGTGGCCGACGCGCCGGTAATCTACATCGGCACCTTCAGCAAGCTGCTCTACCCCGGTCTGCGGGTCGCCTACATGGTCGTGCCGCGCTGGGCGGTCCGCCATTTCGGCGAGGCGCTCGAGGCCCTCTACCGAGCCGGCCAGGCCGTGGAGCAGCGCGCCCTCGCCCGCTTCTTCGACAGCGGCCGGCTGCTGCGCCACCTGCGCGCTATGGGGCCGGTCTATCGCCGCCGGCAGGATGCCTTGCGCGCCGAACTGGAACGGCGTTTCGACGCATCGGCCATTCTCGGCGGACAGGCCGGGCTGCACCTGTGCCTCCGGCTGCCGGCCGAACTGCCCGACAAGGCGGTGGTGGAGCGCGCGGCGGCGCACGGTGTCGTCGCCCGCGCCCTGAGCGACTATGCCATCGACGCGGGCGACGGCGCGCACAACGGCCTGCTGCTCGGCTACGGCATGGCCGACGAGGCGCATATTCCGGCCCTCTTCCACCAACTGGCGGCGGCATTCTGAAATCCGGCAAAAATTTTCCGTTGACCGCAACCGGCCCAGGCCGACATACTCACTCGCCATGACCACGTCACATTCCTTCCGCCCGCTGTCCAGCTCGTTCCGCCGCGTCCTGCGCGCGTGGTGGAACGCGCCATTGCTGCGGCCGGGAACCGATTAGTCGACCGAACTCCCGATTTTCCCGAAAGGCCGCGGACAAGAACCCGCGGCCTTTTTGTTTTCCACCCCCGAAAGGAGCAACGATGAACGCCATGATTCCCTGTGCCTCGCTGGACGAGGTCCGCACCCATATCGACCGTCTGGATCGCGAACTGGTCCGCCTGATCGCTGAACGCGGCGCCTGCGTGCACCAGGCCGCCGGCTTCAAGCGCTCGGCCGCCGAGGTGCCGGCCCCGCAACGCGTCGCGCAAGTGCTGGCGCGGGTCGATGCCCTGGCAGTCGAACTGGGCGCCGACCGCCGCGTCGTCGCCGCCACCTGGCAGGCGATGATCGCCGCCTTCATCGCCGCCGAGCAGGCCGCCCACGCCGCCCTGCATCCCCCCGCGCCACCTTCACCCTGATCCGGAGTCCCGCATGTCCGTGCCCGCCGCCTACCTCGGTATCGTCCTCATCTGGTCCACCACGCCGCTCGCCATCCAGTGGAGCGCCCAGGACGCCGGTTTTTCCTTTGCCGTCCTCGCCCGCATGGCCATCGGCTTCGCCGTCGCCGGCCTGCTCGTCGCCGCCTGGCGCATCGGCCTGCCGCTGCACGCCCGCGCCCGCCGCGCCTACCTGCTGGGCGGGCTCAGCCTGTTCGGCGCCATGGCGCTGACCTACTGGGGCGCCCGCTTCATACACTCCGGCCTGGTTTCGGTTCTGTTCGGCCTGGCCCCCCTGATGACCAGCGCGCTGGCCCGCCTGTTGCGCATGGAAGGGCCCTTGCGCGCCCACCAGTGGGCCGGCATCCTGCTCGGCATCGCCGGCCTCGGCATCATTTTCCTGCACGGCCGCGCCTTCGCCAGCCCGCATGGGCTCGCCGGCCTGGCGGCAGTATTGATGGCCGTGCTCGTCTATTCCGGCGGGCTGGTCGGCCTCAAGCGCATCGGCGACGACAGTCCGCCGCTGGCCACGACGGTCGGCACACTGGGCGTTTCACTGCCGCTATTCGGCGCGCTGTGGTGGGTGGCGGACGGCAGCCAGCCGGCGCTGCCGGGGCTGCGTTCGGGCGCCGCCATCGTCTATCTGGGGGTGTTCGGCTCGGTCATCGGCTTCGCGATGTACTACTACGTGATCAAGCACCTCTCGGCATCGCGCATCGCGCTGATCACGCTGATCACCCCGGTGATCGCCCTGCTGCTCGGCAATGCGCTGAACGGCGAGGCGGTCGGCCTGCGCCTGGCGGCGGGCACCGCATCCATTCTCGGCGGCCTGCTGCTGCACCAGGGACCGTTGCTGCTCCGCAGCCTGCGCGCCGCCGGGCGGGATGCCTAGGGGCAGCTCATGCCGTGTGCAACCCGCGGCGCGGATTGCGTAAACGCAAAAAAGCCCGGCATGCCGGGCTTTTCGTTCAGGTGCGGCGACGACTCAGTCGATCTTGCAGATGTTCGCAGCCTGCTTGCCCTTCGGGCCGGTGACGACGTCGAAGGACACCTTCTGGTTCTCGGCCAGGGTCTTGAACCCGTTGCCCTGAATCGCGGAGAAGTGCGCGAAGAGATCTTCGCCGCCTTCCGACGGGGAGATGAAACCAAAACCCTTGGAGTCGTTGAACCACTTGACGGTACCAGTTGCCATTTATAGCTTCCTTGGAAAAAATTGAAAAAATTACGAGAGCCAAGACCGAGGAGCTGACAAACCGATTACGGTGCAGGAACAACACACTGCCTGGAAATCCCGAGTCACGGAGTATGGGCCACGACTCCGATAATGAAAAGTGTTTTTTGGTCATTTTTGCCCGTTTGCTGCGGTCGACCGCAGCAAACGGGCAAATTTTCGGGCTAATGCACGCGCTTTACGCGAGCGCCCAGGCGTGCGAGCTTTTCCTCGATCCGCTCGTAGCCACGATCGAGGTGGTAGATGCGGTCGATCAGCGTTTCGCCCTGGGCGACCAGGCCGGCGATGACCAGCGAGGCGGAGGCGCGCAGGTCGGTCGCCATCACCGTGGCGCCTTCGAGGCGGTCGACACCGCGCACGATGGCGTTGTTGCCTTCGATCTGGATGTTGGCCCCGAGACGCATCAGCTCGTTCACGTGCATGAAGCGGTTCTCGAAGATGGTTTCGCGGATGGTCGCGACGCCGTCGGCGATGCAGTTGATGGCCATGAACTGCGCCTGCATGTCGGTCGGGAAGGCCGGATACGGCGCCGTGCGCAGGCTGACCGCCTTGAGGCGTTGCGGCGCCGCGAGGCGGATGGCATCGCGCTCGACGGTGATCTCGCAACCGGCGTCCATCAGCTTGTCGACCACCGTGTCGAGATAGGCGGCGGATGTCTTCAGCAGGCGGATGTCGCCGCCGGTCGCCGCCGCCGCGCACAGGTAGGTGCCGGTCTCGATGCGGTCGGGCATGATCGCGTGCGTCGCGCCGTGCAGCTTGTCGACGCCCTGGATGCGGATGACGTCGGTGCCGGCGCCGGAGATGCGGGCGCCCATCGACACCAGGCAGTTGGCCAGGTCGACCACCTCGGGCTCGCGCGCGGCGTTCTCGATGATCGTCTCGCCCTCGGCCAGGCAGGCCGCCATCATCAGGTTCTCGGTGCCGGTCACGGTGACCATGTCGGTACAGATGCGCGCCCCCTTGAGGCGGCTGGCCGTGGCATGGACGTAGCCCTGCTCAACCCGGATCTCGGCGCCCATCGCCTGCAGGCCCTTGATGTGCTGGTCGACCGGCCGGGCGCCGATGGCGCAGCCGCCGGGGAGCGACACCCGCGCCTCGCCGCAGCGCGCGACCAGCGGCCCGAGGACGAGGATCGAGGCGCGCATGGTCTTGACCATCTCGTAGGAGGCGACCGGATTGTTCAGGCCGCTGCCGTTCAGCACCAGGCCGTCAACGCCGTCCATCGTCACGCCGACGCCCATGTCGCCGAGCAGACGCAGCATCGTCGAGATGTCGTTGAGATGCGGCACGTTGGTCAGATGCAGCGGCTCGGCGCTCAGCAGCGCGGCGCAGAGAATCGGCAGCGCCGCGTTCTTGGCGCCGGAGATGGCGACTTCGCCGGACAGGGGCTGGCCGCCCTGAATCAACAATTTATCCACGCTGGGCGCTCCATTCTTCCGGGGTCAGGGTCTTGAAGGAAAGGGCATGCAGTTCGCCGGTCGCCAGCTTTTCCTTGAGCGTCTGATAGACGCGCTGCTGGCGCTGCACGCGGTTCTTGCCGGCGAATTCGGCGCTGACGACGAGCGCCTCGAAATGCTGGCCGTCGCCGTCGAGGGCCAGGTGTTCGCAGGTCATGCCGGCGAGGATGAGTTGCTTGATCTGTTCGGGATGCATCATGGTTCAGGCTCTCAGTTTCCAGCCCCGCCGCAGCAGGTTGAGCGTCAGCAGGGAGACGGCGGCGAAGCAGGCGACGACCACCGCCAGGCTGGCTTCGGGCGCCACGTCGGAGACGCCGAAGAAGCCGTAGCGGAAGCCGTCGATCATGTAAAAGACGGGATTGTAATGCGACACGCCCTGCCAGAATGCCGGCAGCGAATGAATCGAGTAGAAGACGCCGGACAGCATGGTCAGCGGCATGATCAGGAAATTCTGGAAGGCGGCCAGCTGGTCGAACTTCTCGGACCAGAGGCCGGCAATCATGCCGAGCGCGCCGAGGATCGCCGCTCCCAGCACGGCGAAGGCCAGCACCCACAGCGGCGCCGCCATGCGCAGCTCGGCGAACCACAGCGTCGCCACCAGCACGCCGAGGCCGACCATCAGCCCGCGCGCCACCGAGGCCAGCACGTAGGCGGCGAAGAAGGCGCCGTAGGGAATCGGCGGCAGCAGCACGAAGACGATGGAGCCGGTGATCTTGGCCTGAATCAGGCTCGACGACGAGTTGGCGAAGGCGTTCTGCAGCACCTGCATCATGACCAGGCCGGGAATCAGAAAGCTGGTGTAGCGCACGCCATGCACCTGCACATGCTCGTCGAGCACATGGCCGAAGATCAGCAGGTAGAGCAGCGCCGTCAGCACCGGCGCGCCGACGGTCTGGAAGGCGACCTTCCAGAAACGCAGCAATTCCTTGTAGAAGAGTGTCCAGAAGCCGATCACTGGTTCATCGTCCGGACGAAAACATCTTCCAGCGACCCGCCGGGGTGGGCAGCCATCAGGTTGGCCGTGGTGTCGAGGGCGATGATGCGCCCCTGCTTCATCAGCGCGATGCGCCCGCACAGCGCCTCGGCCTCTTCCAGGTAGTGCGTGGTCAGGATGATGGTGTGGCCTTCGCCGTTCAGGCGCCGCACGAACTGCCACAAGCCCTGGCGCAGTTCGACGTCGACCCCGGCCGTCGGCTCGTCGAGAACGATCACCGGCGGTTTGTGCACCAGTGCCTGGGCGACCAGCACGCGGCGCTTCATGCCGCCCGACAGGCGGCGCATATTGACGTCGGCCTTGCCCGCCAGGTCGAGGTTTTCGAGAATCTCGTCGATCCAGTCGTCGTTGTGGCGCAGGCCGAAATAGCCCGACTGGATGCGCAGCGTCTCGCGCACCGAAAAGAAGGGATCGAAGACCAGTTCCTGCGGCACGACGCCGAGCAGGCTGCGCGCCTTCCGGTAATCCCTGACGACGTCGTTGCCGAGCACCGAGAGGTGGCCGGAATCGGCGCGCACGAGGCCGGCGAGCGTCGAGATCAGCGTCGTCTTGCCGGCCCCGTTCGGCCCCAGCAGGCCGAAAAACTCGCCTTCGGCGATGTCGAGCGAAACCCCGACCAGCGCCTGCAGCGCGCCGAAATGCTTGACGACGTCAACGATGGAAACCGCGGAAACCATGGTGCGCCCTCAGGCGAGGGGCAAAAGCTCGGCGACGCCGTACAGTTCGGCCAGAGAACGCACGCCCGCCGGAATATGGGCAAATTTGACGGTCGACCGCGACTGGCCCGCCACGCGCAACCAGCCGAGCATGACGGCGATGGCCGAGGAATCGGCATCGCCGACCCGCGCCAGATCGAAAACCTGCTCGCCCGGCTGCAAGGCCGAACGGCCAGCTTCGAGCAGGCCACGGGCGTTGGCCATGACCATCGGCACCGTGACCATGAGGCGTTGTGCCTCGCGCTCGATCATTTGCCGTCAGCCTTGGCCAGGTTGCCTTCGAGGGATTTGTTCTTGTCCGTGATCGCCTTGATCAGGCCCTCGATGCCGCCGTTGCGCACCTCCTGCCCGAACTGCTCGCGATAATTGGTCACCAGGCTGATGCCGGCCACGTTGACGTCGTACACCTTCCAGCCGGCATCCAGCTTTTCCAGGCTGTAGTCGAGCTGCACCGGCTTGTTGCCGGGCTGCTGCACCTCGGTGCGCACCAGCACGTCGGTGTCGCCGGCGTTCATCCTGAACGGCTTGTAGACGATCTTCTGGTTCTTGTAACTGGTCAGCGCGTTGGAATAGGTGCGCACCAGCAGGGTCTTGAATTCGGCCGTCAGTTGCTGCTGCTGTTGCGGCGACGCCTTGCGCCAGTCCTTGCCGACCGCCAGCGCCGTCATGTGCTGGAAGTTGAAATGCGGGATCACCTTGGCATCGACCAGTTCGATCGCCTTCTTGGCGTCGCCGTTCTGGATGCTCTTGTCCTTGCGGACGATTTCCAGCACCTCGTCGGTGACTTGCCTGACCAGCACGTCCGGCGCCTCCTGGGCCAGCGCGAGCGTGGCGAACAAGGTGGCGAAGACAAGCAAAAACAGTTTCTTCATCATGGCTCTCAATCCAGTACATCCTCCAGCCGCGGCGGGCTGCCATCAAAAATCTGGTTGCGCCGGCGCTGCAGGTAGGCATCGCGCACATAGGCGTATTTGTCGATCGCCGCTTCCTCGACCACCTTGTCGGACGGCAGCAGGCTGGCGCGGACATCCACGTAGCGCAGCGCGACGAGGCTGTTGCGTTCGGCGACCGACTTGTTGAGCGTATACCAGGTCGGATCGGTATAGACGTCGACGATCAGGCCGCCGGTGTCGCGCACCGTGCGCGGCCCCACTACCGGCCAGAACACGAAGCTGCTGTCTTCCCAGCCCCAGACGCCCAGGGTCTGCCCGAAGTCTTCGTCGTGCTTGTCGAGGCCGAGCTCGCTGGCGACGTCGAAGAGACCGAAGATGCCGATGGTCGAATTGATCAGCAGGCGGCCGAGATCGCTGCCGGCGTCGCCCAGCTTGCCCTGCAGGGCATTGTTCAGGGCGTTGCGGACATCGGCGATGTTGCCGAAGAAGTCACCAACCCCTGCACGCGCCGGCAACGGCATGACGAAATCGTAGGCCTGGGCGACCGGCTTGATGACGACCTTGTCGAGCCCCTCGTTGACCGCGAACATGGCGCGGTTGAAGCCTTCGAGCGGATCGTGCACCGTCTCGTCGGCCTGCGCCGGCGCTCCCAGCACCAGCATGCCGGCAGCCAGCCAGGCGATCCCGGCACGCCGTTTCCCTGTCGTCAGTTTGCCCTTCATTTCGTATCCTGTCCTTCCGCTGCCTTGTTGAAGAGGAACTGGCTGATCAACTTCTCCAGCACCACGGCCGACTGCGTCTTGGTCACGGTATCGCCCGCCTTGAGCATCCTTTCATCGCCGCCGACGTCAAAGCCGATGAACTGCTCGCCGAGCAGGCCCGAGGTGTAGATCGCGGCGAAGGTATCCTTCGGGAAACGGAAACGGCCATCGATATCCATGGTCACCACCGCTTCATAGGTATCGCTATCGAACTTGATATCGACGATCCGCCCGACGACGACCCCCGCGCTCTTCACCGGACCGCGCACCTTCAGCCCCCCGATGTTATCAAAGCGGGCCTGCAGCACGTAGGTTTCCGACAGGTGCGCCGACGAAAGGTTGCCGACTTTCAGCGCCAAAAACAACATTGCGGCTATGCCGATGGCAACGAAGATGCCGACCCAGAGGTCAATTACGGTACGGTTCATGAAGTTCCCCGGAACATGAACGAAGTCAGAACGAAATCCAGCGCCAGGATGGTCAGCGCGGAGGTCACCACGGTGCGTGTAATCGCCCGCGAGACGCCCTCGGCGGTCGGCACAGAATCGTAGCCTTCGAAAACGGCGATCAGCGAAACCGCGATGCCAAAGACAAAACTCTTGATGACGCCATTCCAGACGTCGTAGCGGAAATCAACGCCGGCCTGCATCTGCGACCAGAAGGCACCGTCGTCAACACCGATGAAGACGACGCCGATCAGCCAGCCGCCGAGCACGCCCATCGCCGAAAACAGGGCCGCCAGCAGCGGCATCGAGATGACGCCGCCCCAGAAGCGCGGCGCGACCACGCGGGCGATCGGGTTGACCGCCATCATGTCCATCGCCTTCAGCTGCTCGGTCGCCTTCATCAGGCCGATCTCGGCGGTCACTGACGAGCCGGCGCGCGAGGCGAAGAGCAGGGCCGCCACCACCGGCCCCAGCTCGCGAGTCAGCGACAGGGCGACGAGAACGCCCAGCGCCTCGGTCGACCCGTAGCGCTGCAGGGTTTCATAGCCCTGCAGGCCAAGCACCAGGCCGACGAACAGCCCGGAGACGATGATGATCAGCAGCGACAGCACGCCGCTGAAATAGATTTCACGCAGCGTCAGCGGCAGGCGGCGGAACGACGCTCCCGAATAGCGCAGCACGGCGACCATGAAGCGCGTCGCGAAACCCAGGCGCCAGATGCGGTCGACGACCATGTGGCCGAGTTTTCTGACGGGTGCCAGCAGATCAGCCACGCGGCCTCCCGGACAAAAACTCCTGCGCGACCGAAGGCGCCGGATAGTCAAAATGCACCGGCCCCTCCACCTCGGCATGGACGAACTGGTGGACGAAGGGATCGGTGGAAGCGCGAATTTCGTCGGGCGTTCCCTCGGCGACGATGCGCCCCTGCGAAATGAAATAGATGTAGTCGACGATCAACAGCGACTCGTGCACATCGTGCGTGACCATGATCGACGTCGCCCCCAGCGCGTCGTTGAGCTTGCGGATCAGCTGCCCGATGACGCTCAGCGCGATCGGATCGAGTCCGGTGAACGGCTCGTCGTACATCATCAGCATCGGATCGAGCGCCACCGCGCGCGCCAGCGCCACGCGGCGCGCCATGCCGCCGGACAGCTCGCCGGGCATCAGCGAATGCGCGCCGCGCAGGCCCACCGCTTCCAGCTTCATCAACACCAGGTCGCGGATCATCGCATCCGACAGGTCGGTATGCTCGCGCAGGGGAAAGGCGACATTCTCGAAGACCGACATGTCGGTGAACAGCGCGCCGAACTGGAACAGCATGCCCATCTTGCGCCGCAGGCCGTAGAGTTCAGCCCGCGACATCTCGCACACGCGGTGCTTCCCGAAGCGCACCATGCCGCCGGTCGGCCGCAACTGGCCGCCGATGCAGCGCAACAACGTCGTCTTGCCGCAGCCGGACCCGCCCATGATGGCCACCACTTTGCCGCGGGGAATCTTCATGTTGATTCCCTGCAGCACAGGCCGGCCGTCATAGTTGAAATGCAGATCCTGGATGTCGACCAGAATGTCGTCGGACAAAACGTTTTCCTCGCAAAAGACCTGCGATTTTAACAGAAGTGCCGGATATCGCCCCGGCATGGCGTGGTTATAATTGTGTGAAATATTCCACGCAACGCCGCGCCGCACCCTTGCCGAACAAGCCCCTGCTTCTCATCGTCGACGACGACCCGCTGATCAGCGACGCCCTGAGCTACGCCTTCGCAGCCGAATTCGACGTCGTCACCAGCCATGCCCGCCCGCATTGCCTGGCCCTGCTCCGCCAGTTGCGCCAGGCGCCGCAGGCGGCGCTCGTCGATCTCGGCCTGCCGCCGCAGCCGCACCGGCCGGACGAGGGCTTCGCCCTGATCGGCGAACTGCTCGCCCACGCGCCGGAGATGAAGATCATCGTCCTCTCCGGCCAGAACGGCGACGACAACGCCCGCCACGCCCGCACGCTGGGCGCCGTCGAGTTCGTCGGCAAGCCCTGCGATCCCGGCCGCCTGCTGACCCTGCTGCGCCAGGCGCTGGCCTTCTCGGATGACGAGACGGCCGCCGCCGGCCCGGCCGGGCTGATCGGTGAGAGCCTGCCGATGCAGCGCCTGCGCCTGCAACTCGCGCAATACGCCAACCTCAGCTTCCCGGTGCTGATCGAGGGCGAATCGGGCAGCGGCAAGGACATCGTCGCCAGCCGCTGCCTGCACCAGCAGACCGAGCGCCACGACCGGCCGTTCCTGGCGCTCAACTGCGCGGCGATCTCGCCCAGCCTGCTCGAGCCGACGCTCTTCGGCCACGCCCGTGGCGCCTTCACCGGCGCCACGACCGCCCGTGCCGGCTATTTCGAGGAGGCCGGCGAAGGCACGCTGTTCCTCGACGAAATCGGCGAACTGCCATCCGATCTCCAGCCCAAGCTGCTGCGCGTACTGGAGAACGGCGAATACCAGCGCGTCGGCGAAACCCAGACGCGAACCTCGAAGGCGCGCATCGTCGCCGCCACCAACCGCGACCTGCGCCAGGAGATCAAGGCCGGGCGCTTCCGCGCCGACCTCTATCACCGGCTGTCAGTCTTTACCGTCAGCGTTCCGCCGCTGCGCGACATGGGCCGCGACCGGCTCCTGCTGCTCGACCACTTCCGCAAGCTCTACGCCGCCCAGGCGCAGTGCCAGCCGTTCGCGCTTGCCCCCGAGGCCGAGGTCCAGTGGCTGGACTACCTCTTCCCCGGCAACGTGCGCGAGCTGCGCAACATCGTCATCCGCCTGACGGCACGCTATCCGGGGCAGGCCGTGACGCGGGAGCAACTGCTGGCGGAATTCGACACTTCCGAGGAAGTTGACCGCAGCAACCATGTCGACAGCGCCGACATCGCCGACGATCAGCGCCTGCAGGCCGCCCTGAAGCACCTGCAGACGAGCCCCCGCATCGACCTCGATGCGACGCTGGCGAACTGGGAACGCAGCTACATCGAGGCGGCGCTCGAACTGTGCGGCGGCAACGTCAGCCAGGCTGCCCGCCGCCTCGGCATCAACCGCACCACGCTCTACAACCGCATGGAAAGCTGGCACC
The DNA here is from genome assembly GCF_009469615.1 of Dechloromonas sp. H13. Classification (GTDB taxonomy): domain Bacteria; phylum Pseudomonadota; class Gammaproteobacteria; order Burkholderiales; family Rhodocyclaceae; genus Azonexus. The sequence goes on from NZ_SSXX01000001.1 coordinate 503,871, forward strand.
GCTCATGAGCCTCTATCTCGAGCACTTCGGCCTGCGCGAACCGCCCTTCCGCATCACGCCGCATACCGATTTCTTCTTCACCGGCGCCAACCGCGGCCCGACGCTCGAGGCGCTGATCTACGCCATCACCCAGGACGAGGGCATCGTCAAGGTTACCGGTGAGGTCGGCAGCGGCAAGACCATGCTCTGCCGGATGCTGCTCGAACGCCTGCCGGCCGACGTCGAATCGCTCTACCTGGCCAACCCGTCGCTGTCGCGCAGCGAAATCCTCGGCGCCATCGCCGACGAACTGGGCATCCCGGCCGACTGCAAGACCACGCACTCGATGATCCGCACGCTGCAGGACGCCCTCGTCGAACGCTACGCCGCCGGCAAGCGGGTGGTCATCATGATCGACGAGGCGCACGCCATGCCGGCCGAGTCGCTGGAGGAAATCCGGCTGCTCTCCAACCTCGAATCGAAGGCGACCAAGCTGCTGCAGATCGCCCTCTTCGCCCAGCCCGAACTCGACGAGCGGCTCGCCGCCAATGACATGCGCCAGTTGCGCGAACGCATCACCCAGCATTTCAACCTGGCGCCGCTCAAGGCCGGCGAGGTCGGCAACTACATCGATTTCCGCCTGCGCGCCGCCGGCTACCGCGGCCCCAACCCGTTCTCGGCGCGCGCCATCGAGATGATCGCCAGGATCTCCGAGGGGCTCTCGCGGCGCATCAACATCCTCGCCGACAAGGCCCTGCTCGCCGCCTACTCCGGCGGTTCGCACCAGGTCGACGCAGCCGAGGTGAAGATCGCCGAGCAGGATGCGCGCTTCGCCCCGATCCAGCAGAAGGCCGCTTCCGCCGTCACTCCCCTGCTCAAGCTGGCGCTCGCCGTGCTGGCGACGCTGGCCGTCGGCGCCCTCGCCTTCGCCCTGTGGCCGCGCCTGGCCGCCACCGCGACCCCGCCGCCAGCCCCCGCCGCCAGCGCCCCGAGCCCGCCGGCCGCCGACGCCGCGCCCCGCGGCGACCTGCTGCCGCTCACCGCCCAGCACGCCGCCCAGTTCGACGCCTGGCTGCCGACGGCGGCAGGCGAGAACTACTTCATCCAGCTGACCTCGCGCAATGAAGCCCACGCCGCCGACATCGAAACCTTCTTGGCGCGCGCCGGCAAGACCGTCGACCCGGCAGGCCTGCGCGTCTACCGCAGCGGGCCGCCGGAAAACGTCCAGATCGGCGTCATCTTCGGCGACTATCCGTCGCGCGCGGCGGCCTGGACGGCGATCCGTACCCTGCCCGAGGCGCTGCGCCGGATGCGTCCCTACCCGCGCCCGGTGAGCGCGCTCCTCTCATGACAACGGCACCGACCATGCGGTCGCCACATAGGACAAGCGCTTGTGCTAGCATGCCCGCAGCCAGACAAATTGCGTCAACCCGATGAACGAAGGCATTTTCGGATGAAATACGGTCTCTCCAGTGCAACCCTGCTGTCGCTGCTGCTTGCCGCCTGCCAGGCACCGACGCCGCAGCAGCCGCTCGCCGGGCATCTCAGCACCGAGACCACCCTACCGCAGGCGCGCGGGGAAATCCCGGCACCGGTGCAGCAGACCCTGGCCCTGCCCAAGCCGCGCGCGACGCCCAAGGCCGAGACCTACAGCGTCGTGGTCAACAACGTCCATGTCGGCGACCTCCTGTTCGCGCTGGCCCGCGACGCCAAGGTCAATGTCGACATCCATCCCGGCATCACCGGCACCGTTTCCCTGAACGCCATCAACCAGACCCTGCCGCAACTGCTGACGCGCATCGCCAAGCAGGTCGACATGCGCTTCGAGCTGGACGGCCCGAACCTCGTCGTCATGCCGGATTCGCCCTTCCTCAAGCATTACAAGGTCGATTACGTGAATATGGCGCGCAACGTGACCGAAACCATCTCGACCAGCACCCAGATCAACACCAATCCCGGCGGCAGCGGCAGCAGTACCGGCGGCAGCGGTGGCGGGGGCGGCACCGGCTCGGTGGGCGGCGGCGCCGGCAACGTGTCGAATACCCGGATCGAGAACAAGTCCAACAACCAGTTCTGGGAGTCGCTGGAAAGGAACATCAAGGACATCCTGCGCGAAACCGACAAGATTCTGCCGGAAGGTTCGAGCGAAACCATCGTCGAGCAGGCCAATACCCAGTCCGCCTCCGGCGCCGCGGCACTGCCGCCGGGCACCGGCCCGCGGGCCGCGCAGGCGATTGCCAACGCCCTGCAGACCAACGCGCTGGGGTCGTCCAGCCAGGCCACCGGCAACTCGGTCGTCCGTCGCAACACCTTCCGCGAAGCCGCGTCGGTCATCATCAACCCGGAAAGCGGCGTCGTCACCGTACGCGCCACGGCGCGCCAGCATGAAAAGATCCAGGAGTTCATTGACCGCGTGATCGCGTCGTCGCGGCGCCAGGTGCTGATCGAGGCCACCATCGTCGAAGTCCAGCTCGGCGACGGCTACCAGCAGGGTATCCAGTGGGACCGCCTGCGCAAGGACGGCTCGACGAAGTTCTCGATCTCGCCGGCTTCCGTCAACACCAATGTCGGCACCGCCGTCTCGCCCTTCACCATCTCCTTCAGCCAACTGGGCAACGCCTTCGACATCGCCGGCGTGGTCGACCTGCTGCAGAGCTACGGCACCGCCAAGGTGCTCTCCAGCCCGCGCCTGTCGGTGATGAACAACCAGACCGCCCTGTTGAAGGTGGTCGAGAACTTCGTCTACTTCAACGTCAAGGCGGATACCACCTCGACGGCCAACGTCGGCACCACGGTGGCTGTCACCACGACGCCGCAATCGGTTTCGGTCGGCCTCGTCATGACGGTGACGGCGCAGGTCAGCGATGGCGAGGCGGTGATCCTCAATGTCCGGCCGACGATCTCGAGCATCTCCGAGCTCAAGGAAGATCCCAACCCGAGCATTCCAGCCGGCGTCAAGAACTACGTGCCGCAGATCCGCACCCGGGAAATCGAATCGGTCATGCGCGTCAACAGCGGCGAAGTCGCCGTTCTCGGCGGCCTCATGGAAGACGGCGTGAACTGGAAGACCGGCCGCGTTCCGCTGGTCGGCCAGTTGCCGCTGATCGGCGAACTGTTCACCACCCGCAACAACGCGGCGAACAAGTCGGAGCTGGTGATTTTCCTGCGCCCGGTGATCATCAAGGACGCCAGCCTGAATGGCGATTACGCGAGCTTCCGTTCGCAGCTCCCCGGCGAGAACTTCTTCGCCCAGCCGCCGGAAGCGCAACCGTTCAACGTCACGCCTTCCAGCCGTTGAGAGGCCACGATGAGCCTGTTGATGGATGCCCTGAAACGGGCCGAAACAAGCAAGCGGGAAGCGGCGAGGGCAGCCGCCGGACATGAGGTGCCGACGCAGCCGGCGACGGGAACACTGAGCCTGGAGCCGCTCGCGCCGGGCGGCGGCGACACCAGGCCGCTGCCCGATCTCGCCGCGCATATCGACGCGCTCGATGCCGACCTGGCGGCCGCCGCACCGCCCCCGGCGCCGCCGCGGACCACCCCGCCGCCTTCACCCCCGCCGCAACCGGGTTTCTCGATTCCGCCGGCGGCGGCCCCGCAACCGGCTGCCGAGGCGATCAATCAGGCAGCCGCACGCAACGCCTTCGCGGCCAAACGCCAGGACACCCCCCCGTCGCGACGCCCGATGTGGATCGCGCTCGGCACCCTCGGCGTGGTGCTGGCCGGGATCGGCGCCTACGTCTGGTACCAGATGCAGGCGATGAGCGGCAGTTCGCTGGCCCCGACGGCGCGCAGTGCGGCGCCGCTCGCCCAGCGCCCGTCGCCGCCCCCCGCACCGCCTGCGCTGCCGCTGGCACCACCAGTCGCGCCGGCCAATTTGCCCCCCTTGGAGCCGTTGACCGCAGCAGCCCCGCCGGAGGCACCCCGCTCCGCCCGCATGCCGCGACCGGAGACGGCGCGCAGCCCGGGGGCGGACGAGGCCCCGGGGAGTCGGGCGCCGATCCGCTTCGCACGCACGCGCCCCGAGCCGGACACCAACGTACAGGCCGGCTACGCCAGGCTGCAGGGCAATCAACTCGACGCGGCGCGCCACGACTACGAGCAGGCGCTGCGCAACGATCCCAACAATGTCGACGCCCTTCTGGCGCTGGCCGCCATCGCCCAGCGCCAGGGACGCGCCGGCGATGCCGACCGTTACCGCCAGCGGGCGCTGGAAGCCGATCCGAGCAACCCGGCGGCCCAGGCGGCAGCTCTCGGCAACGGCGCCAGCGGCGATCCGCAGGGGAGCGAAAGCCGGCTCAAGACCCTGCTCGCCGCGCAACCGGAATCGGGGCCGCTGAATTTTGCGTTGGGCAACCTCTACGCGCGCCAGGGCCGCTGGCCGGAGGCCCAGCAGGTCTATTTCAACGCCGTCGCCGCCGACGCCGACAATCCGGACTACCTGTTCAACCTGGCGGTCAGCCTCGACCATCTGCGCCAGCCGAAGCTGGCGGCCCAGCACTACCGCCTGGCGCTGGAAGCCGCCGAGCGGCGTCCCGCCGCCTTCGACCGCGAACGTGCCCGGCTCCGCCTGGGCGAACTGCAGCCGTGACCGGCAGCCGACCCATGAACAGCCCCGCCCCGCCGCGCCGCCCGCTAGGCCAGATCCTCATTTCCAAGGGCATCCTCTCAGAGGATCAGCTGCGCATCGCGCTGCTCGAGCAGATGAAGGCCAACCAGCCGATCGGCAAGCTGCTGGTGTCGCTCGGCTTCGTCTCGGAAACGACGCTGCGCGAAGCGCTGTCGGAAAGCCTGGGGCGGCAGAGCATCGACCTCTCGAACGCCATCGTCGACCCGCAGGCCCTGAAACTGGTGCCGCGTGACGTCGCCAAGCGCCACCACCTGCTACCGCTCGATTACGACGACACGAACCACCGGCTGACGGTGGCCATCGCCGACATCAACAACATCGTCGGCCTCGACCGGGTGCGCGCCCTGCTCGCCGAAAACGTCGAGATCGAGTCGCTGCTCGCCGGTGAATCCGAGATCGACCGCGCCATCGACCAGTATTACGGCTACGAGCTGTCGATCGACGGCATCCTGCAGGAGATCGAAACCGGCGAGATCGACTGGAAGAGCCTGTCGGCGACCGACGACGAATACAGCCAGCCGGTCGTCCGCCTGATCGATTCGATCCTCACCGACGCCGTCAAGCGCGAGGTGTCGGACATCCACTTCGAGCCGGAGGCCAACTTCCTGCGCATCCGCTATCGCATCGACGGCATGCTGCGCCAGATCCGCGCCCTGCACAAATCCTACTGGCCGGCGATGACGGTGCGCATCAAGGTGCTCTCCGGCATGAACATCGCCGAAATGCGCGCCCCGCAGGACGGCCGCATCGGCCTCACGGTATCCGGCCGCCAGGTCGATTTCCGCGTCGCCTGCCAGCCGACCATCCACGGCGAAAACATCGTCCTGCGCATTCTCGACCGCCAGAAGGGCATCGTGCCGCTCGAGGGCCTCGGCCTCGCCGAAGAGCACCTGCAGCACCTCAAGCTGATGATCGCCCGGCCGGAAGGCATCATCCTGGTCACCGGCCCGACCGGCAGCGGCAAGACGACGACGCTGTATTCGGTGCTCAACCACATCAACTCCGAGGGCATCCACATCATGACCCTCGAAGACCCGGTCGAATACCCGATGGCGCTGGTCCGCCAGACCTCGGTCGCCGAAACCTCCAAGCTCGATTTCGCCAATGGCATCCGCTCGATGATGCGCCAGGATCCGGACGTCATCCTGGTCGGCGAGATCCGCGATGCCGAAACCGCCGAAATGGCCTTCCGCGCGGCGATGACCGGCCACCAGGTGTATTCGACGCTACACACCAACTCGTCGATCGGCACCATCCCGCGCCTGCTCGACATCGGCATCCTGCCCGACATCATGGCCGGCAATATCATCGGCATCGTCGCCCAGCGCCTGATCCGCCGTCTCTGCGACCACTGCAAGTCGCCCTACCATGCCGAAACGCACGAGATGCAGCTGGTCGGGACCCCGGCCGACGGCTCCCGCCCGGTGCTCTACCGCGCCTCGGGCTGCGAACGCTGCGATTTCCAGGGCTATCGCGGGCGCATCGCGATCATGGAACTGCTGCGCATCGACAGCGGCATCGACGAGCTGATCGCCCGCCGCGCCACTACCCACGAGATCCGGGCCAGGGCCAAGGAGCAGGGTTTCATCACGCTGGCCGACGACGGCCTGCGCCGGGTACTCAACGGGACCACCTCGCTCGAAGAGCTCGGGCGCGTCGTCGACCTGACCGACCGGATGTAGCCATGCTCTTCGACTACAAGGCCGTCAGCGCCGAAGGGCGCATGGTTTTCGGGCGTATCGACGCGATCAACATCGTCGACCTTGAAATGCGCCTCAAGCGCATGGAGCTCGACCTGGTCACCGGCAAGGCGATCGACCAGCACAAGCTGTTCGGCAGCCGCAAGGTGCCGCGCCGCGAGCTGATCAACTTCTGCTTCCACCTGGACCAGCTGGCGCGCGCGGGTGTCCCCATCCTCGAAGGACTGGGCGACCTGCGCGACTCAATCGAGAACCCGCGCTTCCGCGAAGTCATCGCCGGCCTGATCGAAGGGATCGAAGGTGGCCAGACGCTTTCGCTGGCGATGGCCGACCACCCGACGGTTTTCAGCCAGGTCTTCGTCAGCCTGATCCGCGCCGGCGAGGCCACCGGCCAGTTGCCCGAGGTGCTGCACAGCCTCAACGAATCCCTGAAATGGGAAGACGAGCTGGCGTCGCACACCAGGAAGCTGCTGATGTACCCGGCCTTCGTCGGCTCGATCGTCCTCAGCGCCACCTTCTTCCTGATGATCTACATGGTGCCGCAGCTCAAGCTGTTCGTCAGGAACATGGGCCAGGCCCTGCCGCCGCACACGCAGCTGCTGTTCTTCATCTCCGACCTGCTGGTCGGTTACTGGTGGCTGTTCCTGCTCCTGCCGATCGTCGCCCTCGTCGCCGCCCAGCTGGTCCTGCGCAGCAACCCGCTGGCCCGCCTGCGCCTGGACGCCGTCAAGCTGAAGCTGCCGGTGGTCGGGCCGATCCTCCAGAAGATCATCCTGTCGCGCTTCGCCAATACCTTCGCCATGCTCTACGCCGCCGGCATCCCGATCCTCGAGTCGATCCGCACGACCCAGGACATCGTCGGCAACCTGATGGTGCGTAAGGCGCTGGTCCGCGTCGAGCAGTCGATCCGCGAAGGCCAGAACGTCGCCGGCGCCTTCCACGACGCCGGCCTCTTTCCGCCGCTCGTCGTGCGCATGCTGCGCGTCGGCGAAAACACCGGCGGCCTCGACAAGGCGCTGCTCAACGTCAGTTACTTCTACAACCGCGACGTCAAGGAATCGGTCGAGAAGGCGCAGACGCTGATCGAACCGATGCTGACCGTCTTCATGGGCGCCCTGCTGGGCTGGATCATGCTCTCGGTCATCGGACCGATCTACGACGTGATCGGCAAGATCAAGACATGATTTCGCGCCGCCTCCTCTACCTCGACACGCAGCGCCTGACCGCCTATGCCTGGCAGCAGGGCAAGCTGCAGCCGGAAGGCGTGTTCGAGATGCGGCCGGAGGAATATCCGCGCTTCACCGATTACCTGCGCGCCCATCCCAAGAGCCACTTCCAGATGCTGGCCAACGTCGCCGAGGAAGGGCACGAACTGGAGACCATCCCGTTCCTGCAGGGGGCCGACCGCAGGGCGCTGATCACCCGCCGGCTGGGCCAGCATTTTCTCGGCTCGCCGCTGGCGATGGCGACCTCGCTGGGCTACGAAAAGGACAAGCGCAAGAACGAGAAGCTGCTGCTCTCGGCGCTCACCAACCCGGCGCACTTCGATCCCTGGATCAAGGCCCTGCAGGAAGCCGACGCCCCCCTGGCCGGCATCTACACTGTGGCTCAGATGGGCGGCCCGCTGCTGAAAAAGCTGGGCAAGGCCGGGGGCCGCGCCCTGCTGCTCACCTACCAGGATCACTCGATCCGCGAAAGCTACCTGGTCGATGGCCAGCCCCTGTTCTCGCGCATGGCCCCGCTGTTCGACAGCAGCATCGCCGGCATCGCCTCGCGCTTTGCCGCCGAAGCGACCAAGTTGCACCAATACCTGGTCGCCCAGCGCCATTTCCGGCGCAGCGAGCCGATCCCCGTCTATGTCCTGGCGCATCCGCAGGCCGTCGCCGCTGTTCGCCAGGCTTGCGTCGACACCAACAGCCTGCGTTTCGAGATCATCGACAGTCACCAGGCGGCCCGTCGTCTCGCCCTCAAGACTGTCCCCGGCGACAGCGGCAGCGAACTGCTGTTCCTGCACCTGCTGGCTACCACGCCGCCGAGCCAGCAGTTCGCCGCCGAGGCCTTCCGCCACGACTACCGCATCTCGCAGCTGCGTTACGGGCTGATCGGCCTCGCCATCGTCGCCCTGCTCGGCGGCGCCCTGTTCACCGCCAAGCAGCTCTACGACGCCTACAGCCTGTACCAGGAAACGCAGGCGCTGGCCGCCAGCGAGGCCGAACTCAGCTGGCGCTACCGTGAAATCGCGGCGACCTTTCCGCAACTCGGGATCGACAACGACACCCTGCGCCGCGTCACCGACCGCCAGGCCGAACTGCTCCGGCAACAGCGCTCGCCGGACAACGCCTACCGCCTGATCGGCCGCGCCATGAGCGAGATGCCCAACGTGCATCTCGAGGCGCTCGAATGGCGGCTTGGCGACAACACCGCCGCGGCCGGGCCGGCCGCCAGCCGCGACACGCTGGCCGACCTGCTGAAGGGCAGGAACGAGGTGATCACGCTGCGCGGCGCCATCCGCCTCGGTGCAACCAGCACCGCCCGCCAGACACTGGCCACCTTCGAGCATTTCACCGACCTGCTGCGGGTCGACCGCGACAGCGAGGTCAGCGTCCTGCAGCAACCGTTCGAGATCGAGTCGGGACGCGCCCTGCGCGGCGGCGACGTCGACAGCGACAGCGCGCAGCCGCGGCAGTTCGCGATCCAGATCACACGGAAGCCGGGGCCATGAAACTCGAACGCCGCGACATCGCCAAATTGCAGTGGTACGCGCTGCTGGCCGTCGTCGCCATCGCCGTCGCGGTCGCCGCCGGCCTCTGGAGCAGCGCCGGCGCCGCGAAGGCACGGGTCGGACGCGACGCCGCCGCCGCCAGCAAGACGCAGATCGAGCAGCGTCTCGGCCAGGTGCGCACCGAGGAGCAGGAAATCAAGATGCGCACCGAGCAGTTCCAGCAAATGGAACAGGCCGGCATCACCGGCGCGGAGAAGCGCCTGGACTGGACGGAGCTGTTGCGCGACCTGCAACGCCAGCTGCGCCTGCCCGGCATGACCTACGAATTCGGGCCGCAACTCCAGCTCGAGACCAGCCCGGCTGCCGGCTATGCCTTTCACAGCAGCCAGCTGAAAATCCAGCTGCGCCTGCTGCACGAGGAAGACCTGCTCAACTTCATCGCCCGCCTGCAGCGCGAAGCCAAGGCCATGGTCCTCGTGCGCCATTGCAAGCTGTCGCGTCTGCCCCCCGGCAACCCGGGCGACGGCGCCCAGCTGCTGGCCGAATGCACCATGGAATGGGTCACCCTGCGGCGGGCCAGCGGAGCGAAACAGCCATGAAACGACTGCTGACGGCTTTCCTGCTTGCCCTTGCCGCGTGGCCGGCCTGGCCGCAGAACGAACCGCTGGGCCGCCTGTTCTTCACCCCGCAACAGCGCGCCGCCCTCGACCGCGAACGCCTGCTCGGCTTCAGCCAGCGCCCGAGCACGCTGGACGGCGACGCCAGCTACACCTTCAACGGCGAAGTCCGCCGCAGCAGCGGCAACAACACGCGCTGGATCAACGGCGCCCCCCAGACGGCAGCCACCCGCAGCCCGCACGTCGCCCCCGGCGAGACCTACCACCCGGCTACCGGGGAGCGCGAAAGCCTGCTCGGGGACGGCACGATCGTCATCCAGCGCAAGCCGCCGGCGCCATGAAGCGCCAGCCGCCCAGCGCCGGAAGACAGTCGGGCGTCGCGCTGATCCTGTTTCTCGTCGCGCTGATCCTCGCCGGCAGCTATGCCTTCTACCGCAGCAGCAACATCGGTTCGGGGCGCATCGAGCAGGACGCCAAGCTGGCGGCCACCCTGGCCCGCGCCAAGGAAGCCCTGATCGCCCGGGCGGTAACCGATGCCAACCGTCCGGGCAGCCTGCCCTGTCCCGACCTGGTCACCAACAATGTCGGCCTTGCCAACGTGCCTGGCGACGGCAAGGCCGACATGTTCACCATGACCCAGTGCCCGAGCAACGTCGGCTGGCTGCCCTGGGTAACGCTCGACCTGCCCGAGTTGACCGACGACACCGGCACCCGCCTGTGGTACGTGCTGACGCCCGAACTGCGTGACGACGACAGCGCCCAGCCGATCAACAGTGACCGCGCACTGACCCTCCGGGTCGACGGCACCGCCGACAACGTCGCCGCCCTGGTCATCGCCGCACGCGCCCCGCTCGGCAGTCAGGCCCGGCCGTCGAACAACCCTGTCGACTACCTGGACGGCGAAAACGGCAACGGCGACGATGGCATTTACGTCAGCGGCCCGCCCTCGGCCAGTTTTAACGACATGGTCGTCGCCATCACCCGCCAGGAACTGATGGCCGCCGTCGAAAAGCGCGTCGCCAACGAGGTCAAGGCCTGCCTCGAGGAGCACGCAGCCAGCGCACTCAACACCGCACATACCTACCCGTGGCCGGCGCCGCTCGCCAACACCACCTTCCGCGGCACGGCCGGCAGCCTGTTCGGGCAGGTAGCAGCCACGCAACCGGGCGCCGGCCCGGAAAACCTGCTCAAGCAAAGCAGCACGGCCCTGAGCGATGCGAAAAACGCCCTTGCCAGCGCGTCGACCGCAGCCGACCAGATGGCGGCGCTGGTCGTCGTCAACAAGGCCGCCACCTATGCCCTGACTCTGTACGACAAGCTCTACGGCGTCGCCGCCGCCCTGGCGACGGTAGCCGCGACCGTAGCCACTAGTTTCTCCACGCTCGACACGCACATCGACACCGCCGCGGCTTTGAACGGGATCAACCTCAGTGAACTCACCGCGCTGCGCAACGAGGCTGTCACTGGCAAGACTTCCCTGGCATCCCTTCAACTGGCGCTGAACGATAGCGGCATCGATCCCTTCCCCGGCGAAATCGAGACGCAGAACCTGGCCCTGCAGCAACGGATCAGCGCGGTCACCACCACCCCGACCGTCGCCACCCTCACCGCGCTGCAGTCTCAGGTTGCAACAACGAAGACGCTGTATCTAAGCAGCACTACGCCCAACCCGGATATCGCCGCGGCGCTTGCCGCTGCGCTCGGCACCGCCAATGCCGCTGCCGCAGCAGTTGCGGGCGCCGTCATCGCGCCTGCCGATACGGCGTTGGTGAATGCGGCGTTAGCCGCAGCGCAAACGCTGGTCAGCAGCAGTAGCAGCCTCCGCAACACAATCGCCGCCAGTCGTGTGAATCTGCACGCCAGCGAAATTTCAGTTCGTGCGGTGACCGTGGACGGGATGCTGACCGCGTACAACGGCAATCCGGGCACGACCACGGCTGCTGCCCTCGTAACTGCAATGGGCGACCTGCAAGCGACGACGACCGCACTCAACACAGCCTCCAGCCCCGTCGTCGCCGCTCGCGGAACGACTCTGGCGGCACTGAACGACGCCATCAGCGCCGCCTCGGCAGGCAGCGACCAAGCACTGATCGCGGCCTCGGCAGGCGATGTGATCACCGCTGCAAATGCCCTTGCAGCAGCCATCGCCGGCAACGGCGACAACGTCGCCAGGGAGAGCATCGCCGAAGCTGCGACGCGCTACCTGCTAGCGCAGGGAGCGCTTGCCGACCCCTTCGTCACAACAAGAACCCGTGCCGGGAGGGTACCCTATGTTAGAGCGCTGCAGGATCCTGCAGAGGACATCGCCTACTGGGCGCAAATCACGGCTCGCATCGCCATCGACATCTCCACGCAAGCGCGCAAGGCTCCCAATGCCAGCGGCGACAACACCGCATCGGCTTACTATGCGGCCGACCAGCTGACCTCGGGCATCGCCGGCGCCAGCGGCACCCAGGCCCTGCTGCAGGACTACATCGACGCTCCGGGCAACGCCGCCAAACAGTCGGCGGCGACCACCGCGCTGAACGCGACGGCGAGCCAACTCGACACCCTGCTGGCCAGCGCCGGCACGCTCGACGCCGTACTCGACAGTGGCAGCGCCGAAGCCTTTCCGACCCTCTGGTACGGCACCACCTGCGCCTTCCTGCAGCCAGCCAGCGGTAGCAGCTCGTGGTGGACGGCCAACAACTGGACGAACACGACCTTCTACCAGATCAGCGACCGCGTGCGGGCGGCCAGCGGCAAGCTGCAGGTCGGCGGCAGCGGCACCTACCGGGTTGTCGCCGCCAGCGCCGGGCGCGCGCTGGGCGCCCAGAACCGCGCCACGCGGACGACCGCCAACTTCCTCGAAGGCAGCAACGCCGACGCCTCGCGCGACGGCAACGCCCAGACGCCGGTGCCCGGCTTCGCGAACGCCCCGCTATCGGGTACATTCAACGACCGTCTCGGCTACTGACCCGCAGGAACGCACCTTGCAATCAACCGAATCTCTGCGCCGCCAACCCGGCTTCACGCTGATCGAACTGGCCATCGTGCTGGTCATCGTCGCCCTGCTGACCAGCGGCCTGCTGATGGGGATCAGCGCCCAGCGCATAACCGCGGAAAATGCCGATGCCCAGCGCCAGCTGGAAAACATCCGCGAGGCGCTGCTCGGGTTTGCGATGGCCAACGGCCGCCTGCCCTGTCCGGCCGATCCAGCCCTGACCATTGCCGACGCGACGCTCGGTACCGAGGACCGGCCGAACGCGAGTTCGCCCTGCAACCGGATCTACGGCGTCGTTCCATGGGTGACGCTGAGCCTGCCCGAAGCCGACCCCTGGGGCCGGCGCTTCACTTATTTCGCCAACGCCAGCTTCACCGCGCCGCTCGCGGCCGGCGCGCTGGCCAGCTTCACGCTGAGCACGGCGGGTAACGCCAATATCAAGGACACCGCAGCCAGCGGCAGCAACATCGCCTCCAACCTGCCGGCCGTCGTCGTCAGCCACGGCAGCAACGGCCTCGGCGCCTGGCAGACCAATGGTGTGCAACTGGGTGGCGCGGCAGGCGACGAACTGGAAAACGCCAACTCGACGCTGACCTTTGTCGCGCACACGCCGAGCAATGGCTTCGACGATCTCGTCGTCTGGATCGTGCCGGGTATTCTCAATGCCCGGATGGTAGCCGCCGGTCGGCTACCGTAGGGATCAGGCCGCCTCTTCCTTCGGGTCGCGCGCCATCAGCAGTTCGAGCGCCTCGCCGGCATTGACGCGACCGTCGAGCACGGCGGCGACGGCGGCGGAGATCGGCATGTCAACACCGAGCTCCCGCGCCAGCCGGTCGACTTCGCGGGCGGTATAGACGCCTTCGGCGACGTGCCCCAGTTCTTCGAGAATCTGCGGCAGCGACTTGTTTTCGGCCAGCGCCAGGCCGACGCGGCGATTGCGCGAGAGATCGCCGGTGCAGGTCAGGATCAGGTCGCCCATGCCGGCCAGACCCATGAAGGTTTCGCGATGGGCGCCGAGGGCGAGGCCGAGGCGGGCGATTTCGGCCAGGCCGCGCGTCATCAGCGCGGCGCGTGAATTGAGCCCGAGTCCCAGGCCGTCGCAGACGCCGGTGGCGATGGCCAGCACGTTCTTGACGGCGCCGCCGACCTCGACACCGACCAGGTCGTCGTTGGCATAGACGCGCAGGCGCCGCGAATGCAGCTGGCGGGCCGCGGCGCGGGCGAAGGCCGGATCGTTGGCCGCCAGCGCGACGGCCGTCGGCTGCCCGGCGGCGACCTCCTCGGCGAAACTCGGACCGGACAAGGCGCCGCAGACCGCCTGCGGCCCCAGCACCTCGGCGACCACCTGGTGCGGCAGCTTGCCACTGCCGGCCTCGAATCCCTTGCAGACCCACAGCAGGGGCAGCGTGCAACCGAGCTCCCGCAGCCGTTCGACGGTCGGCCGCAGGCCGGCGATCGGGGTGGACACGACCAGCAGTTCGGCAGCCGCCACGGCGGCCGCGAAATCGGTGGCCACGACTACCGACGCCGGGAGTTTGTAACCGGGGAAGAAGCGGCTGTTTTCCCGCGTTTTCAGCAGGTCGACCGCAACATCCGCTTCACGCGACCACAGCGTCACCTCGTGCTTGCCGGCGAACGCGATCGCCAGCGCGGTGCCCCACGCCCCGGCACCGAGCAGGGTGATCCTCATAGTCCCCAGACCTGCGTCGAACGCACGAAGCCGGTCGCGCCGTCGCGGTGGCGAACCTTGGCCCAGCCCGGCGCCGCCGCCTCGATCAGATCGACGACGACCCACTTGTCGAGCACCGCGACGACTGCCGCATCGGCACGGTCGGCATCGCGGATTTCGGCACGCGGCGCGGTCACCACCAGCGTGCGGCGCTCGCTCAAATTGCGCGTTTCGATCCAGGCCAGCGTACCTTCGGCATCGCGCACCTTGACCCAGCCGGCGAGCGGGACGATCAACTCGACCGGCGTCTGCGCCTTGATCAGGTAGAGCTTCTTGCCCTTCTGCGACGGCGCGTCGTAGAGAATCGCCGCCGGCACCTCGACCGAACGATAGTCGACGGCCTGCGCCGCACCGGCGGCGGCACTCAGGGCAAGAACGGTGGCAAAGGCGCGACGCCGCATGACCATGCCTACTGGATGGGTACTTCGGTCGGGGCCGGCGCCTGTTCCTGCAGGCGCTGCATGTACATGACCTCGAAATTGACCGGCTGCAGCACGATGGGCTGGAAGCCGGCGCGGGTGACGGCGTCGGAAACCGCTTCGCGGGCGAAGGGGAAGAGGATGTTCGGGCAGGCCACGGCGATCAGCGGCTCGATCTGCTCGTTCGGCACGTTCATGATGCGGAAGATGCCGGCCTGGCCGACTTCGACCAGGAAAACCGTCTTGTCAGCCAGCTTGGCCGTCACCGTGACGGTGAGCACCACTTCGTAAGCGCCGTCGCCGACGCCGCTGCCGCTCGTGCCGAGCTGGATCTCGACCTGCGGCGCTTCGCGCTCGAGGTAGATCTGCGGGGCATTCGGCACTTCCAGGGACAGGTCCTTGACGTAGAGCTTTTCGATGCCGAAGACCGGCTGTTCGTTTTGTTCCATGATTCTCTTTCGGTTGATTAATCGGTTGTCAGGCGCCACCGGCGAGCAGCGGTACCAGGCCGCCACCGGCATCGAGGGCGACCAGGTCGTCGCAGCCGCCGACGTGGGTGTCGCCGATATAGATCTGCGGCACCGTGCGGCGCTTGGTCTTCTGCATCATTTCGTCGCGCTGTTCGGGGTCGAGGTCGATGCGGATTTCCTCGATCTCGCTTACGCCGCGCGCCTTGAGCAGCTGCTTGGCGCGGATGCAGTAGGGGCAGACCGCCGTCGTGTACATCAGGACTCGCGGACTCATTTGTTGCGCGTCCCCTTCTTGATCGGATAACCGGCACCGACCCAGGCATCGACGCCGCCGGCCAGGTTATGCACCTTGCTGAAACCGAGCTTGCCGAGCTGGCCGCAGGCCTTGCCCGAACGCATGCCGGAGGCGCAGCAGACGATCACCGGCTTGTCCTTGAATTTCTCGATCTCGGCGATGCGGTCGGCGAGCTTCGCGAGCGGCACGTTCCTGGCGTCCGGCAGATGGCCGGCGGCAAATTCGTCGGCCTCGCGCACGTCGATGACATGCGCGTCCTCGCGATTGATCAGCAGGGTCGCCGCCGCCGGCGCCACATCGTTCGCCCCGGAGCGCATGAACAACGGCCACAGCAGGCCCAGGCCGCTGACGACGACGATGGAAACGAGCAGAATATTCTGGTTGATGAACTCCATCGGCACTTGCTTACTCCTCCACACCACAAAAGACTTCGCGCATCATACCGACGAGCTGCAGGGTGCGCTGGTCGCCCACCCGGTAAAAGACCCGATTGGCATCCTTGCGCGTGAGCAGGACGCCCTTCTCGCGGAGAATGGCCAGGTGCTGGGAAATATTGCTCTGCGAGGTGCCGACGGCATCGACGATTTCCTGCACGCATGCCTCCTGGTCGCCCACCACGCAGAGAATCTTCAGGCGCAGCGGATGGGCGATCGCCTTGAGCGCACGGGCGGCCGTCTCGATATGCTCCTGCTTGTCGATCAGGCTGAAGGAAGGCTGTTCCAAGATAAAACCTCGATTTTCGGTTAATGGATCATTATAAAATAATGGTTTGCGTTTCGCAGGCCTTAATCGACATCAATCGGGGCCGCGCCGCGTATAAAATCGCATGTCATCCGCCGCGCGGCGGGCGACACCGACCCAGGGACAGCAGAACACATTGTCAAACACGCCAGGCATCGAAACGCGGGTAGCGACCAGGCCGCTGGCAGCGGCGATTTTCGCCGCCGTGCTGCTATGGCCGCCCCTGGGCGGTGCGCAGTCGGCGAAAACCAGGGCGAAAACGCCCCCGCCGGCATCGCCGGAAATCGCCGAGAAGCAGGCCGACCTCGGCGAACTGCGCAGCCGCATCGAAGGCCTGCGCAAGGAGCTCAGCGCCAGCGAAGAGAGCAAGGCCGACGCCGGCGACCGCCTGCGCGAATCGGAACGCCAGATCTCCCGCCTGCAACGCGAATTGCACGAACTCGGCGACCAGCGCGGTCAACTGCAAAAACAGCTGCAAAACCTGGAACAGCAGTCGAAGGAACTGGCCGGCACCCTGGGCCAGCAGCAAAGCCAGCTCGAAAAGCTGCTCTACCGGCAATACCTGCGCGGCACCCCGGATTCCCTGCAACTGCTGCTCAATGGCGACGACCCGAACCAGATCGCGCGCGACCTGCACTATCTCTCGGCCATCGCCCTGTCGCGCGCCGAACTGATGGGCGAAATCAACGCCACGCTGGAGCGCAAGAAGGCGCTGGCCGCCGACGCCAGGGAGCGCGCCGGCGAGATCAGGGAAGTCGAGGCGCAGCAGCAGGAGCGCCACGCCGAATTGCAGAAGCAGCGCGAGGAACGCAAGACGCTCTACGCCCAGGTGTCCGACAAGGTCTCCGCCCAGCGCAAGGAAATCGGCAACCTGCAACAGAATGAAAGACGCCTGACCGAACTGATCGACCGCCTGTCGAAGATACTCGCGGCGCAGGCTGCACAGGCCGCCCGCGCTGCAGAAGCGGCCCGTGCGGCGGACGCGGCGCGCGCCACCGAGGCCGCCCGCCTGGCCGAAGCGGCGAAACGCAGGGAACGGGACAAGGAACGCGAAAAGGAGCGGGACAGGACGCCGGCCAGCGCACGGCCGCACGAGGAGGAAAGGGAGGCGCCGCGACCGCCCCCGGCCAGCGAACCGGCGCGTCCGAAAGCGGTCGAAGCGGAGAACCGTTACGAACCGGCGGCTAGCGATGGCAGTTTCGCCCGCCAGAAGGGGAATTTGCGCCTGCCGGTGCGCGGCACGGTGGCCGGCCGCTTCGGCACCCCGCGCGACGGCGGCGGCACCTGGCGCGGCCTGTTCATCAAGGCTAGTACCGGCAGCGACGTCAAGGCGGTGGCCGGCGGACGCGTGGTGTTCGCCGAATGGATGCGCGGTTTCGGCAATCTGCTGATCGTCGACCACGGCGATTCGTATCTTTCGATCTACGGCAACAACGACTCGCTGCTCAAACAGGTCGGGCAGGCAGTCAAAGGCGGTGAAACCCTGGCGACCGTCGGCAACAGCGGGGGCAATCCGGAATCCGGTTTATACTTCGAAATCCGCCACCAGGGGCAACCGATCGACCCGATGAAATGGGCAAGTCTGAAATGAGCAAAGCGAAAACAATTGGTTTGGTAGTCGGCGGCTTCATCGCCGGCGCACTGATCAGCCTGCACGTCCCGGCGCTCGCCGAAAAGGACGCCAAGGCCGGTCTTCCGATCGACGAACTGCGCACCTTCGCCGAGGTTTACAGCGCCATCAAGCAGGGCTACGTCGAACCGGTCGAAGACAAGACCATGATCAACAATGCCATTTCCGGCATGCTGTCCAACCTCGACCCGCACTCCGCCTATCTCGACGCCGACGCCTTCAAGGACCTGCAGGTCGGCACCCAGGGCGAATTCGGCGGCCTCGGCATCGAGGTCGGCATGGAAGACGGGCTGGTCAAGGTCGTTTCGCCGATCGAGGACACCCCGGCCTACCGCGCCGGCGTCAAGGCCGGCGACCTGATCTTCAAGCTCGACGACACCCCGGTCAAGGGGCTGACGCTCAACGAAGCCGTCAAGAAGATGCGCGGCAAGCCGAAGACCTCGATCCGCCTGTCGATCATCCGCAAGGGCGAGACCAAGCCGATCGAACTGACGCTGGTGCGCGAGGTCATCAAGGTCCAGAGTGTCAAGTCCAAGCTGATCGAACCCGGTTACGGCTGGGTGCGCATCACGCAATTCCAGGAAAACACCGTCGCCGACCTGGCCAAGGCGCTGACCGCGCTGTACAAGCAGGGGCCACTGCAGGGTCTGGTGCTCGACCTGCGCAACGACCCCGGCGGCCTGCTCAACAGCGCCATCGGCGTTTCGGCGGCCTTCCTGCCGCCCGACGTCAAGGTCGTGTCGACCGACGGCCGCACCGCCGATGCCAAGCAGGAATTCCTGGCCCGTCCGCAGGACTACCTGCGCGGCACGCGCGAGGATCCGCTCAAGAGCATGCCGATCGAAGCCAAGAAGGTACCGATGGTGATCCTGATCAACAGCGGTTCGGCCTCGGCCTCCGAGATCGTCGCCGGCGCCCTGCAGGACTACAAGCGTGCCGTCGTTCTCGGCACCCAGAGCTTCGGCAAGGGCTCGGTCCAGTCGGTCGTGCCCCTGCCCGGCAACTCGGCGATCAAGCTGACCACCGCCCGCTACTACACCCCCGACGGCCGCTCGATCCAGGCCAAGGGCATCGTGCCGGACATCGTGGTCGAGGAGACGCCGAACGGCAGCGGCAGCGGTACCCGCGTGCGCGAAGCCGACCTCGATCGCCATCTGGTCAACGACCGCGACAAGGAGGCCGGCAAGGAGGCGCCGAAGCCGCAGGCCGCCAAGCCCGCCAAACCGGCCAAGGACAAGAACAACAAGGACGAGGCGGAAGACGAACCCCTAGAACGTCTGGAATACGCCAGCAAGAAGGACCACCAGTTCCAGCAGGCGCTGAACCTTCTCAAGGGTTTGCAGATCATGCAGAATAAGGCGCAGTAGTCCATTCATCGGGAGGGATGATGACCAGCGGAGACCTCAGGAAAAAACGCGAGATCCTGTTTTCCAAGTTTCCGCCCGGCCAGGTGCCGGAGGCGGCGGACGACCTCAAGCATCTCGAGGAAGTTGAGGTGCAGCCGAAATTCGAGAAACGCTCGGTCGGCGTCGCCTACGAACTCTCGCAGCACACGCTGCGCGAGCTTGACGAGCACCTGATCGACAAGGGCTACCATCTCGACAACACGCTGCTGACCAAGCTGACCCGCGCCCTGATCTACTACGTCGAGGATACCCAGCTGCACAACATGGGTGCTCCCGAGAAGCGCCTCAAGCGCTCGTCGCAGGAAGCCTACGTCAAGGCCTGGGAACACCACCCGCACGGCGACCACGACGACACCCCGCCGGAGTGGCGCGAATACAAGTGACGGACGAGCAGCTTCTCCGCTACAGCCGCCACATACTGCTGGACGCCCTGGGAATCGAAGGACAGGAACGCATCCTCGCCACCCATGCGCTGATCGTCGGCGCCGGCGGGCTGGGCTCGCCGGCGGCGCTCTATCTCGCCTCGGCGGGAATCGGCAAAATCACCCTGGTCGACGACGACACGGTCGATTTCACCAATCTGCAACGGCAGATCCTCCATACCCAGGCCCGCGTCGGGATGGCAAAGGCGGAATCGGGCCGGGAAGCGTTGGCCGCGATCAACCCGGACATCACGATCGTTCCCCTGCAGCAACGCCTGTCCGGTGAAGCGCTCGACGCCTTGGTCGCCAGCGCCGACATCGTGCTCGACTGCACCGACAATTTCGCCACCCGCCACGCCATCAACCGCGCCTGCGTGCACCACCGCAAGCCGCTGGTATCGGGCGCTGCCATCCGCTTCGACGGCCAGATCAGCGTCTACGACCTGCGCCGCGACGACGCACCGTGCTACCACTGTCTGTTTCCCGAAGGCGAGGACGTCGAGGAAGTCCGCTGCGCCGTGATGGGCGTCTTCGCGCCGCTGACCGGCATCATCGGCACCATGCAGGCTGCCGAGGCACTCAAGCTGGCCGCCGGCATCGGCGAAAGCCTGAGCGGCCGCCTGCTGCTGCTCGATGCGCTGGAAATGGAATGGCGTACCGTGAAGTTCCGCCGGGACGCTGGTTGTACGGTGTGCGGGACTAACGGAGACGGGCGATCAGGCGAATATCTTCGCCGATCTGCCGCAGATCGCGAATCGCCAGCAGGCGCTTGCCGTCCAGGCTAGTCAGTTCCGGCAGGTTGAATAGGCCGCTCGCCGCGTGGCCGATCAGGCAGGGCGCCAGGTAGAGCAGCAACTCGTCGACCAGCCCCTCGCGCAGCAGCGAGCCGTTCAGCTTGAAGCCGGCCTCGGCATGCACCTCGTTGATGCCGCGGCGACCCAGTTCTTCCAGCAGATCCTTAAGCTCGACCTTGCCGTGCGGATTGGGCAGCACGACCACCTCGGCACCGGCCGCGCGCAGCGAATCTGCCCTTTTTTCGTCGTCGACCGCAGCCGCCACCAGAACCGGCCCGCCGCGCAGAATCTTCGCGGTAGGCGGGGTTTCCAGCTTGCTATCCACCACCACCCGCAGCGGCTGGCGCGGCGTGTCGACCTCGCGCACCGAGAGTTGTGGGTCGTCGTCGCGCACGGTGCCGATGCCGGTCACGATGGCGCACGCCCGCGCCCGCCAGCGATGGCCGTCGCGTCGCGCCGCCGGCCCGGTGATCCACTGGCTGATGCCGTTATTCAACGCCGTCTTGCCATCCAGGCTGGCCGCCACCTTCAGGCGTAGCCAAGGACGGCCGCGGGTCATGCGCGAAACGAACCCGATGTTGAGTTCGCGCGCTTCGTTCTCCAGCAGGCCACTGGCCGTTGCGATGCCGGCCGCCTTCAGCATGGCCAACCCCTGACCGGCGACCAGCGGATTGGGATCGCCCATCGCCGCCACCACGCGGGCGACGCCGGCAGCAATCAGTGCCTCCGCGCACGGCGGCGTACGGCCATGGTGACTGCATGGTTCCAGGGTAACGTAGGCGGTGGCGCCGCGCGCCAGTTCGCCGGCGGCGCGCAAGGCATGCACTTCGGCATGCGGCTCACCAGCTCGCTCGTGCCAGCCCTCGCCGACGACTTCGCCGTCGCGCACCAGCACGCAGCCGACGCGCGGATTGGGCGACGTCGTCCACAGCCCGCGCTCGGCCAATTGCAAGGCGCGCGCCATCATGCCGTGGTCGACGGCGGAAAAGCTCATTTTTTGCGGGGAGTCGGCGAGACTTCGCGGATCGCCTTCGAGAACGCATCCACGTCCTCGAAATTGCGATAGACCGAAGCGAAGCGGATGTAGGCCACCTTGTCGAGCTTCTTCAACTCGCGCATGACCAGTTCGCCGAGTTGCTGCGTGCTCACTTCGCGCTCGCCGGCGGTGAGCAGGCGTTCCTCGATGTCGGCCACGGCGGCGTCGACCGACTCCATCGACACCGGCCGCTTGCGCAAGGCCAATTCGAGGCTGGCGCGCAGCTTGTCGCGACTGTATTCGGTGCGCAGGCCGTTCTTCTTGACCACCTGCGGCAACTGGATTTCCGCCCGCTCGTAGGTCGTGAACCGCTTGTCGCAGGCATTGCACTTCCGGCGGCGGCGGACGACGTCGCCCTCGTCGTTCAGACGGGTATCGGCGACCGCCGTTTCATCCGCGCCGCAGAAAGGGCATTTCACGGGCGATCAGGCACCGTAGACCGGGAACTTCTTGCACAGCTCGGCGACCTTGGCGCGCACGGTGGCGGCCACGGCCTCGTCGTGCGGCGCATCGAGCACGTCGGCGACAAGGTGGGCGACCGTCTCGGCCTCGATCTCGGTGAAGCCGCGCGTCGTCATCGCCGGCGAGCCGATGCGGATGCCGGAGGTGACGAAGGGCTTCTGCGGGTCGTTCGGGATGCCGTTCTTGTTGACCGTGATGTGGGCGCGGCCCAGCGCGGCCTCGGCATCCTTGCCGGTGATGTTCTTGGCGCGCAGGTCGAGCAGGAAGACGTGGCTCTCGGTGCGCCCGGAAACGACGCGCAGGCCACGCTCCTCGGCCAGCACGCGGGCCATGACACGGGCGTTGGCGATGACCTGTTCCTGGTAGTTGCGGAACTCGGGCTTCGCCGCCTCCTTGAAGGCGACGGCCTTGGCGGCGATGACGTGCATCAGCGGACCGCCCTGCAGGCCGGGGAAGATGGCGGAGTTGATCGCCTTCTCGTGCTCGGCCTTCATCAGCACGATGCCGCCGCGCGGGCCGCGCAGGGTCTTGTGCGTGGTCGAGGTGACGACGTCGGCATGCGGCACCGGGTTCGGGTAGAAGCCGGCGGCGATCAGGCCGGCGTAGTGAGCCATGTCGACCATGAAGATGGCGCCGACTTCCTTGGCGATCTTGGCGAAGCGCTCGAAGTCGATGCGCAGGGCGTAGGCCGAGGCGCCGGCGATGATCAGGCGCGGCTTGTGCTCGCGGGCCAGCGCTTCCATGCGCGGGTAGTCGATCTCTTCCTTGTCGTTGAGGCCGTAGGAGACGACGTTGAACCACTTGCCGGACATGTTGAGCGCCATGCCGTGCGTCAGGTGGCCGCCTTCGGCGAGGCTCATGCCCATGATGGTATCGCCCGGCTTGCAGAAGGCCATCAGCACCGCCTGGTTGGCCTGCGAGCCCGAGTTCGGCTGGACGTTGGCGGCTTCGGCGCCGAACAGCTTCTTGAGGCGGTCGATGGCCAGCTGCTCGGCGACGTCGACATGCTCGCAGCCGCCGTAATAGCGCTTGCCGGGATAGCCTTCGGCGTACTTGTTGGTCAGCTGCGAGCCCTGGGCTTCCATGACGGCCTTGCTGACGTAGTTTTCGGACGCGATCAGTTCGATGTGGTCTTCCTGACGCTGGTTTTCGGCCGTAACGGCCTGCCAGAGTTCGGGGTCAACTTTTGCCAGGGTGTCTTTCGCGGAAAACATGGGGAGAGCCTCAAGCCATTGAAAAGGGCGCGAATTTTATCACGAAGGCAACTCGTCGAGGGCGCCCGCCTCGAGGTGCGCGGTTTCGCCCCAGGTTTCGATGCGCCAGGCGCCGTCGACCGCAACGATCCAGTTGAGGCCGGCGTTCGGGATCAGGAAGTCGCGCGGCGTTTCCAGGCTGTTGCCGCGGACGAAGCGGTTGACGATGTCGAGGACGCCGCCATGGACGACGATGGCGACGTTCCGGCCGCAATGTGCGGCAGCGATTTCCCGGATCTTCCCGGTGACGCGGGCGTACATCGCCGTCAGGCTTTCGCCGTTCTCGAAATCGTAATCGGCGTTGCGCCCCTCGAAGGCGGCATAGCCGTCCGGATGGCGCGCCCGCGCCTCGTCGTAGGTCAGTCCCTCGAACACCCCGTAGCGGCGCTCGCGCAGTTCCGGCACCGGCTGCGGCGCCAGCCCGAGGGCCCGGCCGATGGCCTCGGCGGTGTGCCACGCCCGCTTGAGGTCGCTGCCGTAGAGCGCCGCGATGCCGGCCGTCTGCAACCAGCGACCGGCAGCGGCCGCCTGGCGCCGGCCGGTATCGTTGAGCCCGATGTCGATCTGGCCCTGGATGCGGCGCTCGGCATTCCATTCCGTTTCGCCGTGGCGCACCAGGCAGATGCGGGTTGTAGGGATTTCCACCATGTTCGACCTATGACCTTCGCTGTAAATTCTGCCCGGTGGGATTTTCCATTTACCCCGGACGCATCTAGAAGCCGGGCATTTTATCAACCGAGGAGGACTTTTCGTGACCCTTCTGCTCAAGCTCTCGCAGCTGATCGACTGGCTCATCGAGCGGGTCGGCAAAGGCGCGTTCTGGCTGGTGCTGGTGATGACCGTCATCAGCGCCGGCAACGCCGTCGTTCGCTTCACCTTCAACTACAGTTCGAACGGCCTGCTGGAAATCCAGTGGTACCTGTTCGCCGCCGTCTTCCTGCTGTGCTCCCCGTACACGCTGCAGAAGAACGAGCACGTGCGCATCGACGTGCTCTCCGGCAAACTCTCGCCACGCGGTCTGGCGGTGATCGACATCATCGGCACCCTGTTCTTCCTGCTGCCGATGGTCGTCCTCGTCCTCTGGCTGTCGATTCCGCTGGTCGCCGAGTCGTACAAGATCAGCGAGATGTCGGCCAACGCCGGCGGCCTGATCCGCTGGCCGGTGAAGATCCTGCTGCCGATCGGCTTTACGCTGCTCGCCATCCAGGGTATTTCCGAGCTGATCAAGCGCATCGCCTTCCTGGCCGGCATGATCGACGACCCGAACGCCAAGGAGAAAGCGCCGAGCGCCGAAGAAGAACTGGCCGCCGCCATTGCCGCCGCCAAAGCCAAGGAGGCCAAATAATGGCTGAGTTCATCATCGCCAACATGGCGCCGCTGATGTTCGGCGCCCTCGTGCTGTTCCTGCTGTTCGGCTACCCGGTCGCTTTCGCCCTGGCCGCCAACGGCATCGTCTTCGGCCTCATCGGCATCGAACTCGGGCTGCTCCAGCCAGCACTTTTCCAGGCGCTGCCGGAACGCATCTTCGGCATCATGGCCAACGACACGCTGCTGGCCATTCCCTTCTTCACCTTCATGGGCCTGATCCTCGAACGATCCGGCATGGCCGAGGACCTCCTGGACACCATCGGCCAGTTGTTCGGTCCGCTGCGCGGCGGCCTGGCCTTCGCAGTGATCTTCGTCGGCGCCCTGCTCGCCGCGACGACCGGCGTGGTGGCCGCCTCGGTGATTTCGATGGGCCTCATCTCGCTGCCGATCATGCTGCGCTACGGCTACGACAAGCGGCTGGCTTCCGGCGTCATCGCCGCTTCCGGCACGCTGGCGCAGATCATTCCGCCCTCGCTGGTACTGATCATCATGGCCGACCAGCTCGGCAAGTCGGTCGGCGACATGTACGAAGGCGCGATGATTCCCGGCCTGGTGCTGACTGGCCTCTACGTCGGTTACGTCGTCCTGCTGACGCTGATCAAACCCAACGCCGCCCCGGCCCTGCCACCGGAAGCGCGCACCCTGCGCGGCATCAAGCTTTTCGTCCGCGTCATCACGACGATGGTGCCGCCGCTGCTGCTGATCTTCCTCGTTCTCGGCACCATCTTCCTCGGCATCGCGACGCCGACCGAAGGTGGCGCCATGGGCGCGGCCGGCGCGCTGATCCTCGCCATCGGCCGCAAGCGACTGTCCTGGAAGCTGCTCAAGCAGGCGATGGCAACCACCGGCAAGCTGTCGTCCTTCGTCGTCTTCATCCTCGTCGGCTCGACCGTGTTCGGCCTCGTCTTCCGCGCGGTCAACGGCGACCTCTGGGTCGAGCATCTGCTGCTCTCGCTGCCGGGCGGCCAGATGGGCTTCCTGATCGTGGTCAACATCCTGGTTTTCCTGCTCGCCTTCTTCCTCGACTTCTTCGAGCTGTCCTTCATCATCGTGCCGCTGCTGGCGCCGGTGGCGGACAAGCTGGGCATCGACCTGATCTGGTTCGGCGTGCTGCTCGCGGTCAACATGCAAACCTCATTCATGCACCCGCCTTTCGGCTTCGCGCTGTTCTACCTGCGCTCGGTGGCCCCGGCCTCGATCAAGACGACGGACATCTACTGGGGCGCCATCCCCTTCGTCTGCATCCAGATCATCATGGTCGCGCTGATCATCATCTTCCCCAACATCGTCAGCTACGGCGACCCGGAAGCCAAGGCGCGGATGGAGCAGAGCGAGTCGGTCGACCTCGACACCCTGATGCAGCAGTCGGGGGGCGAAGCTGCCGGCGGCGAGCAGAAGGATACCGGCGCCGACTTCCTGAAGCAGTTGCAGCAGAACGAAAAATAGAATCTACCGGCAAGACGGATCAAACGGGGCTGCGGCCCCGTTTTTCTTTTCGGGCATAGGCGCAGCCAATCGCCCCCATATGCCATCCCAATTTGAAAATTGGCGGTCGGGCTGTCAGAATGAAGTCACCCAAATAACCGCAAGGGAGACTGTCATGGATATCGGCATTTCCAAGAAGGATCGCGAAAAGATCGCCGACGGCCTGTCGCACCTGCTCGCCGATTCGTTCACCCTCTACCTGAAGACGCACAACTACCACTGGAACGTGACCGGGCCGATGTTCAACACCCTGCACGTGATGTTCATGGAGCAATACACCGAGTTGTGGAACGCGCTCGACATGATCGCCGAGCGCATCCGTGCCCTTGGCGTCGCCGCGCCCGGCTCCTTCAGCGAGTTCGCCAAGCTGACGGTCATCAAGGAAAGCGAAGGCACGCCCAACGCCACCGAGATGATCAAGCAACTGGTCGCCGGCCAGGAAGCCGTGACCAAGACGGCGCGCAGCATCTTCCCGATCGTCGACAAGGCCGGCGACGAGCCGACCGCCGACCTGCTGACGCAGCGCATGCAGATCCACGAAAAGAACGCCTGGATGCTGCGCAGCCTGCTCGAAAGCTGAGCGCCGCGCCGGCCTGAAATAAAAAACCCGCGAAATTCGCGGGTTTTTTGTGGTCGACCGCAGCGGTCTATTTGTGCGTCTGGTTGAAGCTGTCCATCCGCATTTCGGCGACACTGAACCAGGCATTCTGCGTTTTCCGGTACTTGTCGAACTCGGTGTAGATCTTCTTGAACGCCGGGTTCTTCGCCGATTCGTCGGCGTACAGCTGCTGTGCCGCCTTGTAGGCGCCTTCCATGATGTCGTTCGGATAGGCCTGCAGCTTGACGCCGTTCTGCAGCAGACGCGACAGGGCACCCGGGTTCTTGTGGTCGTATTCGGCCATCATCGTCACGTTGGCCTCGTAGGCGGCCGCCTGGAAGGCTTCCTGGTATTCCTTGGGCAGCTTGTCCCATTCCTTCTTGTTCACGAAGAAGTGGATGACCGGGCCCGGTTCCCACCAGCCCGGGTAGTAGTAGTTCTTGGCGACCTTGAAGAAGCCGAGCTTTTCGTCGTCGTAGGGGCCGACCCACTCGGCGGCGTCGATGGTGCCCTTTTCCAGCGCCGGGTAGATGTCGCCGCCGGCGATCTGCTGCGGCACGGCGCCCAGCGCCGCGAAAACGTTGCCGCCGAGACCGGCGATGCGGATCTTCAGGCCCTCGACGTCCTTCAGCGACTTGACTTCCTTGCGGAACCAGCCGCCCATCTGGACGCCGGTGTTGCCGCCGGCGAAGGAGAGGACGTTGTAGTTGCTGTAGAACTCGTCGAGCAGCTTCTGACCGCCGCCGTAGTAGATCCAGGCGTTCATCTGACGGGCGTTCATGCCGAACGGCACGGCGGTGCCGAAGCCGAAGGTCTTGTCCTTGCCGACGTAGTAGTACGAGCAGGTGTGGCAGCACTCGACGGTGCCCTGCTGCACAGCATCCAGCGCCTGCAGGCCGGGAACGATCTCGCCGCCCGGGAAGACGCGAATGTCGAACTTGCCGCCGGTCATCGCGCGCAGGCGGTTGGCGAGCACGTCGGCGCCGCCGTAGATGGTGTCAAGGCTCTTCGGGAAGCTCGAGGTCAGGCGCCACTTGACGGTGGGCTGGGACTGGGCGATCGCCGGCGCGGCCAGCGTGGTGGCGGCGCCGGCAGCGGCGCCTACGGATGCTTTCTTCAGAAAATCACGACGTTGCATATTGTCTCCTTCGGGGGTAATTGGGAACGTCAGGCAAATTGCCCCCCGATTCTAGCCAAAGCAACGCTTTTGGCGAGTTGCGGAAAACCCTAACCCGCCCTACTCGCCGGCCACCGTCATGCGCTCGACCAGGATCGAGCCGGATTGCTTCGAACCGCGCACGTGGACGTCGTTGCCGACGGCGACGATGCCGGCCAGCATCGCCCTGAGGTTGCCGGCGATGGTGATTTCCTCGACCGGGTAGGCGATCCGGCCGTCTTCGATCCAGAAGCCGGCGGCGCCGCGCGAGTAGTCGCCGGTCACGTAGTTGATGCCCTGGCCGAGCAGTTCGGTGACCAGCAGGCCGCGCCCCATGTGCGCCAGCAGGCCGGCGCGGTCGAGGGTGCCCGGCTCGATGATCAGGTTGTGGCTGCCGCCGGCGTTGCCGGTGGTCTGCATGCCCAGCTTGCGCGCCGTGTAGGCGCTGAGGAAATAGCCTTGCAGGATGCCGCCGGCGACCACCTCGCGGTCGCGCGTCGCCACGCCGTCGCTGTCGAAGGCCGCGCTGCCGAGGCCGCGCCGGATGTGCGGCCGTTCGCTGATATTGACGAAGTCCGGCATCACGCGCTTGCCGAGCTGTTCGAGAAGGAACGAGGACTTGCGGTACAGCGCGCCGCCGCTCGCCGCATGCACCAGGCTGCCGAGCAGGCCGGCGGCCAGCGGCGCCTCGAACAGCACGGGGCAGTCGCCGGTCCTGACCTTGCGCCCGCCGAGCCGTGCGACCGCCCGTTCGGCGGCGATGCGGCCGACGCTGGCCGCGTCGTCCAGCTCGTCGGCGCAGCGGCGGGTGGTGTACCAGTCGTCGCGCTGCATCGCCTCCTGCTCGCCGGCGATCACCGAGCACGAAATATAGTGGCGCGAGGTCGGGTAGCCGCCCATGAAGCCGAGGCTGTTGGCGGAAACGAAATGCGCCTGCTGGGTGGACACCGAGGCGCCTTCCGAATTGCTGACCAGCGGGCTGGCGTCGAAGGCCGCCTGCTCGCAGCGCCGCGCCGTCGCGATCGCATCCTCCACGGTCAACGCCCACGGATGGTACAAATCCAGATCCGGGCAAGTGCCGGCCATCAGGGCCGCGTCGGCCAGCCCGGCGCAGTCGTCCACGGCCGTGAAGCGGGCGATGTCGAGCGCCGCCTCGACCGTTTCGCGCAACGCCTGCGGCGAGAAATCGGAGGTACTGGCGTAGCCCTTGCGCTGGCCGGCGTAGATGGTGATGCCGATGCCCTTGTCGCGGTTGAACTCGATGGTCTCGACCTCGTCGCAGCGGACGCCGACCGACTGCCCGAAGCCTTCGGAAACGTCGACCTCGCAGGCGGTCGCGCCCTTCTCCCGGGCATGTTTGAGAACATCCTCGGCCAGTTGCTGCAGGGTGGCGAAAGGATAGGAAAAGCTTGCGACGTCTGGCATGAAAGGGGCGTCCGGGCGGGAAAATCGTTATCATAGCAGGCCGATATTGCCCGCCCCCGCCCGCCATCCATGCAAGACGAAGATTTCACCGAAGACACCGGCCGCCCGTCCAAGACCAAGAAGAAGGAGGCGATGCACGAACTGCAGGATCTCGGCGCCGAACTGGTCGAGCTTTCGGTCGGGCAGTTGAAGCGCATCAACCTGCCCGAAAACATCTTCGACGCCGTGCGGGAGTGCCAGAAGATCACCGCCCACGGTGCCCGCCGCCGGCAGATCCAGTATCTCGGCAAGCTGATGCGCAGCGCCGACGACGCGCCGATCCGCGCCGGCCTGGCCCTGCTGCGCGGCGAATCATCCGCCGAAACCGCCCGCCTGCACCGTCTGGAGCGCTTCCGCGCGCGCCTGCTGGAAGATGAAACGGTGCTCGCCGAAATCACCGCCACCTGGCCCGGCGCCGATCTCCAGCAGCTGCGCCAGCTGCGCCGCAACGCGCTCAAGGAGCAGGAAGCCGGCAAGCCGCCGAAGAGCTTCCGCGCCATTTTCCAGGTTCTCCAGGAACTCGATCAACAGGGAGCCGCGCATGCCGCAGAATGAAGAACTGGTCATCGGCCTGGTGTCGATCAGCGACCGCGCCTCGACCGGCGTTTATGAAGACAAGGGCATCCCGGCCCTGCAGGAATGGCTGGCCGGCGCGCTGACCAGCCCGTGGCGGGCTGAAACGCGGCTGATCGCCGACGACCGGCCGACCATTGAAAACACCCTCGTGGAACTGGTCGACCGCAGCCGGTGCCACCTGGTGCTGACCACCGGCGGCACCGGCCCGGCGCCACGTGACGTCACGCCGGAAGCGACGCTGGCCGTTGCCGACAAGGAAATGCCCGGCTTCGGCGAGGAGATGCGGCGCATCAGCCTGAATTTCGTGCCGACCGCCATCCTCTCGCGGCAGGTCGCCGTCATCCGCAGGCAGGCCCTGATCATCAACCTGCCCGGCCAGCCGAAGTCGATCCGGGAAACCCTGGAAGGCGTGCGCGGCGCCGACGGCCAGGTGACCCACGTCGGCATCTTCGCTGCCGTGCCCTACTGCATCGACCTGATCGGCGGCCCCTACGCCGAAACCAACGAAGCGGTGATCAAGGCCTGGCGCCCGAAAACGGCGCTCCGCAAGTGACGGTTCAGGCCGGCGCCAGCGGACGGAAACGCGCCAGCTCGTAATCGGCCGCCTGTTCGCCGATGGCCACCGGGCTCAACGGGATGCGCCGGCCGTCCTGTTCG
This sequence comes from Dechloromonas sp. H13, assembly GCF_009469615.1. Lineage (GTDB taxonomy): Bacteria > Pseudomonadota > Gammaproteobacteria > Burkholderiales > Rhodocyclaceae > Azonexus. The sequence goes on from NZ_SSXX01000001.1 coordinate 534,463, forward strand.
TACTCCAGGGTTTCGCGCAGGCTGAACGACGCGAACGGCATGACGATGCGCACTTCGCCCGGAGCATTGCCGTCGCGCAACAGCAGGGCCGGCATGCCGGCGGCCGCCGCATAGGTCGACGCGGCACGCGTCTTCAGTTCGATCGGCGTCACCTGCAGGGCCAGCAACTCGACGCCGACCTGGACCCCGGCGTCGCCCATGCGCTGATAGCGGCGCACAATGCCGACCAGCCAGGTGGCGCCGCCTTCCGGCTGCAGCGCCAAAAGGGCGCCGATCCTGAGCCACTCGCCCGGAATATTGTTGACCAGCGCCCCGAAGCCGCCGCGGCTGACGTTCTCGACGATCCAACTCTCCACCGGCGGCTCGCCCGCCTGTCCTGGCTGTCCCGCCAGTTTCCCGGCGAGGGCCAGGCGCACGTCGTTCAGCCCGTGCACGACCAGCGCCCGCTGCTTGACGTTGTGCCGGTCATGGCGCCGCTGCGGCGGGACCGGCGCCAGGTAGGCGGCGAGATGGCGCAGCGCCGGCAGCAGCGCCCGTGCATGGTATTGCCCGCCCAGGGCGAGGTCGCCCGGCACGTCGTGCCCCAGTTCGAGGTCGTGCAGCAGCTTTTCGATCGCGGCATGCGCCGTTCCCGGCTTGAAGAAGCGCTGGGTGGGCGTGGCGCAGGACGGCATGCGCGCCAGCCGCATCGGCGGCGCCGGTTGCGCCAGGTCGACCCAATAGACGCTGTCCGCCTGGGCGGTCGCGGAAAAGACGAAGCCGGGCAGGAAATGGGCGATGAGCCGCTCGGCCAGTTCGATCTCCAGCGGCAGCAGGCTGCCCATCGACGCCGCCTGGAAGGCGACGGCCTTGACGAACTCCTGCTGCGGGCTGCTCACCCCGGAAACGCCCTCGCGCAACTGCAGGCTGCGTCCGGCCACGCCGGCGCCCTCGGCCGCCAGCAGGGCCGCCCCGAGGCGCTGCCAGAGGCCGCCGGCCGCCGGCCCGTAATGGAACTGTTCCCACTTGAGCACGCCGGCGAGCGCCGAGATGAGGCGCGCGGTCAGGGCCGGCAGGACCTGGCGAATCTGCTCGCCGACCCGCGTCTTCTGGCCGAGCGCCTGCAGGCAGCGCTCGTAGCCGGAAGCCAGCAGGCTCCAGAAACCGTGATGGATGGTCCACAGGCGCTTTTCCTCGGCGCGGGAAAGGCGCGGGGCGTGGAGATAGTCGCGCGCCTGGCGCCGGAGATGCGGCTGCGCCGCGTCGTCGAGGCGGCTGAGCGCCTCGTAGAGACGGTCCTCGGGAAAGTCCCGGGTGCCCTGCAGCGACTCCAGCCAGCCGATGATCTCGTCGATCGCCTTGAAGGTGTTGTCGGCCGGGATGTCGCCGATGATGCGCCGCAATTCGCGGGAATCCGCCAGCGGGTGATCCGTCTTCGTCCCGCCGATCCGGCGCAGGCTGAGCAACCTTTCCAGCATTTCTCCCCCGGACACTGATTGATCGGAATTGGCTGACCGTTTTTTGTGAATTCTATCGCGAAGCGGCGCACTGCCGTCCAGCGGATTACTTGCTGATCATCTGCAGCGCGCGCACGACCGGCAGCTTCGAAACCTGGATCCAGCCATCCAGCGGGCGCGTCAGCTCGACAATCAGGAAGATGGCGCCCGACATCGAAAGCGCGCAGGCAAGCAGGGCGATGGCGGCGGTCGAATTGCGCGGGGCGATGAGGCCGAGGCCGATGAACAGCAGGAATACCCAGGTAATCAGCACCAGCAACAGGATGAGCGGCAGCCCGGCCTGCATCTGCTCGAACAGCAGCCAGCGCTCCACCGAAATGTCGCCCGCCAGTTGCAGGGCGCGGCTTTTCAGGTGCTCCTGAATAGCATTCCCCGGCTCCAGGCGGCGGATGCCCTGCAGGACATCGTCCCAGGAGCGCTCGCCGTCCGCGTCCCGGAGCAGGCTCGCCGTGTCCGGCCGCCCGCTCGCCGGCCAGATCCGCGCCTCCATCGCCACCACCTTGTCGCGCACGGCGGCACGCACCGGCTGCGTCTCGGGACCGTAGTCGAGCAGGACACGGTTGAGTTCGATGACCTTCGCGCCCTCGACGGCGATGGCGGCGTTGGCGGTATCGAAGGTACCCTTCGCCGAACCGACGAGCATGCCGAGAATCAGCGCGACCAGCGTCGCCATGACGCCGACGGCGATCTTCAGGAGGTCCCGGGTTTCCTCCTGTTCGTGATGTGGCGGTAGCTGGTGGCGCCACATCATGGTCAGCAGCATGCCGCCGCAACTGCCACACAGGGCGAGAATCGCTATCATCCAGGCATCCATGCTCCCCTCCCGAGCCATTACAGCCGTAGCCGGCCACGCTGCCCGGGGCATTATAGTCCCGCACCGACACCGGCAACCTGTAGAATTCCCTTCCCATTCTCTTCGCCGCCCCGGGAACCATGCAGCAATACCTCGACCTGATGCGCCACGTGCTGGAGCACGGCCACGACAAAGCCGACCGCACCGGTACCGGCACCCGCTCCGTTTTCGGTTGGCAGATGCGCTTCGACCTGGCGCAGGGTTTCCCGATGGTGACGACCAAGAAGCTGCACCTCAAGTCGATCATCCACGAACTGCTGTGGTTCCTGCAGGGCGACACCAATATCGCCTACCTCAAGGAAAACGGCGTCCGCATCTGGGACGAATGGGCCGACGAGAACGGCGACCTCGGGCCGGTCTACGGCAAGCAGTGGCGGCGCTGGGAAACGCCGGACGGCCGCGTCGTCGACCAGATCGCGCAACTCGTCCAGAGCCTCAGGAACAACCCGGACTCGCGTCGCCATATCGTTTCCGCCTGGAACCCGGGCGACGTCGACCACATGGCCCTGCCGCCCTGTCACTGCCTGTTCCAGTTCTACGTCGCCGGCGGCCGGCTCTCCTGCCAGCTCTACCAGCGCAGCGCCGACATCTTCCTCGGCGTGCCCTTCAACATTGCCTCCTATGCGCTGCTGACCCTGATGCTGGCCCAGGTCTGCGGCTATCGGCCCGGCGAGTTCGTGCACACCTTCGGCGACGCCCATCTCTATTCCAACCACTTCGAGCAGGCCCGGCTGCAACTGTCGCGCACACCGCGCGCGCTGCCGACGATGTGGATCAATCCCGCGGTCGATGACGTTTTCGCCTTCAGATTCGAGGACTTCCGCCTCGACGGCTACGACCCGCACCCGCACATCGCCGCCCCCGTCGCAGTCTAGGGCATGTTCACAGCAAGCGACGGGCTGCGCAAGGGACTGGCGCGGAGGCAGCGCAAGACGCCGGTCGCGCGGTGCTGTGATCCGCACAAGCGGGCGGCAACGCGGCAATGATCCTCGGCGGCGATCTCGGCGGCACCAAGACCCTGCTGGCGCTCGCCGAGCCGGATGACGGCGGTATTCGCATCGTCCGCCAGCAGCGCTACGCCAGCGCCGACTACCCGAGTTTCGACGCGCTGCTCGGCGAGTTCCTCGCCGACGCCCCGGCGATCGCCGCCGCGTGTTTCGGCGTCGCCGGCCCGACCGACGGTCGCAGCGTTCAGCTCACCTACCTGCCGTGGCAGCTCGACGCCGACGAGCTATGCCGCCGCTTCGGCATCGGCCGGGTCACGCTGGCCAACGATTTCGCTGCCGCCGCCCATGGTCTGCCGTTGGTGGAAGAGAAGCAGGTGCTCACTTTGCATGCTGGCCGGCCGCTCGCCCGGGCACCGCGCGTCATCCTCGGCGCCGGCACCGGCCTCGGCGTCGCCGGGCTGGTCTGGGAAGCCGACTGCTACCGCGTCATCCCCGGCGAAGGCGGCCACCTCGGCTTCGCGCCGCAAACGCCGCAGCAGGGCGAACTCTGGGCCTGGCTGCTGGAACGCAACGGCCGCGTGACGACCGAGGACGTCGTGTCCGGCCCCGGGCTGGCGCGAATTCATGCCTTTCTGGGCGGTCGACCGCAACTGCCGGCCGCTATCGGCCGGGCCGCCCTCGCCGGCAGCGATCCGCTGGCCCGGCAGGCGCTCGAACTCTGGCTCGCCTGCTACGGCGCCTTCGCCGGCGACCTCGCGCTGCACTGGCTGGCGCGCGGCGGCGTCTACCTCGCCGGCGGCATCGCCGGCAAGCTGCTGCCGCACACCGATTGCGCACCCTTCATGACTGCCTTCCTCGCCAAGCGCGAGCATCGCGGGCTGGTGCAGGACATGCCGGTTCATCTGCTGACCGCCGAGGATCTCGGCCTGCGCGGCGCGCTGGCGCTGGCGAGCGCCACGTAGGCGCCCGGTACGCGCCGCAGGGCAAGGCGTCCTGCTATCATCCGCTGACCAGAAAACAATGCGCCGGGCATTTCGTGCGCGCCGCACCGCCAGCCAACACTCCGCGAACCACCACAAACCATGTCCAAGCTGAAAAAAAGCGCCAAGATCTTCTTGCTCCTGATCGCCGTCGCCGTCGGCACCTTCTTCGCCGTGCGCATCTACGATTCACGCCAGATGCCGCCGCTGGACAGCTGGCACACCTACGTGCCCAGTGAAATGAGCGCCAAGGCGATGGACGCCGGCGACTGGGCCGCCTACCTGAAGACCGAGGACGCGCTCTTCAAGGCGGTGCGCAGCGAAGTCAGCGACAGGATTTCGCCGGAAGCGCAAACGCCGTTCAACCGCTACTACCCCGAGAGCGTCATCTACCCGCCGCGCTACGCCCAGGACTGGAACCGTTCCTACGTGATGGCGCCGGCCGGCAAGCCGGTCGGCGCCGCCGTCCTGCTGCACGGCCTGACCGACTCGCCCTACAGCCTGCGGCACATCGCCCGCCGCTATGCCGCCGACGGCTTCGTCGTCATCGCCATCCGCCTGCCCGGCCACGGCACCGTGCCGGCCGGCCTCAGCAATGTCCGCTGGGAGGACTGGATGGCCGCCACCCGCCTGGCGGTCCGCGAAGCCAGGCGGCTCACCGACCCGGCGGCGCCGCTGCATCTTGTCGGCTTTTCCAACGGCGGCGCGCTGGCCGTCAAGTATGCCCTCGACGCCGCCGAGAACGACCAGCTGGCGCGCCCTGACCGCCTGATCCTCCTCTCGCCGATGATCGGCATCACCCGTTTCGCCCGCCTGACCGGCATCGCCGGCCTGCCGGCGGTGCTGCCCTCGTTCGCCAAGGCGGCATGGCTGAGCATCGTCCCGGAATTCAACCCGTTCAAGTACAACTCCTTCCCGGTCAACGGCGGCCGCCAGTCCTTCCGCCTGACCCAGGCGCTGCAGGAGCAGATCGTCCGCATGGCAGGCAAGGACGGCATGACGACGCTGGCGCCGGTCCTGACCTTCCAGTCGGTCATGGATTTCACCGTCAGCACGCGGGCGATCATCGCCTCGCTCTACGCCTACCTGCCGGCCAACGGCAGCGAACTGGTGCTGTTCGACGTCAACCGCTCGGTCGAGTTCGGCCCCCTGCTGCGCCGTTCGGCCGAAACTGCGCTCGCCCGCATCATGCCGGAACTGCCGCAGCCCTACCGGATCACCGTAGTCGGCAATGAGCGCGCCGACCCGATGACCACCTTCGCCCGCATCGTCGACGCCGGCAGCACGACCGAGCGGGTCCAGCCGCTGGCCGTGCGCTACCCGCCGGAAATCTTCTCGATGTCGCACGTATCGATCCCGTTCCCGCTGACCGACCCGCTCTACGGGCTGCATCCCGATACCTCGCAGGAGGATTTCGGCGTCCAGCTCGGCACCCTGGCACCGCGCGGCGAACGCGGCGCGCTGGTGGTCAACATGGATTTCCTCTCGCGCGTCGCCTCCAACCCCTTCTTCCCGTTCATGATCGAGCGCATCGAGGAAGGCATCCGCGACCCGCGACCTAAGGTAGTGACCGTCCAGCCAAGCACCGCCTACAAGAAGGTGCCGCAACCGGACGCGGCGGAAATCGAGGCCTATCTGACCGAACTGGTGCCCGAGGCGCAGGCAACGCCCTGAGGAGTCGCCCAATGAAAAACGGCCCCGGAAATCGGGGCCGTTCTTGTTTCTAGCAGGAGAGTTGCGCTAGAACGAACCGAACATCCCGCCGAGGACGATGACTGCGACCAAGGCAAGCAAGGCGCTGACGACGCAGCACATCACGATGTCGATGTAGCTCTTGCTGTGGGTCGAGCCGCAGACGGCGAGCAAGGTGATGACCGCGCCGTTGTGCGGCAGGCTGTCCAGGGTACCGGCGCCGATCACCGCGATGCGATGCAGCAGAGCCGGGTCGATTCCCTGTTGCTCGGCGATCGCCAGATAGACCGGGCCCAGCGCCTCGAGGGCGATGGTCATGCCGCCCGAGGCCGAGCCGGTCAGCGCGGCGAGCACGTTGGTCGAAACGGCCAGCGAAACCAGCGGTCCGCCGTCGATCGACAGCACCCAATCGGCCACCGCTGCGAAGGCTGGCAAGGATGCGACCACCGCACCGAAACCGACCAGGCTGGCGACGCTGATGATGGGCAGCACCGAGGCGTTGGCGCCGGCATCGACCGAGGCGCGCAGCTCGCTCAGGCGCTTCCGGTTGAGCGCCACGAGCACCAGGATGGCGACAATCAGGGCGACGATGACCGACCAGATGCCGCTGACCGAGGCGATCGAGATGCCACCCCATTGGGGCTCGGCAAGGAAGCTGGTATCGAGGCGCGGAATCACCAGCATCGACATCGTCAGGTTGACGAGGACGACGGCGATCAGCGGCAAGGCCGCGACCAGGACGCCGGGCTGCTCCGGGCTGTGGTGACCGCGCTTGAGCTCGGCCGGATCGAAGGCGCTGGTACTCGTCGCGCGTTCGCGAACGTCCGGGTTCTCGCACGCCACCTCGACCGTGCTGCCGCTCTCGCCATAACCCTCCCCGGCCAGGCGCGCCTTGCGCTCGGCGCGCAGCAGCCACCACATGCCGAAGCCGAACATGATGCCCGAGGCGACGAGACCCAGCCCGGGCGCCGCGAACGGCGTGGTGCCGAAAAAGGGCATCGGGATGGCGTTCTGGACGGCCGGCGTACCCGGCATCGCCGACATCGTGAAGGTCATGGTGCCCAGCGCGACCGCCCCCGGCGTCAAGCGGTTCGGGATGTTGGCCGCCCGGAACAGCCCCTGCGCCATCGGCACGATGACGAACAGCGCAACGAAAAGACTGACGCCGCCGTAGGTAACGATGGCGCCGGCCAGGACGACCGCCAGGATGGCCCGCTTGGCCCCGAGCTTGTCGGTCATGAACTGGGCGATCGTATTCACCGAACCGCTGTCGTCCATCAGCTTGCCGAAGATGGCGCCGAGCAGGAAGAGCGGGAAGAATTGTGCAACGAATCCGGCCGCCGCCCCCATGAAGGTCTGCGTCCAGTGTGCCAGCAGCGGGTCGCCGGCGAACAGCGCGGCGACCATGGCCGCCAGCGGCGCCAGCACCAGCACGGTCCAGCTGCGGAACGAGAGGCCGACCAGCACGGCGAGGCCGAGAAGAATACCAAGCAGTCCCATGGCGTCAGACCTCCGTCAAAAGATGGTCGATATTGAGGGTCGACCGCACCCCGATATCGTCGCCAAAGGTCGCGAGGAAGGTTTCGGCGGCGCGCCGCCCTTCGCTGCGCAGCATTTCGAAGAAGGGCCATTCGGCCAGCAGCTTCGAGGAATAGCCGAGCTGCAGCATGATCTCCTCGCCGGCCACGCGGTGGATGCGCATCTTCGCCCAGACGGCGCCCTCGCCGCTGCCCGGGTCGGCCACCTTGCGCAGCAGGGCCGCCATGCGCAGTTCCTTGATGAGCGGCGAATTGAAGGAAATCTCGTTCAGGCGGTTCTGGATTTCCATCGCGGTGCGTGGCGTTCCCGGCCGCTCGATCGGGTTGATCGACACCAGGATCGTGTCGGTCGAATCGCACTCGCGGACCAGCGGCGTAATCGTCGGGTTGCCGGTGAAGCCGCCGTCCCAGTAGGGTTCGCCGTCGATCTCGACGGCCTGGAACATGGTCGGCAGGCAGGCCGAGGCCATCAGCACCTCGGGGGTCATGTCGGCGTTGCGAAAAATGCGGCCGCGCCCGGTATGGACGTTGGTGGCGGTGACGAAGAGCTTGGTCCTGGCCTTGGCCAGCTTGCCGAAATCGACGCTTTCCTCGAGCACCTTCTGCAGCGGGTTGCCGCCACCCATATTGATGGTGTACGGCGAATAGAGCCGGGCGGCGATATCGGCGGCGACGAAGGCCGGCGAATAGTCGAGCGTCCATTTTCCGGTCAGGATCTCGAGCGGGCCGCGGCGGAAGGGGCTGAGCACCGCCGCATCGGCGACGCGCCGCCAGAAGCTCTCGAGCGCGGCCTTGGCGCCGGCGGGGCCGCCCTCTTCCAGGCCATACGCCATCACCGCCGCGTTCATGGCGCCGGCCGAGGTTCCGGAAATCCCGTCGTACTGCAGCCAGGGTTCCTCCAGCAGGCGGTCGAGCACGCCCCAGGTGTAGGCACCGTGCGCGCCGCCGCCCTGCAGGGCGAGATCGACCAGCACCGTGTCGCGTTGCGGGCGGCCAGCGCCCTTCTTTTCCTTGGCAGTCGCCATGTTCACAACCTCATCGCAAGAATAAAAACCTGTAGGCCGGGCCCGCCGCGCCTGCTGCGGTCGACGCCCCGAAAGACGTCATTTTCGCCCGACACGCCCATGAATGGCCGCAATCAGTCCAGCGCCTTCGCCTTCAGCCTGGCGAACTCGTCCTGGGTGATGGTCCCGGCGTCGAGCAGGGCCTTGGCATCGGCGATCTGCTCGGCCGGCGACTTGCCGGCGACCTGCCGGATGTAGGTCTCGGCCTCGGCCTTCGAGCGTTCGATGGCCGCCCGCTGCCGGGTCGCCATGCCGGTGCCGCGCACGATCACATACACGAGCGCGGTCAGCATCGGCACGAAGATCAGGCTGATCAGCCACAGCGCCTTGGAGCCGCCGCCGAGGTCCGGGTCGCGGAAGAGATCGGCGACGATCTGGAAGAGGATCAGCAGATAGGCGACGAAGACGAAGGTCGACAGAATCAGCCAGATGAAATCCCAAAAATTGCTCATGACTACCCTTTCAATGGAAAAAACTCGGTTGGCGCCACCGGCGTATCAATGCGACAGGCCATCATCCTTCAGCGTCCGCCGCATCAGCATGAGGCACACCGCGAACGCCGCAGCGGCGGCCGCCAGGTGCTTGAGCGTGTGGCCGCTGACGACGTGGGCGAACGCCAGGACTTCGCCGTCGAAGGTTTCGAGCACCTTGCTCAGGACATACCAGCCGAAAACCCAGTAGATGTCGTTGCCGCGCGTATAGCGGGAAGGATGCAGCACCGCCAGCAGCAGCAAAATGATTACCGAATAGCCCTGGAGGATACCGTAGGGGAGCACGTTGCCGGTACCCATGCGCTCGCTGATGCGCCAATAGACAACCGATGCCGCGCCGACGAGCAACATCGGCAACAGCAGCGCCAGCCCGAATCGCACATTGATGCGATCGACAATCTGGCTCGCCACCAGCCCCATGAAGGCGATGGTCATCGGCAGGCGATCCCAGAACAGGGTTTCGTTGTCGGGCGCCAGGTGGTAGTAGCCGGAGCCAAGCGCCGTCAGCAGCACGCCGACGAAGAATACGGCGTAGGGCCAGCGCTCGCCCGACGATGCGAAGCAGGTACGGCGACTGGCGACGATGGCCAGCCCGAGGACGCCGAAGACGAGGAAACCGATGTTGGAAACGACGTCGAGAAAGTTGTCGACCCCGAGCAGATGGCGATGGTCGGCGAAGTCATGGTATTCCAGCGGCTGCCGGACCGCCGGCAGCAGGAAGGCCGCCACCAGCGCGACGACGGTCAGGGCGATCACCGCGGCAAAGCGGATGTTCATTGCCCGCCCCCGCAGCGACGGCAGGGGTGACGAATGGAAATCTTGCGAATCCTTCATCGGGCGCGCCGGTTGGCGGTCAGCACGCGCTCGCCGTCGGCGCGATGGACGTCGAGCATGCCGCCGCTGATCGCCCACACGGTCGCGGTTTCAAGCGCCGTCAGGAACTGCCGCTCCTGCTCCATGACGCCCTTGCCGGCGCACAGCTTGCGCGTGGTGGCCGGCGCCTGGATGGCGATGCGCCCGCCCTCGGCCTGGTAGGCGGCATGGAAGGTGTTGCAGCCGCTGCTGCCCGACAGCGTGCCGTTCGCGAACGACAGCGTCAGCTGCGTCCCGATGAGCGGGCTGACGACGGCCTGGCGGCCGTTGTTGAAGCCGGTGATCTCCCATTTGGCGCCTTCGAGGACCGCGACCTCGCGCACGAAGACGAGCGGCGCGCCGGACGACGGCGTCAGGACGAGGCGGTCGCCGGTGATCGTGTAGCGCAACGGGCCAGTCAGCGCCCCCTTGAAGGCGCCTTCGATGGTCATGGCGTCGGCCGGGCATGCCATCATCGTGCCGGCGAGCGAACCGACGTTCACCGAAACCTGGTCGCGGTCGACGCTGTAACCGCCGACAAAACGGTTGCAACCGGAAAAGCCGGACAGGCGACCGCCCTCGAAACGCGCCGTGACCGGGCGTCCGGCGCCGTTCAACGGGCCGAGGTCATGGCCGGGCAGGCCGCTGAGCAGCCAGGTCGGCCCCTCGATCGTCGCCGCCGCTTCGCCGGCCAGCGCGGGAAGCGCCGGTAGCGCCAGGGCGACCAGCGTCGCCAGCATTCTCAAGCTGCCCATGTGCCAACTCCTGTCAAAAATCCGAATCCATTCAAGTTCGCTGTCGCCAGCATTTCAGCATTCATCGCCGGCGGGCCGGCGCCGAGGCGCCGGCCCGCCGCGAAAGCCCTTCGCTCAACGGGACGGCAGGATTTCCATGCCGTTGTTGGACACGATAACCCGATCGCCGATGCGCACCGCCGGCGACGACGTTTGCTGGATGGTCGCCAGCGAACCGTCGTCGTAGCGGATGCCGATGATCCACACCAGCGAGCTGCCGCTGGTCATGCGGTTGCCGGCGTAGGCGCCGCCGGCGGCGCCGACCACCGTCGCCGCCGTCCGCCCGGAGCCCTGGCCGACCTGGTTGCCGAGGATGCCGCCGACCAGCGCGCCGCCGATGGTGCCGAGCGTCTGATTGGAATTCTGCACGGTCTGCGAACGGATGGATTCGACGGTGCCGACGCGCGAGGCCGGTTGCGAGACCTGGAAGGCCGGCTGGGTCTGGCAGCCGCTCAGCATCGGCAGCGCCAGACACAGACTGAGCGCGAAGGCGCGCCCGAGATGCTTCAATTTCATGACTGATCCTTATTGGAGATGACAGGCCCCGTTTATTCGGGAATCGAATTCAGCAGATACATGGCGGCCAGCAGGCCGGTCGGACGACCGAGCTTGCCCAGCCACTGGGCGAAGATGGTTTCGATCTCGCCGCTCTGGTAGACCTGCGTCAGCGCCCGGTTGACCTCCAGGCGCAGCGCGGAATCGCCGCGCGGCAGTGCCATCGCGTAAGGCTCGAAGGACAGTTCCTCGGTCAGCAGCACGAACTTCCCGGCATTGCTGCCCTGCACGGCGGCACCGACCAGCTTGATGCGGTCGCCGGCATAGGCGTCGACGCTGCCCGCCTCCAGCATCTTCAGACCCTCCTGGGCATCGGTCACGCCGATGACCCGGGTTCCCGGCAGGCCGTCGGCGATGATGGCGTTGAGGCGCTTCTCGGTCGTCGTGCCCTTGAGCACCGCAATCTTCTTGCCCGCCAGTTCGGCGATGCTGTTGACCGGCGAATCGGCGCGCAGGATGACGCCGCCGGCGTCGACGAAGATCAGGCTGGAGAAATCGACGTTGGCCAGGCGGGCGAGGGTCTGCGTGGTGGTGGCGCAATCGAGGTCGGCCTTGCCGCTGCGCACCATCTGCAGGCGCTCGGGCGTCGCCCCGGCCAGCCAGTTCACCTTGAGGTTGGGAACGCCCACCGTTTCCCCGATGCGGGCGATCACGCGCTTGCAGAGGTCGATCGAATAGCCGGCCGGCTCCTTGTTGCCGTCGACGAAGGAAAACGGCAGGGCATCGGCTGCGTAGGCGACGTTGATGGCCTTCGCGGCCTTGATCCTGGCGAGCGTGTTGGGCGCCTGCTCGGCGATGGCGCCGGTGGCGAACAGACTGCCCGCGACAAGCGCCCCGATGAGAATTTTTTTCATGAGAAACCCTTTTTGTTGGCGAAAACGGAAATTTGGTCGCGCGCGCCCGGCGACGGATGGTGCACGGCAGCAGAGGACATGATCATAACAAGAAAACCGCAACCCGACGTCATGCAGCGCCCCTGCCGACCGGGAATGGGAATGACTGCCGCATCTCCATTCAGCGCCCCGCCAGCGTCGCCACGGCGAACGCCAGCGCCAGGCCCAGCAACGCGACGCTGGCCAGCGGCCACTGGCGCAGGGCGCCGTCGAGCCGGACGCAGGCCGCACCGGCCATGGCCGAAAGCGCCAGTCCCGCCCGCTCCAGGGCGACGACGACATCGCCTTCCGGCAGCTCGGGAAGCCGCTGCCAGCGTGCCAGCAGGTACGCCAGGGCGCCGCCGACGGCGATGGGCCACAACGCCGCCCACAGGGCATACGGCGCCAGCGCGTCGGGCAGCGAGTACCTCGGCGACAGCAGGAACAGCGCCCACGGCACGACCAGCGAGGCGACCGCCATGAGCAGCCACGGCCGGCGCAGTCCGCAGCTGGCCGTGGCCGCCGGATCTTCCGCCGCGAAAGCCCGCAGGCGGCGCAGGAAATGCAGCATCAGCAGGGTCGTGCCGATGGCCGACAGGGTCGCCAGCGCGCCGGACGGACCATCGCCCAGCACCTCCTTGGCCACCGCCTTGGTCAGCGCGCCGCCGCTCAGGGGCAGGCCGCCGAGGCCGACGGCGAGCACCGCGGCCGGCAGCATGATGGTCCACAGGCGCCGGCTGCCGGTGGCACTCACGACACCGACCGCCATGAACAGCGCCCCCTTGGAGAGGACATGGTTCGACGCATAGAAGGCGGCGATGAGACCGGCGTTGGGGTCGCCGGAGGCCATGCCCATGCCGATGATGGCGACGATGACCCCGAGCTGGCTGACGCTGGAATAGGCCAGCACCGTCTTCGGATGCCGCTGGGTGACGCCGACCGCCACCGCGTAGAGGGCACCGAACAGGCCGACGGCGGCGAGCGCCGCCCCCGCCGCCCACGGCGAGTGGTCGAGCGGCAGGAAACGGATCAGGCCGATGACGCTGGCCTTGACGACGGCGCCGCTCAACAGCGCCGAAGCCGGCACCGGCGCTGCCCCGTGCGCGAGGGGAATCCAGAAATGCAGCGGGACGAGACCGACCTTGATGCCGAAGCCGGCGATCAGCAACGCGAAGATCGCGTCGCGCCACGGCGAGGCGACGATGGCGGCGGGCGCGTCGGCGACCAGCAGGGTGTTGCCGGGTGCGCTGTTGACGATCAGCACGAAGCCGACCAGCAGCAGCGATTCCGCCAGCAGGGCCATGCCGATGTAGATGGCGCCGGCGCGCAGCGCAGGCGGCGTGCCGGTCTGCAGCACGAGGCCGGTAGTGCCGACGCTGAGGAGCGCCAGCAGCAGATAGACCGAAACCATGTCGGCGGCGACGAAGATGCCGAGGCAGCCGCTCAGCGTCATCAGCCAGCAGACCGCGAAACGCCCGCGATCGGGCGCCTGCCGCTGATACTCGGCGGCGTACCAGCCGCCGGCGAGCCACAGCAGCGCGGCGACGCCGAGCAGGACGGCGCCCGGCCGGTCGAGCGCGAAGGCGAGCGGGAAGCGCGCGCTGCCGAGCACCAGCAGCTCGCCACGCACGGACAGGAAGGCCGCCGCCAGGCCGGGAACGGCGCCGAGCGCCAGCCACGGCAGCATGCGCTCGCGCAGCGGCTGCCACAGGCAGGCCAGCAGCATCGCCAGCGGCAGGCCGACGGTGGCCGTGAGCAGCAGCGCCGTGAAACTCATTGCAGCCCCGCCGGCAGCAGGGCCGGGCGCCCGATCTGTACGACGTCGAGCGGCAGCAGCGCCACGCAGCCGAGCAGGAAGGAGAGACCGGCGAGGGCCAGCACCACCGCCTCGCGATGGCGCGGCACGACGATTTTCGGGGTCAACGGCACGTCGACCGCAGCCATCGCCCTGACCAGCACGATGAACACGTAAAAGCTGGTCAGCAGGCCGCCGAGCACCAGCACGACGACCCACCACCACTGGCCGGTGGTCAGCGCCGCCGCCAGCAGCAGCCACTTGGCCATGAAGCCGCCCGACGGCGGCAGCCCGATCAGCGCGACGCCACCGAGCGCGAAGGCGAGCATCGTCATCGGCAGCTGGCGGCCGACCCCGCGCAGGTCGGCGATGCGGTCATGGCCGAGGGTGCTGTAGATCAGACCGGCCCCCATGAACATCGCAGCCTTGGCCGTCGCGTGCGAAATCGCCTGCAGCATGCCGCCGGTCACCGCCGGCGCGGTCGGCAGCTGCAGCGCCGACAACCCGGCAGCGAGCGGGAACATCAGGAACAGGTAGCCGATCTGGGCGACCGTCGAATAGGCGATCAGCAGCTTGAGGCGCTTCTGGCGCAGGGCCACGACGTTGCCGACGAAGATCGCCGCGGCACCGCACGCCGCCAGCAACTGCCCGGCGGCCGGCGTGACGATGCCGGGCATGACGTCGAGCCAGAGCCGGATGACGAGGAAGAACGAGCCCTTGACCGTCAGCGCCGAGAGCACCGCGCTGGCTGCCGCCGGCGCCCCGGCGTGCGCCGGCGGCAGCCACAGGTGGAGCGGAAAGAGCGCGGTCTTGGCGAGCAGGCCGACGGTCATCAGCGCGGCAGCCGCGAACGCCGCCGGCTCGGGCCGCACCAGCGTGGCGAGCCGGGCGATGTCGAGCGTGCCGTAGGCGCCGTAGAGCAGCACCGCGCCCAGCATGTAGAGCACCGAGCCGATCAGCGCGAAGAGCAGGTAGCGCAGCGCCGCCTGCAGCGTTTCCGGGCGTTCCTCGAGGCAGACCAGCGGCACCCCGGCGAAGCCCAGCAGTTCGAGCGCGACGTACAGCGTGAACAGGTCGCCGGCGAGGAATACCGTATTGAGTGACCCCCACATGGCGAGCAGCAGCGTCCAGAACATGAACGGCCGGCGCGCCTCGCCGCCCGCCGCCGGCGCCGCGAAATCGGCATGGGCGAAGCAGGCCACCGCGAGCAGGATGACCGCAGTCGTCAGCAGCATGACCGCCGACAGGCCGTCGGCGCGCAAGGCGATGCCGAGCGGCGGCGCCCAGCCGCCGAGCAGATAGACCAGCGTCTGCCCGGAACGCACCGCCTCGACGACGATCGCCAGGGACAGCACGAGACCGAGCGGCAGCGCCAGCATGGCCACCGCCCGCGCGTGGCGCCCGCCCAGCGTGAGCGCGGCGAGCACGCCGACGAAGGGCAGGACGAGCGCTAGCACGAGCAGGTAGCCGCCGGCGCTCGTCGCCTCGGGAAGCAGGGTCGGCAACGTGTTCATGGGGTGGGCGGTTCGCCGGCATCGGCCGGCATCAGCGTGGCGGCGCCGGTCGTTTCGTGCAGGCGCACCACGAGGGCGACGGCGAGCGCCGTCGCGGAGAAGGCGACGACGATGCCGGTGATGACCAGCGCCTGCGGTACCGGGTCGCCGCCCATGCCGAGTGCCGCGCCACGCCGGGCAACGACGCCGAAGATCAGGAAGACGCCGCTGCCGACCAGGTTGAAGGAAAGGATCTTGCGCAAGGGCTGCGGATTGACGATCAGGCCGTAGAGGCCGATCCCGACCAGCGCGGCGGCGCAGAGGCCGTAGAAGGTGGATTCCGCCACGCTCACGCCCCCCGTTCCGGCGGCCCGAGCACCAGCAGGCCGAGGGTCAGGGCGATGGAGAGCATCGACGCTGCTTCGATGGCGATGATCAGCGGTTTGGCATGGCCCTCGGGGTAGGCGAGGAAGGCACCAGCCAGCGGCACGCCGGCGAAGCCGATCGCCAGGAAGACGACGGTGCCGAGCACCAGCGCGCCGCGCAGCCAGCGCTGGCTGATCGGCGGCGCCTCGACCAGCCCGGCCATGATCGCCAGCAGCCACATCGCCGCCAGCAGGGTGCCGGCCTGGAACTTGCCGCCTGGCAGGTCGGCGCCGACCCACAGGACGTAGACCGCGACGACGATGCCGAGCGGCGGCAGCAGACGCGCCAGGTAGGCCAGCATTCCGTTCTCGTCGAGTTCGTAACGCGGCCCGGGACGCCCGCCCCAGAGCGGGTCCGGCGTCAGCGTCCACACCGCGATCAGGGCGAAGACCAGGACCACCGCCTCGAGCAGCGTGTCGATCGCGCGGAAGGAGAGCAGCACGCCGGTCACCGCGTTGCCGAGGCTGGTGCTGGCAATGTTCGCCGCCACCTGCGGCGCCAGCGTCGGCGCCGGTTCGGGCAGGGTCAGCACGACCAGCGCCAGCGCTGCGGTGACGCTGCCCGCCAGCACGGCCGCCAGCAACCGCGACACCCGGCCGGGCGTCTCGGCACGGGCGGCGGACTCGGACGAGCGCAGGCGAACCACCGCGCGAATCAGCAGGACGCTGGTCAGGCCGCCGCCAATCGCCGCCTCGGTGAGCGCGGCGTCGACCGCCGCCAGCCGCACCCAGGCGAGCGCCAGCAGCAGGCCGTAGGTGGCATAGCCGATGACGGCGGCGAACGAGTTGCGCACCGCCATCGTCCACACGGCGACCGCCAGGATCAGCACGATCAGGCTGCCGTCGAAAAGCAGCGCCATATTCATACCGGCGGCCCCGAACGGCGGACGGCGCGCGCGATCAGTTGCGACGCCGTCGCCCCGGCAAGCAGCACGAGCAGCCAGACGCAGATCAGCTTGAGGCCGGCCAGCGGGCTGCCGACGCGTGGCAGCAGGCCGAGCACGACCAGCCCCAGCCCGAGGTTGTCGGCCTTGGTCAGCGCATGCAGGCGGGTCAGTGTGTCGGGAAAACGCAGCAGCCCGACCGTGCCGGCGAGGAAGAAGAAGACGCCGGCCGTCACCGCGACGATGGTCCACAGGTCGAGCAGCAGGCTCATTCGCCCTCCTTCGACCCCGCAGCCGGCGGCGTGCCCAGGCGGCCGGCAGCGTACTTGACGAAGGCAATCGAGGCGAAGGCGGCGAGCAGCGCCAGCGTCAGCGCGGCATCAGCGATGGCCGGATCGGAAATCGTCGCGCCCAGCAGCAGCGCCGCGATGCCGCCGGTACCGAGCAGCTGCGCCGCCATCATGTACTCGGCGTCACCGTGGCCGCGCAGGAGACGGACCAGGCCGAGGGCCGTCGACAGGAGCACCAGGCAGGCGGCGGCGACAAGGAACTCAGCCATGCCCGGGCGCCCTCTCCAGCACGCGCGCCAGCGCCGCCTCCTCGGCCGCCAGCTGCGCGACGACGGGTTGCCCGACGTCGAGACAGTGGAAGACGATCCCGCCCTCGCTTTCGCCGCACGGCAGGGTACCGGGCAGCAGGCTGGCGATGGTGGCGAAGGTGTTGCGCAGATGGCCCGGCGCGTGCGCGCTGGGAAAAACGACGAAACCGGGACGAAGGGGCAGGCGCGGATCGAAGGCGCGGCGCGCGACATCCCAGCCGGCCAGCAGCGACTGCCACAGGAAGCGCGGCAGCAGCGCCACCAGCGGCCACAGGCGCACCCGCTGCGGCCCGGGCGGCAACAGGTGCAGGCTCGTCCACGTGGCGCCGACCGTGGTCACCAGACCGACCGCCAGCGAAGACCAGGAGATGCCGATAAGGGCGCTCCAGAACAGCAGAAAAAGCGCCCCGCGCACCAGCGCGGCGGTGAACAGCGGGCTCACTGCGCCGCCACCGCCCCTGCCGACGATTTGCCGCCGAATACCGTCACGTAAAGCGCTGGCAGGAAGATCAGCGTCAGCAACGTCGCCACCAGCAGACCGCCCATGATGGCGAAGGCCATCGGCCCCCAGAACACGGTTGGCGCGATCGGGATCAGGCCGAGCACGGTCGAGATCGCCGTCAGGACCATCGGCCGCAACCGCGAGGTCGCCGAGGCGAGGACCGCCTCGAGAACGTTCCGGCCTTCCGCGCGGTCGGTCTCGATCTGCACGATCAGGATCACCGTGTTCTTGGCGATCATGCCGATCAGCGCAAGGATGCCGAGAATGGCCACGAAACCGAGTGGCCGGTTGAACAGCAGCAGCGAGAGGACGACGCCGATCAAGCCGAGCGGCAGCACGGCGACCACGATCGCGAGGCGGCGGAAGCTCCCCAGCATCACCATCATCGTTGTCAGCATCAGCACGATCATCAGGGGCACAACCGCGAACACCGATGCTCTCGAGATGGCGCTTTCCTCATAGATCCCGCCGGTTTCGATCTTGTACTGCGCGGGGAGCCGGGCGTTCAATTCGGCAATCTTCGGCGCCAGCGCGCCGACGACCGTATCGGGCAGGACGCTGTGGTCGACATCGGCACGCACGGTAAGGGTAGGCAACCGATTGCGACGCCAGACGAGCGGGAATTCCTGCTCCTCGACCACCGTCGCAAACTGGCTCAAGGGCACCATGCGCCCGCTTGATGTCGGCACCTGCAGCGAAGCGAGACTCCCGAACGAGGCTCGCTCTTCGTCAACCGCGCGCGCCACGACATTGACCAGGTAGATATCATCGCGCACCTGCGTGACCGTCGAGCCGGTCACTTTGGCGTTGAGCACGGTGGCCAGCGCCGCGGAGCTGATGCCAAGCTGCCGCGCCTGATCCTGATTGACGCGGACGCGCATTTGCCGGGCCGGCTCCATCCAGTCGTAGTTGATGTAGCGGGTGCGTGTGTCTGAACCCATCACCTGAGCCAGTTCGAGCGCGATTCTGCGCACCTCGTCCTTGTCCGGGCCGGTCACCCGGTACTGCAGCGGCCAGCCAACCGGTGGCCCCAGTTCGAGTGGCGAGACGCGCGCGACGACTTCCGGGAACTCCTCGGCGAGCACTTTCTCCAGCTTGGCCTGCACCCGCTCGCGCGCTTCGAGATCCTTGGTGACGATCACGAACTGGGCGAAGAACGGGTTGGGCAGCTGCACATCGAGCGTCAGGATGAAACGTATCGCGCCGCGGCCGACATAGGTGCTGTAGTGGTCGATGTCGGGATCGTCCTTGAGGAGCGCTTCGAGGCGCAGGGCCTGCGCCTCGGTGGCGTAGATCGAGGCGTTCTGCCGCAGCGTCATGCTCACGGTCAATTCGCTGCGGTCGGAGGCCGGAAAGAACTGCTGCGGTACATAGCGCAGCAAAAACATGGCGGCAACGAAAGCGGCCAGCGTCAGGGCGATGGTTAGCCATCTGGCACGGATCGCGCCTTGCAGGAAGGTGCTGTAGACAGCGACCATCTTGCTCGGCTTGGGCTCCGCTTCGACCTTGGGCGGCTTCAGGACGGCCTTGCCGAGCAGCGGTCCGAAAACCACCGCGACCAGCCACGACGCGATCAGCGAAATGGCCACCACCGAAAAGATGTCGAAGGTGTATTCTCCGGCGTTGCTTTTCGCGAAGCCGATCGGCACGAAGCTCGCGATCGTGACCAGCGCGCCGATCAGCATCGGCGCCGCCAGCGTGCGATAGGCGAAGGTAGCCGCTTCATCCATGCTGTCGCCGGCGCCGAGGCGGCGGAGCATGGCATCGACGGTCGTCATCGCATCGTCGACCAAAAGCCCCAGCGCGATGATCAGCGCGCCGAGCGAGATGCGGTGGAGGTCGATGTTGGCGATGTTCATCACGGCGAACACCACCGCCAGCGTCAGCGGAATGGCCAGCGCGACGACGGCGCCTGGGCGTCCGCCAAGGCTCACGAAGCTGCAGACAAGGATGATGATGATCGCCTGCCAGAGCGAGGTCATGAAGTCGTTGATCGCGACGTCGACACTGACGGCCTGATCCGCGACCAGCGTCGGCTCGATGCCGTGCGGCAGGTTGGCGCTGATGTCCGCCATTTCGCTGCGGACGTTGCGACCCAGCGCCAGAATGTCGCCGGCATCGCGCATGGCGATGGCGAGGCCGATCGCGGGCTTGCCATTGACACGGAACATCGGCTGCGGCGGATCGGAAAAACCGCGCCGCACCGTGGCAATGTCGCCAAGCCGGAAGATGCGGTCGCCGGCAACGAGATTGACGGACTCGATGTCGCGTTCCGAATCGAAGGAACCGCTGACGCGCAGGAACACACGCTCCTGCCCAGTCTGGATGGTGCCCGCCGGCCGCACCAGATTCTGCGCCTGCAGCGACGCGAGAATGGTCGGGTAGTCGAGGCGCAGGGCAGCCAGGCGCTCGGTGGAGAACTCGATGAAGATTCGCTCCTCCTGCGCCCCGAGCACTTCGATTTTCGACACATCGGGGACGTGCAGCAGGCGCGAACGCGCCGCTTCGACATAATCGCGCAGCTCGCGGAAGCTGAAGCCGTCGGCGGTAAAGGCATAGATGATGCCGAAGGTGCTGCCGAAGTCGTCGTTGAAACCCGGCCCGATGACACCGGCCGGCAGCGAGCCGCGCATGTCGCCGATATTCTTGCGCACCTGATACCAGATGTCGGGCACCTTGTGCGGCGGCGTCGACTGCTTCAGATCGACAAAGATCGTTGTCTGGCCGGCCGTAGTGTAGCTGCGCACCCGGTTGAGATAGTCGGTTTCCTGAATCGTTCGCTCAAGACGTTCGGTGACCTGATTCAGGGTTTCCTCGACCGTCGCGCCCGGCCAGGCGGCACTGACCACCATGGTCCGGAAGGTGAAGGCAGGGTCCTCGCCACGTCCGAGACGCTGGAAGGAGAACGTCCCGGCGACCACCGCGACGATCATCAGGAAGATGACCAGCGAGCGGTTGGCGAGCGCCCATTCCGAGAGATTCGGGCCAATCATGGCTGCGACCCGAGCAGGCGGACCTTCTGACCCGGGCGCAAGGCCTGCACGCCCGCGGCGACGACGATCTCACCCGGGTTCAGGCCTGCCGCCACCCTGACGTTCTCCGGGTCCGAAGCCTGCACTTCGATCGTGCGCAACGAAACCGTCAAGGCCTGCGGGTCGACGACCCACACCGCCGAGCGGCCTTCGGCGCGGACCAGCGCCGACGCAGGAATCTCGATCCCCTGCGGAGCACCGAGCGGCATGCGGCCGGTCACGGTAGTTCCCAGTCGCATTGCGGCCGGCGGGTCGATCAGTCCGACGCGGACCGCGAAGGTTCCGGTCACCGGATCGGCGCGCGGCGAAACCTCGCGCACCCGCCCCTTGGCCGTCACCGCGGGATCGGTTGCCAGGGTTACGGTGATTTCCGGATTGGCCGGCGCAGTGTCCTTGATCCGCGCGGACACGTCAAAAACGGCATCGCGACCATCCTTGCGCGCCACCTGAACAACCATGCGCCCCCCCTGGACAACCTCGCCGGGTTCGGCGCCAACCGCCGTCACCACACCGCCGGCATCGGCCAGCAGTCGCGTGTAACCGAGGCGGTTGCGGGCGATGCCGACCTGCGCCTGGGCCGCATCGACCTGCGCCTGGGCGCTGTTCGCGACCTGCGTGATCCGATCGAACGCTGCCTTGGAGATGAAGTTCTGGGCCAGAAGCGAACGGTTGCGTTCTTCGTTGGCGCGCGCCTCGATGAGTTGTCCGCGGGCACCCTGCAGGGTGGCTTCCGCCGCACGCAGACCGTCTTCCTCGTTTTCCGGATTTAGTCGCGCGATTTCCTGGCCGGCGGTGACCGTGTCGCCGACATTCACCGCCCGGCTGATCATGCGCCCGTCGATGCGAAACGCCAGATTGACTTCCGATTCCGCCTGCACCCTGCCGGTGAGCGACACCGAATCGCCACCGTTCCCTGACTGGATGGTGACCACCCGCACCGGACGGATTTCCGGGGCAGCGACCTCCTCGGCCGGCTGGCAGGCAGCAAGGAGGATCAGCGCCGAACCGGCGAGCAGCAAATCGAAGGTCCGCGACACGCGAGTTTGGTCAGTCAATGACATAGATCATCCCAATGAAAATCCGGAAACAGCAGGCAGTCTAGCACAGGGGTATTGCTGCAACATTATGTCTGTGTCGTGAAACCCGCACCGGCCGTGACTCCGGAGCGTTGTGCGGAGCAGCATCAACCGCAACCGGCGGCCGGGTCATTGAAGCTGCAGGACCACCGCCCCCAAGGGTGGAATCGTGATTACCAGGTGGGCAGGGCGGTTCATCCACGCGCCGGCGAACGCCTCCAGCCCGCCGCCGTTGCCGAGATTGCTGCCGCCATACCAGGCCGAATCGCTGTTGAGGATCTCGCGGTAGGCGCCGGCCTGTGGCACGCCGATGCGGTAGCCGGTTTTCGGCGCCGGCGTGAAGTTGACCGCAACCACCACGAAACTGCCGTCGCGCCCCCAGCGCAGCCACGAAAGCACCGAGTGCACGCTGTCGTGGCAATCGATCCATGAGAAACCGCCACTGGCGAAATCCTGCGTGTGCAGCGCCGGAAGATCGCGGTAGAGGCGGTTGAGGTCGGCCGACAGGCGCTGCACGCCGGCGTGTCCCGGCGCGCCGGCAATCCCCCAGTCGAGTTCGCGCGCCTCCGACCATTCGCGCCCGTGGCCGAACTCGCCGCCCATGAACATCAGCTTCTTGCCCGGCGTCAGCATCTGCCAGGCGAGCAGCAGGCGCAGGTTGGCCAGGCGCTGCCAGTCGTCGCCCGGCATCTTGCCGAGCAGCGAGCCCTTGCCATGCACCACCTCGTCGTGCGACAGCGGCAGCACGTAATTCTCGCTGTAGGCGTAGATCTGGCCGAAGGTCAGCTCGTCGTGGTGCCAGCGGCGGTGCACCGGGTCGCGCGCGAAATAGCGCAGGCTGTCGTTCATCCAGCCCATGTTCCATTTCATCGAGAAGCCGAGGCCGCCGACGTAGGTCGGCCGCGACACCTGCGGCCACGCCGTCGATTCCTCGGCGATGGTCAGCGCGCCGGGAAACTCGGCATGCACCATCGCGTTCAGTTCCTTCAGGAAGTCGATGGCTTCGAGATTTTCCCGCCCGCCGTACTGGTTGGGCAGCCATTCGCCTTCCTTGCGCGAATAATCGAGGTAGAGCATCGAGGCGACGGCGTCGACGCGCAGGCCGTCGAAATGGAATTCGCTCAGCCACCAGTGGGCCGATGACAGCAGGAAGCTGCGCACCTCGTGGCGGCCGTAGTTGAAGATGTGCGTGCCCCAGTCGGCATGCAGGCCGAGGCGAGGATCCTCGTGCTCGTAGAGCGCCGTGCCGTCGTAGCGGGCGAGGGCCCAGTCGTCCTGCGGAAAATGGCCGGGCACCCAGTCGAGGAGGACGCCGAGGCCGGCCCGATGGCAGGCGTCGACGAAGGCGCGCAGGTCGTCCGGCGAGCCGTAGCGCGAGGTCGGCGCGAAATAGCCGGTGGTCTGGTAGCCCCAGGACTCGTCGAGCGGGTGCTCGGTGACCGGCAGCAGTTCGAGGTGGGTGTAGCCCTGCTGCACGGCGTACGGAATCAGGCGCTCGGCCAGTTCGCGCCACAGGTAGCAACGGCCGTCCGGGTGGCGCATCCAGGAGCCGGCGTGCACTTCATAGATATTTACCGGCGCCCGCTGCCAGTCCCAGCCGGCGCGCCGCGCCAGCCAGTCGCCGTCGCCCCAGGCGTGCCGCGACGGCGCCACGACGTAGGCCGCCGACCCCGGGCGAAGCTCGAAGCCGCGCGCGTAGGGGTCGGCCTTGACCAGCTTGTCGCCAGTGTGGCGGTTGGTGATCTCGAAGCGGTACAGGCTGCCGGGGCCGGCCTCGGCCACCGTCGCCTCCCAGACGCCGGAGGCGCCCAGCGAATGCAGCGGATGCACGTCGCCATGCCAGCCGTTGAAATCGCCGATCACCGAAACGCGGCCGGCGTTGGGCGCCCAGACGCGAAAGACGGTGCCGGCGGCGGCAGGGTGCGCTCCCAGCAGGCGCCAGGCCTGGAAGTTCCGCCCTTCGTTGAACAGATAAAGCGCATCCGATGACTGCATTTGCTCCCCCTATCGCAGTATCATAAGACTTAAAACAGTGGACAGGGAGATCCGCCATGCCGAACAGCACCCAATGCCCGCATCAGGCCTACTGCGAGATGCGCGACCAGACGGACATGCGCTTCATCAGCCACCTGACGCGCAACACCTTCGCCATCATCCTCGCCGGCGGCCGCGGCAGCCGGCTGAAGCAGCTGACCGACTTCCGCTCGAAGCCGGCGGTGCCCTTCGGCGGCAAGTTCCGCATCCTCGACTTCACCCTCTCCAACTGCGTCAATTCCGGCATCCGCAAGATCGGCGTCGCCACGCAATACAAGGCGCACAGCCTGATCCGCCACATCCAGCGCGGCTGGAGCTTCCTCGACGGGCGGTTCGACGAGTTCATCCAGCTCCTGCCGGCGCAGCAGCAGATCGACGAGACGCAGTGGTACCAGGGCACCGCCGATGCGGTGTTCCAGAACATGCACTTCCTGCGCCGCTACAACCCGGAGCACGTGCTGATCGTCGCCGGCGACCACATTTACAAGATGGACTACGGCCGCATGCTGGCCTTCCACGCCAAGCACCAGGCCGACATGACGGTCGCCTGCATCGACGTGCCGCTCGCCGAGGCGCGGGACTTCGGGGTGATGGGCGTCGACGAGAACGACCGCGTCGTCGATTTCGTCGAGAAGCCGCAGCATCCACCGCACATTCCCGGCTACCCCGAGCGTGCGCTGGCCTCGATGGGCATCTACATCTTCAACGCCAAGTTCCTCTTCGAGCAGTTGCAGCGCGATGCCCTGACCCAGGGCTCGAGCCGCGACTTCGGCAAGGACATCATTCCCTACATCGTCGACCGCTACCGCGTCTTCGCCCACCGTTTTGGCGAATCCTGCGTCGGCAGCGACCATCACAGGCCGTACTGGCGCGACGTCGGCACCATCGACGCCTACTGGGAGGCGAACATGGAGATGACCAAGGTGACGCCGGAACTCAACCTCTACGACAAGGACTGGCCGATCTGGACCTACCAGGAACAGTTGCCGCCCGCCAAGTTCGTCTTCGACGACGACGACCGGCGCGGCACCGCCGTCGATTCGCTGATCTCCGGCGGCTGCATCATCTCGGGCGCCGCGGTCAAGCGTTCGCTGCTCTTCTCCAGCGTCCATGTCCATAGCTAGGCGCAGGTCGAGGACTCGGTCATCCTGCCCGGCGTCGAGATCGGCCGCCACGCGGTGCTCAAGCGCTGCGTCATCGACAAGCGCTGCCGCATCCCGCCCGGCATGGTCATCGGCGAAGACCCGGTCGAGGACCGCAAGCGCTTCTTCGTCAGCCCCAAGGGGGTGACCCTGGTCACCGCCGAAATGCTCGGCCAGGGCGCCAACCACCTCTAGGCCATGGCTGACCTCGCCTTCCTCTGGCACATGCACCAGCCGGACTACCGGCACCCGGAAAGCGGCCATTTCGTCCTGCCCTGGGTGCTGTTACACGCCATCAAGGATTATTCCGACATGGCCAGCCACCTCGAGCGCCATCCCGGCGTCCGGTGCACGGTCAACTTCGTGCCGGTGCTGCTCGACCAGATCGAGGATTATTGCGACCAACTGGCCACCCGGCAGTGGCGGGACCCGCTGCTGCGCATTGCTGCCCATCCGGCGCCCGACGAGCTGACCCCGGAGGACCGCGCCTGGCTGCTCGACATGGCCTTCCGCTGCCATGCGCCGACCATGCTCGAGCCCTTCGCCCCCTATCGCCGGCTGCGCGACCTGCTGGCCTTCGTCCGGGTGCAGGACGCCAACGCCCTGAGCTATCTTTCCGGCCACTACTACGCCGATCTCGCAACCTGGTTCCTGCTGGCGTGGACCGGCGAGAGCCTGCGCCGCGACGGACAGGTCGTGCCGGAATTGATGGCCAAGGGTGACGCTTTCACCCTCGCCGACCGCCAGCGCCTGCTGGCCGAGCTCGGCGGCGTGCTGGCCGGGCTGATCCCGCGCTATCGCGCCCTCGGCGAGTGCGGCCAGGTCGAGCTCAGCTGCACGCCGGCCAACCATCCGCTGGCGCCGCTGCTGATCGACTTCGGGACGGCCCGCGAGGCATGGCCCGAAAGCACCCTGCCCTCGGCGCCGGAATATCCGGGCGGCCGTTCCCGCGTCCAGGCCCATCTGGCCGCCGCCGTCGCCAGCCACGCGCAGCGCTTCGGCAAGGCGCCGAGCGGCCTGTGGCCCGCCGAAGGAGCATTGTCGGCCCCCTTCCTCAACCAGATCGGCGACGCGGGCTTTCGCTGGACGGCCAGCAGCCACGGCGTGCTCCGCCACTCGGCCGGCAACCAGGCGCCGACAACCATCCCGTGGCAGCCCCCCGAGGGCACGCCGGGCGACCTCACCCTGTTCTTCCGCAACGAGCACCTCTCCGACCTGATCGGTTTCGAGTACGCCAGATGGCACGGCCGCGACGCCGCCCAGCACTTCATGACCGAACTGAAGGCCATCCATATCCGCGACAAGGAGGCCCTGATCCCGGTCTTCCTCGATGGCGAGAACGCCTGGGAGTACTACCCGTACAACGCCTGGTACTTCTTTTCCGATCTCTACGACACGCTGGAGAACAACAGCGCGATCCGCACCGTGACCCTGAGCCAGGCGGCCGCAACGCAACGCACCCGACGCACTCGCTTGCCGCGCCTCACCGCCGGCAGCTGGGTCTATGGCACGCTGTCGACCTGGATCGGCAACCCGGACAAGAACCGCGCCTGGGATCTGCTGTGCGAGGTCAAGCAGTGCGCCGACCGCGCCCTGCAGGGCGATCGCCTGACGCCCGACGAACGCGCCGCCGTCGAGCGGCGCCTGGCGGTCTGCGAGAGCTCCGACTGGTTCTGGTGGCTCGGCGACTACAACTCGCCGCAGTCGGTCGCCTGCTTCGACGGCCTCTTCCGCGAAAACCTCAAATCCCTCTATCGCCTGCTCCGCCTGCCGGTGCCCGTCGGCCTCGACCACCCGATCAGCCACGGCGGCGGCTCGCCCGAAAGCGGCGGCACAATGCGCCGCGCCACCTGAAAACCGGAACAATGAATCAACCCGTCACCCTTCTGCTCGGCGTCCACGCCCACCAGCCGGTCGGCAATTTCCCGGAAGTCATCGAGGACGCCCACCAGCGCTGCTACAAACCCTTCATCGAAACCCTCCACGCCTACCCGGACTTCCGCTTCGCCGCGCACTTCTCCGGCTGGCTGCTCGACTGGCTGCGCGAGCGCCACCCGGCCGACATGGACCGGCTGGCGGCGATGGTCAGGCGCGGCCAGGTCGAACTGTTCAGCTCGGGCGACACCGAACCCGTGCTCGCCGCCATTCCGCAGCGCGACCGGATCGGCCAACTGCGCACCCTGAACGACAAGCTGGCCGCGTGGACCGGTGTCCGCCCCCAGGGCGCCTGGCTCACCGAGCGCGTCTGGGAATCGTCCGTGGTGGCGGCGCTGGCCGCCACCGGCATCCGCTACGTCACCGTCGACGACTACCATTTCTTCTGCACCGGCAAGACGGCCGACGAACTGGACGGCTACTTCAGCACCGAGGACGACGGCACGCGGCTCGACCTTTTCCCGATTTCCGAAGCCCTGCGCTACCGCCTGCCCTTCTCGCCGGCACACGAGGTCGTCGGCTACCTGGAAGGCCTGGCCGAGCAGGGCCACGCCGCCGCCGTCTATTTCGACGACATCGAGAAATTCGGCATCTGGCCGGAAACCTACGACTGGGTCTACAACCGCGGCTGGCTCAGGGCGCTGATCGAAGGCGTGCTGGCCAGCCCGCTGATCCGCACCGCCACCTACGCCGACTTCCATGCCCGGCAGAACACGCGCGGCATCGTCTACCTGCCGACCACCTCGTACAGCGAGATGAACGAATGGACGCTGCCGATGCCGGCGGCGGCCGCCTACACCAACCTGCTCGCCGGCGAAAAGGCCGCCGGGCGCGGCGACCTGCACCGCCCCTTCGTGCGCGGCGGCATTTGGCGCAACTTCCTGACCCGCTACCCGGAAGCCAACTGGATGCACAAGCGCATGCAGGCGCTCTCCGCCCGCCTCGCGGCGCTGCCGGCGGCGGCGGCCGAACTGACCGCCGACCTCTACCGCGCCCAGGCCAACGACGCCTACTGGCACGGCCTGTTCGGCGGCCTCTACCTGCCGCACCTGCGGCGCGCCGTTTGGCGCAACCTCGTCGCCCTGGAAGCCGGACTCGACGCCCTGCAGCCGCGCCCGCCACTGGTTGCGGTCGACCTCGATTTCGACGGCAAAACCGAAATCCTCACGCACAGCGGGCAGCTGCAGGTCGCCCTGCGCGACGACGGCCTGGGCGCCGCGCACGAACTGCTCAGCTACCCGCTCGCCCACAATTTCGGCGACACCCTGCGCCGCTACCACGAGCACTATCACGACCGCATCGGCAACGCGCCGAGCGAACACCACGGCGAAGGCATCGCCTCGGCGCACGACATCGTCCGCTTCAAGCACCCGGTGAGCGCCGACGACATCGTTCCCGACATCCTGCCGCGCGCCCTCTGGCTGGACGAACTCGACGGCGCAGCCATCGCCGATTACCGCGCCGCCCCGGCCGCGCCCGAATTCACGCGCCCCGGCCTGGTGAAAACCTTCGCCCTCGACGGGTCGACCGCAACCGTCGCCTGGCACTGCCGCGGTCTGGCCGGGCGCCGCATGACGACCCGCCTCAACCTGGCGATGCCCAGCTGCGACGGTTTCCTCGGCCGCTACGTGCTGGCCGACGGCAGCATTCCCGGCGGCTTCGGCCAGCCGCTCGACCTCGTCGCCGCCAACGCGCTGACGCTGGAAGACGGCGTGCTCGGCGGCCACGTGCTGCTGCATACCCCGAATTCGGCCCGAATCGCCGGTCGACCGCAGCAGACGGTCTCCCAAAGCGAGGCCGGCTTTGAGAAAATCATGCAGGCAGTCGAGGTGAGCATCACCTGGACCGTGCCCGCCGACGACTGCACCCTGCGCCTTCAACTGACCATCGCACCGAGCGAAACATGACCGGAACCGTCTACAAACTCGAAGTCAATCCGAAGATTCCGGCCCGCCTGGAGCGCCTGGAGGAACTTGCCAACAACCTCTGGTACAGCTGGGACCGGCCGACGCGCTCGCTCTTCGCGCAGCTCTCGAACCAGCTGTGGAAGGCGACCAACCACAACCCCAAGGCCTTCCTCAAGCGCGCCGACCAGAAGCGCCTGGAAGCCGCCGCCGAGAACCCGGTCTTCCTCGGCACGCTGA
The DNA here is from genome assembly GCF_009469615.1 of Dechloromonas sp. H13. Taxonomy (GTDB): domain Bacteria; phylum Pseudomonadota; class Gammaproteobacteria; order Burkholderiales; family Rhodocyclaceae; genus Azonexus. Next base: position 563,657 of record NZ_SSXX01000001.1, read on the forward strand.
ACCGCGTCGTCTCGGCCTACGACACCTACCACGAACTGCCCAACATGGCCCATGTCCATGGCCGGCCGTTCCGGGACGACGACCTGATCGCCTACTTCTGCGCCGAGTTCGGCTTCCACGAGAGCCTGCCGATCTATTCCGGCGGCCTCGGCATCCTCGCCGGCGACCATTGCAAGGCGGCCAGCGACATGGGCCTGCCCTTCATCGGCGTCGGCCTCCTCTACCGCCAGGGCTACTTCCACCAGACGCTGGACGCCGACGGCAAGCAACAGGCGACCTACACCGACTCCGATTTCGACGACCTGCCGGTGACGCCGGTGCACGATGCCGACGGCCGCGAGGTGATCGTCGACATCGAGTTCCCCGGCCGCATCGTCCATGCCAAGGTCTGGGAAGTGCGCGCCGGCCATGTCCGGCTGGTCCTGCTCGATACCTGGCTAAACCAAAACAGCGTGCACGACCGCGAGATCACCCATCGCCTCTACGGCGGCGACCGGACGACGCGCATCGAGCAGGAAATCCTGCTCGGCGTCGGCGGCGTGCGCGCCCTCGCCGCCCTCGGCCACAAACCGACGGTCTGGCACATCAACGAGGGCCATGCCGCTTTCCTGATCCTCGAACGCATCCGTAGCCTGGTCACCGGCGGCCTGCCGTTCGCCGCGGCGGTCGAGGCGGTGGCGGCGAAGGTCGTGTTCACGACGCACACGCCGGTGCCGGCCGGGCACGACCATTTCTCCGAGGAAATGATCCGCCATTATTTCTCGCACTGGTGCCACGCCCTCGGCGTGCCCTGCGAGCAGTTGCTGGCGCTCGGCGCCGAGCCGGGCAAAGCGGACTTCAACATGACCGCCCTCGCCCTGCGCGGCTCGCGCCATCACAACGGCGTCTCGCGCATCCACGGCGACGTCTCGGCCAACATCTGCCGCTACCTGTGGCCGCAGATCGACCCCGACGAGAACCCGATGGACTACGTGACCAACGGCGTCCATCTGCCGACCTTCCTCGCCACCGAATGGTTCGAGACCTTCGAGCGCTACCTCGGCACCGGCTGGCGCGAGCGGCAGACCGAGCCCGGCACCTGGGAAGGCATCGCGCGCATCCCCGACCCGACCTTCTGGAGCATCCGCCAGCAGCTCAAGGCGCAGCTGCTGCAACTGGTGCGCGACCGCATCCGCGAGCAGCACCAGCGCAACCAGGGCTCGCCGGCCCACCTCGACCGCCTGCTCAGGTTCGTCGACCCCGAGAACCCGAACATCCTGACCATCGGCTTCGCCCGCCGCTTCGCCACCTACAAGCGCGCCGCCCTGCTCTTCCAGGACCCGGCATGGCTCAGCGAGATCATTGCGCAGGCCGACCGCCCGGTGCTCTTCCTGTTCGCCGGCAAGGCGCATCCGGCCGACCAGCCGGGCCAGGAGATCATCCGCAAGATCGCCCAGATGTCCAAGCGCCCGGAGTTCGAGGGCCGCATCCTGCTCGTCGAGGGCTACGACCTGCACCTCTCGCGCTCGCTGGTCGCCGGCGTCGACGTCTGGCTCAACAACCCGATCTACCCGCTCGAAGCCTCCGGAACCTCAGGCATGAAGGCGGCGATGAACGGCGCCCTAAACCTCTCGGTGCTCGACGGCTGGTGGGGCGAAGGCTACGACGACGAAGGCGACGTGCTCAACGGCTGGGCGATCAAGCCGGCCCCCGGCCATCTCGACGAAGCCCAGCGCGACGCCGAGGAAGCGCGCACGCTGTATGAACTGCTCCAGGACCATGTCATCCCGACCTACTACCGCACCGGCCCGATGGGCTACTCGCCGGAATGGGTGACGATGGCCAAGCAGTCGATCGCCAGCATCGCCCCGCGCTTCAACGTCATCCGCATGGTCGCCGAATACGTCCGCAAGCTCTACGCACCGGCCGCCCTGCACGGCCGCCGCTTCGCCGCCGACGACTATGCCGTCGCCCGCACCGTCGCCGCCTGGAAGGCCCGGGTGCGCGCCGCCTGGCCGGGCGTCCGCCTGCATCGCCTGGACACCCCCGAGCGCCGCCTGTCCTTCGGCACCTCTTTACAGCTCCGGGTCGCCGTCCAGCTCAACGGCCTCGACCCCGACGATGTCACCGTCGAGGCACTGATCGGCCGCCCGGGGCCGAACGGCAGCTTCAGTCGGCGCGCGCGCCACTACCCGCTGAACAGCGAGGGGCCGACCGGCAACGGCGAAATGCTGTACACCATCGACCTGACGCCGGAGCTGTGCGGCAAGCTGGAATACCAGATCCGCATCTTCCCGTCGCACCCGGCGCTGACCCACAAGTTCGAACCCGGCCTGATGATCTGGCTATGAAACTTTCCGACACGCCCGCCTGGCGGGCCCTGACGGCGCATGCCGAAGCGCTGCGCCCGCGGCATCTGCGCGACCTGTTCGCCGCCGACCCGCAACGCTTCGAGAATTTCTCGCTGCGCCACGACGGCCTGCTGCTCGACTTTTCCAAGCAGCGCGTCAGCGGCGAAACGCTCGCCCTGCTGCGCCAGGCGGCGGCCGCCGCCGACCTCGACGGCTGGAAGGCCCGCATGCTGGCCGGCGAGCCGATCAACCACAGCGAAGGGCGCGCCGTCCGCCACATGGCCCTGCGCGCCGGCGACCAGGCGCCGCCCGAAGTGCGCGCCGTGCTGGGGCGCCTGCAGCGCTTCTGCGACAGCATCCACGGCGGCCGCTGGCGCGGCTATTCCGGCGAGCGCATCACCGACATCGTCAATATCGGCATCGGCGGCTCCGACCTCGGGCCGCGCATGGCAGTCAAGGCGCTCGCGGCCTGGCAACAGCCGGACATCGAGGTGCATTTCGTCGCCAATGTCGACAGCGCCGACATCGCCCCGCTTCTCGCCCGACTCAACCCGCGCACGACCCTGTTCATCGTCGCCAGCAAGACCTTCACCACGCTCGAAACCCTGACCAATGCCCGCACCGCCCGCGACTGGCTGGTCGCCGCCGCCGGCGACGCGGACGCCGTGGCCCGCCACTTCGTCGCGCTGTCGACCAACCGCGACGCCACCTGGGAATTCGGCATCGCCGCCGAGAACGTCTTCGAGTTCTGGGACTGGGTCGGCGGCCGCTTCTCGCTGTGGTCGGCGATCGGCCTGGCGATCGCGCTGGCGGTCGGCTGGCGGCATTTCGAACAGCTGCTGGCGGGCGCACGGAGCATGGACGCGCATTTTCTCGCCGCCCCCGCCGCGGAGAACCTGCCGCTGACCCTCGCCCTGCTGACCCTGTGGAACACCGACTTCCTCGGCGCCGGCACCCACGCCGTGCTGCCCTACAGCCAGTCGCTGGCCCTCCTGCCAGCCTACCTGCAGCAGCTCGAAATGGAAAGCAACGGCAAACAGACCGGCCGCGACGGCGAGCCGCTTGGCGTCGCGACCTGCCCGGTGCTCTGGGGCGAGGCCGGCACCAACGGCCAGCATTCCTTCTACCAGCTGTTCCACCAGGGTGGGCAGACCATCCCCTGCGACTTCATCGCCCTGCGCGAAGCCGATTTCCCGCTCGCCGGCCATCATGCCAAGCTGCTCGCCAACTGCCTGGCGCAGTCGGCAGCGCTCGCCTTCGGCCAGACGCGCGCCGAGGTCGAAGCCGCCGGCGTGCCGCCGGCGCTGGTGCCGTTCAAGCTGTTTCCCGGCAACCAGCCGTCGACCACCCTCGTCCTGCCACGCCTGACTCCCTACACGCTGGGCCAGCTACTGGCGCTCTACGAGCACAAGGTGTTCTGCCTCGGCGTCCTGTGGCACCTCAACTCCTTCGACCAGTGGGGTGTCGAGCTCGGCAAGCAGCTCGCCAGCCGGCTGACCCCGCTGCTTGAAGGCACTGGCGACGCCGCCGAATTCGACGCCTCGACGCGCGGCCTGCTGGCCGCCCTGAAGACGCCATGAGTCACCCGTCGATCCTTTTCGTCACCTCCGAGATGGCGCCCTGGGTCAAGACCGGCGGCCTCGGCGACGTCGCCGCCGCCCTGCCGGCGGCATTGCATCGCGCCCGGCACGACGTCCGCGTGCTGATCCCCGCCTACCCGCCCCTGCTCGCCGCTTTTCCGCAGGCGAGCGTGGTGGCCGAACTGCCGGCGCTCGCCCCGGCCCTGCCGCCGGCCCGCCTTCTCGCCGCCGCAACCGGCGACGGCCTGCCGCTGCTCCTGCTCGACTGCCCGCCCTTTTACGCGCGGCCGGGCAACCCGTATCTCGACCCCCACGGCCACGACCAGGCCGACAACGGCCTGCGCTTCGGCCTGCTGTCGCGGGTCGCCGCCCTGCTCGGCCAGCCCGCCTCGCCGCTCGCCTGGCGGCCGGATGTCGTGCACCTCAACGACTGGCAGAGCGCCCTCGCCCCGGCCTGGCTGCATTACGAAGGCGGCGCCGCCAGCGTCGTCACCGTGCACAACATCGCCTTCCAGGGCAACTTCGCCGCCGACCTCTTGCCCGCCATCGGCCTGCCGGCGCACGCCTGGCGTTTCGACAGCGTCGAGTACCACGGCCAGCTGTCCTTCCTCAAGGCCGGCCTGCAGCTGGCGACGCTGCTCTCGACGGTGAGCCCGACCTACGCTCAGGAAATCCAGGACGAGGCTTTCGGCTACGGCCTCGCCCCGCTGCTTCGCCACCGTGCCGGTGCCCTGCGCGGCATCCTGAACGGCGTGGACACGACGCTGTGGAACCCGGCGAACGATCCCGCGCTCGCCGCGTCCTACGCCGCCAACCGGCTGGCCGCCAAGCGCGACAACAAGCGCGCGCTGCAGCTGGAAATGGGGCTCGACGCCGCCGCCGACCGTCCGCTGTTCGGCGTCGTCAGCCGCCTGACAGAACAGAAGGGGCTCGACCTCGTCCTCACCTTGGGCGAAGGCATCACCCAGCTGCCGGCCCAGCTCGCCGTCCTCGGCAGCGGCGACAAGACCATGGAAGCCGGCTTCCGCGAACTGGCGACGCGCTTCCCCGGCCAGATCGCTGTCCGCCTCGGCTTCGACGAAGCGCTGGCGCACCGCATCGAGGCCGGCGCCGACGCCTTCCTGATGCCCTCGCGCTTCGAGCCCTGCGGGTTGAACCAGATGTACAGCCTGCGCTACGGCACGCCGCCCATCGTGCGCGCCACCGGCGGGCTGGCCGACACCGTCGTCGATGTCAATGACGCGACGCTCGCCGACAAGACCGCCAACGGCTTCGTCATCGCCGACGCGACACCGCACGAACTGTGGCTGGCGCTCGAACGCGCGACGCGCAGCTGGCATGACCGCAAGCTGTGGCATCGCATCCAGCAGAACGGCATGCGCCGCGACTTCTCGTGGGAACACGCCGCCCACGACTACGTCACCCTCTACCGCGACGCCATCGCCGCCCGCCCTTGAAAGCCGAGATGCCCGAAATCGTCATCATCGCCGCTGTCGCCAGGAACCGCGTCATCGGCCGCGACAACCATCTGATCTGGAACATCCCGGAAGACATGGCGCACTTCAAAGCGCTGACCGCCGGCCACACGGTCATCATGGGCCGCAAGACCTGGGAGTCGCTGCCGCCGCGCTTCCGTCCGCTGCCCGGCCGGCGCAACATCGTCATTACCCGCCAGCCCGACTACGCCGCCCCCGGCGCCGAAGTCGCCGACTCGCTGGAAAATGCCCTGCAACTGGCGTCAACCGCAACCGTCGCCTTCATCATTGGCGGCGAACAAATTTACACGCAGGCAATGGCCGTTGCCGACCGCCTCGAAATCACCGAAGTTGATCAGGAACCGGACGGCGATGCGTGGTTCCCGGAGATTGCTGCGGTCGACTGGGAAAAAACGGCAAAAACCGATGGGAACGGTTTTGCATTCGTGACCTATCGTCGCCGGGTAGCTTGAGAAAAAATGTGACCCCGCCTCCTTTTGCCTTTCGAAAACCCGCGCAGTTCGGTGAATTCAAACATTAGGCGGCAGACGCACCGTACAGGCGAGCATGCACGGGTTTGATGAAGCCAGCGCCGTTCACAACTACCTCAAGCTGATGCATGAGGTAGTTGTGCGATTGGACTTGGTATCTGCTGCCTGCAACGGGCACTTGAATCTGACACCACCCTACGCCTTCGAGTATTGCTATCTCCAGTATCGGCGCATATGTGAGCTTCTTGCTCTCGGCTGCCTCCAACTGCACGGAGACTTGGCTGTCGCGAGATCATCCGCAGCATCAAAGGAATGGAATGCCGAGCGGATCATGGGCCTGCTCCACAGACATCACCCACACGCATTCCCGCAGTGCGTAACTACGACAAAGACTCCTGACGGCTGGAGCTATGTTGCGAACTCAAAACCTAACGCACTGACTCTCGCGGAGTTCAAGACTCTCTATAGCAAATGTGGATACGTCCTGCACCGTGGAACCATTCGCTCGATCGAAGCCGAACGACCACTCGAGACGTCTGACTACGACAAGCTCATAGCCTGGTCTCACAAAATCGTAGATCTACTCAACCAGCACTTCGTGAGCAGGTCAGACGGTCACGGGCTGTACTTCGTGTCGCTCAAAGCAGAAGAGGTGGGAGGTGGCCCAGCATGCAGTGTCCTACCAGGCTTCACAGAGGACTCCGTCACCGTTGCAACATACAACTTGCAGATTCTTGACTCTGCGGCACAACAACAGGGGTCAGAACACAGTTTTAAATCAAAGGAGCCAGCCAAACCCGAACACTCTCCAAACCTTGTAGTGCAGCCCCAACCCAACTACCGCTGGCAATGCCATCGTTGCCGGACGATCAACCAGCCGTGCACCGACCATTGCGGCGCATGCGGCTTTGCCGCTAATGCCACCGGCTATGAGACTCTCGGGCAGGAAGGCCTCTTGCCTGCCTCCATGTCGGAATCAAAGCTGTTGCTCATGGAGCGCATCGCCCGCGCGATTCACCTTGTCGCGGGCTGCCCATTCCTGGGCGCCGGCGGGTGGTCGTTGTTCATCGCGTCTGCATTCAACCCTTGGGTATTCTGGGCCGGCCTGCTGATCGGTGCGGCGCTATTCGCCATAAGCATCTTTGGCAGCAAGAAAGCGGTGTTTGAAGTACTTTCTATCGGTTGGGTGTGAGCTTGCGTGTCGTCATGCGAGGCTGACACCTAATTTCCGGCGCCTGTTGCGGTCGACCGCAAAAAAGTGGCAAAACCGAAGCACTTTACGTCTGCGCCGGAATCACCAGTCCATGACGGTTGAGCAAGGCTTCAAGATCATGGCTCTGCATCGCGGGGCGGCAATAGAAGCCCTGAAACTCGTCACAGCCCTCGTCGCGCAACGAATCGAACTGGCACTGCGCTTCCACCCCTTCTGCGACGACCGTCATCGACAGGCCGTGCGCCATGGCGATCACGGCGCGGGTAATCGCCAGATCGTCGCGGCTGTGCGGGAGATGCTTGACGAAGGCGCGGTCGACCTTGAGGACATCTACCGGCAACTCCTTCAGGTAGGCGAGCGACGAGTAGCCGGTTCCGAAATCATCGATGGCGAGGCGAACACCGAGGGCGCGCAGGGACTCGAGCAGGGCGGTGGCCTCGGCCATGTTCTTCATCACCGCCGTTTCGGTGATTTCGAATTCGAGCATGGAGGGATCGACGCCGCTGGCCCGCAAGGCCCCGGCGACGTGCTCGGCCAGCGACGGATCGGTCAATTGGTTGGTGGACAGGTTCACGGCGATCGAAAAGTGCGGCAGGCCTGCACGTTGCCAGGCACTGGCCTGTCGGCACGCCTGTTCGATAACCCAATTCCCGAGCGCGATGATGAAATTGCTGGATTCCGCGACGGGAATGAAGCGGTCGGGTCCAAGCACGCCCAGCGTCGGATGGTGCCAGCGGATCAGCGCCTCGACGCCCAGCAGCTTCCCGGAGCTGAACTCGATCTTCGGCTGATAGTAGAGGCGGAATTCGTCGTTGCGCAGGCCTTCGCGCAGCCCCTTCTCGATTTCGAAACGCTCGACGACGCTCTCGCCGAGATCGCTCGAATACTCTGTGGCGCGGTTGTGGCCGAGCGCCTTGGCGCGATACATCGCCATATCGGCATTGGCGAGCAGGGTCGACACATCGATTCCATCGTCGGGGAATACAGCGATGCCGATACTCGCCGTCACCGTGACCTCATGACCCTGAAGCTGCATCGGTTCAGCGATCGCGGTGAGCAGCTTTGAAGCCAGCAGTTGCAGGCCAAGCCGGTCGGAGATGGTCTCGACCATCACGACGAATTCGTCGCCGCCGAGCCGCGCCACCAGATCGCTTTGGCGAACCCTCGCGCGCAGGCGCTGGGCGATTTCACGCAACAGTTGGTCACCCGTCGCATGACCGAGGGTATCGTTGACCGACTTGAAGCCGTCAAGGTCGATGAAAAAGATGGCCAGCCCCTCGTCGTTGCGCCGCGCCATGTTGACCGCATGCTCGAGCGCATCGGTCATCGAGGCGCGGTTGTGCAGGCCGGTCAGCGAATCGTGCGTCGCCATGTCCTGTATGGTCGCCAGCGCATTGACCAGTTCCGCATTGGCTCGCATGATGCGCGCCCGCATCACGCCGATGCGCGCCCCGATCCAGGCGAACGGCGGCAACAGCAGCGCCAGCCAGGCCCACTGATACCACTCGATGTACACATCGACCTTGTCGGGCTTGAGGCTCATCAGGAGGTTGATGACCAGCGCGTAGCCGGCCAGCATGAACAGAGTGGTGGTACCGAAATCGCGCGGCTTGAAACGGAATACGCCGAACAGCATGACGACCAGGCACCATGCCAGCACCAGGCTGCGGTCACGCTCGAAGTGATAGGCGACGAACATGATCACCGTGATCGCCGCCAGCGTCTGAGCGAGCGTCAGGGCCGGGTCGGCGAAGCGCTCGTTGAACTTCAGCTTGAACGCGGCAAGCAGCGCCAGGTTAACAATGGCGATCAGTGCGACGCTGGCAAGCAGGCCATGCAGGCCGATAAGCCCGGCGAAATGACCAAGGAACAACAGCAGCGAAGCAACCAGGTAGGCGCCCACGGCAAGCAGGAAGGCGCGCCAGCGTTTGTCGCCGTGCGGGCCGCCGGAAATTCTCGCGAGGAAGTCGATGGGGTACCCCTTTCGTTATGCTCTGCCGGTCGCCGGCACTTCGACGAACGGCGGATTTTTCAGGAGCATAGCAAAAGGGCTATCAGGCGTGTGAGACCCGATGCGACGGACCAGGCCGCCGATGACAGCAATCAGCGCACGCAGTCGACGTAGTAGCGGCCATCCGCCCCCTTGACCAGGCCGTGGATGTCGGTTTCGAAGCCGGGGAAGCGGGCGTTGAATTCGCGGGCGAACTTGAGGTAGCTGCAGATCGTCGCGTTGAAGCGCTCGCCCGGGATCAGCAGCGGGATGCCGGGCGGGTACGGGGTCAGCAGCACGGCGGTGACGCGGCCTTCAAGTTCGTCGACCGGCACGCGCTCGATCTCGCGGTGCGCCATCCGGGCGAAGGCGTCGGCCGGGCGCATCGCCGGCACCATGTCCGACAGGTACATCTCGGTGGTCAGGCGGGCGACGTCGTTCTGCTTGTAGACGTTGTGGATCTGCGAGCACAGGTCGCGCAGGCCGACGCGCTCGTAGCGCGGGTTCTTCTGCACGAATTCGGGTAGCACCTTCCACAGCGGCTGGTTCTTGTCGTAATCGTCCTTGAACTGCTGCAGCGCTGTCACCAGCGTGTTCCAGCGGCCCTTGGTGATGCCGATGGTGAACATGATGAAGAAGCTGTAGAGGCCGCATTTCTCCACGATGACGCCGTGCTCGGCGAGGTACTTGGTGACGATGGCGGCCGGGATGCCGATGTCGTCGGCGAAATCGCCATCGACGTCGAGGCCCGGGGTGATGATGGTCGCCTTGATCGGGTCGAGCATGTTGAAGCCGTCGGCCAGCCGGCCGAAGCCGTGCCAGCGCTCGCCGGGCTTCAGCATCCAGGCCTCGCGCTCCTCGATGCCTTCCTCGGAGAGGTCGTCCGGGCCCCAGACCCGGAACCACCAGTCGGCGCCCCATTCCTCGTCGACCTTGCGCATCGCGCGGCGGAAGTCGAGGGCCTCGGCGATCGACTCCTCGACCAGCGCCGTGCCGCCCGGCTCTTCCATCATCGCCGCGGCGACGTCGCACGAGGCGATGATCGAATACTGCGGCGAGGTCGAGGTGTGCATCAGGTAGGCCTCGTTGAAGATGTCGCGGTCGAGCTTCTGGTTCTCGGCGTCCTGGACGAGGATCTGCGAGGCTTGCGACAGGCCGGCCAGCAGCTTGTGCGTCGATTGCGTCGAGAAGACCATCGATTCCTTGCAGCGCGGGCGGTCGGCGCCGATCGCGTGGTAGTCGCCGTAGAAGTCGTGGAAGGCGGCATGCGGCAGCCAGGCCTCGTCGAAGTGCAGGGTGTCGATGCGGCCGTCGAGCATCTCCTTGATGTCCTCGACGTTGTAGAGGATGCCGTCGTAGGTCGATTGGGTGATGGTCAGCACGCGCGGCTTCATCGCCTTGTCGGCGAGGAAGGGGTTGGCGTCGATCTTCCTCTGGATGCTCTCCCAGGCGAATTCGCTCTTCGGGATCGGGCCGATGATGCCGTAGTTGTTGCGCGTCGGCATCAGGAAGACCGGCACCGCGCCGGTCATCATGATCGAATGCAGGACCGACTTGTGGCAGTTGCGGTCGACGACGACGATGTCGCCCGGCGCCACCGTCGAGTGCCAGACGATCTTGTTCGAGGTCGATGTGCCGTTGGTGACGAAATACAGATGATCCGAGTTGAAGATGCGCGCCGCGTTGCGCTCGGAGGCGGCGACCGGGCCGGTGTGGTCCAAGAGCTGGCCGAGTTCCTCGACCGCGTTGCAGACGTCGGCGCGCAGCATGTTCTCGCCGAAGAACTGGTGGAACATCTGGCCGACCGGCGACTTCAGGAAGGCGACGCCGCCCGAGTGACCGGGGCAGTGCCAGGAATACGAGCCGTCGGCGGCGTAGTGCGTCAGGGCGCGGAAGAAGGGCGGCGGCAGGCTGTCGAGATAGGCGTTGGCCTCGCGCTTGATGTTGCGGGCGATGAATTCCGGCGTGTCCTCGTGCATGTGGATGAAGCCGTGCAGCTCGCGCAGGATGTCGTTCGGGATGTGGCGGCTGGTGCGCGTCTCGCCGTGCAGGAAGATGGGAATCTCGGCATTCTTGTGGCGGATCTCGCCGACGAAGGCGCGCAGCTCGGCGAGCGTCTCTTCCGGCTCCATCGCCAGCTCCTCGTCGTCGATCGACAGGATGAAGGCCGAGGCGCGCGACTGCTGCTGGGCGAACGACGTCAGGTCGCCGTAGCTGGTGACACCGAGCACCTCCAGCCCTTCCTTCTCGATGGCTTCAGCCAGCGCCCGGATGCCGAGGCCCGACGCGTTCTCCGAGCGGAAATCCTCGTCGATGATGATGATGGGGAAGTGGAAGCGCATGTTGGATCCTTGAAAAGCGGCGACCCGCCGCAGCGGGTCACAGAATAAGTCGGTATCGTTACCGGAAGGCGTCAGATCTTGGGCAGCGTCACGCCGACCTGGCCCTGGTACTTGCCGCCGCGGTCGCGGTAGGACGTTTCGCAGATCTCGTCGGACTCGAAGAAGAGCACCTGGGCGCAGCCTTCACCGGCGTAGATCTTGGCCGGCAGCGGCGTCGTGTTGGAGAATTCGAGCGTCACGTAGCCTTCCCACTCCGGCTCGAAGGGCGTCACATTGACGATGATGCCGCAGCGGGCGTAGGTCGACTTGCCGAGGCAGACGGTCAGCACCGAGCGCGGGATGCGGAAGTATTCGACGGTGCGGGCCAGCGCGAAGGAGTTCGGCGGGATGATGCAGACGTCGGACTCGATCTCGACGAAGGACTTCGGATCGAAGGCCTTGGGATCGACCACCGTCGAGTTGATGTTGGTGAACACCTTGAATTCGCGGGCGCAGCGGATGTCGTAACCGTAGCTGGACGTGCCGTAGGAGACGATCTTGTGGCCGTTGGCCTCGCGCACCAGTTCCGGCGAGAACGGCTCGATCATGCCGTGCTCTTCCGCCATGCGGCGTATCCACTTGTCTGATTTGATGGCCATTTTTCCCTGCTGCGGTCGACAAAAATAAAGGCGGGATTTTACCCGCCTTTATCGCCCGCGATGTGCAAAAAATCAGGTGTTCTGCACCACGATGTTGGGGAACTTCGAGGTCATGTCCTTGGCCTTCTCGCCGATCTTGACCGCGATGCGGCGGGCGATGGCGCGGTAGATTTCAGCCGTGCGCGAATCCGGCGCGCCGACGACGGTCGGTTTGCCGCCGTCGGCCAGCTCGCGGATGGCCAGTTCGAGCGGCAGGCTGCCGAGGAATTCGACACCGTAGTCGGCGCACATCTTCTCGCCGCCGCCAGTCCCGAAAATGTGCTCCTCGTGGCCGCACTGCGAGCAGATGTGGATGCTCATGTTCTCGACGATGCCGAGGATCGGGACATTGACCTTCTCGAACATCTTGAGACCCTTGCGCGCGTCGATCAGGGCGATGTCCTGCGGCGTGGTGACGATCACGGCGCCGGTCACCGGCACCTTCTGGGTCAGCGACAGCTGGATGTCGCCGGTGCCCGGCGGCATGTCGACGATCAGGTAGTCGAGATCGTGCCAGTTGGTCTGGCCGAGCAACTGATCGAGCGCTTGGGCAACCATCGGGCCGCGCCAGACCATCGGCGTCTCGACGTCGACCATGAAGCCGATCGACATCGCCTGCAGGCCGTAGGCCTCCAGCGGCTCCATGCTCTGGCCGTCCTTCGATTCCGGCTGCTGGCCGGCGATGCCGAGCATCTGCGGCTGCGAGGGGCCGTAGATGTCGGCGTCGAGGATGCCGACGCGGGCGCCTTCCTGGGCCAGCGCCAGCGCCAGGTTGACCGCCGTCGTGCTCTTGCCGACGCCACCCTTGCCGGAGGCGACGGCGATGATGTTCTTGACCCCGGGCAGCAGCTTGACGCCGAGCTGCACCGAATGGGCGACGATCTTGCTGAAGACGTTGGCCGACACGTTGCCGACGCCCGGCACAGCGCGGACGGCGGCGATCACCTGCTTGCGGATGGCGTCGATTTGCGTTTTCGCCGGGTAACCGAGCTCGACGTCGAAGGAAACGTCGGCGCCGTCGATCCTGATATTCTTCACCGCCTTGCCGGCGACGAAATCCTTGCCCGTATTGGGGTCGACCGCAGCCGCGAGGGCGGTCCTTATCTGCTGTTCTGTGAGACTCATGGAAACTCCGGGGGTGGTGGGCTGCCGGGAAATACCCGAGCAATTTTGTACAGTATACCGCAAAGCCCGATTATCGCCGGGCTCGCGGTAAAATCGCAGTTTATTTCAATTTTCGCCACGCCATGCCGCGCAAGATTCTCGTCACCTCCGCCCTGCCCTACGCCAATGGCGCCATCCACCTCGGCCACCTCGTCGAATACATCCAGACCGACATCTGGGTGCGCTTCCAGAAGATGTCCGGCAACGAATGCTGGTACGTCTGTGCCGACGACACGCACGGCACGCCGATCATGCTGCGCGCCGAGAAGGAAGGGATCACGCCGGAGCAGCTGATCGCGCGCGTGCATGGCGAGCACTACCGCGACTTCTCGGGCTTTCTGGTCGGCTTCGACAACTACTACAGCACGCACTCGGAAGAAACCCGCTTCTACGCCAACGACATCTACCGCAAGCTCAAGGCCGCCAAGCTGATCGAAACGCGCACCATCGAGCAGTATTTCGACCCGGTCAAGCAGCTGTTCCTGCCCGACCGCTTCATCAAGGGCGAATGCCCGAAGTGCCACGCCAAGGACCAGTACGGCGACAACTGCGAGGTCTGCGGCGCTGCCTATGCGCCGACCGACCTGATCGAACCCTACTCGGCAGTCTCCGGCGCCAAGCCGGAACTGCGCAGCTCCGAGCACTACTTCTTCAAGCTCTCCGACCCGCGCTGCGAGGCCTTCCTGCGCCAGTACACGAGCCGGGAAAACGGCGTTTTGCAGAACGAAGCCGCCAACAAGATGCAGGAATGGCTGGGCGCACCGGGCGAGAACAAGCTGACCGACTGGGACATCTCGCGCGACGCGCCCTACTTCGGCTTCGAGATTCCCGACGCGCCGGGCAAGTACTTCTACGTCTGGCTCGACGCGCCGATCGGCTACATGGGTTCATTCAAGAATCTGTGCGCCCGGAACGGCCTCGATTTCGACGAGTACTTCAGGCCCGATTCGCCGACCGAGCTCTACCACTTCATCGGCAAGGACATCCTCTACTTCCACGCCCTGTTCTGGCCGGCCGAACTGCAGCACGCCGGCTACCGCACGCCGACGAAGATCTTCGCACACGGCTTCCTCACGGTCGACGGCGCGAAAATGTCCAAATCGCGCGGTACCTTCATCACCGCGCAAAGCTACCTCGACACCGGCCTCAACCCGGAATGGCTACGCTACTACTATGCCGCCAAGCTGTCGGCGACCATGGAGGACATCGACCTCAATCTCGAGGACTTCGTCGCCCGCGTGAACAGCGACCTGGTCGGCAAGTACGTCAATATCGCCAGCCGCTCGGCCGGCTTCATCGCCAAGCGCTTCAACGGCCAACTGGCGCCGGCCGACGAAAAGCTGCCGGCCATAAAGGCCATCCAGGAAGCCGCCGGCCGCATCGCCGAACTCTACGAAGCCCGCGAATTCGCCAAGGCGATGCGCGAAATCATGCTGCTGACCGACGCCGCCAACCAGTACGTCGATAGCGTCAAGCCGTGGGAACTGGCCAAGCAGGAAGGCAAGGAAGTCGAGCTGCACGCCGCCTGCTCGAATGCGCTCAACCTGTTCCGCCTGCTCACCGTGCTGCTCAAGCCCGTTCTCCCGGTCGTCGCCGGCAAGGTCGAGAAGTTCCTCAACATCGCCCCGCTGGAGTGGACCGACAGCCAGAGCCTGCTCGCCGCCGGCCACGCCATCGACGCCTACGAACACCTGATGACGCGCGTCGACCCCAAGCTGATCGAGAAGCTGATCGCCGCCAACAAGGAATCGCTGGCGCCGGCGCCGGAGGCCCAGTCGCAGCAGCGCCATGCCGAGCACCAGCAGAAGGAGATCAGGAGCGAGGCCGCGGATGGCGATCTGTGCACCATCGACGATTTCATGAAGGTCGACCTGCGCATCGCCCGCATCGCCAACGCCGAACACGTCGAGGGCGCCGACAAGCTGGTGCGGCTGACGCTGGATCTCGGCGAGGAAAGAACGCGCAACGTCTTCGCCGGCATCAAGGCGGCCTACGACCCGGCGCAGCTGGTCGGCCGCCTGACCGTGATGGTCGCCAACCTGGCGCCGCGCAAGATGAAGTTCGGCCTTTCAGAAGGGATGGTGCTGGCGGCCTCCGACACCGAAGGCAAGACGCCGGGAATCTATCTGCTGGCACCCGATTCCGGGGCCCGGCCCGGCATGCGCGTCAAGTAAGCTGTCCCAATCCAATGGCCTGTTCGACAGGCCATTTTTCATTGCGCCGCAGCAAACCGGGCGCCCGAATCTAAGATTTCACTTTAACTTTTGCACCCAATCCTGCACCGCGCCAAAAGGTTTCCGAACTATCCACAAAATCTGTGGATAAGTCTGTGAATGAATCCTTGGACAGCGCACTAAGTCACCGTGGCACAAGGCTTTTCCTTACCCTGCACGAATCTTGGGCAAAACCACAAGTAATTGATTAAATTGAATTTTGTACCGTGCGATACGATTTCGGGCAAGATACACGGAGAATTGCGGCATACGGTTTTGTCAAGCGAAATTTCTGTGAGTAAATCGAGCGCCGCCAAACCGTTTGTCAACCGTTTTTTGCATCGCCTGCCCATTTTTTTGCAATGAAACGCAGATCCTTTCTTGGTGCCGCCCTCGGAAGCTGCGCGCTGCCTCTCGCGGCGCGCGCGGCGACCACCGGCCGCGTCGTCGTGGTCGGCGGCGGCTGGGGCGGCCTGGCGGCGGCGCGCCACCTACGCGAACTGGCGCCGCAACTCGACGTCACGCTGATCGACCGCCAGCCCGAATTCTGGTCGCAGCCGCTGTCCAACCGCTGGCTGGTCGGCCTCGCCAAAAGCGAATGGCTGCAACACGACACCCGGCGCGCCGCACAGCGCTTCGGCTACCGTTTCGTCGCCGCGGAAGTCGGCGGCATCGACCGGCAACGGCGCGAAGTCGCCACCGCGGCCGGCAAGTTTCCCTACGACTGGCTGGTGCTGGCCGTCGGCATCCGCGAGGATTTTTCGGCCTGGTACGGGGTCGACCGCGACAGCGCCACCCATACCCGCCGGCGCTTTCCCTCGGCCTTCCCGGCCGGCCGCGACCACCTGGCGCTGAAAGTCAAGCTGGAAGCCTTCCGCGGCGGCGACCTGGTGATGACCATTCCGCCGATGCCCTACCGCTGCCCGCCGGCCCCCTACGAGCGCGCCGGGCTGATCGCCTGGTGGCTGAAGACACGCAACATCAAGGGCCGCCTCGTCGTCCTCGACCCCAACCTGCCGGTCATCAGCTTCGACCGCATCTTCCGTGACGCCTATCGCGACCAGATCACCTACCTGCCGCAGGCCCGGATCAAGTCGCTCGACCCGTTCAAGCGCCGCATCGTCACCGATTTCGATACCGTCGATTTCAGCGACGCGATCCTGATGCCGCCGCAACAGGCCGCCGACCTGGTCTGGGACAGCGGTCTGATCGGCACGGGGACGGATGGCAAGCCGAGCGGCTGGGCGGCTTGCGACCCGGTCACCCTGAACGCGGCGGACGACGAGCGCGTCTTCCTGGTCGGCGACCTGCTCGACAAGGTTTCGCCGCTGTTCGGGCAGTACCCGAAAACCGGCCAGCTGGCGGCCACCCTCGGGCGCATCGCCGCCGTCCAGATCGCCGCCCGTGCCGCCGGCACGACCGCCGAACGGCTGCTGCCGGAGAGCACCTGCTACGTCATCAACCGGCCCGAGCCGAGGGAACTGACGCGCATCGAGACCAGCTACCGCTGGCGCGGCGACGGCGTCATCCAGCAGACCGCCCGCCAGCAGTACGATCCGCAGGCCGGCGACGCCGACCTCGACTGGGCGCGGCGCTGGTTCGCCGAACTGCTGGGGAGCGCCGGCTGAAGTCGGCGCTCAGTGGCGGGCCCAGATGCTGGTCGAACCGTCCGGCTTGACCAGCAGGGTATTGAACAGCTCGCGCCGCACCTCGCGCTCGCCGCTGGTGTTGTCGAGCATGGTGCACGCCGTTTCGCAGGTCGGGTTGGACAGCTCCCGCCCCGGCGCACCGCGCGGCAGGCCGGGCACCGCGATGCCACGTGCCTTCGGCTTGTCGCGCAGCAACTCGTGGATATCCTCGGCATAGGCATGGCCCTCGACGAAATAGCCGCCGACCACCGCGGTATGGACCGACTCGACCGCCGCCGGCACCTTGAGGCGCCGCTTGAGCGCGGCCATGTCGGCCGTCTCCTTGTAAACGACGCGGAAGCCGCGCTCGGCCAGGTAGGTCCCCCAGTCGATGCAGGCCAGGCAGGGCGAAGGCATGTAGATTTCGACCAGCGGCAAGGTATCCGCGGCGCGCGCAACGGAAGCCGGCAGGCCGGCGCAGGCGACGAGAAAAACGAAAAGGAAGCGCAACATGGTGGCTGGCGTTGGGGCAAAATGGCGATGCACCATTATAAGGCCCGCCCCCATGTTCGCGACGACCCGCCCACCCCGCCCGCGCCTGACCGGCCGCATCTTCGCCTATGCCCTGGTCGACGTTTTCGGGCTTTTCTGCGTCGCCCTCGGCGCCAGCTGGTTCGCCTCCGGCAAGGGCGCGATTCTGGCCAATTTTCCGACGTCGACCGTGGAAGCCGTCGCCAGCACGCTCGGCGGTACCGTGCTGATGCTCTGGTCGGCGGCCCGCATCCTGCGTGAAATCGCCAAGCAGGCCCCGGAAATGCAGGCCAGGTACGATGCCTACATCGCCGCCCACCACCCGGACAAGGTGCGCCGCCCCGACGCCGAATAGCCAGCGCTAGTTAGTCGCCGGACCGGGCGGTCGGCTTGAGCCAGTCGGGCAGTTCGCGCCCGCCGGCGTTGTCGATGATGTACTGGCGCACCAGCTTGCGCACGACCTGCGACGGCGTCAGGTCGTTGGCGGCGCAGATTTCCTCAAAGATCTCTTTCTTGCGCGGGTCGATCAGGATGGTCAGACGCGCGGTCCGCTTTTCCATGGGCAGCCCCTCATTGCTTTAATGCAAATAATATTAACATATGATTTACATTGACGAATAATATAAGAAACATATAATGTGCCGCTCATTCCCCGAGCGCGCCCATGAAGATCGCCTTCCACCCCAAGCTGCTGGATTGCCTGCCCACCTACGACCGGGCGCAGTTCGGCAAGGATCTCGCGGCGGGCATCACCGTCGGCGTCCTCGCCCTGCCGCTCGCCATGGCCTTCGCCATCGCCTCCGGCGCCTCGCCGACGGCCGGCATCTGGACCGCCATCGTCGCCGGCTTCATCACCTCCGCCTTTGGCGGATCGCGCGTGCAGATCGGTGGCCCGACCGGCGCCTTTATCCCCATCGTCTATGGCATCGTCGCCATGCACGGCTTCGCCAACCTGATGGGGGCGACCATCCTCGCCGGCATCTTCCTGCTCGCCATGGGCATCGCCCGCATGGGGCAGCTGATCCGCTTCATTCCGGTCACCGTCGTCATCGGCTTCACCAACGGCATCGCCGTCGTCATCTTCCTCGCCCAGCTCAAGGATTTCTTCGGCCTGCAGATCGACAACCTGCCCGCCGAATTCTTCGCCCGCATCAAGACCCTGGCCGCCAACGCGCACACCGTCGACCTGCCGACCCTGGCGCTGGCCACCGCCTGCTTCGTCTTCCTCCTTTCCTACAACCGGCTGGCGCAGCGCTTCGCCCTGCTGCGCCGGGCGCCCGGCCCGCTCGTCGTGCTGATCGTCGGCACCCTGGTCGCCTTCGTCTTCGACCTGCCGGTCGAAACCATCGGCAGCCGCTTCAATGGCATCCCGCAGGAACTGCCGGCCTTCGGCCTGCCCAGCCTGTCGGTGCACGATTTCGGCAAGCTGATCTCGCCGGCGATCACCATCGCCCTGCTCGGCGCCATCGAATCGCTGCTCTCGGCGCGCGTCGCCGACAGCCAGATCGACGACCGCCACGACCCCAACCAGGAACTGATCGCCCAGGGCCTGGCCAACATCGCCGCCCCGCTCTTCGGCGGCTTCGCGGCAACCGGCGCCATCGCCCGCACCACGACCAACGTCAAGACCGGCGGCCGCACGCCGATCGCCGGCATCATCCACGCCCTCGTCCTGCTCGGCATCGTTCTCGTCGCCGCCCCGCTCGCCTCCTACGTGCCGCTCGCCACGCTGTCGGCCATCGTCATGGTGGTTGCGGTCAACATGGGCGAATGGCACGAATTCCTCGAACTGCGCCGCTTTTCGTACAACTACCGGATCATCCTGCTGGTCACCTTCTTCGTCACCGTCGTCTTCGACCTGACCATCGCCGTCGAACTGGGCATGGTGCTGGCCAGCCTGTTCTTCATCTACCGCATGTCGGAACTGACGCGCATCGAGCGCCTGCCGCTCGCCGAAGAGGCCGAAGAGCCGCAATTCCTCTACCCGGACGGCACCATGCGCGTCGCCGCCTGGCAGTTGTTCGGCTCGCTGTTCTTCGGCGCCGTCAACAAGCTGGAGGAACTGCTCGACCCTCGCGAAGGCCATCCGGAAGTGGTCATCCTCGACATGGCACGCCTGATCCAGCTCGACACCACCGGCCTCGAAGGCCTGGAGAACCTGCTCGACAAACTGAAGAAGCGCGGGTGTACACTGCTCGTCTCGGGCCTCAACTCGCAGCCCGGTTCGCTGCTGTTCCGTTCCGGCTTCATCGACCACCTCGGCGACGAAAATGTCTGCCCCGATCTCTCCGCCGCGCTCCAGCGCGCCTATGTCCTGTTGCCCAGCCTGATCGGCGGCAGCGACGAAGATTACTTATAAGGAAATGCCATGAGCGCCCTGCCCCGCTGCCCGCAATGCAACTCGGAATACACCTACGAGGACGGCGCCATGTACGTGTGCCCGGAATGCGCGCATGAATGGAGCCGCGAGGCGGTCGCCGAAGGCGCCGAGGAAAGGCGCGTCTGGCGCGACGCCAACGGCAACGAGCTGCAGGACGGCGACGCGGTGACGGTGATCAAGGACCTCAAGATCAAGGGCTCGTCGGCGGTCGTCAAGGTCGGCACCAAGGTACGCAACATTCGCCTCGTCGACGGCGACCATGACATCGACTGCAAGATCGACGGCATCGGCGCCATGCAGCTGAAATCCGAGTTCGTCAAGAAGGCCTGAGCGCCCAGGAGCGCCGCACCGATGCCATGACCGCCCCGCGCAAGCTGCTGCCCGCCTGGCTGACGCGCTACGACCGGCAGCGGCTGGGCGCCGACCTGGCGGCCGGCCTCATCGTCACCATCCTGGTCATCCCGCAGAGCCTGGCCTACGCGCTGCTGGCCGGCTTGCCGCCGCAGGCCGGGCTCTACGTCAGCATCTTCCCGGTCGTCGCCTATGCCCTGCTGGGCAGCAGCATGGTGCAGGCCGTCGGACCGGTGGCCATCACGGCGATCATGACCTATGCTGTCCTCAGCCCGCTGGCGACGCCGCAATCCCCCGAATACATCGTCCTCGCGGCGGCCCTCTCCCTGCTCTCGGGCGCCATGGTGCTGGCCTGCGGGCTGCTGCGCCTGGGCTTCCTGGCGCAGCTGCTCAGCCGGCCGGTGATCAGCGGCTTCATCTCGGGCTCGGCGGTGCTCATCATCTTCAGCCAGATCCGGCATCTGCTCGGCGTCCCCCCCAGCGCGGCCGGCAACTGGGCGCACCTGCAGGACCTGCTCGCCCGGCTGCCGCATAGCGCCGGCCCGACCCTCGCCATCGGACTCGGCGCGCTGGCCCTCCTGATCTTCGCCAGACGCTGGCTAGAGCCGCTCCTCAGGCGCGCCGGGATGGGCACCGCCGGCGCGACCTTCGTCGTCCGCCTGATGCCCCTGCTCGTCGTCCTGCTCGGCACCCTGGCGGTGGTCCACTGGGATCTCGACCGCCAGCACGGCGTCGCGGTCGTCGGCGCCATCGTCCGCGGCGTGCCGGGCTTCGCCTTGTTCCTGCCGGGCTACGACACCGTCGCCACCCTGCTCGTCCCGGCGCTGGTCATGGCGCTGGTCGGCATGGTGCAGAACATCTCGATGGCCCAGGCGCTGGCCATCAAGCGGCGCGAGCGCATCGACGCCAACGGCGAACTGGTCGGCCTCGGCGCCGCCAACGTGGTCGCCGCCTTCTACGGCGGCATGCCGGTCGGCGGCGGCGTCTCGCGCTCGGCGGTCAACGTCGCGGCCGGCGCCCAGACCCCGCTGGCCAGCATCGTTTCGGCACTCGCCATGCTCGTCGTCGTCGCCGGCGCCGCGCAATGGTTCGAACGCCTGCCGCTGGCGGTACTGGCCGCCAGCATCATGGTCGCCGCCTACGCGATGATCGACCTGCGCACCCTGCGCCAGGCCTGGGCCTACGATCGCGCCGATGCCCTGGCGCTGCTCGGCACCGCGGGCGGCGTGCTCGTCCTCGGACTGGTCGCCGGCATCGGCATCGGCGTCCTGCTGTCGATGGCCACCCTGCTCTTCCGCGCCAGCCAGCCGCATATCGCGGTGATCGGCCGCATCGCCGGCAGCGAGCACTTCCGCAACGTCGAGCGCCATGACGTCGAGACCCTCCCCGGCACCCTGTTCATGCGCATCGACGAAAGCCTGTTCTTCGGCAACCTCGCCGCCATCGAGACCCGGCTCAACCAGGAGCTCGAGCGCGCGCCCGCCACCCGCGACCTGGTCTTCGTCCTCAGCGCCGTCAACCGCATGGACGCGACAGCGGCGGAGGTCTTCGACGAACTCAACCGCGACCTTGCCGAGCGCGGCATCCGGCTGCACCTGGCCGAGGTCAAGGGCCCGGTGCAGGACCGCCTGATGCACTCGGCGCTGTGGTCGACGCTGTCCGGCGAGGTCTTCCTGTCCGCCAACGCCGCCTTCGAGAAGCTGGCGGCTGCGCCCCGGCGCTCATAGCCAGCCGCGGCGGCGGCTGGCGTCGAGAAAGGCTTCGAGCAACGGCATGCAGTCGAGCACCTCGGTATCGCCCGGACGCCGGAATTCCGGATGCCACTGCAGGCCGAGCAGGAAATTGCGGCCGGTGCCGCGAATCGCCTCGATCATGCCGTCGCCCGCCGCCCGCGCCTCAACCACCAGGTCGCGCCCGAGGGTGCGGATGCCCTGGTGATGGATGGAAATCACCTGGCGCTGCCCGGCCTGACCCAGGCGCTTCTCGAGCAGGCCGCCGGGCTCGATGACGATGTCGTGCACATGCCGGTCGTAGGCATCGGCGACATGCGTGATCGACTCCGGCAACTGGGTCGCGATGTCCTGGTAGAGCGAGCCGCCCATCGCCACGTTGATCAACTGGGCGCCGCGGCAGATGCCGAGCACCGGCTTGCCGTCCTCGAGGAACTCGTGCAGCAGCTCCATCTCGTACATGTCGCGGGTGCGGTCGCCGGCCCACTCGGGCTGCAGCGCCGCCTCGCCGTAGGCGGCGGGGTCGATGTCGGCGCCGCCCTGGAGGACGAGCCCGTCGAGGTTCTTGGCGTAGTCGCTGAGGCGGATCGCGCTGCGGTTCAGCAGGCCGTCCTGGGTCACCGAGGGGACCATGAAAACGAGGACGTCGCGCGCCATGATCCACTGCGCCACCGACTGTTCGAGGTACTGGAGCGTCTTGCTTTCGAGGCCCTTGCCGTCCGGACGCGGGTGCGCGAGGCGGGCGGAAAGACCGATCTTCAGGGTTCGCTTCATGATGATGAACTCCCGGTCCGGGTGGACACAGTCTGCCAAGTGGTTCATTCTGCGCCTCTCGGTCACCCACCACAACCGGGGAAGCCCCTGCCATGGAAACGTCCGTTTTCTTTCTGCCCGACTGGCCGCCCGTGATCAGCCCGCTGCTGTGGATCGCGCTGGCGGTGGTCGGCGCCGCGCTGGCCGGCGAATGGGTCCGCCACCATCTCGGCCTGCCGCGCATCACCGCCTACCCGGTGGTCGGCATGCTGGCGGCGGCGATCGCCGGCGACCGCCTGGTCGCCGCACACGGCGAATGGCTGCGCACCGGGCTCGACGTCGCCCTCGCCATCCTGCTCTTCGAGCTGGGCAGCCGCGTCGACCTGCGCTGGCTGCGCCACAACCGCTGGCTGCTGGTCACCAGCCTGCTCGAGTCGCTGGCCGCCTTCGGTGCGGTGTTCGTCGTCAGCCGCTATCTCGGGCTGGCCATGGCGCCGTCGGTGCTGCTGGCGGCGATCGGCATGGCCACCTCGCCGGCCGTCGTCGTGCGCGTGGTCGCCGAATGCAACGCGCAGGGCCAGGTCAGCACCCGCCTGCTGGTCCTCACCGCGCTCAACACCATCTATGCCGTGGTCGCCATCCACCTGGCGACCGGCGTCCTGCACCAGCGCTACAGTGGCGACTGGGTGCTGGCGATCGCCCATCCGCTCTACCTGCTCGGAGCCGGCCTCGTCGTCGGCAAGCTGCTGGCGCTGGCGGTCGCCGGGGTGCATCGCTGGCTGGCATTGCGCGATGAATACGCCTCGATCGTCCTCCTCGGCCTGGTGCTGATGACGATCGGCGCGATCGAGGCGCTGCGCCTGCCGGTCACCCTGTGCATGCTCTTCGCCGGCATCGTGCTGCGCAACGGCGAACGGCGCGCCTGGGTCTTTCCGCGCCATTTCGGCTCGGTCGGCAGCGTGCTGGTCGTCATGCTCTTCCTGGTCGTCGGCATGCAGATCAAGGTCGAACACCTGGTCACCGGCGGCGGCCTGGCCCTGCTGCTGATCGGCGCGCGCAGCCTGGCCAAGCTGTGCGGCGTCCTGCTGCTGGCACGGCCGGCTGGCATCAGCTGGCGCCAGGGGTTGCTGCTCGGGCTGGCGCTGGCGCCGGCGGCGGGGCCGGTGATGGTCGCCGCCGCCGACCTCGGGCGCATCTACCCGGAGCTACAGCTGACCCTGGTCCCGGTCGCCATGAGCGCGGCCGCCATCATGGAACTGGCCGGCCCGGTGATCGTCGCGCTGTGCCTCAAGTGGAGCGGAGAACGCCGTGAGTAGCGATACCGAATACGAATTGCAGGCCTTTTCGCAGTCGGCGCCGCTGACCCTGGGCGTCGAACTGGAATTGCAGATCGTCAGCGGCCAGGACTACAACCTGGTCGGCGCAGCCCCCGACCTGCTGCGCGAAATGGCCGGCCGCCAGCACCCCGGCGACGTCAAGCCGGAAATCACCGATTCGATGATCGAGCTGTCCACCGACATCTGCCAGGACTACCAGGACGCGCTGACCCAGCTGCGCAGCATTCGCCACCAGCTGGTGAGCCAGGCCGACCGCCTCGGCATCCTGCTCTCCGGCGGCGGCACCCACCCCTTCCAGCACTGGGGCCAGCAGGCCATCTTCGACGCGCCGCGCTTCCATCACCTGTCGCAGCTCTACGGCTATCTCGCCAAGCAGTTCACCATCTTCGGCCAGCATGTGCATATCGGCTGCCCCGACCCCGACCAGGCGCTCTGGCTGCTGCACGCCTTCGGCCGCTACATTCCGCACCTGATCACCCTGTCGGCCGCCTCGCCCTTCGTCCAGGGCATCGACACCGGCTTCCAGTCGGCGCGCCTCAATTCGGTGTTCGCCTTTCCGCTCAGCGGCCGCGCGCCCTTCGTGCTCACCTGGGACGATTTCGCGGCCTACTACCGCAAGATGGTCGCCACCGGGGTCGTCAAGAGCATGAAGGATTTCTACTGGGACATCCGCCCCAAGCCCGAATTCGGCACCATCGAGTTGCGTGTCATGGATACGCCGCTGAGCGTCGAGCGCGCCGCCCAGATCGCCGCCTACGCCCAGGCGCTGGCCCGCTACCTGCTGCAGGAAAAGCCGTTCGCGCCGCAGGAGGACGACTACCTGGTCTATACCTACAACCGCTTCCAGGCCTGCCGCTTCGGCTACGACGGGCGGCTGGTCGTGCCCGGCAGCGCCGAGCAGCGGGTCATCCGCGACGACATCCTGCGCACCATGGCGCAGATCGAGCTGCACGCCTACGATCTCGGCTCGACCGAGGCGCTCAACCTATTGCGCACCGAGGTTCTGCAGGGCCGCAACGGCGCCAGCGAAGTGCGCGACGCCTGGGCCCGCGAAGGCTCGCTGGAGGAAGTCGTGCGCCAGGGCTGCGAACGCTGGGCCGGCCGCCTGTCCTGAAAATAGCGCCGGCTTCCCGCCGTCAGCGCGCCAGTCCGGCCGCCCAGGCCTCGGCGGCCGGGCGGACGATTTCCAGCCACGGCCCCGGGTAGAGACCGATGGCACCGACCAGGAAAACCAGGATGACCAGCACCGCCCATTCGCGCGGCCGCAGGTCTTCGGCTTCGGCCACCTCGCGGCGCTTCACCGGGCCGAGGAAGGCCTTGCGGTAGAGCGCCAGGAAGCCGCCGGCGGCGATCGCCAGGCCGAACAGCGCGGCCATGCCGGCGCCGGTGTGGCTGCGCAGGGCGGCCAGGATCAGCATGAATTCGCCGGGGAAGCTGCTGGTCCCCGGCATGCCGACGCCGGCCAGGCCGCAGATCAGGAAGCCGCTGGCGAGCAGCGGCATGGTCTTCGCCGCCCCGCCCAGGCTGTGGATGTCGGTCGACCCGGTGCGCTGGCGCAGGAATTCGAGGAGCAGGAAGGCGCCGCCGGTCGCCACCGAGAAGCTGAGCAGCAGCGACACCGCGCCCTGGACGCCGGAGGCGGTGAACGCAGCAAGGCCGAGCACTGCCAGCCCGACGTGGCAGATGCTGGCGTAGGCGAGGCCGACGCGCAGGTTGCTCTGCGCCAGGATGCCGACCGCCCCGTAGAGCAGCGTCAGCGTGCCGAGGCCAGCGAGCAGCCAGTGCAGGTCCTGCGCGGCGTCGGGCGCGAGCGGGATGGCGAAACGAACCAGACCGTAGGCGCCGAGCTTGAGGCCGACCAGCAGCGCCGTCAGCGAACCCGGCGCGGCAAGCGCGAACTGCGGCAGCCAGGTGTGCAGCGGCACCAGCGGCACCTTGACCCCGAAACCGAGCAGGCACAGCAGCAGGAAGGCGTACTGCGTCGCGCGCGGCAGCGGCACCGCCGCCAGGGCCATGAAATCGAAGGTCGGCGCCGGCTGGCTGGCCGCCAGCAGCACGAAGGCGAGCAGCAGCGGCACGCCGCCGGCCAGCATGATGAGGAAATAGCGGGCGGCGGCCCGGGCGCTGCCGGCCACCGCCCCCCAGCGCCCGAGCAGGAAATAGAGCGGCACCAGCGTCGCTTCCCAGAAGACGAAGAACAGCACCAGGTCGAGGGCGCAGAAGATGCCCAGCGTCGCGCACTGGAGCAGCAGCAGCAGGCTGTAATGGAGGCGCGGCGCCGCGCGCACCAGGTTCCAGCTGGCCACCAGAGCGCCGAGGAAGAGCAGCGCCGTCGCCGGCGGGAAGAGCACCGACAGGCCGTCGACGCCGAGCAGGTAGTGCACGTTGAGGCTGGCGATCCACGGCGCCCGCTCGACCAGCTGGAAGCGCGGGCCGGCCGGGTCGAAGGCGACCATCGCCGCGCTGGCGGCGGCCAGCGTCGCCAGCATCGTGGCGGCCGTCGCGAAGCGCGCGGCACGCGCCGGCAGCAGCCAGAGCAGGCCGGCGCCAGCGAGCGGCAGGAAGACGAGGAGCGAGAGCAGCGGGACGTCGGTCATCGCGCGAAAGGCGCCGCCAGCGCCTGGCTGGCGGTTTCCGTCAGGTGCAGCCAGGGCTCGGTGAAGATGCCGATGGCGAGCATCGCGACGAGCGCGATGCCGCACACCAGGTACTCCATCGGCATTGTGCGGTCGACGTCCTGGCCGCCCTGTTTTCCCTGGCTGAGGAAGGCGCGCTGAAACGCCCAGAGCAGGAAGCCGGCGGCCGCCACGTTGCCGAGCGCCGCCGCCACCGTGGACAGGGCGCCGAAGCTGTCGATAGCCGCCTCGAGGATCAGGTGCGCGGCGTCGAAACCCGGCGTGCCGGGCATGCCGACGATGGCCAGGCCGAAGATCAGGAAGGCGATGGCGAGGAAGGGAATGCGCTCGAACAGCCCGGACAGTTCGCCGAGCTCGGTCGTCCCGGTGCGGCGGAAGACGAAACCGACGATGAACCACATGCCGGTCACCGCCAGCCCGAAGTTGGCGGCGAGCAGCACGGCGCCCTGGATGCCCGCCTCGTGCAGGCTGAAGATGCCGATCACCAGCAGGCTGGTGTGGCTCACCACGGCGAAGGCGAGCAGGCGGCGCAGGTTGGTCTGCTGGAAGGCGAGCGCGGCGGTGAAGAAGACGCCGGCCATGGCGAAGCCGACGACGTAGGGCTGCCAGTATTCCACCGCCGCCGGGGTCAGCGGCAGGACGAAACGCAGCATGCCGTAGATGCCGACCTTGACCCCGACCATCAGCGCCGGGGCAACCGCGATCAGGCCATGCTGCGCCATGTTGGGCAGCCAGCCGTGCAGCGGGAAGAGCGGCGTGCGCACCGCCAGTCCGTAGAACAGCAGGTAGAAGGCGGCAGTCTGGAACTTGCCGGCCGGCGCCGCGCCGGCGAGATCGAAGAGGTCGAAGCTCCAGCGCCCGCCGGTGGCGTCGGCGTGGCTCCAGCCGAGCACCAGGCAGCCGCCGACGAAGAGCGCCCAGCCGAAGGCCTGGTACTGGACGAAGCGGGCCAGCGCCTGCGTCTCGGCGCGCGACGACGCCCAGCGCCGCAGCAGGAAGGTCACCGCCCACAGCTCGAGCGCCGAGAAGGCGGCGAACCAGGCGACGTTCATCGTCACCAGCATGCCGGCCAGCCCGGCCTCGGCGACCAGCAGCACGGCGAACAGGCGGCCCGGCGAGATCATGCCGCGGCTCATGCCGTACAGCGTCATCAGGAAGGTGAGCAGCGCGGCGACCAGCAGGAAGACGATGGAAACCCCGTCGACCGCGACATGGTAGCCGAGCGGCGCGAAGCGCTCGGCCAGCTGCAGGACGGGCGACAGCGGATCGATGCGGCTGGCGACGACGATGCACAGCAGCAGTTCGGCGAGCGCGAAGAGCTTGCCGGCGACGACTGCGGTCGACCGCTCCCCGAAGGCGAAAACCACCGCCGCGCCGAGCAGCGGCAGCCCCTGCAGCAACAGCAGCAGCGGCAGGCCGGCCTGCGCCGTCCACAGGATTTCGCTGAAGCCGCCGCTCACAGGATCACCACGAAGGTCGCCATGACCGCCATCATCAGGTAGCGCGGCTGTTCGAGCAGGTTCTCGACGGTCCGCAGCCAGGTGCCGAGGCGCAGTAGCAGGCGCTCGGCGGCGCCGCCGCGGCCGCGCAGCGAAAGGTGGGTCTCCAGCCGTTGCAACTGTTCGGCGAGCGCCGCCAGCGCCCGTCCGGCGAGGCCGTCGCCGGCCACCAGCGGCAGCTCGGCACGCAGCGGCCGGCCGCGCCCCGGCTCGCCGAGCGCGCGGTCGATGAAATTCTCTTCCAAGCCATGCAGGTCGTGCGCGAACAGCTCGGTCGGCCGCGCCAGCAGCGTAAAGCCCAGGCGATCGAGCCAGAAGCGTTCGAGCGCCGCCGTGTACAGCAGCTGCCAGCCGCGCAGCCAGGCCGGCGCCGGCTGCGGCGGACCTTGCGTCAGCGCCAGCCACGACGGCGCCAGCAGGAACTGCCAGGCGCGCCACGCCGCATGCAGGCAGAGGTGCACGGTCGCCAGCGTCGTCCACCCGAGGCCGATGGCGACGAACATCAGCGCCACCTGGAAGACCGTCGCGAAGATCAGCGCCGACTTGACGTCGGTCTGCACCAGCCCGCACAGCCAGGCGTAGGCCGCGGTCAGCGCGCCGACGACGACCAGCGCCGCCATCAGGTCCGGCACCTGCTGGAGCAGCGGCGCCAGGCGCAGCATCAGGAAGACGCCGGCATGAACCATGACCGCCCCGTAGAAGATGGCCGACGACGGCGTCGGCCCTTCCAGCGCCCGCGCGATCCACGGGGTGAACGGCAGCTGCGCCGACTTGGCGAGCGCCGCTACGACGAAGCCGACGGCCAGCAGGCGCGCCGTCAGCAACGGCAGGTCGGGCGTCGCGGTCAGCGCCGGCCATTCGAAGCTGCCCAGCCAGGCGGCGGCGAAGCCGAGGCCGAGCAGGAAGCCGGCGTCGCCGGCGCGGTTGGTGACGAAGGCGAACAGGGCATTGGCTGTCGCCACCGGGCGCTGCCAGCTGTAGCCGATGAGCAGGAAGGACGAAATGCCGCACATCTCCCAGCCGACGAAGGCGAGCAGCCCGTTGCCGGCCAGCAGGACGAGCTGGATGCCGGCCAGGAACAGGCTGAGGACGATGAAGAAGCGATGGAAGCCGGCCTCGCGGTGCAGGTAGTTGGCGGAAAAGCGCATCACCAGCCAGCCGATCAGCGCCGTCAGCGTCGCCACCGAGAGCGCCAGCGGATCGAGCAGGAAGGACAGCGTGCCCTGCCAGTCGCCGCTGGCGAACCAGGTGCCGAGGACACGATGGCCGGGCGCACCGGCGAGCAGCGCGCCGGCGTCGATGGCGAGCAGCAGCGCCAGGCTGACGAAGGCGGCGAAGGCGCAGAGGCGGGCGGTCAGCGGCTCGGCGGCGTCGCCCTCGGCGCGCCCGAGCAGCATGCGCAGGCCGACGGCGACCAGCGCCAGCAGCGGCGCCGCCGGCACCAGCCAGACGAGGTCGGGCAGCAGGCGCAGCAGCGTGTTCATGCGCCGCCCCCGAGAACGAGCGCCGGCGCCAGCGCCTCGCGCTCGCCGGCAAACCAGTCGACCGAACGGCCGACCTGTGGCAACACGCCGCGCCCGGTCCCCGGCAACCATCCGCGGCGCGGGCAGTAAACATGGATCGCTGCGGTCAACGGGCTTTTTGCAGCCAAAATGATCCACGCGTTGCCGACCAGTTCCTGCAGCGCCGGCTGGCGGGCGACGATGGCCGACAGCAGTTCGGGTTCCTGTTCGACGACGACCAGCAGGCGCATCGCCTCGTGGATCTCGACCATCTGCCAGGGCAGGCCGGTGCGCAGGTCGGAATCCGCCCCCTCCATGACCCCGAACAGGCCGGCGACGTTGTGCGTGACCTTGGAACCGCAACCGAAGCGCGCGTTATCCACCGTCGAAAAATAGTATTCGAGGCTGATCCCGGCGCCGACCGGCCCGGCCGCCAGCAGGATGCTCTCGACGATGCGGCCGTCGCCGTCGGCGCTCGGGTCGTAGGAAATCAGGAACACGCGGCGGTCGAGGAAGAGGCCGCGGCTCATCGTGCGGCGGCCGATGAAGGCAGCGGCGTTGGTCGCGTGCCCGAGTTCCGGGCGCGCCTGCGAGATGTCGTGGCCGCGCCCGATCACGTGCCGGCGCCCCTGCCACGGCGTCGCGCGCGCCGGCGCCGAGGCCAGCCGCCGGCAGCGCTCGGCGGCATGCGCGCGACAGGCTTCGGCGAGTTGGCCGTGCAGGCGGTCGAAGGCCGGCTGAAAGGCGGGCGGTAGCAGGTCGAGGTCGTACCACACGAGGCTGTCGTCGCAGGTGTTGTGCTCGGCGGCGACGAACCAGGTCGTTTCCGGGATGGACAGGCCGCGCCGGGCGAGACGCTCGCGCACCGCCGGCCGGTTGGCCAGCGCCGCGAAGACGCGGGCGTTCGGGCCGCCGTGGCGGCCCGAGCAGGCGCCGCAGTCGTAGGCCGAGAGATGCGGGTTGTTGCGGCTGCCCGAGCCGTGGCCGAGGATCAGGACGAGCGGTGCGAAATCGCCGGCGAGGCCGATCATGCGCAGGAAGTTCTCGACGCGCGCCGCCTGCTCGTCGTCGGTGAAACCTTCCTGCGGCGTACGCGGCGTCGCGCCGGCGCGCGCCGTTTCCGCCGTCGCCTGCACGCGGGTCGGCGCCGGGCCGTCGTAGGCGCGGCGCCAGCGCTCCAGCGCCAGCCCGAACCAGCCCGGCGCCAGCGCCCCGGCGACCAGCGCGGCGAGCGCCGGCGGCGCCGCGAGGGCGGTCAGCAGCGGGCCGGCGAGCGGCCCGCGGCGCGTTCCCTGGAGCAGGCGTTCGCGCCAGGCGAGGCGCCAGCGGCGGCGGCCGGCATGGCGTTCGAGCGCCGCCTCGCCGCCCGGCGCGGCGCCTTCGCGCACCGCATGCGTCGGCTGGACGACCACCGGGCACAGTGCCGTGCGCGCCGCGTCGTCGACGCCCTGCCAGTACATGGCGACGCCGAAGAAGCCGGCGGCGCCAAAGGTTTCGACCGTCGGCGCGATCTCCTCGAGATGGCGGCGGGTGCCTTCCTCGCGGTCGTCCATGCACATGACGACCTGCGCCGTCGGCCGGGAGACCGGCTTGCACCGCGGATGGTTGGCCGCCAGCGCGGCGAGGATCTGTTCGCGGTAGTGGCGCTCGTAGGCGAGCAGCCAGACGTGGCCGCGCGCCAGCGGGTCGAGGCTGGCGGCGCAGGCGAGCAACGCTGCCGCCTCGTCCGCGGCGAGCTGCTCGACGTCGGCGGCTGCCAGGCCGATCAGCGCCGCCAGCGCCGGCAACGGCGGGGCCGCGGCCGGCGCCGTGTCGGCCGCGGCGATGCGCGCCGCCAGCGCTTCCCAGGCCGCGTCATCGGCGCGCCCGGATTCGGCGGCATGCAGCAGGCGCGCCGCCTGCTGCTGCAGCTCCTCGTCGAGCGCCCGGCTGCGCAGGGCGTCGCGCACGAGGAATTCGGCCGGGCGGGCGGCGAACCACGCCTCCAGGTCGCCAAAGGCCATCGGCGCGCCGCTCAGGCGGCGCGTCAGGTCGTCGCAGAGCAGGCGTTCGAGCAGTACGCGCACCGCCAGGTAATCGGCCATGGCGACCGGCGTGCCGTCGCCGCGTTCCGGGTTGCGTTCGCGCCACAGGACCATGCCCGACCAGCCCGGCAGTTCCAGCGCCAGGCGTTCGAGATAGCCGGGCCACAGGCTTTCGTCGGCGACCAGGCGCGGCAGTTCCTCGGCCAGCACGTCGACCGGGTCGTCGGGCAGCCAGGCGATCTCGTCGCGCACGTTGGGCAATTCGTTCAGCTCCCATGCCATGTCGAGACCGGCGCAGGCGCGCCACGCCGCGTAGAAGCCGCGTGCGCGCTGCGGATTGCGCCAGGCGGCGACGCCGAGATCGAGGTGGGCGGCGAGGTGGCGCTGCAGCACGGTACGCACGCGCTCGAGCACGTCCTCGCCGGTCAGGTGTTCGAGCAGGCTGCGCAGCGTCCATTCGCGGCCGATCCGCGCACACAGCGCCGCCCGGCGTTGCGCCGCCTGGTCGCGCCAGTCGGCCGGCGCGGTGGTTGCGGTCGACGCCGCAAAACGGGCAAAAACCGGATCTGCCGCCTCGCCGTGCTCGCGCGCCACCCAATCCAGGCGGGCGCGACCCGGCGCTTCGAGCGGCAGGCGCAGGCTGGCGAGCAGGACGTCGCGCCGGGTGATGCCGCGCCGCAGCTCGGCGTCGAGATCAGGCAGGCCGGCGTCATTGAGCGCCGCGTCGAGATCGGCCACGGTGATGCGCCCGGCGTCCAGCAATTCGCGGAAGCGCGCTTCCGGCAGGTAGGGCGTGGCGCCGGTCAGGCTGTGGACCGCCGCCAGCGCCGCGGGGAAAGGCAGGTGCTGGAAGCCGTGCAGGGTGTTGTGGTGGACGAAGTCGCGGATCGGCGCCTGCGCCGGCAGGACGTGCGCCAGGTGCCCGACCCAATGGGCGAGGCGTTCGCGCAGCGGCAGGTCGGCGTGCGCTTCCATCTCAGCCGGCGAACAGGCGGCCGACGCGGTCCACGCTGCCGGCGACCAGGTCGAGGAGCGGCGCCGGCCAGACGCCGAGGGCGACAATGGCGATGCCGAGCAGGGCGGCGGCCGCCGTCTCGGTGCGCGTCATGTCGGCGATGTCCTGCGCCGGCAGGCCCTGCATGCACAGGCGGCCGATCACGCGCAGCCCGTAGGCGGCGCCGACCAGCATCGCCACGCCGAGCAGCACGACCCAGCCGCCCCAGCGCCCGAAGCCGCCGACCAGCGCGTGCAGTTCGGCGACGAAGCCGGCGCTGCCCGGCAGGCCGATGGCCGCCAGCAAGGCGAAGGCAGTGAAGAAGGCGAAGCGCGGCGCACGCCCGAGCAGGCAACCGTAGTCGGCGAGGTCGCGGCTGTGCGTACGCTGGTAGAGCAGGCCGACGACGAGGAACAGCGTCGCCGCCGTCAGCCCGTGCGCCACCATCTGCATCACGGCGCCGGTCAGGCCGGTGACGTTGAGCGTGGCGATGCCGAGCAGCACGACGCCCATGTGCGAGATCGACGAGTAGGCGACCATCGCCTTCAAATCCTGCTGGCGCCAGGCAAGCACGCCGCCGTAGAGCAGGCTGGCGAAGGCGAGCACCGCCAGCCAGTCCTGCGTCGCCAGCAGCGCGGCGGGCAGCGTCTCGGTGGCGCGGATCAGCCCGTAGGCGCCCATCTTGAGCAGTACGCCGGAAAGCAGGATCGACACCGGGCTCGGCGCCTCGACGTGGGCCAGCGGCAGCCAGCCGTGCAGCGGAAAGACCGGCATCTTGACGCCGAAGCCGATGAACAGGCCGGCGAAGATCAGCAGCTGCGTGTTGAGCGGCAGGTCGCGCCCGCCCTCGGCCATGTCGCCCATCGCGAAGCTGTGGCCGGGCGCCGCATCGTAGAGGAAGAGCAGCGAGACCAGCATGAACACCGAGCCGCCCAGCGTGTACAGGAAGAAGTTGAGCGCCGCGCGCTGGCGGTTGGGCCCGCCGAGGCGGTCGATCAGGAAGAACAGCGGGATCAGCGTCGCTTCCCAGAAGACGTAGAACAGCGACCAGTCGCGCGCGGTGAACACGCCGAACATCGCCGATTCGAGCAGCAGCACTAGCGTGAAGTAGAGGCGCGCGCCCTGTTCCATGCGCCGCGAGACGAGCACAGCAATCAGCGTCAGCAGCGCCGTCAGCAGCACCATGGCCAGCGCGATGCCGTCGATGCCGAGCGCGAAATAGGAGCCGAGCCGGACATTCCACGGCCGGCTTTCATGGAACTGGATCGCCGGCCCGGCCGGATCGAAACCGGCGGCCAGCCACAGCGCGTGGCCGAGCGCGGCGAGCGCGAACAGCATCGCCAGCCGCCACAGCCAGACCGCCCGGCGCACCGGCAACACCGCTACCGCAACCGCCCCCAGCACCGGCATGAAAACCAGCACCTTCAGCACGCCTCGCCCCCGCCCGCGGTCTTTCCGACCCCCTTTATTTTCATTCCGCGATTATGCCAGCGCCTGACGGTTTGCTGACAAGTCGGCATGGCTCACAGGCGGTAGCCGTAGCGCTCGGCCAGTGCCGCCTCGCGCCCGGCGATCCCGGCCTCGACGGCGCGCACCTCGTCCATGTAAGCCAGCGCGGCGGGGGTCAGCGAACGATCCTTCAGGCGGATGAAGCCGTAATTGGCCTGGAAAGCGACCTTGCTGGTCGGCACGACAGTCACGTTGCCGGCGGCCAGGTCGTGTTCCATGAGCGCCAGCGAGGCGAACGCCAGGGTATCGCTGCCGGCCAGCAGATCGGCGATCTGCATCGGCACGTCGATCGTGATCGCCGGAATGAAGTCGCCGCTGAGCGCATCGATCCTGCCGGCGCGGCCGACCG
Source organism: Dechloromonas sp. H13 (assembly GCF_009469615.1). Lineage (GTDB taxonomy): Bacteria > Pseudomonadota > Gammaproteobacteria > Burkholderiales > Rhodocyclaceae > Azonexus. The sequence continues at coordinate 598,355 of NZ_SSXX01000001.1, forward strand.
TGCGCGGCAGGCCCGCCGCGATGCGCGCGGGAAGCCGGGACGCCATCCACGGGAATTCGAGCAGCGCAGGCAGTGCCACGCGGCCGGCGGCGAGAATGGGATGCCCGGGGCGACAGAAGATGCGGCCGCGATGCTGACCGACCAACTCGGTCGCAAACTGGTCGTCTTCCTCCACGCCGCTCAGTTCGGCCAGACCGAGGTCCACGTCGCGTGCCGACACTCGGCGGGCCACTTCACGCCAACCGGCGACGTGCACCGCCACGGTGATTTTCGGGCGCCGGGCCAGCAGGCGCGCCATGGCGGGGTAGCCCGAAACCACGCTGGGATAAGGCCCCAGCGCCACCCGCAACGAGCCGATCTCAAGGCCGGCGAGCAGCGTGATCTCGCGCAACAGGTCCTCTTCGGCATTGAGCAGTGCCCGACTGCGCTGGACGACCAGTTCACCGAACGCCGTCAGCACCACGGCACCCCGCTTGCGGTCCAGCAGCATGACGCCCAGTTCCGCCTCCAGCGCCTGGATGCTCTTGGTGAGCGCGGGTTGCGAGATGTTCAGCGCCGCCGCCGCACGCCCGAAATGCGCGTACTCGACGAGCGACAGCAGGTGACGAAGGCGGCGCTGGGTAATCATGATAAGCAAAAGGTTATCACACTTAACAAAAAAGCCATTTGCCGGAATTGCCAAGATATGCCAATAATCGTCCGCCGATCCATTTCGGATAGCCGCCGGGCGGATTTTCCGCAGCGCCGCCCCCACAGGCACCAGGCATCGTCGCCGGCACAACGCCCTGAATAATAAAGAGGAGACTCGCATGAAACTTTCCGCAAAACTGACCCTGGCGCTGAGCATCGCCTTAGCCGGTGGCGCCATGACCACTGTCCATGCGGCGGGTGGTGGCGGCGCCATCGTCAACAACCCCGGCGCGGCTGAAGGCAAGCACTTCGACCCGAAAGGCACCCTGCCCTCCAAGTTCACTATGGAACTGCGCAAGGGCGTCTCCGCCACCCTGCCCTTCGAGGACAAGCGCGACTTCGACGAAGCCAAGAAGGGCTTCATCGCCGAGCCGCCCTACAAGCAGATCATGGCCGATGCCGGCCACGTCGCCTGGGACATGGGCAGCTACCAGTGGCTGCTTCAGGGCAAGGATTTCCAGAGCATCCACCCGTCGCTGCAGCGCCAGGCCGTGCTCAACATGGCCTACGGCCTGTATGAGGTAGTGCCGGGCAAAATTTATCAGGTGCGTGGCTACGACCTTGCCAACATCAGCTTCATCAAAGGCGATACCGGCTGGATCATCTACGACCCTCTCACGGCTGCCGAGACGTCGCGAGCGGCGCTCGCGTTCATCAACGAGAAGCTCGGCAAGCGGCCGGTGGTCGCGGTCGTGTACTCGCACTCGCACGGAGACCACTTCGGGGGCGTGCGTGGGGTGGTGGACGAGGCAGACGTGAGGAGTGGCAAGGTTATGCTCATCGCCGCCGACGGCTTCATGGAGGCGGCAATCTCCGAGAACGTGTTCGCCGGCAACGCCATGAACCGCAGGATGCAGTGGCAGTACGCGGTGCTCCTGCCGCGCGACCCGCACGGCCATGTCGACCAGGCCATCGGCAAGAACGTAGCGGCCGGAAGCGCCGGTCTGATTGCACCAAACCGCCTCATCTCGAAGGACTTCGAGGAAATCACCGTCGACGGCGTGAAGATGGTGTTCCAGAACGCACCCGACACCGAGGCGCCGGTGCAGTTGAACACCTACTTCCCGCAGTTCAAGGCTTTCTGGGCCGCCGAGGTTGTCACCGGCACGATCCACAATATCTACACGACCCGGGGCGCCGCGGTACGCAACGCGCACAACTGGTCGAAGGTAATCAACGAGGCGCTGTACAAGTTCGGCCAGGAGTCGGAAGTGATGTTCGCCTCGCACAGCTGGCCGCGCTGGGGCAACGACCGCATCCAGGAAGTGCTGCGCGCGCAGCGCGACGCTTACGCCAACCTCAACAACCAGACCCTGCACTACGTGAACAAGGGCGTGACGATCAACGAGATTCACAACGTGTACGAAGTGCCCCGGAGTCTGCAGCAGAGCTGGGCGGCGCGCAGCTACCATGGCGACGTGCAGAACAACGTGCGGGGCGTCGTGAACCGCTTCATCGGCCACTTCGACGGCAATCCGACCAACCTGATCCCGCTCTCGCCCAAGGACTCGGCACCGCTCTACGTCGAGATGATGGGTGGCTCGGCAAGGATCATCGCCAAGGGTAAGGCGCTGATCGCTCAGGGCAAGTACCTGCACGCCACCGAAATCCTCAACAAGCTGGTCTTCGCCGAACCGCGCAACCAGGAAGCCCGCCGCCTGCTGGCCGACGCCTTCGAGCAGTTGGGCTACCAGGCGGAGAGCACCAGCGTGCGCAACACCTTCCTGCAAGGCGCCTTCGAGCTGCGCAACGGCCTGCCCGGCGGCGTGCCGGTTCGATCCAGCGTCCCGGACGTGATCCGGGCGATGTCGACCGAGCAATGGCTCGATTTCCTCGGCATCAGCATGGACCCGAAGAAGGCCGAGGGCATGCGCTTCACGATCAACCTGGTGACACCTGACAACGGCGAGAAATACCTGATCGAACTGAGCAACGCCACGTTGACCAACATCAAGGGCCAACAGGCGAAGAACCCCGACCTCACGATCACCCTCGACCGCGCCGAGCTCAACCGGATCATGATGGGCGTCGTCAGCTTCGACGACCTGATCAAGGCCGGCAAAGCCAGATTCGACGGCGATCGCAAACCCTTCGATCAGCTCCGCAGCCTGATGACCTCCTTCACCCCGAACTTCGAGATCCTGCCGGGCACCGCCCCAAAGTCACCGGCCGCGGGCTTGGCACCGTTTGCATTGCCCGATCAGCTGGATGTTGACTGAGGGGGCAGCGGGCATCGGGACGGCATTGACGAGGCTGGGGGGGCCGCGATGCCAATATGTCAAATTTTTAAACAACACATCGGAGAACCCCGATGAGCAAAAAAAAGTGCCGCGTTTCGACCCTGTCGGCGTTGGGTGCGCTGCTGGCCGTCGCGAGCGCCGCGAACGGTGCCGAAAACAGCGCTTGGCAATCATTCGCCTCGGTCACCCCGATTTACCAGGGCAACGGCAATCTCGATAACGGCGGCCACTTCAGCATGTCCGGCGCCATCGTGCGCGGCGGCACGTCCTATGACGTCGGTGGCGGAAGCCGCGCGGGCGTTACGCTCAACTACGACTACTACGATTTTTCGTTCTCCAACGCCGCTGCCTTCGGCGCGACCGCGCCGTGGGGCACGGTGCAGCGCTATGGCCTGACAGTCCCGCTGTCGTTCGCCGTTGGCGACGGCTGGAGCGTCGGTTTCGCCCCCTCGGCGGACTGGTTCAAGGAAAACGGCGCAAACACCGGCGACTCGCTGGTCTGGGGCGCCACGCTTTCCGGCACCAAGCGTTTTGAGGATGGCAATCGCCTCGGCTTGGGTGCTGGCGTCTTCTCGCAGATCGAAAAGACCAGGGTATTCCCCTTTGTGATCGTCGACTGGCGTCTCAACGACCGTTGGCGCCTGGTCAATCCCCTGCCCAGCGGCCCGACCGGCCCGGCGGGCCTCGAACTCGACTACCGTTTCGACGGCGGTTGGACGGCGGGTGTCGGCGCCTCCTACCGCGTCTTGCGTTTCCGCCTGAGCGACACCGGCCCAGTAAGCAACGGCGTCGGCCAAGAGAGCGGCGTACCGGTTTTCCTGCGCGTGACGCGCAATTTCACCGAGCAGATGGCGCTGCACTTCTACGGCGGAGTCGTGGCCGGCGGCAAGCTGCGTGTTGAAAACTCATCCGGCGACAAGTTGCGTACCGAAGACTTCGACCCGGCACCGCTCTTCGGCCTGACCTTCGTCGGTCGCTTCTGATCATTCATTCAAACGCGTAGTCTGTTTGTCATTCAGCCACTGTCGCCGCTTGGACGCGACGGCGCTAAATCAACGGGGTTCTAATGAAGGCCTTTCACGCCAGGTTGCACTCAAATGTGTTGCATGCCGCAATTGCCTTTTCGTTCGGAATATTCGCCAGTACCCAGGCAATTGCCGGCGGCATTTTTCTTTACGAAGTCGGCACCGAAGACATGGGGCTGGCGGCAGCCGGCTATGCCGCACGGGCGCAGGATGCCGCAACGGTACTGACCAATCCGGCCGGCATGGTACGGATCGAAGGTAGCCAGGCGTTGATCGGCACCCAGGTCCTTTACAGCAACCTGAAATTCTCCAACGGCGGCAGTTCGCCCGCCCTTGGCGGCAACAACGGCGGCGCGGCAATCGGCGAGAGCGGCTGGCTTCCCGGGGGCGGTCTGTTTTTCAGTCACAGCATTTCGCCCGACGTAAAAATTGGTTTTGCTGCAACGAGCAATTTTGGCTTGGGACTGAAGTATGACGACAACTGGGTTGGTCGTTATTACGCCCAGCAGGCAACGCTGATCGGTGTTTCGCTACTGCCTTCGGTGGCTGTTCGTGTCAGCGACAAGGTCTCGCTTGGTGCCAGCTTTAACGCGATGTACGGGCATCTGAACAGTGAAACGGGAATCAACAATATCTTCGGCACCGATGGCAAGTTGACGATGAACGACAACGCGTGGGGCTGGGGCGGAAATTTCGGCGTGTTGTACGAGGCGACTCCCGATACCCGGTTCGGCCTCACCTACAATTCCCAGGTCAAGCTTGATTTCGCGCCGCAAGCCCGTTTCAGCGGTACGGGCCCCTTGCTTACGGCATTGCTGAACGCACGCGGACTGGATGGAGCCACGGTCAATTTGGGCATCACGGTGCCGCAACAGGTGATGGGCAGCGTATTTCATACGGTAAATGACCGCCTGACGCTGCTTGGCAACATTGGCTGGCAGCAATGGTCGAAATTCGGCTATGTCGAAGTTGGACTCGCGGATACGAGAAATCCCACTGGCCTCACAACCGCTCTGAATTTCAGGGATACATGGCACGCGGCGCTTGGTGCACAATATCGGGTCAGCGAGCCGTGGCGACTGAATTTTGGCATCGCCTACGATTCCGCCTTCCAGTCCGGCGATGTTTCGCCCATCCTGCCGACCAACCAAGGCTGGCGTTTTGGTGCTGGCGCCCAGAACCAGGTCGACAAGACTTTCGGTTGGGGCCTTGCCGCAGAATACATCTACGGTGGCACCGGTAACGTGAACAAACAGGCGCGACTACCGGTGGCTCTCGGCGGCCGCGGCAACCTGGTCGGCTCTTACGACAATATCGGCATTTTTTTCTTGTCAGCGAACTTCAACTGGAAGTTCTGAGCGCCGCGAAATCCTTCGTGGCACCGGCTCCACCGTGAGGTCACGGGCCAGAGACAATTCTTCGCCTCAATCGAACAGGCGGTGCAGGCGCGCCAGGTAGTCCGCTGCACCCGGCTCGCCCTCGGCCGGCGCCCACGGCGCCTTTTCGTCAGCAGCGAGCGGGACGTAGGGGCCGGACTTGGCCTCGAACAGCACGGTGCCGGGTTCGAGCGCCAGCACGGCGTGGAAGACGCCGTGCGGAATGTCGACGCCGAGGCTGTCGCCGCCCGGGGTCAGCAGGATGCTGCGGTCGACCGCCCCGCAAGGGTCAAAAACGACGATGCCGAGGCGCCCGCGCAGGCAGAGGATGGTCTCGTCCTTGTGCGGGTCGAGATGGCGGTGCGGCATCACGTAGGAATCCGGCTCGACGGCGTTGAGCAGGCGGTGGCCGGGATAGTCGTCGGCCGGATGGAAGTTGCGGTTCCGGCGTCGGCGCGGGGCGGCTTGCGCCTCGGCGGCGACCGCGGCGAGCAGCGCCTGGTCGATGACGGTAATCACTGGTAGACGATCTCCACGTTTTCGGGATTGAGCCAGCCGGCCAGCGCTTCCAGCAGCAGGTCGTCGAGGCGGACGCGGATCGCGTCGCCGAGCACCATCTCGCATTGCGCCCGCTCATTGCGGTAGCGGATGCGCACCTGCGCCGGGCCGGGAGCGAACGGCGTCAGCAGCGAGCGCAGCTTGCGCGCGTCGGAACCACCGTTCATGTACAGCAGCAGGTGGCGCGCGAAGCGGGCGCGGGCCTCGCCGATGGTCATCAGCTTGTCGGCGACGACGCGGTTGCCACCCGAGAAGTCGTCGTAGCTGACCTTGCCCTCGACGATCAGCACCTCGTCGGTGACGATCTTGGCGCGCTCGGCCTCGAACAGCTCGTTGAAGACCGAGACCTCGACCAGCGCCGTGCCGTCGTCGATCTGCACGAAGAGCATCTTGCCGCGCCGGGTCATCTGCGTGCGCACGCCGACCACCAGGCCGGCGAGCACGGTCAATTCCTTGGCCGGCTCGATCCGGTTGAGCGGCCGGCGAACGAAGCGCGCCAATTCCTTGCGGAAGGTGTTGTAGGGGTGGCCGGAGAAGAAGAAGCCGAGCGCCGTCTTCTCCTGCATCAGCTTTTCGCGCTCGTCCCACGGCTTGACGGCGACGTACTGCGGCGCATGTTCCTCGGCGACGTTGCCGATGTCGAACAGGCTGGTCTGCATCGCGTTGCGCTCGGCCTGCTCGGCGAAATCCATCGCCACGCCGACCGAGGCCAGCAGCTTGTGGCGGTCGCCGTCGAGGCTGTCGAAGGCGCCGGCCTTGATCAGCGCCTCGATGGTGCGCCGGTTGACCATGCGCTTGTCGCAGCGCTGGCAGAAATCGAACAGGTCCCTGAACGGCCCGCCGGCTTCGCGCGCCTTGAGGATGACGTTAACCGCCTGCTCGCCGGTGCCCTTGACCGCCCCCAGGCCGTAGCGGATGGTGCTGCGGTCGACCGGCTCGAAACGGTAATTCGAGGCATTGACGTCCGGCCCGAGGACCTTGACCTTGTTGGCCACGGTGTCCTCGTAGAAGATCTTCACCGTGTCGGTGTTGTCCATGTCCGAGGACAGGGTCGCCGCCATGAAGGCCGCGCAGTGGTGGGCCTTGAGCCAGGCCGTGTGGTAGGTGACGACGGCGTAGGCGGCGGTGTGCGACTTGTTGAAGCCGTATTCCGCGAACTTGGTCATCAGGTCGAACAGCTGCTCGGCAAGCGCCGGATCGTAGCCCTTCTGCTTCGCCCCTTCGGCAATCGTTTCGCGGTGCTTGGCCATTTCCTCCGGCTTTTTCTTGCCCATCGCCCGGCGCAGCATGTCGGCGCCACCCAGCGTGTAGCCGCCGATGACCTGCGAAATCTGCATCACCTGTTCCTGATACACGATGACGCCGTAGGTCGGCGACAGGCAGGCGGTCAGGTCGGGGTGGAAATAGTCGATCTTCTGCTGGCCCTTCTTGCGCAGGATGAAGTCGTCGACCATCCCGGAGCCAAGCGGGCCGGGGCGGTAGAGCGCCAGCACGGCGATGATGTCCTCGAAGCGGTCGGGGCCCAGTTTCTTGAGCAGCTTCTTCATGCCCTCCGATTCAACCTGGAAGATCGCCGTCGTGTTGGCGTCCTTGAGGATCTGGTAGGCGGCCGGGTCGGTGAAGCCGAGCGACATGAGGTCGAGCTTCTCGCCGGTCATGCGGCGGATGTACTCGACGGCCAGCTCGATGATGGTCAGGTTGCGCAGGCCGAGGAAGTCGAACTTGACGAGGCCGGCCTTCTCGACGTCGTCCTTGTCGAATTGCGAGACGGGCGAGGCATCGCTGCCGGTCGCCTGGTAGATCGGGCAGAAATCGGTGATCCGGCCCGGCGCGATCAGCACGCCGCCAGCGTGCATGCCGACGTTGCGCGTCAGGTCCTCGAGGCGCCCGGCGAGGTCGAAGAGTTCGCGCACCGACTCGCCGTCCTGCTCGTCGGCCATCATTTCCTTGAGCGCCGGCTCCTGCTCCAGCGCCTCGGCCAGCGACACCGGCTTGTTCTGGACGATGGGGATCAGCTTGGAAATGCGGTCGCACATCGAGTAGGGCAGGCCGAAGACGCGGCCGACGTCGCGGATCACCGCCTTCGACGACATGGTGCCGAAGGTGGCGATCTGGCTCACCGCCTGCGCGCCGTAGCGCTGGCGGACGTACTCGATGACGCGCCAGCGGTTGTCCTGGCAGAAGTCGATGTCGAAGTCGGGCATCGACACCCGCTCGGGGTTGAGGAAGCGCTCGAACAGCAGGGCGTAGGCCAGCGGGTCGAGGTCGGTGATGCGCAGGCTGTAGGCAACCAGCGAACCGGCGCCGGAACCCCGGCCGGGGCCGACCGGCACGCCGTTGTTCTTGGCCCAGTTGATGAAGTCGGCGACGATCAGGAAGTAGCCCGGGAAGCCCATCTGGACGATGGTGTCGCACTCGAAGACGAGACGGTCGTCGTATTCCGGCCGCCGCTTGAGGCGCTCGTCGGCGTCCGGGTAGAGCTCGACCAGGCGCCTTTCCAGCCCCGCCCGCGCCTCGGCGACGAGATACTCGTCGATGGTCATGCCCGGCGGGATCGGGAAGTCGGGCAGGAAGTTCTTTCCCAGCGTCATCTCGATGTTGCAGCGGCGGGCGATTTCCAGCGTGTTTTCCAGGGCTTCCGGCAGATCGGCGAACAGCTCCGCCATTTCGTCCTGCGTCTTGAAATACTGCTCCTCGGTGTAGATGCGGGGCCGGCGGCTGTCGCCCAGCACGTAGCCTTCGGCGATGCAGACGCGTGCCTCGTGGGCGCGGAAATCGTCGCGCTTCATGAACTGGATCGGGTGCGTCGCCACCAGCGGCAGCCCCAGTTCGCCGGCGAGGTCGGCGGTCTGCTGGACGACGGCCTCCTGCTGCGGCTGGCCGTAGCGCTGCACCTCGAGATAGAAGGCGCCGGGGAAGATCGCCTCGCAGGCCCTGGCTCGTTCGCCGGCGAGTTCGAAGTTGCCGTTCAGCAGCGCCTCGCCGACGTCGCCCAGGTGGGCGCCGGAGAGCGCGATCAGGCCGTCGCTGCCGATCTCGGCGAACCATTCGCGGCGGATTTCCGCCCGGTCGCGGCGGCCGTCGACCAGGTAGGCGCGGGTCAGCAGCTCGCACAACTGGCGGTAGCCGTCACGGTTGCGCACCAGCAACAGCAGGCGGCTGGCGTCCTCGGGCGACTCCGGGTTGGCGATCCAGACGTCGGCCCCGGCGATCGGCTTGACCCCCTTGCCGCGCGCCCCGGTGTAGAACTTGACGAGGCCGAACAGGTTGCCGAGATCGGTCAGCGCCAGCGCCGGCATGCCGTCGCCGGCGGCGCGCTTGACGGCATCGCCGACGCGGACGATGCCGTCGGTCACGGAATATTCGGAATGCAGGCGGAGGTGAACGTGGCGCGGGGGATTCATGGGGGGGATTTTACCCCGGCGCCCGGCCCGCCGGCGGAACTCCCCGCCGCCCGGCTATCTTCAGTCGCCGCGCGGGGCGATCCCGAATTCGCGCACGCTCGGCATGGCGGAAAGTGTCACCGCCAGCGAATGCAGGTTGTCCTTGTCCAGGGTCTTGATCAGCGCCTGGTATTCGAACCAGCGCCCGTCGCCGGCCAGCCCGTAGCTCATCCCCGACGGCGCGCAGCCGCATTCGCCGAGCACCGTCCGCAGGTCGCTTTCGGAAAGTGCTTCGCCGCGCGCGAAACGGACATGGAAGTGGGCATAGAACTCGGAGCGCATGCGGCTCTCGATCAGCCGGAAGACGTAGTTGATGTTGAAGGTGGCGAAGGTGGCGGCAACGGCCGCCACGTAATAGCCCATGCCGATCATGATGCCGATGGCGGCGATCATCCAGATCGACGCCGCCGTGGTCAGGCCGCGGATCGCGAAGCCTTCCTTGACGATGGCGCCGGCGCCGAGAAAGCCGATGCCGGTCATGATGCCCTGCGCCATGCGGGTCGGATCGAGAAATACCGGCTGCTGCGTCGCCGCCGCAACGTGGATCACATGGTAGTCGGCGAGCAGCATCAGCATGCACGACGAGATGCAGACCAGCGTGTGTTCGCGGAAGCCGGCCGGGCGGCCGTGGTAGCTGCGCTCGAGCCCGACCAGCCCGCCGGCGGCAAGCGCCAGCGTGAGCCGCAGGATGGTGCCGAGTAATTCCCCCTCTGCCATGACCTTCCCTCCTTGGCGAGATGCTATTCCAACGGCCGCCGGGCGTGGTGACAATTTCGCCGGCACGCCGCACGACACCCGGCCGACGACATGCCCGGACAATTACATTTTTGCCGCCCTTCGGCTAGATTAGCGGTTTCGAATAAAACAGCCGGAGACCCGCCATGATCCTTGAAGACCCGCTCGTCCTGCGCACCGACCGCGCCGACGGCCTGACCACGCTGACCCTCAACCGTCCGGGCCAGTTCAATTCGCTGTCGCGGGACATGTTGACCGCGCTGCAGGCCGAGCTCGACGCCATCGCCGGCAACCCGGCGGTGCGCGTGGTGGTCGTCGCCGGCGCCGGCAAGGCCTTCTGCGCCGGCCATGACCTCAAGGAGATGCGCGCCAACCACGGCAAGGAGTTCATGCAGGCGCTGTTCAGGCAGTGCGGCGACCTGATGCTCACCCTCACCCGCATGCCGCAGCCGGTCATCGCCCGCGTGCATGGCATCGCCACCGCCGCCGGCTGCCAGCTGGTGTCGATGTGCGATCTCGCCGTCGCTGCCGACGTCGCGAAATTCGCCGTTTCCGGCATCAACGTCGGCCTCTTCTGCTCGACCCCGGCGGTCGGCCTGGCGCGCAACCTTGGCCGCAAGGCGGCGCTCGAAATGCTTCTGACCGGCGACTTCATCGACGCCATGGAAGCCAAGGGCAAGGGCCTGGTCAACCGCGTTGTGCCGGCCGATGCGCTGGACGCCGAGGTCGAGCGCCTGGCCCAGTCCATCCTTGCCAAGAGCGCCGTCGCCGTGCGCATGGGCAAGGGCATGTTCTACAAGCAGCTGGAAATGGGACTGGACGAGGCCTATGCCTACGCCGGCGAGGTGATGGCCTGCAACATGATGAGCGAGGATGCCGGCGAAGGCATCGACGCCTTCATGCAGAAGCGCAAGCCGGTCTATCGCGGCGGCTGATCCGCCGCCCCCGGCCGGGATGCGGCACCGCCAAATAATTAGCATATGCTAATATTAAGGTTTCGTCGCATCCCGCCCGGAGATTTTCATGTTCATTCCCGCCCACGCCCTCGTTCAGGAAGCCCGGAAATCGGTCACCGAACTGCCCGCGGCCGACATCCACCAGCGCCTGCAAACCGCCGGCACGCTGCTCGTCGACGTGCGCGAGCCCGACGAATACCGGCAGGGACATATTCCCGGCGCCATCAATATTCCGCGCGGGATGCTGGAATTCCGCATTTCCGGCGAACCCACCCTGCAGAACCTCGAACGGCCGATCGTCGTCTATTGCAAGACCAGCGGCCGCGCCGCCCTGTCTGTCGTCGCCCTGCAGGCCATGGGCTTCCGGGCGGTCGTCTCGCTGGCCGGCGGCTTCGACGCCTGGGCGGCCGGGCAACATGCCATCGTCCGCCCGCACGAAGTCTCCTTCGAATAAGGATCACCGGGGCGGGCGCTGCACCCGCCCGAGCGGAAGCGGCAGCACGCCAAGGTAAAGCCGGCGAAGCGGGTTAAAATCCCGCCCCATGCCCACCCTCTCCCCCGCCCGCCAGACCCTGCTGCTGTTCCTGCTCGCCCTCGCGGTGCTGGTGCCCGGCATCTGGGAAGCGACCGGGCTGACCGGCAAGGACGAATTCTTCCTCGGCCTGCGCACGCCGATGGAGATGATCGAGGGCGACCACTGGCTGGTGCCCTTCCTCGACGGCGCACCGCGCATCCGCAAGCCGCCCCTGCTTTACTGGCTGGGGCGCGCCAGCTTCGAGACCTTCGGCATTTCGCTGGTGAGCGCCCGCTTCGTCGCCGCGCTTTTCGCCGCCTTGCTCGTCGTGTCGACCGCCGGCATTGCCCGACGCCTTTCCGGCAAGAATGAAACCGGCCTGATCGCCGGCTGCGTGCTGCTCGGCTGCCTCGGCATCGCCAGCGAAGGGCGGCGCTTCATGCTCGACGTGCCGGTCGCCGCGCTGTCGACGGCGGCCTTCTGGAGCCTGCTGGCATGGCTGGATTCCGGGCAAAAAAGGTGGTTGACCGCAGCTGCCGTGCTGCTCGCCGCCGGCTTCCTGACCAAGGGGCCGATCGTCGCGCTGGTCTGCGGCGGCGGCGTCCTGGCGCTGCTCGCGACGGGCCGCTGGCGCGTACCCGACCTCGCCCGGCAGTGGCGGCCGCTGGCCGGGAACGCCCTGCTCTTCGCGGTGCTGGCGCTGCCGTGGTTCTTCGTCGTCCGCGCCCTCTACCCGGAAGCCGCCGACCTGGTGCTGGCCGGCGAACTGGAGTCGCGCCAGTTCTTCAACCTGTCGCCGGGCATTCTCCTCGGCCTGCTCAACGTCGCCCTGCCCTGGGTCTTCGTCTTCGCCGTCGCCGCCGTGGGGGCCTGGGGGCGTTCGGCCGTCGACCGCCTGGCCCTGCTCTGGTTTCTCGCCACCTTCCTGCCCTTCGCCTTCATCCGCAGCTTCGACCGCTACCTGATCGGCTCGCTGGTGCCGTTGTCCATCCTGGTTGCGCTGGCCCTGCCGGCGATGCGCGCCCGCTGGCCGTTCCGCCTCGGGCTGATCCTCGCCCTGCTGCTCGGCGCCGGCTTCGCCGGCTTCACCTTCTGGTTCGGCCTCGGCGGCTGGTACTGGCTGCTCGTGCCCGCCGGCTACTTCGCCTGGGCCTGGTGGCGGGAACGCAGCGCCGGCCACACGCTGGCGGCGCCGGCAGTCTATTGGGCGGCGCTGCTCTGGGGCGTCTTCCCGGCCATCGGCGTCAATGCCGTTCCCGACGCCGTGCGCGAACTCGGGAAGAGCCGCGACATCGCCATGTTCGATGGCCCGCAGCCGGCGCTGCTGCCTATCCTCAGCCAGCGCACCCTGCGCCACTACGGCCAGTTCGACCGCCACGACCTGGCCGAACTGAAGGCGCTGAACGCGCTGGTCTTCCTCGAAAGCCGGGACGTGCCACGCCTGCAGGCCGCCGTCGCCGCCGCCGGCCTGCAGGCACGCCAGATCGGCAGTTACCAGACGCTGGCCTCGCACGGCTCCGGCCTGCGTTTCGCCCGCGTCGGCGCCACCGTCGACGACTGGAAGCGGGCTTTCGCCGCGCGCGACCTGGCACCGCTGATGACCACGGTCGTCTGGTTCGAGATCGTCGCGCCATGAAGCCGGCGCGCTGGCTGGCGCCGTCGTGCTTCCTGCTGGCGCTGGCCGCCGCCGCGTGGCGCGCGCCGCTGCCGGCCGCGCCGGAATTCGTGCCGCCGCCGGCGGCGCGGCCGGACCGCAACCCGGCGACCTTCGCCGCCGCCCTGCTGCCGACCGCCGCCCCCTCGGCGCACGCGGCGGCGCTGGCCGAACTCGCCGACGGGCGCATCGCCGCTGCCTGGTTTGCCGGCACGCGCGAAGGCGCTGCCGACGTCGCCGTCTGGTTCGCGACGCGCGATGGCACCTGGAGTGCGCCGCAGGCGATCGCCACGCGCGAGAGCACGGCTGCCGAAACGCGGGCCTACGTGCGCAAGGTCGGCAATCCCGTTCTCTACGCCGAAGGCGGGCGTCTGCACCTGTGGTTCGTCAGCGTGGCGCTCGGCGGCTGGGCCGGCAGTTCGCTGAACCACGCGGTATCGGGCGATGGCGGCACGAGTTGGTCGCCGCCCACCAAGCTGCCGACCTCTCCCTTCCTCAACATCAGCACCCTGGGCCGCGCGCCGCCGGTGGCGCTGGCCGACGGCGGGCTCGGCCTGCCGGTCTATCACGAATTCGTCGCCAAGCACGGCGAGTGGCTGCGCCTCGCGGCCGACGGCCGGATCCTCGACAAGGTGCGGATGGCCGCCGACCGTCGGACCCTGCAGCCGGCGGTCGCCGTCTTCGACCGTCACCATGCCCTGGCCATCCTGCGCGACGGCGGCCCCGGCCCGGGCCGGATTCGCGTCGCCACCAGCGCCGACGGCGGGCAGCACTGGCCGGCGGCGGCGGCCCTGCCGCTGCCCAATCCGAATTCGTCGGTCGCCCTGCTGCGCCTGCAAAGCGGCCGCCTGCTGATCGCCGGCAACGGCGCCGGCAACCGCAACCAGTTGCTGCTGTGGGTTTCCGACGATGCCGGGCAGACCTGGCGCCTAGCGCGCACTGTCGAGAGCGACCCCGACGAGCTCGTCGAGTTTTCCTACCCGGCGCTGCTGCAGGCGCGCGACGGCCGCATCCACCTCGCCTACACCTGGCGCCGCCAGGGCATCAAGCACGCCGAGTTCAGCGAAGCGTGGCTGGCCGGAGGCACGCCATGAACGCCGCCGCGCTCTATGGCTGGCTCGCCCACGGTGTCGTCATCGCGGCGCTGGTTTCGCTGCTGCCGCTCGGCGCTGCGCGCCGTCCGCTGGCCTGGGCGGCGTTGCCGCTGGCGCTGGTGACCGGTGGTGCCGCGCTGCTGCACGGCTTTGCAGGCCCGCCGTCACTCACGCTGCTGGCGCTCGCCGGCTGGCGGCTGGCCGGCCGGGCGCCATCGCCGCTGGGACGGCGCCCGGCGTGGGTGGTCATCGGTCTTGCTGCAGTCTTCTATCCGCTGGCGCTCGGCCTCGGGCCGTTCGACCCCTATGCCGTCGGCTACCGGCCGTGGCCGCTGCTGGCCGCCGGCCTGCCGCTCACGGCGCTGCTCTGGTGGCGGCGCCGCGACGACTGGCTGCTGATCCTCGGCGCCGGGCTCGCCGCCTATGCCGGCGGCCTCTTCGGCAACCTGTGGGACGCCCTGATCGACCCGCTGCTGGTGCTGGCGGCGCTGGCCGTCATTGGCCAGCGGCGGCTTCGCGGGCGCCCGGCCGACGGCGAACCCGCCGCCGGCTGACGCCGCTCAGTTCAGGCGGCTAGCGACGGCGGCGACACGCTCGCCGTAGCGCCTGGCGGTGTCGAGATCGCCCTGGAAAATCTCGTCGACCGCGGCATCGGAAGGCGAGCGCACGAGCAGGCCGACCGAGCCGCCCAGGTGGTTGATGTCGGCGTGCGTCGCGGACTTGCTGTTGGCCGGCAGCAGGCCGAGGCTGACCCAGATGCCGCCATGCTGGGAGGCCAGCGTCTGCAACTGGACCAGCGTCGCACCCTTGTCGCCGACCGGGCTGGCGCTGTTGGTGAAGGCGCCGAACACCTTGTCCTGCCAGGCGCGGGTGAACCAGGCCTTGGACGAAGCATCGGCGAACTTCTTGAACTGCCAGCTCGGACCGCCCATGTAGGTCGGCGTGCCGAAGATGATGGCGTCGGCGGCATTCAGCTTGTCCCAGCCGCCTTCCGGCAGGTTGCCTTCGGCGTCGATGGGCAGCAGTTCGGCGCCGGCGCCGGCCGCGACGTGCTCGGCGACGCGCTGGGTGTGGCCGTAGCCGGAATGGTAAACGACGATGGTCTTGCTCATGGTGTTCTCCTTGGGGTCGGGTTGGTTATTGCGAAACGGGGGGCAGGTCGAAGAGCAGGAACTCCGTCTCTTCGTCGGCCCGGAAATCGAGGCGGGATTCGTCGGCGATCTTGGCCGCATCGCCGGTCGCCAGAAAATGGCCGTTCACGGCAAGTCGACCGCGGATGACATGAACGTAGGCCAGGCGGCGCGGCGCCAGGTCGTAGCCCAGCGCTTCGCCGGGCGCCAGCAGGCTGGCCCACAACTTGGCGTCCTGGCCGATGGTCGTGCTGCCTTCAGCGCCGTCGGGCGAGGCAACCAGCCGCCAGCGGCCGCGCAACTCGGCCTCGGGCAGCGGCTGCTGCTCGTAGCTGGCCGGCGTACCGAGCCGCGCCGGTTCAATCCAGATCTGCAGCAGGTGCGTGCCCTCGGTCTGCGAGGGGTTGAACTCGCTGTGCAGGATGCCCTTGCCGGCGCTCATGCGCTGCACCTCGCCACGCCGGATGACGCCGCCGTTGCCGAGGCTGTCCTTGTGTTCCAGCGCGCCGTCGAGGATGTAGGTGACGATCTCCATGTCGCGGTGGCCGTGGCGGCCGAAACCGGCGCCCGGCACGATGCGGTCCTCGTTGATGACGCGCAGCGCGCCCCAGCCCATTTCCTTCGGATCGTAGTAGTCGGCGAAGGAGAAGCTGTGCAGCGCCTTGAGCCAGCCGTGGTCGGCATGACCGCGCTCGGCGGAAAGTCTCGGAATGATCATCTCGGTCTCCTTGTGAATTTTCGATATAGCTTAGGCGCCATGTTAGGCGTAGAGTTCGCTCACATATAGCGAATTATTCCGGGCATATCGTTCAATAAAATTCACATGAAAATTTCCCTCGATCTCCTGCATGTCCTCGACGCCATCGACCGCCACGGCGGCTTCAGCGCGGCCGCCGCCGTCCTCCACCGCGTGCCCTCGGCGCTGTCGCACGCCGTCGCCAAGCTGGAATGCGAGCTCGACGTCGCGCTGTTCACCCGTAGCGGGCGACGCGCGACGCTGACGCCGGCCGGCCGCGCCCTGCTCGACGACGGCCGCCACCTGCTACGCGCCGCCGACGAGCTCGAACGGCGCGTGCAGCGCATCGCCACCGGCTGGGAGGCCGAACTGCGCATCGCGCTCGACCTCATCATCCCCGCCGAACGCCTCTACCCGCTAATCGAGCGCTTCTACGCCGCCGGCCACGGCACGCAGATCCGGCTTTCCTACGAAGTGCTGGGCGGCGGCTGGGACGCCCTGGTCACCGACCGCGCTGACCTCGTCATCGGCGCCCCCGGCGACATGCCGGCGCGCAGCGGCATCGCCAGCCGACTGCTGAAGGAAACGCAGCTCGTCTTCATGGTCGCCCCCGGCCACCCGCTGGCCGCCTGGGACGGCCCCATTCCGCCCGCCGAACTGTTGCGCCACCGCGCCATCGCCCTCGCCGACACCTCGCGCGAACTCACCGCCCGCACCACCGGCCTGCTCGAAGGCCAGTCGGCGCTACGCGTCCCCGACATGTGGGCCAAGGCCGCCGCGCAGGCGGCCGGGCTCGGCGTCGGCCACCTGCCGCACTGGCTGGCCGAACACCCGGCGTTCGCCGGCCGCCTGATCGAAAAACAGCTGGGCGAGCCGCGCCAGGCGATGCCCTGCTCGATCGCCTGGCGCACGCGACGGATCGGCAAGGCGCTGGCGTGGTTTCTCGCGGAACTGGAAAAGCCGGAAGAAATTGCCGCCCTCGGGGCCGGGCTGTGATGCACGTTTTGCCCGGCAATCCGGCGAACCGGCATAAAATTCGTTCTGCATAGCCACCCGAACCCGTGACCGCCCAGCCCATGACCACCAACGCCGAAGAAATCGAAATCCGCATCAAGAGCGTCGACCAGCTGTTCAACAGCCTCGACCCCGCCCCCTTTCGCGAACGCGAACTCGACCGCGAAGCCGAGCGGCATATCGTCGCCTACGCCCGCGAGGTCGCCGCCAGCCAGCCGATCAAGCTCGTCATCTATCTGCCGACGGCAACGCTCGGACCGGCACTGACGACCGAACTGGACGCCGCCATCGGCAACCATTTCGCGCATCAGGCCAGGGAGCAGGAAACCGAGCTGAACGAACTGCGCCGCCTCGGGCGTAAGGGGCTGGCGGTCGGGCTGCTGGTCATGCTCTTCGCGACGCTGGTCGGGGTCGCGCTGATCAACGCCTTCCCGGATTCGCGTTTCATCGAAACCATCGAGCACAGCCTCATCATCTTCGGCTGGGTCGCCCTGTGGCGACCGATCGAGATCCTGCTCTACGACCGCTGGCCGCTGATCCGCGCGCGTGAGCTATTCCAGCGCCTGGCGGCGGCACCGGTCGTCGTCCGTGCCGCAACGGCCGGCAGATAGGGACACCCATGAAAATCGGCCATTTCAGACAGTCGACCGCAACAGCCCCGCTATCAGGCGATCCGGCCGACTTGTCGCTCGCCGATTTCCATTCGGCATTCAGCAAATTTCGGCCAAGACCAAACCATCCGTAATAGCTCCGAGAAATCGAGTTGCGCGGATGGCAGGTTACTCATCAGATATCCACCACTCGGCCCGGCAGAAGGCCTGCCCCCTCATCGTTGCGGATTCAATCGATCTTTGCGCGAACGGTCAAATCCACAATCACTTACCAGACACAAGTAAACTGATCACAGAATTAAAAGAATCGTGGCCATTCAGCACCGAGCATTGGGGGGTTCCTAATGAAGCGTTTCAAGGCAAGCCTCTTCGGTCTTTCCATAGCAACATTGTTTGGCTGCGCGACCGATATGGAAACATACGCTCGCAACAGCGAATGGAAGTTGGCTTATGAGCATATGGAATACGTATGGTTAACGGGGAAACAGAACGAACAAGAACGTGCCGTCGCGTTAGGTAAAGCCTACCCAAAAATTGGCGAATATGGATTTCAAACATTCTCTCAGGAATCTCTACAGAGCTGGGCTGACCGTTATGGGGAAATGGAGTGGCATAGAAGGCGGATTAAATATTTCTGCCTGATCGAACCGGGTGCCCTTTGCGCTCAAGCAACGAATAATTTGGCAAGCGTTGAGAGCGGCGTCAAAGAGCGTGACTTTGATCCTAATGCGTTGCTGGAGGCAGAAGACAGCAGGGCCAAGTCGTTCTTAACTGATGCGCAAAAGGCAGCTCTGTACATTTTCCGGCAAGAGCTTGGGCCGAACACGAAAGCCTCCACCCGGACGACACGCGAGGATTCCATGATTCTGGCCGTCAACGGCCAAATCTTGGGGCGTCTGTCCCGCAATAGCTATATTCATGTTGCCCTGTCGCCCGGACAGTACTTCATCGAGTCTCAGACGAGGACCTATCATCAGTTTCTGCTTCCAGTCTCGGTGGAGGCCGGTACGCAATATTTTGTATCTCAGGAGGGATTGGCTGCGGGAGGCGTCGAAGATTGGAGCCAACTGACACTTGTTGCAGCGGACGTCGGACGGCCGAGCGTGACAGCGTCAAAAATGATGGAACTGCCGGCAGACCTTCCCGAATTGACACCATTGAAAGCCGAGCCGGCAATTGCCACGATACCTCTCGCGATTGGCGTGTACTACAGCCCAGGGTTTCTCGGCGCCTCGTATAACGAGAAGCGGTCGTTGGGTACCTTTGGTAGTAAAACCTACGAAATCCCACTTGGCACTGCAAGTCAGTGGACCTTTGATCGCGCCCTTCGAAATACATTCGAGCGTGTTCAGAACTTGCCCCATTGGCCGCCAGCAGCCACTGCAGAGGGACTGGACTTGTTGCTTGTCTTGCATTTTACCAATGCCAGAGGGGCAACCCATGGCGACATGGGCCCGTCACTCAGTTATTCCGCAGGTGTCTTTACTGCCAGTGGTGAGTTCATAACGAACTTGAGTGTTAGCGGTTTTGCGTTTGGCCATGTACCAACGAATATGATGGCGCTGTCGCACTATCCTGACTTCTTCTACTTCGGCAATAGCTGGAGCAGCGCGATGGGGAGTGCTGCAGGGCAATTGGCTGCATCGATCGCATCGCTACCTGCTGTGGCAGCCAAAGGCCATGTCGTGCCGCTTCGCTTCCAATCCAACACCATGAACCAAGGCAGTTCTGGGCGTGCAGAAGGAATTGCCGTGGTTCCTTTGGTCGCCAAGCCAAAGACATCGACAAATCTGGCACAGCAGATAAGCGGCGCTATGGAAATGCAGGAATGCCTGCAAAAAAAACTCGAAACCAGACATGCTGCGTTGCGACTCGCATCGGCTACAACAGTCCGAAATGCGGCATTCCCATGGCTAGAAGCTGGTGTAACACCGAGCTCAGAAGTTCTGGCGGAAATCCTTGGATCGCCTCCGATTTCCGAGAAGCTCAAGCGCAACGACATACGCTTCGTGCTACTTCCAGTTATCGAGCACATTAACAGCTTTGGCGGACCTTTCTTTTGTGGTTATGGCATTCGCGGCGCGGGATGCCTCGGGGCTGCGTGGGGAGACAATGTCACCAGGTTCACTGTTCCCGTTTGGGATGTCTCGGCGAATGCCATGTTGTCCGCCCCGATTACAGGAGAGGTCAAAGACTTTTCGTGGGCCGCAGCCTATATTATTCCCATTTGGCATATCACAGACACCTTGCGAGAAGCATGCAATGAAATTTCCCAGCAGGTCCTTCGTGCATTAGGCAGGTAAACGAGCTTACCTTTGGAACAAGCGGGCGTATCAGAAAACGACCAGACGGTTTGCCGGGGCTATTTGGCCGATTGGAGCACTTCCCAGCCCCTCGCACGGCCGGTCGAAAAGGTGATCCCGGAGCCGACACTTTCTCCATGCTCGGGCAGCCAACTGCGACAAGGCAATTTGACTACAATCGTCACGACAATCGAACAACAGGAGACCAACGATGCCCAAGGCTCAATTCTGCTGGGAAGACCCGCTGCTGCTCGACGCACAGCTGACCTCGGACGAGCGCATGATCCGCGACGCGGCGCGCGATTACTGCCAGGGCCGCTTGGCGCCGCGCGTGCGGGACGCCTTTCGCCACGAGCGGACCGACCCGGCGATCTTCCGGGAGATGGGCGCCCTCGGCATGCTCGGGGCGACGATCCCGCCCGAGTACGGCGGCGCCGGGCTCAACTATGTCAGCTACGGGCTGATCGCGCGCGAGGTCGAGCGCGTCGATTCGGGCTACCGTTCGATGATGAGCGTGCAGTCATCGCTGGTCATGGTGCCGATCTTCGAATTCGGCAGCGAGGCGCAGAAACAAAAGTACCTGCCGAAGCTGGCGAGCGGCGAATGGATCAGCTGTTTCGGGCTGACCGAGCCGAACCACGGTTCCGACCCCGGCAGCATGGAAACGCGGGCGCGCAAGGTCGACGGCGGCTACCGGCTGTCGGGCAGCAAGATGTGGATCACCAATTCGCCGATCGCCGACGTTTTTGTCGTCTGGGCCAAGAACGATGCCGGGATGATCCGCGGCTTCGTGCTCGAGAAGGGGATGCCCGGACTGTCGGCACCGGTCATCCAGGGCAAGGTCGGGCTGCGCGCCTCGGTGACCGGCGAGATCGTCATGGACGAGGTGTTCGTGCCGGCGGAAAACGAGTTCCCGGAAGTGCGCGGCCTCAAGGGGCCGTTCACCTGCCTCGACTCGGCGCGCTACGGCATCGCCTGGGGCGCGCTGGGCGCCGCCGAGTTCTGCTGGCACACGGCGCGCCAATACACGCTCGACCGCCAGCAGTTCGGCCGCCCGCTGGCCGCCAACCAGCTGATCCAGAAGAAGCTGGCCGACATGCAGACCGAGATCGCCCTCGGCCTCCAGGGCTGTCTGCGCCTCGGGCGGATGAAGGACGACGGCAGCGCGTCGGTCGAGATCACCTCGATCATGAAGCGCAATTCCTGCGGCAAGTCGCTCGACATCGCCCGCACGGCACGCGACATGCTGGGCGGCAACGGGATCTCTGACGAGTTCGGCGTCATCCGCCACGTCGTCAATCTGGAAGTGGTAAATACCTACGAGGGCACGCACGACGTGCATGCGCTGATCCTCGGCCGGGCGCAGACGGGGATCGCCGCTTTCTGAGGCAGGCTGTCACGGCACCCTGAAAATCGGCCTTTTTCGGGCGTCGACCGCAGCCGGCCGCGCGGCGAACGGTCAGTCGCCCTTCCCGTCGCCGGCTTCGGCCCAGTCGATGATCGCCTGCCACTGTTCGAGGTCGCGTTCGGCGCGCGAGCGCGGCAGGTCGAAGATGGTCATGCCGGCGCCGCTCGCCTGCACATAGACCTGGGTGTCGCGCAGGTAGGTCAGCACCGGCAGCTCGAAGGTGGCGAAAAAGCGTTCCAGCTCGCCGGCGGCGCGGGTCCGGGCATCGACCCGCATGCCGATCACCGCGACGTCGGCCTTGCCCTTGCGCACGGCCTTTTCGGAGAGCAGGGCTTCGAGGAAGTGGCGCGTCGCCAGCATGTCGAACAGCGACGGCTGCACCGGCACGATGACGCGCGACGACAGCTTGAGCACCTTGTCCAGCATCTTGCCGTGCAGGCCGGCCGGGGTGTCGAGCACGACATGGCTGGTGCCCTTGGGCGGCCGGGCGATGTCGTCGGGACCGATCTCCCAGGTGTCGATGGTCGGCAACTCGAAGGGGCGGATGGCCAGCCATTCGCGGGCCGACTGCTGGCGGTCGATGTCGCCGAGCATGACGTCGTGCCGGCGGCTGGCGAAATAGCCGGCGAGGTTGGTCGCCAGCGTGCTCTTGCCGGAACCGCCCTTGGGATTGGCGACGAGAAATGCCTTCATGTCTGTGCCTCGCGCTTGTCGAGCATGCGCCGCACCAGATTGACGTGCTCGCGCAGGGTATAAACGAGATCGGTGAAGGCGAGCGGTACGCTCAGCTGCCGCGCCTCCTCGTCGAGCGCGTCGAAGCGGCTGCGGTACTCGCCGTGGCGCGCCGGGTCGTAATGGTGGCCGAGGTCTTCCTCGAGGAACTTCAGCTCGCCGTAGCAGCGGAAGATCTTGGAGCGCACGCGCCAGGAGTAGATCGCCGGCGCCACCTTGAAGAGCGGAATCATCAGCGCGAAGATCGGGATCAGCATGACGATCAGGCGCTCGATCAGCACCGCCAGCCAGAACGGCAGGTAGCGCTGCAGGAAGGGCGGCCCCGACTTCAAATAGCGCGCCGCCTCGGGCGACAGCGGCACCATGCGGTCCTTGTAGGCGGGAAACTCGCCGGCGCGCTGGAAGAAGCCGGCGCGCCCGTGCACCTCGCTGGCCGCCTGCAGCAGCAGGCTTTGCAGGGCCGGGTGGAGATCGTCGCGGACGATCAGATTGGCGGTCGGCGCGAGCAGGATGATGTCCTCGGGCGGATAGTCGTGCACCAGGTCGGCCACCCCCTGCGGCAGGACCAGCTTGCTGAGGAAGGGGAAGCGGCGCTGGTAGGCGTCGGCCTGCGCGAAGCTCATCACCTTGATGCCGGGCGAACGGACCAGTACCTGGACCACCGGCGCGTTCTCGGCGGCGATGACGAAGGCGGCGTCGATACGCCCCTGCTGCAGTTCCTCGGCGGCCTTGAGGCCGGACAGCGGCACCAGGTGCTTGCCGGGCCGGATGTCGTTGGCCGCCAGCAGTTGCTGCGCCAGCTGGCGCACGCCGGAGCCTTCCTGGCCGATGGCGATGCGCTTGCCGCGCAGGTCGGTCAGGCGGTCGAGGCGGCGGTCACCGCGGTAGAAGACCCAGACCGGCTCGTAGAAGACGCTGCCCAGCGAGCGCAGGCCGATGTCGTCGGCGGCATCGGGGTCTTCCGGCAGCTCGACGACGCCACCCTGGACGAAGCCGATTTGGGCCTCGTCGTTCTTCAGGCGCTCCAGGTTTTCCAGCGAACCGGCCGAGGTGCGGACTTCGAGCGTAATGCCATTACGCGCCAGGATCGTCGCGTAGCGCTGGGCGAACTGGTAGTAGGCGCCGGAATCGCTGCCGGTGGTGATGACGATCTTCGTCGGCGGCGCCGGCTCGACGAACTGGTAGGCGACGTAGAAGCCGATGCCGACGATCAGGAAGATCCACCAGGCGGTGGCGAACAGGTCGCGCAGCGAGAGCAGGCCGGCCTTGAGTCGCGCCATCATGGAAGCAGAATGGTCGAACCGGTGGTCTTGCGTGCTTCGAGATCGCGGTGGGCCTGCGCGGCGTCCTGCAGCGCATAGGTCTGGTTGACCTCGATGCGCACCTTGCCGGAAGCGACGACGTCGAACAGTTCGGCACCCAGCGCTTCCAGGTCGGCCCGCTTGGCGGTGTAGTGCACGATCGTCGGCCGCGTCACGAACAGCGAGCCCTTCTGCGACAGCAACAGCAGGTCGAACGGCGGCACCGGCCCGGAGGCGTTGCCGTAGGTGACCAGCATGCCGAGTGGACACAGGCTGTCGAGCGAGCCCATGAAGGTGTCCTTGCCGACGCCGTCATAGACGACCGGCACGCCTTCGCCGCCGGTGATTTCGCGCACGCGCTGGGTGAAATTCTCGGTCGAGTAGTTGATCACGTGGTCGCAGCCATGCGCCTTCGCCAGTGCCGCCTTGGCCGGCGAACCGACCGTGCCGATCACCGTCGCCCCCAGCGCCTTGGCCCACTGGCAGGCGATCAGCCCGACGCCGCCGGCGGCGGCATGGATCAGCACGGCGTCGCCCGGCTGCACACGGTAGGTGCGGCGCAGCAGGTAGGCGGCGGTCAGCCCCTGCAACATCATGGCGGCGGCGGTATCGAAGCCGATCGGGTCCGGCAGCTTGAGCAGGCGGTGCGCCGGGATGTTGCGCACTTCGGCATAGGCGCCGACCGGGCCGCCGGCATAGGCGACGCGGTCGCCGACCTTGACCTCGCTGACGCCGGCACCGACCGCCTCGACGACGCCGGCGCCCTCGAGGCCGATGCCCGACGGCAGGGGCAGCGGGTAGAGACCGGTGCGGTGGTAGGTATCGATGAAATTGAGGCCGACCGCATGGTGGCGGACCGTCGCCTCGCCGGCGGCGGCGGCCGGGACCTCGACCTCTTCCCAGGACAGGACCTCGGGGCCGCCGGTCCGGTGGATGCGAATGGCGTGGGGCATGGCAGTCTCCTCGTTATCTTTATGGCAAGTCGCCGAGGTTATCACCGCGCCGCGCTTCCTTCCACCGTCAACGCCAGCCAGGCGATGCCCAGCCACTCGTGCAGGGCGTAATACGAATTGCGCAGGGCCTGGCTTTGGGGCAGCAGGTCGAGCGCACCGAACGACGGGTGGCCGGCGGTCTTGAACTGCGTCGGTGCCGGGACGACCTCGAGGCCGGCGGCGCGGAACAGACGCACGGCGCGTGGCATGTGGAAGGCCTCGGTGACCAGCACGACGCGGCGAATGCCGGCTTCGCGCAGGATCGCCGCCGATCCGGAGGCATTCTCGGCGGTATTCCGCGATTCGCTTTCCTGCCAGCGGACGGCGACGCCGAATTCGCGTTCGAGGATCTCGGCCATCACCGCCGCCTCGCTGCGCGCCGCGGCGGCCGGCGGGCCGCCGGCGACCAGCACCGGCAGGTGGTCGAAGCGCCGGGCGAGCACGGCGCCATAACGCAGCCGCAGCAGCGTGCGCTCGCCGGCGGTGTCGCCGCCGTATTCCGGCGCCGCGCGGTTCAGCCCACCGCTGAGCACGACGATGGCCCGGGCGCCGTCTGCATCCTGCAGCACCGGCCCGGCGCGCGTTTCAAGCGAGGCGAGCAGCAGGCCGGCGACCGGCGGCAGCGACTGCAGGACGAGCAGCGCCGTGCCCAGCGCGGCGACGGCAAAGGCCCAGCGCCGCCGGCGCCAGAGGCCGGCGACGGCGAGCAGCACCAGGCCGTTGGCCGGCGGCAGCAACAGGATGGACACCAGGTCCTTGAGCAACCAGGCGGCCGACATGACGGATCAGACCGGCGTCAGTTTCGCGTATTCCAGCGCCAGCCACTTCATGCCGCTGGCGCCGAAATTGACCTGGACGCGGGCGTCGGCGCCGCGCCCTTCGGTGGCGACGATGACGCCGACACCGAATTTGCCGTGCTCGACGGTCTGGCCGATGCGCAGGCCGCCCGCCGCCGGCTCGGCATAACCGCCGCCGAACGAACCGAAAGCCGGCACCGCCGCGGTCGACTCCGCTTTTTTGTTCAATTTGAGCAGCAGTTGCTCCGGGATTTCGTCGAGGAAGCTCGACGGCACACAATAGCGCGTCTGGCCGTGCAGCATGCGGGTCTGTGCGCACGACACGTAGAGCCGCCGGCGGGCGCGGGTGACCGCGACGTACATCAGCCGGCGCTCCTCTTCCAGCCCCTCGCGCCCCTGATTCACCGAGTTTTCGTGCGGGAACAAACCCTGTTCGAGGCCGGTGATGAAGACGACGTCGAATTCCAGCCCCTTGGCGGCATGCACCGACATCAGCTGGACCGCCTCCTGCCCTTCGCCGGCCTGATGCTCGCCGGCTTCCAGCGAGGCATGGGCAAGAAAGGAGGCGAGCGCGCCGCCTTCGCCGATGGCGCCCTCGTCGTCGACGAAGGTGGCGGCGGCGTTGATCAGTTCGTCGAGGTTTTCCAGCCGTTCCTGGCCCTCCTTCTCGGTCCGGTAATGCTGGGCGAGGCCGCTCCTCTCGACGATGTGCTCGACCATTTCCGGCAGCGGCAGGTTCTGCGTTTCCTGGCGCAGGCCCTCGATCAGGCGGATGAAGGCGCCGACCGTCTGGCCGGCCTTGCCGGTCAGCGAGGCGGCGGCGTTGTACAGGCTGGAATTGATCTGGTGCGCGGTCGCCTGCAGGTTTTCCAGCGAACGGGCGCCGATGCCGCGGGTCGGGAAATTGACGACGCGCAGGAAGGCGGTGTCGTCGTCCGGGTTGCCGAGCAGGCGCAGGTAGGCCAGCGCGTGCTTGATTTCCTGGCGCTCGAAGAAGCGCAGGCCGCCATAGACCTTGTACGGCACGCCGCGGGCGAACAGTTCGTGTTCGAGCACGCGCGACTGGGCGTTCGAGCGGTAGAGGATGGCGTACTGGGTCGGCGCGACGCCGTCGCGCACCAGTTCGCGGATCTCGTCGATCACGAAGCGCGCCTCGTCGAGGTCCGAATAGCCCTCGTAGGCACGGATCGGCTCGCCGGCGCCGGCGTCGGTCCACAGGTTCTTGCCGAGGCGCTCGCGGTTGTTCTTGATCAGCGCGTTGGCGGCGGCCAGGATGTTGCCGTGCGAGCGGTAGTTCTGTTCCAGGCGGATGACGTTGGCGCCGGCGTATTCGCGCTCGAAGTCGCGCATGTTGCCGACCTCGGCACCGCGGAAGGCGTAGATGCTCTGGTCGTCGTCGCCGACCGCGAAAACCTTGGCCCCGCCGCCGGCCAGCAGTTGCAGCCAGGCGTACTGCAGGCGGTTGGTGTCCTGGAACTCGTCAACCAGAATGTAGCGGAAGCGTTGCTGGTAATGGGTGCGGAGCGGTTCGTTGCGCTGCAGCAATTCGTGGCAGCGCAGCAGCAGTTCGGCGAAATCGACAACGCCTTCGCGGTTGCACTGGTTTTCGTATTCCGCGTAGAGCTCGACGCGCCGCTGCGTGTAGTTGTCGTAGGCCTCGGCTTGGGCAGCACGTACCCCCTGCTCTTTATGCGCATTGATGAAATGGCACAGTTCGCGCGGCGGGTATTTCTCGTCATCGACATTGAAGTTCTTGAGCAGGCGCTTGACCATCGCCAGCTGGTCGGCGCTATCGAGGATCTGGAAAGTCTGCGGCAGCCCGGCTTCGCGGTAGTGCGCGCGCAGCAGGCGGTTGCACAAGCCGTGGAAGGTGCCGATCCACATGCCGCGCGTATTGATCGGCACCAGCGCCGACAGCCGCGCCGTCATCTCCTTGGCCGCCTTGTTGGTGAAGGTTACCGCCAGCACGCCGTGCGGGCCGACCTGGTTGGTCGACATCAGCCAGGCGATGCGCGTGGTCAGCACGCGGGTCTTGCCGCTGCCGGCGCCGGCGAGGATCAGCGCGTGCACCGGCGGCAGGGTAACCGCCTGTAATTGCGGGGAATTCAGATTGGCCAGGAGGTCAGACATACATCGGCTCGGGTCCGGAAATGACGGTATACGGTGCTTTGCGGGCGATCATGGATTATTGGTAAGACCAATTTGTTGCGGATGTGCAACGCGGAACCCCTCATAGAAGGGATTACCTACTCGATCTGAAACCCCAAGCAGTATACTTACCAAAAAAATATTGCAGTGCACAAAACTTCTTGCCCACAAGGCAGTCGTAACAGCAGGTGGCCACCGCCACCAGATAAAAGGAGTAACAGCATGAAAGCACCCAAAATCCTGCCCTGGATCGCCAGGAAAGCCGGTATCAGCGATGAACTCGCCCTCAAACTGTGGCGCCGCGCCGCCTCCGAAGCCGAATACCTGACCGGCACGGCGGAAGGTTCCGAGTACTGCGGCCTGGCGGTCGAGCGCTTCCTCAGCATCGTCGAGGACGAAGTCGGCCAGACGCCGCAATACAGCCTGACACCGGCGCCGCAGATTTCCTGGATGTGGCGCCACCAGTCCCGCATGTCGCTGCTTTCCCTGATGGCCGCGCAGAACGCCTACCGTTTCTGGCAGAACACCTGGGGCAACATCCAGCCGCAAAAAAAAGCGGCCTGACCGGGCGTCGCTGAAGCCGACGTCCGGCGTGGCGGGTGCGTGCAGGCACCTGCCGCGCGGGTCGGCCAGCCCTTGCGCCTAATGCCCGGTCAACAAGCCCACCAGGCGCCACCACCGCTTCGGGGCGACAACTCCCGTTAAAAATCGCCGCCCTGGCCGGATGTTCCGTGCCGGGAAGCGGGCGGTTGCGGTCGACCCCGCAAAAATACCCAAAACGGGCGCCATCCCGGCTTTCCGTCCTCGATCGATCGGGGCTGCTACACTGCCGCCCATGCACGACGACCTCAGCGACGAACGCCTGATGCTCGCCTATCGCGACGGCGATGCGGCGGCGTTCGAGGCGCTCTACGGCCGTTACCGCAGCAAGCTGTACCGCCACCTGGCCCACCAGTGCGGCGATGCGCGGCTGGCCGAGGAGTTCTATCAGGACATCTGGCTGAAAGTCATCAACGCCCGCGCCGATTACGAACCGCTGGCGAAATTCTCGACCTGGCTCTACCGCATCGCCCACCACCGCCTGATCGACCACTACCGGCAGCACGCGCGCAATGTCGCCGACCTTTTCGACGGCGCCATCGACCCCGACGACCTGCCGGCCGCCGACGGCACCAATCCGGCCCGCCAGTTCGAACGCAGCGACCTTGCCAGCCGCGTGACGCAGGCGCTGGAGGGCTTGCCGGCACCACAGCGCGAAGCCTTCCTGCTGGCCGAGGAAGACGGGCTGAGCCTGGAAGAGATCGCCGCCGCCACCGCCACCGGGCGCGAAACGGTCAAGAGCCGGCTGCGCTACGCCGTCGGCAAGCTGCGCGACGCCCTGCAGGACCTGCTATGAACGACGCCCACAACGATCCCCGCGACCCCAAGCTCTCCCGCCTCTACCGCAAGGCAAGCCAAGGCGAACCGCCGCCGGCGCTCGACGCCGCGATCCTTGCCGCCGCGCGTGCTGCCACAGCGCCGCAACGCCCGCCCCGCCCGTGGTGGCGCCGGCTGCAGGCGCCGTTGGCGCTGGCCGCCACCGTCGTGCTTGCCGTCGTCCTGACCTTGAGCATGGACCGCAATCCGCCACCCGACGCCGAAATCCCGGCAAGAGCGGCACCCGGGGAGTCCGCCCCCGCCCCCGCCACGGAGCGGGCCGCGCCGACACGCTCGAATGCCGTCGAAACCCGTTCCCCCGAGGCGCCGGCAAGCACGGAAGCGCTCCGCCCGCCGCCAGCACCGGCCAAACCGAAGCCCGCAGCAAGGGCGCCGGAAGGCGCCCCCTCCGCAGCACCGGCAGCGGCAGCGGGCAGGCCCGCGGCAAGTGCCGACAAGGCCGTGCCAGCCCCGGTAGCCGACAGCGAGCGGGCAGACAGGCGCGGCGACGTCCCCGGCCAATCGGTCGCCGCCCCGGCGCCGGAAGCCAAGCGCGAGGCGGCGGCGCCACTGCCGCCGCGCAAACCCGAAGCCTGGATCGCGGAAATCCGCGACCTGCGCCGGCAAGGGCGCCCGGCGGAAGCCGAGCGCAGCCTGCGCGAATTCCGCGCCGCCTATCCCGACTACCCGTTGCCGGAAGATTTGCGTTAGCGCCTGACCCCATTCCGGCAAAACCGGCGTTTACATGATCACCTCAACCAGAAAATGGAGATCATGATGAAAACGCTGCTTGCCGCCCTGCTCGTCGCCGTCGGCTGCATTCCCGGCGCCGGCGCCGCATCCCTCGCCGAGGTCCAGGTCATCGACCGGACCACCGGCCAGCCCCTCGAAACCTGGCGCCACCATGGCCGCCTCTACGTCGCCGGAACGCCGGGCAACCGCTACGCCGTCAGCCTGCGCAACCGGAGCGAAGGGCGCGTGCTCACTGTCATCTCGGTCGACGGCGTCAATGCCATCAGCGGCGAGACGGCCAATGCCAGCCAGTCCGGCTACGTGCTGGCACCCGGCCAGGCCGCCGAAATCGCCGGCTGGCGCAAGAACCTGGACGAGGTCGCGGCCTTCTACTTCATCCGCATCGGCGACAGCTACGCCGCCCGCACCGAACGGCCGCAAAACGTCGGGGTCATCGGCGTCGCGGTGTTTGCCGAGTACGTGCCGCCACCACCGCCGCCGGCGTCGATCGGCGCCCAGGAAAAGGCAGAAACCACCGCCGACAACACCGCCCGCTCCGCAGCCCGGGCCGCCCCCGCCCCGGCCGCCGAAGCGAAGCTGGGCACCGGCCATGGCGAACGCATCGCGGCCCGTGTTGGGACCACCGAGTTCCGCCGCCTGAGCGCGCAACCGAGCGAGATCATCACCATCTACTACGACAGCCGCGCCAATCTCGTCGCCCGCGGCATCATTCCGGGCGCACCGCGCTACGGCCACCCGAATCCCTTCCCTAGCGGCTTCGTGCCGGACCCGAAAGGCTGAGCGAAGCGCCCGGCGGCGCCCGGGGCGGGGGTGCAAACACGCGTATAATTTGCGGTTTTCCAGATTTCCGCCGATTGCCGCTCATGCAGGACAAATACACCCCCGCCGATATCGAACGCGCCGCCCAACTGCACTGGGACCAGACCGGCGCCGCGCGCGCCGTCGAAGACGCCACCAAGCCGAAATATTACTGCCTGTCGATGTTCCCCTACCCGTCGGGCAAGCTGCACATGGGTCACGTCCGCAACTACACCATCGGCGACGTGCTCTCCCGCTTCCACAAGATGCAGGGCTACAACGTGCTGCAGCCGATGGGCTGGGACGCCTTCGGCATGCCGGCCGAGAACGCCGCGCTGCAGAACAACGTGCCGCCGGCCGGGTGGACCTATTCAAACATCGACTACATGCGGACGCAGTTGAAGTCGCTCGGCTTCGCCATCGACTGGGAACGCGAATTCGCCACCTGCACGCCCGAGTACTACCGTTGGGAACAGTGGCTGTTCACCCGCCTCTATGAAAAAGGCCTGGTGTACAAGAAGCTGGGCACCGTGAACTGGGATCCGGTCGACCACACCGTACTCGCCAACGAACAGGTCATCGACGGCCGCGGCTGGCGCTCCGGCGCGCTGATCGAGAAGCGCGAGATCCCCATGTACTACATGAAGATCACCGCCTACGCCGAAGAACTGCTGAGCGAACTGGACAACCTGCCGGGCTGGCCGGAACAGGTGCGTCTGATGCAGAAGAACTGGATCGGCAAGAGCACCGGCGTGCGCTTCGCCTTCCCGCTCGCTGACAATCCCGACGAGAAGCTGTGGGTATTCACCACCCGCGCCGACACCATCATGGGCGTCACCTTCGTCGCCGTCGCCGCCGAACATCCGCTGGCACAGAAGGCGGCGGTCAACAACCCGGAACTGGCCAAATTCATCGAGGAATGCAACCAAGGCGGCGTCGCCGAAGCCGACCTCGCGACGATGGAAAAGAAGGGCCTGCCGACCGGCATCTACGTCACCCATCCGCTGACCGGCGAGCAGGTCGAAGTCTGGGTCGGCAACTACGTGCTGATGAGCTACGGCGACGGTGCCGTGATGGCCGTGCCGGCGCACGACG
Source organism: Dechloromonas sp. H13 (assembly GCF_009469615.1). Classification (GTDB taxonomy): domain Bacteria; phylum Pseudomonadota; class Gammaproteobacteria; order Burkholderiales; family Rhodocyclaceae; genus Azonexus. The sequence goes on from NZ_SSXX01000001.1 coordinate 629,874, forward strand.
AACGCGATTGGGATTTTTCAGTACGACACACTCTGCCGGTCAAACGCGTGGTGGCCAGCCAACAACTACTTCTAGACTGGCACAAAGCTACCGAAGCATTGAAGGCCGCAGGAATCGCTTACCCGGATACAGAGGTAGCCCCCTACTCGTTCATCCAATTCATTGAACAAAATCTGTTCACCAAGCAGCTACCACCGGATGTTCATGAACTTGTGAGCATGCTTCACACCCAATTGCTTCATGAGTCTCCCAACTGCGATAAAGGAATTCTGATCAACTCCGGGAAATATACCGGGCTGGAGTCAGGCGCCGCCGTCGACGCCATCGCCGCCGACCTCGCTGCCAAGGGGCTGGGCGACAAGAAAGTGCAGTTCCGCCTGCGCGACTGGGGCATTTCCCGCCAGCGTTACTGGGGCTGCCCGATCCCGATTATCCATTGCAAGACCTGCGGCGACGTGCCGGTGCCCGACGACCAGTTGCCCGTTGTCCTGCCCGAGAACGTCGAGATCACCGGGGCAGGCTCACCCTTGGCCAGGATGCCCGAGTTCTACGAGACGACCTGCCCGAAGTGCGGCGGCCACGCGCGGCGCGAAACCGACACCATGGACACCTTCTTCGAGTCGTCCTGGTACTTCCTGCGCTACGCCTGCCCGGACAACGCCACCGCCATGGTCGACGAGCGCGTCGCCTACTGGTGCAAGGGCGGCATCGACCAGTACATCGGCGGCATCGAGCACGCCATCCTGCACCTGCTGTACTCGCGCTTCTTTACCAAGCTGATGCGCGATGTCGGCCTGATCGGCGATCTCGGCGAACCGTTCGCCAACCTGCTGACCCAGGGCATGGTCGTCGCTCCGACCTATTACCGCGAGCTCGACGGCGGCAAGAAGCAGTGGATCAACCCGGCCGATGTGGACGTCGTCACCGACGAGCGCGGCCGCCCGACCGGCGCCACGCTCAAGGCCGACGGCCTGCCGGTGGTCATCGGCGGCACCGAGAAGATGTCGAAGTCGAAGAACAACGGCGTCGACCCGCAGGCCCTGATCGACCAGTACGGCGCCGACACCGCGCGCCTGTTCATCATGTTCGCCTCGCCGCCGGACCAGTCGCTGGAATGGTCGGACGCCGGCGTCGAGGGCGCCTTCCGCTTCCTGCGCCGGCTGTGGAAGCTGGTCCATGACCACGTCGCCGGCGGCCTCGTCGAAACGAAAATCGACCAGAATTCGCTGTCGACCGCACAGGCCGACCTGCGTCGCAAGCTGCACCAGACGATGGGCAAGGTGGCCGACGACTACGGCCGCCGCAAGCAGTTCAACACCGCCATCGCCGCCGTCATGGAGCTGCTCAACGCCTACGACAAGACCGACCTCGCCGACCCCACCGGCCGCGCGCTGGCGCAGGAGACGCTGGAGTCGGCGACCCTGCTGCTCTTCCCCATCGTCCCGCACATCGGCCAGGCACTTTATGCCGAGTTGAAGCCGGGCGCCGACGCCGGCCTAGCCGCCTTCCCGAAGGTCGATCCGGCCGCCCTGAAGCAGGACGAGATCGAGCTGGTCGTCCAGGTCAACGGCAAGCTGCGCGGCGCCATCCGCGTGTCGACCGCCGCCGACAAGGCGAGCATCGAGGCCGCCGCGCTGGCCAACCCGGACGCGCAGAAGTTCATCGAGGGCAAGCCGCCGAAGAAGGTCGTCGTCGTCCCCGGCCGTCTGGTCAACATTGTCGTCTGAGGAAAGCCGCCATGCGCCTCCCGCTTCGCATCGTCCTCGCCGTGCTGGCCGCCGTCATCGTCGCCGGCTGCGGCTTCCAGCTGCGCGGCAGCAGCAGCAACCTGCCGTACAAGACGCTGTACATCGCGCTGCCGGAAACCGCCGATGTCCGTATCTGGCTGCAGCGCTACATCGGCGCCACCGGGCAGACGAAGATCGTCGACAACGCCAAGGACGCGGAAGCGGTGTTCCAGCAGCTGCAGGACGCTCGCATCAAGACCATCCTCAGCGTCAACGCCCAGGGGCGCGTGACCGAATACCGCCTGCAGCTGAACTACCGTTTCCGGCTGGTCGACAGCAAGGGGCGGGAGCTGGTGGGGCCGAACGAGATCAACCTGTCGCGCGACATCAGCTACAGCGACTCCAACGTCCTCGCCAAGGATCTGGAAGAAGGCCTGCTCTGGCGCGACATGAACAACGACCTGGTCGCGCAGATCGTGCGCCGGCTGAGCATCGTCAAGCCGAAGAACCCCGACGTCGAGGAAGACGACTCGTAATGCTGCTCCGGGGCGAACAGCTCGCCGCGCATCTCGAACGCGAGTTGCGCCCGCTGTACGTGCTCTACGGCGACGAGCCGCTACTGGTCATCGAGGCCGCCGACGCCATTCGCGCCCGGGCGCGCCAGCAGGGCTACAGCGAGCGCGAAGTGCTGACCGTGCTGCCGCACTTCGACTGGGGCCAGCTGCTGGCGGCCGGCGGCAACCTCTCCCTGTTCGGCGACAAAAAACTGATCGACCTGCGCATCCCGACCGGCAAGCCGGGCAAGGACGGCGGCGCCGCGCTGCAGGAATGGTGCCGCAATCTGTCGCCCGACAACCTGCTGCTGGTCACCCTGCCGGAACTCGACTGGCGGGAGGAAAAGGCGGTGTGGTTCACGACGCTGGTCAATGCCGGCGTCGCGCTCAAGCTGATGGCGCCGCCGCTGGCCGAACTGCCGGGCTGGATCGCCGGCCGCCTGCGCCGCCAGCAGCAGAGTGCCGACCTCGACAGCCTGAAGTTCATCGCCGAGCGCGTCGAAGGCAACCTGCTCGCCGCGCACCAGGAAATCCAGAAACTCGGCCTGCTCTACCCGCCCGGCGCACTGTCGGCGGCGCAGATCCGCGAGGCCGTGCTCAACGTCGCGCGCTACGACATCGATGGCCTGCGCGACGCCCTGCTGGCCGGCGACGTCGCCCGCCTGAGCCGCACCCTCGACGGCCTGATGCACGAAGGCGAGGCGCCGCCGCTGGTGCTGTGGGCGATGAGCGAGGAAATACGCACCCTGGCGATCGTCCGCCACGGCCTCGACCGCGGCCGGCCGCTCGACCAGTTGCTCAAGGAAGCGAAAGTCTGGGGGCCGCGCCTCAATCCGGTGAAAAAGGCCCTGCAGCGGCTGTCGACCGCAACCGTCGACGCGGCGCTGCAACATGCGGGGAAAATCGACCGTCTCGCCAAGGGCGTCGGTCAGGGCAACATCTGGGAAGAATTCCTGCGCCTCGGGCTGAGCCTGGGCGCACGGCACTGACTAGGCGGCGGACGCCTTGTCTTCCGGCTCGAGGTCGTCCGGCTCGAGGTCTTCCCAGATGCAGGCGCACTCCTTGCGGACGTCGTGGATGCCCGGTTTTCGGGCTTCCTGGACCATGCATACGCCGTGACAGTCATGGTCCACGACGACCAGCTTCATTTCGGTATCTACATGGCGTTCGCCATCCCAAAAACTGCACGTTGCACAAACCTTAACTTCGGCCGGCAGAATCAATTTCTCAGCCATCTCGTCCCCGATGGAAACCCATATTTTCATTGCGGATAAGAGTTTACCCCCGTTCGGGAAGTTCCCCCTAAATTTGCTGGCTATAATGATTCTTTGCCCGGCATCAGGAACATCATGGACATCAAGGAATACATGCAGACCGTCGGCCGCCAGGCCCGCGCCGCCTCGCGCCGGCTGGCGATGGCGACGACCGCCGAGAAGAACGCCGCGCTGCTGCATATCGCCGCCGCCATCCGCCGCGAGAAGGCAACGCTGGTTGCCGCCAACCAGGAAGACCTGGCCGCTGCCCGTGCCGCCGGCCTCGAAACCGCCATGCTCGACCGCCTGACCCTGAGCGAGAAGGGCGTCGAGGGCATGGCCGTAGGCGTCGAGCAGGTCGCCACGCTGGCCGACCCGATCGGCGAGATGACCGACATCAAGTACCGCCCCTCCGGCATCCAGGTCGGCAAGATGCGCGTGCCGCTCGGCGTCATCGGCATCATCTACGAGGCGCGCCCGAACGTCACCGCCGACGCCGCCGCGCTGTGCCTGAAATCCGGCAACGCCGCAATCCTGCGCGGCGGCTCGGAGGCAATCCGCTCCAACCGCGCGATTGCCGCGCTGGTCCAGGAAGGCCTGAATGCCGCCGGGCTGCCGGCCGAATCGGTGCAGGTCATCGACACCACCGACCGCGCCGCCGTCGGCGAGCTGATCACCATGCGCGAATTCGTCGACGTCATCGTGCCGCGCGGCGGCAAGGGCCTCATCGCCCGCCTGCTCGCCGAATCGCGCGTGCCGATGATCCAGCACCTGGACGGCAACTGCCACGTCTACCTGGAAGAGGAAGCCGACCCCAACAAGGCGCTGAAGATCGTCGAGAACGCCAAGACGCAACGCTACGGTACCTGCAATACCGCCGAATCGCTACTCGTCGACCGCAGCGTCGCCGCCATGCTGTTGCCGCCGATCGCCCACATGCTTACCGAGAAGGGTGTCGAGATCCGCGGCTGCGCCGAAACACGGGCCATCGTGGCGAACGCACTCGCTGCGACGGAAGAGGATTACTACACCGAATACCTGGCGCCGATCATCTCGGTCAAGGTGGTGGCCGGCATCGACGAGGCGATCGCCCACATCAACCAGTATTCGTCGCACCACACCGAGGCCATCGTCACCGACAACCACCCGAAGGCGATGCGCTTCCTGCGCGAGGTCGATTCGTCGTCGGTGATGATCAACGCCTCGACCCGCTTCGCCGACGGCTTCGAGTACGGCCTGGGCGCCGAGATCGGCATCTCGACCGACAAGATCCACGCCCGCGGCCCGGTCGGCCTCGACGGCCTGACCAGCCAAAAGTGGGTGGTGCTCGGCGACGGGCACGTGCGCGGCTGACAGCGCTCCATCGCGCAAGGCCGGCGTCCGCGCCGGCTTTTTGAATTTCGGCCCTTTTTCCCGGTCGACCGCAGCAGGCAGCGAGGAGGCAACCATGAACGCAAACAGCTACCAGGCCGTCGTCGCCGCGCCGGGCTTTGCCCTCGGCATCCGGTGCAGCGACGACGAGGTCACCGCCATCGACTTCATCGAGCCGCGCCCTGAACAGGCGCCGAGCACGCCGCTCGCCGCCGAGGCCGCGCGGCAGCTGCACGCCTACCTGGCCGACCCGGACTTCGCCTTCAGCCTGCCCCTGCGGCCGGCCGGCACCTCCTTCCAGCGCCGGGTGTGGCAGGCAATCTCGGCGATTCCGAACGGGCGGACCGAAACCTACGGCCAACTGGCGAAAAGCCTCAAAAACGCGCCGCGCGCCGTCGGCCAGGCCTGCGGCGCCAATCCCTATCCGGTCGTCGTCCCCTGCCACCGCGTCGTCGCCACCGGCGGCGGGCTCGGCGGCTTCGCCCGCGAGCGCGGCGGCTTCCTGCTCGACGTCAAGCGCTGGCTGCTCAGACACGAAGGCGGCGAATTTGCCAGCACGCGCGGCTGACCTCGGCGAAATCGACAATTTCTGCGACGCCCTGTGGCTCGAGGACGGGCTCGCCAAGGCGACGCTCGACAGCTACCGCTCCGACCTCGGGCGCCTGGCGCTGTGGCTGGCCGAACAGGGACAAGAGCCGCTGCTCGACCTGCGCGAAACGACGCTCGCCGCCTTCATCGCCCACCTCTCGCGCCAGACGCGCGCCAGCTCGCAGGCCCGCTACCTGTCGACGCTGCGCCGCTTCTACCGCTGGCAGCTGGCGCGCGGCCGCCTCGTCGCCGACCCGACGCTGCAGCTCGCCAACCCGACCCGCCCCTCGCGCCTGCCCAAGGTGATGTCGGAAAAGCAGGTGGACAGCCTGCTGGCGGCGCCCGACGTCGACAGCGTCCTCGGCCTGCGCGACCGCGCGATGATCGAAACGCTGTACGCCACCGGCCTGCGCGTTTCCGAGCTGGTCAACCTGAAAATCCATGAAATCGGCTTCAACGAAGGCGTCCTGCGCGCCTTCGGCAAGGGCAGCAAGGAGCGCCTGGTGCCACTCGGCGAACTCGCCATCGACTGGCTGCGCCGCTACCTCGACGAAGCCCGTCCGGAAATCCTCAAGGGCCGCCAGAGCGACACCCTGTTCGTCACCGCCCGCGGCGGCGCCATGACCCGCCAGGCCTTCTGGCAATTGATCAAGCGTTACGCGGCCACAGCCGGCATCGCCCCGGAAAAGCTCTCGCCGCACGTGCTGCGCCACGCCTTCGCCACCCACCTGCTCAACCACGGCGCCGACCTGCGCGTCGTGCAGCTGCTGCTCGGCCATGCCGACATCTCGACGACGCAGATCTACACCCACGTCGCCCGCGAACGGCTCAAGTCGCTGCATGCCGTACATCACCCGCGCGGCTGAAGCGGCGGTTTGCGCCTATCATTGGGCATCGACAGACATCCATCCCGCACCATGAGCAAGACCGAGCACGCCCCCGAAACGCCGGCCACCAGGTTCCTCAAGGCCCACCGGATCGCCTTCTCCAACCATCTCTACGCCTACGAGGAGCACGGCGGAACCCGGGTGTCGGCGCGCGAGCTGAACGTGGACGAGCACGCCGTGGTCAAGACCCTGGTCTTCGAAGACGAGAACGCCCGGCCGCTGATCGTCCTGATGCACGGCGACTGCAAGGTGTCGACCAAGGAACTGGCGCGCCAGATCGGCTGCAAGAAGGTCGAGCCGTGCAAGCCGGAAGTCGCCAACCGCCACACCGGCTACCTGGTCGGCGGCACCAGCCCGTTCGGGACCAAAAAGGCGATGCCGATCTATCTGGAAAAATCCATCCTCGACCTGCCGCTGATCTACATCAACGGCGGCCGGCGCGGCTACCTGGTCGGCGTCCATCCGCACGACATCGTGCGCGCGCTGAATCCGCAGACGGTGGCGGCCGCGCTGAAGGGGTGATTGCCATCGCCAATCGACCGGATTTACACAATCGATTGGAACTATCGAAACCCGGCGGGTAAAGTGGCCTCCATCGTCGCAGGAGAGCCACCATGACCCAGCTCGTCGTCCGCCACTACGCCAGACCGACAGCCCGCCCCCGCCTCTGGGCCGGCATCGTCATCGCCACCATCGCCATCATCTTCGGCCTGGAACAGTCGGCGCAATGGCTGGCGGCCAACCCGATGGCTGCCAACGGCCTCCAGGCAAGCCTGCTCGCCGGGCTCGCCACCGGACTCGGCGCAATTCCGGTGCTTTTTCTGCGTCGACCGCAACCGGCGCTGATGGCGCCGATGCTCGGTCTCGCCGGCGGCATGATGCTGGCCGCCAGCTTCTTCTCGCTGCTCGTGCCGGCAGTGCAGACCGTAGCCGCCAGCACGGCGCCGACGGCGCTCGGCCTCCTCACCGCCATCGCCTTCGTCACCGGAGCGCAGTTGATGCAGCAGATGGATCGCCGCTTCCCGCATGCCCATGTCGAGCGGCTCGATGAAGCGGACGCCACGCCGCGGCTCGGCCTCGTGGTCGCCGCCATCGCCCTGCACAACCTGCCCGAGGGCCTCGCCGTCGGCGTCGCTGCCGCGGCCGGCGCCGACCACGGCATGACGCTGGGCATCGCCCTTCAGAACATTCCGGAAGGCTGGATCGTCGCCAGCGCCCTGCTCGCCCTTGGCACGACGCCCTTGCGGGCGGCCGGCATCGCGTTGGCGACTGGCCTCGTCGAGCCGGTCGGCGGCCTGTTCGGTGTCATCGCCACCAGCATCGCCGGCGCCACACTCCCGCTCGCCCTGGCGGCAGCTGCCGGCGCCATGCTCTGGGTGGTTGGCCACGAACTGCTTCCGGCATCGCACAAGCCGGGGCGCGAGGCAGCGGCGACCGCCGGCCTCGCCGGCGGCTTCGCGGTGATGACGCTGCTGGCCGCGGTATTCTAGACCGAGCGCTCGATGATGACGCCGACGCGTTTGACGCCCGGCATCATGCCCAGCTTGGCGACCGAGACGCGCACCCACTGGGCGGCGAAATTTTCGAGGAGGTCGGTGGCCACATGCTCGGCCAGCTTTTCCAGCAGGTTGAAATGGCTGGCCGCGAGGTCGCTGCGCAGGCGCTCGACGACCACCGCGTAGTCCACGGTGTCGCGGATGTCGTCGCTGGCCCCGGCCGACGCGGTCGACACGCCGATCTGCAGGGAAATCTCGACCGTCTGCGCCATGGCCTTCTCGCGCGGATAGATGCCTATCCACGTTTCGGCGCGCAGCTCTTCGATGAAAATGATGTCCATGGGGCGGTCGACCGCAGCTGAGGTGTAAAATCCGCCGCGATTGTACCCCAGCGCCACCAGCCACCCATGCAAACCGCCTTCGCCCCGTTCCTCGCCGTCCTCGCTGCCTATCTGCTCGGCTCCGTGCCCTTCGCGATGATCTCGTCGAAGATCTTCGGCCTGGCCGATCCGCGCAGCTACGGCTCGGGCAACCCCGGCGCCACCAACGTGCTGCGCAGCGGCAACAAGAAGGCGGCGCTGCTGACCCTGGTCGGCGATGCGCTCAAGGGCTGGCTGGCGGTCTTCGCCGCCCAGCAGGCCGGCTTCTCCGACAGCGTCGTCGGTCTCGTCGCGCTGGCCGTCTTCTTCGGCCACCTGTTCCCGGTCTTCCTCAAGTTCCGCGGCGGCAAGGGCGTCGCCACCGCCGCCGGCGTCCTGTTCGCCCTCGATCCGCTGCTCGGCCTGGCCGTCCTCGGCACCTGGCTGTTCGTCGCCTTCGCCTTCCGCTACTCCTCGCTCGCCGCCGTCCTCGCCGCCGCCCTGGCGCCGGTCTACCAGGTGCTGATGCACGGCGGCGACGGCCGGACGCTGGTCGTCGGCATTCTCGCGCTGGCGCTGATCGGCAAGCACTGGCAGAACCTTCAGCGCCTGCTGGCCGGCCAGGAAAGCCGGATCGGCAGCAAGAAGAAGCGCTGAGCGCCGCGCCGGGGCGATCCGGCGTCCGCCCGCCCAAGGCCATAGCCGGCGCCAATCGGGACGATACCGTTTGCCGATTGGAACGTTTCCCGATTCGTTCCTAGAATGCCTTCATCAGGTCGCCGACGGCGATCTGCCTTCAGTCAGGAGGGCATCATGATTTCCCGACTCATTCAGCACCTCATCGACGACGAACTGGCCTGGGAGAATTACATCGACATCCTGGCCGGGCTTGCCGACAACTATTGACCCAGGTTCCCGAAAAGGCGCCCGACACCGCATGCAGATCCCGACCCGCGAGGAATTCTCCGCCCGTGCGCTGGCCGCCGGCTTCGACGAAGTCGTCGAGCGGCAGTGGCCGCCCCTGGCGGTCATCCCGCTGCATACCCACCCGTTCGCCGTGGAAGCCATCGTCGTCCAAGGCGAAATGTGGCTCGACATCGGCGAGGCCTCGCGCCACCTGCGTGTCGGCGACCGCTTCGCACTGGCCCGAGACATCCCGCATACCGAACGCTACGGCAGCGCCGGCGCCACCTACTGGGTGGCTCGCAGGAACTGAAGGACGACGGATCGGAGATCGTGAGAGACGACGATGGGCAAGAAATGCTGCAAGTCGACGCCGCCGTGCAAGGGCTGTCCGAAACTCGGGAAAAGGAAGAAAAAGGGGATCGCTACGGTCGACGTTGAAAAACGGCCGATTTTCTACCTGCTGCCGGCGCCCGCCATCAGCGGCCAGCGCGGCTGCACCGCAAAATCGCCGGCCGTCTTCGCCGGCGTGCCGGCCTGAAGGCGCAGGCAGCCGGCCAGCGCGATCATCGCCCCGTTGTCGGTGCAGAATTCCAGTTCCGGGTAGTAGACGCGGAAACGCTTGCGTCTCGCCTCGTCGTCGAGGGTCGCCCGCAACTGCCGGTTGGCACCGACGCCGCCGGCCACCACCAGCTGGCGCAGGCCGGTCCGCTTCAGCGCCTGCAGCGACTTTTTCACCAGCACCTCGACGATGGCTTCCTGGAAGGCGCGCGCCGCATCGGCCCGGAACTGCTCGGTCAGCGCGTCGGCGTGCTCGCGCACCAGCGTCAGCACCGCGGTCTTGAGGCCGGAAAAGCTGAAGGCGAGGTCGCCGGAATGCAGCATCGGCCGCGGCAGTTCGTAAGCGCCGGGCGTGCCGCTTTCCGCCAGCCGCGAGAGCAGCGCGCCGCCCGGATAGGGCAGGCCGAGCAGCTTGGCACTTTTGTCGAAGGCTTCGCCGGCGGCGTCGTCGAGCGTCTCGCCGAGCAGTTCGTAGTCGCCGACGCCGGCGACCCGCATCAACTGCGTATGGCCGCCGGACACCAGCAGCGCGACGAAGGGAAATTCCGGCGGGGCGGCCGACAGCAGCGGCGACAGCAGATGCCCTTCGAGGTGATGCACCGGGATGGTCGGCTTGGCGAGCGCCACCGCCAGCGCCTCGGCGAACGCGCAACCGACGAGCAGCGCGCCGGACAGCCCGGGGCCGCGCGTGTAGGCGATGGCGTCGACGTCGGCCAGCGATTTTCCGGCATTTTCGAGGGTCGACCGCAGCAGGGGCACGACGCGCCGGATGTGGTCGCGCGACGCCAGTTCCGGCACGACGCCGCCGTACTCGGCATGCATCGCCACCTGCGAATGCAGGGCGTGCGACAGCAGGCCGGCTGCGCTGTCGTAGAGCGCGATACCGGTTTCGTCGCAGGAGGATTCGATGCCGAGGACCAACATGGGCGCGCATTCTAACACTTGAGTAAAAAAGGATTTTTGCAATATACTGCTCGGCTTTCCGCAATCGTGCGGAGACAAATCTTGCGCGCACTGCCGATTACTTGACCTGGCAGGCGCCTGACGGAAGGGGGTGATTTATATGCCGAGCATTCGTGTCAAGGAAAACGAGCCGTTCGAGGTGGCCATCCGCCGCTTCAAGCGTACGGTCGAAAAGACGGGCCTCCTGACCGAGCTGCGCGCCCGTGAGTTTTACGAAAAACCCACCGCCGAGCGCAAGCGCAAGGCTGCCGCTGCTGTCAAACGCCAGCACAAGCGCCTCCGTAGCCTGACCCTGCCGCCGAAGATGTACTGATCCGGTACGTTTCGCAGCAAAAAAGAGCCGCCCGCCTTCAAAAGCCGGCGGCTTTGTCTTTTTTCCCGGCGCCTTTTCCCGAAGAACCGCAAAATGAGCCTCAAAGCACGCATCACCGAAGACATGAAATCGGCCATGAAGGCCAAGGAAGCGGCCCGCCTGGCCGCCATCCGCCTGCTGCTGGCGGCGATCAAGCAGAAGGAAGTCGATGAGCGCCTCGAACTCGACGATACCGCCGTCGTTGCCGTCATCGAAAAGCTGACCAAGCAGCGCAAGGACAGCGTCACGCAGTATGCAGCCGCCGGGCGCCAGGAACTGGCCGCCGCCGAGCAGTTCGAAATCGCCGTCCTCGCCGCCTACCTGCCGGAGAAGATGAGCACCGAGGAAACCGCTGCCGCCGTCGCCGCCGCCGTCGCCGAAACCGGCGCCAAGGGCCCGGCCGACATGGGCAGGCTGATGGCCGTCCTCAAGCCGCGCCTCGCCGGCAAGGCCGACATGGCCGAGGTATCGAAACTGGTCAAGGCGGCGCTGGCCGGCTAGGACCATGAAGGCTTTGCGAGGCGCGCAGACAAGCCGCAGGCAGTGCGCCGGCACGGCAGGGCGCGGGCGGCAGGGTAGCGCAAGGGCTGTTCCGTGATCCCGGATTCGTTCATCCAGGATCTGCTGGCCCGGGTCGACATCGTCGACCTGGTCGACAGCTACGTGCCGCTCAAGAAGGCCGGCGCCAACTATGCCGCCTGCTGCCCCTTCCACAACGAAAAATCGCCGTCCTTCACGGTCAGCCCGAGCAAGCAGTTCTACCACTGCTTCGGCTGCGGCGCGCACGGCACGGCGATCGGCTTCGTCATGGAATACCAGGGCATGGGCTTCGTCGACGCGGTCAAGGAACTGGCCAGCCGCGCCGGCATGCAGGTGCCGGAAAGCGAAGGACGCGGCTTCCGGGACGAAAAGCCGGGCCAGACGCGCACGCTGATCGAGGTGATGGCCCGCGCCGCCGCCTACTACAAGGACCAGCTCAAGAAGTCGCCGCGCGCCATCGAATACTGCAAGAAACGCGGCCTGACCGGCGAGATCGCCGCCCGCTTCGGCATCGGCTACGCGCCCGACGGCTGGCAGAACCTGCAGGCCGTCTTCCCCGATTACAGCGCCGACGAACTGAAGACTGCCGGCCTCGTCATCGACAACGAATCCGGCCGCCGCTACGACCGCTTCCGCGACCGCCTGATGATCCCCATCGTCAATCCGAAGGGCGAGATCATCGCCTTCGGCGGCCGCATCATCGACCAGGGCGAACCGAAGTACCTGAACTCGCCGGAAACCCCGCTCTTCGAGAAGGGCCGCGAACTGTTCGGCCTGCCGCAGGCCCGCCAGGCACTGCGCGAGACCGACATCGCCATCGTCACCGAAGGCTACATGGACGTCATCGCGCTGGCCCAGAACGGCGTCGGCAATGCCGTCGCCACGCTCGGCACGGCGACCACGGCGACGCACGTAAACAAGCTGCTGCGCCAGGTCGACCGCATCGTCTTCTGCTTCGACGGCGACAACGCCGGGCGCAAGGCCGCCTGGCGTGCGCTGGAAAACTCGCTGGAGGCGCTCGCCGACAACAAGCGCCTGGCCTTCATTTTCCTGCCGCCGGAAGATGACCCCGACAGCTACATCCGCGCCCACGGCAAGGCCGCGTTCGACCGCCTGGTCGGCCAGGCCATGCCGCTCTCCGACTTCCTGCTGCGCGAACTCGCCCAGCGCTGCGACCTGACCAGTTCCGAAGGCAAGGCGCAACTGATCTACGAAGCCAAGCCGCTGCTGCTCAAGTTGCCGACGCCGCTGCTGCGCCTGCAGCTGGTCAAGCGCCTGGCCGAAGCCAGCAGCTTCGCCCAGGCCGAAGTCGAGCGCCTGTGCGAACTGAAGTCCTACACCCCCGCCGCACCACCGAGGACCAGGCGCAGCGCGCCGTCGCTGACCCGCAACCTGCTGCGCACCGTCCTGCTCAAGCCGGCGCTGGCGCGGGAATTGCCCGTCGCCAGACTGCCCGACAGCCCCGAACGGGCGGCGCTGATCCTGTTGCACGGCCTGGTCGCCGCCCATCCCGAGGCACCGGGTTATGCCTATCTTCGCGAGCAGATCCGCGGCCTGCCCGAAGAAGCGCTGATCGAGAGCCTGGCATCGGAACTTCTCGACCATCCGTTTGACGAAGGCGAGGCGGAGGCGGAGTTTCGCGCAACCCTGGACAAGCTGCAGGAGGGCGACCAGAAGCGGGCATTCGCCGAACTGCAAACCCTGGTTCAGAAACTCGGGGTGGCCGGGCTGACGCCCGAGGAAAAACAGGCTTACATCGACCTCCTCGCCAACCGGGGAAATCGCAGCTAAGTTGTGGTATAATCTATGGTTTTCTCCAATTACATGGACCGTGGTCATGGCTAAGGCAAAAGACACCGCTAAGGAAGCCCCGAAGGCTCGCACCAGCAAAGCCAAGGAGAAGGCTGCCGAACGCGCGCTGCTCGAGGGAGCGCTGACCGAGACGCCGGCGCCGCTGGATGCCGAAGCCCGCAAGACGCGCCTGAAGAACCTCATCAAGCTCGGCAAGGAACGCGGCTATCTCACCTACGCCGAAATCAACGACCACCTGCCGGACGACGTCGTCGATGCCGAGAGTATCGAGACGATCATCTCGACCTTCAGCGACATGAGCATCCAGGTCTTCGACGAGGCCCCCGCCGCCGAGGACCTGCTGATGTCGGACACGGCCGCCGCCGCCACCGACGACGAGGAAGTCGAGGAACAGGCCGAGCAGGCGCTGTCCACGGTCGACTCCGAATTCGGCCGCACCACCGACCCGGTGCGCATGTACATGCGCGAAATGGGTTCGGTCGAGCTGCTCACCCGCGAGGGCGAGATCGAGATTGCCAAGCGCATCGAGGACGGCCTCAAGCACATGGTGCAGGCGATTTCCGCCTGCCCGACGACGATCGCCGACATCATCGAGATGGCCACCAGGGTCGAAGCCGACGAAATGCGCATCGACGAACTGGTCGACGGGCTGATCGACCCCAACGCCGTCGAGGCGGAACCGGCGGCCGAACTGGTCGAGGAAGCCGAAGTCGAGGAAGACGACACCGACGACGAGGACGGCGAAGGCGGCTCCGGCGCCGTATCCGCCTCCCTGCTGCAACTCAAGACCGACGCCCTGGAACGCTTCGCCACCATCAAGGCGCTGCACGCCAAGATGGCCAAGGCGCTCGCCAGCAAGGGCTCGCAGGACAAGACCTACCTCAAGCTCCGCCAGCAGATTTCCGACGAGCTGATGAACATCCGCTTCACCTCGCGCTCGATCGAGCGCCTGTGCGACAGCGTGCGCGGCATGGTGGAAATGGTCCGCAAGTCCGAGCGCAAGATCCAGCAGATCTGCGTGGACAAGGTCAAGATGCCGCGCCAGCACTTCATCCAGGTGTTCCCGGGCAACGAGGTCAATCTCGACTGGGTCGACGCCGAAATCGGCGCCGCGCCCAAGACCTACGTCGCCATCCTGACCCGCAACGCGCCGGCGATCAAGGAAGAGCAGAAGAAGCTGATCGCCCTCCAGGACCACATCGGCATTCCGCTCAAGGACCTCAAGGACATCAACAAGCAGATGTCCACCGGCGAAGCTAAGGCCCGCCGCGCCAAGCGCGAGATGACCGAGGCCAACCTGCGCCTGGTGATTTCGATCGCCAAGAAATACACTAATCGCGGCCTGCAGTTCCTCGACCTGATCCAGGAAGGCAACATCGGCCTGATGAAGGCGGTGGACAAGTTCGAATACCGCCGCGGCTACAAGTTCTCGACCTACGCGACGTGGTGGATCCGCCAGGCGATCACCCGCTCGATCGCCGACCAGGCACGCACCATCCGCATTCCGGTGCACATGATCGAGACGATCAACAAGATGAACCGGATCAGCCGCCAGATCCTGCAGGAAACCGGCGCCGAGCCCGATCCGGCGACGCTGGCCAAGAAGATGGAAATGCCCGAGGAGAAGATCCGCAAGATCATGAAGATCTCCAAGGAGCCGATCTCCATGGAAACCCCGATCGGCGACGACGACGACTCGCACCTTGGCGACTTCATCGAGGATCAGGCGACGCTGGCCCCTGCCGATGCGGCGATGTACTCGAGCCTGCGCGGCGTCACCAAGGAAATCCTCGACACCCTGACGACGAGGGAAGCCAAGGTGTTGCGCATGCGTTTCGGCATCGAAATGAATACCGACCACACGCTGGAAGAAGTCGGCAAGCAGTTCGACGTCACCCGCGAGCGCATCCGCCAGATCGAAGCCAAGGCCCTGCGCAAGCTCCGTCACCCAAGCCGCTCCGACAAGCTGCGCAGTTTCCTGGACACCAGCGGCAACTAAAGAGTTCGGGCCTGTAGCTCAGTTGGTCAGAGCAGAGGACTCATAATCCTTTGGTCCAGGGTTCAAGTCCCTGCGGGCCCACCAGTCTCAAAGCCCGGGCCATCCTTCGGGGTGGCCCCGTGCCCTCCATTCGAACTTCCAACCATGCAGCCTGTTCAGAAAGGATTTCAAATGCATACTTCAAAGGTCTTTGAGTACCTGAAGAAACACGGCCAACTGCTTGACCTGGAGATTTCGGCAGCGACCGGAATTTCGCTCGATGAGGTCAGGACCTCCCTTTCGGAACTGTCGGCCCAGGGCGACATCTCCAGATGCAGCGTCACCAGCTACCGCAACGGCAAACCCGTCGAGGGCTTCCAGTGCCGGATCGCGGGCTACATTCCGCGCCCTGCCCCGGGCCGGAAGCCGGGCGCCGGCACCAAAGGCTGACCGGCTTGGCGGGGGCGCGCTGCCCCCGCGGACAATGCGAAAGCCACCCGCGCGGGTGGCTTTCCATTTTCCGACGTCCCGCTCACACCCGTCTGGCGTAGATCCGGCGAACCGCCCGAATCGCCATCGGCGTCAGCAGCAGGAATCCGCCCGGCAGGACGACTGCGGCAATCCAGAACGAAGCGGAACGAATGGATTTCATGGGCACCATTTTCCCACCCGAAAATGCGGCGCGCATGTGAGATGCATCACGGTGCCCCCGCTTTTTTCGGCGGCGGCACGCGGCACCTAGATCTTGTTGGTCAGCGACCAGATGTCGGTGATCTTGAGGACGAACTGCGGGAACTGCTTGTCATGCTCCTGCATCAACCGGAACAGGGCGAGCATGATTTCCTCGGGAAAGCCCTGGCGGCGTCCGTCCCGCTTGTCGTTCATCAGTTCATTTACGTACTCGCAAAAGCTGGCCTGCCCCCAGGTTGCGAGAATTCGCTGGCCGATGCGCGGAAACCTGGTGTTTATCAGCTTGAATTCCGCATTCTGCGCGAGCACCCCCTCGTCCAGAACGGCCTGCCGAACGGCATAGCGCGGGAACTCTCGGTCGTGCTCCGCCTTGAGGCTGGCGAGCGCGAACCGGACATCCTCGCTCAGCTCCGCCGACGGCCCGCCTTTCGCTCCGGTCATCAGGTTGTTGATGTACTCCACCAGCTCCGGGCTGCCCCAAAGCGTGATGAGTCGCTCGACGACCATCGGAAAGCGCGTGTTTATTCTTCTGAACAGGTCGTTCTTACTCAACATATCCACTTCTCGCCCCTTCCACTGGCCACCGGATACGATAATCGAAAGACGGTTCGATTGCCATACGCTCCCCGAAGCGCACGGGCAATGGATGCAAAAAAGGCCAACCGGTGAGGGTTGGCCTTTCGCTGCTTTTGATGTTGGTGGTGATGGGCAGAATCGAACTGCCGACCTATGGGTTATGAATCCAGAGGTAATCACAAATTTCAACATTTCCTCAACGTTGATCAATTAGCACCAATCGCCCTGAAAGCCCGGTCAATACTTGGTTTTCGATAAATTCGCAAAGAAACAAACCGCGCCCTGCTACGATTTATTTTCCCCTTTGTTGATAAAATTCCCCTACACCACCCCTACATGGAATCGTTGAGCGTCTCGTATCAGGGAGGAATGATTATATGGCAAAGAAAGAAAATCTGACCGCCGCCAGTGTCGCCAAGGCAACCTGCCCGCCCGGCAAACAGCAATTCATCCTCTGGGACGCAAAAACCCCCGGCCTTGGTGTTCGTGTGACCGCCACAGGAGCGAAGGCATACATCTTTGAGTCTTGGCTTCACGGGAAATCCATCAGGGTCACGATTGGCGACCCGAAGACATGGCCCCTCGACGGCCCAGCAGGCGTAACCGAAACCGCACGCGCCGAAGCAACGCGCCTCAAAACAATGACCGACAAGGGCGTTGATCCACGCACCGAAAAACTCGAGCGTCGCGCCAAGGCTGAAGCCATTGCAGCAGATGCAAAGCACAAAGCCGAGCCAGCCATCGAGATATGGAAACGGTACATCGAAATTCGCCGGCCCAAGTGGAGCACTGCCCACATCGACGACCATGAGAAGGTCATCAAGGTCGGCGGAGAGAAGCGGACGAGGGGTAGGCGCAAAGGCGAGCCCGAACTCACCCAGCCGGGCGCTCTCCTTGCCTTGCTTCAGCGCCCCCTTTCTGACATTGACGCCGATGCAGTGAAGGCGTGGCTTCAGGTTGAGGCAGAAAAGCGCCCTACCCACGCGCGGCTATGCTTTGGCCTGCTTCGGGCATTCCTGAATTGGTGCTCAGACCAGAAGGAATATCGGACCTTTGTCCATACTGACGCGTGCGCCGCGCGTGTTGCCAAGGAAGAACTGCCACCAAAAGGCGCCAAGGACGACTGCCTGCAGCGAGAACAGCTCAAGGCTTGGTTTGCCGAGGTTCTTAAGCTGTCGCCGGTTCAGTCCGCCTACCTTCAGGTAGTTTTGCTGACCGGGCCGCGTCGTAATGAGCTGACGCGCCTGCGCTGGGAAAAAATGGATTTCAAGTGGGGCAGCATGACAATCAAGGACAAGGTAGACGGCGAACGCACCATTCCAATGACTCCCTACGTCGCCAGCCTGCTGCGCGGTTTGCAGCGCATTAACGAAACCCCGCCGCCGAAATACCGCATCCTCAATGGAAAGAAGGTCGAAAATGACCTGTCCGCATGGAAGCCATCACAATGGGTTTTCTTCAGCAAAGCCGCCAAGTCCGGTCATATTGAAGAACCTCGTGCCGCCCACGACAAAGCGGTCAAAGCAGCTGCCATTCCAGACCTGACCATTCACGGCCTGCGCCGCTCCTTCGCCACCCTTTCCGAATGGGTCGAAGCACCGGAGGGAGTCGTCGCTCAAATACAGGGCCACAAGCCAAGCGCCACCCGCGAAAAACACTACAAGAAGCGCCCCCTTGATCTTTTGCGCATGTGGCACACCAAGATTGAAGCATGGATTCTGGAGGAAGCGTCTATCACCCCACCAACGATCAAGCAGAAATCAACGGCTGTGAAATATGGTTGATACCAATTTGGTAGCATGCTACATTGAGCCATGAGAATCATCGCCCTCAAAACCTTGCGTGATTTTTGGACACGCCACCCACAGGCAGAGATTCCGCTACGTGGCTGGTATACAGAAGTCAGCCATGCTGAATGGAAGACGCCGGCCGACATCAAAGCTGTGCACCGGAATGCCAGCTTTCTGCCGAACAACCGGGTTGTGTTCAACATCAAGGGCAACGACTTCAGATTGGTGGTCGCTGTTCGCTACACGCAGGGATTGATGTTCGTTCGATTCGTCGGCAGCCATGCCGAGTATGACCGTATTGATGCAGCAACCATTTAGGAGCACCACCATGACTATCCGACCGATCCACACCGAAGCTGAATATCAAGCTGCGCTGGCCCAGATCGACTCGCTCTGGGATGCCCCCGATGCCAGCGAAGCTGCAGACCAGCTCGAACTGCTCTCCATGCTGGTGGAGGTATACGAAAAGCAGCACTACCCGATTGATGCGCCTGACCCCATCGACTTCCTGAATTACGTTATGGAAACCCGGGGGCTGGCTCGTAAAGATCTGGAACCGTACATCGGGCCGCGTGGGCGTGTTTCCGACATTCTGAACCGTGTGCGGCCGCTTACGCTGGACATGATCCGTCGTCTCGCAAGCGGGCTTGATCTACCCGCATCGGTGCTTATTCAGGACTATCCGCTGCGACGCGAAGCAGCCTAATTTCGCGGGAATTTCTCTAACCAAAAATCATGGCAATTACAGCTGACGAGCTTTCGCACTGGCGCGACTATGAAACGCTAACTATTGAAGATGGAGGCTTCCTGCTCTTCGGGATAGAGCCTGGCAGATTTTGGCTTGAGCAAAGCAAGTTCGACGACCAAGACGCCTCGTCTGGAACATGGGCATATTTCACTGGGAGGCCGAAAGCTAAAGTCCCACCGCTCGAATGGGTTTCTTTGCCTCCTTGGATTCAGGAGTTTTATGACCGCGGCTGCGTCGAGGATGTCGGCACGTGCTGCGAGATCATAGAGAGTGCTGCTCTCGGTGGACTCATTGACATAGCGGTCAAGGTTGACCGAGGAAACGGCCGGCTAGACTGCCGAAAAACGCTTCTAAAAAAGCAGAGCTTCATTAAATGGGTGAGAGAGCGAGACCCAGACTTGGCGGCTGCCTTGTCAAGCCATCTTACCCCTTCGCCTGATTCATCATCGGTCATGGCGTCAAATCTTCCCACTTCAAAATCGCCGAGCGAGGAAGCACGTGAAGCGCGCAAGGCTCACAACTTGCGCGGAGAACGCGGTTGTCGAAGGCTGATTCTCGAGCACTGGGATAAAATCGAGATGCTGCACGGACCCAATGCCGATGCTCGGCAAGCAAAGCGCGTCGTCGAAATACACTGCACCGAAGACGACCCAACCCCTAAACTAAAGACCTACCAAAATCAGCTCGGAATTCTTCGCAAAGAAAAGTTGATTCCCTAGTCTTGAGGTATTTTTTCCCGGGAAACTCCCGGGAACTTCCCGTGAATTAGTCCATTTCCCAGAGCGAAAACAAGCCTCACTGGAAATGCGATTCTGAACGCCATTCGACGCGCCGCAAACAGCAATCCCGCTGAGGCGCGCAATCTCTCAAGGAGAAATCGATGGCCTCAAAAGATCTTTCAGAACTCGCTGCGCTCGCCCGTGGGCGCGATACGTTGCCAACCCGCGACGCAGCTTTAGCAATCAACCGCGCCCCGCAAACCCTCCGCAAGTGGGCCTGCCTGGAGTGCGGCCCGATTCGCCCGATTCGTATTAACGGGCGTCTCGCATGGCGCATCAGCGATATCCAGACTCTCCTCAGCGGAGGTGCTGTATGACCCAGCGCGCCAACAAGAAACCCGGCAGCCCCGGCAAACCTAATCCGGGCCAGCAACAAAAGTTTGAGGAGGCCATCGCATTTGTAGATTTCGACGGAATTGCCAAGCACCAGGCAACTCGGCAGAAGTCCTGGAAGCTGCTCTCCCCCGGCTATTTCTATGGACACGAAATCTTCGGCCTGCAAGACATCAGCGAAGGCTACGCATGGGGCTACTGCCCGTTCTGCAAAGAACCGGAGAAATCCTTCTGCGTCAATCTGAAGACTGGCGGCTACAAATGCATGGCTCCCGAATGCCGCGAGGAAGGCAGCAACATGCTGACCTTCGCACGTAACTACTTGGGTATGGGTCACCACAAGGCCATAAGCTATCTGGATGCCGCGCACGGAGAAATCGAATGATCGCGGCCATCCAATCGGCGATCTTTGCGGTGAAAAACCTCGACTTCATCGCCCATGCCTTCTACAAGGCCGGGCCTGATGAAGCGCCTTGGGTTACCGGCTTCCCCGGCGACCCCGGTGCCGTCGGTCACGCCATGTGGGGCGGTCGCAGCGCCATTCCCTTGCCCCACTTCATCCGCAACAGCAATAACAACTACATTGCCGTCAGCGCCTTCAAGCATGCCAGCGATGGCCGCTACCGGCGGCGCAAGGACTGTTTCGCAGGCATGTACATCGTCATGATCGACGACGTCGGGACCAAGGTAGCGTTCGACAAGCTGGTATTGCCACCTACCTGTCTCGTCGAGACCAGCCCCGGGAATTTCCAGGCGTGGTATTTCCTGAAGGCGCCGGAGCGCGATCGTATCCGTGCCGAAACCCTGGTCAAGGGCATGATCGCCAGCGGCCTGACCGCCGACGGCGCGGACCCGGGGATGAGCGGAGTCACCCGCTACGGCCGGCTGCCGGTCGGCGTCAATGGCAAGAGCAAGTACGTCGAATGCCTCGGCCATCCGTTCGTTCAGCGCGTCGCAGCCTGGTCGCCGGAGCAACGCTACAGCATCGACGAGATTGCCGATGCCTACGGGGTGAATCTGCAAGTCACCCGTGTCCCGCGACGGAAGGCACCGGCGCACAAGCGCCAAATACCTGACCTTGGCACCCCGGAAGGGCACGACGGCATCACCAGCATCCTCGATGCAGCCGGCCTGTATCTGGAACCCCTGTCGGGACCGCAGGGCGGCCACCGCATAGTCTGCCCTTGGGTCCATGAACACACCGACGAGGACCAGACCGGCACCGTCTATTTCGAACCAAGCGATCAGAACGACGGGCGTGGCGGCTTCAAGTGCCACCACGGCCATTGTCAGACGCGGACCGTTGCTGACCTGACCCATTTCCTGATCCGCCTGCTGCAAAACAAGAACGAGGAATCGTCATGCAACAACTGAGCAACAACCCCGCACCTCCCGGCATCTCCGCTGAAGCCGTCCTTCTGGCCGCCCAACAAACTGCCGACCCGGTTGCAATCGTCGAAGCCGCGCTCGCCAAGATGGCGTCGGACCCGGGCGCGATGTACGAAGAAGCGGTAATCGCCGCCCTCAAGGTTATCCGGCAGAAGGAGGAAGCCGCCTACGTCCGCCTGACGGCGCAGGCCAAGGGCTGCAAGACCCGCATCGACAAGCTGACCGCACCGGAGCGCGACAACCATCAGGACAGCACGCAAGACATGATCCTGAGCATTGCGCGTAACGGCAGCACCCTCGGCCATGACGCCGACGGGCGTGGCATCGCGGTCATCGAAACCGGCGACCATCGCGAAGTCTGGTACATCGACAGCCATGGTTTCAAGGAATGGCTGCGTGCCGCTTTCTACCGGGCACACCGTACCGGCATCCCCGAGCTGGCGATGAGCACGGCCATCTCAACACTTGCCGCCATTGCCAAACACGACGGCAGCGAAATGAAGGTACACGTGCGCGCTGCAAAAGTGGGCGATGTCTATTATGTCGATCTCTGTGACGATGGCTGGCGCGTCATCCGGGTCGACCGCGACGGTTGGCAGATTGTCGCTCGCTCCCCGGTGTACTTCACGCGCACCAAGAACATGCGCCACCTCC
The DNA here is from genome assembly GCF_009469615.1 of Dechloromonas sp. H13. Lineage (GTDB taxonomy): Bacteria > Pseudomonadota > Gammaproteobacteria > Burkholderiales > Rhodocyclaceae > Azonexus. Next base: position 652,177 of record NZ_SSXX01000001.1, read on the forward strand.
CCACACCGGCGGCAGCGGGCGACATCGCAAAACTCTGGGAACATACCAATATCCCGGACGTTCGCCGGTTGCCGGCGCTCGCCTGGCTGCTCGACTGCCTGCGCCCGGACACCCCCTACCCGATCCTTGAATTGACCGGTGAACAGGGCAGCGCCAAAAGCTCCACCCAACGCCGTCTACGGGACTTGGTCGATCCCAACAAGGTGTCGCTGCGCGGTCGCCCCAAGGCCGTTGAAGACATCTATGTCAGCGCCGCCAACAGCCATGTCGTCAGCTTCGAGAACCTCTCATACCTCTCGCCCGAGCAGCAGGATGCCCTCTGTACTTTGGCCACCGGCGGTGGATTCGCGACACGCGAGTTCTACACCAACGGTGAAGAGCACGTGCTCGAAACCAAGCGCCCGGTCATGATCAACGGCATCAACCCGGTCGCTACGCAACCCGACCTGGTCGAGCGTGTAATCAGCATTGAGGCACCGACCATTCCGCCAGTTGACCGAAAGGATGAACAGACCCTCGAAGCTGAATGGCAGAAGGACCACCCATCCGTCTTCGCCGGCCTGCTTGATTTGTTTTCCGCGGCACTCGCAAAACTGCCGGATGTAAAGCTCAATGACAAGCACCGCATGGCCGACTACCAACTGCTTGGTGAGGCCGTCGGCCTGGCGCTGGGCAAGCCCGCCGGGCACTTTTCTGAGCTGTACGCCGGCGCCATTGCCGAAGGCATTGACCGCAGCCTCGAAACCTTTGGCGTGGCCAATGCCCTGCAGGTTTTCATGGCCGGGCAATCGACCTGGAAGGGGACCTATCAATCGCTGCTCGGCGAGCTGGCTTACCTTCCCGGCATCGACCGCTCGAACTGGCCCAAGTCGCCACGCGGCCTCGCCGGACAGCTGAAGCGAATCGGGCCGGGGTTGCGCCGCATCGGCATCCTCATCGACAAACAGGGGCACGGCCGCACAGGCAGCACAATTTGCATTACTTGTTCGCCCGAAAACCAGTTGTAGGGAATTGACCGTCACAACGTCACATCGTCACCACCGCCGTGATGATGTGACGTTGTGACGATTGCTTCGCCAGCTTCCTCGCCCCGAAAACAATGACTGCCGCAGACACAAGTCATGCCCAGGCTATCACCCGATACCATGCCGGAGTAATATGGTCGCTTGTGTAGTCAACCTACTTCAGTCGCCCCCCAGTGCACGACAAGAAAAAACTCTCCGAGCGCGACATCTGCACCCAGTACATCACCCCTGCCCTGCAGCGGGCCGGCTGGGATTTCGCCACTCAGGCACGAGAAGAGGTCAGCTTCACCAAGGGTCGCGTCATCGTTCGCGGCAAGCTGCACACGCGGGGCAAGCAGAAGCGGGCCGACTACGTTCTCTACTACGCCCCCAACCTACCCATCGCCGTCATCGAGGCTAAGGACAACAACCACACCGTCGGCGACGGCATGCAGCAAGGGCTGAACTACGCTGAAACACTCGACGTGCCGTTTGCCATCAGCAGCAACGGCGACGCCTTCCTGATTCACGACCGGACCGGTCAGCACACCCCTATCGAGCAGCAAATCGCGCTGGACCACTTCCCCACGCCAGCCGAACTCTGGCAACGCTACTGTGCCTGGAAGGGAATTGCCGGCCCCGAAAAGCGCGTCACGGTCGAAACACCCTATTACGACGACGGCAGCGGCAAGACCCCGCGCTACTACCAGATCAACGCCATCAACCGCGCCATCGAGGCCATCGCCCGCGGCCAGCCGCGCATCCTGCTGGTCATGGCCACCGGCACCGGCAAGACCTACACCGCCTTCCAGATCATCTGGCGCCTGTGGAAGTCGAAGGCCAAGAAGCGCATCCTCTTCCTCGCCGACCGCAACATCCTCGTGGACCAGACCCGGACCAACGACTTCAAGCCGTTCGGTCAGGCCATGACCAAGATCGAGAAGCGCCAGGCCAACAAAGCCTTCGAAATCTATCTCTCGCTCTACCAGGCGGTCACCGGCAGCGAAGAAGAAAAGAACATCTACAGGCAGTTCTCGCCCGATTTCTTCGACCTGATCGTCATCGACGAATGCCATCGCGGCAGCGCCGCCGAAGACTCCGCCTGGCGTGAAATCCTCGACTACTTCGCCGGCGCCACCCACATCGGCCTGACCGCCACGCCCAAGGAAACCAAGGAGGTTTCCAACATCCACTATTTCGGCGAGCCGGTCTACACCTACTCGCTGCGCCAGGGCATCGACGACGGCTTCCTCGCCCCCTACAAGGTCGTGCGCATCGACATCGACAAGGATCTGCAGGGCTGGCGGCCGAGCCAAGGGCAGACCGACAAGCATGGCAACCTGATCGAGGACCGCATCTACAACCAGAAGGACTTCGACCGCACGCTCGTGCTGGAGAAGCGCACTGAACTGGTGGCCCGCAAGATCACCGAATTCCTCAAGGCCACCGACCCCTACGCCAAGACCATCGTCTTCTGCGAGGACATCGACCACGCCGAGCGCATGCGGCAAGCCCTGACCAACCTCAACCCGGAGCGCATCGCCGAAAACCGCAAGTACGTCATGCGCATCACCGGCGACGAGCAGGAAGGCAAGGCCGAACTCGACAACTTCATCGACCCCGAAAGCCGCTACCCGGTCATCGCCACCACCAGCAAGCTGATGACCACCGGCGTCGATGCCCAGACCTGCAAGCTCATCGTGCTCGACCAGCGCATCCAGTCGATGACCGAATTCAAGCAGATCATCGGGCGTGGCACCCGTATCAACGAGGACTACAACAAGTTCTGGTTCACCATCATGGACTTCAAGAAGGCCACGGAGTTGTTTGCCGATCCCGCCTTCGATGGCGACCCGGTACAGATTTACGAGCCGGTCGGAGAAGAGACGCCTGTCCCGCCGGACGAAGAGCCACCGGACGGTGAGCCACTGCCGCCCGACACAGAACCCGAACCTCCCCTGCCCCCCGACGAACCGGGTGAAAAGCGCATCAAGTACGTTGTCGGCGGCGAAGTCACCGTCTATGTCGTCGCCGAGCGCGTCCAGTACTACGGCCCCAACGGCAAGCTGATCACCGAATCGCTGAAGGACTACACGCGCAAGGCCGTCCGCAACGAGTACGCCTCGGTCGACGACTTCCTGCGCCGCTGGACCAGCGCCGAGCGCAAGAAGGCAGTCATCGAGGAACTCGAATCACAGGGAGTCCTGCTCGACGCATTGTCGGAAGAGGTTGGGAAGAAACTGGGCAAAACCTTCGACCCCTTCGACCTGATCTGCCATGTCGCCTTCGACCGCCCTCCGCTGTCGCGCAAGGAACGGGTCGAAGAGGTCCGCAAGCGCGACGTCTTCACCAGGTATGGCGACCAGGCCCGCGCCGTCCTCGACGCCCTGCTCGACAAGTACGCCGATACCGGCATTGAGAGCATCGAGGACATCAAGATTCTGACCATCGACCCGTTTTCCCGGCTGGGGACCGCGCCGGAGCTTATCAAGGCGTTCGGCGGGAAGGCTGAGTATCAGAAAGCAATCTGCCATCTGGAACATAGCCTTTACTCATCGGATGTATCGAAAAAAACAGGGTAGAAACTATGCCAATCAATAATGACGATCGTTTTTCAAGTTTTAAAGAAGCTTTTGAGTCATGCAATAAACAATCCAAGAATAGTTTTCCTCCAGGCATTTGGCCAAACTCAGACCATTGGTTTGTATCGCGAGCCACAACGTACATGGCTGAACAGCCATTGGGAAAAATCGTAACCAAGATCAGTCAGGACGAATTGACAAATCTAGAATTCTTTTGGTTTGGCGTATCAAGTGAAAAAGGCTGGGTGGTACTCGACCGAAGGCTGGGAGTTAACGAGCCGGCAGGACACTCTGATTTACTTTTTATAGAGCTTGGCACTTGGAGAGCGTTCCGAGACACGCGGGCACGATGGGATGAACCGAACTACCACTTTGCAAAGAAATTTATCGCCGACGTAAGCGATGCAGCGGAAAGAGAAAAACTGGAAGCTGAGTTAGAAGTACTCAAGCAGAAATTGGCGGTTGATGGCTACGAAACTGCCTTTGAAAGCGTCAAAAGCGTTCTTGCTGAGATAGGACCAAGAGCGTATGGGTACAGCAAAATGGCGGCATTCTCCTTTAGAAGCGTGACTAACGTTTTAAGTGCCGAAGAAAAGGCAAGAGAACCGTACGCCTTTTACAACCCAGAGACTGATGAGACAGAGTATTTTCCTGGGGAACGCTAGTCAGAACAGATCGTTTTTGCACTTAATAATCAGAAATTTATATGTCCATCTCCACCACCATCAAATCCATCCAAGACATCATGCGCAAGGATGTCGGCGTCGATGGCGACGCGCAGCGCATCGGCCAGCTGGTCTGGATGTTCTTTCTCAAGATCTACGACGACAAGGAAACCGAGTACGAGCTGCTCGACGACAACTATCGCTCGCCGATCCCCGAGCCGCTGCGCTGGCGCAACTGGGCGGCCGACGCGGAAGGCATGACCGGCGACGAGCTGCTCGACTTCGTCAATATCCAGCTCTTCCCCGCCCTCAAGAACCTCCAGCCGGCACACGACGACCGCCGCGGCTTCGTCATCCGCAGCGTCTTCGAGGACGCCTACAACTACATGAAGTCCGGCCACCTGATGCGCCAAGTCATCAACAAGATCGTTGCCGGCGTCGATTTCAACAAGGCACAGGACCGTCACCTGTTCGGCGATCTCTACGAGCAAATCCTGCGTGACCTGCAGAATGCCGGCAACGCCGGCGAGTACTACACGCCGCGCCCGGTCACCCGGTTCATGGTCGACATGGTCGCCCCCGCCCTCGGCGAAAAGATTCTCGACCCCGCCTGTGGCACCGGCGGCTTCCTCACCTGTGCAATCGAACACGTGCGCCGGCAGCACGTCAGGACGGTCGAGGACGAGCAACTGCTCCAGCAGTGCATCAACGGCGTCGAGAAGAAGCCCCTGCCCCACCTGCTGTGCACCACCAACATGATTCTGCACGGGCTGGACGTGCCGACTAATGTCCGCCACGACAACACCCTCGCCCGCCCGCTGCGCGACTACGGCCCCAAGGATCGCGTCGACGTCATCGTCACCAACCCGCCCTTCGGCGGCATGGAAGAAGACGGCATCGAGACCAACTTCCCCGCCACCTTCCGCACCCGCGAAACCGCCGACCTCTTTCTCGTGCTGATCATGCACCTGCTCAAGGACGGCGGCCGCGCCGCGCTGGTGCTGCCCGACGGCACGCTGTTCGGCGAAGGCATCAAGACACGCATCAAGGAGCAACTGCTCGAAACCTGCAACCTGCACACCATCGTCCGCCTACCCAACGGCGTCTTCAACCCCTACACCGGCATCAAGACCAACCTGCTCTTCTTCACCAAGGGTTCGCCGACGCAGGACGTCTGGTTCTACGAACATCCCTACCCGCCGGGCGTGAAGAGCTACAACAAGACCAAGCCCATGCGCATCGAGGAGTTCGACGCCGAAAAAGCCTGGTGGGGCGGCGTCGACCGCAGCAACCGGGTCGAAAACGAATACGCATGGAAAGTCAGCGCCGACGAGATCAAGGCGCGCAACTACAACCTCGACATCAAGAACCCGCACAGCCCGGACCAAGTCAGCCACGACCCGGACGAACTACTCGCCGGCTACGCCGCCCTGCAGCAGCAAATCAGTCAGACCCGCGACCAGCTCAAGGCCGTGCTCGCCGCCGCGCTGGAGGGCAAGGCGTGAGCGTCGCCCTGAGCGAACACTTGCCGTTGCTGGCGACGGCCCAGGATGGTACCCAGAAGCTGCGCGGCTTGATTCTCGAACTGGCGGTGCGCGGCAAGCTGGTGCCGCAAGACAGCATTTCCGATAAGGAGAGTTGGAAACGCGGGCTTTTCAGCGATTTTTTTTCACTCGAATATGGTGACAACCTGCCTGCTCCGAAGAGGACAGGAACCGGTGAATACCCGGTTTACGGTTCAAATGGTGTTGTTGGTACGCACAACGAATGCAGGGTGAAAGCACCATGTATTGTGGTTGGGAGAAAGGGCTCTGCTGGTGCGTTAAACCTCTGTCGAGAAACTGGATGCTGGGTTACCGATGTCGCCTATTACTGCATTCCTCCGAGCGGCATCGACCTAGATTTCGCCTTTGCGCTTTTTCATACGTTGGGGTTAGACAACCTTGGGAAAGGGATAAAGCCAGGCCTAAGCAGGAACGAGGCATATTCACTTCCAGTTGCAATTCCATCCGTCGCTGAACAACACCGCATCGTCGCCAAAGTCGATGAACTGATGGCCCTCTGCGACCGGCTGGAGGCGGAGCACTCCGACGCCGCAACGGCTCATGAACGGCTGGTCGCAACCCTGCTCGGCACCCTCACCCAAAGCGCCGACGCCACCGACCTCGCCGCCAACTGGCAGCGCCTCGCCGATCACTTCGACACCCTGTTCACCACCGAATCCAGCCTCGACGCCCTCAAGCAAACCATCCTCCAGCTCGCCGTCATGGGCAAACTGGTGCCGCAAGACCCGAACGACGAGCCGGCGAGCAATTTTCTGAAGCTGATCGCTCAGGACCGGGCGCGGCGGGTGGAGGGCAAAACCAAGAAATTGGATCCGCTGCCGCCTGTTGGTGAGGATAAACGGCCGTTTGTGTTGCCAGCCGGCTGGGAATGGATTCCGTTCGGTAATGCCACAATCTGTCGCGATGGCGAGAGAGTCCCGGTCTCACAAGACGAGCGCAACCAGCGGGAGCGACTCTATGACTACTACGGCGCATCTGGAGTCATCGACAAGATAGACGGTTACCTATTCGACAAGCCATTGCTGCTGATTGGCGAGGATGGAGCGAATCTGGTAAATCGCTCGACGCCAATTGCCTTTATCGCTAGGGGCAAGTACTGGGTCAATAACCACGCCCACGTGATTGACGGCCTTTCGGAAAGCTATCTTCGGTTTCTGACGCTATTCATCAATGCGATTGATTTAAAGCCCTACGTGACCGGCACAGCGCAGCCCAAAATGAATCAGGCAAAGATGAACTCAATCCCGCTCGCTTTGCCACCCGAAGCCGAACAACACCGCATCGTCGCCAAAGTCGACGAACTGCTGGCCCTCGTCGACCGCCTCAAGGCTGGTATCACCGAATCCCGCACCCGCCAAGCGCAACTGGCCGACACCCTGATCGAAACCGCCCTCAAGGCCACCTGAACCCGGAGCCGCCATGCCCATCCGTACCGACCTCTGGAAAGTTGCCGCCACCCCGCAGCCCCTGCCCGAAGCGCAGCTGGCCAGCGAAAGGCAACTGGAAGACATGATCGTCGCCGCTCCGCGGCTGCTCTCCGACGAGTGGATGCTGATCGGCCGGCAGGAAGACACCGGCTTCGGCGGACGCATCGACCTGCTGGCCATCGCCCCCGACGGCGCGCTGGTGCTGATCGAACTTAAGCGCGACAAGACGCCGCGCGATGTCGTCGCCCAGTCGCTGGATTACGCCAGCTGGGTGGAAAAATTGCGTCCCGAGGACATCGCTGCCATCTACGGTCGCTTCGCCCCCGGCCGGAACCTCGGCGAGGACTTTCAGCAACGCTTCGGCCTCGCGCTCGACGAGGATTCGCTGAACGAGAGCCACCAGATCATCATCGTTTCGGCCGCGCTCGACGCCAGCACCGAGCGCATCGTCGCCTACCTGAGCGAGCGCGACATCCCGATCAACGTGCTCTGCTTCCAGGTCTTCGCCAACGGCAGCGAACAGCTGATCAGCCGCACGTGGCTGCTCGACCCCGTCAAGACTCAGGTCAGCGCGGCCACCAAGCAGGACGGCCCGAAGGAGCCGTGGAACGGCGAGTTCTACCACTCCTTCGGCACCTACTCCGGCGAACGCTCATGGGATGACGCCGTGAAGTACGGCTTCATCTGTGGCGGCGGCGACATTTGGTACAGCAGGACACTACAGCTACTCAACCCCGGCGACCGCGTCTGGGCCAAGATACCCGGCGCCGGCTTCGTCGGCGTCGGCCGCGTCACCGGCCGCGCCCAGCGCTACCGCGACTTTATGGTGACCACCCCGGAAGGCGAAGTGCCATTCAGCACGGTCGAACGCCACGGCCACTACCACCAGCAATACGCCGACGACGAAGAGAAATCGGAATACTTCGTTCCCGTCCACTGGCTGCAAACCATCCCCGCCAGCCAGGCCATTCAGGAGATCGGCATGTTCGGCAACCAGAACACCGTCTGCAAGCCGACGACGCCGAAATGGCGGTCGACGGTGGAGAGATTGAAGGCGCATTTCCCGGGATTCGACACCCCGTGAAAACTCGAACTGAATCTGTGGAAAGGCATCTTGCATGACAGCACAAGCAACTGCCCAGAAAGGGCGCCTCGAACACCTCCTGGACGAATTTACCGACGTCCACGGCACAGTGTTGCTCGGCATGCACAAGGAAATCCAGACGCTGAAGGCGGCGATCCAGAAAAGCGTCGATACACAGATCGGCGGGGTATTGGCCGAGATCCAGAAAGCCGACTCTGAGCTGGTGAAGCATATGGACGGATCCCGAGGTGTGGGAACTGAGCTGGCGGCGAAGACCAAGGCAGAACTGGCGACCTATGTGGAAGGTAGTGCGCGCGCCCGGAACGAGGCCATCGAAGCGCGCAAGCTGGCCGAAGACGCCATCGCCAAGCTGCTCGAGAATGCCAAACAGGTGAACGCTGCCTTCGATGCCAGAGCACAAGAAGCAATCCAGACGATGATCAGGCGCCAGGAGGATTTTCAGTCGAAGCTCGCCGCCACCCTAACCTTTACCGACAAACTCAATGGCAAATCCATGGAAATGCTCAAGGAGGTTATGGCTCGCGAGCATCGCCTGCACATCTTTACGCGGCGGATTGTGATTGCGGTAGGCGTCGTCGTGTTCATGACACTGGGGGTATGGATATGGCTGACTGTCAGGAACTGATTGCCCTGTCCGGGCAATATGCCGAACACGGTGGGCGTGCCCGGATCGATGACCTGCGTGCGCTGGCGACCGGATACATCGCAGCACGCCGCACGTCGATTCTCGACGCCGCCGCAATCGCGCTTGCCTTCGATGCAATCATGTCGCAGGACACCTTCGATGTGTCGGAAGTCACCCCGGAGATGGCTTCTGCATGGGAACTCGCTTACCCGAACGTGCCAATCGAATCCCTTGCCGGTCGCTCCACAGAGGGACTGGCCGGCGCCATCAGCGGCTGGAAGGGAAAGCTATTCGAAGTGGAGGTTGAACAACGCCTTAACGCGGGTGAATGGGTGGGCGACCTCCACCTGGAAGCTGGGCAGCGCGCACAGATCGCTGCTTCCGCTACGCAACCCGGCTGGGACATTCAGATCATCGACGAGAATGGCGCCGTGGCCAATGCCATCCAGCTAAAAGCCACCGAGTCGGTGAGCTACGTGCACGAGGCGCTGGATCGCTACCCGGACACACCAATCCTCGCTACGCATGAAGTGGCATCAAAGTTAGCCGACCACCCGTCGATCATGGACTCCGGCATACATAACGACGCCCTGACCAGTTCCGTCAGTGACCACGTCTCGGATGCCTCCAGCGATGCAGTGAGCGATGCTCTCATCGGTGCGATGCCGCTGTCTATTATCGCCATCACCGAGGGATCAAGAGTTTTGTCAGGAAAGAAAACGGTCGATCAGGCACTTGCTTCGGGCGGCGACCGTGTCGCAAAGGGCGCTATGGCAGGTGCCGTGGCCGCGACGGTCTCTATAGTCGCGACACCCCTCGTCGGTGCCATTGCGGGCTTCATCACCCGGCTTGCACTGGACTCCGATTCGCCCAAGCCGAGAAGGACGGATTATTCTTCATTGCCCCCCGGCATGGATCGACTACGTGCTTCTGCGTCTGGTCTCAATGAAACTGTTAAGGGACTTGAGCATCACTACCCCTGCCCCCCTCGCTTCGAAAAGCCCAAAGGCCCGGAACAACTAAGCGATGAAGAGGAGTTGTTGTCCTTGGTGGATCAACCCACCCGTCTGGCGATCGAGCGCGGATCCATGCCACTGGATTTGTGGATCGACCTGATGATCAAAAAGGAAACATCCAGTCTGCCCGAAGCGGAGCTTCAACGCCACCTGATAGACCTTCGGCAAATTCAGGCCGGTGGAATGATCGAAACAGCTTTTAGGGACGTCGGATTTGCCGCAAGAATGGGAGCCGCACTTGCCGGCGGCGGAAAAGTTCGCCTGAAGGCACGCCTGCAGGATGCGATTCAGATTGCCGAATTGCAGCTCAAGAAATTCGCCGGAAACTTCACCCAAGAAGATGCGGACAGGACAGCGTTCCTGAAAATGACCACTTGGGAAAGAGCGAAGGTCGAATCCGAAAAACGAATGGCTGATCGCTTAAAAAAACGGGGCATAACTTGAGGCAATATACCGCCCATGGGGTCAGTCGCCCCTTACGAACATTTCCTGGGCAGGTGGGTTGGCAATAATCGCCAACAACTCGTCGTCCGACATGGCTGAAAACTTGGCGCTCAATCGCTTGCCATCGGCGCATAGGGTCAAATTGACCTTCTCCGGCTCGTAGAAGCCGCACAGCTTGGCGATCTGGACCAAACCGGCAATCATCACCGCCGGATTCTGCTGATCCCGGCCCATCTGAATCGCGCTCAGGAGGCCGTTTACGACGTCCTGCTTGGCCATCCGCAGCTCAGCCTGAAAAACCTGCTGACGGGCCGCTAAAGCGTCTTTTACGGCAGGTTTCGACAGGTTTTCCGGGCCAGTCACCCGTGCCGTCTTGCTGCTGTACCCTGCCAGCCGTGCGGCTTCCGCAGCGTTGCCGCACAGGGCATAGTGCTCGACAAACCTACCCTGCCGGACGGTCAGTTTTCCGCCAGTATCGGGCACGCTTGTCGCCAGCTGTCAGGCCACAAAAAGACGCTGCTGCTGGGCACGATAAGACCCCACCTGCTGTGCCTTCCCGCCGACCAGCGACACCTGCACCATCGCCTCGCAATGCCCGGCCACCAGTTCCTTGAGGAGCTTAGGGCTGTAGGCGACGGCTGGCTGCAACTGCTCCTGCAGGGCAGCTCCGGGGTTCAGAACGGCGATGCAGTAGCCATCGTTGTACGCGGGGTGAACATGTCCGAGGACCAATACCTCCTTGGTCTCGCCTTCTTGCAGGGAGATCGTCCGTTTGAAGGCGACATCGGCCTTCGGCGTTGAGGCCAGAATGCCCTTAACGATGCCACTGGCAACGTCTTTCATCTGTTGGAGTTCGCTCTTCATTTCTGGACCTCCGTCCGTTTAGAATAACTGTAAGTTTATACAGTATTCGAGAGGTCCACAAGCGTGATCTTCAAGGTCTATCTGATGCGCCGGGGCGGCAGGAAGATGTCATGGCGGGACACGATCAACGGGCCGGCGTTTGTCGGTGACCTGAGGTTGGGCAGCGCCACCAGCCGCAATGGTGTGTACAAGGTCGCGGAGTTAATTACGCCAGGCGGCATTGCCACAATGCTTTTACCGCCGCTGCACGAGCCTGTCCTTATCGGCATCGCGCCGCAGGCCCTGCAGCTACGTGGGTTCGAGCGAATGAAGGAGCCAGAGGGCTACTACAGCGTGATTCAGGAATGGCATTGCGAGATTCCTTGAGACCTCTTTCGACGTTGGGTGCATGCGTTAGGCATCTCGGCTTCCCGCAGGGTGACCAAAGACTTCGTCAAATGCTAGCTCAGCCAGTTTTCGCACTTCCTGAGAACTCCCCTCCATTTGATGGACGACGACTAGCCAGCTGTAGTTGCGATTGGGATCCTGGTCGATGTCCACCCCACTTGGGCCACCTGCCTCTAACTTCAAGCAGTGTGGCCAGAACGCTTCGTAGAAAGTCTTGCCCCGATTTTCTGGCTTGCTTTGGTATCGCGTTGCTCGCTCCGAGTAATCCGCCTTGTAATGGGAATGAAAAAGATGGCTTGTGACTCTCTTTCGCGTCGTCGCACACTCTCCCCGATAGATTGCTCGCAGATTTCCCGCGAACAATTTACATGAATTTCCCTCCACAGGGCGATCGGTAAGAATGATGTAAAAACCGTCTTTATAGTAAACGCCTGCTAAGTCACTACGCCCAGTTATGACTAGTCGGTCGATCTGTGGCGTATCGACTCCAAAGGAATCGGGAACTCTGTTTCTCTGGTAGATTGCTCGGAATGCATCGGCAAACTGGATTTTGACGCGCTCTTGAGCAACCTGAACTGCATTATTGAGTTCAGACTTCATTGCTGTAACAACGTACATGATGCTTATCGACACCTAACGTTTGAGTGGAACCGAGAAGCACACCTTCTCGGCGATCCAGTTAACCGGAATGTCAGCCATTTCGCATGCCTGGCTGACGACACATACGAATCTTGGTCCAACGATCATCTAGTTGGATAGCCAGCCCATCAGGAAACGTTACAAGTGCTCCATCTTTCAATACTGTAGGTAAATCCGCCTTCCACTGTTCCCCGACGATACCTAAAATATTGCCTTGGTCAAACGATTGGTGAATACGACGGTCTAGACCTATCGTTAGGCCGATATCTTCGATATGGTGAAATGCAAATTGGCGCCCATGAATAAGGCGGACATCGTTGCTACCTTTAGTTACTGAGTGCGCGAATGAGTAATAGCCGCTCATGAGATCTATCTGCTCAGCAATGACGTCCACGGCATCTTCATCAAACTCCTCGGGATCATCAATCATGATTTCGAGGCTCGGTGAAAAGTATGCTTGGATGCCGACGCGGAGAGTTGGAAACTGTCCGTTAATTCTGCGTAGCTTCCGGGTCTGATCTTTGGCCTTTGTATGCGCATCGGAACTGAAGCCGTTCGTTCGGCCTTTGGCCTCGATCACGATCCAGTCGCGCCGATTATTCAACCCGATGAGGTCGGGCTGTGAATTCCCGTTGAGTGTTAGCTTCCCGCCATCCTTCTTGAAACGGGACAAGTGGAACAGCCACGGTGTATCGAGAAGGCGTGCTGCTATCAGCTTGGCAACCATCATTCCTACGAAGTAGGAAGTTGCCCCTTTCTCAGTCGGATCGAGAGAATCATAGAGAGCTGACTTCTCGAAACGGGAAGGCGTTTGTCGCAGGTTTGCGTAAACGGTATGCGAACGAACGATTGCGTCACTCAACGAGTACCAACCGTGCGTAAACAGCTCAGCTACACCCGGCTTTCCGACAGTAACAGCTGACCAAACAAGCTCTTCCCACGTGGCTGTCAACACATGAGATCCGTTCAGAAGTGACCCCAAATGTGGCTTGAAGTTTTTTGCTGTGTAGGGAATGCAGGGCATAAAGAATGGGTAACGAGTGATATGACAAAGTGTCGCCTAATCAAGCAACCAGACCAATAGACTGGAATACGGTAAACATCGAGAAGCTTGTACCGCAGTACTCTTGGGCAAATGGCTGCATTTCTTAGATCGTCTAATTTCAGAGGAGCGCTGTTCACATTTTTTGTAAGGTTTGGCGCTGCGCACCGCGCACGCAGAAACCTGCTCTGCTACCACGAAATCCATTTAGTATCCATATTTCATCTTTGGATTGTGACATGCTTAAGCCAATAGTTTTGATTGCTAGCATGGCCTTCTCTTTCGCCGCGCTGGCTGATACCTATGTATGCGAGTTGCCAAACAAAAAGCGTGTTTATGAAACCGCTCCGTGCTCTGCCGGCAAGACCTTATCTGTAATTCATACTTTCACCCCCGAAAAAACGCAAGAGCAGCGCTCCGCAGAGGCACTAGAGGAACTCAAAGCACAGCAGCAGCGTATGCGGGAGAAAACACAGCAGTTAGCCGCCGAAAAGCAGTGGGAGCTTGACCAATACCGGCGACAGCAAGCTGCTGCGAGTGCGGCAGAACAGGAAGCACGCCTGCGCCGACTAGAGTTTGAAGCAACTCGACAACCATTCCGACTTGAAGACCAGCCCGGATTCAGGGAAGAACGCCCACTAAACTGCATACGCACTGGCCCCAACACAATGAACTGCAATTAGCTTTTATCAGACGAGCAGAGTTCTGGTGTAACAAGACCCAAGATCTGTCATCAATCCTCGCCAAAAAGCGCGTTCACACTTACCCGCTCGCCACCCCCTCCCCCCTTCCCCAAAAGCCGTACCCCACTTCGGATTCGCTTTCCGATTCCCGCGAAAGGAGTCTCTTCGGCCCCCGGCTGAACAAGATTTCCTAGTTCGCCCGTCCCGGACGAACGTCGTTCTTTGATCGTGTAACGGTTTGGCGTTGCGCCTCGCGCACGCGAAACCTACCTCCCCAGTCGAGGCTCAGGCGCTGTCCTGACCTCACTTCCCTAGCGGCATCGTCTCGTCACTGAGCGGTGCCGCTTTTCTTTGTCCCTTTGTAAGGAGTATCACCATGAAGACGCACAACCAACCCATCCCGCTCAACCCGGCCAACACCAAGAGCGAATCCCGCCTCGTCAAGACGGCGGCCCTGTTCACCTTCCGTGGCCTGCGCGCCCTCGTCGACGCCGCCAAGACGGTGCCCGTCATCGTCGCCGAGGCAGCGTCCGACGTCCGTGACGCATGGGAGGAATCCAACGCCTCCCCAAAGCCGTAAAGGAGGACGATCATGCTGACCACCGGTTTCATGATTTTCCTTGGCGTTGCCTTGATTCTGGCGAAGCTGCCGCGGCGGACGATGCTGCGCGTGCTCAAGCACGACTTGGCGCTGGATATAGCCGTCTCGCTGATTACCCTGATGATTCACTGGGGGACCTTCAGCGGGGTGATGGCAGCGACCGTGGCCGGCCTGCTGACCAGTCTGGCGACATCCGGCCTCAAGCGCCTGATTGGCTACGCCGATGCCGACAACTACTACCCGGGACGCGTCCGTCTCGACGTGTAAATCGCGGCGACAAGTCGCTGGTCTGGGTATTTCTCGCCGCTGCAACCGGTGAAGCCGGACGCCACAGCATCCGCCTGATCCTGCGTCACACCCTGCGTCTGCTCAGGTAGATCGCTGGCCGTTGTTTCCCTTCATTCCCCCCTTTATCGCCCCAGTCCGGGTTACCCCCGGCTGGGGCGTTCCTTTTTGGAGATTCAAAATGAACGACATCTATCAAACCATCACCGACAAGATCATCGCCGAGTTGGAAGCCGGGACGGCCCCTTGGGTCCGTCCGTGGTCCGGCGAGGCCGATCCCTTCCCGCGCAATGCGCTGTCACAGCGTCCGTACCGCGGCATCAACAATGTGCTGCTCGGCATGGAAGCCCACTGCCGGGGCTACACCTCGAACCAGTGGCTGACCTTCCGGCAGGCGCATCAACTGGGCGCGCACGTCCGCAAGGGCGAGCGGGCCTCGACCATCATCTACTATGAAGCACGTATGCTGGATAAGGAGGATAGCGAGCCTGTCGCCGACGGCAACGAACCGGAGAAGCGGTTCATCCCGCTGCTCAAGGTGTTCTCGGTGTTCAATCTCGATCAGGTGGAGGATTTACCCACGACGCACCAACCCGTCACCCCTGACTTCGAGTGGCATGCCGGGGCAACGCCTGAGCAGATCATCGACGGTTCCGGCGCCGAGATTCGCCATCAGGGATTCAAGGCGTTTTACTCGCCACCGAATGACCTGATCTACCTGCCGGGACGGCAGACCTTCGTCGATGCGGCGGCGTACTACAGCACCGCCCTGCATGAGTTGTGTCACTGGACAGGTGCGACCACCCGGCTCGGACGCAAGCTCGGACGGCGCTTCGGGGAATCGGCCTATGCCATGGAGGAGCTGATCGCCGAGCTGGGCGCAGCTTTCCTGTCGGCGCATTGCCGGCTCGATGGCCGCCTGCAGCACGCCAGTTACATCGCCACGTGGCTGGAGGTGCTGCAGCGCGACAAGCGGGCCGTGTTCGTCGCGGCAGCGCAGGCGCAGAAGGCGGCAGACTACCTGCTGGAACACGCCGGGCTGATCGCCCCGGCGGATGCGATGCCACTGGCGGCCTGATCACCTTCCATTGGCACGGGACATGCGTTATTTCCATTGTCATTGACAGGAATCCAGACGGGGTGGCCATCATGCTATCGACTGAAATCCTTGTGCTGCTGGGCAATCGGACGCTTTTCCCGTATCTGAAGGAAGCGATCAAGAGTTGGATCAAGGGGAAGTATCAGCACCAATCCAGTGCTGACTAGCACTCTCATTGAGCATTTCCCTCGCGACAGATACTCCACAATTTCTGTGGATAAGTCTGTGGGCGGGCCGTTGGCAGTCTTCTATAAGACTTGCAGCGCCAGTGGCTTAGCTGCCCTGCTCAACAATTAGGCATACGGTTTCACCCACAACCCCCACAAGTCGACTTCTGGGGGGTTTGGGGGGTGCTCGTCCCGTAAATAGCCATAACAAGACTGTTTGGCGACATTGCTGCGGTCAATAAATCTGACAACGTCGCACCCTCGCTGGCGCTTCTGAGCCAGCACCTTTGACAAAGCCCGATCAGGCGTAAGCCGGTCGGGCTTTGTCGTTTCTATCTCTCGCATTTCCAAGGAGTTTCATCATGACTGACAACATCAATACTTTCCGTTCCTTGTTCCAGATCGACGTCGCCAAGTATGTCGAGATGAAGGGGCAATTCTCTTACCTGTCTTGGCCGTTCGCCGTGGCCCAGCTGCGGCTGGCTGACCCGACCGCTTACTGGGAGGTGCGGCGCTTTGACGGGCTGCCCTACCTGTCCACCGAACTCGGCTTCTTCGTCGAGGTGGCGGTAACGGTGCAGGGCGTGACCCTGAGCCAGATTCATCCTGTGCTGGATCACAAGAACCGGCCCCTCCTGGCGCCGACACCGTTCGACATCAATACCAGCATCCAGCGGTCGCTGGTCAAGGCGATTGCGCTGCACGGATTGGGTCTGAGCATCTATGCCGGCGAGGATTTGCCGGACTTGAACGAGGGTGGCGAACAGACTAAACCCCCACAAGTGCTGGAGAAGCCGAAGCTGCCGGCCAAGGTTACCCCCTTGCCGGGGGCGGATGGACACCCAGCGCGCAATGAATGGCTGACGGACGCCCAGCTACGTTTCATCAAGAAACTGATTGCCGACACCCACAGCGACACGGATCAGCTACTCGCGTACTTTGGCTTCGAGTCGCTCGACACTATCCCGAAGGCTGAGGCCAGCCGCGTCATCAAGGCGCTGGAATCGAAGCGGAGGGCTGCATGATGAGCGCCATCGTCAAACTGGTTCAGGGCAGCCCGGAATGGCATGCCCATCGTGCCCAATACCGCAATGCGTCGGAGACGGCCATCGTGATGGGCGAGTCACCGTGGCAGACGCCCTATCAGCTGTGGGAACTGCGCACCGGACGGCGGCAGCCGGAGGTCAATGCGGCAATGGCGCGCGGGACGGCGCTGGAGCCGCAGGCGCGGGTGGCCTATGAGCAGCTCACGGGCCACGTCATGCAGCCGCTGGTGCTGGTCGAGGGGGATTACTCGGCCAGTCTTGACGGCCTGACTTTCGAGGGCGATCTGCTCTTGGAGATCAAGTGCCCGGTCAAGGGCAAGGACTCGGTGCTCTGGCAGCAGGTGGCGCAGGGTGAAATCCCGGCGCACTACCGTTGGCAGCTGGAGCATCAGTTCCTTGTCTCGAAGGCACAGACTGGTCATCTCTATGTCTTTGATGGGACCGACGGCATCCTGCTGGAGGTGACGCCCTGCCCTGACCGTTGGCAGGCGATCCACGAGGCGTGGAACGCCTTCATGGAGTGCATCAGGACCGACGCCCCGCCGGGATTGACCGACCGGGACAAGGTCATCCGCAAGGATGGCGAGTGGCAGGCGGCGGCGGAGCAGTATGCGCAGCTGAAGGCTGAAGCGGAGCTACTGGCCAGGCGGCTAGATACCGCCAAGGAGGCACTGGTGGCGCTGGCCAGCCATCCGAGCGAAGCGGGATTCGGGGTGGCCGTCACGCGCTACTGGAAGGCAGGTAGCGTGGATTACAAGAAAGTGCCTGAACTCGCTGGCGTCGATCTCGATGGCTACCGGCAGAAAGGACGGTGGGAGACGCGGGTGACGGTTGGGAAGTGAGTATCTGAGGTGGCGGCCCCATGGCCGCCACCGCTTCCGGCATTGATGGGCAATTCCTACACAGCCCCTACACGAAATCAGGAAAAGAATAAGCCCGACCTTGCGAGCCGGGCTAACCCTTTGATTTCTTTGGTGGTGATGGGCAGAATCGAACTGCCGACCTATGGGTTATGAATCCATCGCTCTAACCGTCTGAGCTACATCACCACGCTTTAAGGGCGCGGATTATAGTTTGCCGGGGCTTGTTCGGTCAACGAGTTTTCCGGTCGGTTATAATGCGCGCCTGTGGCGGTCGCCCGATCGCTGCCTTTTCGGCCCCAGATTCTGCAAAGTAGTTTATCCATGCCCAAAAAACTGTTCATCCGCACCTTCGGGTGCCAGATGAATGAGTACGATTCGGACAAGATGGCCGACGTGCTCAATGCCTCGGAAGGCGTCGTCAAGACCGACAACCCGGAAGAGGCCGACATCATCCTGTTCAACACCTGCTCGGTGCGCGAAAAGGCGCAGGAGAAGGTGTTCCACGACCTCGGCCGGGTCCGCCACCTGAAAAAGGCCAACCCCGACCTGGTGATCGGCGTCGGCGGCTGCGTGGCCAGCCAGGAGGGCGATGCCATCGTCGCCCGCGCGCCTTACGTCGATGTCGTCTTCGGCCCGCAGACCCTGCACCGCCTGCCGCAGCTGATCGCCGAACGCAAGCGCCAGGGCAAGGCGGCGGTCGATGTCTCCTTCCCGGAAATCGAGAAATTCGATTCGATGCCGCCCGCCGAGGTCAAGGGCGCCTCGGCCTTCGTTTCTATCATGGAGGGCTGCTCCAAGTTCTGCACCTTCTGCATCGTCCCCTATACCCGCGGTGGCGAGGTCTCGCGGCCGTTCGCCGACGTGCTGACCGAGGTCGCCGACCTCGCCGCGCACGGCGTCAGGGAAGTGACCCTGCTCGGCCAGAACGTCAATGCCTACCGCGGCGACATGGAAGGCACCGATGAGAAGGCCGACCTCGCGCTGCTGATCGAATACATCGCCGAGGTGCCGGGCATCGAGCGCATCCGCTACACGACCTCGCACCCGCGCGAGATGTCGCAGCGCCTGATCGACACCTACGCCAGCCAGCCCAAGCTGGTGTCGCACCTGCACCTGCCGGTGCAGGCCGGCTCCGACCGCGTGCTGGCGGCGATGAAGCGCGGCTATACCGCGCTCGAGTACAAGTCGATCATCCGCAAGCTGCGCGCCGCGCGGCCCGACATATCGCTGTCGTCCGACTTCATCGTCGGCTTCCCCGGCGAAACGGACGAGGATTTCGAGAAGACGATGAAGCTGATCGACGATGTCGGCTTCGACAATTCTTTCTCCTTCATCTACAGCCCGCGCCCCGGCACGCCGGCGCTGGAGCTCGACGACGCGACCCCGGCCGACGCGAAATCCGCCCGCCTGACCCGCCTGCAGAAGCGCATCGACGAGCAGGCGCAGGTCATCAGCCAGGCGATGGTCGGCAGCGTCCAGCGCGTGCTGGTCGAGGGCGTCTCGAAGAAGGATGCGCGCGAACTGGCCGGACGCACCGACAACAACCGCATCGTCAACTTCGTCGGCAATCCGCGGCTGATCGACACCTTCGTCGATGTCCGCGTCACCGCCGCGCTGCCGCACAGCCTGAGGGGCGAAATTGTCATCCGCGAAGACTAGGCCGGCGCCGAAGAGCAAGCCGGTCGACATCGCGCTCGCTCCGGTCGACAACGTTTTGCTGGCCAATTTGTGCGGCCCGCTCGACGAGAACATCCGGCAGATCGAAACCGGCTTCGACGTCGTCATCAAGCGCCGCAACGAGCGCTTTTCGGTGCTCGGCGAGAACGCCCAGCGCACGGTCGACGCCATCCGCCATTTCTACGCGATGGCGCGCGAGCCCCTGTCGGTCGACGAAATCCAGCTCGGCCTGATCGAACTGCTCAACGCCCCGGTCCGCCGCATCTCGCGCAGCGCGGAAGGGCCGGCCGACGGCCCGCAGCTCGTCACCCGCAAGACCGAGTTGCACGGCCGCACGCCGCGCCAGGTCGCCTACCTGAAGGCGATCCAGGAACACGACATCACCTTCGGCATCGGCCCGGCCGGCACCGGCAAGACCTATCTCGCCGTCGCCTCGGCGGTCGACGCCTTCGAGCGCGACCTCGTCGAACGCATCATCCTGACCCGGCCGGCGGTCGAGGCCGGCGAGCGCCTCGGCTTCCTGCCCGGCGACCTGACGCAGAAGATCGACCCCTACCTGCGCCCGCTCTACGACGCGCTCTACGACCTGATGGGCCACGACCGGGTCAGCAAGCTCTACGAAAAGCATGCCATCGAGATCGCGCCGCTCGCCTTCATGCGGGGGCGCACCCTGAACCACGCCTTCATCATCCTCGACGAGGCGCAGAACACGACGCCGGAGCAGATGAAGATGTTCCTGACCCGTATCGGCATCGGCGCCAAGGCCGTGGTCACCGGCGACCTGACCCAGGTCGACCTGCCCAAGGGACAGAAAAGCGGCCTGCGCGAAGCGCGCGACATCCTCAAGGACGTGCGCGGCCTGGCCTTCACCGACTTCCAGAAGGAGGACGTCGTGCGCCACCCGCTGGTCGCCCGTATCGTCGCCGCCTATGAATCCAGCCAAGCCAAGCCAGCGCCTTAACCTTTCCGTGCAATATGCCTGTAATCGCGCGTGCCTACCCTTGCGGGCGGATTTCGTGCGCTGGGCGCGGGCGGCGCTGGCCGGCGGCGGCCAGGTGACGATCCGCCTGGTCGACGCCGACGAAGGCCGCATGCTCAACAACGACTACCGCGGCAAGGACTACGCGACCAACGTGCTGTCGTTTCCCTACGATCTCGAACCGGTCGTCACCGGCGACCTGGTCATCTGCCCGGCGGTGGTGGCGCGCGAGGCCGCCGAGCAGGGCAAGCCGCTGGACGCCCACTACGCGCACCTGACGGTGCATGGTATGCTGCATTTGCAAGGCCGGGATCATGACAATGACGAAGATGCCGAGGCCATGGAAGACGAAGAAAGGGAGATTCTTGCCGCCTTGGGTTACCCCGACCCGTATGCGGCATAAACATCATGGACAGCGACGGTAAGCCGAGTTTCATCGAACGACTGACCTCCCTGCTGCTGCGCGAGCCGGAAGACCGCGAGCAGCTGCTGGAAATCCTGCACTCGGCCTACGAGCGCAACCTGATGGACGCCGATGCGCTGACCATCATCGAGGGGGCGCTCGCCGCCTCCGACACCCGCGTCACCGACGTGATGATTCCGCGGGCGCAGATGGACGTCATCGACGTCGACGATCCGATCAAGGAGATCGTTCCGACCGTCATCGAGGCCGCCCATTCGCGCTTCCCGGTCGTCAACGGCGACCGCGACAACGTGCTCGGCATCCTGCTCGCCAAGGACCTGCTGCGCATCCACACCGAAGAGAACTTCGACCTGCGCGACTGGCTGCGCCCGGCCGTCTTCATTCCCGAATCGAAGCGCCTCAATGTGCTGCTGCGCGAGTTCCGCGTCTCGCGCAACCACATGGCGATCGTCGTCAACGAATACGGCGGCGTCGCCGGCCTGGTGACCATCGAGGACGTGCTCGAACAGATCGTCGGCGACATCGAGGACGAATACGATTTCGACGAGGCGCACGACAACATTCGCCTCGATTCGACCGGCCGCTACCGCGTCAAGGCGCGCACCGAGATCGAGGACTTCAACGACGCCTTCGCGACCAAATTCTCCGACGAGGAATTCGACACCGTCGGCGGCCTGGTCCTGCGCCAGCTCGGCCGCGTGCCGAAGCGCAACGAGGTCGTCGATATCGACGGCGTGCGTTTCCAGGTGCTGCGCGCCGACAGCCGCCGTCTCTATACTCTGCTCGTCACCCCGCCGCCCAAACCCCAACCCGGTGCCGAAGATTTTACCGGCTGAACGGCCGGTGGCCCGCTTCGTCGTCACCGCCCTCGTCGGCGCGGCCGGCGTGCTGTGCTTCGCGCCGTTCGGGCTGTTCTGGCTGGCGCCTGCGGTGTGGTTCGTCCTCTTTCTTCTGCTGCGCCGTGCCACCACCCGCCGCCATGCCGCGCTCACCGGCTTCGCCTTCGGCCTCGGCTTCTTCCTGACCGGCGTTTCGTGGGTCTATGTCAGCCTTTCCGTCTTCGGCGGCATGCCATGGTGGCTGGCCGGCGTCGCCGCCTTCCTGTTCTGCGCGGTGATGGCGCTGTTCCCGACGCTTGCCGGCTGGCTGTTCAAGCGCCGGCAACCGGCAGACTTCTGGCGGCAGGCCTTGTTCTTCGCCGTGCTGATCGCTGCGGTCGACTGGCTCAGAAGCTGGATTTTCACGGGATTTCCGTGGCTCGCGGTCGGCTACTCGCAGGCGCCGCCCAGCCCGCTGGCGGGCTTCGCGCCGCTGCTCGGGGTGCATGGGCTGTCGTTCCTGGTCGCCCTGGGCGGCGCGCTGCTGCTGCGCTGGCGCCACGGTCTGGCCTATCTGGGCGCGATCGCCGCACTCGGCTTCGCGCTGCAGCAGATCGCCTGGACCCGCCCGGCCGGCGAACCGGTCAGCGTCGCGCTGATCCAGGGCAACGTGCCGCAGGAAATGAAGTTCCGCCCCGAAGCCTTCCTCCGCACCCTGGCGCTCTACCGCGATCTGGTCGCACAGAACCCGGCGCAGCTGACGCTGCTGCCCGAGACCGCGATCCCGGCCTTTTTCGACCAGTTGCCGCCGGCCTACGTCGCCGAGCTGAAGGCCATCGCCGCCGGCCACGGTGGCGATCTGGTCTTCGGCACCCTGACCGGCGACGGCGAGCGCTATTTCAACAGCGCCGTCAGCCTCGGCCGCTCGCCGCTGCAGGTGTACGGCAAGACGCATCTGGTGCCCTTCGGCGAGATGGTGCCGCCCGGCTTCGCGTGGTTCATGGCCTACGCCAGCATTCCCATGTCGGGCTTCGCGCGCGGCCCGGAAAGCCAGCCGCCGCTGGCGGTCGCCGGCCAGCGTGTCGCGGTCAACATCTGCTACGAGGACGTTTTCGGCGAGGAGATCATCCGCGCCCTGCCACAGGCCGGCATTCTCGCCAACCTCTCCAATACCGCCTGGTTCGGCCGCTCGCTGGCGCAACCGCAGCACCTGCAGATCGCCCGCCTGCGCGCCGTCGAGACCGGCCGTCCGATGCTGCGCGCGACCAATACCGGGATGACCGCGGTGATCGCCGCCGATGGTTCTCTGCAGGCCGTCCTGCCGCCCTTCACCCAGGGCGTGCTGAAGGCCGAGGTGCGCGGCTACGAGGGCATGACGCCCTACGCCCGCTTCGGCAATCTCGGTTTCCTGCTGCTCGCCGGGCTCGGCCTGTTTGTCAGCCAGTGGCCGCGCCGCGTCCGTTGAGCCGGCGGCGTCAGGTCGTGCGCAGGCGCAGGGCGGCCTGTTCCAGCCGCTGCTTTTCGGCTAGCACCTTGGACGAATAGCGGCGGTCCGGGTCGTTGCTGGCGCCGGCGAACTGCTGCAGGCCGCGCTCGACGCCGCCGTTGCGGCGGATCGATTCCTTGAGCACCCTGGCACCGACCTGGACGTTGGTCACCGGATCGAGAAAGGCCGCCTGATCAGCCTCGTCGGGCAGCTTGTCCATGTGGAAGCGGGGCATCACCTGCATCAGCCCCTGGGCGCCGACGACGCTCTGCGAGAAGGGATTGAAGCCCGATTCGACGCCGATGACGGCGATGATCAACAGGGGATCGAGATGCAGCTCGCGGCCGACCGCCTGCGCCGTCGCGAAAATCGGCTGCAGGGCCTCGGTCGAGACGCGATAGCGCCGCGACACGTAGTCGAGCGCGCCGCGCATGCGTGGGTTCAGCGAAACGGCCATCTCGGCGGCGGGTTCCTCGACAGCCTCGTCCTCGGCGACGACCGCCTCGTTCGGGGACAGCAGCGCCCTGAGCCCGTCGGTCAGCCCGGCGTGACCCGCCTGCAGGCCGATCAGGCCGACGACGAAAACCAGCCCGGCGACCATCAGGAATTTCTGGGCCAGGACATAAAGGGCGGATGAAACCCGCAGCATCGCGGGGGGGAAAATAGTCGTAGCGAACATGCGACCTCCTTCACTGTGCCGCCGTGAAAAAACTCTTCATCAGCGAACGGTTACCGGGGGTACGACATCGGTGAAAACCAGGGCTGCGGAATCGCCCGAAAGCCGTGCCAAGCGTGTAGTGGCACCGCAAAAACCGATGTTGCACCGCAACATTGATTGCAGTCTATTGATTATATTGGCCTAAGTCAACAATCACGAATTTCGGCCCGAGTAAACGTGTTGCAATACAGCAACTATGCTACCCGGCGCACCGTGCCGTCGCCCCCGTTCACCTCGACCAGATCACCGTCTCGCAAGGCCGCGAAAATACCCGGCAGATTGACCACCGCCGGCAAGGCAAATTCCCG
This sequence comes from Dechloromonas sp. H13, assembly GCF_009469615.1. Lineage (GTDB taxonomy): Bacteria > Pseudomonadota > Gammaproteobacteria > Burkholderiales > Rhodocyclaceae > Azonexus. The sequence continues at coordinate 676,696 of NZ_SSXX01000001.1, forward strand.
CGCGACGATGGCGCCGTGCGACAGATAGCCGCCGGTTTCGACCACCAGCCCGGCCGCCTTGAGGAAGAGCGGCGTCCAGCCGGGGTCGGTCGACGGCGCGACGAGGATCTCGCCGGCCTGCAGCGCCAGGCCATCGGCGGGATGGCGCAGACGGCGCACCTTGCCGCGCGCGCGACCGGTGCCGGTGGCGACGCCGCAATACACGCCCGCCGTTGATTTTTGCCCTTTTTCGGGGGTCGACCGCAACCGGGGCGACTCGCCCCCGACCGGCGACAAGGCGAACCATTCGCACGGCTCGCTCGCCTGCCAGCGTGCGAACAAACCCGCGCGGTCGGCAAGGCGCGCGCGCAAGCCGGCCGACGGCAGGCGGCCGCTGGCGTAGCGTTCGATCTCGGCGGGCAACAGGTGAAAGATGTCGCCGGCCTGCGTCAGCGCCGCTTCGCCGACGAGCCGTTCGCCGATCAGCAACCACAGGCGGCGCGCGGTGGCGAGCAGGGCGATGATCGCGCTGCGTGCCGCTTCGCGCCGGTTGCTGTCGCGGTTGGCGGCGTTGACCAGGTTGCGAATGAGCGGGCGATACCAGATCGGCAAGTCGCGCCGGATACGCGCCCATGCCGCTTCGGCGGCGGCCAGTTGCCGCGCGCGCATGGCGCCGGTGTCGACGTCGGCCAGCGCCGGCAATTGTTCGAGTAGGCGCTCGGGCTGCTCGCGATAACGCGGGCTACGAAGATAGGTTTCATAATGACCGCGATGCCCGTATTCATCGAAAAAATCCGCGAAGGCTTCGGCAAACGCGGGGTCGTCCTGCGGCCGGGCGGGATTCGCGACGGCGGCGGCCTTGTGCGCCAGCCCGACCAGCGCGTAACCCTGCTGCGCCGTCACGCTCGGCTCGCCGCCGGCCAGCAGCGCCGAGCCGATGGCCGCGCTCTCGCCGGGAAAAACCCGCTCCAGCGTTTCGAGCAACAGGCTCAGGCTGCCGCCGCCCGAGCCCTGCAGGAAAAACATCCCGGCAAATTCGCGGGCCGGCTTGAGCACGCGATGCAGCAAGGCGGTGATTTCCTCCGGGCTTTCCGGCAAGGGAACGTCGCGCAGTTCGCCGGCAATCGCCAGTGCACGTCGCACCTCGGCATCGCCGCGCCGGCCCATTGCGCCGGCCTGACGCACATAGCGCAGCGTGCGTCCGGCGCGGCGCAGGCGCTCGCGCCAGCCGGGAGGCACCGTGGCGATCGCCGGCTGGTGGCCGCCCATCAGGGCATTGAAGCGTTCCGGCGCCAGACCGATGGCATCCCAGGACTCCCACTGCATGACCGAGGCTTCGAGATAGAGCCGCCCGTCGAACAAGCCGGCGCGCTGCACGCCCGGCAGTAGCGGATAGCCGGCAACTTTCCAGCCCTGTTCGAGCAGCGCGTTGCAGCCGCGCCGCGAGAAATTCCAGTCCATCGCCTGCAACGGCTCGGGCATGATTTCGCAGGTATTGCCGCGCGTCCAGATAGCCGGCTGCCCGCGCAACGCATCGTAGGTATGGTGCGGACGGCGCGTCACCGGCCGCACCTGGGTCAGCCAGAATTCCGCCCCGTCCCAAACCCATTCGAGATCGTAGAACGGCGCCACGAAATCGCAGGCGACGGCCGCATCGCGCAGCAGCGCGGCGAGCGCTTCGGCGCTTTCGCGCGCCAGCACCGGCTTCTGCGCCCGGGCTGCCGGCACCGGCTGCCGCTGCGTGCCGCCGCCCGGCGCCGCCACCACCATCGTCGCCTTGCTGCCCGGCCTGACCTCATGCAAGCGCCAGACATCGGTCGTATCTTCGGCGAACACGTACTCGTCGCCGGCCGCCGCGCCGCCGACCAGGCTTTCGCCCAGACCCCAGTTGGCGTGTACGACGATACGGTCGTCGCGCCCGCTGAGCGGGTCGCAGGTAAAGGCGACGCCCGACGACACGGCCGGCAGCAGCGGCATGACGACCACGGCCATCGCCGCCTCCGTCGCGATCCCCATGCGCGCCTGATAGGCTTTTGCCACCGGCGTATCGAGCGAGGCCCAGACCTCGGCCACCGCGGCGCTCAGCGCCGGCATGCCGTGGACATTCAGAAGGGACAGATGGATGCCGGCGAACGATGCCTCGGCGCCATCCTCGCCAACCGCCGACGAACGCACGGCCAGCGGTATTTCGTGCCAGCCGCGGCGGGTCAGTTCGGCCGCCAGCAAGGCATGCAGCCTGGCCGGAAAACACTCGGCCCGCTGCGACGACCAGGCGGCAGGTATCACGAAAAAATCCGGCACCGGCAGGCCATAGCGGCGCAAACGCCCCAGTTGCCTACCCTTGCCGCCGACGCTGGCGGGTTCGGCGGACGCTGCTTCCAGTTCGCCAAGCAGGGAAATCATTGCGGCGCGCCCATCCCATTGACCACCAGGTCGAGCATGCGCGCCAATTCCTCACGCAGCACCAATCCATCCTCGGTCAGCCAGCGCAGCAAGGTGCCAAGATGCGCGAACTGCAAGTGCATGACCAGCAGTTCCAGCGGCAAATCCGCGCGGAACTCGCCCGCCGCCTGCCCCTGAGCGACGAGTTCGGCAAAGATGCGATCCATGCCGCTGCGCTCGCGCCCTTCGCCGGGAAGCCGGGTGTCGGTCAGGCGGAAATGCACATAGGGCAGCAGATACGCACGCCGGCTTTCGCACCACGCCGCCTGCAATTCAAGAAAGCGCCCCAGCCGCGCCCGCCCGGGCGCCAGCCGCGCCAGTTCGTCCTGGATCGCCGGCCAGGCGGTGCGCAATTCGCCGTGAAAGACATGGCGCAACAACGCCTCCTTCACCGGAAAATGGCGATAGAGCGTCACCTTGGAAACATCGGCGACATCGGCGATGCGCTCCATCGTCACCGTTTCGTAGCCGTCCGACTCAAAAAGCGCCCAGGCAGTCGCCGCGAGATGGTCGAGTTGCTGCGTGCGCTTGCGCTCGCGGCGCCCCGGTTGACCCGCATCATCCCTGTTCATGCCAAGCACCCAGTTAATTAACTTCGTATATTATTGAACGTCGTTAACAAATTTTCAAGCTTCGCCGCTATGCACTGCCAGCCTGTCCAAAACCAAGTAAAATCCAAGGCTTTCCGTCATATCGAGTGCGTCCGATGACCACCAGCAAGAAACCGACTTTTCAGGAAATCATCCTGCGTCTGCAGGACTACTGGGACAAACAGGGCTGCGCCCTGCTCCAGCCCTATGACATGGAAGTCGGCGCCGGCACCAGCCACACCGCGACCTTCCTCCGGGCAATCGGCCCCGAACCATGGAAGGCCGCCTACGTGCAGCCGTCGCGCCGCCCGAAGGACGGCCGCTACGGCGAGAATCCGAACCGCATGCAGCACTACTACCAGTACCAGGTGGTCCTGAAGCCGGCGCCGGACAATATTCTGGAGTTGTATCTCGGCTCGCTCGAAGCCCTCGGCTTCGACCTCAAGAAGAACGACGTCCGTTTCGTCGAGGACGACTGGGAAAACCCGACGCTCGGCGCCTGGGGCCTCGGTTGGGAAGTCTGGATGAACGGCATGGAAGTGACGCAATTCACCTACTTCCAGCAGGTCGGCGGCATCGACTGCAAGCCGATCACCGGCGAAATCACCTACGGCATCGAGCGTCTGGCCATGTACCTGCAGGGCGTCGAGAACGTCTATGACCTGGTGTGGACCGACGGCCTGACCTACGGCGACGTCTACCATCAGAACGAGGTCGAGCAATCGACCTACAACTTCGAGCATTCCGACGTCGACTTCCTGTTCCACGCCTTCGGCGCCCACGAGAAGCAGGCGCAGCACCTGATGGGCGCCCAGCTGGCGCTGCCTGCCTACGAACAGGTGCTGAAGGCGGCGCACACCTTCAACCTGCTCGACGCCCGCGGCGCCATTTCGGTCACCGAGCGCGCCGCCTACATCGGCCGCATCCGCAACCTGGCGCGCAGCGTCGCCCAGAGCTACCTGGAATCCCGCGCCCGCCTCGGCTTCCCTATGGCGCCGAAAGCCTGGGCTGCCGACGTCCTCGCCCAGATCGAAAAGAAAGCTGCCTGACATGTCGTCCAAGAATCTGCTCGTTGAACTGTTCGTCGAGGAACTGCCGCCCAAGGCGCTGAAAAAGCTGGGCGAGTCCTTTGCCGCCGCGCTCGCGGCCTCCCTGAAAACTGCCGGTCTGGCGCCGTCGACCGCAACCGTCACCGCCTTCGCCTCGCCGCGCCGCCTGGCCGCGCATGTCACCGACGTGCTGGCCGTCGCCGCTGACAAGCCGGTGGTGCAGAAGCTGATGCCGGTGGCCGTCGGCATCGACGCCGCGGGCAATGCGACGCCAGCCCTGCTCAAGAAACTCGCCGCCCTCGGTGCCGACGCCGCGGCCGTCGCCGGCCTGCGCCGCGAGAGCGACGGCAAGGCCGACATCCTGTTCTACGACAGCCTGGCCAGGGGCGCGACCCTGGCCGAGGGCCTGCAGAAGGCCGTCGAGGCCGCACTGGCCGCGCTGCCGATTCCCAAGGTCATGACCTACCAGTTGGGCGACGGCTGGGATACTGTCAATTTCGTGCGCCCGGCGCATGCGCTGGTCGCCCTGCACGGCGCCGACGTCGTGCCGGTTTCGGTGCTCGGCCTGAACGCCGGCCGCGCGACGCAGGGCCACCGCTTCGAGGCGGCGGTCGATCCGGTCGTCTTCGCCGACGCCGACAGCTACGCAGAGACGCTGCGGCGCGACGGCGCCGTGATCGCCTCCTTCGCCGAGCGCCGCGCCGAGATCGCCCGCCAGCTCGCGGCGGCGGCCGCCATCGCCGGCGGCCGGCCGATCGACGACGACGCGCTGCTCGACGAAGTCACCGCGCTGGTCGAACGCCCGAACGTGCTGGTCGGCCAGTTCGAGGCCGAATTCCTCGCCGTGCCGCAGGAATGCCTGATCCTGACCATGAAGGCCAACCAGAAGTACTTCCCGCTGCTCGACGCCGCCGGCAAGCTGACCAACAAGTTCCTCGTCGTCAGCAACATCAGCCCGGCCGACGCCAGCGCGGTGATCGGCGGCAACGAGCGCGTCGTGCGACCGCGCCTGGCCGACGCCAAGTTCTTCTACGACCAGGACCGCAAGAAGACGCTGGAGTCGCGCGTCCTCGGCCTGGCCAAGGTTGTCTACCACAACAAGCTGGGCACCCAGGGCGAACGCGTGCAGCGCGTCTGCGCCATCGCCCAGGGCATCGGCCTGCAGCTGGGCGGCGAAGCGCTGGCCGTTCAGGCCGAACAGGCCGCGCTGCTGGCCAAGGCCGACCTGCTGACCGACATGGTCGGCGAGTTCCCCGAACTGCAGGGCATCATGGGCCGCTACTACGCGCTGCACGACGGCCTCGCCGCCGATATTGCCGACGCCATCGAGGACCACTACAAGCCGCGCTTCGCCGGCGACAGCCTGCCGCGCGGCCTCGTCGGCACCCTCGTCGCGCTCGCCGACAAGCTGGAAACGCTGGTCGGCATGTTCGGCATCGGCCAGATTCCGACCGGCGACCGCGACCCCTTCGCCCTGCGCCGCCACGCGCTGGGCGTCATCCGCATGCTGAGCGAAGGCAACCTGAATCTGCCGCTCAACGAACTGTTGACCGCATCCGCCAGCGTGTTCGCCGCGGTCGACGGCTTCAAGCCGGCCGAATCGGCGCTCGCCGACTTCATCTACGAGCGCCTCGCCGGCAGCCTGCGCGAGCAGGGCTACACGGCACAGGAAGTCGATGCCGTGGTCTCGCAGCGCCCACAGCGCCTGGGCGACATTCCCAAGCGCCTGGCCGCCGTGCGCGCCTTCTCGGCCCTGCCCGAAGCCGCCGCGCTGGCCGCCGCCAACAAGCGCGTCGGCAACATCCTGAAGAAGGTCGAGGACAGCGTCGACGCCTGGGTCGATACCGCGCTGCTCAGGGAGCCGGCCGAAGTCGCGCTGCACGCGGCGCTGGTCGACGTCGTGCCGCAGGCCGACGCCGCCTTCGTCACCGGCGACTACAGCGAATCGCTGCAAGCGCTGGCCGCGCTACGCGCGCCGGTCGACACCTTCTTCGACGACGTCATGGTCAATGCCGACGACCCGGCCCTGCGCGCCAATCGTCTCGGCCTGCTGGCCACGCTGCACGCAGCGATGAACCAGGTCGCCGACCTCTCCAAACTGTCCGCCTGAGAACCCGACCGCCATGCCGACCAAGCTCGTCATCCTCGACCGCGACGGCGTGATCAATTTCGATTCCGCCCAGTTCATCAAGAGCCCGGCGGAATGGAAGCCGATCCCCGACAGCCTGGAAGCCATCGCCCGGCTTAACCAGAGCGGCTACAAGGTCGTCGTGGCGACCAACCAGTCGGGCGTCGGGCGCGGCCTCCTCGACATGGACACCCTCAACAGCATCCACGAGAAGATGCACAAGACGCTGTTCGCCGTCGGCGGGCGCATCGACGCGATCTTCTACTGCCCGCACACCGCCGATGCCGACTGCGCGTGCCGCAAGCCCAAGCCCGGCATGTTCAAGCGCATTTCCGAAACCATGAACATCAATCTCAGCGGCGTGCCGGCGATCGGCGATTCGCTGCGCGACCTGCAGGCGAGCGCCACCGTCGGCTGCGTGCCGATGCTGGTGCGCACCGGCAAGGGCGAGAAGACCCTGGCCGAAGGCAACCTGCCGGAAGGCACCCTGGAATTCGCCAACCTGTCGGCTGCGGTCGACTACATCCTGGCGGTGAAAAAGAAATGAACGTCATCCGTTCGACGCTGTTCGCGCTCTGGGCCGCGCTGTGGACCCTGCTCACCGCGCCGCTGGTGATCGGCGGCGCCCTGCTCCTGCGCGGCCGCTGGGGCTACCACTTCGGCAAGGTCTGGCGCCTCGGCATCCAGTGGGGCGTCGAACACCTGCTCGGCATCCGGCCGCAGGTCATCGGCCTCGAGAACATGCCGCAGGAACCCTGCATCATCCTCGCCAAGCACCAGTCGGCGTGGGAAACGATGACCCTGCAGGACTACGTGCCGAAGGGCGCCTACTGCGTCTTCGTGCTCAAGAAGGAACTGCTGCGCGTGCCGTTCATCGGCTGGGGGCTGGGCGCGATGAAGATGATCTCGATCGACCGCAGCGCCGGCAAGGAAGCGCTCGACCAGGTCGTCGTGCAGGGGCGCGAGCGCCTCAAGCAGGGTTTCTACGTCATCATCTTCCCCGAGGGCACGCGCGTCGCGCCGGGCACGACCAAGCGCTACAAGGCTGGCGGCGCCTACCTGGCGACGCGCGTCGGCTGCAAGGTCGTGCCGGTCGCCCACAACTCCGGCGAACTCTGGCCGCGCCAGGCCTTCGTCAAGAAACCCGGTACCGTGACCGTCAGCATCGGCCCCGCCTTCGATGCGACCGGACTCTCCGAGCACGAAGTCAACCAGCGCGTCGAGAACTGGATCGAAGCGGAAATGCGCCGCCTTTCGCCGCACCGCTACCCGGATGCCGCTGCCACCAGCTGAAACGCCTGCCGCCACCAGCCGCAGCATCACCCTGGCCGGCCACCTGGTCGCCTACGACCTGCGGCGCAGCCGGCGCCGCACCATCGGCCTCGCCATCGACCAGCGCGGCCTGCGCGTCGGCGCGCCGCTGCAGGCCCGCCTCGGCGACATCGAAGCCCTGATCCGCGAGCACGGCGACTGGGTGCTGGCCAAGCTCGCCGCCTGGCGCGAGCGCCCCGCCGCCGAAAAGCTGGCGGTGACCGACGGCCTCGTCATTTCCGTCCTCGGCGCGGCGTCGACCGTAACCGTCACCCCCGCCAGCCGCCAGCGCTGGCTGTTCGCCGGCGACAAGCTGCACCTGTTCGTGCCGCCCGCCGTCGCCGCCGGCGTCGTCCTCGAAAAGGCCCTGCGCGAGAAGACGCGCGCCGTCTTCGCCGAGCGCCTCGCCCATTACGCCCCGCGGCTCGGCGTCCCCCCGCCGCCGCTGCGCCTGTCGGCGGCCCGTACGCGCTGGGGCAGCTGCAGCCACCACGGCGGCATTTCGCTGAACTGGCGCCTGGTCTTCATGCCGCTGCCGGTCGTCGATTACGTCGTCGCCCACGAACTGGCCCACCTGCGTGAAATGAACCACAGCCCGCGTTTCTGGTCCGTCGTGGAACAGCTCTGCCCGGACTGGCAGGCGCGCCGCCGCGAACTGCGCCAGCAGGCCCGGCAGATTCCCCAATTCCAGTAAATCAAGGAAGACAGCATGCGCATATTGCACACCATGATCCGCGTCGGCGACCTCGACAAGTCCATCGCCTTCTACACCGAAGTCCTCGGCATGCAGCTGCTGCGCCGCCAGGACTACCCGGACGGCCGCTTCACCCTGGCCTTCGTCGGCTACGGCCCGGAAAGCGAAGGCGCCGTGCTGGAGCTGACGCACAACTGGGACACCCCGGCCTACGAGCTCGGCACTGGCTACGGCCATGTCGCGCTGGCCGTGCCGGACGCCGCGGCAGCCTGCGCCGAAATCCGACGGCGCGGCGGCAAGGTGGTGCGCGAAGCCGGCCCGATGAAGCACGGCAGCACCATCATCGCCTTTGTCGAAGACCCGGACGGCTACAAGATCGAATTGATCCAGCGCGCCTGACCCGGACCCGCGCCGCCGTGCGACGCCCCATCGCCATCCTGGCCTGGATGCTGGCGTCGGCCGGCAGCGGGCTCCTGGTCGGCGCCTCGCTTTTCGGACTGATCGGCGCCATTCTCTCCGACCCCGGTGCCCGCCCCGCCAGCTGGCCGGGCTGGAATCTGCTGTTTTACGGCTTCGTCGGCGGCCTGCCCGGCGTGCTGGCGGCGCTGGCGCTCGCCCTCGGCCTCACCGGGCGCCTGCCGGGAACGCGGCGCAACTGAGCGAAATCAAGGTCGTGCCGGCGTCGCCTGCGCATACTGGCGTACCCCGGAGACCGCCATGCCATTTCCCGAATTCTTCGCCCGCATTCCCCCCGTCACCCTGCGCGACCCGCTGGCCGAACTGCTTGGCGCGGCGGACGGCGGCCTGATCGACTACCGCTTCGCCGACGCTGTCCGCCTGGCCGGACATTCCTGCCCGACGGTCGCCGGCGCCTGGCTGATGACGGTGCGCGCGCTGCGCGCCCTCTACGGCGATGAAATTCCCGAGCGCGGCAACATCGGCGTCGCGCTGCGCGAGAACCTGGAGGGCGGCGTCGCCGGCGTCGTCGCCAGCGTGGCCGGACTGCTCACCGGGGCGGCCGGCGCCGGCGGCTTCAAAGGTCTGGGCGGCCGTTACGGCCGGCGCCACCTGCTGCACTTCGGCGTCGCCGGCGTCGGCGGCGTGGCCTTCACCCGCCTCGACACGAATGTTGCAGTCGACTGCATTCTGCGGCTCGAAACCGTGCCCGCCGACCCGCGCCTGCCCGGCCTGCTCGCCGCCATCCTGCACGGCGAAGCGGACGCCGCGACCACCCGCCGTTTCGGCGAACTCTGGCAGGACCGCGTCCGGCGCATCCTGATCGAGCACGCCGATGCCCCGGAGATCGTCGAACTGCGCCCTTTGCGGGAATAGCCATCGCCGGCGACAAGCCATGACGATCGATTGGGAGTAAGCTGCGAGACAAGAAGTTCGAAGAGCTTCAGCAGGGAGAAATCGATGGACAAGATCTGGCTCAGGAATTACCCCGCAGGCATCCCGTCCGAGATCGACGCGGACCAGTTCAGATCCATCCCGGATCTGCTCGACAAGCTGTTCGCCCGCTTCGCCGACCGGCCGGCCTACCACAACCTCGGCCGCACCCTCAGCTACGCCGAACTGGAACGCTTGTCGCGCGCTTTCGCCGCCTTCCTGCAGGGGCTGCCGGGCATGACCCGGGGCGAGCGGGTCGCCATCATGTCGCCCAATCTGCTGCAATACCCGGTGGTACTGTTCGGCATCCTGCGTGCCGGGATGACGGTGGTCAACGTCAACCCGCTGTATACGCCACGCGAGCTGGAGCACCAGTTGAAGGATTCCGGTGCCCGGGCCATCGTCATCGTCGAAAACTTCGCCCGGACCCTGCAGCAGGTCATCGCCGGCACGCCGGTCAGGCATGTGATCACGACGCAGATCGGCGACCTGCTGCCGATACCCAAGCGCTGGCTGGTCAATTTCGTCATCAAGCATGTCAAGAAGATGGTGCCGGCGTGGCATGTAGACGGTGCGATCACGCTCAACGCCGCCCTCGAGCGCGGCCGTTCGGCGCCCTTCGCGCCGGTCGACGTGAATAGCGACGAGATCACCTTCCTCCAGTACACCGGCGGCACGACCGGCGTCGCCAAGGGCGCGATGCTCACCCACCGCAACATTCTCGCCAACCTGGAACAGACCGGCGTATGGATTTCGGTCAGCTTCAAGGAAGGCGCCGAAATCGTCATCGCGCCGCTGCCGATGTACCACATCTTCTGCCTCACCTCGACGCTGTCGTTCATGAAATGGGGCAGCCTCAGCGTGCTGATCACCAATCCGCGCGATCTGCCGGCCCTGGTCAAGGAAATGGGACAGTGGAAGTTCACCGCGATGACCGGTGTCAACACGCTGTTCAATGGCCTGCTGAATACACCGGGGTTCGCGCAGCTCGACTTTTCGGCGCTGAAAGTGGTGGTCGGCGGCGGCGCCGCGGTGCTGAAACCGGTCGCCGAGCGCTGGCAACAGGTGACCGGCCACCATCTCACCGAAGCCTACGGCCTTACCGAGGCGGCGCCCGGCGCCTGCGCCATGCCGCTCGCCGCGCCGTGGGACGGCACCGTCGGCCTGCCCCTGCCATCGACCGACGTCTCGATCCGCGACGACAATTTCAACGAACTGCCGGTGTGGACCGGCGCCGGCGAGATCGAGAAGCACACCGGCGAACTCTGCATTCGCGGCCCGCAGGTGATGAAGGGCTACTGGAACAACCCCGCCGAAACCGCCGAGGTTCTGTGCGCCGGCTGGCTGAAAACCGGCGACATCTGCCACGTGGACGCGCTCGGCCGCGTCACCATCACCGACCGTAAGAAGGACATGATCCTGGTCTCCGGCTTCAACGTGTACCCCAACGAGGTCGAGAGCATCGTCTCGGCGCACCCGGGCGTCCTCGAATGCGCCGTGGTCGCGGTGCCCGACGACAAAACCGGCGAGGCGGTCAAGGTCGTCATCGTCAGGAAAGACCCCGAACTGGCGGCAGAGGACGTGATCGCGCACTGCCGGACGCAGTTGACCAGCTACAAGCTGCCGCGCCAAGTCGAGTTCCGGGATGTCCTGCCCAAGTCGCCGATCGGCAAGATCCTGCGCCGCGAACTGCGCGACCACAGCACCACCTGAGCCTCGCCTTCAGCCGGCCAGCGCCTCGCGCGCGACGTTCTCGAAGGATTCGACGACCCGCCCCCAGCCGCGCGGCAGCATGGCCTGGCGCGCCAGATGCCCCATCTCGCGCAGCCTCTCCGGCGCGGCGGCGAGGGCCAGCGCGCCGTCGATGTAGGATTTCTCGTCGCCGGGCGGCACCGTCCGGCCGTCGGCGCCGTCGCTGATCAGTTCGGCCGCCGCCGCGCTATGGTAGGCGAGCACCGGCACGCCGCTGGCCATCGCCTCGGCGACCACGTTGCCGTAGGTTTCGGTCAGGCTGGGAAAGAGGAAAAGATCGGCGCTGGCGTAGTGCGCGGCGAGGTCCTCGCCGAGGCGCAGGCCGGCGAAGTGGTGATCAGGGTGTTCGTCGGCCAGCTCTCGGGCCGACGGCCCGTCGCCGACCCAGACCATGCGCGCCCCCGGCTGGCGGGTGCGGATCGCCGCGAAGCTGCGGCGCACCAGCGCCAGGTTCTTTTCCGGCGCCAGGCGGCCGACGTAGAGGCAGACCGGCGCCCCGCCCCGGGCGCCCCAGCTGGCGCGCAGCGCCGCCGAACGGCGGGCCGGATCGTAGAGGGCGGTATCGACGCCGCGCCCGACCACGCGCACGCCGGCCAGTCCCTCGCCGGCCAGATCGGCGGCGAGCGCCGCGGTCGGCACCATGGTCGCCCGCGTGCGCCGGTGCAGGGCGCGCAGGTAGGCGGCGACCGCCGGACGCATCCAGCCGACGCCGTAGTGCGTGCTGTAGCGGTCGAAATTGGTGTGGAAGCCCGAAGTCACCGGGATGCCGAGCCGGCGCGCCGTGCTGACCGCCGACCAGCCGAGCGGCCCCTCGGTCACCACATGCACGAGATCCGGCCGCCGGTGCCGCCATTGCCGCGCCAGGCGGCCGCCGGCCGGCAGGCCGAAGCGCAGGCCGGGGTAGCCGGGCAGCGGCAGCCCGGGCAGCGCCAGTTCATCCTCGGCACCAGCGTCCGACTTGCCCTGGCGCGGACGGACGACGCTGACGCGATGGCCCAGCTCGCGCAGCCCGGCGACCAGCCGGCCGACCGTCATCGCCACGCCGTTGACCTCGGGCGGATAGGTTTCGCTGACGAAGGCGATGTCGAGCGGCCTCATGCCAGGGCCTCCAGCAGCACGCTGCCCCAGGTCACGGCGACCATCAGCAGCGACACCAGCACCGCCGCGCTGCCGATGTCCTTGGCGCGCTTGGCAAGGCGATGGTTCTCCAGGCCGACGCGGTCGACCACCGCCTCGATCGCCGAATTGAGCAGCTCGACGACCAGCACCAGCAGGACGCTGGCGATCATCAGGCCGCGCCCCAGCCAGGGCACCGGCAGCAGGCAGGCGGTCGGGATCAGCAGCAGGGCCAGCCAGACCTCCTGGCGGAAGGCGTCCTCGCACAGGTAGGCCGCCTTGAGGCCGGCAAGCGAATAGTTGAAGGCGTTCCAGACGCGGCGCAGGCCGGTCCGGCCCTTGAAGGGTGATTCGTGGACCGGGTCGAGGCCCAGTTCGTGCGGTGTCGGTTCTTGCATCGCGTCTCCGTGAAAGCGCCCACGGTAATCACGCCACGCTAATCCTTGATGACAGCCACCGTAACCGGCACGTCATATCCGGACAGTAGAATCGACGGCTTATGTCCAGCCGCCGCCACCGTCCCTGCCTGCTCGCCCTTCTCGCGCTGGCGCCCGGCGTCGAGGCGGCGCGGCCGATGATCACCGACGACGCGCGGATCACCGACCCGCAGGCCTGCCAGCTCGAAACCTGGGCGCAGCTGCGCGAACATGATGGCCGCGAATTCTGGGCGCTGCCGGCCTGCAACCCCGGCGGCAACTTCGAACTGACGCTGGGCGGCGCCTTCGCCCGCCAGGATGGCGCGGCGCAGAGCGGCGCCGTCGTCGTCCAGGGCAAGACCCTGTTCAAGCCGCTGGAAACCAATGGCTGGGGGTTGGGTCTCGCCGCCGGCTATGCCACCCAGGTCGCCAGTGGCCAGAGCGGCGGCCCGTATTTCTACCTGCCGGGCAGCCTGTCGCTGGCCGATGACCGCGTCGTGGTGCACCTGAACCTGGGGGCCACCTACTTCGGCGACACCCGCGAAACGCGCATGACCTGGTGCCTGGGCAGCGAAACGGCCGCCACCGAACGGCTCTACGTGATCGCCGAAACCTTCGGCCTCGACACCGGTCGCCCGTCGCTGCAGGGCGGCCTGCGCTACTGGGCGGTGCCCGGCCGCGTCCAGATCGACACCACGGTCGGCACCAACCTGGCCGACCCGCACGGCGAGCGCTGGCTGAGCATCGGCCTGCGCCTCATCAGCCCGCCCCTGTTCTGAAGCGGGCCGCGCTCACTTGTAACATTCCCGACACGAACGCGTCGGGCGCCATGTGATAAAAAGTTCACCCCGCCTTAAGGAGATCGCGCCATGGTGTTTTTCGAGCTTTTCGCCAACAACCCGGAAATGGTCCGCCTCGCGGCCGGCGAGGCGCTGTTCCGGGAAGGCGAGGACGGCCATCTGATGTACGTGCTGACCACCGGCAACGCCGAGGTCATCGTCAACAACCGCGTCGTCGAGACCCTGCAGCACGGCAGCATCGTCGGCGAGATGGGCCTCGTCTCGCCCGGCCCGCGCTCGGCCACGGTGGTGGCGACGACCCCCTGCGAGTTCGTCGCGGTCGACGAGAAGCGCTTCCAGTTCCTCGTCCAGCAGACGCCCTTCTTCGCCACCCAGGTCATGCGCGTGCTGGCCGAACGCCTGCGCCACGCCAATCAGATGGTGACGCCGCTCGAAGACATCTGAGCGGCGCGTGCCGGCAGGAATTCGCCGCACCAGGCGTGCGGGCCGACAAGGGGAAAGCGCCAGTGATGCGCCTCGCGCGGCGAGGCGTCACCGGCGAAGACGGGCGGAAAGCGGTGGCAGCTGCCATTCACGGCATCGGCCGGCTTGAAGTAGCGGCAATGCTCGCACACGGGTTCGAACGGTAAATTCATGCTCCTCGGCTCAGGCGGTTGCGGTCAACGGCCTTTCCGAGGCAATTTTCAAGCCCGCCAGCTGGCGGTAGAGTTGGGCGAGGCGGCCGGCCAGCGCGGTGTCCGACCATTCCTCGGCGTAGGCCGGCGCTTCCTGGGCCAGGTGGCGCCAGGCCTCCGGACAGTTGAGGAAATGCCCGAGCATTTCGCCGAAGGCGTGCGGGTCGGCCGGCGGGCAGAACGCACCACGACCGGGCGCCAGGATGTCGGTCGTCCCCATTTCGGCGAGGGCGATCACCGGCAGACCGGCGGCCATCGCTTCGAGCAGGACGAGGCCCTGGGTTTCGGTGCGCGAGGCGAAGACGAAGACGTCGGCCGCCGCGTAGCAGTCCGGCAGATCCCGGTCGCGTTCGAGATAGCCGATGAAGCGCACCGCGCCGGGCAGGCCGAGCGCCCGCACCTGCGTCTGCAGGTCGGCCATCGCCGGCCCCTCGCCGGCGACCACCAGCAGCACGTCGGGGCGCAGCTGGCGCGCCCGGACCAGGGCTTCGAGCAGGAAGCCGATGTTCTTCTCGTGCGCCACGCGGCCGACGAACAGCGCCACCGGCTGCCCGAGCGGAATGCCGTGGCGGGCGCGGAAGGCCGGGCCGTCGCCGCGCGCGAAACGGGCGGTCGGGATGCCGGTCGGCAGCACGTGCAGGGGCGTCGTCACGCCGTAGGATGCAAGACGCTGGTGCATCGCCGTCGACGGCACGACCACGGCATCGAGCGCATTGCACTGGCGGCGCGAGAAGGCGCGTGCCTGGCCCCGGAGCCAGCCGGCGGGCAGGAAGGAGGCATAGTGCTGCAGGTATTCCTCGAACAGCGTGTGGTAGGTTGCCAGCACCGGCAGGCCCAGCCTGCGCGCCGCGCGCAGGCCGGCGTAGTGGGCGACAAAGGGGGTCTGGATGTGGATCAGGTCGCAGTCGCGGGCCGCCGCCAGGACCGCGCGCCGCATCGCCCGCCAGCCGACCAGGCGGTCCTCGCGGTCGCCCGGCACCGGGCGGCCGGGCACGCGCACGACGCCCGCCTCGGCGGCCTCGTCGCCGTAGCGCGGGACGACCAGGCGCACCTCGATGCCGTGCGCGGCCAGCGTGCCGCGGAAGGTCTCGATCGAGGTCGACACGCCATTGACGCGCGGGAAATAGACATCCGACACCATCAGGACACGCATTCAGGCCTCCGCCGGTTCAATCGCCGGTGCGGCGAGCGCCGGCACCCGCTGCCGCACGCCCCACGCCACCAGTTCGAGGCGGCCGTCGAAGTGCTCGACGATCGCCGTGCATGAATCGACCCAGTCGCCGCAATTGACGTAGCTGAGGCCGTCGACCTCGCGGATCGCGGCCCAGTGGATGTGGCCGCAGATGACGCCGTCCAGGCCGCGCTCGCGGGCATGATGGACGGCCGATTCCTCGAAATCGAAAATGAAGTTGAGCGCCGTCTTGACCTTGCGCTTGGCGTAGCCGGCCAGCGACCAGTAGCCGGCGAGGCCGAGCTTGCGCCGCCCCCAGGACAGCCAGTTGTTGAGGCGGACCAGCAGGTTGTAGGCGTGGTCGCCGAGCACCGCGACCCAGCGGTGGTGGCGCGTCACCTGGTCGAAGAGATCGCCGTGGATGAGCAGGAAACGGCGTCCGTCGGCCGTCTCGTGGACCAGTTCGGCGGCCACCTCGATGTCGCCGAAGACGACGCCGCAATACTCACGCAGCGCCTCGTCGTGGTTGCCGGGAATGAACACGACGCGCTCGCCGTGGCGCGCCCGGCGCAGCAGCTTCTGGACCACGGTGTTCTGCGCGGGCGTCCAGTGGATGCTGCGGCTCATCGCCCAGAAGTCGATGATGTCGCCGATCAGAAAGGTCTGCTCGGCCGAATATTCGCGCAGAAAATCGAGCAGGCACTCGGCCTGGCACGCCCGCGTGCCGAGGTGGATATCCGAGAGAAATACTGATCTGACCCGTGGCATGGCGCCACGATAGCGGGCGCCGGTTAAGCGCCGGTGACGCCCGCGTGACAGCGGGATGACAGGCCACCATTGACGCGGCTGCGGTCGACGCCGGAATTCGGGCAAATTCCGGAGAGCCCGAGCATGGTGGAAGCTTGATCCAATGGCCAAAACCAGGCCAGCCGAAACTCAAGCTGGATCAGGCAAGCACCGACCAGGCATGTGCCTACGCGGCGAAAAAAAGCCCGCCGTGCGGCGGGCTTTTCAGACGGTGCTACGGTTGCCGGCGCAGCATCCGGCCTCTCCGGGCTTCCGATCAGGAAGCCTCCTTGACTCCGGGAACCTTCCAGCTGCCATCCAGAATCGACGGCGCCTCTTCCTTCGGCCAGTACAGGCGCATCATCAGCACAAAGTCACCCTTGGGCGCCGGCAGCCAGTTCGACTCCTTGTCCTTGCCCGGCGATTCGTTCTGGATGTAGAGGTCGACCGACCCGTCCGGGTTCGTCTTGAACTTGTTGCGCTGGCTCAGGTTGTACCGGTTCAGCTTGTTGTCGACGAAGAAGTAGTCCGCGTCGTACATCGTCAGCGACCAGAAGCCGTTGACCGGCGGCAGATGCCCCTTTTCGAAGCGCATGACGTACTTCTTCTCGCCGCTGTACTTGGCGGCGATGTCCGGCCCCTGGGAGGTCGGATACACGGCGTCCTGCGGCCGGTTGGCGCCGAGGCCGATGGCGGTGACCAATGCGCGCTGAATGTAATTCGTGCCGTAGAGGCCCGTCTTCGTCGTGAACAACCAGCCGTTTTCCAGCTTCATGTCACCCGCGACGATGCCGGCCTTCATCCAGTCCATGATCAGTTCCTGAGCCGGCTTGGGTGCGCCGGCAAGGCCCTTGGCGACGGCAGGATCGAGCTTGGCCGCGTCGAAGTCCTGGCCGGGAACGACACCGATCTTCGCCAGCTTGGCGACCATCGGGGCATCGTCGGCAGCCGCCGGATTGGTCTTGAGCAATTCGGCGAAGAGCTTGAAGTACGCCGTGGCATCGAGCGCGTTGACCTGCTCACGCACGGCGGTCTTCATGTCGATGCCCGGATCGACCGTTCCGGGCGCCGGGGTATAGGGCTTCCCGTAGGCCGACAGCGGCACGACCGACATCTTGTCCTGCAAGGCATGAACCGCCTTGTAGTCCTCGGGGGTGCCGGTGCAGTAGATGCGTCCGAGAATCCAGACCAGCGCGGTCGGCGACTTGTACTCGGTCACGCCGGCCGGCAACTCGCCGGACCAGCCGGGGCCGGTGATGGCGTAGGTTTGCGCCTTGGTGCCCGTCGTCCGCTTGCCGGGAACCTGGAACACGCTGGTGAAGCCGTCGAGCATCGGGAACAGGGCGTAGCGATCCTTCATATCGGGGATGCTGAGGATCCAGGGCTCCTTGGAGACGTCGATCCAGGTCGTCGTGTAGAGCGTGTCGGCGTTCGGCGCCGTGACATCGCGGTACGAGGCGTCTGGGTAGCTGCGCATGCGGACGAATTGCCCCATCGGTGCGCGCGAACCTTCCGGTGCGGCGACATTGGTCATGACGCGGCGCGTCATCTCCATGGTGACGAGGGGGTAGGCGTAGACGTAGCTTTCGATGGCGATCGCCCGCACTTCGGCTTCCTTCGATGCCGCTTCGAGCGCCTTGGCTTCGGCTTCGGCCTTCGCCTTGGCCTCCATGGCGACCCGGTCGACCTGTGTTTCCGGCTGCTTGCTGCAGGCAGCCAGGGTCAGCGCGCACAGGGCGGCCGTCGCCGCCCAGGACAGATGTTTTCTTTGCATTTTTTCTCCTATCGATTGCTGGGGCACTGCGTGAATTCGCTCCCGGAAGGCATGGAGCTGGCGGAAATGCGTTCATGTGCCGAGCCTCGGTTACTTGTCTGGGGAAACCACAGGGCCTGAGCTCGGAGCGTAGTCAGTATAGATAATAACGATACGCAATTGCGTGACAGTTTTTTCAATTTCCTGACATTTCATGCCAAAATTCCAGGGACATTTTTCAGGATGCGCCGTGGAAAATTCGACTGCAAGCAAACGCGGCCGTCCGCCGATCAGCAACCAGGTCATCCGGGTGGGCGGCGCCATCGCGCTGCCCGCCCTGCTTCGCGAGCGCGGGATCGACGCCGACGCGCTGATCGCCGAGGTCGGCCTGCAGGCAGCGGCCTTTGACCATCCCGACAACGTGATTCCGTTCGCCAAGCTGGGGGAGTTGACGCATATCGCCGCTGCGCGCACCGGGCTGCCCGACCTCGGTTTGCGCGCCTGCATGCAGACCGGACTCGTGATGCTCGGCACGGTCGGCTACCTGGCGGCCAACGCCGCAACGGTCGGGGCGGGGTTGGCCTGCCTCCAGTCCTATCTGCACCTGCACGACGGGGGGGGGGCGGCACCCTACTTCCATCGCGAGGGCAGTCTCGGCGTGTTGGGTTACGAAGTACTGGAACCCGACCAGGTGGGCGCCGAGCAAATCGTTTTTGGCGCAATCGCCATTGCGGCCAATCTCCTGCGTGAAATCTGCGGCGCTGATTTCGCACTGCGCGAAGTGAATTTCGCGTACCGGGCACCGTCGGACACGTCGGCATTTTCCGCGCATTTCGCTGCCCCGGTTCGCTTCGACACCGACCGCAATGCCGTGATATTCGATGCTGCCTTCCTCGAGCGTCCAATTGCCGGCGCGAAACCCCTTCTCCATGATTTCCTCACGTCGCAACTGCGGGAGAAAGAGGGCATCGGGGAAGGGGAGGTTGCCAGGGATCGAATCCAGCGGGTGATGCGAACCCTGCTGGCGACGGGGTGCATCAGCCAGGACGAGGTGGCGCGCGCCTTCGGGATGAACAGAAGAACCTTCGCCCGGCGTTTGCAGGAGCGGGGAACAACCTTCAGGGCGCTTCTCGATGCGGTTCGCTTCGATGCGGCGCGTGGGGTTCTGAGCAGTTCCGCCGTGTCGCTGGAAGATGTCGCCAACCGCCTGGGCTACGCTGACGTTACCGCCTTTGCACGAGCCTTCCGGCGCTGGTCCGGGGAATCTCCCGCCGTTTGGCGGCGCAGGCATGTGGCGGTTGTTTGATCGCCAGGCTGATGGCCATGCCGCGCCTGTCGCCTCTCTTCTCCCTTTTCCTGCGTGAAAAACCACCATGAACGGCAGTTGCACCTTGCAACCCGTCCTTCGGGAGACACGGGCGCCAAGCCGGCAGCGGGTCGCGGGTCGCCATTGACTCGCCTGCGGTCGACACCTAAATTGGCACGATTTTCAAACGCAAAGGATCGAGGAATTTCATGCAGATCGGCACCCCGCTCTCCCCGTCCGCCCTGCGCGTCATGCTGCTCGGCGCCGGCGAACTCGGCAAGGAGGTCATCATCGCGCTGCAGCGCCTCGGCGTCGAAGTGATCGCCGTCGACCGCTACGCCGACGCCCCCGGCCACCAGGTCGCCCATCGCGCACATGTCATCGCGATGACCGACGGCGCCGCCCTGCGCCGCCTGGTCGAGCTGGAAAAGCCGCACCTGATCGTGCCGGAGATCGAGGCCATCGCCACCGACACGCTGGTCGCCATCGAGGCGGCCGGGCTGGCCGAAGTCATCCCGACCGCGCGCGCCGCGAAACTGACGATGAACCGTGAAGGCATCCGCCGCCTGGCCGCCGAGGAGCTCGGCCTGCCGACCTCGCCGTACAAATTCGCCGATTCGCTGGACGAGCTGCAGGCCGCCATCGACGGCGCACATGGCGAAAAGGGCATCGGCTACCCGTGCATCGTCAAGCCGGTGATGTCGTCGTCCGGCAAGGGGCAGTCGCTGCTGCGCGGCGCGGACGACGTGCGCAAGGCCTGGGACTACGCGGCGAGCGGCGGCCGGGTCGACGCCGGCCGCGTCATCGTCGAGGGCTTCATCGACTTCGACTACGAGATCACCCTGCTCACGGTGCGCGCCCGCGATGCCGCCGGCGCCGTGACGACGCATTTCTGCGAGCCGATCGGCCACGTGCAGGTGTCCGGCGACTATGTCGAATCGTGGCAGCCGCAGCCGATGAGCCCTGCCGCGCTGCACCGGGCGCGCGAAATCGCCGCCGCCGTCACCGGCAACCTCGGCGGCCGCGGCCTCTTCGGCGTCGAACTGTTCGTCAAGGGCGACATGGTGTGGTTCTCCGAAGTCAGTCCGCGCCCGCACGACACCGGCCTGGTCACGCTCTGTTCGCAGCGTTTCTCGGAATTCGAACTGCACGCCCGCGCCATCCTCGGCCTGCCGGTCGACACCGCCCTGCGCGAACCCGGCGCCTCGGCGGTCATCTACGGCGGGATGGAAGCCAAGGGGATTGCCTTCGCCGGACTGGAAGAGGCGCTCGCCGTACCGCGCAGCGACCTGCGCCTGTTCGGCAAGCCGGAGGCGTTCACCAAACGCCGCATGGGCGTCGCCGTCGCCAACGGCGACGATGTCGAACAGGCCCGCGCACGGGCGAAGCTGGCCGCCGGCAAGGTTCGGCCGCTGCCGCGCTAACGCGCGCGGACCGGCAGGGCGCTCAGGTCCGATGCGCACAGGCCGGCCAGTTCGCCGACCACGCGGTTGATGCCGTCGCCGATCAGCCACCACACGTGGCCGTAGGGGCGAACGGTGATGCCGCGCTCGGCGCACAGTCGCCTTGCCTTGTCACGCAATTGTTCGATCCGGTTTTTCATGTCGCCTCCAAAGCGCATCTGTTTTCCGGAGGATTGTCGTCCGGGCATGTTGCAGCGGTATTAAGCGCCGGCGCCTGCAGCAGTGGCTGCCCCATGCGCACCCGGCTGCCTTCGGCGATGCCTCCGCAGAGGGCGAAGCCCGGCGGGGTGAAGACGATGATCGTCGAGCCGTGTTCGAACCAGCCCATCTCGTCGCCGCGGCGGTAGTCGGCGGCGCAGGCGATGCGGTTGGGGCCGCGATAGCGCAGGCTCAGCAGGTCGCCGAGGCAGTGCAGGCGGATGCTGGCGACGAGGACGGCGGCGACCGGCACGAGGAGGATGCGCTGGCCGCCAGCCAGGGTCGCCTCGACGACCGCCCGCTCGTTCCGGCAGAACAGTTTCTCGACGCGCCGCAGGGCAATCGGATTGACGTTCCAGGTATCGCCGGAAATGTAGGTCACCCGGTCCACGTGGCAGTCGTCGGGAGCGTGGAAGCGGTGGTACATGCTCGACGTCAGCCTTAGTGTGACGTAGCTGCCGTCGCGGTAGCGCTCGACCAGCGCCGGGTCGCCGAGCAGTTCGGGCAGCGTGTACGGGAAGCCCTTGGCCTGGATCAGCTGCGTGCCGGCGATGCGCCCGCAGGCGCCGACGATACCGTCGCAGGGACTGACCAGCAGGCCCGGCGTCGCATCGACCGGCCGCGCGCCGTCCTTCAGTTGCCGGGTGAAGCAGTCGTGCAGGCTGCGGAAGCGCGTCTGCCGCGCCTCGCCAAGGTCGAGGTCGGCGAAGAGCTTCCAGACGGCGATCGACGCCCGGCAGACCAGCGGCTGCTCGATCTTGCTGAACCAGCCCATGAAATGCGTCAGGGTCTGGCGCGGAATCCGGTTGGTGAGCAGGAAATTCAGGTCTTCCTGGAGGGCTAAGCGGGCGATCAGTCGGCGCATGGTCATGTCTTTGTAAAGAGGCTTGGGTAGAAGGTCGGACAAGGAGAAATCAATGAACGAAACACTTGCGATCTATGCCGGCGGCCTCGGCCTGCTGGCGGCAGCCCTGCCGCGCCTGAAGCGGCGCCTCGAACTCTCGCGCGCCAAGCACCGCTCGCTGACCGGCCACTCCCGGATGGCGAAGCGGGTGGCGCGCCTGATCCCGTTCTACGAATACGACGACGCGACCTTCTTCGCCGTCGACGGTGCGCCGGACGACATCGTCGCCCGGCGCCGCGCCGGCTTCGCGGCGCTGAGTGCGCTGTACGCGGAGAAATTCGCCCGTTCGGCGGCGTTGACCGCAACTGCCGCGGAAACCATCTCCGACCTGCAGTTCACCGGCAGCTACCGCGTGCCTTACCAGTTCAGCCGCCATGTGCGGCAACACCTCAAGGGCGGTAGCATCGTGCAGGCGGCGCACGGCATCATGGTCACCGACCTCGACGGCAACGACTTCTACGACCTGACCGGCTCCTACGGCGTCAATGTCTTCGGCTACGACTTCTACAAGGAGTGCATCGCCGAGGGGACCCGCCGCGTCGAAGCGCTGGGCCCGGTACTGGGCGCCTACCACCCGCTGGTAGCGGACAACGCCCGGCGGCTGGCGGCCATTTCCGGGCTCGACGAGGTCAGCTTCCACATGTCTGGCACCGAGGCTGTCATGCAGGCCGTGCGCCTCGCCCGCTACCACACCGGCAGGCGCCACCTGGTGCGCTTCTGCGGCGCCTACCACGGCTGGTGGGAAGATGTGCAGCCGGGCATCGGCAACCCGCTGCCGCCGCGCGAAACCTACACGCTCAAGGAGATGGACGACGCCACCCTGCGCGTGCTGGGGACGCGCAGGGACATCGCCTGCGTGCTGGTCAACCCGCTGCAGGCGCTGCACCCGAACGCCGCGGCGCCGGGCGATTCGGCGCTGGTCGACAGCACCCGCCGCGCCGGTTTCGACCGCGCCGCCTACACCGACTGGCTGCGCAGGCTGCGCCAGGTGTGCAGCGAACGCGGCATCGTGCTCATCTTCGACGAGGTGTTCGTCGGCTTCCGCCTCGCCCCCGGCGGCGCGCAGGAATATTTCGGCGTGCGGG
Organism: Dechloromonas sp. H13; assembly: GCF_009469615.1. Classification (GTDB taxonomy): domain Bacteria; phylum Pseudomonadota; class Gammaproteobacteria; order Burkholderiales; family Rhodocyclaceae; genus Azonexus. The sequence continues at coordinate 699,702 of NZ_SSXX01000001.1, forward strand.
CGGACATGGTCACCTACGGCAAGACGCTGGGCGGCGGCCTGCCGGTCGGCGTCGTCTGCGGCCGGCGCGACCTGATGAAGCGTTTCCGCGACGCGCGCCCGGCCGACATCTGCTTCGCCCGCGGCACCTTCAATTCGCACCCCTACGTGATGGGCGCCATGGCCGCCTTCCTCGACCGCCTCGAAACGCCCGCGGTCCGCGTCCTGTACGACGGCCTCGACGAACGCTGGAACGCCCGCGCCGCGGCGCTCAACGAACGGCTGGCGGCGGCCGGCCTGCCGCTGCGCGTGGCCAACCTGTCGACCATCTGGACCATGACCTTCACGCAGCCGTCCCGCTACAACTGGCTGCTGCAGTACTACCTGCGCGCCGAAGGCCTGGCGTTGTCCTGGGTCGGCAGCGGCCGGCTGATCTTCAGCCTCGACTACGGCGAGACGGAGTTCGCGGCCGTGGCCGACCGCATCGTCGCCGCCGCGCAGGTCATGGCCGACGACGGCTGGTGGTGGCAGGCGCCGGGCCTGACCGACAAGGCCATTCGCCGCGGCATCCTGCGCGAAATGCTGGCTCACCGATTCGCTTCCGGAAAAATGTAACGAGCAAAGGAGCGGGGCGCCGCAGCGCCCCGCAAAACCTCCCGCACCCGGCGGGAAATACGACCGACTCAGGCGCCGTGGCGGGCGTGATGCATGGGGTCGATCAACTGGCCGCGCAGCAGATAGAACGGGGAACGCCAGTAGAGCTTGAGGTCGTGGAAGGGGTCGGTGAGGATCTTGGTCATCCACACCAGGCCGCTCTGCGCACCGCGCAGGAAGAACAGATGCACGGTGCGGAACAGCAGCCCGCCGATGCCGAGTGCCAGCCACATCGTGCCGACGTTGTTGATGAAGCCCTGGCGGTCGGCCGCCGGCTCGAAAATCCCGAACAGGTCCGGCACGAAGTAAATCGCCACCGGGCACAGCGCCCAGAGGGCGATCAGGACGATCTTGCGATTGAGGTTGTAGCCGACCTTGATTTCTTCCTTGTACTCGTTGGTCGCCTGATTGACGTGGTCGTAGCCCTGCGGCTCGAAGAAGAAATGCCCGGACTGGCGCGTGCCCATCGACACCAGCCAGCCGACCAGCGCCGACACCACGGGGTTGATGAACAGCATCACGTAGGCGAACAGGAAACTGAGCGCGCTGATGAAATGCAGCGTCTGGTTGATACGGCTCTGGTGGTAATAGCGGTGGTCGTCCCAACGCTGTTCCCGGAGTTCTGCAAAGAAGCCCTTGCGCATGATGATGTCTCTGGAAAAGTACCGCACGGCGGCGTGACGCCCACCTTATGCGGCCGATGCTACGAAAGTGTTAAGGAAAGGCAACATTCATGTGACGGGGATGACGATTCATCCCGGCGCAAGAAAAGCGTCGCACGCGCGTCATGACGGCCGGCCATCATCCCGTGCGATGGACATCCTGGTCATGCAACGCCTCGAACCCGAGCGGCCGCCGTTGCGCATCCATATCGTCGGCGACGGCGGCGCGGCCCACCCCGACACGCCGCTGCTGCTGCCGCTGGCCGAGGGCCTGCGCGACCGCGGGCACCGGCTGGAAGTCATTCGTTCGCGGCCCGCCGTCCAGGGCGAGGCCGGGGCGCCGGGACGCTACGCCCGCTTCAAGCGCGTGCTGCACTTCCGCCGCCTGCTCGTCGCCCACTGGAGCCGCCAGCGGCCCGACCTGGTGCACATCGACAGCCTCGGCCCGCTGGGCTGGGCCGCTCTCCAGGCCGCCGGCAAGCTGCGCATCCCGGTCAGCGCCAGCTTTCCCGGCGAATTCGCGGCCGTCCCGCTGCCCCTGCTGCGCCGGCCCCTGGCTGCCGAATTGCGCAAGTTCTTCGCCCGCGTGAATGCGGTGCTGGTGGCCGGCGCGGCGCCGGCCGACGCCCTGCGCAAGGCCGGCCTGCGCAACCTCCACCCGGTCGCCCCGGGCAGCGACCTGGCCGCCATCGAACACGTGCTGCGCGGCGCCGTGCGCTGAACCGCCCGCCGCACCATCGGTTGCGGTCGACGCCCAAAAACGGGCAAAAACCGGCGCCGGGGGTCAGCCCGGCTTCTTCAGGTGGCGGTCGAGGGCGTCGAGCAGCTCGCCGGGGCGGCCCATCTCGCGCGCCAGCGCCGCCGCCCGCTCGATGTCGGCCGACGTCATGCCGCGCGCCAGCTGGGCGCGGTGGCCGGCGGCCGGATTGCCCTGCGCCACGCGCTCGACGGAGACCGTGTACAGCGCATAGGCGGCGACGGCATCGCGCGGCACGCCCTGCCCGGCGTTGTAGAGATTGCCGAGCAGCAGCTGGGCGCGGGCATCGCCGTTGCCTGCCGAGAGGCGATACCAGCGCGCCGCCTCCGCCATGTCCACCGGCACCCCGGTACCGCCCTCGTACATCACGCCGAGCAGCAGCTGCGCCCCGGGCTGCCCCTGCTCGGCCGCCTTGCGGTACCACCGGAGAGCCTCCTGGAGATCCCGGGCGACGCCATCGCCGTTCTTGTACATCTCGGCCAACGCAAACTGCGCCGACGCGTGGCCCTGTTCGGCCGCCTTGCGGTACCACTTCACGGCTTCGCCGTAGTTCTGCGGGACGCCCTCGCCGAGATCGTAGCGGTCGCCGAGCCGGAACTGCGCGCCGGCGTCGCCCCTGGCAGCGGCCTGCTGCAGGATCCTGAGGCTCTCGGCGGCAACTGCGGGGGAAAGGCAGCTCAGCGCGAGGGCGAGCAGACAGGGAGACAGGCGGCGCATGACAGACCGATGGTTGGTGACGGGAACCCGCAGTATAGGGCGTGTTCACCGTCAGCGACGGGTGGCACCGGCTACGGCGGCCATGCCCTGATCCGCCGGCAGCTTACCGGTCCGGCGGCGGGCGCCGGAGCACCGTTCAGGCGTCGACCACGCGGCTGGCCGGGAAGCGGGCGGCGAAGCGGCTGCCGTGGCCCGGCGTGCTCCGGATGTCGAGCTGCGCCTGGTGGCGGTTCAGCGAATGCTTGACGATGGCCAGCCCGAGGCCGGTGCCGCCGGCGTCGCGCGAGCGGCCGCGGTCGACGCGGTAGAAGCGCTCGGTCAGGCGGGGGATGTGCTTGGCGTCGATGCCGATGCCGGTATCCTCGACCGCGAACTCGGCGCCGGCCGGCGTCGCCTGCCACGACAGGCGGATGCTGCCGCCGGCCGGCGTGTAGCGCACGGCATTGGCGACCAGGTTGGCGAAGGCGCTGGTCAGCTCGGCCTGCGAGCCGCGCAGGTCGCCGCGCCCGTCGCTGTCGACGACGATGTTGTGCTTGCCGCCCGAGAGCGCCTCGGCGTCGCGCCGCAGCTTGTCGAGCATGGAGGCCATGTCGACCAGCTCGTTTTCCGGCGGTGGCGCCGATTCGATCGAGGACAGCGTCAGCAGGTCCTGGACGATGGATTCCATGCGCCGCGACTGCTCGCCCATCAGGGCCAGGTAGCGCTGCTGTTCGCTGCGGTCGACGTCGATTTCCTGCAGGGTTTCGAGGAAGCCGGCAAGGACGGTGAGCGGCGTGCGCAGCTCGTGCGAGACGTTGGCGACGAAATCGCGGCGCATGCGGTCGAGGCGGTCGGCCTGGGTGACGTCCTTGATCTGCAGCAGGCGCTGGTTGCGCGCATAGGGCACGACGAAGATCGACAGGACGCGGTCCTCGCCGCGGTCGGAGCGCAGCGTCAGCGGGCGCGCGAAGTCGCCGGCCTTGAGGTAGTTCACGAACTCCGGCTGGCGCACCAGGTTGACGATGGGCTGGCCGCGGTCGGTGGCGATCACCAGGCCGAGCTGCATTTCGGCGGTGGTGTTGCAGTACTCGATCGCCCCGTGCTCGTTGAGCAGCACGACGCCGTCGGTAAGCGCCTGGCCGGCGGCGATCAGCTTGGCGATCTGCGCGTCGCGCTGGGCGATCTTGCCCTGCAGGTCCTTCTCGTGACGGTAGATGCGGGCGAAGACGCCATCCCAGGCGCCCTCGCCTTCGAGGCTGGGGTCGACCACCGGCGCCCGCGACCAGCGGTCGAGACGGGCGAAATGCCGGAAGTGGAAGGCCATCTGCAGCCCGAAGCCGGAGCAGAAAATGGCCCAGCCCACCCACGGCTTGACGAAATGGCCGAACGGCACGGCCACCGCGGCCGCCAGCGCGGTCAACAGGAAAGCCCTGATCAGCTGGGGAGACACCAGGTTCAGGTTCCCCGGAAGCGGTAGCCGGTGCCACGCACGGTCTCGACCCGCTCGTGATGGCCGGATGGCTCGAGCGCCGCGCGCAGGCGACGGATATGGACATCGACCGTGCGCTCCTCGATGAAGACGTGGTCGCCCCACACCTCGTCGAGCAACTGGGCGCGCGAATAGACGCGCTCGGCGTGGGTCATGAAGAAGAACAGCAGGCGGAACTCGGTGGGGCCGAGCTCGATCGGCTGGCTGCCGGCGAGCACCCTGTGGGTGGCCGGGTTGAGCGCCAGGTTGCCGATCTCGACCGCCTCGCCGGCCAGGTGCGGGGCGCGGCGGCGCAACACGGCGCGCACGCGGGCGACCAGCTCCTTGGGCGAGAAGGGCTTGGTGACGTAGTCGTCGGCGCCGGCCTCCAGCCCCTGCACCTTGTCCTCCTCGTGCACGCGGGCGGTCAGCATGATGATCGGCAGCTCGCGGGTGCGCTCGTCGGCGCGGATCTTCTTGGCCAGCGCGACGCCGGACTGGCCGGGCAGCATCCAGTCGAGGATCAGCAGGTCGGGCAGCGCGGCACGGATGGCCGATTCGGCCTCCTCGGCGCTGCCGGCGCGAACGACCAGGAAACCGGCGTGCTTGAGGTTGATGACGACGAGTTCCTGGATGGCTGGTTCGTCCTCGACGACCAGGATCGTGGGTGTCACGCCTTGCTCTCCTTGTCCTGATGGCGGATGTCGCGCCCTTCGACGATGAACACCACGTGCTCGGCAATGTTCTTGGCATGGTCGCCGATGCGCTCGACGGCGCGGGCGATCCAGATGATGTCGATGGACGTCGTGATGGTACGCGGGTCCTCCATCATGTGCGTGATCAGCTGGCGCATGATCGACTTGAACTCGGTATCGACATCGGCGTCGGCGCGGATCACCTCTTCGGCCAGCTGGGGGTCGAGGCGGGCGAAGGAATCGAGCGCATGGCGCAGCATGCCGAGCGCCGCCTCGGCGATGTGGCGGACGCCGATGCCGTACTGCGAGGGCATCTGGCCGGCCTCGTAGATGCGGCGCACGCCCTTGGCGATCTTCTTGGCCTCGTCGCCGGCGCGTTCGAGATCGGTGACGATCTTGGTGATGCCGAAGACCAGGCGCAGGTCGGAAGCGGCCGGCTGGCGGCGGGCGATCAGGTGGGCGCAGTCGTCGTCGATGGCCTTTTCGAGATCGTTGACCTTGCGGTCGGTTTCGACGATGTGCTTGACGCTGCTCACCTCGCCGCTGCTGTAGGCCTCGATGGCGGCGGAAATCTGGGTTTCGACCATGCCGCCCATCTGCAGCACGTGGGTGCGCAGGCCGCTGAGATCCTCGTCGAACTGGCTGGAGAGATGCTGGGATTCGTTCATGTCATTTCCTCATTTCGTTTCGCCCCGTGCCTAAACGCGAAGCTGCGTCGCCGACAGTTCAGAGGCACGGCAAGGCGCAGCGCCGACGTGTCGGCACGGGGCGGGATGAAATCAGCCCATGCGGCCGGTGATGTAATCTTCTGTGCGCTTGTCTTGCGGCTTGATGAAGATCTCGTCGGTCTTGCCGAACTCGATCATCTCGCCGAGGAACATGTACGCAGTGTAGTCGGAGACGCGCGCCGCCTGCTGCATGTTGTGCGTCACGATCAGGATGGTGACGCGCTTCTTCAGCTCGTGCACCAGCTCCTCGATGGCGGCGGTGGCGATCGGGTCGAGCGCCGAGGTCGGCTCGTCGAAGAGCAGCAATTCGGGGTCGGTGGCGAGCGCGCGGGCGATGCACAGGCGCTGCTGCTGGCCGCCGGAAAGATTGGAGGCGAGGTCCTGCAGGCGGTCCTTGACCTCGTCCCAGATGGCGCCGCCCTTGAGGGCGTGCTCGACCTTGTCGTCGAGGACGCGCTTGTTGTTCTCGCCGCGCACGCGCAGGCCGTAGGCGACGTTCTCGTAGATCGACTTGGGGAAGGGGTTGGGCTTCTGGAAGACCATGCCGACGCGCATGCGGACCTCGATCGGATCGACTTCCGGCGACAGCAGGTTGGTGTTGTCCGGAAAGAAGCGGATCTCGCCCTCGTAGCGGTTGCCCGGGTAGAGGTCGTGCATGCGGTTGAAGCTGCGCAGGTAGGTCGACTTGCCGCAGCCGGAGGGGCCGATCAGCGCGGTGACCTTCTTGTCGTAGATCGGCATGTTGATGTTCTTGAGCGCCTTGGCCTCGCCGTAATAGAAGTTGAGGTTGCGGGCTTCGGCCTTGAGCGCCGGGTTGTCATGAATCTGCATCTGAGACTCCATTTCAATATTCGATTTTTGCCTGTTTTTCGGGGTCGACCGTGACAGTCGTGCCGCAGGGTGCCGCCAACGCGAAGACGAGCCGAAGACAGTGCGAATAGCACGGCAAGGCGATGTCGACAAAGGTGGCGGTGCGCTGCGGCATGACGATCACCATTTGATGTTCTTGCGCATCTTGTAGCGCAGGTAGATGGCGACAGCGTTCATCGACAGCACCATGACCATCAGCACGAAGCCGGCGGCGGCGGCGTTGACCTCGAAGGCAGGGTCGGGACGCGAGGTCCAGTTGAAGATCTGGATCGGCATCACGGTGAAGGGCGACATCACCCAGTCGAAGAGCCCGGCCGGCGGTTCGCCGGTGAAGGGCACGGGCGGCAGGAAGGCGATGAAGGTCAGCGCGCCGATGGTGATGATCGGCGCCGTTTCGCCGATGGCGCGGGCGAGGCCGATGATGACGCCGGTCAGGATGCCGGGCATGGCGTAGGGGATGATGTGGTAGCGGCAGGTCTGCCAGCGCGTCGCGCCGACCGCCATCGAGCCTTCGCGGATCATCGCCGGGATGGCACGGATCGCCTCGCGGGTGGCGACGATGATGATCGGCAGGATCAGCAGCGCCAGCGTCAGGCCGGCCGAGAGGATGCTCTGGCCGAAGCCGAACTGGTACACGAAGATGCCGAGCGCCAGCAGGCCATAGACGATGGACGGCACCGCCGCCAGGTTGCTGATGTTGACCTCGATGACGTGGGTCAGCCAGTTGCGCTTGGCGTATTCCTCAAGATAGAGGCCGGCGGCGACGCCGAGCGGCACGGCGGCGAGCGCCGTCACCAGCATGACCAGCAGCGAGCCGACCCAGGCCGAGAGGATGCCGGCCTGCGTGGCGCGGCGCGAGGCGAAGTTGATGAAGAAATCGAGGGTGAAACGCTCGGAACCTTTCATGAACATGTCGGCGATCAGCGCCACGATGACCAGCAGGGCAATCGCCAGGCAGAACAGGCCGACACCCTTGAAGATCGTATCCTTGAGCTTGCCGCGCGCGATGACGGCACGGATCTGTTCGTTGGTCAGCGGTTGCATCAGTAGTTCTCCCGGAATTTGGCGCGCAGCCACTGGCCGAGGATGTTGAAGACCAGGGTGATGAGCAGCAGCGTGAGGCCGGCGGCGAAGATGGTCAGGTAGCCGATCGAGCCGTGCGGCAGGTCGCCGAGCGCCACCTGGACGATGTAGGAGGTGATCGTGGCGGCCGGTTCCGTCGGATTCCAGGTCAGGTTGGGCTGCATGCCGGCGGCGACGGCGAGGATCATCGTTTCGCCGACGGCGCGCGAGATGGCCAGGATGTAGGAAGCGGCGAGGCCCGAGAAGGCAGCCGGGACGACGACGTGCAGCGCCGTGTACAGGCGGGTCGAGCCCATCGCGTAGGCGCCCTCGCGCAGGCTCATCGGCACCGCGCGCATGGCGTCCTCGGAGAGCGAGGCGATGTAGGGAACGATCATGATGCCCATCACCAGGCCGGCGGAGAGTAGCGAGAAGCCGGGCAGTTCGGGCAGGATCAGCTGCAGGACCGGTGTCACGACGAGCAGGGCGAAGTAGCCGAAGACGATGGTCGGGATGCCGCCCAGCAGTTCGAGGATGGGCTTGGCGATTTCACGCACCTTCGAATTGGCGAATTCGGACAGGTAGATGGCGATGATGGTGCCCATCGGGATGGCGACGGCCAGCGCGACGAACGACGAAACCACGGTGCCCGAGACCAGCACCATGATGCCGAAATGGGCGTCGTCGAAGAGCGGCGTCCATTGCGTGTCGGTCAGGAAATCGACGATGCTGACCTGCTGGAAGAAGTGGATGGATTCGCTGACCAGCACATAGACGATGCCGACGGTGGTCAGCACGGACACGGCGGCGGCGGCGAGGAGCAGGGCCTCGATCATGCGCTCGCTGACGTTGCGCATGGCGTTCTTGGCCAGGCGGTCGCTGACCGTGTGCGCATCGGAATTGTTTGCAGACATGGCGTGTGAATTCACTTGGAGAATTCCCTATGATAAAAGCCCGACCCCAACCGGGGTCAGGCTTTTTGTACGACAGGCTTCCGGAACCGGAAAATCAGATCTTGGCTTCGCGCTTCTGCAGTTCTTCGATGGTGATGCCGACTTCGGCCGTACCGCCGAAGACGGTGCCCTTCTTGCGCTTGTCGACGTGCTCCATGTTGACCGTGTAGGCCTTGGCCGGCAGCGGCACGTACTTCACTTCCTGGGTCAGCTTGGAGGCGTTCTTCATGTAGAACTCGACGAACTCCTTGACTTCCGGCTTGTCGAGCGACTTCGGGTTGATGTAGATGAAGATCGGGCGCGACAGCGGCTGGTAGGAGCCCTTGAGCACGCTTTCCTCGGACGGCAGGACGGCCGGCTTGCCGGTCTTCTCGACAATGGGCACGGCCTTCAGCTTGGCCTTGTTTTCGGCGTAGTAGGCGTAGCCGAAGTAGCCGATGGCATTGACGTCGCGCGAGACGCCCTGGACCAGCACGTTGTCGTCTTCGGAAGCGGTGTAGTCGCCACGCGAGGACTTGGCCTTGCCGACGATGGCTTCGGTGAAGTAGTCGAAGGTCCCGGAATCGGCGCCGGCACCGAACAGCTTGATCGGTGCATCGGGCCAGGCCGGGTTGACCTGGTTCCACTTGGTGATCTTGCCCTGCGCCGCCGGCTCCCACATCGCCTTCAGCTGCTCGACGGTGATTTCCTTGAGGAAGCTGTTCTTCGGGTTCATGACGACGGTCAGCGCGTCGAAGGCGACCGGCAGTTCGATGTACTCGATGCCCGCTTCCTTGCAGGCTTCCATTTCCTTCTTGAGGATCGGGCGCGAGGCGTTGGCGATGTCGGTCTCGCCGCGGCAGAACTTCTTGAAGCCGCCGCCGGTGCCGGAGATGCCGACCGTCACCTTGACGGCGTTCTTCTTGGCCTTCTGGAATTCCTCGGCGACCGCCTCGGTGATCGGGTAGACGGTCGAGGAGCCATCGATCTTGACGACCTGGGCGTGGGCCGCCTGGGCGCCGAAGAAGGCGACGCCGGCGACGGCCAGGGCGGAAACGAGCTTGGACTGCTTGAACATGGGGAACTCCTGCACATGGTTGGAATTGACAACGATGTGCAGGTTACGCGCGCTTCGTTACAGTCAGATGACAGACTGTAACAATGGCGACAGCGGAGACGAAGCGGCTATTTCTTCGCCGGCCGCCCCGCCTTGATGCGCTCGACGCGGGCCATCGCCGCCGTCAGCTCGACGTTGTCGAGGGCGGACAGCAGGGCGATGCCGGCGCGCAGCAGTTCACTGCGCCGGACCTTGCCGCCGAAGTCGGCGATGCGCTTCTTGAGCAGCGCGATCTGCGCGTATTCGGTTTCCGGCATCGAGAAGCTGTGGCGCACCAGCTTGACCTTCTTCGCCTTGGCCGGTTTCGCGGCCTTCAGGGCTTCGGGCGCCACCGGCTGGGCGGGCGGCGGCGGCAGCTTGACCGCCTGCGCCTTGGCCAGCGCGTCGGCCAGCGCCTTCTTGTTGCGCGCCTTGGTTTCGTCCAGCTTGCTCGGCTTCCTGGCGGCCGGCTTCTTCGTTGCCGGCTTCTTCGCAGCGCTTTCGCCCGCGGCGGGCGCTTCTGCAGGCGTCTCAGCCGCCGGCTTCGCCGCCACGCGCGGCTGCAGTTTCTTCGGTGCCTTGGGCGCCGGCGCTGCCGCCTCGGACGGGGCGACGGTCGACGGCGTGTCCTTTTGTTCCGGCATGACTCTCTCCATGAAAACGGTATGCCGAGTTTAGCGACTTTCCAGCGCCGCGAAGTTAAACTTTTTTTGACAGGTAAAATGCCCGCCATCCCAACAGCGAGGCGCATCATGACCCAGGACGAACTCAAGCAGGCGGTGGCCCAGGCGGCGGCCGATTACGTGGCCGCCAACGCGCCGGAAGGCAGCATCATCGGGGTCGGCACCGGCTCGACGGCCAATTTCTTCATCGATGCCCTGGCGCCGCTCAAGGCGCGCTACAAGGGCGCCGTCGCCAGTTCGGAAGCGACGCGCAAGCGCCTCGAAGGGCACGGCATCCCGGTCTTCGATCTCAACGACGTCGCCGAGATTCCGGTCTATGTCGATGGCGCCGACGAGATCGACGCCGGCCTCAACATGATCAAGGGCGGCGGCGGCGCGCTGACGCGCGAGAAGATCGTCGCCGCCGTCGCCAGGACCTTCGTCTGCATCTGCGACGCCTCGAAGCTGGTCGACGTGATGGGCACCTTCCCGCTGCCGGTCGAGGTGATCCCGATGGCACGCGCCCACGTCGCCCGCGAGCTGGCGAAACTGGGCGGCACGCCGTTACTGCGCGAAGGTTTCGTCACTGACAACGGCAACCTGATCCTCGACGTCCGCGGCCTCTCGATCATCGACCCGAAGGGGCTCGAAGCGCGCATCAACCAGATCACCGGCGTCGTCACCAACGGCCTGTTCGCGGTGCGCCCGGCCGACGTGCTGCTGCTCGGCACCGCCGAGGGCGTCAGGACCATCGCCTGATTCATTTTCCTGTCACATGCGGGCGCTAGTCTGGCGGCATCGAAGCACCGGGAGCGCCCCATGTACTTGTCGCAGCAACAGATCGCCCAGACACGGGAACAGGCACTGAACAACCTGGCCGGCCTGTCGGCGACCTGCCTCGCCGCCAGCCAGCGCCTCGCCGACCTCTTTTCCGCCGCCGGCCGTGACGCACTGCACCTCGGCAGCAGACAGTTCGCACAGTTCGGCCACGGCCAGCTCGAATCGCTGACCAGCTTTCCCGCCGCCCTGTGGCTGGAAGGCAGCGCTCGCCACAGCAAGCTGCTCGACGCCGCCTGCGAGATCCTCGGCGAGGCGCACAAGTCGCTGATCCAGTCGGCGGAAGCGCAGGTGCGCGTCTTCGACGCCATCGTCTTCGCCAGCATCGACCGCGCCGCCCGGAGCAGCCCGTGGGAAGGCGAGGTCGCCCTGGCGGCGCTGCGCACGACGCTCGCCTCGGCGGAGCAGACGCTGCACGGCGTGAGCGCGGCGGCCATCGAGACTGTGCAGCTGGCCGAGGACGAAGTACATCAGATTTCCGCAAGCCTGACGGAGAACGGCGAGACAACAAGGCCAACCAGGCGGGGCCGCACGACAACCAGATAAACATCCCGCGCGAGGGAACGCGAGTCTCTCTCCTTTGGCCCGGCGCCGAGCCGGGCTTTTTTTCGCCCGTCCGGGCGAATGCTGGTAGCCTGTCGCGGTCGACCACCCGCCACGCCCGAATTCCATGCCCACCCTGACACCACCCCGCCGCACCACGGTCAGCCTCGCCCTGCAGGGCGGCGGCGCACACGGTGCGTTCACCTGGGGCGTCCTCGATGCGCTGCTCGAAGACGGCAGCCTCGGCTTCGAGGGTGTCAGCGGCACCAGCGCCGGCGCGATGAACGCCGTCTGCCTGGCGCAGGGCCTGATGACCGGCGGCCGCGACGGCGCGCGCGAGGCGCTGGCGCGCTTCTGGACCGCGGTCGGCGAAAGCTCGCCGTTCGCCGATGGCACGCCCGGCGGCGAGGGCGAGCCGCCGACCATCCCGGCGGCGCTCAAGCTGATGCTGCAATGGACGGATTACCTCTCGCCCGAGCAGATGAACCCGTTCGACCTCAATCCCCTGCGCGACATCGTGGCGGCGCAGATCGACTTCGAGCGCCTGCGCGTGCACTGCCCGGTCAAGCTGTTCATCGCCGCGACCCACGCCAACTCGGGCAAGCTGCGGCTGTTCCAGAACCGCGAGCTGTCGGTCGAGGCGCTGCTCGCCTCGGCCTGCCTGCCCAACATCCACCGCACCGTGACGATCGCCGGCGAACCCTACTGGGACGGCGGCTACAGCGCCAACCCGGCGGTCTTTCCGCTGTTCTACGACTGCGCGGCGGCCGACATCCTGCTCGTCCTGCTCGCCCCGCTGCACTTCGGCGAAACGCCGGATTCGGCCACCGACATCCGCGCCCGGCTGCGAGAACTGGGGTTCAGCGCCACCTTCCTGCGCGAGATGCGGATGTTCGCCCACCTGCGCGAGCGGGTCGGCGAATCGCGCCTGCCCGCCTGGCTGCAGGCCTGGATACCGATCGGCCAGCTCGAGCAACGGGTGCGCCAAGTGCGCTTCCATGCCGTCAGCGCCGACGCCGTGCTGGGCGAACTGCCGGCCGAGACCAAGCTCGCCGCCAGCCTGCCGTTCTTCCAGCGCCTGCGCGACGACGGGCGCGAGCACGCGCGCGCCTGGCTGGCCGCCAACCGCACCGCGGTCGGCCGCCGCTCGACGCTCGACCTCGCCAAGGTCTATTACTGACCCGGCGCCCCGGTTTTCGGCTTTTTTCGGGCGTCGACCGCAGCCAACCCCCGCCTTCATCTTCCTGTAATCCGCCGCCCGCATGCTCCCCCGTGCCCATACACCACAGGCCGGAGAGCGCAATGTCGGACATGCTGTTTTGCTACTGCTGCCGGAAACACCACCCGCGCGAGCAGATGCGCCGCTTCACCACCCGCAGCGGCGAGCGCTGGCGCTGCCTGCGCAGCATCGCGGCAGCGCGCAGCCACCCCGGCGAGCGCGACGCCTTCGGGCGCCGGCAATCCGAGCAGAACCGGCAGGCGGCGGTCCACGTGGCCGAGCGGGTGGCGCTGTTGCGCCTGCGGCACGAGGCGCCGTGAGCAAGCTGCTGATCCGGCCGCTCGACGTGCATGACATGATTCAGCTCGACGCGGCGATCGACGTCGTCGAACACGCCTTCGCCGATCCCGAACGCTACGGCCGCGAGCGCATCGCGCGCGAGATGCTGGCCGACGATCCGGTGTTCTACCGCCAGTTCTTCGTCGCCATCAAGGTCGGCAAGGTCGTCGGTGTCGGCGGCGCCAAGGCCGCCGACTGGGCGGCCAGGACGCACCTGCTGTACCTCTCCGCGGTCGCCCCCGAACGGCGCGGGCAGGGCATCGCCCGGGCGCTCCTCGCGGCGCGCGTCGAATGGCTGGTGAAGCGCTTCGAATCGGGCCGGATACTGGTTTCCACGGCACGCACGCGGCGCTTCCGCGAACTCGGCTTCACCGAGGTCCGCGCCAGCGAGATCGACGGACGCCACCTGATGCTCTACCGCTTCTGAGCGGCCGCCGCGCCGGCACGGTCACCTTTCTGCAACATCCGGCGGCGATACTGGCGCGCATCGACCCCGCGAGAAATCTTGATGGCCAACTCGTGCTTTGACCCCGCCGACGCGGACGCCCACCCCGGCGCATTCGCCGCGCTGGCCGATCCGTTCCGCCGCCGCCTGCTGTCGGCCGCCGCACTGACCGCCGCCGGCGGTGCCCTGGCCGGCGTCGGGATCCCGCTGCCCAGCCTGGCCGCCAGCGCCGGCCGGGCGGCCGGCGCGCTCCACGCCTTCACCGGCATTCCGCCATCGACCGCCGACGCGGTGCTGCTGCCCGACGGCTACGCGGCCAGCCTGCTTTACGCCTGGGGCGATCCGATCTCCGACGGCCCGCGCGCCCGTGCCGACGCCGGCGACGACGCCACCGCCCAGTTGCAGCAGGCCGGCATGCACCACGACGGCATGCATTTCTTCCCGTTCATCGAACACGGCAGGCCGTCGTCGACGCACGGCCTGCTCTGCATCAACCACGAATACACCGACGACGGCCTGCTGCACCGCGACGGCATGCACGACTGGAGCGCCGACAAGGTGGCGAAATCGAAGGCCGCGCACGGCGTTTCGGTGATCGAGGTGCGCCGCGACAAGGAGGGCTGGCAGGTCGTCCGTCCGTCCCGCCTGGCACGCCGCATCAGCGCCGACACCCCGTGCCGCGTCGCCGGCCCGGCGCGCAACCACCCGGCCCTGGTCACGGCCGGCGACCGGCGCGGCGAAGTCGTCCTCGGCACCGTCAACAACTGCGCGATGGGCGTCACGCCGTGGGGCACCTACCTGACCTGCGAGGAGAATTTCAACGGCTATTTCAGGGGCCCGCCGACGCCGAGCGCCGACCAGAAACGCTACGGCCTGACCGAGAAGGGCTTCGGTTTTCGCTGGCACGAGCACGACGAGCGTTTCGACGCGACGCGCCACCCCAACGAGGTGAACCGCTTCGGCTGGGTCGTCGAGATCGACCCGTGGGATCCGCAAAAGCCGCCGGTCAAGCGCACCGCGCTCGGCCGCTTCAAGCACGAGGGCGCCACCTGCACCCTCGCCGGCGACGGCCGCGTGGTCGTCTACATGGGCGACGACGAGCGTTTCGAGTACGTCTATAAATTCGTCTCGCGCGACCGCTACCGGCCTGGCCACCCGGACAACGCCAATCTGCTCGACACCGGCACGCTCTATGTCGCGCGCTTCGACAACGACGGCCAGGGCCGCTGGCTGCCCCTGCGCCACGGCGAAAACTACCCGAACGGCGCGTTGATCGCAGCCAACGGCTTCGCCGGCCAGGGCGACGTGGCGATCCGCTGCCGCCAGGCCGCCGACCTCGCCGGCGCGACGAAGATGGACCGCCCCGAGTGGATCGCCGTGCATCCAGAGAGCGGCGAGGTCTATGTCACCCTGACCAACAACGGCAAGCGTGGCACGCCCGAGGTGCCCGGCCTCAACGCCGCCAACCCGCGCCCGGAAAACCATTTCGGGCACATCGTCCGCTGGCGCGAAAACGGCCATGACGCGGCGGCGACCGCCTTCGAATGGGACATTTTCGCGTTGGCCGGCGATCCGCAGAACCCCAACGCGAACAAGCAGGGCAACATCCGTGGCGACGCCTACGGCAGCCCGGACGGCCTGTGGTTCGATCCAGACGGCCGGCTGTGGATCCAGACCGACATATCGACCAGCGTACTGAACCAGGGTGACTTCGCCAACCTCGGCAACAACCAGATGCTGGTCGCCGACGTCAAAAGCGGCGAAACCCGCCGCTTTCTGACCGGGCCACGGGGCTGCGAGTTGACCGGCATCACCGCGACGCCGGACGGCCGGACGCTGTTCGTCAATATCCAGCACCCCGGCGAAACGGCCAGCGAGCGCTCCGATCCGGCCAACCCGACGGCTGTTTCCGCCTGGCCGGCCAACCAGTTCCCGCAGGCGGTCGGCGGCCGCCCGCGCTCGGCAACGATCGCCATCACCCGGCCCGACGGCAAGCCGGTCGCGGCCTGACCAAAAAGCGGAAACCCCGCCGCAGCGGGGTTTCCTCGGGGCCGGTCCGGCGCTCAGGCCTTGGGCGGAACGTAGCCCTGGATCTGGTCGGCGCCTTCGCCGAAGAAATGCTTCTCGACCTGCTCGGTCAGGTACTTGCGGTGGCGGGCATCGACCAGGTTGAGGCGGTTCTCGTTGATGATCATGGTCTGCATCTTGATCCACTGCTGCCAGGCTTCCTTCGAGACGTTCTCGAAGATGCGCTGGCCGAGCGCGCCGGGATAGGGCGGGAAATCGAGACCTTCGGCTTCGCGGCCGAGCTTGATGCAATTGACGGTACGTGCCATGTGAAACTCCGTAGGTGACAGTGCGGTGGATTATAAAGTCTTGAACAGACTCTTTGAATCGGCCGCAAAGCCAGTAAACATAATGGTTTGATGTTTTCCGATTTCCTCTAGCTACCAATGTAGCCACACAAAAACCGGCCGCTGGGGACATTCTACCCAATGCCGGCCGGCCTTCCATCCTACCCCCTCCATTTTTCCCGCTGATACCCCCCCTCCCTTATTTCGCGCCGCTGCCCAAAGAGGGGAGCGGCCGGTCTAGGGCCAATGCACCCTAGACTTTTTAACCCCCCCTCCCCATCTGGAAACCCCCGCACGAAAAAATCTATCTATGCGCTCGGCGCCCGGAATGGGAAGCCTAGACTTTTATAACCCCCTTGGTGTCGCCCTATAACTAGACAGCAAGCGGGGTGCGAATTACCCGCAGGATGAAAGGCCAGGAAGGACCCGCAACTAGGCCAGGGGTTGCCGCCTGAATATCGGCTCCCGAATGTAGCCCGGTCGAAACGCCAAGCCCTGCAACAGAAAGGACCGCTCCACAATCACACCGAAGCGCCCCAACACCCCGGCCGCGTCAAGGCTGGTTCTGAATGCCCGCAAGGCGGACGCGGACGGGGGGCGCGGTTGCCAGGGGTCGGTCCCGACAAACAGGGCCAGGGCGTAGGAATCGAGAATGGCGTTTTCGGTTGCATCGTCGGACAGCTCCCAAACCTCTTGGACAACCCGGCAGCGCATCATCATTGCCAGGCTGTACCCCTTCCGGCCGCGCTTACGTTGGTCTGCCTGGTAATGGGGCCGGCATAGCGCCTCAAGATCGGGCCAATTCACCGTCTGTTCGATCAAGCCTAGGGCGACCGCTCGGGAAGGCTGGCGGGCTTTCGGCCAGCGCACAGAGCCAAACAGGCTTGGCCGGACTGCACCCGCTAAATTGTAATTTTCTCGTCTGGTCATTGTTTTAGAAATTTCACTATGTTGAGAACTTGCCGCCTGAACGTTTCACGCGCGCGAATGGACCCGCCCGCTTGATCCCCAGGAAGGACCCGCAAGCCCTGCCCCGCCCTCTGCCTGGTCGTCTTGCCAGGGCTTTTTCTGACGCAAAACAATTTCCGCCGCGCCCCCTACGCGCGCCCGGTTGCAGGGCTTTTCTTCTTACCCCTACCGAAATACGCCGGGACAACCGGGACAACCGGGACAAACGCCGGAAACCCTTGCCAATAGGGCGTCTAGTGTTTCCATTCTGCATATTTACGCCGGGACACAGCCGGGACACGCCGGGACACTTCAGAATCAGGACGTTGCATGACGGGCGCAGGGCTACAAATACGGGCGCGCCATCGCGTCCCGCATCGCCCCCCGGCGCGTTCGCTTTGGGGATGTACCGGCAGCTCATAAGCCCGGCCATCTGTCCCGCCCTGGTCGCTGGTCGGGGTCGCCCGGCTGGGGTTTGAAACCCTCGCAGCGGCGCAGCCAATCCGGGGCGGGTGCATAGGTCCGGCTGGCGACAACCTCCCGGCGGGCGACCGCCAGGCAGCGCCCATTGCCCGCCAGATTGCCGCACTCCGCACAGCGCCGCCGGTTGTCCCCGCGCCGCTCGGGGTCGCCAATGCCAGGCAGTCCGGCCGGCATGCCCGCCCCCTCGCTTGCTGGCGTCTTTGCCTGTCCCGCATCGGGCAGCGCCGGGGGCCGGGCATCGCCCCCGGATAACATGCCGTCCCAATCAATCATCGTCGGACTCAAACAGCGCCGGCAGGATATGAACCACGCGGGCGCGCCCCTCGGTCGGCAGGCTCTCACGGACCAACCACGGGCGGTCCGTTTCGCTGCCCTTGCGGCAATACCCCTTGGCGACCAGCAAACGCCCCACGGCCGCCGCGTCGTATCCCTTGCAAACCACGCCGCGCCAAGCCTCGTTAAACAGGAAATACTCTTGGCTCTCGTTGCCCTCGGCATCAAGGCAGCCGCGCCGATAGCCGGCACGGTCCGGCTTGCCCGGCGCGTGTTTGTCCGTGTCGTTCGCCGGCCGGTCCCAATCCGTGAAAGCCGATTCGCCCTTGCGCCGGATAAATTCGCGGACTTGGCGCAGCATGGCCTTTTCTTCCTGGTTCCCTTGCCCGCCGCGCCGCGATAGCCAGGCACTAAAACAGGTGCGGGCCGCTTGCAGCGCCTCGCCAGGCTGCCAGCCGGTAATCCCCCATTTGGTCGCCAGCTCACCCGCCGCCCCGACCAGGGCAAAGCGCCCGGCAACCCGCCGCGCTTGCCCATGCGCCGCGTCGTTCAGGCAATGCGCCTCAAACTTTCGTTGCGCCTCGCGGACCAGCTCGGGGACCGCCTCTTGATTGCTTGCCAGCTTCGCAACGAAGGCATGAAACGCCGTTCCGTAATGCCGGCGGGCGGCCCGGTCTAGCGCCATGGCAAACTCGCTGCCGGTCGCGTAATCATGCAGATTCTCGAACACCCCCAAGCCGGCCCCGGCATCGGCCGGAATCTCTGCCAGGCGTAGTTCCTGCCCGGCTCTCGGGGTCTTGCCGATTTCCCCCAAATGCTCAGACAGCCCGATTTCACCGCATGACAGGAACAGCAGCCGCCAGCTTGCCCGGTCCCGCGCGCCGCCGGTCCGCGCCGCCCGGCTCTTGCCGCTGCCGTTCGCCAGCATGTAGCAGGTTTCGCCGGCCTCGCGGGGTTCCATTTGGGCCAGCTCATCAAGCAACAGGGGCGCGTCACAATGGGCGCTCGCCAGGGCTTCCAGGCCGTTTGACGTTGCCCGCCAGCGTTGCATGTAATCCGCGCCGCCGCACACCGAAGCGGCAACCCGTAGCGCCGTCGTCTTGCCGTCGCTGGAATTGCTGCGAAAGTGAAAGCCGCCGGACTCAGCGCCAATCAGGAACAGCAAGGGCGAAGCGAAGCACACGGACACCGCAAACAACAGCCGGGAATTGCCGCCGCACAGGCGCGCAACCTCGCGTTGCCATTCGTTCAGGTTGCCGCGCATGGCAAAGGTATGCACCGGCCCGCCCTCGCTTTCGTAAATCCACGCCCCCGCATTCGGGCCGATAGCGCCGCCAGGCAAGACAAACGCCGCGCCCTCGGGGCCGGCATCATGCCAGCCGGTCCGCTGGGTTACGCGGGCGCGCGCTTTCGGGCTGGCAGTCTGCAAGTATTCGACCAGCGCCGGCCGGCCGCGCGGCGCGATCCGCAAGCCCTGGTCAAGCAACAGCCCTGCAACCTCGGCACCATCGCCGCGAAAAAGCGCCGCCGGAATAATCACCCGGTGCGGCGCGCGGTCGGGGTCGTCAAACTCGCAGAGCAAACCCCAGCCGGCGTTTTTTGGGTCCCGCACCATTGCGGCAACATGCAGCGGCGCGCACACCCAGCGCCGGGCGTCGTCTTGTCCAACCTGCCAAACGCCCTTGGCGTCCACCTGAAAGCGCCCGCTCTTGGGGGCCTCGCTGGCGTCCGTCGCCGCTGCCTTGCCGGCGGCCGGCTGCACCGGGCGCAGCGTGTCGGGGTCTTGCATCAATAGCGCCGCATGGGCAGCGGTCCAACCACGGGCGACCAAATCGGCCGCGTCGTCACCATTGGCCAAGGGTTCGCCATCGGCCAGCGGCGCAACCCCCTCCGCCTCGATAGCCCGCCGGGCGAAGGCTGCCAGGTTGAAAACTGACACTTTCCCGGCGTTGACCGCAGCCAGCGCCGCCGCAATATCCCGCATAGCCTTTTCGCCGGGCGCGTCGGCATCAGGCCAAAGCAAGCATTCACGGCCGGCCAAGGGCCGCCAATCCGCCTTGGCGACCGCTTGCGCCCCGCCTTGCCAGGTAATCACCGGGTTTTCAGGGAACAGCAGCGCCGCCGCATCGCGGGCTTTCTCGCCCTCCACGATCAGCACCGGGCCGGGCTTCGCCGCCAGATCGGGCAAGCCCAGCAACGGACGCGGCGCGGGCGGGGCCTTGAATTGCCATTGCTGCCGGCCATCTGAAAAACGCCACAGGGTCAAGGGCGAAAACTGCTTGCGCTCGCCTTTTGGCTCATAGCGATCATGGAAGAAGCACAGCGCGCCGGCCGCGTCCGTGTAAGCCCAGCGCGCCGCCGGCTTGCCGTGTCGGGAATGGACAGCCGGCGGGGCCGGGGCATCCTCGGGGACCGGCATAACGCACGCCGCGCCATCGGTCGGCGGGGCTTCCGGCTGCTTTTTCTCGGGGCTTGATACCCTACCCCGGCCCGCCTCGCGTTCGCCCGGCTGGCGTTGATTCTGGCGGTCTGATTTGGCGATCCCGAGATAATCCGCCAGCCGTTCCGCCGCTTCGATCTGCCGGCAGTCCAGGACATAGGCAGCCAGGGCGACCAAATCCCCGCCCCGGTCGTCTGTAGCGAATTCGGACCACGCCCCGGAATCGCGGTTAATCGACAGGCTGCCGGGCTTGTGGTCATTCCTGGTCGGGTTGATCGGTTGATATTCGCGCGCCTGGTTCTTTCCGCCGGACAGGCCAAGCAAACCCATAACCCCGTCGAAGTCCGCCAGCGCCGCCGCTGCGACCTTGCCGATAAAGTCATTCGCCATCGCCGGCCGCCCCTCTGGCAGCGCGCCGCGCCTTGCGGGCGCAGCTCCGACAAACCCCGGCGTTCATTTCCTCCCAATGCTCCGCAAGGTCAGACAAGCCGGACAACAGGGATTCATCAAGGGATTCCAGCCGCCGGTCAAAGACGGTAGCCAGGTCCGACAGCCCGCGCTCGCTGGCGTCCGCCAGGGCTTCCAGCCCCTCGGAAAAGACCCAGCTCTGATATTCGCGCGCTTGCGCTTCGATCATTGCGGCAACCAACGGGGCGAACTGGACAGCAAAGGCGGCCGGCTCATTTGCCAGGGACTTTTCAAGCCCTAGACGCTCGGCAAGCAAACGCAGCGACGCGCAAAGATAATTGCTCGCAGAATCGCCGGCTTGGCGCGTAGCATCGGATGCCGCGAAACCAACACGGGCCGCGCTCATTTCGCCCCCCCGGCCGCGTTGATTTTCGACTGAATCCAGGCGTCGACCGCAGCAGCCGGCAAGGCGCTTGCCCGCTCGCCAATCTTGACCAGCGGACCCAGGCGGCCGGCCTTGATCTCTCGATAGACTTGGGAAACCGAAACACCCATGCGGCGCGCGGCCATAGGGACGCGCTCGATAGCCGGGCGCGCGGCTGCACTCTCGTTGGTTTGGTTTTGCATGATTCACCTTTCAATGGCACGGCAAAGCGCCGTGCGGTGAATCATCCGAATCCGATAGCCGCCCCGAAACGGCCTAAAAAATTATCGGCCGGGCCGAATAATCGAAATAATTTTCGGCCCCCTACGGGCTTTCAGCTCCGCCAGCCCGTCGCCCGGCTCAAACTCACCCAGGACAATACGTACAGCAGGAAGGCTAGCTACACGCTCGCCCATTCCCGATTCCCAGGCAAGCGCCCCATACCCGAGAATTTCCAGCCCCCCGTCTGGCGTTTCGTAAACGGTTGGTCTTTTAATCAGGATGGAACATGCCGGCGGGCCTTCGCCGGCCGTCGAATCGTCAATGATGCAGTGCAAGTCTTTTTCGAGATCAAGGCCAATTGCCGCCGCAAGCGGATTGCGGATTTTTCGGATTTTGTCGCCCCCGGAATACTTGAATTCGGCTGCTATCTGGTCGTCAGACTCGCCTTTTTTTTCCCCGAGTTCCGCACATCGCAGCGCCCACGCCAGCAATGCCGCCATATGCTTTTCATCGGCGCGCGGCCGGCCGGGGCCTTTGGCATCTGGCAGCGCGCTAAGCGGAAATCCATCAATACTTACTTGGCCGATACGCCGGCCGGCTTTGTTCAACAACGCCCCCGAGATCAACCCCGTTTGCCCTTCACGATGCAGAATTTTGAAGTCGACAGACCCTAAAAAATGGTCAGGCGCGCTAGCTTGCCCTATTAAGGAAATTTCAGCCGCCAGGGGGTTTTTCTTGCTCACTACCACGGCCGGCCCTACCGATAAAACCGCGCCGCCGGGTAGCTCTCGCGTATTTTGGCCTTGACCGCTTCCCGGTCGCCAGCTCGCAGGAACATTTCAACCGGCGCGGAATGGGTCGATTCGTCACACGCCCAAAACAGCGGCGCGCCAAGCCCCCAATACGCCCCGCCCTGGTCATAGCCGCCGGCATCAATCCGCAGGCGTTGCAGGTGGAATTTATACGGCAGATCGGCCGGGCCGGGCTTGGCGGCCCTGCCCATATCCGCGCCCCGGCTGGAAAAGGCTTTGGCTAGCGTCTTGGTTTGCTCTTTCATGCCGCCAGCCTCTCGATTCCCTCATACTCGCCCGCCCTAGTCCTGGTCAGCTCCCACAGGTCTAGCGCCTCTTGCATTCGCAGCCAGCTTTCCGGCGTCGTTCCAGTCAGCTTGCCCAGGCGGATAGCCAGATCAGCGGACAAGCCGCGTTTTTCGTGCAGCAGTTCGGAAACCGTCAGGCGCGAAACCGCCAGCCGGCGCGCGAATTCGGTTTGGGTCATACCCAGGGCCGGCAACACATCCTCACGAAGAATCGCGCCGGGGTGCGTCGGCTTGCGGTTGGGGTTGCGTAGGGTCATCAGTGGTAATCCTCCAAATCAACGTCGACGGCATCTTCGCCGTCGAAAGCGAACGTGATTCGCCAATTACCCGACACGCTCACGGCGTAACGCTTGGGGTCAAAACCCGTCAGTCCGTGAAAGGCGAAGCCCGGCAGGTTCATATCCTCGGGACGGCCGGCGGAATCCAGGCGGTCTAGCAGGCGCTCGATTCGGGGGCCGTGTTTGGCGTTTATGCCGCGCTTGTCCCCCTCCGAGAAAAACCGCAACAGCCCTTTGTGTCGAATGCTGCGAATCATCGGGACATTGTAATGCAATACATTACAAACACAAGCTGCTCAGGCTTGCCGGACGCTTACGGCAACCGCCAGGGCCTCGGCATAGGCCAGCCGGGCGCGATGCACAAGGCGCAGGGCATGGGCAGCCGCAACAGCGGCCGATTCCTGCCGGCATTCCACAGCATCGCCCGCGAAATCCTTTTCAACCGCCAGGCGCAGCAGGTCTAGCACGGCCTCGGCTGCCATCAGGTCGCCAAGCGGGCCGGCCGGCGGGTAATCCGGGGGCTGTGCCTCGCTCGCCTTGAACGTGGTCAGCACGGCGTCAAATGACGTTTCGCGGGGGCGCTCGATTGGCGCAACCGGGACAGCCACACGGGCAGCTTTCGCCATGTTTTCACCCTCTCATTTCATCACCGCGCCGGCCTTCCGGGACGGTCCCGGCAGTGCCCTTGCGCGGCATTTCGCACGGCCTGAAACGTCCTGATAACGAATTGTCCCGGCGTGTCCCGGCTGTGTCCCGGCGTAAATATGCAGAATGGAAACACTAGACTGCCTATTGGCAAGGCTTTCCGGCGTTTGTCCCGGTTGTCCCGGTTGTCCCGGCGTATTTCGATAGGGGTAGGGAGAAAAGCCGGTGTTTTTCATGCGCTGCGCTTGCCGGACTTGATCGGAATAACCTTGTCCGCCTTGCCCTTTTCACATTGCGCCAATAGATCGGCCAAGGCCCCCAGCGCCGCCCGCCGTTCCTCGAAATAATCATGCACGTTATAGACCGCCTCGATACCCTTGGCCGGCTTGTGGTTCAGGCACATTTCGGCAATGTAGGGGGCGACACCTAGGGCCGCCAGATGTGTGCGGGCCGTCCGGCGCAGATCGTGCACGGTGAATGGGTCAAGGTCAGATTTCAGCATGTACAGCGCATGGTTCAGGGTCGTTTCGCTCATGTGTCCGGTCGTCTTGCCGGGCATGGTTCGCTGCATCGGGAAAACGTAGGCATTGAAGCGGCGCGCCGCCTGTTCTTTCAGGACGGCAAGCACCCAGGGCGACAGCGGAATGCGGATTGCTTCCTCGGTCTTGGTCCGCTCGGCTGGGATATGCCATTCACCGGCCGCCAGGTCGAATTCGTCCCAGGTTGCTTTCAGCAATTCCATTTTGCGGACGCCGGTAGCCAGCAACAGCTTTAGCGCCGCTGCCGAATGGGGCGGGAAATTGGGCTGGGTCTGCATGGCCTTGAAGAACTTGACCAACTCGGCACGGGACAAGACACGACTACGCGGCCCAACTTTGCCGCCAAGGTCTTTCCAGCCATAGGGGGCGGCCGGATTCGCCGCGATGATATGGCGCTTCATGGCGTAGTCGAAAAGCGCCTTGGTCAATTGCAGGGCCTTGCGGGCGGTCTGCACGATGCCGCGATCCGTCAGGGGGCGCAGCATGGCGTCTACGTCCGCCGGCCTGACTTCCGTTACTTGCAACCGCCCCAGCTTTGGGAGAATGTGCAGGGCAAAGACCCCCGAAACCTGTTTCGGCTCTTTCCGCTGCCCTTCGATCTGCCGGCCGTACCAATCATCGTACAGAGCTTGCACGGTTTCCGTTTTCGCCAAGACCGCCGCCCGCGCCGCCGCCCGCTTCTGGTTCTGTTTGGCCTCGGCAACGTCGATACCCTTGGCAACCTCTACCCGTTTTTCTGCCGCCAGCTCGCGGGCCTTGGTCAGGGTCAGATCGGGGTAACGCCCCAGGGTCAATTCCTTTGCCTTGCCGGCGAAGCGATAGCGCAGCGTCCACGCCGCCGTTCCCTTGGCGGAAAGGGTGAAGGTCAAGCCGTCACCATCGGTTTTGGCAATTGGCGCGCCGGCCTTGATCCAATTCCGCAGCTCAACATCAGTCAGCTTTCCCACGGCAAAACCTCCTAGCCACACAGAGTTTCAAAAGCTACACAGCATTTCGTGTAGTCAGATCATTAGCCACCTGCCTAGCTACACACAAATTATGCGCTGTCTAGCTACGTTACGCAACGAACAGACATAAAAAAACCCGGAAAATCCGGTTGTTAGTTGTTTAGCTGCGATGTTGTGAAACGTCCTGAAACAGCATCAAAGGGTTTTGAACAGCACCTTGGAGCGCCGCTGATAGTTGTACATGTCGCGCTTTCTGGCCGGCAGGTCGTCGACCGTGCCCAGCTTGAAGCCGCGCTCGACGAACCAGTGCTCGGTGCGCGTGGTCAGCACGAACAGGCGCTTGATGCCGGCTTTTTTGGCCCGGCGCTCGATGCGTTTCATCAACTGTTCGCCGTAGCCCCATTCGCGGTGCTCGGGGCCGACCGCCAGGCAGGCGAGCTCGGCCTCCTCGTCGGAATGACTGTAGAGCGCCGCGCAGCCGACAATGATTCCGTCGTGCTCGACGATGGAGAAATGCTCGATCTCGCGCTCCAGCAGTTCGCGCGGACGATGGACGAGGATGCCTTCGGCCTCCATCGGCTCGATCAGCGCGATCAGCGCACCGATGTCGTCCGGCTTGGCTTCGCGGATGCTTTCCAGGGATTCGCGGGTGACGACGGTGCCGACCCCGTCGTGGGTGAACAGCTCGCGCAGCAGCGCACCGTCCTGCCCGAAGCCGATCAGGTGCACGCGCCCGACCCCGCCGCGGCTGGCGCGCAACGCGCAGGGCAGGTAGCGGCGGATGTCCGGCGACAGCCATTCGCCGGTCGTCATCAGCTCAGCCACTTCGTCGGCGGTCATCGCGTCGCGCAACTCCCCGGAAGGATCGGTGACGCCCTGGCTGTCGGTCAGGTAGACCAGCTTGTCGGCGCGGATGGCGACCGCCACCCCCTCGGCGGCTTCCTCCATCTGCAGGTTGAAGATCTCGCCGGTCGGCGACGGCCCCTCGCAGTTGAGCAGGACGATGTTGCCGAGGCCGAGCTGGGCGTTGATGCCTTCGGCATCGACCTTGCGCACCTTGCCGGCGTAGTGCATGTCGATGCCGTCGAGGACGCCGATCGGCTGGCCGGTGATGAAATTGCCGCCGATCACGCGGATGCGGCTGTTGGCCATCGGCGTGTTGGGCAGGCCCTGCGACAGCATGGCCTCGATCTCCAGATAGACGCTGCCGACGGCGTCGAGCACGCAGTCGAGCGTTTCGGCATCGGTGATGCGGTAGCCGCGGTGGTATTTCGACTCCAGGTTCTTCTCGCGCAGCTCCTCCTCGATCTGCGGCCGCGCGCCGTGCACCAGCACCAGGCGGATGCCCAGGCTGACCAACAGGTTGACATCGTAGGCCAGCGTCTTGGCGAACTCGCTGGCGACCGCCTTGCCGCCGAAGGCGATGACGAAGGTCTTGCCGCGAAAGGCGTTGATGTAGGGCGTGACCGCCCGGAACCAGGAAACGAAGTGTTCGTCGTAAGGGGTATCGCTCATTTCCGTGCGTATTTTCCGTCGTCGATTTTCAGCGCGCCCTCGAGGCGTTCGCAAATGGTTTTCAGCACCTTGGCGCGTGCATAGTTCTTGTCGTTGGCCTCGACCAGGGTCCACGGCGCGAGGCCGGTCGAGGTGCGGTCGACCATGTCGCAGGCGGCATTCACGTAGTCGTCCCAGCGCCCGCGGTTGCGCCAGTCCTCCTCGGTGATCTTGAAGCGCTTGAAGTCGGTCGCCTCGCGCTCCTTGAAGCGGCGCAACTGCTCGTCGGCGCTGATCTGCAGCCAGAACTTGACGACCACGACGCCGGCCTCGACCAGCTGGTGTTCGAAATCGTTGATCTCGGCGTAGGCGCGCAGCCAGTCCGCCTCGGAACAGAAGCCCTCGACCCGCTCGACCAGCACCCGGCCGTACCACGAGCGGTCGAAGACCGCCATCCGGCCGCTGCGCGGAATATGCCGCCAGAAACGCCAGAGGTAGGGCTGGGCGCGCTCCTCCTCTGTCGGCGCGGCGATCGGGATGATCTGGTACTGGCGGGCGTCGAGCGCCGCCGCCACGCGGCGGATGCTGCCACCCTTGCCGGCTGCGTCGGAGCCCTCGAAAACCGCCACCAGCGAGCGTTTGCCGATAAAGCGCGGATCGCGCACCAGTTCCGAAAGCTGTGCCTGGTATTTGGCCAGGTCGCGCTCGTAGGCTTTCTTTTCCAGCTTGCGCGTCAGGTCGAGCTCACTGAGCACGGTCTTCTGGTCGATGGTCTGGATCACCGGCGGCGCCACCGGCACCTGCTGGCGCCCCTGCTGCAGGCGGCGCTGTATGGCGTCGAGGACGATGCGTCCGACGGTCAGCGAACGGTAGGCGTCATCGGTGCCCTCGACGATGATCCACGGCGCCTTGGCGGTGTTGGTCACGCGCAGGACATGGCCGGCGACCTCCTGCAGCTTGTCGTAGGTTTTCAGGCGGTCGTAGCTCTCCTTGGTCACCCGCCAGGCGGTGCGCGGATTGCTCTCCAGCGCCTTCAGGCGCTTCTTCTGGCCGTCCTTGGAAAGATGGAACCAGAACTTGAGCACCAGCGCCCCCTCGTTGACCAGCATCGCCTCGAAGCGGTTGATGTTGTCGAGCTGGTCATCCATCTTGGTGCGCCGCATTTCGCCGGCGATGCGGTCGGTGATCGGCTGCGAATACCAGGAACCGGCGAAGATGCCGACCTTGCCGCGCGGCGGCAGCGCCCGCCAGTAGCGCCACATGTAGGGCCGCGATCGTTCCTCGTCGCTCGGCGCCGAAAAGGCCAGGGTCGAGATGTGGCGCGGGTCCATCCACGAATAGAGCAGGTTGATGGTTTCGCCCTTGCCGCTGCCATCGACCCCGCTGATCAGGATGACGACCGGGAAATCCTTCTTCTCCAGCATGTCGTACTGGACGTCGAGCAGCGCAGCGCGCAGCTTGGGCACCTCCTTCTTGAAGGTTTCCTTGTCGATGGTGTGGCCCAGTTCCGCCGATTCAAACATGGCTCATCCCCCCCTGAAATCGCCCCACAAGGCCTGCATCGCCGCCAATGCCGCCAGCGCCGCCGTCTCGGTGCGCAACACACGCGGCCCAAGCCCCACCGCCTGGAAGCCGACCTGCTGCGCCGCGACGATCTCCTGCGGATCGAGCCCTCCTTCGGCGCCGATCAGCATCTGCACATTGCGCACCGGCGGCAGGTCGGCCAGCGCCTGCCCGGCGTCCGGCGCCAGGATCAGGCGCAGCGCCCCGTCCGTCGCCGGCCGTGCCAGCCAGCTGTCCAGTCTTGCCAGCGGCGCCACCTGCGGCACCTGGTTGCGCCCGCATTGCTCGCAGGCCGAAGCCGCCACGCCTTGCCAGTGTGCCACCCGCCTGCCCGCCCGTTCGCCGGCCAGGCGCGTGACGCTGCGCCGGCTGTCGACCGGCACGATATGGGTGACGCCCAGCTCCACCGCCTTCTGGATCGTGAAATCCATCTTCTCGCCGGCTTGCACGGCCTGGATCAGTGTTACCGCCAGCGGCGATTCGCGTTCCACGTCGCGCCAGGCGCCGAGTGCCGCCACCACGCGATCCCTTTCGATACGTTCGATGCGCGCTTCATACTCGCCGCCGCGCCCGTCGAACAGCACCACCGCCGCCCCCGGCGGCAGCCGCAAGACCCGCACGGCATGGCGCGCCACCGGCTCCGGCAGATCGATGTGAGCGCCCGGTGCGAGGGCTTCCCGGCAGTAAAAACGAGGCAGATTCATCGGTGCTATTATGGGCGAAATAGATGCCCAGGGGAAAAACATGGTTGCCTTGAATCCGCCCGTCTGCGACTTCGGACTGCCGGCCACCGCCTTCGACCTGCCGGGCACCGACGGCAAGCGCCACACGCTGGCCGACTGCCGCGGCCCCAACGGCCTGCTGGTGATGTTCATCTGCAACCACTGCCCCTTCGTCCAGGCGGTCATCGACCGTATCGTCCGCGACTGCCGCGAACTGTCCACCCTCGGCATCGGCAGCGTGGCGATCATGAGCAACGATGTTGCGGTCTACCCCGAAGATTCGCCCGAAAACATGGCGCAACTGGCCAGGCGGCTGGATTTCCCCTTTCCCTACCTTTACGACGAATCACAGGCCGTCGCCCGCGCCTACGGCGCCGTATGCACGCCGGACTTCTTCGGCTACAACGCCAAGCTCGAACTGCAGTACCGCGGCCGCCTCGACGCCTCGGGCCGCAACCCGGCGCCGCCCGACGCCCCGCGCGAACTGTTCGCCGCCATGCGCCAAATCGCCGAAACCGGCCTCGGCCCGCGCCAGCAGACGGCGTCGATCGGCTGCTCGATCAAGTGGCGCGCCGACTGAGGCCGCGAGAGCCGCACACCCGCCGCGCGGCGGGGTAAAATCCACGGCTTTGTCATTGCCGCCGGGAGAAAACATGGCACAGCGCACGCTGGCTCGCTACCTCATCGAGGAACAGCGCAACAAGGGCGTCATCACCGCCGACCTCAAATTCCTGATCGAAGTGGTTTCGCGCGCTTGCCAGGCCATCTCCATCGCCATCGGCAAGGGCGGCCTCGGTGGCGTGCTCGGCGAGGCCGGCAGCGCCAACGTGCAGGGCGAGGCACAGAAGAAGCTCGACGTGCTGTCCAACGAAATCCTGCTCGACGCCAACGAATGGGGCGGCCACCTCGCCGCCATGGCCTCCGAGGAGATGGACCTGCCGCACACCATCCCGCACCGTTACCCGCAGGGCGAATACCTGCTGCTCTTCGATCCGCTCGACGGCTCGTCCAACATCGACGTCGACGTCTCGATCGGCACCATCTTCTCGGTGCTGAAATGTCCCGAGGGCGCCGACCTGTCCACGCCGGAAGCCTCCGAAGCCGCCTTCCTGCAGCCGGGCACGGCGCAGGTCGCCGCCGGCTACGCCGTCTACGGCCCGACCACGGTGCTGGTGCTGAGCGTCGGCGACGGCGTCACCTGCTTCACGCTGGACCGCGAACAGGGCGGCTTCGTGCTGACCCAGGAAGCCATGCGGATTCCCGCCGACACCGCCGAATTCGCCATCAACATGGCCAACCAGCGGCACTGGGAAGCCCCGGTGCAACGCTACGTCGCCGAAATGCAACAAGGCAAGGACGGCGCGCTGGGCAAGGACTACAACATGCGCTGGGTCGGCTCGATGGTCGCCGACGTGCACCGCATCATGACGCGCGGCGGCATCTTCATGTACCCGCTCGACGCCAAGACACGCGACAAGGGCGGCAAGCTGCGCCTGATGTACGAGGCCAACCCGATGGCCTTCCTGATCGAACAGGCCGGCGGCGCCGCCAGCACCGGCCGCCAGCGCATTCTCGACATCGAACCGGATAGGCTGCACCAGCGCGTGCCGGTCATTCTCGGTTCGAAGAACGAGGTGGCACGGGTCGTCGGCTACCACGGCTAGCGTCCCGTTCTTCGCGCGGCGGCATCACTTCCGCCGCGCAACGTCGTCGATGCGATCGAGCGCGAACCCGGCGACGACACCGACCAGCCGGTTGCCAAGGCGAATCGAAAAATAAACGCTGTCGGTGATTTTCAGATGCACCTCCTCGATGGCGCGCACCGGCGCTGCGATCGGCTCGATCCGCGCCAGCAGCGCATAGGGGCGGCGCGTCATTTTCCTGTGCGCGTCGCCGACGGCCACCGCCGCGGCTTCGATGGCGTCTTCGAGCAAGTCCTTGGCGCCGCGGATCTGGCGCAGGGTTTCGGGGTCCATGCAAAGTCCTTTCAGGCGCTCGCGCACCACGTTCTGATCTGGTTGTAGACGGCGTCGTCGTGCGCCAGCTGCATGTGGTCGATACCAGGGAACACCCTGACGTTTTCGCCGGCCTGCGGCGGCTGCACCAGGCCATCGCCGAAAAGCCGGGCAGCCAGATGCTCCGGGTCGTCGGTGACGGTGCCGGCGATCATGTAGTGCTGCGCACTGGCCAGCCAGGGGCCGGCGGCGATGCCGGCGACGCCGTCGAGCACGGTGCCGTGGCGCAGATCCTTGATGCCCTGACTGCGCTGGCTGGCGACGTCGCCGAGCAGATGGGTCACCGGATGGGGAACCGCGTGCAACAGCGAATTCACCAGATGGCCGATCTTTTCCAGCGCCGCACCTTCGTGTGGTGTGCCAATGTAGAAGATGCGGCTGACCTTGCCGACCCAGGCGGCACCGCGCTCGGCGCCGAAATGGCAGGCGCCGCGCAGGACCAGCCCGCCCATGCTGTGGCCGAGCAGGACCAGTTCCTCGACCGGGTGCGGATAGGTGGCCAGCAGTTGTTCGAGCAGCGTGTCGAGCGACTTGCCGTTGTAGGGAATCGGCAGGCCGGTGTTGTAGCGCAGGAAGAAGGGCGTGAAGCCGAGATCGGCGTGCAGCGCGCTGCCATAGGAACGCCCCGGATTGCCGGGATAACCCCAGGCGCCCTCGTGACAGCACAGGCCATGCACCAGCACGCACAGCCTGGCGGACGGGGCCGCAATCGCGGCGGCCAGCGCCACCGGCGTCAACGGCAACGGGCGGTTGTCCTGATAGAAGGCCATGTCGATGGCCAGGCCGTTGTCGCGCTGGCTCAAGTAATCGCCGAAGCAGCCATTGACGATGCTGGCCAAGGTCGCCCCCAAGCCCGGTGCGGCGGCGGGTTTCTCTTCGGCGTCGGCCATGGTTCTTTCCCCCTTTCCGGCAAGCGGCCGGACAGGTGCACCGTACGCCCGAATCCGCAGCTTGAACAGTGGCGGGGGCGCGACACCGTAGTGTCGCCGATTGCGTGCCAGACTATCCAAAACACCACCTTTTGAACGATAATTCCACTTTTTTCCGGGCGCCCCCTACAGGCAGGGAAAAGGCGTAACGGATCATCGACATGAGCTCAAATCTCTCGCCGCAGGCCCCCGTTTTCACCCCGCTTACCGGCGCCATCCGCGCCCTGGCCATGGACGCCGTCCAGCAGGCCAACTCCGGTCACCCCGGCGCCCCGATGGGCATGGCGGAAATCGCCGAGGTGCTGTGGCGCCGCCACCTGCGCCACAACCCGGCCAACCCGCGGTGGGTCGACCGCGACCGTTTCGTGCTCTCCAACGGCCACGGCTCGATGCTGATCTACGCGCTGTTGCACCTGACCGGCTATGACCTGACCATCGACGATCTCATGAATTTCCGCCAGCTGCACTCGAAGACGGCTGGCCACCCGGAATACGGCATCACCGCCGGCGTCGAGACGACGACCGGCCCGCTCGGCCAAGGCATTACGAACGCCGTTGGCTTTGCGCTGGCCGAGAAGGTCCTCTCCGCCGAGTTCAACAAGCCCGGCCACACCATCGTCGATCACCATACCTATGTCTTCCTCGGCGACGGCTGCCTGATGGAAGGCGTCTCGCACGAAGCCTGTTCGCTGGCCGGCACGCTCGGCCTGGGCAAGCTGATCGCCTTCTGGGACGACAACCGGATTTCGATCGACGGCCATGTCGAAGGCTGGTTCACCGATCACACGCCGGGCCGTTTCGAGTCCTACGGCTGGCACGTCATCCCGGATGTCGACGGCCATGACGCCGAGGCGATCGAGCGGGCGCTGCTCGCCGCCAAGGCAGTGACCGACCAGCCGAGCCTGATCTGCTGCCGGACGACCATCGGCATGGGCGCCCCCAACAAGCAGGGCAGCCACGACGTGCATGGCGCCCCGCTCGGCAAGGACGAAATCGCCGCCGCCCGCGAGTACATCGGCTGGGAACATGCGCCGTTCGACATTCCGGCCGACGTCTACACGGCCTGGGACGGCAAGCCGCGCGGCGCCGTCTTCGAGGGAAACTGGAACAACCGCTTCGCCGCCTACCGCGCCGCCTTCCCGACCGAAGCCGCCGAGTTCGAGCGCCGCGTCGTCAAGGGCGAACTGCCGGGCGGCTGGGAGGCGACCAAGGCCGCCTACGTCGCCGCCTGCCGCGCCAAGGCCGAGAACATCGCCACCCGCAAGGCCTCGCAAAACGCCATCGCCGCGCTGGTCCCGGCGGTGCCGGAAATCTTCGGCGGCTCGGCCGACCTCGCCGGCTCCAACCTGACCTTCGTCAAGGGCAGCAAGGGCGTCACCAAAACCGAGGGCGGCAACTACTGCTACTACGGCGTGCGCGAATTCGGCATGACCGCGATCGCCAACGGCATTGCGCTGCACGGCGGCCTGATCCCCTACACCGCGACCTTCCTGGTCTTCTCCGACTACGCGCGCAACGCCATCCGCATGGCGGCGCTGATGAAGCTGCGCCAGATCATGGTCTACACCCATGACTCGATCGGCCTCGGCGAGGACGGCCCGACGCACCAGCCGGTCGAGCACATCCCGTCGCTGCGCGTCATCCCGAATCTGGATGTCTGGCGCCCGGCCGACGCCACTGAAACAGCCATCGCCTGGGCTGCTGCGGTCGACCGCCAAAACGGGCCAAGTTTGCTCGCCCTGTCGCGCCAGAACCTGCCGACCGTCACGCAGAACGCCGCCGACGCCGACATCGCCCGCGGCGCCTACGTGCTGTCCGACTGCGCCGGCGAAGCGCAGATCACCTTCATCGCCACCGGCTCCGAGGTCAAGCTGGCGCTCGACGCCCAGGCCGCGCTGGCCGGTGAAGGCATCGCCACGCGCGTCGTCTCGATGCCGTGCAGCAACGTCTTCGACCGCCAGAGCGACGAGTACAAGGGCGCGGTCCTCGGCGGCTGCAAGAAGCGCATCGCCATCGAAGCCGCCCACCCCGATTTCTGGCGCAAGTACGTCGGCCTGCACGGCGCCGTGATCGGCATCGACCGCTTCGGCGAGTCCGCCCCGGCCGGCCAGCTGTTCGAGATGTTCGGTTTCACCGTCGCCAACGTCGTCAAGACGGCCAAGGCGCTGTTGTCCTGATTTTTTTGAGAGGGAGTTAGATTCATGGCTATCAAGGTTGCAATCAACGGTTTCGGTCGTATCGGTCGCTGCACGCTGCGCGCCATCTACGAACAGGGTCTGCAGAACGAATTCGACGTCGTGGCGATCAACGCCTCCGGCGATCTGGCCACCAACGCCCACCTGCTGAAGTACGACACCACGCACGGCCGCTTCCGCACCCCGGTCGAAACCGAGGGCGACAACTGCATCATCATCGACGGCAAGAAGATCCCGTTCTACTCGACCAAGAATCCGAAGGAAGTCGATTGGGCCAAGCACGGCGTCGACCTGCTGCTCGAATGCACCGGCGCCTACACCACCAAGGCCAAGGCCGCCGCGCTGCTCGAACAGGGCGCCAAGCGCGTGCTGATCTCCGCCCCCGGCGGCGACGATGTCGACACGACGATCGTCATGGGTGTTAACGAAAACGCCCTGAAGGCCGACATGACCGTCGTCTCCAACGCCTCGTGCACGACCAACTGCCTGGCCCCGGTCGCCAAGATCCTGGCCGACAACGTCGGCATCAAGCAGGGCCTGATGACCACCATCCACGCCTACACCAACGACCAGGTCACCGTCGACGTCCGCCACAAGGACCTGCGCCGCGCCCGCGCCGCCGCCGCCAACATCATCCCGACCAAGACCGGCGCCGCCAAGGCCGTCGGCCTCGTCCTGCCGCAGCTGGTCGGCAAGGTGGACGGCTTCGCGCTGCGCGTGCCGACCATCAACGTCTCGCTGGTCGACCTGACCTTCACCGCCGAACGCGCCACCACCAAGGAAGAAATCAACGCCTTGATGACCGCCGCCGCCAACGGCCCGCTGAAAGGCATCCTCGACGTCAATAACGAGCCGCTGGTGTCGTCCGACTTCAACCACACCACCGTGTCGTCGACCTTCGACGCCACCCAGACCCGCGTCATCAAGGGCGAGGACGGTTCGGTGCTGGTCAAGGTGCTGGCCTGGTACGACAACGAGTGGGGCTACTCCTGCCGCATGCTCGACGCCGCCCGCGCCTGGATGCAGGCCAAGTAAGCGACGCAGTTTCCAGGGGGCCGCAAGGCCCCCTGTGCTTTCAACCCGCCCGGCGCACCGACACTTGCCCGCTTCCGCCCCCCGGCGTCTAGCCATCAACGGTTACGGCCGCATCGGCCGCTGCTTCCTGCGCGCCCTGCTCGAGGCGCCGGCCGCCCACAATCTCCAGGTCGTCGCCATCAACGAACCGGCCAACCTCGAGAGCATGGCCTACCTGACACGCTACGACTCGACGCACGGACGCTTTCCCGGCCTGGTCGAGGCAGTCGACGGCCGGCTCCTGATCGACGGCCGGCCAATTCGCATCAGCCACGCGCGAACCCCCGAGGAGACCGACTGGCGCGGCATCGACCTCATCGTCGAATGCTCCGGCCGCTACGGTCGACGCCCAGAACTGACCCGTTTCCTCGCCGCTGGCTGCCCGCGCCTGCTGCTCTCGCACCCCGGCGCCAGCGGCGACGACGTCGATGCCACCATCGTCGCCGGCATCAACCAGGACAGCCTGACCGGCGCCGAGCGCCTGGTTTCCGCCGCTTCCTGCACGACCAACGCCATCGTCCCGCTGCTCGACCTGCTCGACCGCGAACTGGGCATCGAGCAGGCGCTGCTGACCACCCTGCATTCGGTGATGAACGACCAGCCGCTGATCGACGGCTACCACCACGACGACCTGCGCCGCACGCGTTCGGCGATGCAGTCGATCATCCCGGTGTCGACCGGCCTCGCCCGCGGCGTCGAGCGCCTGCTGCCGCAGCTGGCCGGGCGCGTCCAGGCCAAGGCGATCCGTGTCCCGACGACCAATGTCTCGGCGATCGACCTGACCCTCGCCACCCAGCGCCCGGTATCCGCGCACAGCGTCAACCTGCTGCTCGCCGCCGCCGCGCGCGGCCCGCTGAAGAAACTGATCGCCTATTCCGAGGCGGCGCACGCCTCGATCGACTTCAACCACGACCCGCATTCGGCCATCGTCGATGGCAGCCAAACGCGCACCGCCGGCACCCACCTGGTCAACCTCTTCGTCTGGTTCGACAACGAATGGGGCTTCGCCAACCGCATGCTCGAAGTCGCCGACCATTGGTCGCGCCTGTGGCACAATCACTAAATATAATCAATCACTAATACTGGAGAAACCCATGAACGTAATCAAACTCACCGACCTCGATGTTGCCGGCAAGCGCGTCTTCATCCGCGCCGATCTCAACGTGCCGCAGGACGAGGCCGGCAATATCACCGAGGACACCCGCATCCGCGCCTCGCTGCCGTCGATCAAGTACTGCCTGGAAAAGGGCGCGGCGGTCATGGTCACCTCCCACCTCGGCCGTCCGACCGAAGGCGAGCTGAATCCCGAGGACAGCCTGACCCCGGTCGCCGTCCGCCTCGGCCAGCTGTTGAAGCAGCCGGTGCGCCTGATCGCCGACTGGGTCGACGGCGGCTTCGAGGTCAAGCCGGGCGAAGTCGTCCTGCTGGAAAACTGCCGCGTCAACAAGGGCGAGAAGAAGAACAACGACGAACTGGCGCAGAAGATGGCCAGGCTGTGCGACATCTACGTCAATGACGCCTTCGGCACCGCGCACCGCGCCGAAGCCACCACCCACGGCATCGCCAAATACGCCCCGGTGGCCTGCGCCGGCGTGTTGATGGGCGCCGAGATCGACGCCCTGTCGAAGGCGCTGCACGAGCCGAAGCGCCCGCTGGTCGCCATCGTCGGCGGCTCCAAGGTGTCGTCCAAGCTGACCATCCTCAAGTCGCTGGCCGACAAGGTCGACCAGCTGATCGTCGGCGGCGGCATCGCCAACACCTTCCTGCTCGCCGACGGCAAGCGCATCGGCGATTCGCTGGCCGAGGCCGACCTGGTCAAGGAAGCGCACGCCATCATGGACATCATGAAGGCGCGCGGCGCCGAAGTGCCGCTGCCGGTCGACGTCGTCGTCGCCGACGAAGTCTCGGCCCTGGCCCGCGCCAACAAGATCCCGGTCGAACAGGTTGCCGCCCACGACCGCATCCTCGACGTCGGTCCCAAGACCGCCGCCAAGCTGGCCGAGATCATCGCCAATGCCGGCACCATCGTCTGGAACGGCCCGGTCGGCGTCTTCGAGCTGCCGCAGTTCGCCGGCGGCACCAAGATGCTGGCTTCCGCCATCGCCCACTCCGAGGCCTTCTCGATCGCCGGCGGCGGCGACACGCTGGCCGCCATCGCCAAGTTCCACATCGCCGAGGACGTCGGCTACATCTCGACCGGCGGCGGCGCCTTCCTGGAATTCCTCGAAGGCAAGACCCTGCCGGCGATCGCCGTGCTCGAGGAACGCGCGGCAAAATAAGGCCGCACGACACGTCGACCGCGGTCCTGCTGCGGTCGACGGCCTGAAAAGGCCGAAAATCCAACAATAATCAGGAAGAGACACATGTCGCGCCACACCAAGATCGTCGCCACGCTGGGCCCCGCCTCGTCGTCGCCGGAAATTCTCGAACGCATGGTGCGCGCCGGCATCGACGTCGTGCGCATGAATTTCTCGCACGGCAGCACCGAGGACCACCTGGTGCGCGCAACCAGCATCCGTGAGATTGCCGCCCGCCTCGGGCGCACCGTCGGCATTCTCGGCGACCTGCAGGGACCGAAGATCCGCGTCGGCAAGTTCGCCGACGGCCGGATCACGCTGGTCGAGGGCACGCCCTTCATCCTCGACGCGCAATGTCCGCTCGGCAACCAGGAGCGCGTCGGCCTCGACTACAAGGAGCTGCCCAAGGACGTCCGGACCGGCGACATCCTGCTGCTCGACGACGGCCGCCTCAAGCTCGAAGTGACCGGCGTGCGCGGCCCCGAGATCCATACCCGGGTGCTGGTCGGCGGCGATCTCTCCAACAACAAGGGCATCAACCGCCAGGGCGGCGGGCTGACGGCGCCGGCGCTGACCGCCAAGGACATGGACGACATCAAGACGGCGGCGCAGATCGGCGTCGATTTCGTCGCCGTCTCCTTCCCGAAAAGCTCGGCCGACATGTACATGGCGCGCCAGCTGCTGCGCGCCGCCGGCAGCAGCGCCGTGCTGATCGCCAAGATCGAGCGGGTCGAGGCGGTGGAGAACATGGCCGAAATTCTCGATGCCTCGGACGGCATCATGGTGGCCCGCGGCGACCTCGCCGTCGAAGTCGGCGACGCCACCGTGCCCGCCCTGCAGAAGAAGATGATCCGCATGGCGCGCGACAAGAACAAGCTGACCATCACGGCGACGCAGATGATGGAGTCGATGATCGCCTCGCCGGTGCCGACGCGCGCCGAGGTTTCCGACGTCGCCAATGCCGTGCTCGACGGCACCGACGCGGTGATGCTATCGGCGGAAACCGCCAGCGGCAAATACCCGGTCGAAACCGTCGAGTCGATGGCGCGCATCTGCATCGAAGCCGAACGCTCGGCCGAAGTCACCCTCGACCGCGAATTCCTCGACCGCGTGTTCACCCGCATCGACCAGTCGATCGCCATGGCGGCGATCTGGACGGCGCACCACCTCAAGGTCAAGGCCATCGCCGCCCTCACCCAGTCCGGCTCGACCGCGCTGTGGATGAGCCGCCTCAACTGCGGCGTGCCGATCTACGCGCTGACGCCGGACGCCGAATCGCTGGCGCGCATGGTCCTCTACCGCGAGGTCTACCCGCTGCTGATGAAGCAGCAGCACACCGACCGCGACCTGCTGCTGGCCGAGGCCGAACAACTGCTGATCGAGCGCGGCGTCGTCCAAAACGGCGACCTCATCGTGCTCACCATCGGCGAGCCGATCGGCAGCGCCGGCGGCACCAACACCCTCAAGATCGTCCGCGTCGGCGAGCATCAAATCGGCTAGCCGAGTAGAATAATTACGTTAACCTCACCGTTTCGAACAGGAGTTCCCCATGCCGCTCGTTTCCATGCGCCAACTGCTCGACCACGCCGCCGAAAACGGCTACGGTCTGCCCGCCTTCAACGTCAATAACATGGAACAGGTCTGGGCCATCTGCGAAGCCGCCAACCAGCTCGACGCCCCCGTCATCATGCAGGCCTCGGCCGGCGCCCGCAAATACGCCGGAGAGCCCTTCCTGCGCCACCAGATCCTCGCCGCCCTCGAAGCCTACCCGCACCTGCCCATCGTCATGCACCAGGACCACGGCCAGAGCCCGGCCGTCTGCATGGCGGCGATCCGCTCCGGCTTCACCTCGGTGATGATGGACGGCTCGCTGGAAGCCGACGGCAAGACCACGTCCTCCTATGAATACAACGTCGCCGTATCGAAGGAAACCGTCAAGTTTGCCCACTCGATCGGCGTTTCCGTCGAAGCCGAACTCGGCGTCCTCGGCTCGCTCGAAACCATGCGCGGCGACAAGGAAGACGGCCATGGCGCCGACGGCCACATGACCCGCGAGCAGCTGCTGACCGACCCCGACCAGGCGGCCGATTTCGTCAAGCAGACCAACTGCGACGCGCTGGCCATCGCCATCGGCACCAGCCACGGCGCCTACAAATTCACCAAGAAGCCGACCGGCGACATCCTCGCCATCGACCGCATCAAGGAAATCCACGCCCGCATCCCGAACACCCACCTGGTCATGCACGGCTCGTCCTCCGTGCCGCAGGAACTGCTGGCCGAGATCCGCGAGTTCGGCGGCGACATGAAGGAAACCTACGGCGTGCCGGTCGAGGAAATCGTCAACGGCATCAAACATGGCGTGCGCAAGGTCAATATCGACACCGACATCCGCCTCGCCATGACCGGCGCCATCCGTCGCTACTTCGCCGAAAACCCCTCCAAGTTCGACCCGCGCGACTACCTGAAGCCGGCCCGCGAAGCCGCCAAGAAGATCTGCCTCGCCCGCTACGAAGCCTTCGGCTGCGCCGGCCAGGCGAGCAAGATCAAGGTCATCCCGCTGGAAAAGATGGCCGAGCGCTACGCCAAGGGCGAGCTGAACCAGATCGTCAAGTAAGCAGACTTTTACGTTGCTTGACCGAAGGCCGCGCGATGCGGCCTTTCTCATTTCTGCTCTCGCCGTGCAAATTCCTGCCACGCCCATCATTCGCAGGTGCCGGGTATTCTCCTGGCAATCCGGGAAGCGCTGGTTCTGCGCCAACTAATGGCCTACGATGGGAAGAAAGCATACGGGCGTCGCTCGGGTTTGCGCCCTCGGCAATGGGTCCCGTGAACAGGAGACGATATGTCGCAAGTCGCGGAAGAGGGCAAGGCGGAACAACTGGCTGCGGTCCTGGAGATGGTGCGCGAGCGCCTGCCGGCCACCGAGGTGCCGCTGGTCGCGGCGTTCGTGCAGCGCTTCTACAGCCAGGTGGCGCCGGAGGACCTGGCCGAGCGGGCGGTCGCTGACCTCTACGGGGCGGCGCTGTCGCAGCTGCATTTCGCCCGGCGCTACGTCGCCGGCGCGCCCAAGCTGCGGGTATACAACCCACGTGTGGAGGAGCACGGCTGGCAGACGACGCACACGGTCATCGAGATCGTGAACGACGACATGCCCTTCCTGGTCGATTCGATCACCATGGAAGTGAACCGCCAGGGGCTGACCCTGCACATGATCATCCATCCGGTGATGAAGGTCAGCCGCAGCGGCGACGGGTCCCTGCTGGCGCTGCTCGATGCCGCCGACGCGAGCGACGATGCCGGCGCCTACGAATCGGTGATCCATGTCGAAGTCGACCGGCGTACCGAAGCGACACAACTCGAAGCCCTGCAGGCAGGCCTGCAGAAGATACTCGGCGACGTGCGCCTGGCGGTCGCCGACTGGGCGGCGATGCACGCGCGTATGGCCGAGATGATCGCCGACATCCAGCACACGCCACCGCCTGGCGACGCGGCCGACGTCGCGGAGGACAAGGCCTTCCTGGAGTGGATCGCCGACGGCAACTTCACCTTCCTCGGTTTCCGCGAATACCAGCTGGCGAGCGAGAACGGAGAGGACGTGTTGCGCGTGGTGCCCGGCTCCGGCCTCGGCATCCTGCGCGAGAAAGGCGAGCAGCGCTCGCTGTCGTTCGCCGCGCTGCCGCCCGAAGTACGCGAGATCGCCCATGAAAAGAGTCTCCTGGTACTGACCAAGGCCAACGCGCGGTCCACCGTGCACCGGCCCGGCTACCTCGATTACCTCGGCATCAAGCGCTTCGACGCCGAAGGACGCACCATCGGCGAGCGACGCTTCCTCGGCCTGTTCACCTCGACCGCCTACGACGCCAGCCCGCGGACGATCCCGCTCCTGCGGCGCAAGATCGCGACGGTGGTCGAGCTCGCCGGCTTCCTGCCCAACAGCCACGCCGCCAAGACGCTCTACAACATTCTCGAACAGTACCCGCGCGACGAACTGTTGCAGATCCCGCCCGCCGAGCTTTACACCATCAGCATCGGCAT
Organism: Dechloromonas sp. H13; assembly: GCF_009469615.1. GTDB lineage: Bacteria > Pseudomonadota > Gammaproteobacteria > Burkholderiales > Rhodocyclaceae > Azonexus. The sequence goes on from NZ_SSXX01000001.1 coordinate 740,729, forward strand.
CCTGCGCCTCGGCGAGCGCCAGCGCACACGCCTGTTCATCCGCCGCGACGCCTTCTGCCGCTTCTTCTCGTGTCTCATCTACGTACCGCGCGAAACCTACAACACCGAACTGCGCGAACGCATGCAGGCGGTGCTGATGGAGATGCTCAACGGGAGCACGTCGGAATTCAACGTCCAGATATCCGAATCGGCACTCGCGCGCATCCACGTCGTGGTGCACACGCGCACCAGCTGCACCACGGACTACGACGTGCGCGAGGTCGAGCGGCGTCTGGTGCTGGCCGCCCGGCGCTGGCCGGACGAGCTCTACCAGGCGCTCAGCGAGCGCTGTGGCGAGGAGCGCGGCAACCTGCTCTACAACCGCTATGCCGCCGCTTTCCCGGCCGGCTACCGCGAGGCCTACTCGGCGCGCGCGGCGGTCGGCGACATCGAGCTGATGGAATCCCTCAGCGGCCCCGAAGGCCTGGCCATGAGCCTCTACCGTCCACTCGAGGCGGCGCCCGGCAGCCTGCGCTTCAAGGCGCTGTGCGAAGGCCAGGCGATGCCGCTGTCCGTGTCGCTGCCGATGCTCGAACACATGGGCGTGCGCGTGCTCGAAGAGCGCCCCTACGAAATTCGCCGCGACGGCGGCGCCACCGTGTGGCTGCACGACTTCGGCCTGTGGCGGGCCGACGCCGAGGAACTCGACATCGACCGCCTGCGCGACAACTTCCAGGCGGCCTTTCTCGCCGTCTGGCATGGCGTCGCCGAGAACGACGATTTCAATCGGCTGGTGCTGGCGGCCCAGCTCACCTGGCGCCAGGCGATGGTGCTGCGCGCCTACGCCAAATACATGCGCCAGGCCGGCTTCACCTTCAGCCAGGCCTATATCGAGCAGACCCTGGCGGCCTATCCGGCCATCGCCCGGCACCTGCTCGACCTCTTCCTGAGCCGCCACGACCCGGCCGCCGAGAGCGGGCGCGACGAGCAGTCGGCATGCCTGGAGGGCGAAATCACCGACGCCCTGGACGGCGTCACCAGCCTCGACGAGGACCGCATCCTGCGCCAGTTCCTGGCCGTCATCCTGGCCACCGTGCGCACCAACTACTTCCAGCGCCGGGACGGCGACAGCAAGCCCTATCTCTCGTTCAAGCTCGACCCGCACCGCGTCCCGGGGCTGCCCGAACCGCGGCCGATGTTCGAGATCTACGTCTACTCTCCGCGCGTCGAGGGCGTGCACCTGCGCGGCGGCAAGGTGGCGCGCGGCGGGCTGCGTTGGTCCGACCGCATGGAGGATTTCCGCACCGAGGTGCTGGGGCTGATGAAGGCGCAGATGGTCAAGAACACGGTCATCGTGCCAGTCGGCTCGAAGGGTGGCTTCGTCGTCAAGACCCCGCCGCCGGGCGGCGACCGCGACGCGCTGCTGCAGGAAGCCATCGCCTGCTACCGTCTCTACCTGCATGGACTGCTCGACCTCACCGACAACCTCGTCGGCGGCAGCGTCGTGCCCCCCGCCGGCGTGCTGCGCCGCGACGGCGACGACCCCTACCTGGTGGTCGCTGCCGACAAGGGCACGGCCAGTTTTTCCGACTACGCCAACGCCGTCTCGCGCGAATTCGGCTTCTGGCTCGGCGACGCCTTCGCCTCCGGCGGCTCGGCCGGCTACGACCACAAGAAGATGGCGATCACCGCCCGTGGCGCCTGGGAATCGGTCAAGCGCCATTTCCGCGAATTCGGCATCGACACGCAGGCGCAGGATTTCACCGTGGCCGGCATCGGCGACATGTCGGGCGACGTCTTCGGCAACGGCATGCTGCTCTCGCCGCACATCCGGCTGCTCGCCGCCTTCGACCACCGCCATATCTTCATCGACCCCGACCCCGACGCAGCAGCGAGCCTCGCCGAGCGGCAGCGGCTGTTTGCGTTGCCGCGCTCCTCCTGGGCCGACTACGACGCCACGCTGATTTCGGCCGGCGGTGGCGTCTATCCGCGCAGCGCCAAGTCGGTGCAACTCTCGCCCGAGGCCCGCGCCGCCCTCGGCATCGAGGCCGAAACGCTGACACCGCAGGAACTGGCGCGCGCCGTGCTGCTGGCGCCGGTCGACCTGCTCTACAACGGCGGCATCGGCACCTACATCAAGAGCCAGCGCGAAAGCCACGGCGACGTCGGCGACCGGGCCAACGATGCCATTCGCGTCAACGGCGGCGAGTTGCGCTGCCGCGTCGTCGCCGAAGGGGGCAACCTCGGCTGCACCCAACTCGGGCGCATCGAATACGCCCTGAAGGGCGGCCGCATCAATACCGACGCCATCGACAACTCGGCGGGCGTCGATTGTTCCGACCACGAGGTCAATATCAAGATCCTGCTCAATTCGGTGATCGAAGACGGCGAACTGACCGAGAAGCAGCGCAACGCCCTGCTCGTCGAGATGACCGAGGAGGTCGGCCGGCTGGTGCTGCGCGACAACTACTTCCAGACCCAGGTGCTGTCGATCACGCGCTCGCGCGGGCTGCACCTGCTGGACGAGCAGCTGCGCTACATCCACTATCTTTCCAACGCCGGCCGGCTCAACCGCCGCATCGAATATCTGCCCTTCGACGAGGAAATCGCCGAACGCAAGGCGGCCGGCATCGGCCTCACCACGCCCGAGCTGGCGGTGCTGCTGGCCTACCACAAGATGGAACTGTTCGAGGCGCTGCTCGCCTCCGACGTGCCCGAGGACAGCTACATTTCGACCGCCCTCAGCCGCTATTTCCCGCAGCCGCTGCGCGAGCGCTTTCCGTTGCAGGTCGGGCGCCACCCGCTGCGCCGCGAGATCATCGCCACCCATGTGGTGAACAGCATGGTGAACCGGGTCGGCCCGAGCTTCATCTTCCGCCTGCAGGAAGAGACGGGGGCCGCGCCGCCGGACATCGTCCGCGCCTACCTGGCGACGCGCGAGGTATTCGGCGTGGTGCCGCTATGGCAGGACATCGAAGCGCTCGACAACCTGGTCGCCGACGCCACCCAGACGGCGATGATCCTCGAAGGGCTGCGCCTGATCCAGCGCGGCACCCTGTGGTTCCTGCACCACCGCGACCATCTGCGCGACCTGGCCGCCACCCTGGCGCGCTTCTCGGGCGGGGTCGAGGCGCTGGCCACCAGCCTGAACGAGGTGGTCGCCCCGCTCTACCGCGCCGAGCTCGACGAAGCCGTGAACCGCCTCGCCGCCCAGGGCGTGCCGCCGGAACTGGCGCGGCGCGTCGCCGGGCTGGAGGAACTGTACTCGGCGCTGGACATCATCGAAGTCGCCGGCGAAACCGGCGCCCCGGCCGAACGGGTTGCGCTCGTCTATTTCCGGCTTGGCGGCGAACTCGACCTGCACTGGCTCAGTCGCCAGATCACCGCGCTGCCCGCCGACACGCACTGGCAGGGCATGGCCCGCGCCGCTCTGCGCGACGACCTGTCGACCCTGGCGCGCAACCTCGCCGCCGAAGTGCTGCGCACCAGCCCCGGCGAGACGGAGGTCGATGCCCTGATGGCCGCCTGGAAATCGCGGCGCACCTTCCAGTACGAGCGTTGCCGGCAACTCTTCGCCGAGATTCGCGGCAGCGCCACACCAGACATGCCGATGCTGTCGGTAGCGCTGCGTGAACTGCGCGCGCTGGCATAGGTCGGGGCAGCCTCTCTGGTGGCGACGAGAGGTCTCCCGACCCTCCCAACGCCTGGAGTTATCCAACAGTTCCGGGAAGCCTCGACGAGACCCGCTGTCGCCCGTGACAAGGACAACGGCCACGTTACGCTGCCGCGAGAACCCCGGCAAGTCCGACCCGCGCGACTACCTGAAGCCGGCCCGCGTAGCGGCCAAGAGGATCTGCCTCGCCCGCTACGAAGCCTTCGGCTGCGCCGGCCAGGCGAGCAAGATCAAGGTCATCCCGCTGGAAAAGATGGCCGAGCGCTACGCCAGGGGCGAGCTGAACCAGATCGTCAACTGAGCCCGCTTTTCCCGCCCCGACAAGGCCGCGCGATGCGGCCTTTTTCATTGCATCCCGCGCGCGCTCCACACGCCTTGACAGGCCCCCAAGGCCAACCCAGAATCAAAATAGAAAGCTTGCGGCAACCGGCTTCCCCCATCGACCTGCCTCGCCCACTTTACCCATGCCACTCACCCACATCGGTCGCTACGAAATCATCGAAACGCTGGGACTCGGCGAGATGGGCATCGTCTACAAGGGCTACGACCCGCTGATCGAGCGCGCGGTGGCGATCAAGACGGTCGGCTGGAGCGGACTCACGCGCGCGGAGAGCGACGAGTTCGAGCAGCGCTTCTTCCGCGAGGCGCGGTCGGCCGGCCGCCTCAATCATCCGAACATCGTCACCATCCACGACATCGGGCGCTGCAACGATCTCGCCTTCATCACCATGGAGTTTCTCGGCGGCCGCTCGCTGCGCGACATGCTCGACGCGGGCGTCGCGCTGCCGCCCTGGCGCACCGCCGAAATCGTCGCCGCCATCGCCGACGGCCTGGCGTTCGCCCACGCCCACGACGTCGTGCATCGCGACATCAACCCTGCCAACATCTTCGTGCTGGACAACGGCACGGTGAAGATCGCCGGCTTCGCCGTCGCGCTCCTGCCAAGCGCCTCGGCCAGGTACACGGCGCCCGAACGGATGGCCGGCAAAGGCGCCGACGCCCGTTCGGACATCTTCTCGCTCGGCGTCGTCCTCTACGAACTGCTGACCGGGCAGCCACCGTTCGCCGGCGACAGCGCCCCCGCAACGCCGCCCGCACAGACGCCCGCGAACCCCGCGCTGCTCCCGCCCTCCGTTCGCATCCCCGACCTGCCGGTCATTTTCGACCGCATCGTCGCCAGCGCCCTGGCCATCAATCCCGAGCAGCGCTATCAGAACGCCGCCGAGATGGCCGCGGAACTGCGCATCTACCAGAACATTCCCGGCAAGATGCATCCGGAAGCGGCGGCCGATGCCGTGGCAGTAGAGGACGCGACGCCGCTCCCCGTCACGTCCGCCGCCGACGCCCCGCCGCCGGCCGGGCGGGCGATGCAGTTCCAAGCGCAGCCGCTTGCCCGGGGTTTCGCCACGGCGCTGGTCGCGCTGGCGCCGCTCGCCGGCCTACTGCTGCTCTACCCCGCCCCGCCGCCGGCCGCGCCCGGGCCGCTGGCAGCCGCCCCGGCACCGGTGATCGTCGGCGCCAGCCCGGCGCACGTTGCCGCCATGCCCGTGCCGGCGCTTACTCCTGCCGCCACGGTCGACCACGCGGAACCCGCCGCGCCCGCCGTTGCGCAAGGCGGAATCGAATACGCGCAGATCAGCCCCCCGCCAACACCGGCGAAAAGGCCGGCCGCGCCCGCCGGCCGCCAGAAGGCCGTCGCCACCCAATCCACCCAATCCACCCAATCCACCCAATCCGCCCAGACCGCCATGCGCGCCGACATCGCCGCCTGCGACCGGCAACCCTTCTTCCAGCGCGTCTATTGCGTCGAAAAGGCGCGCTGGAAATACTGCGCCGACCGTTGGGGCAGCACCGAAGAATGCTCCTACGGGAACAAGGAGCGCGGCTGACTTGCCGAAGACTGGCCGCCCCCGTGGCGGCGCGCCGAACGTGCGCCCACCGTCGGGCAGCCGCGCCCGATTTCGATTTTCACCCCTTTTTGCCGGTCGACCGCAGCTGCCGGAAAACCGCCGGGCGCGGGCAGGCGGCTCAAGCTGCGAAGCTCGCGGCCGCCTCGTGGCGCACGGCGTAGGTCGATGAAATGCTCGTCATCAGGCTTTCCTGATCGCTGCCGTCCGGTTTCTTGAGCACGACGCGGCATTGCAGGGTGGCGTCGACCTTGTTCCGCGTGACCGGCCGCCCGCGCGCGATGTCGGCGCTGATGCCGACCACGTCGACCTCGTAGATCGCCCAGTTGGCCGGACGCGCGGTGATCCAGTTCACCACCCGTGCCTCGGTGCTGTAGTAGTGGCGGCTGTTGGCGTTGCCGGTGATCGGGAACATGTTTTCGGCGTTGCCGATGCCGCCCAGGCGATGGTTGAGGATGTGGCCCTTGACATACTTGTAGGCGCTGCGCTGGCCGGGATCGGTTTCGAGCAGGTCCATCAACGCCGTTTGCGCGCCGCCCTGCGGCTCGCTGCCCGGGTGCGCACGGACGAAGGCGGCGTTCAGGCCGTCGATGCGCATGCCGGTGCCGACCGTGGTGCCGGTCGGGTCGCCGCTGATGCTGCCGGTGCGCGGCTGGTAGCGCGCCATCACCGGCCGCGCCGGGTCGTCGAAGAGACCGAACAGGGTGCGCAGGTTGGCGACGACGATCGCATCGTCCGGGTTGCGCGCCAAGGCCGTGCGCGTCGCGGCGATCAGCGGCACGGCGGCGCGCTGCGCGTCGCTCGCCTCGCCGGCGCGCGCCAGCGCCTCGAAGCGCTCGAGACGGTAGGCCACCGGCTGCGGGTCGTTGCTGGCGACCATCGGCTGCGGGTTGCGCTCGTCGCCGGCGAAATAGACTTCGTGGCGTTCGCCGCCGGCGGTGGTGAACGGCTTGCGCTGCCGCCACCATTCGGCCACTCGCCCGGCGGCGCCGCGCACCGCGCCCATGAAGCGCCGCCCGAGGCGGACGATCCAGTCGACGACGCGGTCGAGTGCGCGGTCGATCGGCGCGCGGATGCGGTTGATGATGTTGGTGACGGCGTCGCTGACGCGACCGAGGCCGACGAGGCGGGCGAGGAAGCTGATGACCAGGGTCAGCAGGCCGGCCATCGTCTGCTCGACGCGGTTGGCCGCGGCGGCGATGGCGCCGCTGGCGATGGCGGCGATCGAGTCGATGACGGCGGCGGCGACCTGGGCGATCTGACGCAGGCGCTCGATGAAGAACTGCACCGTGTTGTAGATGGCGACGATGGCCTGGATGAAGGCGCCGGCCGGGTTGAGCATCGACACCAGGCGGGTGATCGCGGCGGTGACGATGTTGTCGCGGACGAAACTCATGACCTGTTCCATGACCATTTCACGCAGGTTGGCCAGGCTTTCGCGAATGCGCTCCCAGGCCGCCGCCGGGCCGTCGCGGACCAGCGTGACGACGATGTCGAAACCGGTTTCCATGGCGCCGACCGCCGTTTCGCCGACGACGCGGACCAGCCGGCCGCGCAGGTTCTGCCAGGTCAGCCCGAGGACGCTGAGCACGAAGCGGACGATCTCCTGCAGCGTCAGCGCCTGCGGGATGTAGATGTTGGCGCCGGCCATGGCGCCGGTCAGCCAGCCGATCAGCGCGGCGCGCAGGTGGCTGACGATGTTGGTCGCGAACTGGCGCAGGCCCTGGATTCCGGCGCGCACCAGGTTGCGCACGAAACCGACGGGGTTGCCGACGATGGTGCGGAAGGCGCCGGCGGCGCGCCGCAGGTAGGGCATGACGGCAGGCGCGACGACGTCGAAAATGATTTCGAGCAGGCTCATCACCTGCTGCCCGGCCCAGGTGAAGAAGCGGCCGGCGAAGTCGCCGAAGACGCGGGCGACGCGGGTGAAGGTCTGCAACGGCGTCAGCAGGTCGCCGATGCCGAGGCTGCGCAGCGTGCCGAGGAAGAGTCCCGGCAACGCCGCGACGAAACCCGTCACGCCTGCCAGCGCGCTCTGGAACCAGGCCCAGGCGCGCGGCACGGCGCGGCTCTGCTGCAGGTTCTGCCAGACCTCCTCCTGGCCGATCAGGCGCATGAAGCCGCCGATCAGCGTTTCGGCGGTGCGCGGCACGGCTTCGCCCGTGATCGGGTTGCGCCCGAGCACGGCGCACAGCAGATCCCAGCCGCGCGTGCCCTGCGCCAGCCCGGCCAGCGGCTGCAGGATGGCGTCGCGGATGAATTGCAGGATGCCGGTGAGCAGCGAGCCGACGAAGCCGGTGATGCGGGCGATCGGTTCGCTGACGATGCGCCGGGCGCGCTCCCAGACGCCGCCGAGGTCGAAGATGTCGGTCCAGCTCAGCGAATCGAGGAAGCGGTCGACGGCCTGGCGGATGCTGCCGGCGACCAGCCCGAGGCTGGCGAACTGCTGCTGCACCCAGCTGGCGACGCGGTCGACGATGCCGTGGTTGTCGAGCGCCCGGGTGATCAGCACGCCGCCCGGCAGCAGTTCGACGGCGGCGCGCAAAAGATTGCCCGGCGAACGGTCGACCGCGCGCATATTGACCGGATTGACGCCGAGCACCAGCGTGAACAGGCGGAAGCCGGGGATGAAACTGGCGTGCTCGGCGAAGTAGTCGAGCGCGTCGCCGATGCCCAGGCGCTGGATGGCGGGCGGGCTGGCCTCCGCCACCTTGGCGGTGGCGCTGCGCTGCAGGTCGCGGCCCTGGCGGGCGGCACCCTGCTGGATGGTATGGGTTAGCTCGTGGGCGATCAGTTCGCGACCGTCGCCGGTGTCCGGGCGGAACTGCCCGGCGGCGAAATGGATCTGGTTGCCGACGGTGAAGGCGCGCGCCTGCAGCTGGTCGTTCAGGCGCGCGGCGCGGGCGTCGGCGTGGATGCGCACGGCGCTGAAATCGGCGGCGAAGCGCGGCTCCATGAACTGGCGCAGCTCGGCCGACAGCGGCTGGCCGCCGGTGACCGGCGCCGGGGTCGCGGCGGGTGCAGACGAACGGGGCGCCGCGGCGGGCAGACTGGCGCGCTGCGGCCCGCGCGGCGCCGCGAAGACGCGAGGTGCCGCCTGCATCGCACTCGCCGGCAGGCTGACGACGTGCTGCGCGACACGCCTGGCCTCGACCTCGGCCGCATCGCCGGGCGCCGAGACGCGCAGCCCCTGGCGCTGCACGCGGGCCAGCGGCACCGCTTCGGCAACCTTCGCCGCGGCGGCCGGCAGCGGCGCCGGCGGGCGATTGACAAGGCGAGCAGCGGCTTCCATGGCCGGCCGTGGCTAGAAGCCGCGGCCCTCCTTGAGCAGTTCACGACGAATGCCGTCATCGACGTCTTCGCCCGCCAGCCGGCGGTCGCCGCGCACCAGCGCGCGCAGGGCGGCGTAGCGGATGACATTGACGATGGTGCCGCCGGACACCTCGTAGCGCTCGGCCAGGCGCGCGAAGTCGAGGTCGGGGTCGGGCGTCAGGCGGGCCGGCAGCGCTTCGCTCCACAGGCGCAGGCGCTCGTCCGGCTGCGGCATGGCGAAGCCGATGACCGACTGGAAGCGGCGCATGAAGGCGTCGTCGATGTTGCCGCGCAGGTTGGACGACAGGATGACGACGCCGGGGAAATCCTCGATGCGCTGCAGCAGGTAGCTGACTTCCTGGTTGGCGTAGCGGTCGTGCGCGCTGTCGACCCGCGTGCGCTGGCCGAACAGCGCGTCGGCCTCGTCGAAGAACAGGATCCAGCCGCGCTTGCCGGCGACGTCGAAGACGCGGGCGAGGTTCTTTTCGGTTTCGCCGATGTACTTCGAAACGATCATCGACAGGTCGATGCGATGCACCTCGCGCTGGCACAGCTTGCCGAGCAGGCAGGCGGAAAGCGTCTTGCCGGTGCCGGGCGGGCCGTGGAACAGGCTGGTGTAGCCGGGACGCAGGCGGGCGCCCATGCCCCACTCGTGCAACAGCGTGTCGCCATGCACCAGCCAGTCGCGGATTTCCTCCAGCTGGGCCAGGGTCGCCGGCGGCAGGACGAGGTCGCTCCATTCGAGGCCGGTGCCGACGCGTTGCGCCGGCAGGATTTCGCCGTCGTCGCCGGCGAGGGCGATGCCGAGCGCCGCCAGCAGCGCCGAACTGACGCGCAGCGGCGCCGCCAGCGGCGACTCGCCGGGCGCCGCGCGCAGCGGCTGGAGCAAAACGTCCGTCAGGCGGTGCTCGTCGTCGGCCAGCAGGCGCAGTGCGCGCAGGCGTTCGCCGAGATCGTCGCCGGCGAGCAGGAAGGCGGCGGTGTCGGCGGTCGGGATGAAATGCCCGGAAGCGGCGCCCGAGATTCCGCCGAATTCGCTGAAGCCGCGCTGCGTCGCGCCGTTGCGCGCCCACAGCACGTCGAGCAATTGCGGGCGCAACTGCGGCGCCAGCGCCAGCAGTAGGACCAGCCGCTGCGCCGGCGTAGGTTCGCGCTGCTGCAGCAGGTGGGCGTAGGGTGAATCGCTGGCCGCCAGGTCGGGTGGCGCCAGTTCGCCGGGCAGCGGCGGGCTGGTCGACGGCTCGCCGAAATAGGTGTCGAGCCGGCGCTGCAGGACCGCCGCCAGCCACTGCAGTTCGGCCTCGAGGTCGCGCGCGGTGGCGTTCAGGCGGGCGTCCATTCGGTGTGCAGGATGGCGGGCATCCACGGCAGGCGGACGATGGCGATGCCCCACGGCAGACGGTCGAGCAGCAGGTCGAAGGATTCGGCCTGCGGGCGCAGCAGCCAGCCGTCGCTCGCCGGGTAGAGCAGGCCGCCGCGCTGCAGGAAGGCGAGGCGCAGGCCGTCGACGCTGGTCTTCCCGAGCGCCGGCCAGTGGGCGACGACGGCGGCCAGCAGCGCCGTGCCCTCTTCCCGTTCGGCCTTGCCGAGCAGGCCGCCGGCAACCGGCAGCGGGTCGCCCGGCGCCAGCCCGAGCAGCAGCTTGATCAGCCCGAGTTCGAACTCGTACAGCTCGCTGCGCCCGCTGGCCAGCCAGTGCAGCAGGGCGGCGGCGCGCGGCAGACTGGCCGGCGACAGCGGCGTGCCGGGCGGCGGGTCCGCGGCGGCCAGACCGAGCGCCGCGAACAGCCGCGGCAGGTAGGGATGGAGCAGGACGAGGCCGCAGGCATGGACCGCCAGCCCCGGCTCGCTGTCGCGGTCGACGGTGAAAATCGGCCGTTTTTCGGGGTCGACCGCAGCCGCTGCCCCGGCGGCGGCCGGGGTCTCGTCGGTGTCGTCTGCAGCGGAGAGGCCGAGACCGACGCCGAGCAGCAGCTCGAAGCCCTGCCAGGTCTTGCGCTCGGCCGCCGACAGCGGCGCCAGCTGGGCGGCACAGGACTGCACGGCCTGCCGCCAGGCGGGGCGCGGAATCGGCGCCGCCGGGTTGCCCGAGACCAGCAGCAGGCCCAGGGCCTGCAGGCGCAGGGCATGGTCGGCCGGGCGCCCGGCCTGCAGGCGGCCGAGCGCCGCCAGCGCGCCCGCCACCTCGCCGCCGCGCGCGGCCGCCTGGCGCCCGGCGAAATCGGCCCAGGCGGCGCGCCCGGCGCCGTCGAGCAGCTGCAGGAAGCGGAAGAAGAAGGCGGCGCGCGCCGCGCCGGGCGGCGGCGCCTCGGCCAGCAGCGCCGACCACGCGGCGAGCGGCGCTTCGCTCCACAGCGCCGCCTCGGCGGCCAGCCCGGCGGCCAGCTCGGCGCCGTCGCGCTCGCCATCGAACCAGTCGACCTGGCCGCGCTGCAGGTAGCGGCGCAGGCGGGCGCCGGGCGCCAGGTCGCGCACTGTCAGGCGTTGCCCCGGCGCCGCGTCGAGGGCTTCGGCGAGGGCCAGGCGGGTCGCCGCCAGCAGTTTTTCCGGCAACTCGTCGGCCAGCCGGTCGACAGCCGACAGCTGGACCTTGATCGTCAGCCGCGGCAGGTGGATGTCGCGCCCGGCCTCGTCGTCGAGTTCGGCGAAGGCGCGTTCGAGCGCCGGCAGCAGGCTCGCCTCGTTCTCGCGCCGCAGGGCGCTGCGCAGGGCGAAGGCATCGTCGGCGCTGGCCGCCCGGACCTGCCAGCGCTGGCGACGGACGCGATGCGATGCCATGCTCGCCGCACCCCGCTCAGCCGACCCGGAAGCCGGCGTTGATCATCACCTGGTTGGCGACGATCTTCGAGGTACCGCCGTCGATGGCGTTGGCGGCGTTCACCGTCTCCCGCAGGTTATCCTGGAGCCGGGCGCCGGCCGCCTGGTCGCTGACGGTGCCGATGCCCTGGCCGATGGCCTGGTAGATGGTGTTCTTGTCGCTGCCGGTGCGCACCGCTTCCGGCGCGTCGACCGCGAAATGCCGGGTGGTCGCGGCGACGGCGTCGGCCAGCTCGCCCTCGAGGCGCTTGATCTGCTCCTCGACCTTCGCCCGCGACGCCGCGCTCAGGCGGTCGTCATTGCGGATGTCGCGCAGTCCCTGGACCTGCGCCTTCTTGCTGTCCACGTCGGCCAGCAGCTGATCGAGCAGCAGATCGCCGGTCGCGTACTTGCCGCCGGCGGTGCTCTGGAAGCTGGTGTTCTTGAGCACGTCGCCAAGGCTGCCGAGCGATTCGCGGAAGAACTTCGAATAGTTTTCCTGGATCTTCAGCTCGGGCAGGATCCTGGTCACCCGGAAGTCGTCGAGCACCGTGTCGATCGGCTTGACGACCTTGATCGGCAGCAGGTCGTCGGGCAGGCGCGCGCGGATGTCGGGGAAAGTCAGTTGCGGCTCGTCCTGGTCGCTCTCGTCGTTGTCGTCGAGCCAGTAGGGCAGCATCAGGTCGCCGATGACGACGCCGCTGTCGTCGTAGGCGAGGACGAAGGTGCCACCGGGGACGCAGCCGCCGGCATGCGCCAGCCCGGGATGGGCGGCGATCATGTTGGTGAACAGCAGGCGGTCCTTGCGGTCGTCGTCGCGCTTCCTGAGGATGTCGCCCAGCCAGTTGACCCAGAGGTGGGTTTTCGAGCCGCTGACGACATCGACCGGCGACACCAGGTCGGTGCGCATGATGTCGCCGAGGCCGGCCTTGGCCTTCGCGGTGGTCACCACCGCCTCGTCGAAGCGCGCCGTCCACGCGCTGTTCTGCAGGCTGAAGGCCTGGTAGCTGCGGACGGCGAGCGGGCCGGGCTGCTCGGTGCTGCCGACCAGTTCGCCGGCGGTGCTTTCCAGTTTCGCCTTCGCTCCCTCGACCTGCTTGACGAGATCGGCGTTGAGCACGTTGCCCGCCGGCTTCTGCACCGCCGTGCCGGCCGCCCGGATGTCGGCGATCATGCGCGTGCTGAAGGCGATGTTGTCCTTGAGGTGGCTGGCGAGGTCCTGGCGCAACAGGTAGTGCAGGCTGTGCAGGCTCGTCTTCCTGAACTTCGGCCCGCGGATGACCAGGTCGCGCCGATTGTGCAGCAGCACGCTCATGACGGCGATCGGCAGGTTGCGCTGGCGGATCAGCTTCTCGATGGCCGGTTCGGCAGTATCGGCCTTCATGCCGAGGTGGCCCTCGATGCGGAAGAAGTCGCAGCCGCCGAGATCGCGGGCGAACGGATCGTCGCCGGCGTTGGCCTCGGGCAGTGGCGTCCACTGGTAACCGGGAGTGTCGTCGCTCTCGCCGCGCGCCCGGCGCTGCTCGTTCCACAGCGGGCGCAGCTGGTCGCCGTTGCGGTAGTAGATGGGCACGGCGCGCAGTTCGAGCGGCGCGCTTTCGCTGCGGCTCGGGGTGATCTTCGGCTGCGGCCTGGTCGCCGCCGGGATGGCGAAGCCGGCGAGCAGGGCCGCCAGCTTTTCCATCAGGTGGCGCACGCACGCCCGGCCGGCGCCGCCGGCGGCCAGCCATGGCGCCGGGTAGCGGCCGCTGCGCAATTGGGTCGGGTCGGCCAGCGCGCCGAGCAGCAGGTGCTTCGGGAAAGCGCCAGCCGGCGGGCACAGCACCGAGCCGTCCTCGAACAGCGCGGCGCGCAGCTCGCCCCAGGTGGCGACGACGTCCTTGAGAAAGGCGTGGTAGTACTGGATGCCGAGCCTGGTATCGCTCATCTTGCCGGCAATGGCGGCCAACTGGGCGGACCAGCGGGCGGTGCTGGGCAGGTCGGCGACGGCGCCGCGCGCGAGCGCTTGGCCGAGCGCCTCGAAGGCGGCGAGCAGGGCCTTGACCGTCTGCTCGGCGGCGCTCCGGTAGCGGGCGGCGAAGATTTCCGCCGAGGTCACCGACACCTTGTCGCCGCTGCCGGTGCCGAGGTCGACGCGGGCCGCCGCGACGCGCGGCAGCAGCGCGGCGAGGTCGGCGCCGGTGGCCAGGGCGGCGGCCAGGCCGATCTTCTCCGCGACGTCGCGCTCGATCAGCAGGAAGCGCTGCGTGTTGCGCGCGGTGCGCCCGCGATTGTCGCAGTCGCCGCCGGTGCACAGGTCGGGATCGTTCTCGTAGCTTTCCATGAAGGCGATCGCCACCATCAAGCCGAGGCGGTCGCCGAGTTCGGCCAGCGGCTGGCCGGGGCGCGGGTCGCCGGCGGGCAACAGTTCGCGCAGGGGCAGCATCGCGCCGTCGACGTAGAACGGCTCGTAGGCCGGGGCGCTCTCGTCGTAGGGCGCGCTGCGGTCGAAGACGGTGTCGGCGGCGAGGCCTAGCAGGTCGCCGTCGCTGGTCACGCCAACGCCCTTGCTCACGCTGATCCGCCCCTTGCCGAGCGCCGGCAGCAGGCCGCCGACGATGCCGACGCCGAGCATCTGGGTGCGCGTCAGCCGGCCCTGGTCGTCGAGGTATTCGGCGACGCTGTTGAGTTGCCCGTGGGTCAGCACCTGGTCGCGCTCGAAGACCGCGTAGTCGGTGGTCACCGCCTCCAGGCGGCGGATGATTTTGAGGGGATCGGCCATGATCGGACTCCCGTTCTACGATTCGGTGAGGTCATCGGCGCTGCCGAGGGCGGCGCGGCCGAGGACGAAGGGCGGCGGCTGCAGCTGGCCGCAGGGATGCAGCCCGCTGGATGGATACACGTTCTTGGCGCGGGTCACTGCGGCAATCAGCGCCTTGAGTTTGGCGCTGCGCCCGACGCTGGCGGCACCGGCACGGATTTCCAGCCAGTCGCGCCAGGCCTGCTCGATGGCGGCCATGTCGTCGCTGTTGACCCAGCAGATGCGCGGCAGGAGGTGGGCCGGCGTTTCCTGGCGCAGGGTTTCCTCGACGAAGCGGCGGAAATCCATGTCGATGAAACGCCCGGCGTAGGCCGGCAGGACGATGGTCAGGCGGTCGCTGTAGGGGTCGAGGTCGGCGCAGTCGCTGCAGGCGGCATCGACGCAGATGTCCATGAACGGATCGCCGGGCTGCCCGGCCAGCAGCAGGAGATGCTCGATGACATAGAGGCCCTCGCCGCCGTACTGCGTGCGCAGGTGGGTCATCAGTTCGGAAATGGCCGTTTCCAGCGCGTCGACCGCAGCGAAGTACTCGATGCGGCGGGCGATGACCTCGCCGCCGGCGTCGACGATGTTGAAGTAGTGGCGGCCGTCGCTGGTCGTCCGCCGTTCGTAGCCCGCCGGCTGCTGCGCGGCCAGGATCGCCTGCTCCATCTCGGCGTGCGCCGCCGCCGGGGTCAGGTAGTGGGTGCTGCTCGACAGCAGGATCTTGCCGCTGACCGGATGGCGGATGCGGAAGCGGAATTCGTCGCCCGGCGTCGCGTCGATCTCGGCGTAGATGTCGTAGGCGACGCTCGCCAGGTTGCGCCGCCGCGCGTCGGCGATGCCGAGCAGGCGGGCGATGCGCCGCTCGAAGCCGGAGACGTTGGTCGTGTTCCACAGCGCTTCCGGCGCCGCCAGCGCGGCGTCGTGGGCCAGCCCGCGCTCGCCGCCGAGCGCCGGATAGTCCTTCAGGAAGGCGCACTTGGCGGCCGCCGCCGGCGCCGGCCCGAGGCCGAAGCGCGCCTGCATGATCGCCACGTACTCGTGGAAATCCTCGGCATGGCGCGCCAGCAGGTGGTCGAGGAAACGGTTGCGGCGCAGCAGCCCGGCGCCGTCCGGCTCGACCACGGCGGCCAGCGCGGCGGCGTCGAAGCCTTCGGCATAAATCTTGGCCCAGTCCGGGAAGCTGGCGACCAGCTGGCTGAAATAGCTGTGCGCGAGGTCGGGCTGCGTCGAGAAGAGATCGCGGACATGCGCCAGTTGGGCAAGATGGTTGGCCAGCACCTGGTCGAAGAAGAGCAGCCAGGCCTTGAACTGCAGCGCCTGCGCCGCCCGCTGCCGGCTCGCCCCGGGCGGCAGGCCGGCCTCGGAAAGGCCGTAGATGAACGGGAAGTGGTGCTGGAACGAGCGGTAGCGGGCGGGGTCGCGGTAGCGCCCGAGCGGGATGGGCAGGTCGCCGGGGCTGCCGTCCTCCAGCTTGCTGCGCTCGGCCTCGCGCAGTTCGGCAAGCAGCGCGGCGACCCGTTCGGCGCGCGGCAGCAGCGGCAGGTTCTTCTTGTAGAACAGCAGCCGGCCGGCGCTCGCCGAGAGGCGCGGCTGGCGCCCCGACGGCACCGGCAGGCGCCACTTGTCGGCCGGCGCGCTGGCCTTGCCTTCAGCATCCAGTGCGTTGAGCAGGATGTCGCGGATGGCGACGACGCCGGGAATGTCCATGATCAGGCTGATGACGTCCGACAGCCGCACTTCTTCGCGCAGCCCGGCGGCGGCGAGTTCGTCGTCGTCGATGAAGCCGTTGGCGAGCGGTGGCCCGGCGAAGATCTCCGGCACCGTCCACGGCGAGCCGTCGGCATGGCGGCGCTGGCGCATCTCGGCCAGCGTGTAGTTGAGCACCGGCGGCGCCAGGCTTCGGTCGACGGCGAAGGCGATGGCGGCCGCCACCTGGTCGGCATCGGCCTCGGGGGTCAGGTCGATCTCGGCGCACAGGCTGAAAGGCTGCGGCTCGACGCGGTCGATGCCGACGAAATCGGTGCACAGCGCCCGGTTGGCGGCGAGCGTCGCCTGGATCTCGCGGTCCACCGCCGCGCGCCGTTCGACACCGGCCACCTCATCCATGTAGTCCACCAGCACCCGGTAGCGGCCGCGCACGGCGATCTCGCGTTCGTTTTTGGCACCGGTCGGCTGCGCCGCCAGCGTGCCGGCGGCCGGGTCGGCGTAGAGCGCGAGCGGCGCCGCGCGCAGCCATGCGTTCCGGACGCCGGGCAGGTCGATCAGCAGCTTGCGGTAGTCGGCCTCGCTCACCGGCCGGCAAGGCAGGATGCGGCTGGCGCGGGCGAACAGTTGTTCCATCGCGGCGGCGTTGTCGTCCGGCGCAGCGAGCAGGTCCTCGATCGGGAAGCGCGTGCGGTAGGCGAGGTCGGTCAGCGCGTAGGCCAGCAGTTCCAGCGTCGTGATGCCGGGGTCGTGGACGTTGTGGTCGGTCCACAGGCGGCGCGCCAGGCGGCGCGCATGGTCGAGGCCGAGCGCGAAGAGCTGGCGCTGGTCGAGCGCCGGCTCGTCGGCAGGCAGGGGCGAGAGGGTCGGCTTGAGGAGCATGGCGGCCTCGGCTCAGTCGGTCGCTTCGGCGATCAGGTGGCTGGCGGCCGAGACGAGGATGGCGTCCGGGCGGTCGCCGGTGATTTCGGCGAGATCGTTGAGCAGCAGATCGCCGGCACCGGCCAGCCCGCAGCGGAAGTCGGTGACGAAATCAACGTAGGGCAGTTCCTCGATGAAGTCGAGCAGCACCGAGCGGTAGATGCGGCCGCCGAACAGCAGCGGCCGGTCGGCGGCGAAGGCCCACGGCGAGAGCGCCTGGACGATGGCCTCGTGCAGCCGCTGGCGCGTGTAGGCGAAGGGGTGACCGGCGCGGAAGCGGACCTTGAAGTCGAGGCGCACCGGCTGGTAGGCCGGGTTGCGCACGCGCACCGTCACCTGCGGCGAGGCGTGGGCGCGGACCAGTTCGGCCATCTGCGTCAGGGTGTCGAGATCGACCCGGGGTTGCAGCGGGTCGGGCAGGTTGCGGTTGCGCAGGTCGGGAATGGCGATGATCAGCACGTGGCCGGGCGCCATCCAGGACGTGTCGCTGGCGTGCGGGATGCACTTCACGCGATGCACGGCGGGGAAGTTTTCGAGCAGCAGGCGCTCGTAATCCCATGCCGTGACGCAGCGCTGGCGGTGGCGCAGGCGTTCCGCGGCGCGCCGGTTGAGCATGGCGGCGCTTTCGCCGGCCCGCCCGCCGAAGGTCGCGTAGGGCTGGGCCACCTGCTTGAGCGCCGGCGGTGCCGGCAGCAGTTTGGCGATGCTGCCCGGAGCCAGGGTTTCGACCGCCGGCGGCGCGCCGGCGGCCGGCCAGTCGCGGACGACCTCGACGGCATTGGCATGCACCGCCAGCAGCCGGCAGGCCGCCGCACTGTCCTGCGCGACCGCCGCCTTGAGCCAGACCGGCCCGGCCGGCAGCCAGGTGTTGTCGGTGGTCGTCGCGCGCGACAGCACGATGCCGACGATGCCGCTGGCGCGCAGGCCGCGGCTGGTGTCGAGCGCCAGCTCGTCGGGGGCGATGGGGCGCCAGTGGTTGTCGCAGAGCACCGACCAGCGCACCGGCTGCGCGCCCAGGGCGGGGTCGGCGCTGCCCTCGGCGACCTGCAGCAGCAGGTGGATGCTGTCGCCGGCGGCGACGCCGGCGACGCCGACGATGAACTCGCCCTCGTCCGGATAGGCCGGCAACAGGGCGACCCTCTTGTCGGCGACCCAGGCCGGGTCGCGGCGCAGGAAGGGGTGCTCGCGGCGCTGGCCGAAGGGGCCGACGTGGAAGAACTGGAGGTCGGCCGCGGCGGCGGCGAAGGACTCGGCGTCGTCGCGCGTCAGGTCGACGCTCGGCGTCTGCGCCGTGTAGGCCAGCGTGATTTCCTGCACCGTCGGCGTGTACGGCTCGTTGAGGACGGTCGTATCGCCGGGGGTGCGCGCGTGCTGCAGCGTTTCCTTGCGGTAGTCGGCGTGCAGGAAGTCGTCGACCAGCGCCACCGTGACGTAGCCGCTGCGCACCGCCGGCGGCGGCACCGTGGCGCGCGCGAAGAGCGGCCGCGTCTGCATGTAGCGGCGGCCGAAACGGCGGCTGTAGGCGCTGCCGCCAGTCAGCAGGGAATAGACGAAGCCGGCTTCCGACCCGCGCTTGCCGTGGACTGCCGGCGGCGCATTCGGGCTGAGCGTCGTGACGCCGTCGACGCGCCGCATCAGGTCGAGCTCACGCGTCGTCTCGCTGCCGCTGCGGTCCTGGTAGACGAGGCGGGCGGCGACGCCGTTGGCCACCCCGGCGGCGTGGGCGTAGCCGGCATACCAGCTGCCGAGGCTGGCCGGCGCCCCCTGCCAGCGCAGGCGGATCGCGAGGTCGGTCAGCTGCTTGGACAGGGCCTCCGGACAGCCGACCATGAAGCGCGACCCGCTGACCGGCTGCGGGCCGAAGGGCTGGAAGGCCTTCTTCGGGTTGAGCGAACCGAAGTCGTTTTCGAGATCGAGGCTTTTCAGGCCGTCGACCGCAACCGTCAGCGCCGCCCGGTCGACACGCAGTTGCGCCAGCGCCGCGTAGTCGGCAGCGGCCTCGGGACGCAGCAGCAGCTGGACGACGGGCAAGGCGGTGGCGAAGGCCTGGCCGTGCAGCGCGGCGGCGTAGTCGACGACCGCCGGCTCGCCGTCGGGCACCGTGAAGCCCAGCGTCAGGCGGCCGCCGCTCAGGCTGCCGGTCAGCGCGTAGGGGCCGAGCCAGCCCGCGGCGCCGGTCACGAAGGCCTGCAGGGCGTCGCCGATGTCCTGTCCGTCGCGCGCTGCCGTTTCGGCGAACGCGAGGTCGAGGACGATGCCGACCTCGCGCCGCCCCTCGCGCAGGCGCAGCACCGGCGAGGCCAGCGCGCAGCCGAGCGGCGCCGGCGCCAGGCCGGCATGGCCGAAGGCCGGCCACTGCGGGCGCGCCGGATCAAGCGGCGTGCCGAGACCGTCGGCCGAGTCGGCCACCGGCGCAAAGCGCACGCCGCCGGCATCGCGATAGACGCTGTGCAGCGCCGTCACCTTGCCCTGCCCGACGACCGTTTCGCGCAGCGGCTTGTACAGGCGCTCGCCACCGCTGGCGTCCTTGCCGGCGGTGAAGCGCTGCGCCGGCGTCACGGCGAACGGCGCCGCGTTCTTCTTCAGTTCGAGAACCAGGTGGGCATGCTCGGGCTGTGCCGGCAGCGGCTCGAAGCCGAGCACCCGGCGATAGTGGAAATCGAGGTGGCGGGCGCCGAGGTCGTTGAGCGCCGCGCGCGCCGGTTCGAGCATTTCGAGGAAGGCGCCGAACAGGCCGAGATGCGGCGGCACCGAACCGTCATCGCGGGCGAGCAACGCCGCATCGTCGCCCTCGGGGAAGAAGGCACGCCAGTCGCCGGCGGCCGTCTCCGGGTCGCTGGCGTACAGGCGCAGGTGGGCGGCCAGGCGCCGCGCCTCGGCCAGCCGTTCGCCCGGCGTCCGGGCATCGACCGGGGCGAAGCCGGGATCGAGCGCCGGCGGCGAACGCTCGTCCTGGCTCTGGCCGAGGCGGGCGATTTCGTTCTGCAGGATGCGCGCGTCGGCCATGATCGCTTCAGCCGCCGCCCAGCGTGGCGCGCAGCTCGTTGCCGTCGGTGCGGTAGAACGGGAAGACGAGGTTGAAGCGCGAGTTGGTGGCGCGCACCTCGTATTCGAGCAGGATGTCGAGGTCCCCGGAATTCGGATCGCGGCTGTCGACGCTGAGCGCCAGCACCTTGATGCGCGGTTCGTAAATCAGGATCGCCGTCCGCACGCGGTCGAGCAGCAGCGTGCGCATGGTCGTGCTCATCGGCTCGAACATCAGCTCATGCATGTCGAGGCCGTATTTCGGCTCGAACAGGCGCTCGCCGGCGGCGGTGCCGAAGAGCAGGACCAGGCTTTCGTGGATGTCGGCCTCGGCGGACACCATCACCGCGCCGCTGCCGACGAAGCGCGGCGGAAAGCTCCAGCCGGTGCCGAGGAAGGACTCGTAGCGCTCGCCGTCGTCGCTCATGCCCTCACCTCCCGTTGCGGAATCCGACGGTTGCGGTCGACCACCGAAAAAGGCCGAAAACGAAATTTCATCGGGGGCCTCATCCGATCGTCACCGTCGGGCTGCCGACCGCCGCCGACGCGCCGCACACGCAGGCATCGCCGACGCGCAGGGCGGAGCGGCCGGCAATCATGACCGTCGTGCTGCCGAGCGGAAAGGGGCTGACCGAGGGGCCGTGCTGCGGCGGCAGCGGGCAGGAATGCAGGTCACCGGCGACCGCCGCCGGCTGGCCGCCGATCAGCACGGTCGCCACGCCCGGCCCGGTGATCGTGCCGCCGTGGGTGCTGATGTCGCCGACACGGGCTGCTGCTGGCATCGTCGTCTCCTCAGTTGATCTGGACCAGGGCGCCGCTCAGCTTGGCCGTGCCGCCGCCCTTCAGTTCGGCGCCGGCCCCACCTTCGAGCTTGAGGTCGCTGCCGGCCTTGATTTCGAAGGCGGCCGACGCCTCCAGCTTGGTATCCGTTCCCGCCTTCATCTCGACCACCTTGGCGCTCTCGAAATGGATGCCGTCGCTGTCCAGCGTGATCTTGTTGCCGTTCTGGTCGGCCAGGGTCAGCGATTTGCCGTCGTCGCTGAGTTCGATGGAATTGCCGGCCGGCGTCGCCAGCGTCACCACCTTTTTGTCGTCGTCGAAATGCAGCTTCATGCCGGAACGGCTCTTGTACATCTTCTCGTGGTTGTCGTCCGACCCGGCCAGCGGCGCCGCCTTGGCGCTGCTGTGCAGCATGCCGAGGATGACCGGATGGCGCGGGTCGGCGTCGAGAAAGCCGACCGTGACCTCGTCGCCGATTTCCGGGCGGAAGAAGAAGCCGCGGTCGTCACCGGCATCGAGGCTGGCGACCCGCGCCCACAGGCCGTCGCCGGCCAGCCCGAGGAGCGGCAGGCGGACGCGCACGCGATGCTCGCCGTCGGGGTCCTCGTTGCTGGTGACGACGCCGATCTGCAGGCCGGACACCGCCGGCAGCAGGCCGCCGGCTGCCGGTGCGCTGACCGGCCGCGGCGCCGCGAGATCGACGCCGCCGAACTGGACATGCGTCTTCCAGCCCTGGACCAGGCTGAATTCATGGCGCACGCCGGTGACCAGCACCTTGCCGTTGAAGCGCCGGCCGAGCCCGGCCAGCTCGACGACGACGCCCGGTTTGACGCTGGCGATGCCCTCGCACTTGCCGCGCCCGGAGACCTGGTCGAGCCGCTGGTAGAGCGCGATGCCGTCGACCCAGGCCTGCGCCTCGGCCTCGGGCAGCGCCGGGTGGCGCACGTCGCAGGGGCGATCAGCGACGGCAGCGAGCTCGTCGCTGCCCAGGTTGCCCGGCGCCGCGAAGCCCGGCGTCGCCGCCTCGACTTCGAGTGTTTCCTGGCTCGCCGCATCCCAGCTGGCGCCCTTGACCGCGGGGTGCTGCAGGCGGGCGTCGATCTCGCCCTCGAATTCGAGCAGCGTCGCGCCGTATTGCAGGGTGCACACCGTGGCGCCTTCGAGCGCCGGCTGCCTGACCACGACCTTCTCGCCCTCGCACCAGGCCAGCTGGCCGTTGGCGCGGGCGCGGCCGAGCAGGAAGTCCCAGTCGGAGCACTGGTATTGCAGCAGCTGCTTGTGCTTCAGCGAGGTCGCCTCGACCTCGGTGCCGACGCCGGCGGCGCCGAGCAGGCCTTCGATGACCTCACTGTCGGACTGGTCGAAATAGTCGGCGGAACGGTCGGCGACGCTCAGTTTCATCGCTTCGTGCCGGCACTCGACGACCAATTGCGAAGCGGCGGCCTCGCGCACGCGCACGCCCTGGCGGACAACCTTGCCGATGAACACGCTGGTGCTGTCGCCGCCGGCGCCGGCCAGGATCTCGACGCGCTGCCCGGGCTTGAACAGATCGCCGTCGCTGAGCGGGAAGCGGCCGGTCGACGCGGCGCCATCGACATAAACCAATTTGGCCGCGGCGATGCGGTTGACCGCAACCGTCACGCTGACCGCCAGCAACTGGTGCTCGCGCGGCACCGCCTCGCCGCCCGCCTTGACGGTGAATTCGCGGTGCTCGGCGGCGATCGGCAGGGCGCGGGTCTCGGGCATGGCCTATTTTTCCAGCGGCGGAAAGTACAGCTCGCGGCCCGGCGCCAGGTGCCGGAAGTCGTCGAGCCCGTTGGCCTCGGCGACGCGCAGGTAGAGGCGCGGGTCGCCGTAGATTTTCTGGCAGAGCGCCGGCAGGCTGTCGCCGGCCTTGACGATGCGCCGGTGCGTCAGGTCCGGCGACTGGTCCTGCGCCATGGCGACGCGCGTCTGGTCGTCGGAATTGTCGGCGAAGACTGCCGTGATGACTGCGCGCAGCGGCACGCCGTCGGGCCGGAACAGCTTGTAGACGATGGTCGCGCTCTTCAGCACGCAGCGCTTGATCTGCAGCGTGCCCCACATCACCTTGAGGTAGTTGGGGCGATGGATGTCGCCGTTGTAGCCGGTCACCGCCTGGAATTTCTCGACCTCGGCCTGGACGTCGGCCTGCCGGCCGCTGGCGCCGGTGCCGTCGATGAAGAAGGCGAGCGTCAGGTCGCCCGGTTTCATCTTCTTGAATTCCATGCGGCTGTTGGTCGTCCCCGAGCCCTGCGCGGCATCGTACTCGACCTCGTAGGCGAGCGAGATTTCACCGGGATTGACGAAGGCGGCGAACTCGGCGCTCGCGCTGTCGCTGTAGTCCGGCGTCGCGAAGGCCTGGATGCGCAGCTTTTCGAGGCGGCCGCTGGCGGCGGGAATCATCGCTCACGGCTCCTGGCGGTCGCGCAGGATTTCCAGCACGCGGGCCACGCATTCCTCGACCAGCGCCTGGCGGTCCTCCACCGGCAGCGGGCCGGCCGGTGCCGCGCCGTCGCCGCCGGCCTCGCGGTTGCCGACTTCGACGGAAATCACCACTTCATCGACGATGATGGGCATTTTCGCTCCTCAGGACTTGTCGACCGTGAAGTACTGGTAGGCCAGCTGCATCGACTCGACGGCGAAGGCATTGTTCGCCGCGTTGAGGTCGCCGACCGCCCATTTCGTCGGCCAGGCGCCGACCACGTGCCAGGTCATCAGCGGCTCGTGCGCCTCGTTGAGCAGCTTGATGTCGACGCTCTTCGGTTCGATCCGGTAATCGACGACGCACTCGTTGATCCAGTTCCACACCGCCGAACTCTTCAGCAGGCCGCGCTTGAGTACCAGCTCGGGGTATTTGGCGCGCGTCGGGTACTTCTGCACGAAACGGTTCTCGCCGCCCTCGGCGACCTCCTCGCTGCCCATCTCGACCGCCAGCCCGCCGACCTCGGTAAAGCGCGTGTCGTTGGCTTCCGAGAGGCCGATGAACTCGACCAGGAAGTGAAAGCCGACCGGGGGGTAGTACTGGGCCATGACCGCTTAGTCGTTCTGCACTTCCAGCCCTTCGTGGGCGAGTTCGATGCTCTCGATCGCCACCTCGTTGCCGCTGGCCTTGAGCGCCGGGCCCTCGACCTTGACCGGGAAGGCGTTGTGCGCCTTCCAGACCATCACCGGCTCGTGCTTCTCGTTGAGCAGGCTGATGACCAGATCGCGGCGCTCGACGGTGTTGAGCTTGATGGTCGACAGCCACTTGAAGAAGTCGTTGTCGCTCTTGATGACACCGCGCTTGAGGGTGATGTTGCTGAACTTGCGCAGCCCCGGCATCTTGATCGACGAGTATTCGGGAAACGAGCCGTCGCGGTATTCGATGGCCTGGTTCTCCTGCGTCAGGCCGGTGACTTCCGAGAAGCCGACGCGCGTGCCGCCCCACTGGACGGTGAAGTGGAAGACGGGCAAGGGATATTGTTGCGGCATGATGGGTTTCCTCTCGCGTTAATGGCAGCTCAGCTGGTCTGCAGCTTGTGGGAGAACTTGAGGATGATGAACTCGGCGGGGCGCACGACGGCCATACCGATCTCGACATTCATCCGGCCCTCCAGGATGTCCTGCGCGTTCATCGTCACCCCGAGGCCACAGCGCAC
The DNA here is from genome assembly GCF_009469615.1 of Dechloromonas sp. H13. Taxonomy (GTDB): domain Bacteria; phylum Pseudomonadota; class Gammaproteobacteria; order Burkholderiales; family Rhodocyclaceae; genus Azonexus. Next base: position 765,269 of record NZ_SSXX01000001.1, read on the forward strand.
GAAGAAGGCGTCCTTGGTCGTCGCGCCGGCGAGCGCCCCTTCGCGCCATTTCTGCGTCAGGTAGTTCTCGATCATGCCGCGCACCTTGACCCAGGTATTGGCGTCGTTGGGTTCGAAGACCGCCCAGTAGGTCGATTTCTTGATCGATTCCTCGACCATGTTGAAGAAGCGGCGGACCGAGACGTAGCGCCACTCGTTGTCGTTGCCGGCCAGCGTGCGCGCACCCCAGACCAGCGTGCCCTTGCCGACGAAGGCGCGGATGGCGTTGATCGACTTGCCGGCGACGGCATCGACGTTCAGGGCATCGGTCTCGCTGGTCGTGAAGCTGGCGGCCGGGGCGATGACGCCGTTGAGGCTGACGTTGGCCGGCGCCTTCCAGACGCCGCGCTGGCTGTCGACCAGCGCATAGATGCCGGCGATGGCGCCGCTCGGCGGACACAGGGTCAGCGTCGAGCCGATGCCCTTGACGGCGTTGCGGTAGGGCGTGAAGTTTTCGAGCAGGGTCTGCTCGTTGAGTGTGCGGTAGTTGGCGATCGCCGTGACGATGCCGGCGACGGCACCGCTGGCGACAGCGAAGGCCTTCTGCAGGCCGGGCAGCACGTCGTCAATGAGGGCCGGCGCGGTCGCCCCGGCGACATTGCCGGCCGAGGCGTCGGGCGCGCTGGCGCCGAAGATGGCGCCCCAGGCGGCGGTCGCCGGCGGCGTGTTCTGGTCGAATTCGACGGTGTAGGAAGCGGCGGCCAGCGCGTTGAGCGCGGCGGCCAGTTCCTTCTCCAGCGCGATCAGGGTGGCAAAGGCTGGTTTCAGGGTGCCGGCGATCGCCGTGTTGATGTCGGCAACCAGTTTGGCGTTGCTCAGCGGCGAGGCGTCGACCAGCCCGTCGATCATCCGGGCGATGCCGAAGACGAACTCGAACAGCGCGGCGCCGCTGGTCGGCGTCGGTGCTGCCTTGTACGCAGCCAGCAGCTTGGCGAAGGCGCTCGACAGGGTTTCGCCGGCGCCGGCCAGGCCCGTCACCGCACCGGCCAGCGTCGCGCCGTCGGCGGCCAGCTGGTCGAGTGCGGCGAGCGCGGCGAGGATCGCCGGTTCGCTGCTGAGGTCGGTCAGCGGCGTCTGGATGCCGTTGATGAACACCTTGTCGCGCACCTGCGCGTAGCCGACGTTCTTGCTGTAGTTCAGCTTGAGCCAGGGCGTGTAGGCGGCGCCGTACTTCAGGTTGTTGATGCCGATCTTGTCGCGGAAGCTGGCGCCGTTCGGGTCGCCCTGGCGCAGGTCGAGGACCGCCACCCGGTCCTTCAGCTCGCCGCACTGCTTGAGCGCTTCCTGCTGCACCGCCGCCAGGTCGTCGGCGCCGAGCGTCGCGGCGTCCGGAAAGAGCAGGATGGTCGGCTCGTCCACCTTGGCCACCGCCTGCACACCGGCCTTCAGTTCGTCGCGGTCGACCGGCGAACCGGCCGTTTTATAGGCGCCGGTCGAGACGATGTAGCAGTCGCCGCCGCCGTTGTCGTAGAACAGCCGCAGGCTGTCGTACATGACATAGCTGTTGGCGATCTCGGCCGAGAGGAAGTTGCCGGCCTCGTCGAGGTTGGCCCGGGTCACCGTGTAGGTCGGCCCTCGGCCGTAGTAGCTCTCGAATTCGAGCAGCGACTTGATGCGGCGCGGCGCATTGACCAGGTCGCCGGCGGTGACCAGCGTCGTGTTGGCGGTGTAGCCGACGAAGGCGGGAATGGCCGTTTCCACCTCGGCGACCGAAGGCGGAAAGACCGAAATTTCCTCGATGTAGACATCCGGAGTGCGGTAGGTGGGCATGGGCTTCCCCCTCTATGGTTTGGACAGGTGGACGATGAAGTGCGACTGTCCCCGGTCGGAACCGGCCTGGGGCAGATGCTGGACCAGCACCTCGCCGTTGCGGGCGAGCTGCAGCTTGCGATAGCCGCCGGCCCGGCGGTCGACCGCGCTGCGCGACTGGAAGAGGACGATGCGCGCGGCGGCGTCGCCGAGCAGGTCGGCGGGAATGTCGCCGGCCGCGAAATGGTCGCGGGCGACGGCGTCGAACTGGACGGCCGGCCGCCCCTGCTCGGCGGACCCGGCATCGCTGACGACCAGCTGGCTGAATTCGGTGGCGCCGTAGTTGCGCGCCACGACGTAGTACTTGAGCTGCTCGCGGCGCGCCGCCAGGGCGATCGTGAACGCCGCCGGGGCGCCGTAGAAGGCGGCGTCGACGGTCACCGCGAGGACGCCCCAGAGGCCGCGGCCGGCCAGTTCCGGCGCGACGACCAGCGTCGACTGGCGTGGCGCGCCGCCGTCGTCCTCGCTCAGCGTGTAGATGCCGGACGGCCAGTCGCGGGTCGCGAAGCTCGCTTCGCCCTGCCCGGCCGGCACGACCTGCGCGGCGACCAGGCGCACCCCGTCATGCCAGCGCAGGGTCAGCGGACGCCCGGCGAGCACCGGCTGCACGCGCTGCACCGTCGTCGCAAAGGCGGCCGGCAGCGGCGCGTCGAGCGCGCGCGGCTGGGTGCGATTGACGAACACCGGCAGCTGGCCGGCGGCCACCGGCGGCTGCGTGAAATTGACGAAATGCGGGTTAGCCGCCTGCAGGCCGAAGAGCAGCGTCGCTCCGGCCACCGCGGCGAGCGGCGTGCCGTCGTCGCGCGCCTCGTAGAGTACGTTGAGGCGGCCGTCGCGGATGCGCGCCAGCAACCGGCCGCCGGCCAGCCCGCCGGGCGGGACGACGAAATCGATGTCGGCGCACGGGCCGCGGTAATAGCCATGCGTCACCTCGACCGTGAACAACGGGCGGAAGTGGATGCTCATTTGTCGTGCAGCGCCAGCGAAATGTCGGTGATCGGCGCCCCGACGGCGTCCGGCTCTTGGTCCTGCAGCGTCACCAGGCGCACCCGGTAGAGCACCGACGGCATGTACTTGGCACCCAGGCAGGCCCAGACCTGGTTGAGCGTCTCCGGCCCGATGCTGTGCAGTTCGACCAGCAGCTGGCCGATGCGGGGGTCGAGCGCCGGGTATTCGTCGACGGTGAACGCCGGGCAGGCCTGGAAGAAGGTCAGGACATGCGACAGGGCGCGCAGCGACAGGTCGTAGGTCGCCATGTTGGGGACGAACATCAGCGTCAGGTTAAGGCGCAGTTCGGGCGGCAGGACGATTTCCCGGCCATTGACCAGGACGCGCTCGGGTTGCTGGACGCGGGTGACGCGCTCTTCCTCGATGTTGATCAGGCCGACGCCGACGGTGCCCTTGGCCACCGCCACCTTGCCGGCATCGTTGACCAGGGCGCCCGCGACCGCCCGGCCAAGCGCCAGCGACCCCGTTCGCCGCTGGAGGTAGGCATTGAACTCATCCGCCAGGAACGCGACCGCGATATCCAGCATGACTTCAGCCTCTGTGAGTACGTCACATCCGCGGCGGGAAGCAGGCCGCGGCAGCCATTACCACATTCATGCAACCAATTGCAAATAAGTAAATCACAGTCGTTAAAATTTGTCACTGACATTCTGGAACATGAATTTTCACTGATAGACCAGCTGGAAATTTCATTACACGGGCATGGTTGTGCGGCTCCGGGGAAGTCGCGAAGGAGCCCGGGGCCGCATGAAACTCCTTGGCAGCCGTGGACGGGGGAACTAAGATGGTTATGACTTTTCACTAGCGCCGGCAGAAGAACAAAGGATGCATCCGGTCGGGAAGCCGCGCCGCGCGAAGCGCGCGGAACCGCCCGCCGAAACGTTGGAACGCCAACAGAGAGGCCTGCATGAGTCTGCATGTCTTCGTCGCCATGCCCTTCGGGAAGAAGCCGGACAGCACCGGCCAGCCGATCGACTTCGACCGCATCTACGCCGAGCTGATCCGCCCGGCGCTCGAGGACGCCGGGCTGGAGGTGTTGCGCGCAGACGAGGAGCGCGAGGCCGGCGACATCCGCGCCGACCTGTTCCAGGAACTGCTGCTGGCCGACCTCGTGGTCGCCGACCTGACGCTCGATAACCCCAATGTCTGGTACGAACTCGGCGTCCGCCACGCGCTACGTGCGCGCGGCGTCATCCTCGTCCAGGGGCCGCGGCCGACGCAGCCGTTCGACATCTACACCGACCGCAAGCTCTGCTACAGCCTGGTCGACGGCGCCCCCGACCCGGCGACGCTGGCCATCTACCGCAAGGCGCTCGGCGACATGGCGCGCAGCACGCTGACCGCCTGGCACGGCAGCAAGACCAGTCCGGTGTACAACCTGCTGCCCTACCTCGAAGAGCCGGACTGGCGCCGCCTGCGCGTCGGCAACGCCCGCGAATACTGGGAAAACTACGAGGAATGGGCGACCCGCATCGAGGTCGCGCGCAAGGGCGACCGCCCGGAGGACATCCTGGTGCTCGCCGACGAGGCGCCGGCCACCGCCCTGCGCGTCGACGCCCACCTCAAGGCCGGCGAGGCCCTGCGCCGCATGGGGCATTTCCGCTTCGCCCTCGAACAGTTCGAGCTGGCCCTCGAATTCGCCCCCGACAACTACGAGGCCGCCCGCCAGCATGCCATCTGCCTGCAGCGCACCGGCCGCGTCGACGAGGCGCGCGCCACCTTCAAGCGCCTGGTCGGCGTCGACCCCGAGCATGTCGGCGCCTGGGAACGTCTCGGCTGCCTCGACAAGGAGGAATGGGCCGCCGCCTGGCGCCTGCCCGGGAGCACGCCCGAGCAGATGCGCAGCGATGCCACCTACGAGGAAGCGCAGCTGCGCGAGGCGATCAGGAGCTACAGCACGGCCTTCCGCATCTGCCCCGGCCATTACCTGTCGGGGATCAACGCAGTGATGCTGATGCAGGTCTACCGCGACCTCACCGGTGACCCGCGCCACGACGCCGAAGCCGCCGTCATGAGCGGCGGCGTCACCTGGGCGGCGAGTTGCGAGCGCGACGAGGCCAACGCCTACCTGGCCAAGGTCTGCCTCGGCTGGCTGGCGATCCTCGGCGACGATCCTGCCGCCGTCGGCACCGCCTACCGCGAGGCGATCGCCCTCGCCGACAACGACTGGCTGGCGCTGCAGACGACCTACGGCCACCTGCGCGTCCTGGCCGACCTCGGCTTCCGCCCCGAGTACGTAGGTGTCGCCCTGGCGACCCTGGAGCGGGCCATGCAGCGGATGAAGCCGCCGGCCAGCCAATGGCGGCCGGACAAGGTCTTCCTCTTCGCCGGCCACATGATCGACAGCCCGGGGCGCCCCGAGCCCCGCTTCCCGCCCGACAAGGAGAGCATCGCCGCCGAACGCATCGGTGCGGCGCTCGATGCGCTGGGCGCCGGCGCCGACGACCTCGCCATCGCACAGGGCGCCGCCGGCGGCGACCTCCTGTTCGCCGAAGCCTGCCTCGCGCGCGGCGTCCGCTTCCAGATGCTGCTGCCGCTGCCGGAACCGGAATTCATCGCCGCCTCGGTGCTGCCCTGCGCCAACGGCGAAGCCTGGCGCCGGCGCTACCTGGCGCTACGCGAACGCCTGACCCTGGCACCGCGCATCATGCCCGACGAACTCGGCCCGCTGCCGCGCGACCGCGACGGCCAGACGATCGACCCGTTCGAACGCTGCAACCTGTGGCTGCTCTACAGCGCGCTGAGCCAGGGCATCGACCGCGTCCGCTTCATCTGCCTGTGGAACGGCGGCGGCGGCGACGGCGCCGGCGGCACCGCGCACATGGTCAAGGAAGTCACGCGGCGCACCGGCCAGGTCACCTGGCTCGACACGCGCACGCTCTGGTAACGACGAAGGAACGAGGAGAAGCATCCGCAGCGACCGAAATTGCCCGCCACACCACCCACGAGGAGACAATCATGGCCAAGAAAGCCCTGTGCATCGGCATCAACAACTATCCCGGCACCCACATGGACCTGCAGGGCTGCGTCAACGACGCCAACGACTGGGCGGCCGCCCTCGCCGAGCGCGGCTTCAAGGTCGCCAAACTGCTCGACGACCAGGCGACCAAGGCCGCCATGGTGACGGCGATGAGCGACCTGATCGGCAAGGCAGGTAAGGGCGACAGCCTGGTCATCACCTTCTCCGGCCACGGCACCTACCAGCCGGACGAGGACGGCGACGAGGTCGACGGCCTCGACGAGGCGCTCTGCCCCTACGACCTGCAGACCAAAGGCGAGGCGCTGATCGACGACGAGATTCGCGCCATCTTCGGCGCGCGCAAGGCCGGCGTGCGCATCGTGCTGATCTCCGACAGCTGCCATTCCGGCACCGTGACGCGCGCTGCCAGGGCCGAGAAGGACGCCGACACCCGGCCGCGCTTCATGCCGATGGGCAACTGGCTGCCGGCCAAGCTGCTGCCGAAGGACCGCGCCGGCAAGCCGGCGACGACGATGGTCGCCCCCGCCGGCACCTCGCCGCTGATGAGCGCCTACTCGAACAAGCTGGGCGACCTGCTGCTTTCAGGCTGCAAGGAAGGCCCCAACAACTACAGCTACGACGCCCGCATCGCCGGCCGTTTCAACGGCGCCTTCACCTATTACGCGCTGAAGGCGCTGAAGGCATTGAAGGAGGGCGCCACCTATGCCGACTGGCACAAGGCCATCGTCAAGTACCTGCCGTCGGCGAGCTACCCGCAGTCGCCGCAGATTGTCGGCAGCGAGGGCGCCCGCAAGGGCAAGGTTCTCGCTTAAAGGCCGCTTGCCCCCCCAGTCGCCGGAGGAGAGTTCCATGCCCCAGCCCATGTACCGGATTCGCGGCATCCGCAGCGAGGGCCGCGGCCCCCGCATCGGCGGCCATTCGCCGAGCCATCGCCTGCTCCCCGGCAGCGCCCGCGACGGGGCCGGCGACGTGGTCGAGGTGCCCGGCGACACCGTGGTCCGCGTCGAACTCGACAACGGCTTCGTGCTGTGGAGCCGGGTCGACGACCTGACCCGCGAATACGGGACGCCGCCGGCCGGCGCCCGCGCTGGCGCGCCGGCTGCGGTCGACGCCTCTGCAGCCTGGGAATTCGCCCGCCTGACCCCGCAGCGGGCGAGCGTCAGCGAGCGCGGCATGGCCGGGCTGGCGATCCGCGTCCTCGACTTCTTCGGCGTTGACCTGGTCGAGCAGTCGGCGCGCGTCCTCGGCATCCGCTTCGAGGAAAAGCTGCTCGGCGACCATCCGCCCGGCCTTTACCGCGTCGACCCGGCCGCCGCTTTCCGGCTGCAGGCGGTCGCCGACGACGCGCCACTCGCCGCCGACCAGGGGCCGCTGCTGGTCTTCCTGCACGGCACCGCTTCGAGCACCGAAGGCAGCTTCGGCAAGCTGTGGGAAGCCGGCAACGCCGAAGGCGCCCGCCTGCGCCAGGCGCTCGCCGTCACCTACGGCGACCGCGTCTTCGCGCTCGAACACCGGACCCTGAGCGAGAGCCCGATCGCCAACGCCCTGGCCCTCGCCCGCCGCCTGCCCGACGGCGCCGAGCTGCACCTGGTCAGCCATTCGCGCGGCGGCCTGGTCGGCGAAGTGCTGGCCCTGTCCGGCTGCGCGAAACTGGCCGAGGTCTTGACGGCAGAACGCCTGCAGACCCTGTTCGCGGCCGACCGCACCGTGGCGCCGCAGCTCGGGTTGCCGACGCTCGCCGATAACGACGCGGCGGAATACGACAAGGCCTACGCCGCCGACCGCCAGCGCCTCGCCGAACTGGTCGCGCTGCTCGCCGGCAAGAAGCTGCGCGTCGCGCGCTTCGTCCGCGTCGCCTGCCCGGCGCGCGGCACGACGCTGGCCTCCGGGCGCCTCGACCGCTGGCTGTCGGTGCTCGACTACCTGGTCGCCGCGGCGACCGGCAACGGCCTGTTCGCCAACGGGCTGGACTTCCTGCTCGCCGTCGTCCGCGAGCGCACCGACCCGCGCACCCTGCCCGGCCTCGAGGCGATGGTCCCCGGCTCGGCGCTGACCCGCCTGCTCAACGCCACGCCGGAGCTGGTCAGCAGCGCCGACCTCACCGTCATCGCCGGCGACATCGAGGGCGGCGACGGCCTGTGGAACACCCTGAAGGTGCTGGCCAGCGACTGGTTCTACCGCAACGAGCACGACCTCGTCGTCGACACCGGCTCGATGAGCGGCGGCCTGCCGCGCCCCGCCAATGGCGCCCGCCAGCGCAAGGACGCCGGGCCCAAGGTCAATCACTTCCGCTATTTCACCAACGAACAGAGCGTGCGCTGGCTGCAGGCCGGCCTCGCCCGCGCCGACGGCGACCAGGCCGGCTTCCTGCCGCTCGCCGGCGAAGCGCCCGTCGGCCGCCGCTGCGCCGACGCCGTCGCGCGCAGCCGCGGCGACGGCAAGCCGCGGCCGCTCGCCGTCGTCCTGCCCGGCACCATGGGCAGCCAGCTGCGCGTCGACGACGACACCGTCTGGCTCGACTACTGGGCGCTGCTCCGCGGCGGCCTCAAGCGCCTGGCGATGGGGCGCGACGGCATTGCGCCGGTCGGCCTGGTCGACCAGTTCTACGGGCCGCTGGTCGAATTCCTGGCACGCAGCCACCAGGTCGAAATCTTTCCCTACGACTGGCGTTACTCGGTGCGCAAGGCCGCCGCCCGGCTGGCCGCCACCCTCGAACCGCTGGTCGCCCTGGCCGAGCGCAACGGCCAGCCGGTGCGCCTGGTCGCCCACTCGATGGGCGGCCTCGTGGTGCGCGCGATGATCGCCGACGGCGGCGCCGGCAGCGCGCTGTGGCAACGCATCGTGCGCCTGCCGGGCAGCCGCTTCCTGATGCTCGGCACCCCCAACCTCGGCTCCTACGAGGCAGTGCGCTGGCTGACCGGCTTCAACCCGACGCAATCCAAGCTCGCCCTGCTCGACATCACCCAGAACACCGACGAGATCATCGGCCTCGTTTCGCGCTACCCCGGCCTGCTCGAACTGCTGCCCTTCGCCGCCGACGACCCCGATTTCGCCGACGCCAGCCGCTGGCAGAAGCTGCGCCAGGAAACCGGCGCCCGCTGGCCGACCGCCGAGGCGGCTGCCCTCGACGAGGCGGCGGCGACCTGGAAACTCCTGCGCGCGGCGCCGCCCGACCCGCGCCACATGCTCTACGTCGCCGGCTGCCAGCCGGCCACCGTCGTCGACTACGAACTGAGCGCCGGCAGCGACTGGTGGCCGCCGGCGCGCAAGCGCCTCGACTTCATCGCCAGCCGAGAGGGCGACGGCACGGTGAGCTGGCAGTCCGGCCGCCTGGCCGGCGTGCCCGTCTGGTACGTCGAGGACACCGCGCACGACGCGCTGTGCGCCCAGCCGCGCGCCTTCCCCGGCTATCTCGACCTCCTGGTCAACGGCCAGACGACGCTGCTGCCGGCCGCCCCGCCAACCCGCGCGCGCGCCGCCGGGCAGCCGGAACGCTTCGTGCTGCCGGCCGCGCCGCCGGCCGACGGCATCCCTGCCGCGGTCGACGTCGCCGGCTTCAGCTTTTCCGGCGCCAGCCCGCCGGCCGCGACGGAAGCGCGCCCGGTGCCAACCATCGCCGTCGCCATCCGCCACGGCAACCTGGCCCACGCCCGCCACCCGGTCGTCGTCGGGCACTACCAGGGCGACACCGTGGTCAGTGCCGAAGCGGTGCTCGATCGCCAGCTGGGGGGCGCCCTGACGCGGCGCCTTGACCTCGGCATCTACCCCGGTCCGCTCGGCAGCAACACGGTCGTCCTCAACGAGTCGCCACACGCCAAACCGGGCGGTGCCATCGTCGTCGGCCTCGGTCGCGTCGGCGGTTTGAGTCCCGCCCTGCTCGAGGAGTCGGCGCGCGCCGCGCTGCTGCAATTTGCGCTCGACGTCGTGCGCTGGCCGGACGACCGTTTCGGCGACGACGGCCGGCCGCGCTCGGCGGCCGTCACCTGCCTGCTGGTCGGCACCGGCGCCGGCGGCCTGGCGGTCGGCGATGCGCTGGAAGCCATCCTGCGCGCCGCGGTCGCCGCCAACCGCCGGCTGGCCGAGCAGGAACTGGCCGACCGCGTGCTGATCGACCGCCTGGAATTCCTCGAACTCTACGAGGACATCGCCATCGCCGCCGCCGACGCGCTGACCCGCGTCCTGCAGAACGAGACGCTGGCCGCCGCCGTGCGCTGGCCGGCCGGCGCCGTCGAAACCGGCCAGGCCGGGCGCCGGCGCGTGCGCTTCGAGCAGGCGCCGGAGTGGTACCAGCGGCTGGAGATCATCGAGGATGGCGGGCGCCTGCGCTTCGTGTTCACCACCGACCGCGCGCGCGCCGAGGAAACGCTGGCGACCGGGCAGATCGCGCTGGTCGACAGCTTCGTCCGCATCGCCAGCCGCGACACCGGGCAGAACTCGGAGGTCGCCAAGACCCTGTTCGAGATGCTGCTGCCGCTGCGCCTGCGCGAGATGTCGGCGCACCAGGGCAACCTCGTCGTCATGGTGGACCAGCACTCGGCGCGCTACCCGTGGGAGCTGCTGGAGAACCGCTGGGCCAGCGGCGAACGACCGCCGGCGGTGAGCGCCGGCCTCGTCCGCCAGTTCCGCACCCTCGAATTCCGCCAGCTGCCGGTGCATGGCGCCGGCAATACCGCGCTCGTCGTCGGCAACCCCGACCTCGGCGGCGCGCCCGACTTCGCCGATTTGCCCGGCGCCCGCGAGGAAGCGCAACGGGTCGCCGGGCAGCTCGCCGACGACGGCTACGACGTCACCGACTGCATCGACGCGGCGGCGACGCCGATCCTCGAAGCCCTGCACAAGGACAGCTGGCGCATCCTCCACCTCGCCGGCCACGGCGTGCACGACTACCAGCGCCCCGGCGCGCCGGGCAAGCCGATTTCCGGCATGGTGATCGGCGCCGACAGCTTCCTGACCCCCGGCGACATCGCCCAGATGCGCTTCGTGCCCGAACTGGTGTTCGTCAATTGCTGCCACCTCGGCCGCGTCGACGGCCCGCGCGAGCTCGATCGCCTCGGGCTCGCCGCCAACCTCGGCGAGGAGTTCATCCGCATGGGCGTGCGCGCCGTCGTCGCCGCCGGCTGGGCGGTGGACGACCGCGCCGGGCAGGCCTTCGCTGCCACCTTCTACCGCGCCATGCTGGCCGGCGACGCCTTCGGCGAGGCGGTGCGCGCCGCGCGCGAGGAAACTTGGTCGCGCTTCCCCGACGTCAATACCTGGGGCGCCTACCAGTGCTACGGCGACCCCGACTTCCGCTTCCGCCGCGACGGCTCGGCGCCGCAGCGCGCGGCGCCGCCCTTCGGGACGCCCAACGAACTGGTCGCCGAGCTGGAGAACCTGGTCGCCGACCTCCGCGCCGGCGGCCACGACGAGGGCGGCGGCCGCATCGCCCGCCGCCTGGCGCGCATCCCGCCGACGCAGGCGACCGCCTGGCTGCAGCGCGGCGACGTGTGCACCGCGCTCGGCCTGGCCTGGGGCGAAATCCGCAAGTGGGAGGAAGCCACCACCTGGCTGGCGCGTGCGCTGACCGCCGACAAGGGCGAATGCTCGATGCGCGCGCTGGAGCAGTACGCCAACTACCGCGTGCGGCTCGCTGCCGACCACTGGCACGAAGCGCGCCGGCTGCCCGCCGCCCGCCGCGAAGCGGCGCGGGCGACGCAGGTCGCAGCCATCGAGAGCGCCATCCTCGACCTCGACACCCTGTGCCGGCGCGCACCGACGGTCGAACGCCTGAACCTGCTCGGCAGCGCCTACAAGCGCCTGGCCCAGGTCGAGGACGAAGGCGCGCGGCGCGCCGAGGCGCTGCTCAACATGGCGCACCACTACGACCTCGCCTACCAGCGCCGGCGCGACGCCTACGCCTTCACCAACCGCGTCGCCGCCATGCAGCTGGCCGGCCAGCGGGCGGTTACGGTCGACACCCCGAAAACGGCCGTTTTGCTGCGCGAACTCGACGCCCTGCAGCGCGAGGTCGCCCGGCGCAACGCCGACGACCCCAACTTCTGGGACGGCGCCAGTCTCGCCGACCTGGCGCTGACCCGCCTGCTGCTCGAAGGCGCCGGGCCGCCGCGCCAGCGCGCCACGACCGTCGATGACAGCGCCGCCGGCGTGCTCGGCGCCTACCGCGAGGCCATCGGGCGCGCCGCCAGCCCGCGCGAAGTCGCCTCGCTGGCCGAAAACATCGTCTTCCTCGGCGAACTTTGGCCGGCCCGCGACAAGGCCGTGCATCGCATCCTCGACCAACTCCGGGAGAGCCTGCAATGAGTCCGCGCCAACCGAAGACCGCCGCCGGCAAAAAGGCGCCGGCCCGCCGCCGCGCCGTCCCCGTCGCACCCCGGGCACCGGCGGCAGTGCCCGATCTCTCGGCCACGCCCCTGGAACGAATCCACCTCGCCGGCCTCGACCCGCGCGCGCTGATCGCCCCCAACTTCCGCGTCTACGAACTGACCCGCTCCGATCTCGCCAGCCGGCGCGGCATCGCCAACGGCTTCGCCAGCGAGGCCGAACTGCGCGCCGCCGTCCATCTCGCCCGCCACGTGCTGCAGCCGGTGCGCGACGCCTTCGGCTCGTTCACGCCGAACAGCGTCTATCGCGGCCAGGCGCTGGAACGGGCGCTCAAGAACAAGCCGGTGACCTGGCTCAGTACCAGCCAGCACGCCACCGGCGAAGCCTGCGACATCGAGATCGTCGGCATGGCGACGCTCGAACTGGCCGCCTGGGCGCGCGACCACCTGGCCGATTTCGACCAGATCATCTGCGAATGCTACGACCCGCGCCAGGGGCCCAACTCGGGCTGGGTGCACGTCTCGCTCCGGGCGCCGGGCAGCGGCGCCAACCGCCGCCAGTGCCTGAGCTACGTCGCTGACCCGGCGAGCGGGCGGCTGGTCTACGTGCACGGCCTGACCGCGACGACCTGAGCCATGCTGCCCGGCAAGATCGCCTTCCTGCTGATCCTCGCCACCTTCCTTTCGGTGATCGGCGCGCTGATCGTCGCCAATCGCTACCGGGCGGCGATGCAGCGGCTGATGAAAAACGGCCGGAATTCCCCGTCGACCGCAGCCGCCGCGCCGCCAGCCGCCCGCCTGCCGGCAGCGGCGGAACTGCCGCCCGCCCCGTTATCGCTGGCCGACAACCGGCGCGCCCGACGCCAGATGATCGCCGGCTTCGTCATCCTGACCCTGCTGCTGGCGCTGACCCGCACGCTGCAGATGCAGATCATGGCCAACGGCCCGATCACCTGGAAGACGGTGCTGACGCTGGGCACCGCCTACGCCTGGCCGATCGTGCCGGTGATCGCCGTCATCGACCGCTGGCGCCGCCGCCGGCTGGTCGCCACCCTGCTGCTCTGGTTCGTCGTCGCCGTCGCCCTGCTTACCTGGCGGGTCAACGAAAACGTCAGCTTCGCCCAGGTCCTGTTCTGGATGTCGCTCGACATCGGCCTGCCGCTGGTCGTCGTCACCGCCCTCTGCCTCGGCGGCGCCACGCGCGCCGTCGGCCCCTGGCTGGCGCCCGTCTTCATCGTCCTGTGCTGGGCCTCGCAGGCCGGCGTCGACCTGCTCTCCGAACTCGTCGACCGGGGCAGCCCGGTGATCTACTGGCTGGTCGGCTGGCTGCCGGCGACCGGCGCCATCGCGCTGTTCGCCCTCGCCCCGTGGCTGATCGCCTGGTGGCCGGCCCGGGCGCTCGGCCGCTGGCTCGCCGCCGCCTACGCCCGGCGCCAGATTTCCGAACTGTTCTACCTGTTCACCGCGGTCTGGGTCATCGCCCTCACCGGCCCCGCCCTAGGCGCCATCGCCGACCTCGGCTGGGGCGCGCTGATCGATTTCCTGCCCCTGCTGTGGATTCCGCTCGGCGCCCGGGCCATGCAGGCCGTCACCGGGCAGCGTAGCGCCGGCCGGCCGCCGACGCTCCTGGTGCTGCGCGTCTTCCGCCAGGACGCCAACGTCCAGGACCTCTTCGACCGCGTCATCGACCGCTGGCGCGCCACCGGCAACACCGTGCTGATCGCCGGCACCGACCTCGCCGACCGCACCATCGACCCCGACGACATCTTCACCTTCATCGACGGTCGCCTCGGCGAACGCTTCATCCGCAGCCCCGCCGATGTCCCGCGCCGGCTCGCCGAATTCGAACTGCGCCCCGACGTCGAGGGCCGCTACCGGGTCAACGAATGCTACTGCCACGACACCACCTGGCAGGACGCGCTCGCCGAACTGGTCCGCGCCAGCGACGTCGTGCTGATGGACCTGCGCAACTTCGTCGCCCAGAACGCCGGCTGCCTGCACGAACTGCGGGTACTGGCGACGACCCCCGGCCTGGCCCGCGTCGTCGTCCTGATCAACGAAAAGACCCGCCTCCCCGACGCCCAGGCCGCCATCGCCGAAGCCACCGCCGCCGCCCCGGCCGGGCGTTTCGTCTGGCTTGAACAGCAGGGGGAACGGCCGCCGGGGACGGAACAGGTGCTGGGGCCGTTGCTGGTCACGACCTGAAACTCACGCACAGCGGCGTGACCGCCGCCGTGCCCCATGGCGCCCGGCCGCGGCGGTCAGGCAGCCATCCGCAAACGCGAATTACCCGCTGGCACCCTTGCGGTAACGCGCCAGTTCGCAGTCCGCCGCCTGTTCGACGAAGGCCACCGGCGTCAGCAACCGGTACTGCCCGTCCTCTTCGTACTCCAGGGTTTCGTTCGCATTGAAGGAGGCGAGCGGCATGACGACGCGGACCTCACCGGCGGCGTTGCCCTCGCGAATCATCAGCGCCGGAATGCTGTCCACCGCGGCGAAGGTCGACGCCACACGCATCCTGAGGTCAACCGGTGTGCCATGCAGGGCCAGCATCTCGATACCGATCTGCGCATCCGACTCGCCGAGGCGATGGCAACGGCGGACGATCCCGAGTTGCCAGGTGGCGCCGCCTTCGGGCTGCATGGCAATCAGCGCGCCGACCTTGAGCCATTCGCCGGGAATGCTGTTGAGCACCGCGCCGAAACCGCCCCGGCTGACATCCTCGACGACCCAGCTTTCCATCGGCAGATGGATGCCAAGCCCGGCATGGTTGCCGGAGAACACCATGCGAACATTGTCCAGCCCGTTCACGACCAGGGCCCGTTGCTTGACGCTGTAGCGCTTGTTGCGCCGTTGCGGCGGCACCGACGCAAGGTGGAGGGAAAGATGGCGCAGCACGGGAAGCAGCGTCTGCGCATCGTATTGCCCGCCGGGAATGACATGCCCCGGCACATCGAGCCCCTTTTCCAGATCATGGATGAGCTTCAGGATGGCCGCATGGGCCTTCGCCGGCTTGAAGAAGCGCTGCGTCGGCTCGGCATGCTGCGGCCGGCGGGCCAGGCGCGTCGGCGGCCCGGCATGGGCCAGATCGACCCAATAGACGCTGTCGCGGTCGACCTCGGCGGAAAAGACGAATCCGGGCGAGAAATGGGTGATCAGCCGTTCGGCCAGCTCGATTTGCAGCGGCAGCAGGTTTTCCAGGGAAGCGGCATGGAAAGCGACGACCTTGGCAAATTCCAGTTGCGGGCTGCCGACATCTGAAGCGGCGTCGCGCGACTGGCTTTCCCGGCCCGCGCCCCCGGCCCGCTCCGCGACCAGAAGGGCTGCCCCGAGACGCTGCCAGAGATCGCCGGTCGACGCCATGTAGTGAAATTGCTCCCACTTGAGCACATTGCCAAGCGCGGCGATCAGTCGGGCGCACAAGGCCGGCAGCACCTGCCTGAAATGGGCGCCCGGCATTTTTGCGCCGGCTGGCGGCAGACAGCGCTCATAGCTGAGCGCCAGCATGATCCAGAATCCATGGCTGATGGTCCACAGGCATTTTTCTTCCGAACGGGACAGCCGCGGCGAATGCAGATAATCCCTGGCCAGCCGCTTGAGATGCGGCTGCGCCGCGTCGTGCAGGCGGCTGACCGCCTCGTACAGGCGGTCTTCGGGAAAGTCCGCGACGCCCTGCAACGACTCCAGCCAGCCGACGATCTGGTCGAGCGCCTTGAATGCATTGTCACCCGGGATTTCATCGATGACACGGCGCAACGCGCGAGAGTCCGTCAGCGGGTGGGTCATCTTCTGCCCCCCGCTTCGGGTCAAGTTGAGCAAGATTTCAAGCATTCAACCCCTCCATTGGAAGCAGCCCCCGGGAACTCAAAGTGTAGCCTGTGATGGGCCGTCGTGGTATGCAAACCGTTTAGTTATTTTCGCTAATATGCCAACTTCTCCGCAAAGTCCCCTGGCCTGAGGCGACGCAGCGGTGCGCATGGCAAGAGGTTGATCGACGAGATCGCCTCTTTCCCCCGGGAAGGCAAAGCATGTCGGCCAACGGCCTGCCTACCTGACTGAAATGGGTGGCGCCGGTCGCAGAACGAAAACCTCGACCCACGCCCGGTTTCGCCGGGCGACCGACTTGTGTTCATCGCCGAACGAAGCGGTGTGAATTCGCCGGGCAGGAACCCGCAGCGTCTCCAGGTATTGTTTGACCGCGCGGAGTGGCCGTTCCGCCTCGCCGATATTCCAAGCCGAACTGCCGCCCTCCGGAACGTAGCCGACAAGGCGGATCGAGGCTCGCTCATCGCCTGCGATCGAATCGGCAACCCGCTGGAGCCGCAACCGCATCTCCGCCGAAAGATTCGAACTGCCCGGGCGCAACTTGATGATGGCATCGGGCTTCGCCCCCTTGGCAGGCATCTCGGCGCTGCCCTTGGCGGATTCATTTTCCGCCGACTGGCCTGACTCTGCGGCCGGACTGGCCGAGACCGGTGATGCGCCCTGGGTTGCCTGTGAGTCTGTCGCAACAGGCTGCGGGCTTGAACACCCCTGAACGCCGATGGCAACTACCGAGACAACGACTGCGGCAAACTGAAAGGAACATCGCATACGGACCAACGGATTTACTTGATAGCCGCCCATCCTCGCACAAGGGTTCAAGGCAGTTCGTTACAGATTGTCATCCGGCTTGCCTGGGGGTTTTCGAGTTAGTTGGTTGGCAGCATGTTGGCGTCCACCGGCGTTCGGCTTGTTAGCCCATTAAGTCAGTAATGCAGCGGGAACGAATCTGTCACCAGCCAATTTCAGGGATTTGCAGATTGTCATCCTGCGAATGGGTGATCTCGCTCCATTAATCAACTCGATGCTTCTTGACGGGCAATGCATAGCTAAAAATTGTCCTTTATGGCCCCCCAACTCGGACAGAAGCGGCATCTATACAGATTTCAATTTCCGCCGTCAAGTAAGTCCCTATGGTAGTCAAGGCATCGCTCCATGTACTTAATAAACCCATAGGCATATACTGAATATTTGGCCGATCGCTTAATCAAGTAGTTAAACATTTGGAGGCTGCATCCATGAGATTACGTGTTCTGTTGCTCGGCTTGATACTTGTGCCATTGGTGGTTGGTTGCATGTCTTACCAAGTACCACCGTACAGCCCTAGTTATGAGTTTATCGACGGACTAAAGGGTAAGAACTTAGAGAAAATCGCAGTGAGCGAAGTCCAGCCGCGTGACCCGAATTCACCAGTTAATAGAATTACTCTTAGAGGTAGCTGGCTATTGGTTCAAGATGGAACCTTTGCTACCTATTTTGAGAGTGCACTCAAATCTGATTTAAATGAAATTGGATTTTTGACCAAAATTCAACAATCAGATTGGATGCCAAAATTCTAAAAAATGATATTGATGTTTCTGGGTTTTCTACAGGAATTGGTACCATAGATGTAAATATTACGATTCGGAGGGACGGAAAATCGACGTTTGATAAACTTTACTCAGCACAAACAACATTTCAATCCTCCTTCGCAGGAGCAGTTGCAGTTCCAAAAGGGCAAAATGAATACCCAGTTTTGGTTCGAACACTTTTGGAAAAAATTTTCGCCGATCCAGAATTCTTTAATGCCATTAAGAAATGAGGGAACTCATGTCTTCCTGCCGGATTCTTCTAGCATTTGCAATGGCCGCGTTCCTTGTGGGGTGCGCTCATCCAATTGTTATTGGCCCGACTCAGACGCCTGCTCGCTACGCAGAGTCATTAATCAACAAGAATGTTGCCTATGTGCTGTCCGAATCTGAGCGTTCTAAAGAGGTCACTACTGATGGCGGAGGTGGAGATAGTGTTAGCTATTTTCCCTATCGTGACCTTGAGAAAGGAATCAGAGATGCCCTTCGTGCAGTTTATGCTGATGTATATGTAATCCGATCCACTAAAGATACGACCGCTATTAAGTCTGGAAATATTTCCTACATTTTTATTCCAGAAATCTCAACATCATCGAGCTCTCCATCAATATTTACATGGCCCCCAACCAAGTTTACTATTGAAATATCATGCAATGTTTTTGATGCGGATGGAAACTTGTTGACCCAAGTCCATGCTAAAGGAAGTGGGGAGGCGGAGTTTTCTGAATTTGTCCCGGAATTTGGCCTTGCTGGACGTCGAGCTGCAAACGATCTTTCTGAAAACTTTAAACGAGCTGTTAGCGCTGATCAAAAACTACGCTAAAGTTAAACATAATCGCACGTGATATTTAGCTAACATCCAAATGGCCACTCGATACTGTAGTCGTGATGGATGACTACCTGGCACGCGAACCGCTGACAAGAGTTATATCGAACTATTCATGCGAATGTGGGTTATATGGCGCTAGAATAATTTGCCATGTCCCTACACCTAGCTATCCCGCGTTGTCTTGTGGTCAAAATTCTCCGCAAGATGACTCTCGTAGTTAGGGAAACCGGCGAACTCTTTAAACAGAAGACGGCCTGACCCCTACCTAAGCTCAATGGATGGGTCGAGCGTTACGAAATCGCGGGCTGGACGGAAGCACATGAAAATTTCAACAACTTCCTACTTACCCATTTATAGCTCTGGCAGCCCTCAGCGACTCGCTCCTGACCATCCCCTAGTTGAACGCTGGAAGGCGCTCAACGCTTGCTAGATTCAGTCTGGAAGTCCTGCGCGACGGTGCTAGATGACGACGACAATTCGATTGATGCGATCACGAACGGGCTGCCTGAACCACTTGGCAATTCCCCGAATGACAACAACGGGAAAAAATCACCCGGTCAGGCCTTGTTTGTCACGATTTTGGTGAAGGCCGAAGAAGTGTCCTTGCGGCAACACCGCGCCCCCCCCCCCCGAACCGAGCCCTCACCCAGCCTTACTCATCATCGCGGTTCGTAGCGCCTCCCCCAGACTCTCCACCAGCGCATCGCAATCCTCCCGCCTGACGGGCTCGCCTTCGTTGTAGCCGTAGGGCACGCAATAGACGGTGCAGCCGGCGGCGCGGGCGGTTTCGATGTCGTGGCGGGAATCGCCGATGTGCAGGTTGGTGCGCACGGCGCGGCCCATGCGGGTGCAGGCGTGGCGCAGTGGTTCGGGGTGCGGCTTGCGGAAGGGTGTGCTGTCGCCGGAGACGATGGCCGAGAAATAGCCGGTCAGCCCCATCCGTTCGAGCAGCGGTTCGGTGAAGGCGGCCGGCTTGTTGGTCAGCACGGCCAGCGGCAGGCCGGTCGCCTGCCAGGCATCGAGACCGGCGAGCACGCCGTCGAAAATGCGCGTTTTTTGCCCGTTGACCGCAGCATAGTGCGGCTTGAAGACCTCGACGGCGCGGGCGAGTTGCGCCTCGTCGGGCGGCATGCCGCGGTCGAGGCAGCGGCGTACCAAGATGACGACACCCTGCCCGACGAAGCGGCGGATTTCGTCCTCGCCGCGCGGCGGCAGGCCCAGTTCGGCCAGCATGCGGTTGCTGGCTTCGGCGAGGTCGGGCACGGTATCGAGCAGCGTCCCGTCGAGATCGAAGGTGACGGACTGGAAGTGCATGGCTCAGACTTTCGCCAGTTCAGCGCGCAGGGCGCCGATGATGCTGTTGTAGCGCTGCGGGTCGCCATCCTTGCCGGCCCCATAGACGGCCGAGCCGGCAACGAAGGCGTCGACGCCGGCGCGGGCGATCTCGGCGATGTTGGCGGTGTTCACCCCGCCGTCGATTTCAAGGCGGATGCGCCGCCCGCTTTCGCGTTCGTAGGCATCCAGTTTGGCCCGGGCCTGCCGGGCCTTGGCGAGCGTGCCGGGAATGAACTTCTGGCCGCCGAAGCCGGGGTTGACGCTCATCAACAGGACGACGTCGATCTTGTCGAGGACATAGTCCATGTAATCGAGCGGGGTGGCCGGGTTGAAGACGAGGCCGCCCTGGCAGCCGTGGTCGCGGATCAGCGCCAGGCTGCGGTCGATGTGCTCGCTGGCTTCGGGGTGGAAGGTGATGATGTTGGCGCCGGCCTTGGCGAAGTCGGGGATGATGCGGTCGAGCGGCTTGACCATCAGGTGCACATCGATCGGGGCGGCGGTGCACGGGCGAATGCCTTCGCAGACGAGGGGGCCGATGGTCAGGTTGGGAACATAATGGTTGTCCATCACGTCGAAGTGGATCCAGTCGGCCCCCGCGGCGATGACGTTGCTGACTTCCTCGCCCAGCTTCGCAAAATTCGCGGACAGGATGCTCGGGGCGATGATGTATTCCGGCTTGCTCACGACGGCCTCCAAAAAAGCGGCCCCTGACTGCGGGGCCGTAAACGCAAGGTACAGCAGAGTCGATCGGTTGCGGTCAACGGTACAAAGTGACCATTTTTTCCAGCGCCAGCGGCTTGATGCGGCTGGCCTGCCCGGCCGCGCCGAAGGCTTCGAAACGCTGGCGGCAGACATCGCGCGCCGCCGCCACCGCCGCCTTGAGGAAGGCGCGCGGGTCGAATTCCTCCGGCTTCTCGGCCATCGCCCTGCGCATGGCGCCGGTCATGGCGAGGCGGATGTCGGTGTCGATATTGACCTTGCGCACACCGTGGCGGATGCCCTCGACGATCTCGGCAACCGGCACGCCGTAGGTTTCCTTGATCGCGCCGCCGTACTGGCGGATCACCGCCAGCCATTCCTGCGGCACGCTGGATGAGCCGTGCATGACCAGGTGGGTGTTCGGGATGCGCGCGTGGATGGCCTTGATGCGGTCGATGGCGAGGATTTCGCCGGTCGGCGGGCGGGTGAACTTGTAGGCGCCGTGGCTGGTGCCGATGGCGATGGCCAGCGCGTCGACGCCGGTCTTTGCGACGAAGTCGGCGGCCTCGTCAGGGTCGGTCAGCAGTTGCGCATGATCCAGCTTGCCGGCGGCGCCGATGCCGTCCTCCTCGCCCGCCTCGCCGGTTTCCAGCGAGCCGAGGCAGCCCAGTTCGCCCTCGACCGAGACGCCGATGGCGTGCGCCATCTCGACGACCTTGCGCGTAACCTCGACGTTGTAGGCGTAGGTGGTCGGCGTCTTGCCGTCGCTGCCCAGCGAGCCGTCCATCATGACGCTGGAGAAGCCGCTGCGCATCGACTGCTGGCAGACGGCCGGCGAGGTGCCGTGGTCCTGGTGCAGGCAGACCGGGATGTCCGGGTACTGCTCGATGGCGGCCTCGACCAGCTTGCGCAGAAAGGGCTCGCCGGCGTACTTGCGGGCGCCGGCCGAGGCCTGCAGGATCACCGGGCTGTCGCAGGCTTCGGCGGCCTGCATGATGGCCTGGATCTGCTCCATGTTGTTGACGTTGAAAGCGGGCAGGCCGTAGCCGTGCTCGGCGGCGTGGTCGAGCAGCTGGCGCAGGGATATGAATGCCATGACGTATCCTCAGTGCGCACGCGGCTGGCTGATGTGCTGCACCAGGCGCAGCAGGTTGCAGGTGTAGCCGTACTCGTTGTCGTACCAGGCCACCACCTTGACGAAGCTGCGGTCGAGGGCGATGCCCGCCTCGGCGTCGAAGACCGAGGGCTGCGCGCAGCCGCGGAAGTCGGTCGACACTACCTTGTCGCCGGTGTAGCCGAGGACGCCCTTGAGCGGGCCGGCGTCGGCGGCGGCGCGCATGGCGGCGCAGATGTCCGCATAGCTGGCTTCGTTTTCCAGCTCGACGGTCAGGTCGACCACCGAGACATCCGAGGTCGGCACGCGGAAGGCCATGCCGGTCAGCTTCCTGTCGAGCGCCGGGATCACCTTGCCAACCGCCCGCGCGGCGCCGGTCGCCGACGGAATGATGTTCTCCAGGATGCCGCGGCCGCCGCGCCAGTCCTTGTTGGAGGGGCCGTCGACCGTCTTCTGCGTGGCGGTGGCGGCGTGCACCGTGCTCATCAGGCCGCGCTTGATGCCGAAGCGGTCGTGCAGCACCTTGGCCACCGGCGCCAGGCCGTTGGTCGTGCACGAAGCTGCGGAAACGACGTCCTGTCCGGCATAGGTTTCGTGATTGACACCGTAGACGAACATCGGCGTATCGTCCTTGGCCGGCGCCGACTGCACCACCCGGCGGGCGCCGGCGGCGAGATGGCCGGCGCAGCGTTCGCGGGTCAGGAAGAGGCCGGTCGCCTCGATGACGACGTCGGCACGCACATCCTCCCAGGCCAGCGCCAGCGGATCCTTCTCGGCGCTCAGGCGGATGCGCCGGCCGTCGACCCAGAGGTCGTTGCCGTCGACCACGATCTCGCCGGGAAAGCGGCCGTGCACCGAGTCGTGGCGAAGCATGTAGGCGAGGTAGTCCGGTTCGAGCAGGTCGTTGATGGCGACCACCTCGAGATCGGCAAACTCCGCCTCTTTGGCGATGGCCCGGAAGGCCATGCGCCCGATACGGCCGAAGCCGTTGATTGCCACCCGTATGGGCATGGTTTGTCTCCTGATGGTTTGAATTCCGGGGGCCGCTTACAGGTCGCCGTCGCTGGCGCTTTCGCGGGCGATGGTTTCGACGACGACGCGCCCGAGGCGGGCGGCAGTCAGGCCGAAACGCTCGTAGAGGGCGGGCGCCGGGGCGGATTCACCGAAGCGGTCGAGGCCGACCACCTCGCCGTCGAGGCCGACGTACTTGCACCACGGGTCCGGGTGGCCGGCCTCGATGGCGATGCGCAGCAGGTCGGGCGGCAGGACGCGCTTCCTCCATGCCGTCGGCTGGCGGTCGAAACGCTCGCAGCAGGGCATCGAGACGACGCGCACGGCGACGCCGGTGGCGGCCAGTTCGCGCTGCGCGGCGAGGGCGATGGCGACTTCGGAGCCGGTGGCGATCAGTACCGCCTGCGCCGGCCCGTCGGCCTCGGCGAGCACGTAGCCGCCGCGCGCGATGTCGTCGGCGCGGCCGGCCCGGTCGCCACATTGCGGCAGGTTCTGGCGCGACAGGAAGAGGGCCGACGGCCCGTCGCGGCGCTCCAGCGCCTCGGCCCATGCGACGGCCGTTTCCAGTTCGTCGCAGGGGCGCCAGACGTCGAGGCCGGGAATCAGGCGCAGGCTGCCGACGTGCTCGACCGGCTGGTGGGTCGGGCCGTCCTCGCCGAGGCCGATCGAGTCGTGGGTCAGGACATGGACGACGCGCTGCTGCATCAGGGCGCTCATGCGGATGGCGTTGCGCGCGTAATCGGAGAAGACGGCGAAGGTGCCGCCGTAGGGGATCAGGCCGCCGTGCAGGGCGACGCCATTCATGATCGCCGTCATGCCGAATTCGCGCACGCCGTAGGAAATGTAGTTCGCCACGCGGTCGACCGCAGCCGTGTGCAGGGCGACGCTGTCTCGGCCGGCGGTCAGGTTGGAGCCGGTGAGGTCGGCCGAGCCACCGAGTAGTTCCGGCACGCGGCCGATCAGGCGGTCGAGGCAGTTCTGCGACGACTTGCGGGTGGCGACAGCGCCTTCCCGGGCGCCCGCCGCGGCGAGCAGTTCGGCGCGGATTTCCGGCCACTGCCCGGGCAGCGCACCGGCCTGGGTGCGCACGAATTCGGCGGCGAGTTCCGGGTACTGGCCGCGGTAGGCGGCGAAGCGGGCCTGCCAGTCGGCTTCGGCGGCGGCGCCGGCGGGGCGCGCATCCCAGGCGGCGCGCAGGCTGTCCGGCACTTCGAACGGCGCGTGCGGCCAGTTGAGGGCGGCGCGCGTCGCTGCCGCCTCCTCGGCGCCGAGCGGCGCACCGTGCACGTCGTGGCTGCCGGCCTTGTTGGGCGACCCCCAGCCGATCTGCGTGCGGCAGACGATCAGGGTCGGCTTGCCGCTCATCGCCTTCGCTTCGGCGATGGCGGCGGCGACCGCCGCCCAGTCGTGGCCGTCGATCGGGCCGACGACGTGCCAGCCGTAGGCGCGGAAGCGGGCCGGCGTGTCGTCGCGGAACCAGCCATCGACGTGGCCGTCGATCGAGATGCCGTTGTCGTCGTAGAAGCAGGTCAGCTTGTCGAGCCCCCAGACACCGGCCAGCGAGCAGGCTTCGTGGCTGACACCCTCCATCAGGCAGCCGTCGCCGAGGAAGACCCAGGTGCGATGATCGACGACGGCGTGCCCCGGCCGGTTGTAGCGCTGCGCCAGCAGCTTCTCGGCGAGCGCCATGCCGACGGCGTTGGTCAGGCCCTGGCCGAGCGGGCCGGTGGTGGTCTCGACGCCGGGCGTGTGGCCGACTTCCGGGTGGCCGGCGGTGCGGCTGCCGAGCTGGCGGAAGTTCTTCAGGTCGTCGAGGCCGAGGTCGTAGCCGGTCAGGTGCAGCAGGGCGTAGAGCAGCATCGAGCCGTGGCCGTTGGAGAGCACGAAGCGGTCGCGGTCCGGCCACTGCGGGTTGGCCGGGTTGTGCCGGATGTGGTCGCGCCACAGCACTTCGGCGATGTCGGCCATGCCCATCGGCGCGCCAGGGTGGCCGGATTTGGCCTTTTCGACGGCGTCGACCGCAAGGAAGCGGACGGCGTTGGCCAGTTCGCGGCGGAAGGTGGTTTCGGTCTGGTTGCGATCCATGTCTCTCTCCATTGGCTTTCGTTCAGGCGCGGCGCTTGAGGTCCATCAGGCGCAGGACCATCGGGGTGAAGATCATCTGCATGGCGAGGCCCATCTTGCCGCCGGGCACGACCAGCGTGTTCGGGCGGGTGAGCATGGAACCGTGCAGGATGTTGAGCAGGTACTGGAAGTCGATGCCCTTGGGGTTGGCGAAGCGGATCACCACCATGCTTTCGTCGGCGGTCGGGATGTCGCGGGCGATGAAGGGGTTGGAGGTATCGACGATGGGCACGCGCTGGAAATTGACGTGGGTGCGCGAGAACTGCGGGCACAGGTGGCTGACGTAGTCCGGCATGCGGCGCAGGATGGTGTCGGTCACCGCCTCCTGCGAGTAGCCGCGCATCTTCTGGTCGCGGTGCAGCTTCTGGATCCATTCGAGGTTGATGATGGGGACGACGCCGACGCAGAGATCCACCTGCTTGGCGATGTCGATCTTCTCGTCGGCCCAGGCGCCGTGCAGGCCCTCGTAGAACATCAGGTCGGTGCCGGCCGGGATGTCCTGCCAGGGCGTGAAGGTGCCCGGCTCCTGCTTCCAGGGTTCGGCCTCGCCGGCGTCGTGCAGGTACTTGCGGACCTGGCCGCTGCCGCGCGTGCCGTAGTTGATGAAGAGTTGCTCGAGTTCGGCGAGCAGGTTGGCCTCGGGGCCGAAATGGCTGAAGTTGCGGTTGCCCTTCTCCTCCTGCGCCTTCATCTCGGCGCGCATGGCGAGTCGGTCGTAGCGATGGAAGGAGTCGCCCTCGACGATCTGGGCGTTGAGCTTTTCGCGGCGGAAGATGTGCTGGAAGCTCTGCATCACCGTGCTGGTGCCGGCGCCGGACGAGCCGGTGATGGCGATGATGGGGTGTTTGACGGACATGGGACTCTCCCTGCGGATTTGAATGCGGTGGCTCAGGCGGTGTCGCGGAACAGGGAGCGTTCCGAGAACAGCGGCGAGACGAAGGGGCGGTCGGCGCCGGTATCGTATTCGTGGTGGTAGCGTTCGACGCGCTCGACCTCGTTCTTCGAGCCGAGGATGACCGGCACGCGCTGGTGCAGGCTTTCCGGTGCCACGTCGAGGATGCGCTCGCGGCCGGTGCTCGCCGCGCCGCCAGCCTGCTCGATCAGCATCGCCATCGGGTTGGCCTCGTAGAGCAGGCGGAGCCGCCCGGGCTTGGCCGGGTCCTTGTTGTCCTTGGGGTAGAGGAAGATGCCGCCGCGGATCAGGATGCGATGCACCTCGGCGACCAGCGAGGCGATCCAGCGCGTGTTGAAGTCGGTGCCGCGCACCCCGGATTTGCCGGCCTTGCACTCGGCGACGTAGCGCTGCACCGGCGGCTCCCAGAAGCGTTCGTTCGAGGTGTTGATGGCGAACTCGCGGGTCTCTTCCGGCACCCGGATGGCGGGATGGGTGAGGATGAAGTTGCCGCTTTCGCGGTCGAGCGTGAAGCCGTGCGTGCCGTTGCCCAGCGTCAGCACCATCATGGTCGACGGGCCGTAGATGGCGTAGCCGGCGGCCACCTGCTCGGCGCCGGGACGCAGGTAGTCGTCCGGCGCGGCGTCGCCTGCGGTCGACCGCTGCAGGATGGAGAAAATGGTGCCGACCGAGACATTGACGTCGCTGTTCGACGAGCCGTCGAGCGGGTCGAACACCAGCAGGTAGCGGCCGCGCGGGTATTCGGCGGGAATCGGATAGGGGTCGTCCATCTCCTCGGAGGCCATGCCGGCCAGCTGGCCGCCCCACTCGCAATGGCGCAGGATGGCCTCGTTGGTCAGCACGTCGAGCTTCTTCTGCACCTCGCCCTGCACGTTGGTGCTGTCCAGCGCCCCCAGGCTGCCGCCCAGCGCGCCCTTGGCGACCATCGCCGAGATCGTCTTGACGGCGGCGGCGACGTCGATCAGCAGGGCGCCGAGCTCGCCGTGGCTGGCGCGGGTGTGTTCGATGACAAACTTGGATAAGGTCGTGCGGCCGAATTGCATGGTGTCTCCAATCATTCTTGTATTACTGCCTTGCGACAAAAGATAAGTGAATTCTTAATTAAGGCATAGTCAGACTTTCTTAATAACGCAATAAGCGATCACTTATTAAAAGATGCTTAAGGCGCCCTTCAAAAATCCTGACTAGGGCCGAAGCGCGGCAGCGGCTATCGTTGCCACGTATGAACACACTCAAAGCCCTGATCTTCGACGTCGACGGCACGCTCGCCGAAACCGAGCGCGACGGCCATCGCCCCGCCTTCAACCTCGCCTTCGCCGAGCACGGCTTGCCCTGGCACTGGGATGAAGCCCGCTACGGCGACCTGCTCGACGTCACCGGCGGCAAGGAGCGCATCCGCCATTACGCCGGGCAGGACGCGCCGGAAATGCTGGCCGACCCCGCCTTTCCCGAACTGGTGAAACGCCTGCACGCAGCCAAGACCGCGCATTACGTGCGCCTTGTCGCCGCCGGCAGGCTGGCGCTGCGGCCCGGCGTCGCCGAACTGATCGCCGCCGCGCGGCGCGCCGGCATCCGCCTCGCCATCGCGACCACCACCTCGCCGGACAATGTCGACGCCCTGCTGCGCGCCACGCTGGGCGACGAGGCGCCCGGCTGGTTCGCGGTCATCGGCGCCGGCGACATCGTGCCGGCCAAGAAGCCGGCGCCGGACATCTACCGGTGGGTGCTCGCCCGCCTCGGCCTGCCCGCCGCCGACTGCCTGGCCATCGAGGATTCGGAAAACGGCCTGAAATCGGCGTCGACCGCAGGGCTGCGCTGCCTGGTGACGATCAGCGAATACACGCGGGACCAGGATTTCAGCGAGGCCGCCGCCGTGCTCGACGACCTCGCGCAGGTGTCGCCGGGCGAGGTGCTGGCACTGCCCGGCGCGGCTTGAACGGCCGTTCGCTGCGACAGGGCGGAAACGACGGGCGGAAAAAAGCCCGCTCGGAGAGCGGGCCGGGAATCCCTCGCTTGCCGCCGGAGAGCGCAGCGGACAGCGCGAGGGGGAGGAGACATTCGTCGGGCGATGCCGCCCGCCGGCTCAGAGGACGACCGTGATTTCCTCGCGGCGCACCAGTTCCTGTTCGAGCAGGGCGCCGTCCAGGGCCAGGGCGTCCTGGGCCGACAGCAGGCCGACGGCGGCGCCGCTGTCGTCGATCACCGGCATGTGCCGATAACCGCCCTCGTACATCAGGTGCAGGGCATGGCCGAACGGCTTGTCGATATGGATCGTTTGCGGATCCTTCGTCATCACGTGGGCGACGTGGATGGTGTCGAGCGGGCAGCTCAGCGCGACGCAGCGGAACACGATATCCCGCTCGGTAAAGATCCCCAGCAGCCGGTCGCCGTCGACGACGAGCACGGCCGAGGATTTCCATTCCTTCATGATGAAGGCGCATTCGCGGATGGAGTGGTTGGGAGCGACGGTCGGGAAGGGGCGATTTCTCAATACGTCACGAATCGGGCGGTAAGGCATGGCATCTCCTTTCAATGGGAACCGGAAAAGCAGATGAACTGATTGCGCAAGGCATCCGGCAACGGGATGCTCCGGCGATCGGGAAAGACCGGGAGGGGCACTGTTCCGCGAATGGTTATGCATAATTCAAGCCATTATCCATTGGTAAATAAACCCAATAAAAACAGTCGGATATAAATTCCCGATGGCGCCGGCCGGCGGCGCCATGCGCCAGTCTGGTGAATGGCAGGCCGAACGGAACCCAAATTGGTGCCAAAGCCCGTCTGCCGTGGCATGGAACTGTCGCGCGCCGGCCGGGCCAAACCACTACACTTCCGGCTTCCCGCTTCCCCACCATTTCCGCCACGATGCATGGCCACCCCGCCCACCCTGCCGACCGCTGCCGAACCGCGATGACGCACCCATGAACTTCCTCGCCCACGCCGTGCTGGCCGGCGACGACCCGGCGCTGATCGTCGGCGGCGTGGTCGGCGACTGGATCAAGGGGCCGCTCCCCGGCCTGCTGCCGGCCGACCTGGCGCGTGGCGTCGCGCTGCACCGCGCCATCGACAGCCACGCCGAAACCCACCCCGCCTTCCAGCGCAGCCGCGCCCGGATCTCGCCGGCGCGGCGTCGCTACGCCGGCGTCTTCGTCGACATCTTCTACGACCACCTGCTCGCCCGCGACTGGCCGGCGCAGCACCCGCCGCTCGCCGGCACCTGCGCGATCATCTACCGCCACATCGCCGCCCGCACGCCCGAGTTGCCGGACCACGCCCGCCACGCCATGGCCCTGATGGCGGACGAGAACTGGCTCGCCAGCTACGCCGGCCTGACCGGCATCGCCGATGTGCTGCGCCGCATGAGCCGGCGCGCGCGCCAGCCGAACCCGCTGGCCGGCGGCGAGGTGGAGTTTCTGGCGGATGCCGCCGGGTTCCAGGCGGATTTCGCATGCTGGTACGCCGACGCGCAGGCCTTCGCCGCCGCCTGGCGTGTGCCGGCGGAGGCCGGACCAGGCTGATTTTCGGCAGTTTTTTCCGGTCGACCGCAGCAGACGATGCCGGCACCGGCCGGGCGATCAATGATCAACCGCCAGGCCTTGGGAAGAATCAACGAGGGCCGACGCGGTTGACCGGGCCACCCCGGTTGCCAGGTACGCCGACGTTTCCGGCTGCGCCGGGCTGGTTGATGCCAGGGTCGACAACACCGGCGCCAGGCGCGCCCACACCCACGCGAGCACGCGGAACACCAACGTTGCCGGCCGCACCGGGTTGATTTATGCCGGGATCGACTACGCCTGCACCAGGTGCGCCACGACCCGGGGCCGCCACACACCCCTTTGGCACGCCCACCGACTTGCAATAAACAACCGCGTTGGCGGTCGGCACGACAAACACGCCGGCCAACACTGCAACCAAAAATATACGGAACATGCTTTTCTCCTTAAACAGGTTCAAAAATTACCTCTGGCGATAGATGAACCGGAAGCGGCCCGGATTGAATGAAAATTTGCCCCCACAATCAGAACTCGACCTTGATGCCCTTGGCCTTCGCCACGGCGAGAACAGCATCGAAGACTTTCGCGTGATCCCACGGCGCGTCCGCAGCCTCGTTGCGGAACTCGCGGAAGGCCTGCTCGACGTTCATGTACAGGCGCGCCGGGGCCTTCCATCCGCCGTAGGGTCCGAAATCGATCTTCTTCGATGCCTCCAGGGCGCTCAACCCCTGCCCGAAGCAGCGCTTCGACTCCTCGCGCACGTATTCGAGGTAGGCCTTCATCTCCATCGCACCCTCGATCCCGCACACCGGTCCGTGTCCGGGGACGATGACCTCCGGCTCAAGCGAGACGATGAGATCGAGAACCTTGAGCCATTTTTCGTAAGTGCCGTTCCAGCCCATGGGGGTGCACTCGCGGAAGATCACGTCGCCGGCGAAGACGACCTTTTCCTCGGGCACGTGGATGATCGTGTCACCGATCTGGTGGCACGGCCCCACGTAGATGAGGTAAACCTCCGTGCCGTCGAGATCCAGCACATGCCGCTCGTCGAACACGGTGGTCGGTAGCACCAGCTTGATGCCGTCGAAGTCGTAGTCCTGCTTCAGTTGCCGGGCAACCGCCAGCGCCCCGGGGTGCAGGGCATTGAGCAGCAGGCGCGTGAGGAAGCGATCGGACCCCTTGATCAGTTGCCGGGTCTCCTCCGGATCGGCAACCTGCGGCATCAGTTCCCTGACCTTCCGGTGCGCGATGATTTCGGCACCCTCGAAGAGCTGGTTCCCCCAAACGTGGTCGCCGTCCTCGTGGGTATTGATCACGCGCTTGGGCATGTCGCGCCAGACCTTGCCGAACAGCTTGATCATCTGGCGTCCGTGCGGCAGGTCCGACTGCGTGTCGATCACCACGCCGCCGCCCAGGTTGATGAGTCCCGAGTTGGCATCGCACACGAGGTTCCTCTCGTTCAGCACGGCGAAGCAGTTGGCGCTGACCTGTTCCAGTTTCATGCCTTCGCCCTCCTGTCGCCACGAGGTTTCATCATGGCGATATCAACGCACGGGAGCAAGCCCTGGCGCCTTTGACGAAGGCGCCCCCCAGCCCCCTACTTTTCGCCTTTCAGCCGCTTCGAACCTTCCAACAGCGGGTGCCAGCCGAAGACGAGCGAAACCATGAAGCTGTCCATCTGCAGATCCCCGGGGCCGTTGTCGTTGACGGTCGACTTGTAGCCGAAAGTCAGGTTCAGGTTGTCGTTGATCGTGTAGCCCAGGGTCAGGCCGATACCGACATTGTTGAGTTTCTTCCCCTGCGTGACGCCGTTGATGCTTGCCTGGCCGCCGCTGTACCAGGCCGCGTCGAGGGAGCCCCAGAACTGTTCCGTGAAGTCGCGTGTCAGGTGAGCGTCGAGCTGGAACATGGGGTCGGTCTTCAGGGTCTGCCCGACATAGTCGGTGTTGTCGCCGAACATCCAGACCGCCGGCAGGAACTCCAGCGTCGTGCGCCGGCCCGGCACCCAGTCGCCGAGCTGCCAGATAACGGGGAGACCCACCCGGCCGTACCAGCGGTTCTGGCCGATGTTGAGCGGCTTGCTGCTGTCGTACTCGCCGATCGGCAGGGCGAGGTCGGCGAGCAGGTCGAGCGAGAAGCCCGGCTCGTAGCGCAGCGCGTCGGGAATGTTCTTCTGCGCCTTCGGGCCGATGAGGTTGATGTTGAATTCGAGCATCGGGTCGCCGAAACCGCTGGCCGACTGGTTGAACGTGCGGCCACCCACGGTCACGTCGCCCGAGATGCGCCCCATCGGCACGATGACCGCGGCGATCGCCGAGCGGTCGAACAACGCGAAGGTGTGCGCGTAACCGACCAGGGCCATGGTCGCGTCGAAATTCGCGCCGGGCGTCACGGTGTGTGCCGGGTCGAACGGGTTGGTGTTGCCGCTCACCGAATTGACGATGACCGGCACCGCATTCGCATCGCTCAGCCCGCGCAGGTAGAAGCGCCCCGGTGTCTGCGCCTGCGCCGCCGTCGTGCAAAGCGCGCCGACGACCGTCAGCACTGCGGCCACCCGGCGTGACCAGTGTGTCTTGTTCATGATGCCTCCCTCGTGAAAAAAAGAAATTTGGCCCGGCGATTGAAGTGGCGTCGCGCCACCGTTCACAGCTGGGGATCGGCCACCATTTCCTTCGGTGGCACGAATTGCCGCTTGTAGATCAGCGGCGGGTAGCCGGCATCGTCGGCGACGCGCGGCGGCAGCGAATCCTCCAGGGTTTCGAAGGGGGAACGACTGGGCAGGATCACATTGTTGGCCTGGACGTAGTCGTTCCAGGTCGCGAGCATTTCCTTCATCTTGTCGGGCCGCTCCGCCGCGAGGTCGATACGCTCGGCCGGGTCATTCTTGAGGTTGAACAGTTCCCACCCGCCCTTGCCGAACGGCTTGTACTGCCAGCGCAGCTTCCAGTCGCCCTTGCGCACCGCGCGATTGCCGAATACTTCCCAGCCCAGGTAATCCTGCGCCGTGCGGGGCGACTCGACCTGCCCGCCGAGCATCGGCCCCCAGGATTTGCCCATGAGCGGTGGCAACTCGTGCCCCCCGGACGTCTTCCCGGGATACACGGTACCGGCCGCTTCGAGCAGGGTCGGCATGATGTCGGCAACGTGCATCACACCGTGGTTGATGCTGCCCGCCGGCCGCTTGACCAGCGGGCCGCTGACGACGAGGGCATTGCGGATGCCGCCCTCGGCGACCCAGCCCTTGTACTGGCTGAAGGGGGTCATCGAGACCTGCGCCCACATCGGGCCGTAACCGACGTAGGAACCGGGATCGCCCCAGGCGTTGGGATGGGTCTGCGACCACGTGATCGCCGCATAGAGGAAGTCGCGCGTGCCGGGTTTTCCCGCGATCTGGGCGAAGAGGTCGGTACCCTCGGCGCCGTTGTCGCCAAAGACGATGAAGACCGTGTTGTCGTACTCGCCGATCTCCTTGAGGTGGTCGATGAGGCGCCCGATGTGGAAATCCATGTTCTCCACCATGCCGGCGTAGAGCTCCATTTTCTTGCCGAGAATCGCCCGACTCGCCGGCGCCAGCACGATGGGGTCGGGCACGAACCACATGCGTTCGGCGACCTGTGTCCCGGCGGGCATGATGCCGAGCTCGACCTGCCGCTTCAGGCGTTCCGCCCGCACCGCGTCCCACCCCTTGTCGTACTCGCCGACGTGGCGATTGCGCCAGTCATGCGGCAGATGATAGGGATCGTGCGGCGCCTGGTGGGCGACATAGGCGAAGAAGGGCTTGCCGTCGCCGCGGTTGGCGTCGATGAAGCCAATCAGCTTGTCGGTATAGGTCTTGGTCGCGTAATAGTCATCGGGCAGTTTCGTCAGATAGCGCCCGTCCTCGGTGAACACGGACAGGGGCGACGCTCCAGTGAAATTGGTCATGTCCCAGTAGCTGCCGGCGCCGTCGAGCAGCGAGAAGTCGCGCTCGAAGCCGCGCGCCGCCGGTATCTGCTCCGGATTTTTGCCGAGATGCCACTTGCCGACCATGTAGGTGTGGTAGCCGGCATCGCGGAGCAGTTGCGGCAGCGTGGCGACCCGGTCGTTGAGATAGCCCTCGTAGCCGACCGCGCCGCGCTGGTTGGGCGCCGTCCATTCGTCCATGTTGCCGAGCCCGTTGCGATGGGTATCGACGCCGCTCAGCAGCGTCGCCCGCGTCGGGGAACAGCTCGGGTTGGTGTAGAAATTCGTGAAGCGCACGCCCTTTTTGGCGAGGGTGTCCAGATTGGGGGTTCTGATCTCGCCGCCGAAGGAACCCATGTCGGAAAACCCCATGTCATCGCCGAGAATGACGACGATGTTCGGCCGGCGGGGCGTGTCCGCCGCAATGGCGAGGTCCGACACGGCCAGCGTCGCCAGCATGCCGACGATACCGAGGAGCCCCGCCAGCCAGCGGCGACCGGATGACTTCCCGTCCGCTGCGCGGGCCGAAGCCTGTCCCGCGCTTTCCTTCTCCAGACTTGCCATGCCAAATTTCCCTTGCTCGACCAGGATTGCCGGGCCGGTATGTTTTCGTCGATCGCACCGGCACTCCTGTCTCCGGTCGCACCATGCCACCGGGCATGTTGATCGGGTGTCGTGCCACGCCGGCGCAGGCGGCGTTTCCCGCTGCTACACTTGCGCCTGGCCTGGTCGGGGATCTTGTCCTCCGGGCCATACCCCGCAGCCGACCGGCGGGACAAAGTGTGCTGCCGGGCCATCTGGGGCGTCTATCGGAATTCCGCAAAAGACAAAAAATCGTGAGCTCGCCAGCCACCAGCAACCTGCCCGCTGTCACCGTGGTCGACATCACCGACCCGGCAGACGCCAACGCCGGCATCGAACTGATCGATCTGGATGCAGTCCAGCTGCAGTCGGAACCCTTTCGCGCGCACCGCGTGGTGGTTCGCGCCGGCGCCGCCACGGTGGTCTTCCATTCGAGCAACGTCCGCCTGCGGAGCCGAACGAGCGTTGCCGCCGGGCAGGTCGCCTACGTCGTCTTCGGCCCGCGCTCGACCGGGAGTATCAACGGCACCCCCGTTCATCCCGGGCTGATGCTGGCGGCAGGCACGACGGCAGAAGCCAGGTTCGTCGTCGATGCCGGCTGGGAAAGCGTCACCCTTCTGCTGCCGGCGCAGGATATCCGCGCCCATCTGGCGGCCCGCCAGCGCGCCAACAGACTGCCGCAGCCGCGCGAGATCGTGACGCTCGAAGCCGACCCGGCAGCGGTCGGCCGGTTGTTCGACCGCGGCAGGCAATTGACGGAGACTGCCGCAGCGCAGCCGGCCCTCTTCAACGAGCGGCAGGACGAATTGCCGGCGCTGCAGGTCGACCTGCTCGAGAACCTGCTGGCGGCCATCGGCCAGGCCAGAGTTTTCGAACCGGACGGCAGCGACCGGACCCGGCAGCGGCGCAGCCTCATCGTCAAGGCCGCCGAGGACTATGCCCTGGCGCAGAATGGCGCCCATCTCTACGTTTCCGATCTGTGCCGGGTCACCGGGGTCAGCGAGCGTTCACTGGAATACGCCTTCAAGGAAGTCATGGGGCTGACGCCGGTGGCCTTTCTGAGCCGGCTGCGACTGCATCGCGTCCACCAGGCGCTGCTGGCGGCGACGCCGGGATCGACCACCGTCGCGGCCGAGGCGCTGCGCTGGGGCTTCTGGCACTTCGGTGAATTCGCGCGCACCTACCACGACTGTTTCGGGGAACTGCCGTCGGATACGCTGCAGCGGACGCGATAGCAGGCAGCGCGACTGAACGAGCCTGATTTTTGGCCCATTTTTCCGGTCGACCGCAGTCGGCGATTTCGCACCACATGCGCCGGGCAATCCCTTTGCCCAGATTGATCGCGCCTGTTTCCCGCGGAGCGAGCGGCGCCCTACCGAGTCACTTCAGTCTCACGACGTAGAGAACGATCTCGCTATTGCCGACGTTTTTGACCGTGTATTGCGGCCCCGGCTCCTGAAGCTGCACCTCGCCGGTTTTCCACTCCACCTTTTCGGTCTTGCCGTCGGCGTAGGTCCGCAGCATGGTCCCGCCCTGCAGCGCCCGCACGACCCGGGTTGCCGACGTCGACGGGGTAGTCACTTCACCCGGCTTCTGCCGGATCTCCAGCACCTGCAGGCGGTCGCTTTCCGCCAGCACCGCCCTGCTGGCCTGTCCCTTTTCATCCGCCACGGCGAGCGGAATGGCTGCGGTCAGCAACGAAACGAGCAGCGCCCCACGGTACAACCGATTGAACGTTTTCATGGTCGACATCTCCTTGTGGATTGGCGGCCGGGCCCGCATCAGGGCGCTACCGGAAAACCCTTCTTGAATTCGATCCGGGTGAGGTGGAAGGTCTTGCTATCCAGGTTCTTGACCGAGTGCGCCGCCTGCGGCGGCATCTTGATCACCAGCGGCAGCTCGATCTTGTCCGGCAGGGGGAGCTTCTGCTCCTTCCCGTCCTTGTCGAAGTCGGCGAGCTTGGTCAGCGAATCGATCACCAGCACGCTGGGCCACGGGTGGTGGTGCAGCTTTTCCGTCTCGCCCGGCCTGACCGTCACCGACAATACCCGGATGTCGTCGTTTTCGAAGATGACCTTGTGATTCCTGGCACCCGACCGCGTGGCTTCCAGCTTCGGGTTCCATGTCGCGGGATCCGTTCCGTCGGTGCTGATCGGCATCTCTCCCCAGGCAAGCCCGGCGGCGAAGATCAATGGCATGGCAGCGACTGCTTTCGCGATGTTCATTTTCATTCCCCCATGAAAAAGACATGAATTGGACCCGGTGGCTGCCGCAGCGTTCCATGACATTGCCACATCGTCGCCCCTGCCTGTCGGTCAGCGCCCTGCCGGCGCGAAATCATCAGCAACAACTGAACATTCAGATAAAAATACGTGACTATTATTTATCTTTAGACCTTCCTAATATTCGATCCATCAACGCTGCCCCGACGAACAAACCAAGGAGACAACACGATGGACCAATCGAACCGCTACGCCGACCTGAGCCTCAAGGAAGCCGACCTGATCGCCGGCGGCAAACACATTCTGTGCGCCTACCGGATGAAACCCAAGGCCGGCCACGGCTACCTCGCCGCCGCCGCCCACTTCGCCGCCGAGTCGTCGACCGGCACCAACGTCGAGGTGTGCACCACCGACGATTTCACCAAGGGCGTCGATGCCCTGGTCTATCACATCGACGAGGCGAGCGAGGACATGCGCATCGCCTACCCGCTCGACCTGTTCGATCGCAACATGATCGACGGCCGCATGATGATGGTTTCCTTCCTGACGCTGACCATCGGGAACAACCAGGGCATGGGCGACATCGAGCACGCCAAGATGGTCGATTTCTACGTGCCGCGCCGCGCCATCGAGCTGTTCGACGGCCCATCGAAGGACATTTCCGATCTCTGGCGCATCCTCGGCCGGCCGGTCAAGGATGGCGGCTACATCGCCGGCACCATCATCAAACCCAAGCTCGGCCTGCGCCCCGAGCCCTTCGCCCGCGCCGCCTACGAATTCTGGCTGGGCGGCGATTTCATCAAGAACGACGAGCCGCAGGGCAACCAGACCTTCGCGCCGATGCAAAAGACCATCCCGCTGGTCTACGACGCGATGAAGCGGGCGATGGACGAAACCGGCGAGGCCAAGTTGTTCTCGGCCAACATCACGGCCGACGACCACCACGAAATGGTCGCTCGCGGCGAATACATCCTGCGCACCTTCGGCCCGGATGCCGACAAGGTCGCCTTCCTGGTCGACGGTTACGTCGGCGGCCCGGGCATGATCACCACGGCGCGCCGCCATTTCGCCAACCAGTACCTGCACTACCACCGCGCCGGCCACGGCGCCGTCACCTCGCCCTCGGCCAAGCGCGGCTACACCGCCTACGTGCTGGCCAAGATGAGCCGCCTGCAGGGCGCCTCCGGCATCCAC
Organism: Dechloromonas sp. H13; assembly: GCF_009469615.1. Taxonomy (GTDB): domain Bacteria; phylum Pseudomonadota; class Gammaproteobacteria; order Burkholderiales; family Rhodocyclaceae; genus Azonexus. The sequence continues at coordinate 802,274 of NZ_SSXX01000001.1, forward strand.
GTCGGCACCATGGGCTACGGCAAGATGGAAGGCGACAAGGACGACCGCGCCTGCGCCTACATCATCGAGCGCGACAGCTACACCGGCCCGGTCTATCACCAGGAGTGGTACGGCATGAAGCCGACGACGCCGATCATCTCCGGCGGCATGAACGCCCTGCGCCTGCCCGGCTTCTTCGACAACCTCGGCCACGGCAATGTCATCAACACGGCCGGCGGCGGTTCCTACGGCCACATCGACAGCCCGGCCGCCGGAGCCCGCTCGCTGCGCCAGGCCTACGAATGCTGGAAGGCCGGCGCCGACCCGGTGGACTGGGCACGCTCGCACTATGAATTCGCCCGTGCCTTCGAGTCCTTCCCGCAGGATGCCGACCAGCTCTACCCGGGCTGGCGCCACAAGCTGCGGCCGGCAGCCTGACCCCACCGACCACCCCGCTGCGGCGGGGTTTTTTGTCGCCGGTGGCCGGACGGTGCATTTCAATTTTGGTCATTTTTGCCGGTCGACCGCAGCAGCCCCCGCCACCGACGACGCACGGCGTTAAACTCCGGCTTATCGAACACTCTCCAGTTTCGAGCCGCCCTGAACATGAACTTCATCCGCACCCTGACGCTCCGCCAGTTGCAGATCTTCGTCGTCGCCGCCCGCCACCTGAGCTATGCGCGCGCCGCCGAGGAACTGCACCTGACGCCACCGGCCGTCTCGATGCAGCTCAAGCAGCTGGAAGACAATGTCGGCCTGCCGCTGTTCGAACGCCTGGGCCGCGGCGTCGCGCTGACCGATGCCGGCGACCTGCTGATGCACCACGCCCTGCGCGTGCTCGGCGAGATCAAGGACGCCGAGGCCAACCTGCAGGGTCTTCTCGGCGCCGAGGTCGGCCAGCTGTCGGTCGGTCTGGTCAGCACCGCCAAGTACTTCATGCCCAAGCTGCTCGCCAGGTTCTCGCAGGAGCACCCCGGCATCGAGGTGCAATTCACCGTCGGCAACCGCGAGGCCCTGCTCCAGAAGCTGCAGGACAACGCCATCGACCTCGCCGTGATGGGCCGCATCCCGCTCGAGATCGACGCCCACGCCGAACCGATGGCCAGCCACCCCTACGTGCTGATCGGCCCGGCCGACCATCCGCTGCGCGCAGCGCAGCGCTTCGACCTGCACGAGCTGCGCCACGAGACCTTCCTGCTGCGCGAGGAAGGCTCGGGTTCGCGCCGCGTCGCCGAGGAGATGTTCAAGAACCACCTTTTCACCCCGGCACGCACCATCAGCATGGGCAGCAACGAGACGATCAAGCAGGCGGTGATGGCCGGCATGGGCATCGCGCTGATTTCGCTGCACACCCTGCCGCTCGAACTGAAGACCGGCGAAATCAGCCTGCTCGACGTGGTCGGCACGCCGGTCGAGCGCACCTGGTACGTCGTGCACATGAACAGCAAGCGCCTGCTGCCGGCCGGCCAGCGCTTCCGCCAGTACCTGCTCGAACAGGCGGCGCCCGGGCTGGAACAGGAATTCGGCCGCTACCTTGCGACGCGCGCTGCATCCGCGACTTGATACGCTACAATCTGGTGCACCGCAACATGAGCCCACCCACCCCGATCATGCATCCCCGCCTGACGCTCGCCGGACTGGAAGAGCACCCGCTCCGCCAGCGCCTCAACAACGAATTCCATGCCCGGCCGCCGGTGCCGCTGGTCGGGGCGATGCTCGTCTCGCACCTGGTCTTCAAGCACAGCGCGACGACGGCGCAGGCCGAGCGCGACAACCTCGCCAAACTGTGCCAGGGGCAGGTCTGCAACTCGATCGAAAGCTCCGACTCGCACATGATGCTGGAGACCGGCGCCTTCCGCATGCGCTGGGAACTGCACACCGAGTTCTCCAGCTACACCTTCTTCCGCCCGCTGGCCAGCGGCGAGGAACTGCACCCGGACGTCACCGCCTTCGACGCCGTGCACCCGGAATGGCTGACCGGCATTCCCGGCAAACTGATGGTGGCGACCCACGTCGAGTTGCGGTCGACCGCCGAAATCAGCCCGGAATCGGTGCTCGCCAGCCTGTCGCCGAGCGGCCGCACGATGGTCGCCGCCCGCGTCGCCGACGAGGCCGCCTGGATCTTCACCGACTTCAAGATCGACAACGGCTTCTCGCGCTTCCTCGTCCTCAACGCCGGCATGACCCAGCGCCAGACCGGGCGCACCGTGCAGCGCCTGGTCGAGATCGAGACCTACCGGATGATGGCCCTGCTCGGCCTGCCGGTCGCCAAGGAAGTCGGCCGCTGGCTTTACAAGAGCGAAAAGCAGCTGGCCGAACTGATGGACCGCATCGGCCAGGCGCGCGGCGCGCAGGACGAGCGCGACGTGCTGGCCGCGCTGTCGGCACTGGCCGCCGAGGTCGAGCACTCGGTAGCGCGCACCACCTTCCGCTTCGGCGCCGCGCGCGCCTATCACGGGCTGGTCATGCAGCGCATCGGCGAACTCCGCGAGCAGCGTATTTCCGGCCTGCCGACCTTCTACGAATTCATGGAGCGGCGCCTGCTGCCAGCGATGAACACCTGCGAGGCGATCAGCCGCCGCCAGGAGGAACTCTCGGCCCGCGTCGCGCGCAACAGCCAGTTGCTGCGCACCCGCGTAGACATCGAGCTGGAGCGCCAGAACCAGGAACTGCTCGGCCAGATGAACAGCCGCGCCAAGCTGCAGCTGCGCCTGCAGGAAACCGTCGAGGGACTGTCGGTCGTCGTCCTCACCTACTACGGCTCGCAGCTGGTGCAGTACCTGGCCAAGGGCACCAAGGACTTCCACCATCTCAACACCGACGTGATCACGGCGCTCTCGATCCCGGTCATCGCCGGCGTCGTCGCCTGGGGCACCCGGCGCATGCGCAGGAAGCTCGCAGCCGAAGAGGGCGAAGGCGCGCATTAATTTATAATTGGCGTTTTGCCTTCGGGAAATCCGCCGTGACCGCACCGCTCTTCGAATCCTCCATCACCAGCCTGCCGCTCATTTCCAAGGGCAAGGTCCGCGACATCTACGCGGTCGACGCCGACAAGCTGCTGATCGTCACCACCGACCGCCTGTCGGCCTTCGACGTCATCCTGCCCGACCCGATCCCGAAGAAGGGCGCGGTGCTACAGGCGGTCGCCAATTTCTGGTTCGAGAAGCTCGGCCACATCGTGCCCAACCAGCTGACCGGCATCGACCCGGAAACGGTCGTCGCCGAGAACGAGCGCGAGCAGGTGCGCGGCCGCGCCGTCGTCGTCAAGCGCCTGAAGCCGCTGCCGATCGAGGCCGTGGTGCGCGGCTACGTGATCGGTTCCGGCTGGAAGGACTACCAGCAGACCGGCGCCATCTGCGGCATCGCCCTGCCGGCCGGCCTCAAGATGGCGGCCAAGCTGCCGGCGCCAATCTTCACGCCGGCGACCAAGGCCGAAGTCGGCGACCACGACGAGAACGTCTCCTACGAGCAGGCCGCCGCCAACTGCGACGCGGCGCTCGCCGAGGCGCTCAAGGGCACCGGCAAGACCGGCGCCCAGCTCTGCGCCGAGGCGCGCGACGCGGCCATCCGTCTCTACGAGGAAGCCGCGGTCTACGCTGCGACACGCGGCATCATCATCGCCGACACCAAGTTCGAGTTCGGCATCGACGCCGCCGGCACCCTGCACCTGATCGACGAGGCGCTGACCCCCGACTCCTCGCGCTTCTGGCCGGCCGACCAGTACGCCGAAGGCAGCAACCCGCCGTCCTACGACAAGCAGTACGTGCGCGACTACCTGGAAACCCTGGACTGGGGCAAGAAGGCGCCCGGCCCGAAGCTGCCGGCAGACGTCATCGCACGGACCAGCGCCAAGTACCTCGAAGCCTGCGAGCGCCTGACCGGCAGAACTTTGTAAGCCGGCGACGCGAACCCGGCGCGCCGCGCCGGGTCAAACGAGCGTTATCCCAAGGGAGGAAACGCTCATGAAAACCTCGTTCGACCATTTCGGCCAGGTCAACGCCCTGCCCGCGGTCCGCCACGTAGCGGCAAGCCGGATCGCCGCCTGGCTCGGCGCCGGCTGGCGCGACCTCAAGGCCAACCCGATTCCCAGCCTCGCCTACGGGCTGCTGTTCGGCATCGGCGGCGACCTGATCCTGCTCGCCAGCTTCGGCCATCCGCACCTGTTCACGGTCGCCGTGTCGGGCTTCTTCCTCGTCGCCCCGCTGCTCGCCGCCGGACTCTACGAACTGAGCCGTCAGCACGCCCAGGGCGTTCATCCCATCTTCGTCGAATCGCTGCGCGCCTTCCGCAGCAACGGCCAGTCGATCGCCCTCTTCGGCCTCGTGCTGGCGCTCATCACCGTGCTCTGGGAACGCACTTCGGCGATCGCCTTCGCCCTGCTCGGCGACGCGACGGCCGCCGATGTCGGCCAGTTCCTGGCGCAGGTCGTCGCCGGCGGCGGACATACGACTTTCGTGATCGCCTGGTTCGTGCTCGGCGGCATGCTCGCCCTGCTCACCTTCGCGCTCAGCGTCGTTTCAGTGCCGCTCATGCTCGACCGCGACAGCGACTTCGTGACCGCGATGCTGACCAGCCTGCACGCCTTCGCCGCCAATGCCGGCGTCCTGCTGCTGTGGGCGGCGACCATCGTCGCCCTTACCCTGTTCGGCTTCGCGACGCTGCTCTTCGGACTTGTCGTCATCATGCCGATTCTTGGCCACGCCTCGTGGCACGCCTATCGCGACCTTGTAGAATAGATGCATCCAGCCAACCCGACGGGCGGCACGACCGCCCGTTTTTCACGCCCGAACCAATGAACGCCAATCCCCTGCTCGATTTTTCCGATCTTCCCCGTTTCGACCTCGTCCAGCCGGAACACGTCAAACCGGCCATCGAATCGCTGTTGACCGCAGGACGCGACCTGATCGAACGCCTGACCGCCGACACGACGCCCGCCACCTGGCCGGATTTCGCCGGCGCGCTGGCCACGGGTCTGGAGCCTTTCGGCCGCGCCTGGGGCATCGTCGGCCACCTGCATTCGGTCAACGACGTGCCGGCCTGGCGTGAGGCGTACAACGAAATGCTGCCCGAGGTGTCGCGCTTCTATGCCGAGCTCGGGCAGAACCTGAAGTTGTTCGAGAAGTACAAGGCGCTGCGCGCCAGCCCGGAATACGCGACGCTGACGCGCGAGCAGAAGAAGGTCGTCGACAACGAGGTGCGCGACTTCCGCCTGTCAGGCGCCGAACTGCCGGAAGAGCAGAAGCCGCGCTTCCAGGCGATCATGGAGGAGCTGTCGCAGCTTGCCGCCAAGTTCTCGGAAAACCTGCTCGACGCGACCAACGCCTTCGCCGAGATCGTCACCGACGAGGCCCGGCTCGCCGGCCTGCCCGACGACGTGAAGCAGGCGGCGCGCGACGCCGCTGCAAAGGCCGGGGTCGCCGGCTGGAAATTCACCCTGCACGCGCCGTCCTACGGCCCGGTCATGCAGTACGCCGACGACCGCGAGCTGCGCGCCCGCATGTACCGCGCCTACGCCACCCGCGCCGCCGAATTCCACGACGGCTCCAGCAAGCCGGAGTGGGACAACACGCCGGTTATCCGGCGCATGCTGGAACTGCGCCGGGAGGATGCGCAGATGCTCGGCTACCGGAATTTCGCCGAGGTCTCGCTGGTGCCCAAGATGGCCGACACGCCCGAGCAGGTCCTGGCCTTCCTGCGCGAACTGGCGGCCAAGGCGAAGCCCTTCGCCGAGAAGGACATGGCCGAACTGCTGGCCTTCGCCAGCGATGAACTGGGCATCGCCGACTTCCAGCCGTGGGATGCCGCCTACGTTTCCGAAAAGCTGCTGCAGGCGCGCTATGCCTTTTCCGAGCAGGAGGTGAAGCAGTACTTCACCGAACCCAAGGTCGTCGCCGGGCTGTTCCAGGTCATCGAGAGCCTGTTCAACGTCCGGGTCAAGCCGGACAGCGCGCCGGTGTGGCACGAGGACGTGCGCTTCTACCGCATCGAGACGCCGGCTGGCGACCTCGTCGGCCAGTTCTACATGGACCTCTACGCCCGCGAGACCAAGCGCGGCGGCGCCTGGATGGACGAGGCACGCGCGCGGCGGCGGGCGGCCGGCGGCATCCAGAAGCCGATCGCCTACCTGAACTGCAACTTCGCCCGCCCGGTCGGCGACAAGCCGGCCACCTTCACCCACGACGAGGTGACCACCCTCTTCCACGAAAGCGGTCACGGCCTGCACCACCTGCTGACGCGCGGCGAGGAACTGGGCGTCTCCGGCATCCACGGCGTCGAATGGGATGCCGTCGAGCTGCCCTCGCAGTTCATGGAAAACTACTGCTGGGAATGGGACGTGCTGCAGGGCATGACCGCGCATGTCGACAGCGGCGCGCCACTGCCGCGCGAACTGTTCGACAAGATGCTGGCGGCGCGGAATTTCCAGAGCGGCATGATGACCGTGCGCCAGCTGGAGTTCTCGCTCTTCGACATGCTGCTGCATTCGGAATTCGACCCCGCCGGGACGTCGACCGCGCTCGACCTGCTCGCCGAGGTCCGCAAGGAAGTGGCCGTCCTCGTCCCGCCCGCCTGGCACCGTTTCCCGAACAGCTTCTCGCACATCTTCGGCGGCGGCTACGCGGCCGGCTATTTCAGCTACAAGTGGGCCGAGGTGCTGTCGGCCGACGCCTACGCCGCCTTCGAGGAAGCCGGCGACCCGTTCGACGCGACGGTCGGCAAGCGTTTCCTCGACGAGATCCTGGCGGTCGGCGGGTCGCGCCCGGCGATCGAGTCGTTCATCGCCTTCCGCGGCCGCGAACCGAGCGTCGACGCCCTGCTCCGCCACAGCGGTATGATTGCGGCGTAACCAGCCGATCCGGGAGGAAGATCATGCGACACCTGCTCTTGTTGTGTCTGGCGCTGTCCAGCGCCTGTGCCGTGGCCGAGACCTACCGCTGGGTCGATTCGGCCGGGCGTACCGTCATTTCCGACACCCCGCCGCCGGGCCGCGCGCACAGCGTGTCGAAGGCCGGCGGCGGCGCCATCGAAACCGATGGCCTGCCGTATTCCGTCAGGAAGGCGGCCGAGGATTTCCCGGTGACCCTCTACACGTCGGCCGATTGCACCAGCCAGTGCAAGGACGCGCGCGACCTGCTGAACCGCCGCGGCATTCCCTTCACCGAGAAGATGGTGCAGAAGCAGGAAGAGATCGACGAACTCAAGCAGCTGGTCGGCGACGCCTTCGTACCGGCACTCAAGGTCGGCAAGCAGAGCTTCCGCGGCTTCGAGGCCAGCGCCTACAACAACCTGCTCGACCTTGCCGGTTATCCGAAGACCGCCGCCTACGGCGCCAAACCGTCGGGCGGCCTGAGCAAGTGAAGATCGCCAGCTGGAACGTCAATTCGCTGAAAGTCCGCCTGCCCCACCTGCTCGACTGGCTCGCCGAGCAGCAGCCCGACGCCCTGTGCCTGCAGGAACTGAAGCTGGAGGACCACAACTTCCCGCGCGCCGAGATCGAGGCAGCCGGCTATCAGGCGGTCTTTTCCGGGCAGAAGACCTATAACGGCGTCGCCCTGCTCGCCCGCCAGCCGATCGCCGACGTGACCTGCGGCAACCCGCATTTCCCGGACGAGCAGAAGCGCCTGATCGCCGGCACCGTCGGCAACACCCGAGTCATCTGCGCCTACATGCCGAACGGCCAGGCGGTGGGCAGCGACAAGTACGACTACAAGCTGCGCTGGCTCGACGCGCTGGCCACCTGGCTCGGCGAGGAGCTCAAGGCGCACCCGAACCTGGCGTTGTGCGGCGACTACAACATCGCGCCGGACGACCGTGACGTGCACGACCCCAAGGCGTGGGCCGGCCAGATTCTGTGTTCCGCACCGGAGCGCGACGCCTTCCGGCGCCTGCTCGCCCTCGGCCTCGCCGACAGCTTCCGCCTCTTCGAGCAGCCGGAAAAGACCTTCTCGTGGTGGGACTACCGCATGCTGGGATTCCAGAAGAACCTCGGCCTGCGCATCGACCACATCCTGCTCTCGCCACCACTGGCCGGCAAATGCACGGCGGCCGGCATCGACCGCGCGCCGCGCAAGCGCGAGCGCCCTTCCGACCACGCCCCGGTCTGGGCGACGCTGGGCTGAAATGACGACAGCTGCGGTCGACCCGCAAAAAGTGCTCGATCTGTACCCGCCGCTGGCGGGCCTGCCGGCCGGGCGGCTGACGGCGCTGCTGCAGGGGCAGACCGTCATGCGGGCGCCGGCCGGCGCCCAGATCTTCGCCGAACACCAGCCCTGCCAGGGCTTCCCGCTCCTCCTCGAAGGCAGCATCAAGGTCGTCAAGCTGGCCGCCAGCGGCCGTGAGCTGATGCTCTACCGGGTCGCTCCCGGCGGCTCGTGCATCATCAGCTCCAGCTGCCTGCTCGGCCATACCGACTACAACGCCCGCGGCATCGCCGAGGCGCCGCTCAGCCTGGCGATCCTGCCGGCGCCGGTGTTCGCGCAGCTGATGGTCGAGCATGCCCCGTTCCGCGATTTCGTCTTCCATCTCTTCGCCGAACGCATCGGCGAACTGATGCAACTGGTGGAGGAAGTCGCCTTCGCCCGCCTCGACCAGCGTCTCGCCAAGCTGCTGCTGGCGCGCAACGAAAATGTCCTGAACGTCACCCACCAGCAACTGGCGGACGAACTGGGCAGCGTCCGCGAAATCGTCAGCCGCCTGCTCAAGGGCTTCGCCGCGCAGGGCCTGGTCGCCCTCGGCCGTGAACAGCTGACCATCGTCGACCGCAGCGGCCTGCAGAAACTCGCCGCTGTGTGACCCAGGTTACAGACCCCGCCGGGCACGCCCGCTAGACTGGGCACCGTACCTACTACTCGACGGAGAACACACCATGGCTGCAAATGTTGGCGGAATCGACAAAATCGTGCGCATCGTTGCCGGTGCCGGCCTGATCGGCGCCACCGTGGCCGGCATGCTGCCGGTCTGGGGCTACATCGGCATCGTCCCCCTGGCCACCGGCCTGATGGGCTGGTGCCCGGCCTATTCGATCTTCGGCATGAACACGTGCCCGACAAAGAAGTAAGCCGGCTGCGCCGAAACGAAAAACCCGCCGCGGCGGGTTTTTTTACGTCAGGTAATTGGCGAGGCGGACATAGTCGGCAACCGGGATGTCCTCCGCCCGCCGCGTCGGGTCGATGCCGAGTGCCGAAAAACCGGCCTCGTCGAGCGTTCCCTTAAGGGTATTGCGCAGCATCTTGCGCCGCTGCGAAAACGCCTGCTGGACGACCCGCGCGAAACGCACCGGATCGCGGGCGGCCAGCTCCGACGCCGGCTTGGGAATCAGACGCACGACCGCGGAATCGACCTTGGGCGCCGGGTCGAAGCTTTCCGGCGGCACGTCGATAAGCCATTCCAGCCAGAAGCGGTATTGCAGCATCACCGACAGGCGGCCGAAATCAGCGTCGCCCGGTTCGGCCACCATGCGCTCGACCACTTCCTTCTGCAGCATGAAGTGCATGTCGCGGACGACGCCGACGCAGTCGGCCAGATGGAAGAGCAGCGGCGTCGAGATGTTGTACGGCAGGTTGCCGACCAGGCGCAGATCGCTGCCGATGCCGGCGAAGTCGAAGGCCAGCGCGTCGCCCTCGTGGATGGTCAGGCGCGCCGGGGGATGCTGCTTTTTCAGGCGGGCGATCAGGTCGCGGTCGATTTCGACGACGTGCAGATGATCCACCCGCGCCAGCAGCGGCTCGGTCAGCGCACCGAGGCCGGGGCCGATCTCGACGACGGTGTCGCCGCGTTGCGGGTCGATGGCGGCAACGATGGCGGCGATGATGCCGTTGTCTACGAGAAAGTTTTGCCCGAACCGTTTGCGGGCGACATGGCCCTTCATTGCCGCACCGCCATGCGGGTCGCCTCGGCCACCGCCTCGAACAGGCTGCCCGGGTCGGCGCGGCCGGTACCGGCCAGTTCGAGCGCCGTGCCGTGATCGACCGAGGTGCGAATGATCGGCAGGCCGAGGGTGACGTTGATGCCGTGGCCGAAGGTGGCGTACTTGAGCGCGGTCAGCCCCTGGTCGTGGTACATGGCGAGCACGGCGTCGCCGCGCGCCAGGACCGGCGGCGTGAACAGGGTGTCGGCCGGCAGCGGGCCGGCGAGCTGCATGCCCTCGCCCCGCAGCCGTTCGACGACCGGCGCGATGACCTCGATTTCCTCGCGCCCCAGGTAGCCGCCTTCGCCGGCGTGCGGATTGAGGCCGGCGACCAGGATGCGCGGATTCGCCAGGCCGTATTTCCGCTTCAGTTCGGCGTGCAGGATGCGCAGGGTTCGTTCCAGGACGTCGGCGGTGATGGCGGCCGGCACCTCGCGCAGCGGCAGGTGGGTCGTCACCAGCGCGACCCGCAACGGCCCGCGCTCGGTGGCGCCGGCCAGCATCATGACGACGAGCGGCGTCCGGGTTTTTGCAGCGAGGTACTCGGTGTGGCCGGTGAAATGGACGCCAGCCCTGTTGATCACGCCCTTGTGCACCGGCGCCGTCGCCATTGCCGCGAACTCGCGGGCGCGGCAACCGGCCAGGGCGCGGTCAAGCAGTGCCAGGACATAGGCGCCGTTGGCCGGGTCGAGCTGGCCGGGTACGGCGGTAACGGCCAGCGGCACGTGCAGCACATCGAGGCTGTCGCGGTCGACCCGGTTTTTAGGGGAAAAATCGCGGATGGCGACATTCAGTCCGATGGCTTCGGCGCGCTCGGCGAGCAGGTTGCGGTCGGCGAGGATGACCGGGTGCCCCGGCCCGTCGTAACCGGCCAGGCGCAGGCAGAGATCCGGCCCGATGCCGGCCGGTTCGCCGCTGGTCACGGCGATGCGGGGCAGCATCATTTTTCTTCGAGGCGGTTTTCGACGTAGGTACGATCGCGCAACTGGCGCAACCAGTCCTGGTAGGCCTCGTCGAGGCGGCGTTCGCGCAGTGCCTGGCGCGCGGCGGCGCGCTGGCGCTCCTCGGAAACGTCACGCTGGCGGCGCTCGAGGACCTGGATCAGGTGCATGCCGAACGGCGACTGGACGACCGGGCTGATTTCGTTGTCCTTCAGCGCATCCATCGCCCGCTCGAAATCCGGCACGGTATCGCCCGGGCTGACCCAGCCCAGGTCGCCGCCCTTGGCCGCCGAGCCGTCCTGCGAATAGAGGCGGGCCAGTTCGGCAAAATCGCCGCCATTGACCAGGCGCTCGCGCAGGTTTTCCATCTTGCGCCGCGCCTCGCTTTCCGAAACCACTTCGTTCACGCGAATCAGGATGTGACGGGCGTGGGTCTGCTGGATCGAGGCCGGCCCGCTGCCGCCCCGCTTGCCGAGCAGCTTGACGATGTGGAAGCCGGCCGACGAGCGCAGCAGGTCGCTGACCTCGCCCGGCTGCAGGCGGACCGCCGTTTCCGCGTAGAGCGTCGGCATGCGGTCCAGCTGGCGCCAGCCGAGACTGCCGCCCTGCAGGGCATCCGGCGCATCGGAGAAGGTCGCCGTCAGTTCGGCGAAGTTTTCGCCGGCCCGGGCCCGCTTGAGCGCCTGCTCGCCGCGCTGGCGCAGCTTCTGCAACTGTTCCGGACTGGCCGATTCGGGCGCCCGCATCAGGATGTGAGCCAACTGGTATTCCTCGCCGCCACCGGTGCTGGCCTGATTGGCCAGGTAGAGGTCGACCTCGCCGTCGGAAATCACCAGCTTGCGGTCCACCTCGCGCTCGCGCAGCCGCACCATCGTCATTTCGCTGCGGATTTCCTCTCGGAAGCGCGCGTAGTTGACGCCATCCTTCTCCAGCGCCTGACGGAACTGCTGCGGGGTCATCTTGTTGTTGGCGGCGATGCGGCCGATGGCCTGGTCGAGTTGCGCATCGTCGACGCGCAGGCCGCTGTCGCGGGCGACCTGCAGCTGGATGCGGTCCATGATGACGCGCTCGAGCATCTGCCGTTCGAGCACCTCCTGCGGCGGCAACGACGTTCCCTGCTTTTGCAGTTGCTTGAGCGCCGCGTCGAGACGGACGCGCAGGTCGTAGAGCGTGATGACCTCGTCGCCGACGACGGCAACGATGCGATCGGCCTCGACCGGTTCGACCGGCGCCGCGCCGGCGGGCGACATGCAGAAGCCGATCAGGGCGAGGAAGAGGAGGAATAGGCTGCGAATGAATGAGTGCATGGCGGTCATTGTGTCGTGAGCAGGCTGCTGGAGGTGGTCAACTCGTTGGTCTTGCCGTAGCCGGGGATGGAACGGCGCAGCAGGCTGATCGGGTTGGAACCGACGCTGCCGAAATCGGTGAGTTCAAGCTGCAGGAACAGGGAGGTGTTGGGCGAACCGGCAATCGCTTCCAGGCGCTGGACGACGGCGCGCAACGCCCAGCAGCCGGCGTTGTATTCGAAGCCGGCAATCCCTTCGAGCAACTGGTTGCTGCCGAGGAAGGAATAGTTATAGCGCCCGACGGCATAGAGATTGGCGGACAATGGCCACTGGCCGGCGATGTCGATCTGGTCGACCGAAGGTAGATTGGTCACCGAGTCGCGATTGTAGCGATAACCGGCGCTGATCACCTTGCCCAGTTCCGGTTGATAGCGCATGCCCATCGAGAAACGTTCATTGACGCTGTCGCGATAGTTGTATTCCCAGGCGACGTCGGCGTAGGTCTTGGGCAGGACGAGGCCGCTGAAGGCGGAAATCAGGTTGGAATAGCCCTGCGGCTGCGGCGACTGGCCGGGCAGCGTGACCTTGCTCTCGGAAAGGTAATAGCGCTGGCCGATCATGGCCCGCAGCTTCTCGACGCCCGTTCCGCTATCGAGCAGGCGGGTGGTCAGCGCCGCCGTCAGCTGATTGGCGTCGTTGATGCGGTCGAAGCCGCTGTAGCGGTTCTCCGCGAAGATCTGGGCGAAGTTGAAATCCGACTGGTAGGTATCGAAGACCGGGATATTGCTCTGGTCCCGGTATGGAATGTTCACATAGTAGAGCCGGGGTTCCAGAGTCTGGATGAACGCATTGCCGAGCAGGTTGGTATCGCGCTCGAAAATCAGGTTGGAATCCAGCGTGAAGGTCGGCATGACGCGGCTGATGCTCGTCGGATCGCTGGCGGTCGGCTGATCGGTCAGCGCGTACTGGGTCGCATGAACGCCGATCTTGGGGATGAAATTGAACGCCGGATGCACGACGGGCAACGATAGCTGAGGGTAGACCACCAGGCGGTTGCCCTGTACCTGGGTGGTGCTGGAAAACTTGGAAAACTGGCCGAGCAGTGTGAAATCGGTCCCGAACAGGTCAGGCTTGAAGCCGATCAGATTGAGTTGCGGCTCCAGAAAATAGGGAATGGCAACCGGGTTGGACGGATCAGTCTGCAGCGTCTGGAAACGCTGGACCTGCAGATTGGTCTGCAGCCAGGGCACCGGCGTGTAGCCGAGCACGAACTGCTGCGGCAGCTGGACCTGGGTCGTCTGCAGCAGGCGGGAAGACAAGTCCTGCCAGTAGAAATTGTCCGATACGCGGTTGTAGTTGACCGTCGCCGAAAATCCGCGCCCGAGGTTCTGCTGGTGCTGGAGCAGATAGGCGTAGCGCTCGCGCTCCGCCATCTGGTCATAAGGCATGTACTCGACGCGCGCGGTACCGCGGTAGTTGAAATCGATGTACTGCGCCTCGGCCCCCAACTGGAAGCCGCGCTTGCTCATGTAACGCGGATAGAAGGTCGCGTCGTAGTTGGGAGCGATGTTCCAGTAGTACGGGATGGTCAGATCCAGCCCGTCGCGGGTCGAAGTCGCAAAGAAGGGATGCAGGACACCCGACTTGCGCTCGTGATTCAGCGAAAAGGTGGCGGCCGGGGTGTAGAAGATCGGCACGTCCTTGAACCAGAACACCGCGTTCTTCGCGTCGCCGACATCCCGGTCGTAGTCGAGATGCACTTCGGAGGCGCGCATGTACCAGTCGGTCGCCCCCGGCTTGCAGGTCGAATAGGTGGTGTCGAGCAGCCTGGTCTGGTTCTCGCCTTCGAACTCCACCCGCGCCGCGGTCCCGCTCGCGATCGACGGGCGGCGCTCCGGCGCGACGGTCGGCAGGCCGTAGCTGTGAGGCACATTGAGCATCATCGGCGCGCCAGAGGTCACGGCATTCGAGCTGGAGGCGGTCGCGACGACCAGCGGTGGCCGGTAGAACTTGCTCGCCACCTGCCTGACGATGAAGAAATCCGCCTGCTCGGCAAAGCCGACCTGTTCGGACAACTGCATCCGCAAATGCGGCGTGTTGACCTCCTGCCCCTCCTGCAACATGCGCACGCTGCCCGTCGCCTCGACCTCGTCGTCGAGCGGCCAGTAAACCATCTTGTCGCCATAGATCAGGCTGCCGGCCCGGCGCAGCTCGACCTCGCCGGTCGCTTCGGCCACCACTTCGGTCCGCCCTTCGAGATGGTCGGCGATGATGAACAACGGGTAGACATCGTCCTTTGCGAGCTGGGGCGGATACGGCACCCCGACCCCCGGCGCCAGCGGCGGCTTCTTGCCGCCCATGACATTGAAGCGGCGCTCGTTGCGCAGGCGCAAGGGCCAGGCGTCGTCCGCCGTCTCGCCACCGGTTGCCGGCACTGCCTCCGGCTTCTGGCGCAGGCTGGCGGCGGCAAGAAGCAGGACATCCGCCTCGGGTGCGGCATGCAGCGCCGGCACGGCGGCGAACATGCAGCAGACGAAGACGGCGAGCGGACGGCGGGCGAAACCGGTCATTGAGAGGATCAGGAGGGCCGGGACCGGAACGGCCGATACCCGAGTGTTAAAATCCCGGCATTTTACAACGAACCCTCTCCCGCCCGCTTAGGCTTCCAATGACGCGCGATCAACTTGTTACCGACTGGGTGGCCCAGCGCTTCCCGAACCAGAACGTCCAGATCACCCCGGCTTCCGCCGACGCCAGCTTCCGCCGCTATTTCCGCCTGGCCTGGCCGGACGGCAGCACGCGCATCCTGATGGACGCCCCGCCCGAGAAGGAAGACTGCAAGCCCTTCATCCACGTCGCCGGACTGCTCGCCAAGGCCGACCTCGCCGCGCCACGCATCCTCGACAAGGATCTCGACAACGGATTCCTGGTGCTCACCGACCTCGGCCGCATCGGCTACCTCGAAGCACTGAAAGCCGACCTGTCGCTGGCCGACCTGCTGATCCGCCCGGTCCTCGACGTGCTGGTCAAATGGCAATGCTCATCCAGCGCCGCCACGCTGCCGCCCTACGACGCCACGCTCTTGCGTCGCGAACTCGATCTCTTCCCCGAATGGTTCATCGGCCGTCACCTCGGCATCGAACTGGCCGACGAAGACAAAGTCATGCTCGACCGTACCTTCAAGTACCTGATCAACTCGGCACTCGGCCAGCCCAAGGTCTTCGTGCATCGCGACTTCATGCCGCGCAACCTGATGGTCGTCGAGAGCGCCGAACGCTTGACGCCGGGCATCATCGACTTCCAGGATGCCGTCTGCGGCCCGATCACCTACGACGTCGTCTCGCTGTTCCGCGACGCCTTCATTTCCTGGGACGAGGAACAGGAAATCGACTGGGTCGTCCGCTACTGGGAAAAGGCCCGCGCCGCCGGCCTGCCCGTGCGCGAGGATTTCGGCGTTTTCTGGCGCGAGTACGAACTGATGGGCCTGCAGCGCCACCTCAAGGTGCTCGGCATCTTCTGCCGCCTCAAATACCGCGATGGCAAGGACAAGTACGTCGAAGACCTGCCGCGCTTCATCAACTACGCCCGCAAGACGGCCAGCCGCTACATCCAGCTCAAACCGCTGCAAAACCTGCTTGACCGGCTGGAAGGCAACACCGAGCAGATCGGCTACCGCTACAAATAATGAAGGCGATGATCCTCGCCGCCGGCCGCGGCGAACGCATGCGGCCGCTCACCGACCACACGCCCAAGCCGCTGCTCGTGGCCGGCGGCAAGCCGCTGATCGTCTGGCACCTGGAACGGCTGGCCGCGGCCGGCTTCCGCGAGATCGTCATCAACCACGCCCACCTCGGCGAGCAGATCGAGCAAACACTGGGCGACGGCGCGAAGTGGGGGCTCACCATCCGCTATTCGCCGGAGCCGCCGGGGGCACTGGAAACCGCCGGCGGCATTGCCACGGCCTTGCCGCAACTCGGTGACGCGCCCTTCCTGGTGGTCAACGGCGACGTCTATTGCGATGTCGATTTCGGCCGCTTCGCCGATTTCCCGCTGGCCAGCGGCCACGCCCACCTGGTCATGGTCGACAATCCCGCCCACCACGCCGGCGGCGACTTCAGCCTCGACGGCGACCGCATCGTTTACGCCCACGGCGACCGAACCGTCACCTATGCCGGCGTCGGCGTTTTTTCGCCGACCTTCTTTGCCGGCGTCCGCCCCGGCACGGTGATGAAGCTGCGCCCCCTGCTCGACGCCGCCATCACCGCCGGCGCGCTGACCGGGGAACGCTTCACCGGCCGCTGGGTCGACGTGGGAACACCGCAACGCCTGACCGAGCTGGATGCAGAACTGAGGAACGCATGACCCACGCCCACTTTCTCGCCCGCCGCCAACGCCTGCTGAAAGCCATCGGCGACGGCGTCGCCATCGTGCCCACCGCCCCGGAAGTCATCCGCAATCGCGACGCCCATCACCCCTACCGCTTCGACAGCTACTTCTGGTACCTGACCGGCTTCCCCGAGCCGGAAGCCGTAGTCGTGCTGGTCGGCGGCAAGCGCCCGAAATCCATCCTCTTCTGCCGCGAGAAGCACGAGGAACGCGAGATCTGGGATGGCTACCGCTACGGGCCCAAGGCGGCCAAGGCCGCTTTCGGCTTCGACGCCGCCTATCCCATCGACCAGCTCGACAAGAAACTGCCAGAATTCCTCGTCGACCGCGACACGCTGTGGCACGCCATCGGCCACGACGCCGAGTGGGACGCCCGCATCGCCAAGGCCTTGAACGCCGTGCGCGCCCAAACCCGGGCCGGCAAACGGGCGCCGCGTGCCATCCACGACCTGCGCGCCGAGCTCGACACCATGCGCCTGGTCAAGGATGCCGCCGAAGCCGCCATCCAGCAACGCTCGGCCGACATCGCCAGCGCCGGCCACGCCCGCGCCATGCGAGCCTGCCGCCCCGGCCTGGCCGAGTACGAACTGGAAGCCGAGTTGACCTACGAATTCCGCAAACGCGGCGCCGACGCCCACGCCTACACGCCCATCGTCGCCGGCGGCGCCAACGCCTGCGTGCTGCATTACGTCGAAAACAACAAGCTGCTCAACGACCACACCCTGGTCCTGATCGACGCCGGCTGCGAAGTCGAAGGCTACGCCGCCGACATCACCCGCACCTTCCCGGTCAATGGCCGCTTCAATGCGGCGCAAAAGGACGTTTACGAAATCGTCCTCGCCGCGCAGGACGCCGCCTTCGCCGCCACCGCTCCGGGTCGCCACTTCATGGAAGCGCACGATGCTGCGGTACGCGTGCTGACCCAGGGCCTGGTCGACCTCAAGTTGCTCAAGGGCAGCATCGACACGCTGATCGAAAAGGGCGACTACCGCCGCTTCTACATGCACCGCACCGGCCACTGGCTGGGGCTGGATGTGCACGACGCCGGCGAATACAAGGTTGGCGAGCAATGGACGGCGTTGCAACCGGGCATGACGGTCACCGTCGAACCCGGCCTCTACATCCGCCCGGCCGATGATATTCCCGAGGCGCTGGCCGGCATCGGCATCCGCATCGAGGACGATGTGCGCATCACCGAGACGGGGTGCGACATCTACACCACGGCGCCGAAGACCGTGGCCGAAATCGAGGAGGTCATGCGCCATGACTGATGCCGTCGAGCATGTCGACATCCTGATCGTCGGCGCCGGCCCGGTCGGCATGACGCTGCATCTGGCGCTGGCGGCGGGCGGCCGGAAATCGTTACTGCTGGATCGTCGCCCTCCGCAGGCGTTGCAGGCCGACCCGCGCGCCCTTGCCCTGTCGCACGGCGCCCGCGAACTGCTCGAACAGATCAATTCCTGGCCGACCCGCGCCGCAACGCCCATCGAGACCATCCACGTTTCGCAAAAGGATGGCTTCGGCCGCACCCTGCTCGACCGCAGCGATTACAAGCTACCTGCTCTCGGTTACGTCGTCCGCTATCGCGACCTCGCCGCAGCGCTGGCCGTCAACCTCGCCGCCGACAGCCTGCTCGCCGAGGCGGAAATCCTCGACATCCACGCGGACGACCAGGGCGCCACCGTCGCGCTGCGCCACGCCGGCCAGCTGCGCACCCTCCGCTGCCAGCTCTTGATCCACGCCGAAGGCACGCCGACCGACGATCCGGCCGTCTCGGTCAGCGATTACGGCCAGCACGCGGTCATCTGCGAAGTGACGCCGACACCTGGCCACGGCAAACGCGCCTGGGAACGCTTCACCCCGGACGGCCCGCTCGCCCTGCTGCCGCTCGGCGCCGAATACTCCATCGTCTTCACGCTGCCGCCGGCCAAGGCCGACGCGGTGATGGCGCTCGACGACGACGCCTTCATCGCCGCGCTGCAAGCCCAGTTCGGCCGCCGCATGCGCTTCGCCAAACCGGGCAAGCGCAGCCGCTTCCCGCTGGCGCTGCGCATGCGCGACACGCTGGTCAAGGGCTGTGAAGTGTGGATCGGCAACACCGCGCAAACCCTGCACCCGGTCTCCGGCCAGGGCTTCAACCTCGGCCTGCGCGACGCCTGGCAGCTCTCCGAAATTTTGCTCAAAAACGGTGTCGACCGCAGCGCTCTCGAAAACTACGCCGCCAGTCGCCGCCTCGACCGCCAGGGCGGCGCCTTCTTCACCGACAAGATCGTCAAGGCCTTCTCGAACGATTTCGGCCCGCTCAAAATCGCCCGCGGCCTCGGCCTGCTGGCCCTCGATCTCTGCCCGCCGGCCCGCCACTTCGTCGCCAAGCGCATGATCTGGGGCGCCCGCGCCTGGCCTTGATCTGCGCCAAGGGCAAGGGCGCGACGCCCGGATAAAGTCGCGCCCGTCGCCCTGTCGTCTGCCGCATGAAAAAAGCCACTGCCTGGTTCCTCGCCTGTCGCCCGAAAACGCTGTCGGTTTCGCTGTCGCCGGTGCTCGTCGGCACAGCCATCGCCTGGCACGATACCCATGCCATCCTCTGGCTGCCGCTCCTCGCCGCCGCACTCGGCGCCGCCTTCATCCAGATCGGCACCAACCTGTTCAACGATGTCGGCGACTTCCTGCGCGGCACCGACACGCCCGGACGCCTCGGCCCCAAGCGCGCCACCGCCGAGGGCTGGCTGACGCCGGGCACGGTCAAAGCCGGCGCCTGGCTCAGCTTTGCGCTGGCCTTCGGGTGCGGCATCTATCTGGTCTGGCACGGTGGCTGGCCCATCGTCGCCATCGGCCTCGCCTCGCTGGCCGCCGGCTGGGCCTATACCGGCGGCCCCCGACCCATCGCCTACGGGCCGCTCGGCGAGCTCTTCGTCTTCCTATTCTTTGGCCTGGTCGCCGTCGGCGGCAGCTATTACCTGCAAACCCTTACCCTGACGCCCACGGCACTGATCGCCGCAACCCTGGTCGGCATCCACGCCGCCGCAGTCATTACGGTTAACAACTACCGCGACCACGACGGCGACCAGGCCAACGGCAAGAACACGCTGGCCGTCCGCCTCGGCCGCCCGGCCACCCGCCACATATACACGGCCGAGATGCTGGTCCCTTATGCCCTGCTGCCCTCACTGGCCGACCTCGGCTGGCCGGCTGCCCTGCCGCTCCTGTCGCTGCCCCTGGCCCTCCGTCTGATCGCCCGCTTCCACCGCGAAGTGCCCGGCCCGGTCTTCAACGCCATCCTCGCCGCCACCGCCGGCCTGCAACTCGTCTTCGCCTTGCTGCTCTCTCTCGCCTTCGCGATTTGACTATTTTTTAGGCGCCCTTTCGGGTAGAATGCGCCGCTTCCCCTGATCTGCCCGGCGCCGTTGTTGCGCCCATTCATCGCCCATGGAATTTGCCGGTTTCACCCTGCGAAACAACCTCTTCGTCGCACCGATGGCCGGGGTCACCGATCGTCCGTTCCGCCAATTGTGCAAGAAGATGGGCGCCGGCCTGGCCGTTTCCGAGATGGTCACCTCGAACTCGCTGCTCTACGGCAGTGCCAAGACGCTGCGCCGCGCCAACCACACCGGCGAAGTGGCGCCAATCTCGGTGCAGATCGCCGGCGCCGACCCCAGGATGATGGCAGAGGCGGCCAAACACAACGTCGATAACGGCGCCCAGATCATCGACATCAACATGGGCTGCCCGGCCAAGAAGGTGTGCAACGTGATGGCCGGCTCGGCGCTGATGCAGAACGAGCAACTGGTCGGCGACATCCTCGACGCCGTCGTCGGCGCCGTGCCCAATACGCCGGTGACGCTGAAATTCCGTACCGGCTGGAACCTGGCCAACAAGAACGCGCCGACCATCGCGCGCATTGCCGAGAACGCCGGCATCCGCGCCGTCGCCATCCACGGCCGGACGCGCTGCCAGCAATAC
The DNA here is from genome assembly GCF_009469615.1 of Dechloromonas sp. H13. Classification (GTDB taxonomy): domain Bacteria; phylum Pseudomonadota; class Gammaproteobacteria; order Burkholderiales; family Rhodocyclaceae; genus Azonexus. The sequence continues at coordinate 822,730 of NZ_SSXX01000001.1, forward strand.
ACCGGCGAGGCCGAATACGACACCATTGCGATGGTCAAGACGCTGGTGAAAATCCCGGTCATCGCCAACGGCGACATCACGACGCCGGAAAAAGCCAGGCACGTCCTCGACGTGAGCGGCGCCGACGGCGTCATGATCGGCCGCGCCGCCCAGGGCCGCCCCTGGCTGTTCCGCGAGATCGAACACTATCTGAAGACCGGCGAGAAAATGGCGCCGGCGCCGGTCGGCGAGATCCACGCCATCCTGATGGCGCATCTCGAGGACCTCTACGATTTCTACGGCCTGGACACGGGGGTCAAGGTCGCGCGAAAGCACATCTCCTGGTATACCAAGGGCCTGATCGGCTCGGCGGCGTTCCGCAAGGTGATGAACACGCTGCCGACGGTGGAACTGCAACGCCAGGCGGTCAACGAGTTTTTCCTGCGCTACGCGGAAGAACATGAGCATTTGCAGTACGAAGAACATAAAACATCAGAGGAGGCGTTGGCAGCATGAGCCAACATGATTTGGGGCAATGCGTCACGGACGCGCTGGAACAATATTTCCGGGACCTGGACGGCGAAAAGCCGGCCGCCATCTACGACATGGTCCTGCGCAAGATCGAGAAGCCGATGCTGCAAGTCGTGCTGGCCAAGGCCGGCGCCAACCAGACGCTGGCCGCCGAGATGCTGGGCATCAACCGCAACACGCTGCGCAAGAAACTCACCGAACATCAACTTCTGTAAATCACCACCATGACCATCAAGCAAGCGCTGATTTCCGTCTCCGACAAGACGGGCGTTCTCGAATTCGCCCAGGGCCTCGCCGCCCAGGGGGTGAAGCTCCTGTCCACCGGCGGCACCGCCAAGATGCTGCGCGACGCCGGCCTCGCGGTGACTGAAATCGGCGACTACACCGGCTTCCCGGAAATGCTCGATGGCCGCGTCAAGACCCTGCATCCGAAGGTGCATGGCGGCATCCTCGCCCGCCGCGACCTGGCCGAGCACATGGCGACCATCGACGCCCACGGCATCCCGACCATCGATCTGGTCTGCGTGAACCTCTACCCCTTCGCCGCGACCATCGCCAAGGCCGGTGTGACGCTCGAGGACGCGATTGAAAACATCGACATTGGCGGCCCGGCCATGGTCCGTTCCTCGGCCAAGAACTACAACGGCGTCGCCATCGTCACCGATCCGGAAGACTACGCCCCGCTACTCGAAGAAATGAAGGCCAACGGCGGCGCGCTCCAGCTCGCCACCCGCTTCGGCCTGGCCAAGAAGGCCTTCACCCACACCGCCCGCTACGACAGCATGATCGCCAACTGGCTGACCGGCCTCGACGACGGCGCTGAAAGCAAGCCGGCCGCTGCCGCGCCGACCCCGGCGATCTTCCCGGCCAAGCTGCAACTGGCCTTCGACCGCACCGAAATCCTGCGCTACGGCGAAAATTCGCATCAGCAAGCCGCCTTCTACCGCGACACCACGCCGCTGGCTGGCAGCATCGCCGCCTACACCCAGCTGCAGGGCAAGGAACTGTCCTACAACAACATCGCTGACTCCGATGCCGCCTGGGAATGCGTCAAGGCCTTCGATGCGCCGGCCTGCGTCATCATCAAGCACGCCAACCCGTGCGGCGTGGCCATCGACGTCACCCTGCTCGGCGCTTACGAAAAGGCCTTCAAGACCGATTCGACCTCCGCTTTCGGCGGCATCATCGCCTTCAACGGCGAAGTCGGCATCGACGTCGTCAACGCCATGAACGAGCGCAAGCACTTCGTCGAAGTTCTGATCGCTCCGTCCTTCACCGCCGAAGCCAAGGCCGCCCTGGCTTCCAAGACCAACCTGCGCGTGCTGGTCGTGCCGCTCGGCCGTGACCTGAACAAGCTGGAATTGAAGCGCGTCGGCGGTGGCCTGCTGGTGCAAACCGCTGACGACTTCACCGCCCAGGCTTCTGGCCTGAAGGTCGTCACCAAGGTGCAGCCGACCGCCCAGCAGATCGAAGACCTGCTCTTCGCCGAGCGCGTCGCCAAGTTCGTCAAGTCCAACGCCATCGTCTTCTGTGGCGGCGGCATGACCCTGGGAGTCGGCGCCGGCCAGATGAGCCGCGTCGATTCGACCAAGATCGCCAGCATCAAGGCCACCAACGCCGGCCTGTCGCTGAAGGGTTCGGTTGTCGCCTCGGATGCCTTCTTCCCGTTCCGCGACGGCCTCGACGTGCTGGCCGAAGCCGGCGCCGTCGCGGTGATCCAGCCGGGCGGCTCGATGCGCGACGAGGAAGTCATCGCTGCGGCCGACGAGCACGGCATTGCGATGGTGTTCACCGGCGCAAGGCATTTCCGTCACTAAGCAGTGAAGAAGCTGATCGCTCTGATGATCATAGGTGTCATAGCCTGGCAGGGCTATGACACCTACAGACAACATTTGCCGAAACTGGATATTTTCAGCAGCAAGGCAATTGAACGCACCTCCCAACCAGCGACAGCCAACTCCCACAGCAAGGTCTATACCGACATCCGTTTGCCGGAGCGTGCCCCCCAAAGGATAGCCTCCGAACAGAATATTCGCAGTCAACCGATCAGTTACCGCTGCGATGGCAGAACTTATTGTTCTCAGATGAATTCATGTGAAGAAGCTACCTGGTTCCTCAAGAACTGCCCGGGAACCAAGATGGACGGCGATAACGACGGCATTCCCTGCGAACGGCAGTGGTGCAATTAACAAGATCAGAAGTTAAAGGAAACGGTCATGAAACTACTGGTAATCGGTTCAGGCGGCCGCGAGCACGCCATGGCCTGGCGCCTGGCGCAGACGCCCGGCCTGCAGAAGGTTTATGTCGCCCCCGGCAACGCCGGCACGGCGCGCGAGCATGAGCTGGAAAACGTCAACATCACCGATCCGGAAGCGCTGGCCGATTTCGCCGAGCAGAACAAGATCCACCTCACCGTCGTCGGCCCCGAGGCGCCGCTGGCAGCCGGCGTGGTCAATGCCTTCCGCGCCCGAGGCCTGAAGATCTTCGGCCCGACCAAGGAGGCCGCGCAACTCGAATCCTCCAAGGATTTCGCCAAGCGCTTCATGGCCCGCCACCACATCCCGACCGCGGAATTCGAGACTTTTTCCGAGTCGACCGCAGCACACGCCTATATCGACCGTAAGGGCGCGCCGATCGTCGTCAAGGCCGACGGCCTGGCCGCCGGCAAGGGCGTCGTCGTCGCCATGACGCTCGCCGAAGCCCACGCCGCGATCGACGACATGCTGTCCGGCAACAAGCTGGGCGACGCCGGTGCCCGCGTCGTGATCGAGGACTTCCTCGACGGCGAGGAAGCCAGCTTCATCGTCATGGTCGATGGCAAGAACGTGCTGGCGCTGGCCTCCAGCCAGGACCACAAGCGCATCTTCGACGGCGACCAGGGCCCGAACACCGGCGGCATGGGCGCCTATTCCCCAGCCCCGTGCGTGACGCCCGAGGTGCACGCCAAGGCGATGCGCGAGATCATCCTGCCGACCGTCAAGGGCATGGCCGCCGACGGCATCCCGTTCACCGGCTTCCTCTACGCCGGCCTGATGATCGGCAAGGACGGCTCGGTCAAGACCCTCGAATTCAACTGCCGCATGGGCGACCCGGAAACCCAGCCGATCCTGATGCGCCTGAAATCCGACTTCGTCAAACTGCTGGAGCATGGCATCGACGGCACGCTCGACCAGGTCGAGGCCGAATGGGACCGCCGCGTCGCACTCGGCGTCGTGCTGGCCGCCGCCAACTACCCCGACACCCCGCAAAAGGGCGACGTGATCAACGGGCTGCCCAAGGGCAACAGCTTCGGCGAGGACGCCCACGTCTTCCATGCCGGCACCACCCAGATGGATGGCCAGGTCGTCACCAGCGGCGGCCGCGTGCTGTGCGTGACGGCGCTCGGCGAGAACGTCAAGCTGGCCCACAAGCGCGCCTACGAGGTGCTGACCCAGATCAGCTGGAACGGCATGCAATACCGCAAGGATATCGGCCACCGCGCGATCAGCCGCTAAGGCGGTTGCGAAACCAGCACCCGAACGGGCGGCTCAGGCTGCCCGTTTTACTTTCCCCGGAGACACGATGGATACCACCCGCCTCAAGGATTTCTTCACCGGCCTGCAAAGCCGCATCGTCGGCGAACTGGAGGCTTTCGACGGCCAGCCGTTCCGCACCGACAGCTGGCAACGCCCGGAAGGCGGCGGCGGCATTTCGCGGCTGATCGAGGAAGGCGATTTCTTCGAGCGCGGCGGCGTCAATTTCTCGCACGTCACCGGCAAGTCGCTGCCCGCCTCGGCCACCGCCGTCCGCCCGCAGCTGGCGGGCCGCGCCTGGGAGGCGATGGGCGTCTCGCTGGTGCTCCATCCACGCAACCCCTACTGCCCGACGGCGCACATGAACGTGCGCTGCTTCGTCGCCAGCAAGTCCGGTGAAGAGGACGTCTGGTGGTTCGGCGGCGGCATGGACATGACACCCTATTACGGTCAACGCGAGGATGTGGCCCATTTTCACCGCACCTGCCGCGACGCGCTCGCCCCCTTCGGCGACGAGGTCTATCCGAAATATAAGAAATGGTGCGACGACTACTTCTTCCTCAAGCACCGCAACGAACCGCGCGGCGTTGGCGGCATCTTCTTCGACGACCTCAACGAGGGCGGTTTCGAACGCTGCTTCGCGCTGACCCAGGCCGTCGGCAACGCCTTCACCCAGGCCTACCTGCCGGTGCTGGCCAAACGCCGCGACACGCCCTACGGCGAACGCGAGCGCGACTTCCAGGCCTACCGGCGCGGCCGCTACGTCGAATTCAACCTGGTCTGGGATCGCGGCACGCTGTTCGGCCTGCAGTCGGGCGGCCGCACCGAATCGATCCTGATGTCGCTGCCGCCGATCGTCAAATGGCGTTACGACTGGAAACCCGAGGCCGGCACGCCGGAGGCCGAACTCTACGACGTCTTCCTCAAGCCGCAGGACTGGGCGGTTTAGTCCTTGGTCGGGAGTCGATAGTCGTTAGCTAAGACTAACGATTATCGAGCAGGGCGCTGGCCCGGTAGTGCTTGTTAGCCTCTTCCGGGCGCTCCAGTTGGTCGGCAAGCCGGGCCAGCTCCAGGTGCGCCTGCTGCGTGGGCTCGACGGCCAGCGAAGCTTCGAAATAGCTCTGCGCCTTGCCCCACAGGCGCTGCTGCAGGCACATCCGGCCCAGGGCGTCGAGCAGGCGGGCGTCGTCCGGATGCTGGCGCAGCCAGGCCTCGGCTTTGGCGATGCGCGCCGTCAGTTCGCCGCCGCTCAGACGCCCGTAGAGGGTGAGCAGTTCGGATTGCCAGCTATCGTTGCCGGTGGCGTCGAGCACCGCCTCGATCAGTTTCTGCGCCTCGCCGACCGCGTCTTGCGCGACCAGGGCGCGGGCCGCCGCCAGGGCGACGCGCCGGCCGCGTTCTTCCGCCGGCAGGGCGCGCAGGTAGGCGGTCAGACGGGCCTGGTCGAGCGCCAGCCGGGCGATGTTGCCGAGGTGGGCCTGGGTCCTGACTTCGCGCACGATCTCGACCGGCAGGGCATCGCGCTTGGCCAGCTGGCGCGCCAGCTTGAGCACCCCGTCCCAGTCGCCGACACCCTGGCGCGCCCGCAGTTCCAGGCGCAAGGCGGCGATGTGCCGCCCCTGCTTGCCCTGCAGGCGCTCGAGCGCCGCCAGCGCATCGTCGAAACGGCGCGACTCGTTCATCATTTCGGCTTCCAGCATCAGCGTCGCCGCCTCGTTGCGCGGGTCGTCCGACATGGCGCGCGTCATCCAGTCCTGCTGCTTTTCCGGTTCACGCAGGCGCTGCGCCGCGCGGGCCGCGATCAGCGCCGACAGCCCGCGCGCCGTGCCGGCCTCGTAGGCCTCGCCGGCCTTCTTCAGCGCCTGCCCGAAACGCCCCTCGAAGAGCAGGCGGACGGCATCCTGGAACACCTGCCCGGCCTTTTCGCGCCGCCGGCGTTCGCGATACTGGCGAACGCGCTGCGGCATGCCGAAGGTCAGTGCCAGCGCCCGCGCGGCAACGTACAACAGCAGGAACAGGGCGAGCAGCGCGACGACGAACAGGTTGAGGCTGACTTCGGCACGGTACGGCGGCAGGACCAGCAGGACATAACCGTCGTTGCGGTGCGCGCCGAGGGCGACGGCGACGGCCAGCCCGAACAGGGCCAGGAGCCAGAACAGGCGTTTCACTTCTTTTCCTTGCCGTCGCGCAAGGCGCGCAATGCCGCCTGCGTTTCGCCGAGGTTCGGCGCCTGCACGTTGACCTCGGTCGCCAGCAGCTGGCGCAGCGTCGCCTGGTCACCCTGCACGGTCTTGTCGCGGGTATCGAAATAGCGGGCGAGCCAGTCGCCGGCCAGCTTCAGCTCGCTGCGGAAGATTGCCGGGTCGCGCGAGAGCAGCGCCAGGCGGGCGTTGAGCAGCCGCAACCGGAGATTCTCGCGCAGGAAGAAATCCTGGCCGGGCGCCAGCAGCGGCGGCTCCTCGCGGTCGAAGCGCTGGATGCGGACGAGGCTCTTCAGTTCGCGCCACAGCTCGCCGGCGCTCCGCTGCCACCACGGCGAACCGGCGGCCGGCGCGGCATTTTCGGCCTTTTCGGACGGTCGACCGTAGCTGGCGAGCGGCAGCTTGTCGACGCCGACGACGATCTGCTCCAGGCGCAGGCTGATACCCGGCACATCGACGAAGGGCAGCGCGTTGAGGCGCTCCAGGTCACGAGCCAGCGCCTTGCGCAGCGGCAGGTACTGGGCGCGGTCGAGACGCGCCAGGCGGGCATCGGCAGTCTGCAGGGCGAGGATGGCGATCGGCACGTTGCCGGCCAGCTGCAGTTGCTGCCCGGCCAGGGTGACGGCCTGCTCGACCTCGAGCACCGTCGCTTCCTCGCGGCTGCGCGCAATGTTCTCGTAGAGCGCCTGCAAGGTCGCGCTCTGGCTGTCGTATTCCTCCAGCTTGCCTTCGAAGGCGCCGAGCTTGCCCTGCAGGGCCTCGATCTGCTCGCGCAGCTGCTTCTGCGCACCGCGCTCTTCCTGGCTCGCCGCCGTCACCGCCGCCAGGCGGCTCGCCGTTTCCTGCTCGGCCGCAGCCAGGCGCTGGCGGGTGTCGAACCACTGCCAGGCGGCCAGCGCGAGGGCGAGGATGGCGACAAGCAGGGCGAGATTCTGCCGGGTGGCGCCGGCCGGTGCCGGCCGGGGCGCGGGGAGCGGAGCGTTATCGTTTTCGGGCATCATGCCGACCAATTATAAGCACCTAAGCCGGCGAGAATGCCAGCGTCGGCGCCCGCGGTCAGGATAATGTTGCTTAAACCCAATGCCCGGGCGTTCTCGGCGATGCGTGCATGCGGCACGAAGACGGGGGTTTTCTGCAGCCAGGCGCGGCCTTCGGCGTCGAGCAGATCGACCAGATGGCGCAGCCCCTCGCTGCTCGACACCGTCAATGCGTCCAGCCGGCCGGCGCGCCACGCGGCGAGCAGCGGCGCGACGCCCCCGGGCGGGCCGGAACGGCGGTAGCAGGCGATGCAATCGACTTCCGCGCCACGTTCGCGCAGCGTGTCGGCGAGCAGTTCGCGGCCACCGTCGCCACGGAAGATGGCGACGCGGCGGCCGGCGACCCGTTCGCCCGCCAGTTCGGGCAGGGCGAGCAGCGCCTCGGAGTCGAAGCGCTCGCTCGGCGCGATGCAGCCGGCGACGCCATGCGCCGCCAGCGCCTGCACCGTGCCCTGGCCGACCGCCGCCGGCAGCAGCCCGGCCGGCCACGCGCCGCGCGCCAGGATGGCCGGCAGGCTGTAGTCGACGGCATTGGGGCTGATGAAGACGGCCAGCGCGTAATCCGCCAGCCGGGCGACGGCGGCGGCCAGCGGTTGCGGATCGGCAGCCGCCGCGATTTCGAGCAGCGGGAAGATCAGGGGTTCGCCGCCGAGGGCGGCGATGCCTTCGGCCAGCGGGGCGGCCTGCGCCCGCGGCCGGGTGACGACGATGGTTTTTCCGGCGAGCGGGCCGGCGGCGTTCATTGGCAGTGGGCGAGCTTTTCCAGGATGGCGTCGGCCCCCTGCGCGCGCAGGGTCGCGGCCAACTGGCGGCCGAGCGCCTCGTCGGCAGCCGGATCGCCGCGCAGTTCGCCGGCGACCATTTCCTTGCCGTCGGCAGTGGCGACGAAGCCGCGCAGCCACAGCTGGCCGTTGTCGATCACCGCGTAACCGCCGAGCGGCACCTGGCAGCTGCCGCCAAGGGCGCGCGAAAAAGCGCGTTCGGCCTTGACGCAGTGCGCCGTTTCTTCGTCGTTGAGCGGCGCGACGACTGCGGCCATCGCCGCGTCGCCGTCGACCAGCTCGATGCCGAGCGCGCCCTGGCCGGGCGCCGGCAGCGACTGCTCCGCGGTCAACACCGATTTGATGCGCTTTTCCAGACCGAGGCGGATGAGGCCGGCGGCAGCGAGGATGATCGCGTCGTACTCGCCGGCGTCGAGCTTGCGCAGCCGCGTGTCGAGGTTGCCGCGCAGGCTCTTGATGACCAGTTGCGGGTACCTGGCGCGCAGGATGGATTCGCGGCGCAGGCTGGAGGTGCCGACGACGGCGCCGCCCGGCAGGTCGTCGAGGCCGGCGTAATTGTTCGAGACGAAGGCGTCGCGCGGATTCTCGCGCGCCGAAATGGCGGCCAGCACGAAGCCTTCCGGCATCACCATCGGCACATCCTTCATCGAATGCACGGCGAGGTGGGCGCGGCCTTCCTGCATCGCCACTTCCAGCTCCTTGATGAACAGGCCCTTGCCGCCGATATCGGCGAGCGGGCGATCGAGAATCTGGTCACCCTTGGTCGTCATGCCTAGAATGACGACTTCCGCCCCCGGATTCTGCGCGGCCAGACGGCCCTGGACATGGACAGCCTGCCACATGGCGAGGCGGGATTCGCGGGAGGCGATGACGATCTTGGAAGGAGCGGACATGAAGCGGCACGCGGCAAGGGTTTGGAAGGCGGCAATCTTAGCATGAGCGATTCGCCCGCCTCTCCCACCCAGATCAAACCCGACGACCAGCGCCCGGAGCACCCCGATTTCTGGTGCAAGCGCTTCGACGAAGGCAGCACGCCGTGGGATGCCGGCAAGGTGCCGGCGGCCTTCGCCGACTTCGTCGCCCGCCAGCCGGCGCCGCTGAACACCCTGATCCCCGGCTGCGGCAGCGCCTGGGAGGCAGGCCATCTCGCCGAGGTCGGCTGGCCGGTGACGGCGCTCGACTTTTCGCCGGCCGCCGTGGACAAGGCGCGCAAGGTGCTGGGGCCGGCCGCGGTCGACCTCGTCTGTGCCGACTTTTTCACCTTTGCACCGCCTCGACCGTACCAACTGATCTACGAGCGCGCCTTCCTCTGCGCCCTGCCGCGCAAGCTGTGGGCCGACTGGGGCCGGCGCGTCGCCGAGCTGCTGCCACCCGGCAGTCTGCTCGCCGGCTATTTCTTCCTCTGCGACCAGTTGAAGGGGCCGCCTTTCGGCATCCTCCCGGAGCAGCTCGACGCCCTGCTGCTGGCGAACTTCGAGCGCCTCGAGGATGCCGCGGTCGACGACTCGATCCCCGTGTTTTCCGGGCGCGAACGCTGGCAGGTGTGGCGGCGGCGGTGACCCGGCGTTTGACGTATCATCGGGAAATCCAACCCCCGATGCCGCGCCAGACAATGAAAACCGACCCCCCCCAGACGATCTACCTCAAGGACTACACCCCGCCCGCCTTCCTGGTCGACACCGTCGACCTCGATTTCGTCATCGCCGGCGGCGGCGGCGGCACCACGGTCACCGCGACCCTGGCGCTGCGCCGCAACCCGGCGCGCCCGGCGCAGGCGCTGGTGCTCGACGGCGACGAGCTGGAAACCCTGTCGGTCGCGGTCGACGGCCAAAAGGTGCCGTTTTCGGCGACACCGACCACGCTGACCATCGCCGATGTGCCCGACGCCTTCACGCTGACCACGGTCGTCCGCATCGACCCCGACGCGAACACCCGCCTCTCCGGCCTCTACCGTTCCAAGGACGGCTATTTCACGCAGTGCGAGGCGCAGGGCTTCCGCCGCATCACCTGGTTCCTCGACCGGCCCGACGTGATGGCGACCTATACCGTCACCCTGCATGCCGACAAGGCGGCCTTCCCGGTGCTGCTGGCCAACGGCAACCCGCTCGCCGCCGGCGACGAAGCCGACGGCCGCCACTGGGCGACATGGGCGGACCCGTTCCGCAAGCCGGCCTACCTGTTCGCCGTCGTCGCCGGCAGGCTCGACGTGCTGCGCGACACGTTCCGCACCGCCTCCGGCCGCGACGTGCAGCTTGCCATCTACGTCGAACCGGGCAAACTCGACCAGTGCCCGCACGCGATGGCGGCACTCAAGAAATCCATGCGCTGGGACGAGGAACGCTTCGGCCTCGAATGCGACCTCGACCACTACATGATCGTCGCCGTCGGCGACTTCAACATGGGCGCCATGGAAAACAAGGGCCTCAACATCTTCAACACCAAGTACGTGCTGGCGCGCAGCGATGTCGCCACCGACGTCGATTTCGAGAATATCGACCGCGTCGTCGCCCACGAATACTTCCACAACTGGACCGGCAACCGCGTGACCTGCCGCGACTGGTTCCAGTTGTCGCTGAAGGAAGGCCTCACCGTCTTCCGCGACCAGGAATTCGGCGCCGACCTGCACAACCGCCAGACGGCGCGCATCCGCGAGGTGCGCGGCCTGCGCGCCGGCCAGTTCCCCGAGGACGCCGGCCCGATGTCGCACCCGGTGCGTCCGTCGTCGTTCGTCGAGATCAACAACTTCTACACGGCGACCGTCTATGAGAAGGGCGCCGAGGTCGTGCGCATGATCCAGACGCTGATCGGCCACGCCGCCTTCCGCGCCGGCATGGACGAATACTTCCGCCGCCACGACGGGCAGGCCGTGACCTGCGAGGATTTCGTCGCGGCGATGGCGGCCGCCAGCGGTTTCGACTTCACGCAGTTCATGCGCTGGTACGAGCAGCCGGGGACGCCGCAGGTTGCGGTCGACGGCCATTTCGATGCCGAATCCGCCACCTACACGCTGACCTGCACGCAATCCAATCGGCGCGCCACGGACGACGCGCCCTATCTGATCCCGATCCGCGTCGCGCTGTTCACCGCGGAAGGCGCAGCAATCGCCGGCAGCGAGCGCACCCTGCTGCTGACCGCGCTGACGCAGTCCTTCGTCTTCAACGATATCGCTGCCGAACCCATTCCCTCGCTGCTGCGCGATTTCTCGGCGCCGGTCATCCTCGATTTCGACTACAGCGCCGAACAGCTGACCGTGCTGCTGGCCAACGAGAGCGACCCGTTCAACGCCTGGGAGGCCGGCCAGCGCCTGACGTCCACGCTGATCCTCGACGCCACCGCCGCCCTTGCCGCCGGCCGGGCACCGGTCTGGCCGAGCGGTTTCGTCGACGCTGCCCGCCGTCTGCTGCAGACCCAGGCCGAACGTGGCGCCGCCTTCGTCGCCGAAGCGCTGACCCTGCCCGGCGAGGCAACTTTGGCCGAAATGCTCGACGTCGTCGATCCGGACGCCCTGCACGCCGCCCGCAACGCCCTGCGCCGGCATCTCGCCGAGCAACTCGAAAGCGAATTCGCCGGCCTCTACGTCGCCCTCGCCCCCAACCAACCCTACGCCCCGACCAGCGCGCAGGCCGGCCGCCGCGCGCTACGCAACGTCTGCCTCGGCTACCTGCTCGAACTCGACACGCCGGCCACCCGCCAGCTGGCCCTGAACCAGTTCCGCGACGCCGACAACATGACCGACCAGTTCGCCGCGCTGGCGGCGCTGGCCAACGTCAATGCCGCCGACTGCCCGGAACGCGACAGCGCCCTGGCCGATTTCCACGCCCGCTGGCAGGACGAAGCCCTGGTCGTCGATAAATGGCTGGCCGTGCAGGCGACCAGCCGCCGGCCGGATACATTGGCGACAGTGCGGACGCTAACCGCCCACCCGGCTTTCGACATCGGCAACCCGAACAAGATTTACGCGCTGATCCGCAGCTTCGGCGCCAACCACGCGCGCTTCAACGCCGCCGACGGCAGCGGCTACGCCTTCATCGCCGACCGCGTGCTCGAACTGCACGACCGCAATCCGCAGGTCGCCTCGCGCCTGGCGCGCTGCTTCGACCGCTGGAAGAAATTCGACGCCGGCCGCCAGGCGCACGCCCGCGCCGCGCTCGAGCGCATCCGCAACCACGACGGCCTGTCGCGCGACGTGCTGGAAATCGTCGCGCGCGCCCTCGCCAGCGCATGAAGATCATCCAGCTCAGCGACCTGCACCTGACCCGGGCGCCGGACGCCGAGCTCTTCGGCAGTTCGCCGCTGACCCGTCTCGAACGGGCGATCGACAGCATCCTCGCCGCGCACGCCGACGCCGACTTCTGCCTGCTCACCGGCGACCTCGCCGATGCCGGCAGCGACGCGGCCTACGCCGCGCTGGCCGCCACCCTCGCCCGCCTGCCGATGCCGGCCCACCTGCTGCCCGGCAACCACGACGACCGCGCCGCACTGCACCGCCAGTTCCCGCAGTTGCCCGCCGACGCCGGCGGCTTCCTGCAGCGCACGCTGGCCACGCCGGCCGGGCGCTTCCTGCTGCTCGACACCGTCGAGGCCGGCGCCCCCTGGGGCAGCTACTGCGCCGCGCGCCAGGCCTGGCTGGCGCAACAAATTGCTGCCAGCGGCGACGCAGCATTGTGGATCGCCATGCACCATCCGCCACTCGCCCTCGGCATTCCGTCGATGGACCAGTTCGCGCTGCGCGACGCCGAGGCCCTGTGGTCGCTCATCGCCCCGCACAGGGCGCGCATCCGCCATCTCTTTTTCGGCCACCTGCACCGGCCGATCGGCGGCAGCTGGCGTGGCATTCCGTTCTCGTGCCCGAGTTCGCCCAACCACCAGGTCGCCCTCGACCTGGCGACCCTGCGCGGCGACGAGGTGCCAGGTTGCCGCGAGCCGGCCGGCTATGCGGTGATCCTGGTCGACGATGACAGCGTCGTCGTGCACCACCAGCAGTTGTTCAACGGGGAAACCAGTTTCTGGTTGTGAGGCGGGCATTCAACCGGTCAGCGCCGCCTTGGCCGGCGCCCACTGCCGGCGGCTGACCGGCAGCTTGTCCGGAACGCCGCGCAACAGCGCCCAGCCGTAGGCGTCGACATCGTCGCCCGCCGCCTTCTCGAACCCGGCCAGTGCCGACCTGGCGACCAGCACCGCGCGATGCAGGCGCATGAAGCGGTCGGCGTATTCGCTTTCGAGATGGGTCAGCGCCTCGTCGAGCAGGTATTCGCGTTCTGCCGTGCGGGCGGTGACGTATTTGAGATCGGCCTTGAAATAGAGCACTTCGGCGACCGGCACCAGCAGCAGGCGCCCCCGCTCATGGCAGGAAAGATGGGTGCGCCCGCCGCCGCGCACCGCCTGGCCGATGCCGGCGAGCACTGCGGAGTCCGGATGCGGCGCGACCGCGACCTTCTGCAGCGCGGTCAGCAGGCGCTGGGTGCGCACCGGTTTCAGCAGGTAATCGACGGCATTGAGGTCGAAGGCCTGGACCGCGTAATTGTCGTAGGCCGTCGTGAAGATGACCGCCGGCGGCTTTTCGCAGGCGCCGAGATGGCCGGCCAGCTCGATGCCATCCATGCCCGGCATGCGGATGTCGGCAAGCACGACGTCGACCGGGTGGTCGCGCAGGAAGTCGAGCGCTGCCAGGCCGTTGCCGGCCTCGCCGACGACCTCGCTGGCGAACTGGATGGCGATGTCGCCCAGCAGTTCGCGCAGGCGGGTGCGCGCCAGCGGCTCGTCGTCGACCAGGAGGATTTTCAGCGGCTTGTCTTGCGGCATGGCAGGATGATGCGGACCTCGTAGTTCTTCTCGCCGGCGTCGATTTCCAGCCGCGCCTCGAGATCGTAATACAAGGCCAGCCGTTCGCGGATGTTGGCGAGCGCGATGTTGTTGCCGTTGCCGTGCTGGCCGTTGGCGGTCGTCGGATTGGCGATGGCGATGTGCAGTTCATCGCCGCGCCGCGCGATGGCGATGCGGATGATGCCCCCCTCCGGGGCCGGCTCGATGCCATGATAGACGGCATTTTCGAGCAGGGGCTGCAGCATCAGCGGCGGAATGGGCTGCGCCGGGAAAATCACCCCGATTTGCCAGTCGACCGCAAGACGCTCGCCGAGGCGCAGCTTCTCAAGCTCCAGATACTGCTTGCCGAGGGCGATCTCGTCGGTCAGGCTGACCAGTTCGCCGGGGTCGCGCATCGCCGCGCGAAAGAGGTCGGACAGCGCCTCCAGCGCCATTTCGGCCTGCTGCGGCCGGGCGCGGATCAGCGACAGCACGGCGTTCAGCGAGTTGAACAGGAAATGCGGGCGGATGCGGGCGTTCAGCGCCGCCAGCCGCGCTTCGGTCTGGGCCGGCGAAAAGGCGCGGGCGCGCAGCTCGAAATAGCTCAGCAGCAGCACGGCGGCGGCCGCCGCCAGCAGCACCGGCCGCAGCGGGTTGCCGCCGTCGCCGAAACCGAGCGACTGCCAGAACAGGTGCTGGGCGAAGGCGAGGCCGGCGACCAGCGCCACCACGCACGCCTGCCCGAGGCGCAGCGGCAGGGCGCGCAGGGGGTTGCGCAGGCCGGCCAGCAGGCCGAGCACCAGCAGCAGCAGCGGCTCGACCAGCGCCGCCATCTCGACGTAGCGCGCCGTCCAGTCGGCGATCCCCGGAGACTGGACGAAGGCGACGGCCAGCGCCAGGAGATTGGCGCCGAGCAGCACGCGCAGCATGACGCCGAAGTTGCGCCAGTCGGGTAGCGGATGCGTTGCCGGAAAGTGCCGTATACTTGTCATTCCTGATGCTTTTTCGCTTCGATTGCCCCATTTTATGACATCCAACGCCGCACAATACACTTGGGCCGGACGCTTCTCCGAGCCGGTCTCCGATCTCGTCAAGCGCTACACCGCCTCGGTCGACTTCGACCAGCGCATGTGGCGCCAGGACATCCGCGGCTCGCTGGCCCATGCCCGCATGCTCGCGAAGCAGGGCATCATCGCCGCCGCCGACCTCGCCGACATCGAGCGCGGCATGGCCATCGTCGCCGAGGAAATCGAGTCCGGCAAGTTCGAATGGTCGCTCGACCTCGAGGACGTGCACCTCAACATCGAGAAGCGCCTGACCGCGCTCGTCGGCGACGCCGGCAAGCGCCTGCACACCGGCCGCTCGCGCAACGATCAGGTGGCGACCGACATCCGCCTCTACCTGCGCGATGCGATCGACGACATCCAGCTGCTGCTGAAGCAGTTCCGCGCCGCCCTCGTCGACCTCGCCGAGAAGGAAGCGGCGACGCCGATGCCCGGCTTCACCCACCTGCAGGTGGCGCAGCCGGTCACCTTCGGGCACCACATGCTGGCCTATTTCGAGATGTTCGGCCGCGACGGCGAGCGCTTCGCCGACTGCAAGAAGCGCGTCGCCCGCCTGCCGCTCGGCGCCGCCGCGCTGGCCGGCACGACCTACCCGATCGACCGCCAGTTCGTCGCCGAACAGCTGGGCTTCGAAGGCGTCTGCGAGAACTCGCTGGATGCGGTCTCGGATCGCGACTTCGCCATCGAATTCACCGCCGCCTGCGCGCTGCTGATGATGCACATCAGCCGGCTGTCGGAAGAACTGGTGATGTGGATGAGCCCGCGCGTCGGCTTCATTCAGATCGCCGACCGCTTCTGCACCGGCTCGTCGATCATGCCGCAGAAGAAGAACCCGGACGTGCCGGAACTCGCGCGCGGCAAGACCGGTCGCGTGTACGGCCAGCTGATGAGCCTGCTGACCCTGATGAAGTCGCAACCGCTGGCCTACAACAAGGACAACCAGGAAGACAAGGAGCCGCTGTTCGACGCCGTCGACACCGTGACCGACACGCTGCGCATCTTCGCCGACATGGCCGGCGGCATCACCGTCAAGCCGGAGGCGATGCAGGCCGCCCTGACCCAGGGCTTCGCCACCGCCACCGACCTCGCCGACTACCTGGTCAAGAAGGGCCTGCCCTTCCGCGATGCGCACGAAGCGGTCGGCCATGCCGTCAAGGCGGCCGAGTTCAAGGGCGTCGACCTGCCCGGCCTGACGCTGGAAGAACTGCAGCAGTTCTCGCCGCTGATCGAAACCGACGTCTACACGGTGTTGACCGTGGCCGGCTCGCTCGCCTCGCGCAACCACGTCGGCGGCACCGCGCCGGAGCAGGTGCGCGCCGCCGTGCAGCGGGCGCGCAGCCGCCTCTGAGATGAAAAAAAAGCTCGGCAAATACGAACTGATCCGCAAGCTCGGGGACGGCGCGACGAGCACCGTCTATCTCGGGCGCGATCCCTTTGCCCAGCGCGACGTGGCGATCAAGGTCGCCAGCCCGGGCATCCTGCGCGACCCGGAAAAGGGCCGGCTGTACAGCAACCTGTTCCTCAACGAGGCCTCGCTGATCGGCAAGCTCAACCATCCGCACATCGTCCAGATCTACGACGCGGTGGTCACCGAGGACATCTGCTACATCGTCATGGAGTACGTCGCCGGCGGCACGCTCGACGCGCACGCCCAGCCCGGCAGCCTGCTGCCGGTCGACCGCGTCGTCGAGCTGATTTTCAAGTGCACGCGGGCGCTCGATTTCGCCTATCGCCTCGGCATCACCCACCGCGACATCAAGCCGGCCAACATCCTGCTCGCCGGCGTCTCGGACATCAAGATTTCCGATTTCGGCGCCGCCATCACCAACGCCCGCGGCGACCGCACGCTGGTTTCCGGCATCGGCTCGCCGGCCTACATGTCGCCCCAGCAGGTCCAGGAACAGTTTCTCGACCACCGCACCGACATCTATTCGCTGGGCGTCGTCATGCACCAGCTGCTGACCGGCAAGCTGCCGTTCGAGGCGAGCAACAACTACAACATGGTCTACCAGATCGTCAATGGCACGCCGGCCCGCCCTTCGGCGCAGCGGCCGGGGCTGCCGGCGGTGCTCGACGAGATCGTCGGCCGCGCGATGGCGAGAAATCTCGATGACCGCTACCCCACCTGGCAGGCGTTCGGGCACGACCTGGCGCAGGCGGTGCGCAACCACCTGCTGAAGAACCAGCCCAGCGAATTCGCCGACACCGAGAAATTCGCGACCCTGCGTGCCCTGCCCTTCTTCGCCGACTTCACCGATGTCGAAATCTGGGAGGCGCTGCGTTTCGCCGACTGGCAGCATGTCGCCCCCGGCACGGCGATCATGCGCGACGGCGAGCCGGGCAATTTCTTCTGCTTCGTCGCCGACGGCACCCTGACGGTCAGCAAGAACGGCCGCAAACTCGACACCCTGGCCAGCGGCGACTGTTTCGGCGAAATGGCGGTGATCAGCCGGCACGGCAACGTGCGCAGCGCCGACGTCATTGCCGAGAACGCTGCCAGCATCGTCACCATTCGTGGCGAAGCCCTGGAAAAGGCATCCGAATCCTGCCGGATGCACTTCTACCAGGGCTTTCTCGACGTCCTCGCGACCCGGCTGGCGCTCTCCAACCAGCGGGTCGCGGCGATTTAGCTAGCCGCCTTCTGCCACCGGCAGCGAGGCCTCGGCTTCGCTCGCCGTTTCGTACAGGTGCGGCGCGAGGCTCCCCTTCTCCAAGGCTTCCCCGAGCTTGACGCGCAGGAAGGTGTTCGAGGTGTACCGCGTCACGTCGTGGTAGTGGCGCTCGACGACGCCCTTGACCATGGCGATGTAGTCCTCGACCAGTTCCGGCAGGATCGAGAAGCGGTCGTAATTGACGATGGCGAAGACCTTGTGGCCGATCGGCTTCAGGCAATCGTCCACCGCCTGCTCGATGCGCGCGATGTCGTCCTGGCTGCGCACGCTGAGCCCCTCGAAATTGAGGAAGAAGAGGTTTTTCGCGGCATCGTAGGTGAGACGGTCGCTCATCGGTATTTCGAGCATCTGCGCCCGGATCTTCATCGGATCTTCCTGGAAGATCCGGCTGTCCATCAGCGCCGGCTCGGCATGCATGATCGGCATGAAGTCCATCTTGTCGAGGATGTCCTTCTGCAGATCCACGCCGGGCGCGACCTCGATCAGTTCCAGCCCTTCCGGGCAGAGCCGGAAGACGCAGCGCTCGGTGACGTAGAGCACGGTCTTGCCCCACTTGGCCGCCTGCGGACCGCTGAAGGTGCGGTGCTCGACCTCCTCGACGAACTTCTTCGCCTTGCCGTCCTCGAGAATCAGCAGTTTTCCGGCGTCGACCGCAACATCCAGGTTGCCGGCGGTAAAGGTGCCGACGAACACCACCTTCTTGGCGTTCTGCGAAATGTTGATGAAGCCGCCGGCGCCGGCCAGGCGCGGGCCGAACTTGGAGACGTTGAGGTTGCCCTGCCTATCGGCCTGCGCCAGGCCGAGGAAGGCGATGTCGAGGCCGCCGCCGTCGTAGAAGTCGAACTGGCTGGGCTGGTCGATGATCGCCTGGGCGTTGGTCGCCGCGCCGAAACTGAGGCCGCCGGCCGGCACGCCGCCGATGACCCCGGGTTCGGCGGTGAGCGTCATCAGGTCGATGATCTGCTCCTCGGCGGCGACGTTGGCGACGCCCTCGGGCATGCCGATGCCGAGGTTGACCACGGCGTTGGCCTTGAGCTCCAGCGCGGCCCGGCGCGCGATGATCTTGCGCTCGCTCATCGCCATCGGCGGGATCGCCGACATCGGCACCTTGATCTCGCCGGCGAAGGCCGCGCTGTATGGCTCGGCGAAGGTCTGCAGGTGGTACTCCGGCTTTTCGGCGACCACCACGCAATCGACCATGATGCCGGGAATCTTGACCTGGCGCGGGTTGAGCGTACCGCGCTCGGCGATGCGCTCGACCTGGACGATGACGGTGCCGCCGGAGTTGCGCGCCGCCATGGCAATGGCCTGCGCTTCGAGGGTCAGCGCCTCCTTTTCCATCGTGATGTTGCCGTCAGGATCGGCGGTGGTGCCGCGGATGATGCCGACATTGATCGGCAAGGCCTTGTAGAAAAGATATTCCTCGCCGTCGATTTCCATCAGGCGCACGACGTCGGTTTTGGTCATCTCGTTCAGCTTGCCGCCGCCGAAACGGGGATCGACGAAGGTGCCGAGGCCGACCCGCGTGATGGTGCCCGGCTTGCCGGCGGCGATATCGCGGAAGAGATGGGTGATGACGCCCTGCGGCAGGTTGTAGGCCTCGATCCGGTTGGCCACGGCCAGCTGCTGCAGCTTCGGCACCAGGCCCCAGTGGCCGCCTAGCACGCGGGAAACCAGGCCGTCATGGCCGAAGTGATTGAGGCCGCGCTCCTTGCCGTCGCCCTGGCCGGCGGCATAGACGAGGGTCAGGTTGCGCGGGCTGCCGAGGCCGTGCATGTCGGCCTGTTCGCCCTCCAGAAAGAGTTCCTCGAGGGCGACGGCGATGTTCTCGGCGAAGCCGATGCCGACGAAGCCGCCGGTCGCGACCGTATCGCCGTCCTTGATCAGGCGCACTGCCTGGCGCGCGCTGACCACCTTGCCGGTGTCCGACGCGCGCAGCGAGAGGGCGACGGGGTGTTTGGCTGCTGGCATGTCTTGTCTCCTTGTAATTGGCGGGCGCAAGCGCTCAGACGATACCGGTCAGGTAGTACGTGGCGATGACCACGAACACGGCCAGGGTCTTGATGCAGGTGATGGCGAAGATGTCCTTGTAGGACTGACGGTGGGTCAGGCCGGTCACCGCCAGCAGCGTGATCACCGCGCCGTTGTGCGGCAGGGTGTCCATGCCGCCGGAGGCCATCGACGCCACACGGTGGAAGACTTCGAGCGGAATGCCCGCCGCATGGGCGTTCTCGATGAAGGTCTCGGACA
The DNA here is from genome assembly GCF_009469615.1 of Dechloromonas sp. H13. Lineage (GTDB taxonomy): Bacteria > Pseudomonadota > Gammaproteobacteria > Burkholderiales > Rhodocyclaceae > Azonexus. The sequence continues at coordinate 842,560 of NZ_SSXX01000001.1, forward strand.
TCGCCGCCAGCGCGATCCCCATGCCGCCCGACGCCGAGCCGGTGATGCCGGCCAGCACGGTGACGGTGATCGCCTCGTTGACCAGCGGGTTGGGAATGGCGCGCAAGGCGTCGGCGATGACCAGGAAGCCTGGCAGGGCCGCGATGACCGCGCCAAAGCCGTATTCGGAGGCAGTGTTCATGGTGGCGAGCAGGGCGCCGCCGATCGCCGTCTTGGTGCCCTCGGCGAACTTTTCCATCACCGTCCTGCCGGCAAAGATGAAGACCGTGGCGATGCCGACCAGCAAGGCGCCCTCCACTGCCCAGATAGCGGCGATCGCCTTGGTCTGCTGGACCACCGGCGCCGCCTTGCCGATCACCGCCGGGATGAACGAAACCGATTCGCCATAGGCTTGCGGAATCATCACCGTGAACACCTTGTTCATGACGCCGACCATGACCAACGGCAGGATGGCGATCAGCGGGTGCGCCAGCTTCTCGTGCTCGAACGGCTCCGGCTCGTTGAGCAGGTTGGTGCCGTAGCCCTCGCCGGCTGCCGCTGCCTTGCGCCGCTGCCATTCGAGGTAGGCCATGCCGACGATGAAGATGAAGACTGCACCGATGATCCCGAGCATGGGCGCCGCATAGATGTTGGTCTTGAAGAAGGTGGTCGGGATGATGTTCTGGATCTGCGGCGTGCCGGGCAGCGCATCCATCGTGAAGGTGAAGGCGCCCAGCGCGATGGTGCCCGGTATCAGGCGCTTGGGAATGCCGCCCGCGCGGAACATCTCGGCGGCGAACGGATAGACCGCGAAGACCACGACGAACAGCGAAACCCCGCCGTAGGTCAGGATCGCACAGACCAACACGATCGACAGCATGGCGCGCTCGCGGCCGATCAGGTTGATGACCGAGGCGACGATCGCCTTGGAGAATCCCGAAAGCTCGATGACCTTGCCGAACACCGCGCCGAGCAGGAAGACCGGGAAGTAGTTCTTGACGAAGGCCACCATCTTGTCCATGAACAAGCCGGTGAACATCGGGGCGACCAGCGACGGGTCGGTGAACAGCACGGCACCGAGTGCCGCGACCGGTGCGAACAGGATGACGCTGTAACCCCGGTATGCAACGAACATCAGGAAGCACAAGGCTCCCAGTACGATCACGAAATCCATTTCCTAGCCTCCATATCCTTCTTATTGGCGGGGAGGCCGGCCATTCGCCGGACGGCGCACCGGACACCCCAGGTTGCTGACGGCTGCTGCTGAATCCAGATGTTTCTACAGCTTGCCCGTAGTGGCGGATCGGTCACGGGAGGCCACAGTGTGCGCCAATGAAATGACATAACGCAACTGCCCGGCCGCACATTTTTCACAATGCTCCCGGCACGGTGAAAAAAAATTCCGGAACCCCCCCAAGGTCGATCCTGCCGTGCGCCTGTAAGCACGGTCCGCGCCAGAATGATCAATTCGTTGAACGATCAGTAATTTCGGGCATTTTCCGGGGTCGACCGCAACCGGCGATTGTCCGCCGGCGCGGACACGGTGTCCGGAATGCCGGACAGGTCAGGCCGCGTGAACGTCGAGCCCGAGGACCGCGATCTTCTCGTACAGCGCGGCGCGCGAAATGCCGAGCAGCTTCGCGGCCTGCGACTTGTTGCCATGCGTCGAGCGCAGGGCGCCGCGAATCGCCTCCCGCTCGGCGTCGGCCACGGTTTCGGCGATCGCCGGCGACGCAGCGGCCGGCGGCACGGCCCGGCCGGCCGGCAATACCCGCTCGATGTCGGCCATCTGCAGCACGATGGCATCGGACATCAGGACGGCGCGCTCGAGAACGTTGGACAACTCGCGCACGTTGCCCGGCCAGTCGTGGCGGCGCAGGCGCTCGAGCGCCGCCGGGCCGATCTCGCAGGGCGACATGCCGTGACGGCGGGCGATCTCATCGAGGAGATACTCGGCCAGCGGCTGGATGTCCTCGAGGCGCTCGCGCAGTGGCGGCGTGCGCAAGGTGATCACGTTGAGCCGGTAATAGAGGTCGGCACGAAACTCGCCGGCCGCCACCATCGCCTCGAGATCCCGGCTGGTCGCCGCGATGACCCGCACGTCGACGCGTGTCAGCTGGTTGGAGCCGACCGGCTCGAACTCGTGCTCCTGCAGGGTGCGAAGCAGCTTGGCCTGGAGCGCCGGCGACATGTCGCCGATCTCGTCGAGGAAAAGGGTGCCGCCGTCGGCCAGCTTGAACTTGCCGTCGCGCCCCCGCCGGTCGGCGCCGGTGAAGGCCCCCGGCGCCACCCCGAAGAACTCGGCTTCAAGCAGCGTTTCCGGCACCGCAGCGAGGTTGACCGCGACGAACGGCGCCAGGGCGCGCGGACTCGCCGCATGGATCGCCTGCGCCAGCAGTTCCTTGCCCGAGCCGGTCTCGCCGAGGATCAGGACCGGCGACGCGAGGCGTGCGGCGCGCCGCGCGAGCTGCTTGAGCGCGACGCAGGCCGGCCCGGCGCCGAGAAAGCTGGAAAAGGTGTAGCGCGTCCGGCGCGCCTCGATCAGCTGGCGCTCGGTCTCGGCCAGGTCGGCGCGCAGGCGCTGGTAGCGGCTCACCACCGGCGTCAGGTGGCGCGGATCGTCAAAGAGCATGATGCCCACCGCCCCCACCACGGCCCCGCTGTCGTCACGCAACGGCAGGCGGGTGACGACGAAGGACTCGGCGCCGAAATCCATGATGTCGAGCAGGATCGGGCGGCCGCTCTCGACCACGAGGCGCATCTGGCTGTTCGGGATCACCTCCTCGATCGGCCGGCCGATCGCCGCCGCCGGGTCGGCGATGCGCAGGCGCACCGGGTAGCGATCGTTCATCCAGACCAGGCGCGCCTGCGCGTCGACGATCAGGGCGCCTTCGCAGACGTCCGCGAAATGCCTGAGCAGGGAGTGGTTGGCGAGTTCGCGCAGGTCCAGGTCGGCAGCCATGTCTGGGGTTTCAGCGGATCAATTCCCGGCTGACCTGGCGAAATATCTCCGTCCCCGCCTTGTGCAGCCACTCGAACGCCACCATCTCGCGCGACACGATGCGGCAGCCCTCCTGGCGCAAACGCTGCAGCGCCAGTTCCTTGTCCTCCGGGCGCCGCGAGCCCACCGCCTCGGCCACCACGAAGACCTCCTTGCCCTGGGCCAGCAGGCCGAGCGCCGTCTGCAGCACGCAAACATGGGTTTCGGTGCCGGTCAGCACGACCTGGTGCCGTGCGAGCGCCGGCAGGGACGCCAGGCAGCCGTCGGCAGCCGCCGAAAAATGAATCTTCTCGACGACGTCGGCCACCGGAATGCGCGCCGTCAGTTCCGGCACCATCGGCCCCAGCCCGGCCGGATACTGGACGGTCGCCGCCACCGGCACGCCAAGGCGCTGCGCCACCTCGACCAGCCACAGGTTATGGCGCAACACGGCGTCGATGTCGTGTATTGCCGGCGCCAGACGCGCCTGCAGATCGATCAGCAGCAGCACCGACTGGCTGGCCTGGATCAGCATGTCGGCCTCCGTTCCGGCGGAGATATCGCACTGCGATTCATCGCTCCCCCTAGTCGGCCAGCGCCGCTTCGATTTCGCCGAAGGTCCGCGCCAGGTCGAAGGTCTGCACTGGCACCCCGAGCAGACGGCCGATCTGCGTCGCCGAGAAGACGCCGCGCAGGCGCGGCGAACCGCTCGCCGGATCGACGTCCTCGACCAGGATGTGCTGGCGCCCGAGGCTGCGCAGGGCATCCAGGATATCGACGACGCGGGCGTTGACCACATCGTTGAGGGTCACGGTGTCGATCTCGCCGACCGGGCACATCAGATCCGCAACGGTCAGCTCGTGGTGTTTCGCCCCCTTCGCCTGGCTCACCTGCATCGGCTTTTCACCCAGCGTGTCGCGGGCCGTGATCAGGCCCTGCAGCCGCCCGTCCTCGTCGACCACCAGGAGAAGGCGCACGCCGCGCGAGATCATCGTCGCGTTGGCGACCGTCACCGGCGCCCCGGCGCCGATCGTCGCCGCCGTCACCCGCGAGAAATCGGTCATCGCCTCGATGGCCGGCGACTCCGGCCCGATCAGGATGTAGCTTCCGGAAACACACAGTACCGCCTGCGGGGAAATCTTGCGCGTCCGCACTTTTGCCGCAATCGTCATGACTCTCTCCTTCATGCGATGGTTGACCAGCTGGAAATCGACAGGATGGCAGGGCGCACGCAAGCATCGGTGCGCCCCCTGCGCCGAAGTATTGGACGGCTACCGCGCGAATGCAATAACCCCGCGGGTAAACCCTAATGCGGAAAAAACGAAAGGGCCGTCTGCGGACAGACGGCCCCTTGGGCATTCGTGGTGGAGGTAGGCGGGATCGAACCGCCGGCCTTCTGATTGCGAACCAGACGCTCTCCCAACTGAGCTATACCCCCGACGTGGGCGCCATTCTATATCACGGCCCCCGGCTTCTCAAGGCGATATTGACGGCGGACGGAACCGAAGCGCCGCCCCCGCTCTCTGACCGATATCGGGAAGACACCCTGCCACGGGAGACGAACATGGATGCCCACTGCGATCTCGGCAACCGCAAATGCCAGCCCTGCGAAGGCGGCGTGGCGGCGCTCGACGCCGCCGCCAGCCGGGAATATCTCGCCGCGCTGGACGGCTGGCAACTGGCCGGCGCCACCATCGAGAAGACCTGGCGTTTCCGCAACCATCACGAAACCATGGCCTTCGTGAATGCGCTGGCGTGGATCTCGCACCGGGAAAACCATCACCCGGAACTGACGGTCGGCTATGCCGACTGCCGAGTCCGTTACTGGACCCACGCGGCCGGCGGGCTGACGGAGAACGATTTCATCTGCGCCGCCAAGCTCGAGCGGCTGTTTGCGCTCTGATCAGGGCTGGCCGGAACCGGCGACCGCCCGCCGCAGACGGTCGGCGACCGCCGCCCAGGCCGGCGCTTCGGGCAGTGCTTCGACAGCGATCAGGCTGACGCCGGCATGGTCCATGTCGCGCAGGGCGGCATAGAGATCGTGCGCGTAGCCGACCGGATCGGCCGGCAGCATGCGCCAGAGATGCGGCATGCCGGCCTGCGGCGGCTGGCTGTGGCCAATGACGCCGCAACAGTCGCCCTTGTGGCGCTGGGCGTTGAGGAAATCGAGCAGGCGGCTGGCGGCGATCAGGCGCATCGGCGTCTGCGGCGCGTAGTGCGCCGCCAGCGACCCCGAGACGCGCGGCGCGCCGCTCGCGGTGACGATGGCCGGACAGCGGCCGAGCACCGCCTCCAGGTGCGTCGGGGCGATGTGGCCGGGACGCAGGACGACCGGCTCGCCGCGCGAGCAGTCGACGATGGTCGATTCGATGCCAACCGTGCACGGCCCGCCGTCGAGGATCAGCGAAATCCGGTCGCCAAGCTCCTCCCGGACGTGCGCTGCCTTTGTCGGGCTGATGCGCCCGAAGCGGTTGGCCGACGGCGCCGCGATGCCGGCGTGCTCGCCGGCGGCGATGGCGAAGCGGCGAAGCAGTTCGAGCGCCACGGGATGGCCGGGCACGCGCAGACCGACGGTGTCCTGGCCACCGGTTACGGTCGACGGCACCCAGGCCTGCTTTTTCAGGATCAATGTCAGCGGGCCGGGCCAGAAGGTTTCCATCAGTTCCCAAGCGACGTCCGGCACCTGCTCGGCCCAGTGGTCGACGGCATCGTGGCCGGCGAGGTGGACGATCAGCGGGTGGTCGGCCGGCCGCCCCTTGGCGGCGAAGATTTTCGCCACGGCCGCGGGGTTGGCCGCATCGGCACCCAGGCCATAGACCGTCTCGGTCGGGAAGGCGACCAGTTCGCCGGCGCGCAGCAATTCGACGGCGCGGGCGTAATCGGCGTCCGACGGTGTCATTCGTCCCGGATGCCAATGGCGGCGCGAGCGGCCAGCGCCGCCTGCTGCACGGCTTCGGGATCGTCGCCGATGAGCGTGAAGTGGCCCATCTTGCGCCCCGGGCGGGCGTGGTGCTTGCCGTAGAGGTGCAGCTTGAGGCTCGGAATGGCGTACAGTCTGGCCCAGTCCGGCTCGCGGTAGGTGTCGCCGTCGTACCACAGGTCGCCCAGCAGGTTGACCATGACCGACGCCGAGTGGGCGCGCGCTTCGCCGAGCGGCAGCCCGCACAGGGCGCGCACCTGCTGCTCGAACTGATTGGTGACGCAGGCGTCGAGCGTGTAGTGGCCGCTATTGTGCGGGCGCGGCGCCATCTCGTTGACCATGAGCCTGCCACGGCTGACGAAGAACTCGACGCCCATGGTGCCGATGTAGCCGAGCTGCTCGGCGATGCGCGCGGCGACATCCTCGGCGTCGCTTTTCAGGCAGGCCGAGGTACGCGCCGGCACGATGGAGACGTCGAGGATGCCGCGGGTGTGCCGGTTCTCGCCGGTCGGGAAGCAGGCGACCCGGCCGTTCCCGTCGCGCGCCAGGACGACCGAAACCTCGTAGTCGAGCGGCAGGCGCTGCTCCAGCACGCAATGCTCGCCCTTGAAGTGGCCGAAGGCGATCAGCGCTTCCTCGACGTTGTTGACGGTGGCCTGGCCCTTGCCGTCGTAGCCGAAGCAGGCGACCTTGAGGATGGCCGGGAACAGCTCGGCCGGCACGGTTTTCAGGTCGTTTTCCGAGTGGACCGCAACGAACGGCCCGTGCGGGAAGCCGTTGTCGCGCAGGAAGGATTTCTCGGCGATACGGTTCTGGCAGACGGCCACCGCGCCCGCCCCCGGGCGCACCGGGACGAACTTGGCGAGGTAGTCGAGGGTGTCGGCCGGCACGTTCTCGAATTCGGTGGTGATCGCCGCGCAACCGGCGGCGAATTCGTCGAGCACCGCGTAGTCGTCGTAGGCGACGCAGAAGTGGCGTTCGGCGATCTGGCCGGCGGGGCTGTTCCTGTCCGGATCGAGGACCCATACCTGGTAGCCCATCTCGTGCGCGGCGGTCACGAAGAAGCGGCCCAGCTGGCCGCCGCCGAGCATGCCCAGGGTGGCGGGCGGCAGGATCATGGCGTTCATACTTCCGGCAATTTCATCGCCAGCACCTTGTCGGTCTGCGCCTGGCGGAAGGCCTGCAGCCTGTCGTTCAGCGCCGGATCGGCGTTGGCCAGCATGGCCACCGCGAACAGCGCGGCATTGGCGGCACCGGCCTCGCCAATGGCGAAGGTGGCGACCGGGATGCCCTTCGGCATCTGCACGATGCTATGCAAGGAATCGACGCCGGACAGCGCCTTGGACTGCACCGGCACGCCGAGCACCGGCACGGTGGTCTTGGCGGCCAGCATGCCCGGCAGGTGGGCGGCGCCGCCGGCGCCGGCGATGATCGCCTGCAGGCCGCGCGGACCGGCGGTCGCGGCGTATTCGAAAAGGAGGTCCGGGGTGCGGTGGGCGGAAACGACGCGCGCCTCGAAGGCGACGCCGAAATCCTTGAGGATGACGGCGGCGGCCTGCATGGTCGGCCAGTCGGAGTCGGAGCCCATAACGATGCCGACGGAAATCTTCCGGGTTTGCGTGCTTTCGCTCATTTAACGGATCCCTGCCTTGCGTTCGGCGGCCTCGATGGTATTGGCCAGCAGCATGGTGATGGTCATCGGCCCGACGCCGCCCGGCACCGGGGTGATCTGGCCGGCGACTTCCCGGCAGCCAACGAAATCGACGTCGCCGCACAGTTTGCCGTCGGGCAGGCGGTTGATGCCGACGTCAATGACGACGGCGCCCGGCTTGACCATGTCGGCGGTGACGAACTTCGGCTTGCCGACGGCGGCGACCAGGATGTCGGCGCGCCGGGTGTGGCCGGCAAGGTCCTTGGTGCGCGAGTTGCAGACGGTGACGGTGGCCCCGGCGTTGATCAGCAGCAGCGCCATCGGCTTGCCGACGATGTTGGAACGGCCGATGACGACGGCTTCCTTGCCGCTCAGGTCGACCTTGCCCTGCTCGAACATCTTCATCACGCCATACGGCGTGCACGGGATGAAGCGCGGATTGCCTTGGGCCAGCGCGCCGACGTTCTCGGCGTGGAAGCCATCGACGTCCTTGTCGGCGGCGATCGCCTCGAGCACGGCCTCTTCGTCGAAATGCTTCGGCAGCGGCAGCTGGACGAGGATGCCGTGGATCGCCGGGTCGGCGTTCAGCTCGGCGATCTTTTTCAGCACCGTGGCCTGGTCGACCGCAGCATCGTAGGTGATCTTTTCGGAATGCATGCCGATGGCCAGGCAGCCATTGACCTTGTTCTTCACGTAAACCTGAGAGGCCGGGTCCTCGCCGACCAGAATGACCACCAGGCCGGGCCGCTGCCCCCTGGCAGCCAGCGCTTCCACGCGGGCCTTGAAGCTCTGGCGCAGTTCGTCCGCCAACGCCTTCCCGTCGATAATTTGTGCCGTCATCGTCGCATCCAGCAAAAAGAAAACGGGAAAGGCGACTGCCTTTCCCCTTGATTTGGCGCGGATTTTAACAGAATCAGGCGACGGCTGCTTCGGCTGCACCAACGGCCGCCCGACCGGCCGCAAAAGCCAGGCGATTCATCTCCACCACCTTCTCGCCCTTTTTCTGGAAACGCCGGAGCACGCAGGCCAGCAGATCGTCGGCCGAGAACGGCAGGTAATCGGCGATGGCACCGAGCATCACGGTGTTGCCGAGGCGGATGTCACCCAGCCCTTGCGCGATGGTCGTCGCGTCGAAGGCGACGACCTTGGTGCCGGCCGCCTTCATCTCGGCCACCGGATCGGCCGGATAGTCGAACAAACCGAGCTCGACGACCGGTGGCACGAAGCGCGAGTCATTGACCAGCGCAATGGCGCCCGGCCGCAGCATGTGCTGCCAGCGCAAGCCTTCCGCCGCCTCGAAGGCGAGCAGCACGTCGGCCGTGCCGGGCGCGATCTGCGGCGACAGCACCTTGGGGCCGAAACGCAGGTGCGACGACACCACGCCACCGCGCTGTGCCATGCCAGCCACCTCGGTCTTCTTGGCATCTTGGCCGAGCGCGATGGCAGCTTCGGCCAGGATTTCGGTGGCGGTCATCACGCCCTGACCGCCGATGCCGACGACGAGGATGTTGGTCACTGTAGTCATGCCGAACAGCCCTCCCTGGTCACCAGCTTGATCGGCGAGACCGGCGCGTAATGCTGGATGGCATCCGGCGCGCAGGGCTGGACGCACAGGCCGCAACCGGTGCAAACGGACGACTCGATGCGCACGAAGGCGAGATTGACCTCACGCCCGCTCGGCTTGACCTCCTTGCCGCGCCGTGTGACGTGGATGGCCGGGCAGCCGACATCGAGGCAGTTGCCGCAACCCGTGCACTTGTCGTCGAGCACCTCGTAGGGCTTGAGCTTGTGGTAATCCTTGATCAGCACGCAGGGCTGGTCGGTGATGATGACCGACACGTCGGGCACCTTGACCTCGTCGCGGATGGTCCGGAAAAGCGTCGGCAACTCGTAGGGATTGACGACATGGATACGTTCCTTCTTGACGCCCAGCGCCTCGACCAGCCTGGCGAAGTCGATGCGCGGCGCCTCGTCGCCATAGATGTCGCGGCCGTTGCCCGGGTTGTCCTGGCCGCCGGTCATGCCGACCGCGCGGTTGTCCAGCAGCATGACCGTGACGTTGGCCTTGTTGTAGACCATGTCGAGCAGGCCCTGCATGCCCATGTGCAGGAAGGTCGAATCGCCGATCACGGCGACGATGCGCTTGTCCTTGTCGGACTCGCCGCGCCCCTTGTCCATGCCCAGCGCGACACCCATCGAGGCGCCCATCGACACGCAGGTATCCATCGCCTGCCACGGATGGCCGGCGCCCAGCGTGTAGCAGCCGATGTCGCCGGAGATGTTCAGGTTGCGCACCTGCGACAGGGTGTAATAGACGCCGAGATGCGGGCAGGCCACGCACATGGTCGGTGGGCGGGGGAAGATCTGGGCCGGCTTGATGCGCAACGGCACTTCGTCGACCGGCTCGCCGAGCAGGCGGGCGATCACCGGCTTGATGACCGGCGGCGCCAGTTCGCCCTGCAGCGGCAGGATGTCCTTGCCGATGACCTTGATCCCTTGCGCCTTCAGTTCGGTTTCGACCAGCGGTTCGACTTCCTCGACGACCACGATCTGATCGGCCATGGTCGCCAGTTCGCGGCATTTGTCGAAAGGCACCGGCCACGAGAAACCGAGCTTGAGCACCGGCGCATCCGGGAAGGATTCGCGCACGTGCATGTAGGCCGGGCCGGAAGTGATGAAGCCGACGCGCCGGTCGCTGCCCGGCTCGATGACGTTCCACGCCGACTGCTCGGCCTCGGCGCGCAAGGTGTTGTCTCGCTGGAACATCAACGGAATGCGCTTGCCGGCGTTGCCCGGCACCATCACGAAGCGCGACGGATCCTTCTTGAAACCGGCGCCGATGTATTGCTGGCGCTCGCCGACGGTGACCAGCGCCTTGACGTGGTTGATGCGCGTGGTCATGCGCAGGATGACCGGCACCTGATGCTTTTCGGACAGCTCGAAAGCGGCCAGCGTCATCGCATAGGCCTCCTGCGAATCGGCCGGCTCGAACACCGGCACGTGCGCGAAGCGGCCCCAGTAGCGCGAGTCCTGTTCGTTCTGCGACGACGACAGGCCGACGTCGTCGGCGATGGCGATCACCAGGCCGCCGATGACGCCGGTCAGGGTCAGCGTCATCAGCGCGTCGGAGGCGACGTTCATGCCGACGTGCTTCATGCAGCAGAAGGCGCGCGAACCGGCGTAGGCGGCGCCGATGGCGACCTCCAGCGAAACCTTCTCGTTGACCGACCACTCGGCGTAGAGGTCCGGGTAGGTCGAGATGACTTCCAGCATCTCGGTGGACGGCGTGCCGGGGTAGGCCGCGGCGACCTTGACGCCGGCCTCCCAGACGGCGCGGGCCACCGCTTCGTTGCCGGACAAGAGAACCCGGCTCGCGGCCGGTGCGGGCATGACTGCCGCCATGACGACTCCTCGATCATTGTTACCAAAGCAGACCATTATAGGAAGCCGCCCGGCCCGGCATTTGATACAGCGCAAGCCGGATGCATTTAATTCTTGTAACACTTGTATGCCTCCGGCCGGCTGCCGATTTGCCCGACCTGGATCAAAGCCGCAGCCCCGCGTTCCGCGCAGAATGGGCTTTTACCCACCCGGCAGCAGCAGTCATGGTCGCAGCGGTACTCCAGCCGCCCCCCGAGCTTCCGCTCGACGAAACCCGGCGCATCCCCGGCAACAAGGGGATCTGGGTCGGCATCACCTGCGAGATCGTCGAGTTCGTCGTGCTCTTCGCCGTCTATTTCGTGGCCCGCGCCCATTTCCCGGATGCCTTCCACGCCGGCGCCCAGCGCCTGTCGGTGGTCGCCGGCACGGTGATCACCCTGCTGATGGTGACCAGCAGCTATTTCATCGCCTGTTCGGTCAACGCCATCCGCCGCGGGCGGCACCGCGCCTCGGTGTTCTGGCTGGTCGCCGGACTGCTCGTGGCACTCGGCTATCCGCTCGCCAAGTATCTCGAAATCAGCTGGAACCTGGCACACGACATCAACGGCAGTTCGGGCATCTTCTTCACCGTCTACTACTACCTGACCTTCAACCACCTGGTCCATGCCACCTGGGGCATCCTGGGTATCCTCTGGGTGCTCGCCCGCCTGCTCTTCCACGGCTACACGGCGGCGGACCACAGCGGGCTGGAGGCGCTGGCCAGCTACTGGCACGCCACCGACATCATCTGGCTGATCATCTTCCCGCTGTTCTACGTGCTGGCCTGAGCATGGAAACGAAAATCGACCGTTTCCGGGTGTTGACCGCAGCATGGCTGGCGCTGGTCGCCCTGACGCTGGTCGGCCTCGGCCTCGGCGAATGGTTCCGCGACGCGCGCTGGCTGCCCCTGCTGGTCGCCGCCATCATCTGGCTCAAGGGGGCGCTGGTGGCGCGCTGCTTCATCGAGTCACACGTCGCCCACCCCTTCATCGCCCGCCTGCTGCAGGGCTTCATCGCCGTCGCCCCGACCGCCTTGCTCCTCACCGCCTTCTTCGGCGACACGCTGGCCCGCTGGGCCTCGCTCTGAACCGCGCCACCCTTGCCAACGCCCGCCGGTGACCGGCCGGGCGCGACGAGACGCGTCCGGGTTCCGCTTCGCTTGCCGACTAAGGGAAATCCACTAGCGAATTTGCGCAAAAATCCCGGTCGATCATATTGCACGATACGAATTTAGTTTTTACAATGCGAAACGTTGCCTAGGGGTAATTACGGGTTTGCGATCCATCCCCGAAGCGCCACAATTCGCGTTAAAGTCGTTTCGCTCAAAAGGCGAAACGGAGTGAAAACCAACTTAGGAGACAAAATCATGGCCGACCAGCCGAATGCCCTGCCAGACCCGACGGACGCAGACCCCCAGGAAACGCAAGAATGGACCGAGGCGCTGCAAGGCGTCATCGCCAACGAAGGGCCGACGCGGGCCCATTACCTGATCGAGAAGGTCATCGGCCAGGCGCGTGAAGCCGGGGTCGACATCCCCTACTCGGCCAACACCGAATACATCAATACCATTCCCGCCGACCAGCAGCCGAAATACCCCGGCAACGCGGACATGGAAATCAAGATCCACTCCTACATCCGCTGGAACGCCATGGCCATGGTCGTGCGCGCCAACAAGAACACCAACGTCGGCGGCCACATCGCCTCCTTCGCCTCCGCCGCCGCGCTCTACGACGTCGGCTTCTCGCATTTCTGGAAGGGCATCAACGACGAATCCGGCGGCGACCTGATCTTCTTCCAGGGCCACTCGGTGCCCGGCGTCTACTCCCGCGCCTTCATGCTCGGCCGCCTGACCGAGGAACAGATGGACAACTTCCGCCAGGAAACCGACGGCAAGGGCATCTCCTCCTATCCGCACCCCTGGCTGATGCCGGACTTCTGGCAGTTCCCCACCGTCTCGATGGGCCTCGGCCCGATCCAGGCCATCTACCAGGCCCGCTTCATGAAGTACCTTGCCTCGCGCGGCCTGATCGATGCCGCCAAGGCGGAAAAGCGCAAAGTCTGGGCCTTCCTCGGCGACGGCGAGACCGACGAGGTCGAATCGCTCGGCGCCATCGGCATGGCCGGCCGCGAGAAGCTGGACAACCTGATCTTCGTCATCAACTGCAACCTGCAGCGCCTCGACGGCCCGGTGCGCGGCAACGGCAAGATCATCCAGGAACTCGAATCCGAATTCCGCGGCTCCGGCTGGAACGTCATCAAGCTGATCTGGGGCACCCACTGGGATGCCCTGTTCCAGCGCGACAAGGCCGGCATCCTCAAGAAGCGCATGATGGAACTGTGCGACGGCGAGTACCAGACCTTCAAGGCCAAGAACGGCGCCTACGTGCGCGAGCATTTCTTCAACACGCCGGAACTGAAGGCGCTGGTCGCCGACTGGACCGACGACCAGGTCTGGCAACTCAACCGCGGCGGCCACGACATCTTCAAGATCTTCGCCGCCTACAACGCCGCCGTCACCCACAAGGGGGCACCGACCCTCATTCTCGCCAAGACCATCAAGGGCTTCGGCATGGGCCAGGCCGGCGAGGCGATGAACATCTCGCACCAGCAGAAGAAGATGGACAAGGAGCAAATCGGCCGCTTCCGCGACCGCTTCGCGCTGCCGGTGCCCGACGACAAGCTGGAAGAGTTGCCCTACCTGACCTTCCCGGAAGACTCCGAGGAATACAAGTACATGCGCCAGCGCCGCATGGACCTCGGCGGTTTCCTGCCGCAGCGCCGGCGCAAGGCCGAGCCACTCGCCATCCCGGCGCTCGACACCTTTGCCGCGCTGCTCAAGGCCTCCGGCGAAGGCCGCGAACTGTCCACGACGATGGCCATCGTCCGCATCATGAACATGCTGCTCAAGGACAAGCAGGTGGGCAAGAATGTCGTGCCCATCGTGCCCGACGAATCGCGCACCTTCGGCATGGAAGGCATGTTCCGCTCGGTCGGCATCTGGAACCAGGAAGGCCAGAAGTACGTGCCGGAAGACCATGACCAGCTGATGTTCTACAAGGAGTCGACCACCGGCCAGGTGCTGCAGGAAGGGATCAACGAGTCGGGCGCGATGAGCGACTGGATCGCCGCCGCCACCTCGTACTCGGTCCATAACGTGCAGACCATCCCGTTCTACATCTGCTACTCGATGTTCGGTCTGCAGCGCGTCATGGACCTCTGCTGGGCGGCCGGCGACCAGCGCGCCCGCGGCTTCCTGATCGGCGGTACCGCCGGCCGCACGACACTGAACGGCGAAGGCCTGCAGCACGAGGACGGCCACAGTCTGATCCTCTCCAACCTGATCCCGAACTGCGTCTCCTACGACCCGACCTTCCAGTACGAAGTCGCCGTCATCACTCAGGACGGCATGCGCCGCATGTTCCAGGAGCAGGAAGACGTCTTCTATTACCTGACGGTGATGAACGAGAACTACGAGCACCCCGAAATGCCGGCCGGTGCCGAAGCCGACATCATCAAGGGCATGTACCTGTTCAAGAAGGGCGGCGAAGGCAAGCTGCGCGTCCAGCTGCTCGGCTCCGGCACCATCTTCCGCGAAGTCATCGCCGCCGCCGACCTGCTCAAGAGCGACTGGGGTGTCGAAGCCGACATCTGGGGTTGCCCGAGCTTCAACGAACTCGTCCGCAACGGCCAGGACGTTGCCCGCTGGAACCTGCTGCACCCGCTCGAAGCGCCGAAGCTTTCGCATGTCGAGGAAAAGCTGGCCGGCAACACCAGCCCGGTCATCGCTTCCACCGACTACGTCAAGCTCTTCGCCGAACAGATCCGCCCCTTCGTCAAGGCCCCGTATGTCACGCTGGGCACCGACGGCTTCGGTCGTTCCGATACCCGCGAGAAGCTGCGCCACCATTTCGAGGTCGATCGCCACTGGGTGACGCTGGCTGCCTTGAAGGCACTGGCCGACAACGGCGAGATCGCCCGCGAGAAGGTCGCTGCCGCGCTGGTCAAATACAACCTGGATCCGGCCAAGCCGAATCCGATGTCGGTATAAGAAGGGAGAGACGACATGAGCCAAATCATCGAAGTCAAAGTTCCCGATATCGGCGATTTCTCCGACGTGCCGGTCATCGACCTGTTCGTCAAGGTCGGCGACAGCATCAAGGTCGACGATGCGATCGCCACGCTGGAATCCGACAAGGCCACGATGGATGTTCCTTCCACCGTCGCCGGTACCGTCACCGAAGTGCTTGTCCAGCTCGGATCCAAGGTCAGTGAAGGTGTCGTGCTGATCAAGGTCGAAACCGGTGGTGCTGCTGCGGCTGCGCCGGCCCCGGCCGCCCAGGCTGCCCCGGCACCTGCAGCAGCGCCCGCTGCGGCACCGGCTGCCGCCCCCGCCGCCGGTGGTGGCGTGGTCGACGTCAAGGTGCCGGATATCGGCGATTTCTCCGACGTGCCGGTCATCGACCTGTTCGTCAAGGTCGGCGACAGCATCAAGGTCGACGACGCGATCGCCACGCTCGAATCCGACAAGGCAACGATGGACGTGCCGAGCACGGTTGCCGGCACGGTCAAGGAAGTGCTGGTCCAGCTCGGCTCCAAGGTCAGCGAAGGTGTCGTGCTGATCAAGGTCGAAACCGGTGCTGGTGCACCAGCGGCCGCTCCCGCCCCGCAAGCCGCCGCGCCGGCGCCGGCTGTAGCAGCGGCCCCGGTTTCTGCCCCCGTAGCAGCGTCGACCGCAACTGCCGCCCCGGTAGCGCTGGCCCCGGCCCTGCCGCTCGGTTCCAAGGTCCACGCCTCGCCATCGGTCCGCGCCTATGCCCGCGAGCTCGGCGTCGATCTGTCCAAGGTCCCGGCCACCGGTCCCAAGGGCCGCATCGTCAAGGAAGACCTGACCAAGTACGTCAAGGGCGTCATGTCCGGTGCCATTTCCGGCCCGGTCGCTTCCGCTGGCGGCGGTATCAGCGGTGGCGGCACGCTCGACCTGCTGCCCTGGCCGAAGGTCGATTTCGCCAAGTTCGGCGAGATCGAGGTCAAGCCGCTGTCGCGCATCAAGAAGATTTCCGGCCAGAACCTGTCGCGCAACTGGGTCATGATCCCGGCCGTCACCTACCACGAGGACGCCGACATCACCGACCTCGAAGCATTCCGCGTCCTGCTCAACAAGGAGAACGAGAAGGGCGGCGGCGCCAAGCTGACCATGCTCGCCTTCCTGATGAAAGCCTGCGTCAAGGCGATGCAGAAGTATCCGGAGTTCAATGCCTCGCTCGACGGCGACAACCTGGTACTGAAGAAGTACTTCAACATCGGCTTCGCCGCCGACACGCCGAACGGCTTGGTCGTGCCGGTAGTCAAGAATGCCGACAAGAAGTCGGTCTTCGAACTGGCGCAGGAATCCGGCGACCTGGCCAAGCAGGCGCGTGACGGCAAGCTCAAGCCGGCCGACATGTCCGGTGCCTGCTTCACCATCTCCAGCCTCGGCGGCATCGGCGGCACTTACTTTGCGCCGATCGTCAATGCACCGGAAGTCGCCATCCTCGGCGTCAACAAATCGGCCATGAAGCCGGTGTGGGACGGCAAGCAGTTCGTGCCGCGCCTGACCCTGCCGCTGTCGCTGACCGCTGACCATCGCGTCATCGACGGTGCTCTGGCGACCCGTTTCAACGTCTATATCGCCCAGCTGCTCGCCGACTTCCGTCGCGTTGCGCTGTAACCCGGGAAGGAGATCACTATGAGTCTCGTAGAAGTCAAAGTCCCGGATATCGGCGATTTCTCCGACGTGCCGGTCATCGACCTGTTCGTCAAGGTCGGCGACAGCATCAAGGTCGATGATGCGATCGCCACACTGGAGTCGGACAAGGCGACGATGGATGTCCCCTGTACCGTCGAAGGCGTCGTCAAGGAAGTGCTGGTCCAGCTCGGCTCCAAGGTCAGCGAAGGCGTCGTCCTGATCAGGGTCGAAGCCGGCGCGGCCGCTGCTGCTGCCCCGGTTTCTGCCCCGCCAGCGGCGTCGACCGCAGCCGCCGCTTCGGCACCTGCACCGGTCGCCGCCAGCCATGCCGGCGGTGCCGACCTGGAATGCGAAATGCTTGTGCTCGGTGCCGGGCCCGGCGGCTATTCCGCCGCCTTCCGCTCGGCCGACCTCGGCATGAAGACGATCATCGTCGAGCGTTACGCGACGCTCGGCGGCGTCTGCCTCAACGTCGGCTGCATTCCGTCCAAGGCGCTGCTGCATGTCGCCGCGGTCATGGAAGAAGCGCAGCACGCCAGCGACCTCGGCGTCACCTTCGCCGCGCCGACCGTCGATATCGACAAGTTGCGCGCGCACAAGGACAAGGTCGTCGGCAAGCTGACCGGCGGTCTCGCCGGCATGGCCAAGGGCCGCAAGGTCGATATCGTGCGCGGCTACGGTTCCTTCATTGACCCGCACCACATCGAGGTCGAGGAAACCACCGGCAGCAGCCAGGAAAAGACCGGCGTCAAGAAGATCATCAAGTTCCAGAAGTGCATCATCGCCGCCGGCTCGGCGGCCGTGCATCTGCCCTTCATCCCGCGTGACCCGCGCATCGTCGACTCGACCGGGGCGCTCGAATTGCGCTTCGTGCCGCAGAAGATGCTGGTCATCGGCGGCGGCATCATCGGCCTCGAAATGGCCACCGTCTATTCCACCCTCGGCGCCCGTGTCGATGTCGTGGAAATGATGGATGCGCTGATGCAAGGCCCCGACCGCGACGCGGTCAAGGTCTGGGAAAAGCAGAACGCCAGCCGTTTCGACAAGATCATGCTGAAGACCAAGACGGTTGCGGTCGACGCCAGGGAAGACGGCCTTTACGTGACCTTCGAGGGCGAAGGCGCGCCGACCGAGCCGGTCAAGTACGACATGATCCTGCAAGCCGCCGGCCGCGCGCCGAACGGCAAGAAGATCGGTGCCGAGAAGGCCGGCGTCGCGGTGACCGACCGCGGCTTCATCAACGTCGACGCGCAGATGCAGACCAACGTCCCGCACATCTTCGCCATCGGCGACCTCGTCGGCCAGCCGATGCTGGCGCACAAGGCGGTGCATGAAGCGCACGTCGCCGCCGAAGTCGCCGCCGGTCACAAGGCAGCCTTCGATGCCACGGTGATCCCCGGCGTCGCCTACACCCATCCGGAAGTCGCGTGGGTCGGCTACACCGAGGCGCAGGCCAAGCAGGAAGGGCGCAAGGTCGAAACCGCCAAGTTCCCGTGGGCCGCTTCCGGCCGCGCCATCGCCAACGGTGCCGACTACGGCTTCACCAAGCTGATCTTCGATGCCGAAACGCATCGCGTCATCGGCGGCGCCATCGTCGGCCCGTCGGCCGGCGACATGATCGGCGAAGTCTGCCTGGCCATCGAGATGGGCTGCGATGCGGTCGATATCGGCAAGACCATCCACCCGCACCCGACGCTCGGCGAAACGGTCGGCATGGCGGCAGAGGTCGCGCACGGCACTTGCACCGATGTGCCGCCGCCACGGAAAAAGTAAGTCCCGCCGGGTTAAACTGGCGTTCGGTTTGGGCGACGGAAGAACCGTCGCCCTTTTTTATTCCCGCTCAACGCCATGACTGTCACCCCCCAGCTCCCCCGCCGCTCCGCCACCGAGCAGGCCCGCCTCGAAGCCGTCCTGCGCGAGGTTTTCGAACACAAGCTCTGTTTCAACGAACTGCTCGGCTTCAAGGTCGAGTCGCTCGACCCGGCCGCCCCACAGATCAGTTTCGCCATGCGCCCCGATCTGATCGGTCACTACCAGCATGGCCGCCTGCATGGCGGCGTGATTGCCACGGTGCTCGATACCGTCGGCGGGCTCGCCGTCACGGTGGCCATCGCCGAGAAGTTCAACGGCGAAACCGCCGAGCAGGTCGGCCACCGCTTCGGGCGGATCGGCACCATCGATCTGCGCACCGATTACCTGCACCAGGGCATCGGCAAAAAATTCACGGCCACCGGCCGGATCACCCGGCTCGGTGGCCGCATCGCCTCGGTTCAGATGACGCTGGAAAACGAGGCCGGCGTGCTCATCGCCACCGGCGGCGCCGCCTACGTCGTCAGCTGATCAGAGAATCGGCACCCCCTGGTGCTCGCCACGCTCGTAAACGACATGGGCGCGGCCGACGATCAGCGGGTCGAGGTTGCCTATACGCGCCGTATCCTTGTTGGTGTAGGGCAGCTTGTGCAGGATGTAGCGCATGGCGTTGAGCCGCGCGCGCTTCTTGCAGTTCGACTTGATCACCGTCCACGGCGCGTCGGCGGTGTCCGTGTAGAAGAACATCGCTTCCTTGGCCTTGGTGTAGTCCTCCCACTTGTCGAGCGAGGCCATGTCGATCGGCGACAGCTTCCATTGCTTGAGCGGGTGCACCTTGCGCTCGCCGAAACGGCGGCGCTGCTCGTCGCGGCTGACCGAGAACCAGAACTTGATCAGGTGGATGCCGTTGCGCGCCAGCATGCGTTCGAACTCCGGCGCCTGGCGGACGAACTCCGCGTATTCCTGATCGCTGCAAAAGCCCATCACGCGCTCGACGCCGGCGCGGTTGTACCACGAGCGGTCGAAGAGGACGATCTCGCCGTTGGTCGGCAGATGCTCGACGTAACGCTGGAAATACCATTGGCCGCGCTCGGTCTCGCTCGGCTTTTCCAGCGCGACGACGCGCGCCCCGCGCGGATTCAGGTGTTCCATGAAGCGCTTGATGGTGCCCCCCTTGCCCGCGGCGTCGCGCCCCTCGAAGAGGATGACCACCTTCTGCCCGGTTTCCTTGACCCACGCCTGCAACTTGAGCAGTTCGACCTGCAGGCGATATTTCTGGCGCTCGTAGTTGCGGCGCTGCATAAGGTTCTTGTACGGATAACCGCCGTCGCGCCAGTCCCGCGCCAGCTCGTCGTCGGGATTGGGCGCCTGATCCCCGATGACCATGCGCTGCTGCTTGAGCAGGCTCTTCAGCAAGGCGACCGATTCCTCGACCGGAACGCCGGCGATGACGTCGCGCAGCGCGCCCATTTTGGCCTCCTGGGCGGCGTCGACCGCAACATGCACGGAAAAACCCTCGATACCGGCCGGCGTCAGCGACGGGGCGACGTCGCCCTTGGCCACCGGTCGCTGCCGGTTTACCCGCTTCTTCGGCTGGCTGGCGATTTCCGGCGTGCCGGCGACTGTATTCTCAGCATTCCTCATTGCGCCCCCACCCTCTCCGTCCGATGCAAAAAGGGTATTTCACGGCAAAGCGCCGCCCTTGTCTACTCCAGCAGTTCCGCCGGAATCACCGCCCGCAGGACAGTCTGCGTCTCGCCGCGGCGGACCCGGTTGCTCAGCCACCACAAGGCCCCTTTCTTGATCGTCCATTCCGCCTCGTGGCCCGCCAGGAGCAGGGATGCCATCCGCCCCAGCGACGGCTGATGGCCGACGATCAGCACCGCGCCGGCCGCCCCCGGCCAACCGGAAGCGGCGATCAGTTCGGAGACGCAGGCATCCGGCCCGATCTTGCGCTGCGTCTCGAAAGGCAGCTTGAGCGCCTCGGCGGTCTGCTGGGTCCGTATCGCCGGACTGCAGATGATGCGCAAATCCTTGGGCTGATGGTCGCGTATCCACGCCGCCATCAAGCGCGCCTGCTTCTCGCCGCGCGCCGTCAGGCGCCGCTTCAGATCGTCCTCGCCGTCCTCGGCCTCGGCATGGCGCCACAACAGCAAATCCATCTTCGTGCCCTCCAACAAATCCGGCATGATGACCTCGCGAAGTTACATGGACATTTCAACAGTATAAGTTGCGGAACGGTGCTGGTCGCCGGCATTGCCAGCGGCTATCATTCGGGCTTGTCCATGCTCCCCTGACGACGATGCGCGCACCCGCTATCCTTGCCCTCCTGCTTTCCATCCCGTTTGCCGGATGCACTTCCGACAGGGACTATCTGGCCAGCAAGCATATTTCCCAGTCGGGACCCCTCAAGGTGCACCCCGCCCTGCTCGGCGAGCCGGCACCGTCGGCATTGCAGACCGAAACGCCGCCGGCAAGCGGCCAGGCACCAGCCAGCGAAGCGCCGGCGCAACAACCGCCAGCCGAGAATCGCTGACCCGGCAAGGACTCACCGCCCCCGGCGCAGCCCGGGAAAGGTCAGCGCTTGCCGGCCAGCCGCCGGAAGAAGCTGCGGCGGGAAGCAGCCTGCGGTGGCGCGGCGACTTCACGCACCATCCCGCGCTCTTCCTCGGCCGGCAGCGGCACCGCCTGCCCGAGAATGCCGCTCATCACCGACGCCGCCAGCTGCAGGGCAGTAGCCATGTCGGACAGCGCACTGACCGGCGCCACCAGAGGCGAATGCTGGTAAGGCCCGAATTGCGGATCGTCGGCAGCGGTAAAGGGAACCGTTCCGGTGGGTAGTTCGACATACCGGTGCTGGCCGCCGGGAATATCGCCCCACAATTCGCCGCCACCGGGCAACAGGAACAGGTCCATGAACCAGGGCGTGATCAGCACGCCGATCCAGTCACCCCGATAGCGGGAGAAGCCAACGGCGGCGCACCGGAGGGAGGAATTGACCGGCAGCTCCTGGCGTCCGGCAAAACAGCGTTCCAGCAAATTTGCAGGATTTTCGCCATGCGGTACTGCCTGCGACGACTGAAACACCGTATTGTCGCTTCCGGCAGAGGGATCGCCCGCATCCATGTTCAACGAGACCGCCCGGAAAGGGCGTCCCGATACCGCCCTAGTCGACCTCGCACGGCCGTTCGCGCATGTAGGCGATCCACTCGGCGAAGGTAATCTCGCGCACCTCCGGCTTGCGTCGCTCGACCGAATGCCGGCGCTCGCTCCAGCCCACCGGCGGCCCTCTGTCCTCCGTGCGCCGGTCCTCGCCGATCCGTCTGTTCCTCGAATATTTCATTGCATGCCCCAATTGTGTCTTCTCCGACCAACACATGCCATCAAGGCATCTACACCATGCGGATTCAGTGTGCTACGCATACAAAGACGGTTCAGTTAAGAATTTCACGGAGCACAAGAAATCCCCGACGATCAAATTGGCGGCCAATATAATACTCAACGCCGCACATCGACGACAACCCGGCCGCGCACCTTGCCCGCCAGCAGGTCGGAAGCAACGGCGATCGCCTCCCCGAGTCCGATTTCCCTCGTGATGGCATCGAGTTTCGCGATATCGAGGTCGCTTGCCAGGCGGCGCCAGGCTTCCTGGCGGACGGCGAGCGGCGCCATCACGCTGTCGATCCCGTAGAGGGTGACACCGCGCAGGATGAACGGTGCGACGCTGGCCGGGAAATCCATTCCCTGCGCCAGCCCGCAGGCGGCGACCGCACCGCGGTATTTCGTCGTGGCGCAGGCGTTGGCCAGCGTATGGCTGCCGACGGCATCGACGACGCCCGCCCAGCGCTCCTTGCCGAGCGGTTTGCCCGGCTCCGAGAGTTCGTTGCGGTCGACCACCGCACTGGCGCCCAATCCTTTCAGATAGTCCGCTTCGGCAAGCCGCCCGGTAGACGCGACGACCGTGTAGCCGAGGCGCGCAAGGAGGGCGATGGCGACACCGCCGACACCGCCGTTCGCGCCGGTCACCAGGATCTCGCCATCGGCCGGCTTGATGCCGTGCCTCTCGAGCGCCAGTACGCAGAGCATCGCCGTGTAACCCGCGGTGCCGATGGACATCGCCTGGCGGGCGGTGAATTGCGCCGGCAGCGCCACCAGCCAATCCCCCTTGACGCGCGCCACTTCGGCCAGACCGCCGCAATGGGTTTCCCCGACACCCCATCCATTGAGGATCACCCGGTCGCCAGGCTTCCAGGCGGGGTGGCCGCTCGCGGTCACCGTGCCGGCCAGATCGATGCCGGGAACCATGGGGAAGCGACGAACCACGGGCGACTTGCCGGTAATGGCCAACCCGTCCTTGTAGTTCAGCGTCGACCATTCGACGGTGACGGTGACGTCGGCATCCGGCAGAACGGATTCGTCGATATCCTGAAGTTGCGCCCTGTACCCGGCGTCGTCCTTGGTGATCAGTATTCCTCTGAACATGGCACCCGTCCTCCGTTTTCCGCGATATTGGCTAACCGCAAGCAAATGAGAAAAATCGCGCAGTGTGTAATATTGCACACGGCCCTTGGCGAATCCGGATGATACTGTTCACGGTGAAAAATGTATCGATGCAAGCGCAGAACACTGGCCACGCGCTATGCCCAACGGAGTATTGCGCAGGCATTTGTTTTCTGTTCTGATGACGCATTGATATTTGGAGTTAGCCCACGCTATCGGACGTCGAGTCCTTGGAGATATCCGTAACCAGTAGAGGCGCCTGGCAAGCGGAAAGAAGTGTGGGAGGGGTTTGGTGGAGGCAGAGAATTGAAGACACGGCATGTGCTGGCGATTGACCCGCACGGTCACTTGGGAAGCCCGCTCCCCCAGGTCACCGCTGACGACCAGGCGCTCCATTGCGTGGAGTCCGTGGCGGCTGCAAGGAAAGTCCTGTCAAAGAACCATTGCAGCGTGGGACTGGTTGTATTCGACTCATGCCCCCCGACGTTTCAGGAAGACATCGAGCAGTTGATCGCAGCAACGCCGATGACCGAGTGGATAGGCATCGTTTCCCCCCAGGCGTTCGAGTCGAAACAGTTTCAGGCATTCATCCTGAATGCCTTTCATGATTACCACACCCTGCCGATCGAACCCCAACGGCTGGCGATGAGCATTGGTCATGCTTGCGGCAAGGCCAGATTGCGGCTGTCCCTGACCGACCCCGGCAACACGTCCGGACGCTTCGGAATCTGTGGCACCAGCCCGATCATGACGAGTTTCTTTCGTCAGCTGGAGAAGGTGCTGGCGGCCGACCTGCCGGTTCTGATCTGCGGCGAATCGGGTACGGGCAAGGAATTGGTGGCACGGGCCATTCACGACCATTCGGCGCGTTCTGACAAGCCCTTCGTCGTGGTGAACTGTGGCGCCATACCGAGCACCCTGATCCAGACCGAATTGTTCGGGCACGAGCAGGGCGCGTTTACCGGCGCGGTCAAAACCAAGATCGGAAGCATCGAGGCGGCAAACGGTGGGGTGCTGTTTCTCGACGAAATCGGCGACCTGCCGATGGACCTGCAGGGGAACCTGTTGCGGGTTCTCCAGGAACACAAGATCACGCGCCTCGGTGCGACCCAGTCGATTCCAATCGATTTCAGGCTCGTGGCCGCAACGCACGTCGACTTGCAGGAAGCCATCCGGGCCAAGAGCTTCCGCGAAGACCTCTATTACCGTCTGAATGTCATCCAGCTGCAACTGCCCCCGCTCCGGGAACGGGGTGGCGACATCTGCCTGTTGGCGGAAACCGTCCTCAAGAACTTCACCTCGGCCACCCGAAAATGCCGGGCGCTCGGGTTCAGCAGCGACGCCATAAGAGCGATGACCGCCTACCACTGGCCGGGCAATGTTCGCGAGCTCATCAACCGGGTTCATCGTGGCGTCATCATGAGTGACGGCAAGCTGCTCAGCGCGAGCGATCTTGGCTTTGAAACCTTCGCCCTGGAACCGCAGACCGTGACCCTTGAAAAGGCGCGCGCCTCGTTCGAACGGGACATCGTCGAAACAAGCCTGCGCGCCAATGGCAACAACGTGACCAAGACGGCACGCCAACTTGGTGTCTCCCGCGTCACCCTGTACCGGGCAATCAGCAAGCTGAACATCGAGTTGTAAACTCCGGGCTTCGGGACCGGGCAAGCAGCGCCCGCCTTGCCCTGGCAACTGGCAAGCGCCATTCGGCCGATTCACCCCCAACGGTTATCAGGGAATCTTGTCGCCCCCCTTGCCTTGGATGATTTTGGCGAGACGTGTGACGGACTTTCCCCCCGTGTCTGTTGCACCTGTCTTCCCCCCCACTGCCCCTACCGCGACAGACGTTGTATCAATTTTGATACAGGCACCAGCAGCAAAATATTCCTTTTGATTCATGACGAACAGCACCCTGGCGGGGCCAATGCCGAGCCAGGCCTGCGGCTGTCGTCAAACAGGTGTTTCACATTAGTTACACATACACCCTGGAGCGACCCAGCGATCATTTTTCTGAAAAAATTTATACAATAAAATCAATGAAATAATATTAAAACTGGACAATGGCATAGGGGTTGCTTTAGATGAAAGCGGAGGGCGTAGCTTGGCGCTATGGCCACTTCGAATAATCTTGATTGGAGGATTCACCATGAACAAGACTCTTTTGGCAGTGGCTCTGGCGTTGGCCTACAGTGCAACTCCTGCATGGGCGGAACAACAACAGCATCACAATGGCGGCCAATCTGATCCGAATGTCACCATTACCGACAACAGCAACAACAGCGACAACAGCAACAACAGCGACAACAGCACCAAGTCCGGTAACTTCAACAACAAGGGCGATGCCGCGGCACTTGGGTTGGGTAGCACCGCCGCCAATAACGGCGCGTCGGCAACATCCAACTTCTCCAACGCCTTCAACACAAGCAAGGCGATCGCCAAGATCGAACTGAACGGCAACGTCTCCGGCAACCGTGTTCATGACATCGGAAATACCGTCAAGAATTTCGGCGACACCAACGGCGGAACCGGCAAAGGCGGCTACGGCGGTTCCGGTGGCACGGGTAACGGTGCAGTCGGCGCCGCGGGTGGTGCCGGTGCCGGTGGTGCAGCAGCCGCGGCTGGCGGCGCCTCGGGCGGCAGCACCAACGCATCGAATGGTGGCGCCACGGCGGGGCGGGCCAGCAATGGCAGCGCCACGAACGGTAGCGCAGGCAATGGCGGAGCAGCTCTGGGAGCGATCAGTGCCAGTCTCAACGCCAACAAGGCCAAGAGCGGCGACAGCGGTCAGTTGGGCGCCGGCCTCGGCGGCAGCACCCTCGGCGGCAGCGCCGGCGTTGGCGGCTCCGCCGGCGCGATCGATGCAACCAAGGGTGGTTCGGCCGGTTCGCTCGGCGCCGGGCTCGGTGGTATCGCTGGTTCCGAGCAGGACAAAGCCGCGGGCCTGTTTGGCGGCAACCAGACCGCAAACAATAACGGCGGCGCAGGGAGTGCCAATTCGGGTGCCACGGGCGGTGCTACCGGCAACACCTCGGCTAGTGCGGCGGCTGGTGCGGGTACGGGCGGCGGCGTGAACGGCACCGGCGGGGCTGGCAGCGGTTCGGGTACCTCGTACTCCGGCACGGCATCGGCGAGTGGTGGTAGCAGCGGTACCGCTACCAACACTGGCGGCGCTGGCGGCAACAATGGATCCGCGACCAACGGCAGCGCTTCGACTGTCGCCACGAACGGTAGCGCCAGCACCGGGAACGCCGGCAATGGCGGAAACGGTGCTGCCGCTGGCGGTGACGGCGGCGACGGTGGTGCCGGTGGTGCCGGTGGTGCCGGTACCGGTGGCGTCGGCAATGGCGGCACCGGTGGCACCGGTGGCAACGGCGGCTCGATCGCGCTCAACGCGGGTACCTTCGACATGTCCAACAGCATGACCAACGTTGGCCAGTCCGCCGCCGGGATCATGGTGGCAGCCCAGAACAGCGGCATGAATGCGCTGGTTCAGCAAGCGGTCAACGTGCAGGCCAACCTGAACGTCGGCAAGTAAGTCGTAGTCGGTCCTGGGGCTGTCCAGCCTCAGGACCGTTACCCTACTTCAGGAAAGGGGAAGTGTCGTGAAAGCAATTGCGCATTCCCATTGGTTCGTCGTCACGACGTTGATTGGCAGCGCTTTTCTACCTCTTCAGGCAACCGCCGAAGCAGTGGACCCGGTGGCCAAGGTCGATGTCGGCGCAAGTAGCATGTTTGGCACTGTTGCGGTCGACGCCCAAGATTTGGCATTTTCCCGGGGGGGAGCCGAAGTCACCCTCAATGACCTCAAGAGCAATGGCGCCGTGATCGGCAACCAGGCCAACAACCTGACTACAGGCAGCAACTGGGTCGGGGAAGGTTCGTTCGCCGGCGCCAGCGGTTTTTCCACGGTGCTTCAAAACTCCGGCAACAACGTCTTGATACAAAACGCGACCATCATCAACTTGCAAGTGCAATGATGTCCACCGGTACTGTTCGGACCCTCTGCTTGCTTCCGCTCCTGGTTGGAGCGTTGAATGCGCTGGCCAGCCCCGGGGGGCGGGCAGAGATTCCCGTTCAGTCCGGTGGCGCATTTTCTGTTCCCGTCGTCAGCATGAAGGAACAGCGTTTCCAGAAAACAATCCATCAACAATACGATTTCAGTTGTGGCTCCGCTGCGCTGTCCACCTTGCTGACCCACCATTACAACTTCCCGGTCAGCGAACAGGAGGTGTTCCGCGAAATGTTCCAGCAGGGGGATCAGGCAAAGATCAGGAAGGAAGGTTTCTCGTTACTGGACATCAAGAATTTCCTTGCGAGTCGCGGTTTCGACTCGGACGGATATGTCGCCGAGCTCGATAAATTGTCGGTTGCCGGCGTGCCAGCCATCGTCCTGATCAAGGAGCAGGGTTACCATCATTTCGTCGTCGTGAAGGGATTGCGCGACGGTCGGGTTCTGATTGGCGATCCATCGTCTGGCACTCGTGTCATTCCCAAGAGCAAGTTCACCGAAATCTGGGCCAACAACATTCTGTTCGTGATCAAGAACAAACTGGAAATTGCCAGGTTCAACACGGATTACGATTGGAAGACTGCCCCCATGAGCCCCATCGCTGCGGGCCACCATCGCGGCACTGTCGATTACTCGCTGCCCAAGCGGGGACCGGCTGACTTCTGACGGAGAACCGAGATGACTCTCCGCCTGAAGCCCTCGAAAATCCTAATCGCATGCGCGGTTGGAGTGTCCGTCCAGTTTTTTGCGAGCTCCCTGGAAACGCTGCTGTTCGGGCATGTCGTCCACAAGGCGAATGCTGATGGCGAGGGAGCACAAACGGAATTCGGTAGCGCCGGCTTGCCGAACATGGCGCTTGCCGAGCGGAGTGGGTTGAGCTGTGAAGCAGCCAAACGCCGCGCGCTTACCGTGGCGCCAGAATTGCTCGCACTGGCCGACTGGCCCCTGGATGACCATTTGCCAGCCGAATGTTCGGGACTGCCTCATCCGATGGCTGCAATTGGCGATGCAGAGCCAGACACGATCGACGTTGCCGCCGCCCCGTCCGAGGCTTCTGTTTTGGCGACTTTACCTGGCGACCAGCAGGCCGGCGCAAAAAGATCCTCAATCCGGCAAGCAGCGGCAGATCGGCAGCATCCGCTGGGGCAGCAATTGGCGGCAGTGGATTCGGAAGCGCTGGATCAAATCCGTGGTGGCTTTGAAATTGAGGGAAGCGGACTGAAGTTCTCGATCGGAATCGAGCGGGCGGTATTCATCAACGGAAATCTGGTTGCCTCAACCGTACTCGTTCCCAAGGATCTCCAGGCGACCTCGGGTGGCGCCAGCGCGCCAAGCACGATACCCGCAGCCTCCACCGGCGGGCTTGCCATCGTTCAGAACGGCACCGGCAACAACGTAAGCGCCCAGATCAATCCGAACATGGCGGGAACCATCATTCAGAACACCCTGAACGACCAGAAGATCCAGAATGTCACGACCATCAACGCAACTGTAAACAGTCTGCAGACGATGCGCGCCATGTCGGTCCACAACACCATCCAGACTGGCATTATCAGCTCCTTGCGCCGCTGAAACGCCTACATCGCGCTTTCGCCGGGATTGAAACGAAAATGGGCCTTGCGGCCCATTTCCACTTTCCAGATTCGAACGCCCAGGGTTAGAACGACACCGGCAGACGCAAGCCAAGCGTTACATCCGGCGTGTCGCGCGTGACACCGACGCCGACCGTGAGGCCAAGCGAGGTCGCATTGGTCAGGCGCTGGGAATAGCCGAGAAGCAAGGTACCCAACTGGATGCGCGAGGTATTGATGGCATCCTGGCCGTTGATCTTGGTCTTGCCCATCGAAGCGCCATCGTAGCCCAGGCTGAACGATGAGCGTTCATTGAGCGCCAATCCCATACCAAAATTGAATCCGATGACGTCGCCCGGATCGACCTCACCCAAATTCACCTCGCCCTGAGTGGTATTCATCGTCACCCCGGAGCGCTTCATGTTGTACTGATAGTTCAGGCCACCAAAGAAGACCGCCGGATCGGTCGGATAAAGCACGGTCAGGCCTGGTTGCAACGTGTAGAAACCCGAGCCCGTCGGCAGTTCCGTTTCGACCCGGTTGGTGATCAGTTCGGGCGCCTGGGTGGTGTCGGTCAACACCTCGAACGGATCCTTGCCGGTACGGCTCTTGAAGCGGAGACTACCGATATAGACGGGCTTATCGACCGTCGTGTCATTGAACTGATAACGTGCAGTGGCCTCGACGTCGCCAATCCCCTGACCGGTGCTGTTGAAGAGTTCGTCGCGGCCTGCGCCAAGATTGAGCGGACGAGTCAGTTGATCGTCCGAACGATAAACATAGGGCACCTTCGCTTCGAGTTCCATGCGATTGGTCACGCCCCAGCGACCGGTCACGTTGGCGGTGAAGGTATTGCGCCGGACTTCGCGCACGTCGATCAAGCCGATCGTGATCGCCGGAATGATGGTATAGCCAACGAGTGATACCCGATTGCTCGAAGAGTACGAGTACTGCATCCCGGTCTCGAAGGAGAAGTGCCCCGCGGGCGTAAGCACGCCCGGCTGCTCGAAGATTTGAGCCACCTGTTGTACCCGTTGCTCCGGTGCCGCTCCGACCGGCGTCGATTCCTGGGCGGCGCCACTCTTCTGCGCCGGCGCCGCCTGAGCCACTTTCGCCATCCCATGCTCCGGTTGCGAAGGCTGAGCCTCCTGGCTCTTTACCGGCGCGGCGGCCACTGCAACGGGCGTCGCCGCACTTTCAACACCAAGCTGCTTCTGCATTTTCGCCAGTTTGGCGTCCGCTTCCGCCAGTTGCTTGCGCAACGTTTCCATGCGCTTGGCCTGCTCGCTGAGTTGCGCCTTGAGCGCCTTTGCCTGAGCCGGCGAGATCTCCGCCGCTTGTGATGCCGCGCTGCAGACTATCGCCAGGGCCGCGACCAGGACATTTTTCCGAAATGGAATGTGCAATTGCTGATCAACTCGCATTCCCCCATCCTCCAAACTTAAATAACGTTGTTAATATTACATCGCAACCAATTGATAAAACTAAAAAACATAATACACGAGATCGGCCTGTAGTATTTTTGAGACACGTGTAAATTGAGTCGCAATGTTTCAACGATTCGCGCAGGACTCAGGCCTGGGTGGCAACACCATTCAAACAGCAATTACGCATGGATATCGGCGTTACATTTTTGGCCGCTTCGCAAAGGGATAGACCCGGGCAGTCCGTCTGCTCGGACACACCCCGCCTTACGCTGGGCCGAAAAAGCGAAAGCCCGGTCACAGGGACCGGGCTTTCGCTTTAATTTCTTGGTGGCAATCGCGGAATCGAACCACGGACACGCGGATTTTCAATCCTCATTTCCTATTTTTATCAATGTTTACCAAAGCGGACTATAAGCTGTAAACCATTGCCAATTGGTGATTTTAACGGTTTTCCGTATTGATGGAATTTGATCAAAATCGACCTGAAGTGTAACCCCGGCGTAACCCCAGTTGTGCTATCGTTTCGGTGCGAACTCGGGAGAGACAAGATGGCAGCAGACGAAAAATGTATTCGCTTCAGCAAAGCAGCGATCGAAGCATTGCCCCTGCCGCAGTCCGGCAGGGTGGAGTATCAAGACACTAAAGTTCCAGGGTTGCATCTTCGTGTGGCGGCGACGGGCGTCCGCACATTTAGTGTCTTCAAGC
The DNA here is from genome assembly GCF_009469615.1 of Dechloromonas sp. H13. Lineage (GTDB taxonomy): Bacteria > Pseudomonadota > Gammaproteobacteria > Burkholderiales > Rhodocyclaceae > Azonexus. The sequence goes on from NZ_SSXX01000001.1 coordinate 873,256, forward strand.
GCGTGAAGGGAGGTGATCCTGCACGAGTTACGCTGGGACGATTCCCTGACCTAACAGTAGAGAATGCAAGGAGGGATGCAGCTCAGATTCTGGCTGCAATTGCTTCGGGAGCAAACCCCGCCGCGTCAAAACGTGCTCTTCGGGACGAGATGGTTTTTGGCGAACTTTTTCAAGAGTACCTGCAGCGCCACGCCAGGGTTCACAAGAAAACAGCCAGTGAAGATGAGCAGCGCTACAGGCAATATCTTGAGAGGCCGCTGGGGAACAAAAAAATATCTTCGATTACCCGACAGATGATTGGGGGACTCCATGCGTCGATAACCGCCTCGGGTCATCCAGTTGTTGCAAACCGAGTACTGGCGCTAGTGTCTTCGATCTTTGGTCGTGGCGTAGAGTGGAGCATCACTGAAAACAACCCGGCAAAAGGAATTCGCCGGAATCCAGAAAAGAGCCGGGATCGATTCATCCAGACGGATGAAATGGCGCCATATTTTCAGGCACTCTTTGATGAGCCCAACACCACAGTCCGTGACTACATCATGATCTCTTTGCTCACCGGTGCTAGACGAGCGAATGTTCTGGTGATGATGTGGCGTGATGTAAGTTTCACCGACAAGATATGGCGAGTATCGGATACAAAGAACGGTATCCCTCAAAATATCCCGCTTTCGGCGGAGGTAGTGGAAATACTGGCTGGACGAAAGGAAGCTTTCGGGACCTCCGAATTTGTATTTCCGGGAGGGGGTGAGACCGGTCATCTGGTTGAACCACGCAAAGGTGCGGAACGTATTCGGCACCGAGCAGCAGTTATTGCAATTGAGCAACGAATCCGAGAAGCGGGACGGTATAGCGAAACCGTCGAGCAAATCCGGAGGCTGAGCATTACAAAACCCGCCGTTGCATTGGCCAAAATTACCGAAATTGCCGATAAGGAACGAATCTCGATAGCGGGTGCTAGTTTTGATGACCTCCGTATTCATGACCTACGCCGAACCTTTGGCAGCTTCCAGGCGAAAACTGGTGCTTCCCTTGCGATCATTGGAAAAAGCTTGAATCATAAGAGCCAACAGACGACCGCTATCTACGCCCGACTGGACCTTGACCCCGTCCGAGAATCCGTCAATACAGCAACCGTGGCAATGCTTCAGGCGGCTGGATTGCGGCCGTTGACTGAGGTTGAGGTGGATGACCCCCCCGCCGCCTCCACGGAAAGTCTCTATAAATAACTCAGCCGCAAGATTGGCCACCCCCGGCTTGAAGAGCGAGTTTTGTACAGCCGTTTGAGATTGAGCAGTCAATAAATGCCATATCAAACGTGCAAGTCGTCTTCCGCCTCCCGTTTTTTACGGCGCTTTGGTCTGAAGTTAACCTCGCCGTAAACACCAATGATCTTGTTGATTTCGGCCCTTTTCTCCGGATGAAGAAGATAGGCAATGTTCATCTTGTAAAGATCAAACGATACAGAAGACCCCGCCATTCCAAATGACCTGGCCATCTTGGCTACTTCGGCACTGATCTGCTGAACATTCAGCTTCTCATGGCAGTTGGTGGTGTAAACACTCTTGTCCCGCACGGGCACTTTGGCTTTGGGGCTCATCTAGTGCTCCTCAGCTGCTGAATTTCCAGCCCAGACAACTCGGCCAACTTAGACGCATAGACGATATTGCTCACTCGCCGCTTCTTGATCCAAGTGGAGATCGTCTGGTTAGCAACCCCAAGGACATTTGATGCCTTAGTCACGCCGCCTGCACGATCTACAGCAACTTTTACGTAGTTTTCAAAGTGGTGATACATGGAATTGTCTCCTAATGTTTATTAGCAATTTTCTGTACTTTCATTGCTATTTCCATGTACTTATTTTAGCTCGAACTACACGCAACATACTGAAATTAAACAATTAATTGTAGGCAATCTACATTGCCACCGAATTCAAAAATTTTTGCAAATCACTCGCCAAAAATCAATCGAACAACCCTCTCAACCACACCTCGGCAGTACTTTTCGGCTTGGCCAACTCGGATTGTCTTCGCCGGCGTTCTGCCTCCTTGCTGGCTTTGCGCTCTGCCTCTTCCTTCTCTTCCCGTTGCTGCTCCCGGTAGCCATAAACACCGAAGGCAATTACTGCCCCAGGCATCAGCACCAACAAGAAGACGATTTGTGGATCGTTCCACCCCAAAAGGTAACTGACACACGCCGAGAGTGCCGCTAAGGCAAGCAAGGCAATCGCCAAAGCCAGAGCCAACAACTTGGCGCTGATGACGACGGCTGCGACAACGAAGCCGACGACAAGGAGTACTAGGATTCCCAGTATGAAGGTCATGGACGCGTTACCTATAGCCCCGGCGCACCTGTTCCCGCCATAGCTCTTCCTGTTGGATTCTGCGACGCTCTTCGTTTCTCTGCTGCATCGAGTTGTAAATTTCACGATCCTGGCGATCAGCGTTGGATTGGACTCGCTGACCGGCGGCGATGCACTCATGCGAGACACTCCTGCCTTTGAACTGGCCACATGCACGATTCAACTCGGCGTAACCGGCTTGAATCTCCTCACTGGTCACAGCGTAAACGCAGGACACAAACTGCAGGCTCAGTACGCCCACAAGCAACGTTTTCATTTTCATCTCCCCGGAGCCACCGGTCAGTTGAGATTCAGCGGAAGAAGCTTGTCGACATCGACATTGACCGGGCTGTTTTTCTTGGCCGAACTGACGAGTTCAAAACCCTTGCCGGTTGCCTTGTATAAGTCCCTGGCGTAGGTATAGCCCTTCATCTTTTTGCACTCGCTCAGGAAAGCGCAGTATTTGCTTGGTCCATACTTCACTTCCGTCAGGAAATAAGCCAAATCCCCTTTGGCATCAAGGATTGGGGCGGCAAAGTGATACGAGCCCTCGGGTTCCTGATTGACCATGTTGGTAGCAGGGCGCTTCCCGAGCGGTTTGCAATAGACGTTTACCATTGCGTGGTCCGTGGGATGGAAATTCTGCCCGTCCCCAGACCAATCAGCGATCAAGATGACTTTTTTTCCGGCTATTTGGAACTGGTACAGATTGAAGGATGTTGAGCCCAGCAACTGTTCGCATCGGGCATTTAGCCGTCGCTTTTCAGGCCCATCCGGTAACTGGAACTGCTCACCCAGCGCTACTTCCTTGTAGGGGCCATATTGCCTCAAGGGTCGCAGGTCCGGTTCTTCAGCCGTGGCTGGCGGTGTAGTCATCCCCACGGCAATAAACGTTGCAACGGCTATCGGCCAGATTCTGCGCATAGTCTTCCTCTCAAACTGCGGTTAGTCATCAAGTGGCTTTTCAGATGCCACGCAACCGAGTTTGAATGGAACTTGCGACGGACTGCGACGCAACGTTCAGGCGGTGAGGAAATCAACCTTCACATTGATAGCGCCGGGCTGCCGAGGCGAGACTGAGCTTTATCGTGTCTCGCAGTTCCTTCGGCGCCTCCACTTCTACGCCATCCCCAAAGCCCAGCAACCACCAGAGAAGTTGTTTATTGTCCGGCACGGAAGCAGTAACTCTCAGGCGGCCATCAGATGCTTGCGATATTTCCTGGTCAATGGACAAGGGTGTCTCGTGGAGATGGTTGCCAGCTTCGGTAGTGAACAAGGCCTTCAATTGAATGATTTGCCCTGCCCCCCAGCCAAATGCGCCACGGGCTAGATATTCGTCAAGATCAAAACCCGGAAGATGCACCGTTGGAGTGCCCAGCAGGGTGGCCGATAGAACACGATGCAGCACCAGAATACGAATGTCAGCGTAGGTCTTGATGGTGCAGATCAGATAGATCAACGATCCTCGTTGAACCAGAGCAAGAGGATTGATCGGATACTCGTCTGGGCTTTCTGCATCCTTACGGTGATAGGTGACGGTGCATTGACGGTCCAGCATCAAGGCTTCCTGTAACGTGGCCTCAACGTCACTGTTTGTCTGCGGCGCAAGCAGAGGCTGGGCTGCCGGGATGATGCGAACTTTGTTTAGCCAACTGGCCAAAGACGAATGACCTGCCAGTGTGTCGAGTTTCTGTTCTGCCAAACGAAAATATGGTGCCAATTGGTTTTGCACTGAACTAGGCATGACTGAGCGCAGATACTCCCGAGCCATTAGCAGGGTTAATGATTCGCTGGTACTGATACCCGGCAAGTCAAAGGATGGAGCTTCTTTGTCCCAACTCCATCCGAATGGTTTTTCCCGGTCATCGACAACTAGCGGGAAAATCCGAGACAGTGCTTGCAGGTCTCTTTCTACGGTTCGCTTGCCTACCGAGAAACCCTCGTTTTCAAGTTGCTGGCGTAACTCCCAAGCAGTGATCTTGCGTGGGTGACGGGGAATGTGGCGTAGGGTTTGCCATTGCCGCAAGAGGGTTTCGGGGGTGAAAGACACTACTGAATCGAGACCAACTTAGACGTTGACTTGGCGTGTCAGTAAACCTTGAAGCTCATCGCCAGGCAGCGCCTTGAGCATGTCGACATGCGACTGCAACCTTTCTTGGGACTCTCGAATTTCTATGGCGACATCGACATGCTCGTCTCGACGCCAAAGCAGAGCCGGAACAGTATCGACAATTCCGTACACAAGGCTCTTTAGCTCTTGGGCATCTCGACTTAAACGCTCTGAAAATTCAATTGCGCTCGCCTCCTCGCCCATTCGATAGCTCACATCACGAGCGGCCAAACCTGCAAGGAACATGGCTCTTGAATACTCCACGAATACTTGCTCGTGGGTTCTGAATTCATCCGCTTTGCGTGCCATGGCAAACACGAAACTCTTCATCACGTTGTACGCCTCGATGAAAGCCTGCCTGTAAACTGGTAAGCGATCGTTTCTCTGCTCAGAGAGGTCAACTTGGCACGCATGTATCGTACCGTTGAGTTTCCCGATCAGTTGGGCATCGGCTTTGAAGTTGAGGAGATGGAGTTCGGTCAACACCTCCTTAATCTGATCCTGCAACTGTTGAATTTTCTCTTCAATCTTGGCAAGACGATGGTTAATTGCAATCAAAGACGCTCCAAAAACAGCTATTGGCACCGCAGCTGCACCAACCAAGCCATTGATGGCAATTTCAGAGTTTTGGGCGATATCAACGTCATGAAGGTGCTCAATGATGCGTCCAGCGTTTGAATAGACTACGCCTCCCAAGCGATGAGCCTCACCCGCCTCAATTAACTTCCGGGCCTCTTCTGTCATCGTTAAGAGATAGCTTTCTGCGAGGGCGGCCATTCTCTACAATCCTTTTTGTGAAGCTGAATACATTTGCCGAAGAAGGGATACATAAACAACGCCAGGAATCGTGCACCGGTATGCAGGGCCGGTGAGGAAAACAACTGCCAGCACCCCTCCAACAGCTGCCCCTGCTAGGGCGCTCGCAATCCGCAAAGCAATCATTTCTGCAACGGATATTGCTATTGCCATCGCTACACCTATGACCACCCCTTTCCCAGCAACCTCCTTGCTGGCAACAATCTCTCCCTCAGAACCTATTCCCGCACAAATTTTTTCAATTTCACTTGCTCTAATATCCATTTTTTCGAGGACATAGCGTTCGCACGCCTCAATAGTCTCGTAGCCGTAAGGCGAACTCTTAAGCAATGGGGCGAGTTTGTCAGCAACGTCCTTCGCCACTTCGTGGTACGTAACCCCTTCCGGCCGATCAAATTGTCGAAGTGAATTACTGCCATACAGCCGCAATTCAGCATAAATCTTGTCGGCAGTTGCATTGGATTTTTGATTTACTGCATCACATAATTTTTCCCAAAACAGTTTTACCACTTCATTTGAATCAGCGTTCCGGTGGGCCCACCGAATGACAGTTAGCGTTTCAGACGACATTACAATTCCTCTCTCAGGCCCCAAACCAGTCGATCAATTTAGCCTCAGCCTTGGCTTTTACGTCGTCAGTAATGTGCGTCGCCACAGTTGCAAGGGCAATGGTTAGAACACCTAAGTCATCCGCATAGCCGATCATTGGGGTGAAATCAGGAATCGCATCGATGGGGGAGATGAAATAGCCCAGAGCAGCGATTAAGGTTCCCTTCGCCCAAGCGGGCGTCTCCGGCTTCTGAATGGTGTAGTAGCACTGAAGCCCCTTGCCAATGACTTCCTTACCGGCAGTCTTTGCGGCATCCCTAACCTTGTCCCAGAACCCCGTTTCCGAGTAATCCTTCGCAAAATCCAATTTATCTTTTTCCATGGTTATCCCCGGTTCTTCGTTGATCGATTCGTTAACAATCCGCTTTGCATCATATAGACACGACTATTCAACAACAACCTATTGCTTGTCACCCCGCCCTGCCGATATCCCAAACTTTCGACATGGCACGCACCCAAGACAATCTGGCCTTCGCAGACCGACTAAAGCAGGCGCTGAAACGCAGTCCGAAGAGGATAGAAACTCCATCTGAACTGGCACTGCAATTCAATCTCCAGCATCCCGGCAGCCAGATAACAAACCAAGCCGCCCAAAAATGGCTGGCGGGTGACAACAAACCCTCGCCGGACAAAATTGACACTCTGGCAAACATGCTTGGCGTCTCGGTTCAGTGGCTACGCTATGGCATTCCTGAATCACGCCCCGCTCAACGAGGGTCATCTTCCAACAGAGCTGCGACAAAACAAGACGCACCGACAGCAACTGAACTGCAACTGCTGAACCGCTACCGATTGCTTTCAGAACACCAACAAGGTTTGATTGCCGAACTCATTGAGCAAATCACCCTTGATCGGGAAATGTGGATCACTCCGCCTAAGCAGTAGCAAGGCTAGCCCACCGGGTTAGGACAAGCAACTAGACGAAAGTCATAGATGACCTAGCACCAGTCAATTTTCTCCCTCCACGTTGGTATAAGAATTCTGGAGATGAATCCCTCCAACCCCGTTCTTAACCCTGAAGGAGTCCCGGTCATGTTTGCTAAACCCCTGCTCAACCTAGTTCTGGTTGTCGTCTTGGAAGCTATCAGTGCCGTCATCGAATATCTGAAAGGCATGCTTCGCAACGATGACTACGGCTTCAACCAGTAAGCCGGAGCCTTACCCAAGCCACACCTAGCCCCACCCTAGACCAGCACCGGCTGGTCACTCCAATCCCAATTCAAACCTCGCCTATACCTTGCAGCTTCACTGCCGAGGGGATGGGCTGTTTTCGTCTTTCAAGGAGTTATTCATGGCTCATCTTGTACAAACCATGGCCTACGCCAACGCTGAACCGTGGCACGGCTTGGGCAAAAAATTACCTGCCAACCAGCCGATTGAAGTCTGGCAGCAACAGGCCGGTATGGACTGGCAGATCAACGAAACGCCGGTCCTCTTCAATATCTCTGATGATGGTGATCTGCACGTCAAGGCCCACACCGACAACAAAGTCCTGTTTCGTTCCGATACCCACGCGCCGCTCTCAGTGGTGTCGAAACGCTACCAAGTTGTCCAGCCACATGAAGTCCTGGAGTTCTATCGTGATCTGACCGAAGCCGGTGGTTTCGAACTGGAAACGGCGGGCGTTCTCAAGGAAGGCCGGAAGCTCTGGGCCTTGGCCAAGACCGGTCAGGAAACTGTTTTGCGTGGCGGGGACAAGGTTGGTGCGTATCTGCTGCTGGCGACTAGTTGTGACGGCACTCTGTGCACGACGGCTCAGTTCACTTCGATCCGGGTGGTCTGCAACAACACCTTGCAGATGGCGGTCGGCGATTCCTCTGGTGCCGTCAAGGTGCCGCACAGCCGAAAGTTTGATCCGCAACTCGTGAAGCAGGAACTCGGCATCGGTCTGAGCAGTTGGGAACGCTTTGTCGGCAACATGCGGCGATTGGCTGACCGACCAATCCACAAGTTCGAAGCGATGAACCTGATCGTCAATGTCCTCGGTGACCCCGAGTTGCCGTTGGCCGACCAGCCCAATCAGAAAGCACTGCAGAACGTCTATGCCCTGTACTCGGGTGGTGGCATGGGCGCTGATCTGTCATCGGCCAATGGCACTGCCTGGGGCTTGCTCAATGCGGTCACACAGTTTGTCGACCACGAACGCCGGGCACGCAGCCAGGACTACAGGCTGGACTCAGCCTGGTTCGGTCAAGGTGCAAGCATCAAAGGCAAGGCCTATCAAGAAGCGATGAAACTGGCGGCCTGACCAATCTCCTGCCTTCCACCTCACGCCCGGTTCAGATTCGTCTGGCCGGGCGTTTCCATTTCAAGGAGTCAACATGAACCATCCCGCTTTACGCACCCCTCGGGAGAAAGCCAAACCCGCCCTGCGTCTCGTCACCACCAAGGCACTTCCCCGCGAAGACTGGCTGGCCGTCCGGAAGCAGGGCATAGGTAGCTCGGATGCTGCCGCCGCAGTGGGCCTCAATCCCTACAAATCCCAACTCGAACTCTGGCTGGAAAAAACCGGTCGTGACGGCAACCTGCCCAAGACCGATCCGCATGACGAGGAATCCCCGATGTATTGGGGCAATCTCCTCGAACCCATTGTGGCCGCCCACTACACCAAGCGCACCGGCAACCGAGTCCGCAGGATCAATGCAGTCCTTCAACACCCCGATCCGGACAAGACCTGGATGCTGGCCAATATTGACCGTGAGGTCACCGGCGCCTGCGATGTCCAGATTCTGGAGTGCAAAACGGCCGGCATTAACGGGGCACGCCTGTGGAAGGAAGGCGTTCCCGAGTACGTGCAGTTGCAAGTGCAGCACCAGCTCGCCGTCACCGGAAAAGCAGCAGCAGATGTTGCCGTGTTGCTCGGTGGCCAGCATCTGGAGATACACCGCATTGGCCGGGACGAAGCTCTGATCGCCCGACTGGTGCAACTGGAGAAACAATTCTGGGACTACGTGGAAACTGACACGCCACCGCCAGCCGATGGCTCGGAATCCGCCGAATTGGCCTTGCGCTGCCTCTACCCGGAAGACCAAGGGCAGACAGTGGACTTCACCCAGGATCGCAAGCTGTCGGCAGCCTTTGCAGATCTGGTAAGCGTCCGGCACAGCATCGCCGACTACGAAAAGCTGGAAGCGCAGTTAAAGCAAAGCCTGCAGCAAGCAATTGGCGATGCCAGCAAGGCCATCTTCGAGACCGGAACTGTGACCTGGAAGAAAGCCAAGGACAGCATCGGCCTCGATGTGGCAAAGCTGCTCAAGGAACAACCGGACCTGGCGCAACGCTACAGCATCACCAAACCAGGCAGTCGTCGTTTCCTGATTGCCTAACCTAGTTGTTCTCATACCCCAACCACCGGGGCGTTATGCCTGCCTTGGTGGAGTCAGTGGCAGGCTCATTCACGCAAAAATGAAGGAGCAAAACCATGCTGAAAGGCTTGGCTATAACCCCGCCGGTACTCGGGCGGATTTCCATCGGCAAGGTCATCGAGAAGAATGGCAAACGGCTTCCGGAGAAGGACGACCAGTTTACGATCACGACTCAGTTGCAGAGTAAGGAAGGTTGGTTGCCTCATCCCTTCGACGAAGGTATTCGTAAGGCACAGGGCGGGAAGATTCGCAGTATTCCAATCCGCCTGCTGTTCAACGAACCTGATCTGAACTTCAGAGCTGAGTACAGCCTGTTCGACCGCAACACTGGCCGACCGCTCTGTGTTGGGAATGGGGAAACCTGCAAGCGGCAATCGGAGGGTGGAATCAAGTCCCTGCCATGTCCTTCACCTGATGGCTGTGTCCTGGCCAAGGGTGGCGCCTGCAAACCCTACGGAAGACTCAACGTGGCCATTGGAGATGACGACCCCTTGGGCAGCTTCATCTTCCGCACGACTGGGTTCAACAGCATCCGGACACTGGCTGCAAGGCTGCAATACTTCAAGGCCATTTCCGGGAACCGCCTGGCATGTCTTCCGCTGGAACTGAAACTGAGAGGGAAATCCACAAGGCAAAGCCACGGCACACCAATCTACTTTGTGGATATCACGGTACGGACCGGCATCAGTCTGGAGGAAGCCCTGGCTGAAGCTCGGCGACTGGAAGAGGAAAGGCAGTCAGCAGGCTTTGACCAGGAAGCCCTTGATGGCGCTGCTCAACTTGGCTTCAACAATGGCGCCTTTGAGGACTCCGAGGATGAGGCTGAAAGTGTCGTTGAGGAGTTCTTCCCCGAATCTGGGGAGGGCAATGACACAGCTGGGAAAAACAACGCTCAAGCCGAGACTGCTACTGGAAAAACTACGCTGAGCCTGGCTGAGAAATTGGCAGCAAAAGCTACCCGGCAGACGGGAGAGCCGACATGAGTTTCCTGTTGTTCATCGTGTTTGGCTTTGGCGTGCCGTTATTGGTCATTGCCGTAGCTTTGCTGTGGATCTGGCTGGCAGCGAAAGTGTTCGGCCTAGGCTCTTGAAGGCCCTTGGACTCCTGCGGGCTGGGGGTCTTTTTTGCGTCCAACTTGTCGTTGGTTTTCAAACCATATATTAGGAATATGCTCACAGCCCGAGACCTTTGGTAGTCAACGGTTTCCAGGCGGTAGGTGCCCACGAATTTTCAAAACTGGTGGGCTAGCAACACGCTAGCCACCCCCCGGTTCGGATACCACAAGGTAGTTGTGGTGCGTGGGAGGCATGCGCCAATAATTTTCGGATCTACATGACTTCTTACAGATTAGAATTAACGACACTAACCTAATTTGCATAGGAAAAATATGCAGCCCCACCAGGAATGTCTTGAGCATGTATTTGTTGCTTACCCTTCACGTGATGCCAGTTTGGCGAGACTGATCGCTCAAGGCGTCGCAAAGGCCAACCGTAAACTAACCACTAGACGGTATGAACCATGGGAGTTCAACGATATTGCTGGCACCCCCATTATTTCTCCGATTCTGGACGGCATTGAAGTATCAAAATTTATTGTTGCTGACATCACATACCTAAATCCCAATGTCGTCTACGAAATTGGTTTTGCTATCGGACACAGTCGCCGATGCATTCTTGTACGGCATGCCAATACGGAAGGAGATCTGAAAATAGCCAGAGAAGTTGGCATTTTCGATACGCTAGGTTATGAAACCTACAATGATGATGACGGCCTTTCCAATACGCTTACCGCATATATTGATCCATCGCCAATTTCGTTGCCATCTCAAATGGACCGGCTTGCCCCAGTTTATATCGTCGAGCCGCCTGTGAAAGGGGGAATTGCGACAGTGATGACCTCTCGGCTAAAGAAGGCAAGGTATAGATATCGAAGTTTCAACCCTGTTGAAGATGCACGACTTTCGGCAGTAGATGCGATTAGGCAGGTAGCAAGTTCTGCCGGGGTTATGGTATCTATTCTAGATGGCGATCAAGAACAAAGCTTTATCCATGACACACGTGCACTATTTGTTGCAGGACTTGCGCACGGAATGGGCAAACCGACTCTTATATTGGCTCACTCTTCTGCTCAAGTGCCACTAGATATTCGTGACACGGTAAAAGCCTATGGCCGACATGAAGATATTATCGAGCACATTGCCAATTTTTCGCTTGAAATAACTGAACATCTTCAACTAGCGAATCCGACGCCATTACGTAATCTAACGCCACTGCAATCTCTCCAAATAGGAGATCCTACGGCGGAAAATGAGATGACAACACTGGCGAGTTATTTTCTTAATACAAACCAATACAGTCGAACATTACGTGGCGAGGTAAATCTTGTCGTAGGAAGAAAAGGTGCCGGCAAAACCGCATTGTTTCTGCAACTCAGGGATAAAACCCGATCAGACAAAAGGAATGTTGTTGTTGACTTGAAACCAGAGGGTTACCAATTATTGAAACTCAAAGAGGATATTTTGGCACATCTCACCCAAGGTGCCAGTCATCATTTAGTTACAGCTTTCTGGGAATACCTGATCCTTCTTGAAATCACATATAAGCTCCTAGAAAAAGACAAGAAGCCACACAAATTTAACCACGAGATCAGAGATCTTTACATTGAACTAGATAAAGCTTATCGAGTTAAGGATTTCTCCGCTGAAGGCGATTTTTCTGAACGGCTTCTTTCACTCTCGCAAAGGATTGCTCAAGATTATGCTCATCGCTTTGGGCATGCAGATTCAACGAAACTAACTACCGACCAAGTTACCCATCTCGTCTATTCACACGATGTAAGATCGCTTCGCAATCATGTTTCAAAATATCTGGAACAAAAAGGTAGCGTTTGGGTTCTCTTTGATAATCTTGACAAAGGCTGGAGTACGCAGGGGGTAGATGTTGTAGATGCGATGGTACTCAGGTGCCTGATCGACGCGGGGCGGAAAGTCGAACGAGACATGAGAAAGGATGGACATACCGTCCATTGCATCGTATTCATTCGAAACGACGTCTATGAGCATCTTATGCGACAGAGTGCGGATTACGGCAAGGAGATGCGTGTAACGTTGGATTGGACTGACCCCGACATGCTACGTGAGCTGTTGCGCTTACGCCTTGTAGCTGGTCTTGGTGTTGAATCACATGATCTGACTTTTGAGCAAATTTGGCCCCGTCTATGCGTCTCACATTACAAGGGCGAAGAAACTTCCTCGTATATTATAGAGCGTGCGTTAATGCGCCCTCGAAATGTAATCAAGATGTTTTCGCATGCAAAAGGATTTGCCGCCAATCTAAATCACCAAAAAATTGACGAGTGTGACCTTGAGAAAGGAATTCGTGCTTATTCACAGGATCTATTGGTTGAACTTGATCATGAGCTTACCGATGTATTTCCTGCGGCGAAAGACTTGCTTTACCATTTTATCGATTCACATCATGAATTAACTCCAGGGCAATTGCAGGAACTTGTCCAAGATGCAGGGATCGACAACGGCGAAATAGATCATGTGATTAATTTTTTGCTCTATTATGGGATTCTTGGTGTAAAGACAGCGACCGATGAGGTGCATTACATCTTTAACGTCAACTATGACTTGAAGGTGCTTCAAATTCGTGCGGCTCGGGGCCGAGAGAGCACCCGGTATGTTATGAACCCCGCCTTCAGACCTGCACTTGGGATTCGTGATGTATAGAAAGAAAAGGCCTTTATCCTAGTACAAAAAATTGACTGGGCATGTATTTCGAAAGCAGCCACGTTGGAACTGCGCATCTGAAAATTCATTCTTACAGATATCGACACACTGGAAGAATTTGTTGAGCCAACGCGATTAGTGTTCTTCAGACTAATGCCAAGAAATAAATACTATTTGGCAACTCCTCAGACAGGCTCGTGTTTTTTTCAACACAAGCCAAGGTGGCGAATGCTGCTTGGATGATGTTTTCGGTAAATTGCTTGAGACTTTCTGTGGGGATAGAGCAGCCATCCCTATTTCTGCCATACATCCAAGCGCTTATTGACTCTTAGGAGAACCTGAATGAATGACGCATTGAAAGAGCAATTAAAAGAGTTGAATAATAGGGCGCGTTGGTATTCTGGGCAGCTTTGGTATATTCCGTACGCCTACTTTGGACTTACAGGAATCGCCATTAGCAATGTCGTCGTCAAACAGTCCGTGTATATAGGTGGCACCTTAATCGCCTGTGGAATTCTCGGACTATTTGTTTTGTGGCACATGTGGCTAATCAAAGATGGCGAAAAGCGAGCCGTTGAAAATCTCCTTCTAGTGGAAATCGCCCTTGGTCTGGAACCAACGGTAGACTACAAAGGATACACAAAACCGTTTTTCATCGGCGTGAGCCTCGTTGCGTTATTGTCGTCGTTAGGGGGGTTAGTTTTACTCAACGGTTGAAGCAAAATTAAGTCCCCATAGTCGGATCAATCCATATCCAAGCCCTGCTCCTTCGCCTGGGCTTGCTGCTTTCGAAATGGCTCCGGTTCAAGGTCGCCCATCATGTGTTGCCATTCCTGTTTAATCGGCTGCCAGCACAAAGCCGCTAAGGCTATGCCAGGCAGGGGTAACTGATAGGGGTTGGGGCGTTGAGGCTCTGTATTCATGTCTCGTCCGATCAAATATCACGTTCACTTGACCTGATTGGCGTTACAGATAAGTGAAACACGCCAATAGCTCATCGTACAGACGAGTTTTGAGTTACCGGCGAGGTGAAATTGGAAGCTACTCACTAGAACATCGGTCTTCATGAGTAGCATCGAACACTCCCGTCACATAGGAGGTCGTTCCGAGAAAAGTTCGAGCTTCAGCATAGTTGCCACTTTGGTGAATAGCAACCATCACCCTGCTTCACTCGAAAGTTTTCCGGCCACTGCTCTTCGGTGCCAACTCTGGTTACGCAGTTGCTTGAAGATCAGTTGTCGCAGCGCATCAGGAGTCGGCGCAGGTTTCATGCGATGCCGTGTCTGATTGCAATGCAGACAGGCGGCGACGATATTCGCCTTGGCATCTGTACCTCCATCTGAACGTGCTACAAGATGTTCAGCTGTGCATTTGAATCGTTGTGCCTGAGCCAACGAAATACCATGGGTGTTTGCGAACGCCTCGGGGTCGCTCTCCCACATCAGAAAACCACAGTAGTAGCAGCGATGGGCTTGTTGGAGAAATGCTTGATGACGATATTGAACGATTTTCGTGGGCATAGTGGGTTCCTCTTGAACTACAGAATGAAACCCCGCTAGCCGGACTGGTCATCACGGGTACCAGCCGATTTACTTCGGACTGGCCCTACATGCGGTCGTTGCGATCACGCACGGAACATATCCTACCAGCGAATATCTTGATGCGATAGAACGATACGCATCTCCCCAGCCGTTGTGAATGCCTCTCATGGTCCCCCGGAAGGGACTTGCTTTGTGAGCAGCAAGCCTGCCAGCAGCAAAGTCTCAACGGCAGACCTTGAACTCAGCCATTTGCAGAGTTCTTTTTCGCTTACCACGAAGGCATAATGGCCCATTTGGTGCTGCCGCCTGTTGGATTTGGCGATGCGCCCGCAAATCAAACCGGAAAACCCACTCCCCATGGATCACAGCACCCACAACAAGATCGTCAGCTTCATCTGGTCAATTGCAGACGACTGCTTGAGAGATGTCTTCGTCCGAGGGAAATACCGGGATGTGATCTTGCCGATGTTCGTGCTCCGTCGACTGGACTGCCTGCTGGAGCCAACCAAGACTGCCATCCTGGAAGAGGTTCGTTTCCAGCGAGAGGATGTTCAACTCACCGACCTCGATCCCACCGGTCTGCGTGAGGCCTCAGGCTATGTCTTCTACAACACCTCCAACTTCACCCTGAAGTCACTGCTGGGCAACCCTTCCCAGCTCGAAGCGAATCTCAAGAACTATCTCGACGGCTTCTCCGACAACGTCAAGGAGATCGTCGAGAAGTTCGACCTGCGCAATCAGATCCGCAAGATGGACCAGTCCGATGTCCTGTATGACGTCATCGAAAAGTTCGTCTCCGAGGAAATCAACCTCAGCCCGGACGACCGCAAGGGGCCAGATGGCCGCACCCAACCAGGACTATCAAACCTGGGCATGGGCTACGTTTTTGAAGAGCTGATCCGCAAGTTCAACGAAGAGAACAACGAAGAAGCAGGCGAGCATTTCACCCCCCGGGAGGTCATCAAGCTCATGACCAACCTGGTGTTCGTTCCCGTCAAAGGCAAGCTACCAAATCCGCTGACAATCTACGACCCCGCTTGCGGCAGTGGCGGCATGCTCACCGAAGCCCAGGACTTCATCATCGATCCGGAAGGCGAGATCAAGGCCAAGGTCAGCGTCTTTCTCTACGGCAAAGAGGTCAACCCGGAGACCTACGCCATCTGTAAATCCGACATGATGATCAAGGGCAACGACCCCGAGAAAATCCTGTTCGGCTCCACGCTGGCGACCAATGAATTCTCGGGCAACCGCTTCGACTTCATGCTTACCAATCCACCCTATGGCAAGTCCTGGAAGAGCGATCAAAAGAACATCGTCGACGGCAAGGATGTCATCGATCACCGCTTTGAAGTAATGCTCACCGACTTCAGGAACGAGAATCCAGCGAGGCTGCCAGCCATACCCCGCTCGTCAGACGGCCAACTGCTGTTCCTGATGGAAATGGTCGACAAGATGAAACGCAAGAACGACAGCCCGCTTGGCTCTCGCATTGCTTCCGTCCATAACGGTTCAGCCTTGTTTACCGGTGATGCCAGTGGTGGCGAAAGCAACATTCGCCGCCATGTCATTGAGAACGACTACCTCGAAGCCATCATCCAGCTGCCGAACAACCTGTTCTACAACACCGGGATCACCACTTACGTCTGGGTGCTTTCCAATCACAAAGCTGAAAGCCGGCGTGGCAAGGTGCAGTTGATCGATGCCTCCAACCTGTATCAAAAGCTGCGGAAGAATCTGGGCGAGAAGAACTGCGAATTCTCAGACGACCACATCAGACAGATCACCCAGCTTTACCTGGACATGCCGAACGAGGGTATCTCCAAGGTTTTCGACAACCGGGACTTCGGCTACTACAAAGTCACCGTTGAACGCCCTCTTCGCCTTGCTGCTCAGTTCAGTGCCGAACGGATTGCCACGCTCCGATTCACTCCCGGCATGCAGGAGATCATGGAATGGGTCTATGGCAAATATGGTGACGAGGTTTATACCGACCTGAAGACTCACGCCGAAGCAATTGAACTGCATCTTGAGCGGGAAGAAATCGGGCTTTCGCCGAAAAATCGGAAGGAACTGCTTTCCGAATCGACCTGGACGTCTCAAAGGGATCTGATGAATTTCGCCCAGCAATTGCTGGAGTATATCGGGACTGACCTTCACCTCGATTTCAACTTGTTTGAGGCCATGGTTGATGCAGCCATCAAAGACCTGAAGCAAAAACTTTCTGCCACCGAGCGAAAGCAAATTCTGAGTGCGGTCAGCTGGTGTGATGAACGGGCTGAGAAGGTCATCAAGAAAATTCACAAGCTCTCGGGAAGCAAGCTGCAAGAGCTGTTGGCGGGGCTACGGACCACTCAGAACCAGCTAGCGGATTACGGCTACTGGCCCGGCAAGAATGCTGGTGAGTACTTTGAATACGAGCCTGACAGTGAGCTTCGTGACACGGAAAACGTGCCGCTCAAGGATGACATCCACGCCTATTTTATCAAGGAGGTTCGCCCCCACGTTGATGAGGCTTGGCTGGCAATCGACAAGACGGTGATCGGCTACGAGATCAGCTTCAACAAGTATTTCTACCAGCACAAGCCGCTACGCAGCCTTGAGGAAGTGACGAAGGAGATCCTAGCGTTGGAGGCTGAAACCGATGGCCTGCTAAAGCAGTTGGTTAGCTTTGTTGGGACGGCTCAGTAATGGAGCGGTACGAAAGCTATAAACCTAGCGGAGTCGAATGGCTTGGGGACATACCAAGCCACTGGAACACGTGCAGAAATATAGGTGTTTTTGATGAACGCAAGGCGATTAATCGTCCAGACCTTGAACTGCTTTCTGTAACGATCAACCGTGGCGTAATAAAACAGGATGAAATAACCACGAAAAAAGACAGTTCTAACGAGGACAAGAGCAAGTACAAGGTAGTCCAGAAAAACGACCTCGCCTATAACAAAATGCGGATGTGGCAGGGGGCTATCGGAACATCCGAGCACGAAGGAATCGTTAGCCCTGCCTATATTGTCCTAAGACCAAGAGACCCGACCTACTCAAGATTTTTTCACTACCTCTATCGCACTGAAGCGTTCATCAACGAAGCCAATCGCCATTCATATGGCCTGTGTCTGGATATGAATAGCCTCCGCTATGAGGACTTTAAGACTATCCATTCTCCACTCCCGCCAGCGGAAGATGTTGAGCGTATCGTCACTTTTCTCGACAAAAAAACCGCCGAGATCGATGCTGCCATTGCCAAGAAGGAGCGGCTAATCGAACTGCTGCAAGAACAGAAAAGCATCTTGATCAACCAAGCTGTCACTCGTGGATTGAACGCTGACGTACCAATGCGGGATAGCGGAGTTGAGTGGATTGGTAAGATTCCTGAGCATTGGAAAACCACACCTCTCAAACACATCTCAACCGTTCAGAGCGGTTTGACTCTTGGAAAAAACCACCCCCCCTCACGCAATACAGCAAAATACCCTTACTTGAGGGTTGCTAATGTTCAGGACGGATATATTAATCTAACCGAAGTGACGGAAATAAATTTACCGCAACGAGTAGCAAAAAATTACGAGTTAAAGAACGGTGACATTCTAGTCACCGAGGGTGGAGATATCGACAAACTAGGTCGTGGGGCATGCTGGAATACTGCAATTCCAAATTGTCTTCACCAAAACCATGTATTCGCAATCAGAATCCATAGCTCCGTAATACCTGAATTCGTCAGTTTAATAACGGGTGTCTCGTATGCACGAAAGTACTTCACCACTACTGCCAACAAAACAACCAATCTTGCTTCGACTAATAAGACAAAACTCGGAAATCTACCTGTTTTGGTCCCACCGATTCCGGAGCAAAAATTAATTCTCAAGCAGTGTGCATCGATCAGGGCTCAATATGATGAATTGTTAAATTATGCCTATCGTCAAACTGATGCCCTAAAGGAGATGAAAAGCATCGTTATCACTGAAGCTGTTACAGGAAAAATCAAGGTTTAAGGAACCACGAATGGTCAGCCAAACCAACGAAGCCGCACTCGAATCACACATCGAGACCACCCTAGCTAAAGATGGCTACAGGGTAGGCAATCCAACGGACTTCGACACTGAGTTTGCGGTTGATACCAAGTTGTTCTGGGAATTTCTAGAAAAGACACAGCCCCAGGAGGTTGCCAAGCTCAAGGATCGCCCGAACTGGCAACGACTGGTTCTGGAGCGGCTGAACAAGAGGATCAAGAAGGAGAGCGTGCTTGCCGTCTTGAAGAAGGGGCTGGCCATCGATGATGCCAACTTCACCCTGCTTTACCGCCTGCCCTACAACGACCTGAATCCCGAGGTTACCGCCAGGTTTGCCACCAACGTCTTCAGCGTTACCCGCCAGGTACATTTCTCGGCAACGGATACCTTCAAGTCCGTGGACATGGTGCTGTTCCTCAATGGCTTGGCCATCGCCACCCTCGAACTGAAAAATCCCTGGACTGGCCAGAACGTATTCAATGCCATCAAGCAGTACGGCACCGATCGTGATCCGAAGGAGCCACTCTTCGAGTTTGGCCGCTGTCTGGTGCACTTTGCCGTTGATCCCGATGAGGCGTACATGTGCACTCAACTGGCGGGCAAGGACAGCAACTTCCTGCCATTCAACAAAGGGTTCAATTACGGCAAAGGCAACCCGCCAAACCCGACAGGCCACAAGACAGCCTATCTCTGGCAGGACATCCTGACTCGAACGAGCTTCACCAACATCATCGAGCAGTTCGCCAAATTTGCCGTCGAGAAGGACAAGAAAACCGGGAAGGAAAGGAAGGCACTATATTTCCCCCGCTATCACCAGCTCGACGTGGTTCGCAGGATTCTCGCCGATGCCAAGCAAAAGGGCATTGGCCAGACCTACCTGATTCAACATTCGGCAGGTTCGGGCAAATCGAATTCAATTACCTGGCTGGCCTACCAGCTGGTGGAGCTCTACGACCCGACCGGCGCCAAGAACGTTTTCGACTCAGTGGTCATTGTCACGGATCGTCGAGTCCTGGATACGCAGATCAAGGACAACATCAAGTTGTTCTCGCAGACCAAGAACGTTGTTGCCCATGCGGAAAGTGCAGCTGAACTCAAAGCCCATCTGGAACTGGGCAAGAAAATCATCATCACCACGGTCCAGAAATTCCCGCACATCGTAGACGGGATCGAAGACCTGACGGATCGTAACTTTGCCGTGATCATCGACGAAGCCCATTCGTCCCAGTCAGGTACTGCCTCCGACAAATTGAACAGCACGCTCGGTGCCGACGAAGAAGAAGAGCCCGAGGATCTCCAGGACAAGATTCTTGCTGCCATGAAGGGCCGCAAGATGAGCAGAAATGCCAGTTATTTCGCCTTCACAGCCACCCCCAAGCCAGCCACCTTGGAGAAGTTCGGACGACAGACCAATCTGGACAAGGGTGACACCAAGTTCTACCCCTTCCACGAATACTCGATGAAGCAGGCCATCGAAGAAAAGTTCATCCTCGACGTCCTGGAGAAATACACCACCTACAAGAGCTACTACGAGGTCCAGAAATCGATCCATGAGAACCCCCTGTTCGAGACGATCAAGGCTCAGAAGAAGTTGAAAGCCTTCGTCGAGGGGTCGAAGGAAAGTATCGAGGTGAAGGCCAGGATCATGGTCGATCACTTCATCGAAAGCGTCTGGCAAGCAAAGAAACTGAAAGGCAAGGCCAAGGCCATGATTGTCACCCGGAATATCGAGTGTGCCATTCGCTACTTCCAGGCTGTCCGGAAGGCCTTGCTTGATGCCAACGTACCTTTCAAAGCCCTCATTGCCTTCTCCGGGGAGAAAACAGTTGATGGGATCAAGTACACCGAGGAAGGCATCAACGGATTCTCGGCCCGTGACCTGCCGGACGAATTCGAGAAAGACGACTACAAGATCCTAGTTGTGGCCAACAAGTACCTGACCGGCTTCGATGAGCCTTTGCTGCACACCATGTATGTGGACAAGAAGCTGCAGGGGGTTCTGGCGGTTCAGGCCCTCTCACGCCTGAACCGGTGCAACTGGAAGTTCGACAAGCGAGACACCTTCATCCTCGACTTCTACAACTCGCTGGATGACATCAAGAAGGCATTTGACCCCTACTACACCGCCACAACCTTGTCGGAGCCTACCGACGTCAACGTGCTGCATGACCTGAAGGACTCGCTTGCCGACTTCGGCATCTACGAGTGGGCCGAAGTCACCTGCTTCAACGAGAAGTTTTTTAGCAGTGCGCCGGCGGAAGAGTTGCACCCCATCATTGATGCCGTGGCCGCACGCTTCGACACCGACCTGGATGACGACAAGCGCATCGACTTCAAGATCAAGGCCAAGCAGTTCGTCAAAATCTATGGTCAGGTAGCGGCCATTATTCCCTTCGATATTGTCAGCTGGGAAATGCTGCACTGGTTCCTGAAATTCCTGATCCCGAAGCTCAAGGTGAAAGACAAGGATCAGGATCTCCTTGATGACATCCTGAACAGCATCGATCTCAGCACCTATGGTTTGGAACGTTCAAAGCTGAATGTGAAGATCGGCCTGGATGATTCCGAAACAGTGCTTGATCCACAAAATCCGAACTTGCGAGGGCTTCCACCAGCAGGCCCAGTTGATCCGCTGGACGAGATTATCAAGGCCTTCAACGAGCGTCACTTTGCGGGATGGGAAGCCACACCGGAAGAACAGAAAATCAAGTTCATCAACATTGCCAAACACGTAATCGACCATGCCGACTACAAGGTACAGGTCAAAGACAATCCGGACGTTCAGGGACGAGAGCTGGCGCTGAAAACGTTGATCAAGCACGCAGTGATGATTGAGCGTAAGCGAGAACTCGATCTCTACAAGAAATACGCTTCCGACCCGGACTTCGAGAAGGCGTTTGACGCCAGTATTGCCCGGTTGCTGGCGATGAGGCCGGAACAATTCGCTGCATCGAATTCAATCTCCGGGACAAGGCACTCCTGAGATGACAACAACGGATAGTGAGCAAGAATTCCGCTTAAAGCTGTACGGCGAGACCCGTGCTGATTTGCTCAAGCGTCAGTTATCAAACAGCGAGAATGTAGATCGGGCAATACTTACAGTTTCGACAGCGGCTCTCGGTTTCTCGCTGGCATTTTTGAAAGATGTTGTTCCAATTCAGACGGCTGATTACGTCTGGTTGCTGTATTTTTCCTGGACTCTGTTCGTATTAGCGATCATCAACACCCTCTTTTCCTTCTACACCAGCCAGAAGGCAATTGACGCCCAACTTGAACTCGCCAGGCTCTACTACATCCAGCAAGATGAGTCCGCACTAGCATCCAAGCCAAAGTTTTCAACGGTAACGGACTTCCTGAATAGTGCTGGTTCGATCATTTTCGTGGCTGGGCTAATAACAGCATGCATTTTTGTGGGCATTAACCTTGGAAAGGAGCAATCCGTGGCAGATAAAATAACGACCTCTGGTGGCACATCAACTTCGCAGGGGCAGACAGTACAAAAAGGGGCGCCGATTCCTAGTATGCAGGGGGTGCCGGTTAAACCCCAAGGTGGAGCCCCAGTTCCCGGCTTACAGCAAGTCCCAACCCCGCCGACAACTAAGCCTGGCTCTGGTTCATCAGGCGGAAAATGACTGCTCGGCGACTTTACCCATAGCCTAAACGCAGCACCATGCATGCTATATGCAGTAACACATCGTTGATTGGACAGGTGTGTCTACTGCATAGGCGATTCGATCTCGTCCAACGTCCCTCCTGATACCGTTGCCAGCACCCCCACAAATGCTTCGGCACCATCACGCAGCAGGGCGACGCTTTCATCGTCCAGGGTGCTTGCTGAAAGCAAATGAGCGAGGTCGGGTAATTCCTGCTCCCCATACTTCCTAGTCATGTGTGCAGCCTGCATGGCCAAGATCCTGGCAGTCTCGGCGAGATCTTCTTTGCTGGCTTTGGCGATCATTTCCTCTGACAATTGCCAGTAACCGCAAAATTCCTGAAAAATGGGGTCGTTCTTGTTCATGGTCTGCTTTCGTTGTCTGCTTCTGACATTATCCCTTATGGTTGGCGCAGTTCACGCCGAAACCCTCTCAGGCAGAGTAGTTGCCATTTCAGATGGCGATACCGTTACTGTCTTGGACGAATTCAATCAGCAGCACAAGATTCGCCTGTCTGGAATCGATGCCCCGGAGAAGAAGCAGCCATTCGGCCAACGCTCGAAGGAGTACCTAAGTGGGCTCGTATTCGACAAACCGGTGACGGTTGAATGGAAGAAAAAGGACCGCTATCAGAGGATCGTTGGGAAGGTAGTGGTGGCGGAGCCTTCATGCACAAAAAGCAATTGCCCGAAAACGCTCGATGCCGGCCTGGCTCAGGTCACGGTTGGTATGGCCTGGTGGTATCGAAAATACGCCAGTGAGCAAACCGAAGAGGACCGGCATCGCTATGAGTTTGCCGAGGTAGAGGCGAGAGCCAGGAAGGCTGGGCTGTGGTCAGACAAGGATCCGGTGCCACCTTGGGAGTGGCGCCATAGACGAACACAACAATGACAGAACGGGCAATGGAAGACTCGGGGAGCTCTATTCGGGCTAGGCTAAAGGTGGTTGCTGTGGCGCTCGCATTGGGTGTCCTTGCAGCAACGAATGTACTCACTCTGGTTGACGATCAGTTTCACGCCAAAGCCTACGGTTGGCTGGACGCTGTTGTTCGCTTATTTTCAGATGGCTCGGCGCTAAGAAACAGCCCGACCGAGGTCAGAAAACACGACGTAGCAGTCGCCACGCAGGCCCTTGTCAAAGAGAGGGATTATCTTGCTCGACATGCTCTCGAACTCACATCTGACGCCGTAGCAATTGCAGCCGAAATAAGGGCAATCAAGATCGAAAAAGCAGCACTCCACGCGGCAGCGACAACATGGGAACAACGTCACAAGCAAGCCGAAGATATGCTGCAACGGAACCGTTCTGCAACTCAGAAGCTGTCAAAAACTGTCGTACAACGGCTCGCCCGCAACACCAGCAGAAACATGTCTGGGTTGCTCGGTAAAGCTGTTCCTTACCTGGGGATTGGCGTCACGTTGGCCATGACGGGCCTTGATGTGGTTGATGCTTGCGATACAGTCCGGGAGATGAATCAACTGGCCAAATCAATGGAGTTGCCGGCAGAAGACGAAACAGGGGTTTGCGGTGTACCGGTCCCATCTAAAGACGCCGTTATCGCCGAAGTCTCGAAGAACTGGAAAGCTTCCTACTTGGCAGCATCCGAGGTGATAAACCAAGCTGGTCAGCAGATTCCCCCGCCGCCAACTACCGATGTGTTGTTGAAGCAGGCGAGCAGTTTCTTGATGGGCGTGACTGGCCCAAACCTGCATTTCATGCAGACAATGTAGTCTAACAAGCAACCTTAATTGACACGATCAAAGGAAATAATTCTACTAGGCGAATTTTTATTGGTGGTTACTTATTACAGATCAAATTTCTATTAACTTCGAGCGAAGCCTCTATGATTCAGATCCGATCTATTATTTTGCTTCTCTTTATTTTTTCTCTGATTGGCTCAGCGTTGGCAGAAGTTGAAATATGTCATGCCAGAATTAATGGCGAATCAGTCGATATTTCATTCGATTCAAATGATGATCTCTATATCGAAAACACAACATTTAGAGAGATATTTTTTTCCGGTTGGGATGGTTCTTGTCCCGGATATATAGTGCTACGTCACATGACGCCGAAACTTAGCGCTAAGGAAAGGGAAACTTTCTGTGCTGAGTATGATAAGAAATCAAAATCATATTCCGGTTTTTCGTTAGGCAGACGAGACGCTTATGGTCAATGTAAGAAGCCGGGAAAAATATGTGAAACAGTAAATGCCACGAAAGATGAGGCCTTGGCTATCGTTGGTCTGGGAGCAGGTGCAGCAGGTGGAGCCACTTTGGCCACGAGCGCTGCAGGTATTACGGCAGTAACGCATAGCTCCGGTGCGGTGATTCTCACTGGAAGCGCGGGCTATATTGCGGGCACATTGGGCACAGTAGCGGCAAGCGTGGTTTCGGTGCTCACAGCGCCTGCAACGCTTGTAGGTGCAACAGTTAGCGTGGTTGCTGTAGGTGGTGCGGTTTACCTCTGCAAGCCATCAAGCTAGCTAGCGATTTCTGCTGCTTTGCACCTCATGCAGTCCAGATCTACCCACAGGGCTTCTTCCGGAACTCTTCGTCAAACAGACGCTCAAGCGTTGGGTGTGCTCCCCGTAGACCATCCACAACCGCCTTAGCCCAGTCGAAGTATTCCTGCCGCCTCTGGAGGCTCCAGTCTGCAGGTGGGCATGCAGCAATATCCCGAACATTGCAGATCTTGTCTGCCAGCTTGACCAGTTTTGCTCTCCGGCTGATGGTTGGCGCATGTTCGATCTGGAGGCGTTTCCGTTCAGCTTTCGGCAGGGCCTTGTCGTCCGTGACTTCAAGGACAATCGCTGTTACATCCTCGCCGAAGAGGCTAGCCAACTCCCGGTCAGTCGTCTCGGTGTCTTCAATGGTGTCATGCAGGACAGCAGCGACAAGCACCTTTTCGTCTTCGATGCCGGCTTCGTTGGCCAGCACATTGGCCAAGGCAATTGGATGGTTGATGTACGGTGACGCCTCAGCATCCTTACGGCGTTGGTTTCGGTGCTTGTCGGCAGCGAAGGTGATGGCTTTGATGAGCAGGTTCATGGTTCTGGATATTCGGAGAGCAATAGGCCTTAGGCCGGCAACGTGTAGCTGACGTTTGTATCGGTCACGGTGACAACGCCATGCTTCTGCAATGCTGCCAGGAGTGAAGCTACTTCATGCTCTGAAAGCTGCTTCTGGAAGATGCTATTGATGGTGCTGCTGAGTGTTTTTACCTTCCTGGGCTTTGACGCCCCACGACGCTGCAGGTCTGCGATGACAACAGCCAGTCGGTCAGTTGGTGACTTCGAGTTGGCCGCCTTGACGATCGGTATCTCACTCACATCCTTGGACCGGCATGCCTGAATTTTCTTGGCCTTCAGATGCTGGATTAGTGGGTCGAATCCAGTGTCTTTTGACACGATATGGAAGTACGCATCCGGCTCAATTCCGGCCAGAACACCGATGTAGAAGGCAATGTGGAAATCCAGGGCATTTGAGCCGTTGCCGGTGATCTTCACGTACTCAGCCCGATCCCCCATCTGTTGCAATGCGGAAGCCACTTCAAAGGTGACCTTAGCTTGGCTGGCGCCAACGAAAACGAGAACCTTGAAATGGTCCTGAGCGAGCACGGCCATTGCCTCGGGTTGGACATTTTCGTAGTCAATCAGGACGTAGTTGGTTTTCACAGTGATCCCTGGTGAACGATGGTGTCATTCTAGCCGCATGCAGATTGCCTAGAACAATTCGTCAAAATTTCCACTTTTCGGAACTTTCTTGGCGGAGCCCTGAATGATGATGGTCGTACCCGGTGCCTATGGGCGTTGGCAAGGGCAACATGCAACAGCCAATAACCAGCAGCCAACTGGTTACCTCCAATGCTAATATACTGTTCATCCATACAGTAATCGTTGGTGGCCGCCATGCATGTCCGCCTGATAAAACTCAGGTCCAGAGGGAAGAAGCTATCGCCCGAGCATCTTCGGTCTGTGGACCACCTTGAGGGCAACCTGGAGTTGATCAAGTATCAGACCGGCACCCGATCCTACAGCTTTGCCAAGGTGACAAGGCAATTCAGTGGCGGGCTTATCGAGTCTCTCTGTGACCTCTACGAGCCCAGGCTGATTAAGATCGAAGGTGATTGCCTTTTGTTTGATGGGGTTGAAGAAGACAAACAGTCGGGTGAAGTGTTCTTCCAGCAGTGGCGTTGCTTTACTGGGTAGTCGCTGACTCCATGAACTATGCTGAGGTTGACGCCTAGGAGCCAGACATGACCGACCACAACATTCGTGAGTACATCAAATCCGGGTGGCCGTTCTTCGGTGCAACATCAAAGGGCGAGGTTCTGGCCCGTTACGTTCCCTATGGGCCAGTCTACAGGTGGCAGCAGAACTCGATGATTCCGACCCCTCTACAAGGCAGTGACCTGCTGTGGTGGTTGCAAGCTTCAGATGAGGATGATCATCTAGGTTGAGGATCACCAGAAGAGTTGGCGTCAAAGTGTCGGCATCGATGTCACCCTCCACCAGACCCGACACTCTGCAAAGCCTTGCCACTAGGCCATCTCGGAGATCAGTGTCGGGTGTGTCGGGTTTTCGGCATATCCGACAACATTTCTGTTCCGGCAATGCATCAGCCTTCCCACCATTGCTGGAGTCCTTATTTCCCTGTTTTTCATAATTCAGGAAATACCCGACACACCCGACACCATTTCCTTGAAAGCCTTTGGTGGCAATGGTTTCAAGGATGTCGGGTATGGCCAGAACCCGACACAAACCCGACACTACCTGTCACACGCTATATAGCTTTGCCAGGGAAGAAATTTGGGGTTCAGGTGGTACAACGCTATCAGACCACTTCGAATTCGCTTCCCAGAATCGCCCGGCACTGGTTCTGGTCCTCGGAATCCCGACGCCGAGCAAACGTTCCGCAAACTGGTTGCTGGCGAGTGTCTTGTAGCCATTGTCCAAGCTCCAAGTCCTGTAATGGCCATAGAGTTCGCTGCTGCCAACCCTGAACTTTTTGTCTTCCGATACCACGAGAAACTCGTCCGCAAACTGCCTGACTGGATCAGAATTGACACGGTACTGCCGGATTTCCATTTCGGAACTTGGTGGGATCAAATATTCACCCCTTGCCAGCAATTGCTGCAACCCGGCCAAGGCCCAGTTCAGAATGCCAGAAAGCTCAGCCATCAGCTTGGCTTCCCGTTGATTGTCCTTCTCAGCACCGGTGAACTGGCGGTTGAATCGGATGATGATTGCCCTCCGGAAGAAACCGTCTGAGTGGTCCAAGAGTCTTGGCAGCACGTTCGTGGCCCCGATTAGCCTGGCATAGGGCTTAAACGAGAAGGGCTTCTCATTCTTGCGCTCGGCCTCAATGATGTCACCGGATGTGATTTGCTTGAGATAGCCGTCAGCGATAGTCGCCTGGGCCGACATTTCCGAACTAATGTTGACCAGTTTGCCCTGCAGTTCCGCTCGAACGAACTTCTCCTGCAGACGCTCAATTTGGGCGTAGCTGATGTTCGTCTTGCCGATCAGCGCCGTGATAATCGCCAGGATCAGTGACTTCCCATTGCCACCAGAACCCACCAACCAGAGGAACTGATGCAGCCTAGTATCGGGGATCAGACAGAACCCGATGAACTCCTGTAGCAGCTGGATTTTTTCTGCCTTATCGTCATCTAGTGCAAAGATTTCATCCAGTGTCTGCAGCCAGAGTGGGCAGGTCGATTCTCGGTCAAAATCGATTCCCAGCTTGTTGGTCAGATAGTTGGACGGAGAGTGCACCAGAAGCTCACCGGTCATTGGATTCAGGGTGCCATTGTTCAGGCAGATGAGTGGCGAGTTCCGCTCAAAAAGTTCGGGCTCAGTGGCGTACTGGATTCTGATCAGATCAAGCACTCCATTTACCCTTGCTGCTGTCGCCTCAATACCCATTGCCGAAAGTAGCGGTTTTTTGATATCGACATCGGGATTCAAGGGCTTCCAGTAGCCGTCAACGTAGGCGAGTACCTGATTGCTGAAAGCGGCAACGTGACCGCCATGGCGTTCATTTGCAAAATCCACGGCATATTCCTGCCCGAGCTTCTTCTTGTTTGCCGGCGAGGCAGGTTTCGCCTTCTTGACTGGTCCGGGCGCAGTCTGTTCCGCTTCAGGATGAGTCTCGGCTGGCGCTGCAATCGGCACAGGCAACCAGAGGGCTTCCCCAAGCCCAGCCAATGCTTCTGCTGTCCATCCAGCCGCTTCTGCATCGGCCAGGTCATAGCCTTTTTCCAGGGGCTGGCCGTCTCGTTCCAGCAACGGCAAGTGCAGCACACCAAGGACTTCTGCTTCTGCTGCACGTAGTAACTGGATCAGCTTTTCCTGGTAGCCCAATCCCGCTTCATCGTTGTCACGTGCAATGAATATTTTGCGCCCCGCGAAGGGCGTGAAGTCTGTTTTCTCCGGAGACTTGGCGCCATTCATCGTCGTCACTGCCACGAAGTCCGGAAACAGGCGTTGTGCAGCATCAGCTGACTTTTCCCCCTCGGTGAATAGGACCGACGCCTCAGGATGAGCAGCAAGACGCTCCAAGCCATAGGCCGGTCGTGGCGACGGTGGAGCCCGGTTTTTCCATTGACGGTGCCCGGTCTCATCTTCGCAATAGGTCTGGGGGAGGAAGGATTTTCCCTTGGCGTTGTTGAAGCGATTCACGTAAAACAGCGCCTTGCCTTGCGCATCCCGGTAGGTCCAGGTCGCAGCGGCCGACCCCAGTTTTTCTCCGAAAAAGACCGTTCGGACCTTGGCGTTCTCGGGAATCGGCATGAGAACCTTCCATTCAGGCTTTTTTTCCGGGACCTTCGGCTCGGGGATGCGCTCAATGACCATAGGGACATCATCCATCCTGAGCCCCGCGATGAATTCGAGAATTTTTATTGCTGCTTCGGTCTGGAATTCATCCTCGTCAATATAGGCCACCAGGCTAATCAGATCCCCACCAGAGTCATCAGTGGCGAAATCGGCCCAGACCCCAGTTTCCGTGTTGATCTTGAATGAACCAGGCTCGGCGTCGTAGCGGAGTGGATTGCAAGGGACATACTCCCGTCCCTGCAGTTCCCCGTCAGGCAACCAGTGGTGCAGGATTTCTTCTGCGTATTCCAGCGCCAGTTCCCTGGTTGGTTCGAAAAGCGCATTGCTGGGGTGCGAACGGTGCTGGGCCAGCAAACGCTTCGCTGAACTGATGGGGTCGTCCGTCGTATTGGCGTTACTGAAACTGCTGATGCTGCTTGCTACAACTGCTGATGCTGTGATCCCCGTTTCTTGGGGCGAGTTAAAATATTCCATAGAATTATCCTTATTATGTTTTTTTGCCCGGTTGAATTCGTGCTCGCCGGGCATTTTTTATGGCTTCGGCCTTATGGCCACCGGCAACAAGGAAACCTATCCCGAGTCGGCTTACTGCTTTTCTCCGTCCCCCTCCGTGAACGGTAAAACGATGACCAAATGCGTGTCACTTTTTGATCATCGCTTTACTTATCTTAATCGGCGTTTTCCGAATTAACGGCTGGAACCTCCCTTTCTGAAAATTATTTTTACATTGCATTCGCCAGCCTGAATTAACACCACCCGCCACACGGCAATCCCACCCATCACCAAGACCTCCCCCTCCAAGGAGGTTCTCAGTTCGGGCGTTGACTGACGTTAATAGTGCCCCTCCACAATAGTGGTGCCGTTAACCTTCGCCTTCCAAACGGCAGGCTTGCCAGCAGGGCCAGACTTCAGAATAGCCGCACCGTCCAGGTATTCCTTGAGCTGGGAAAAGGCATTACTCACAGGCACGCCATTGCTTTCCGGTTTCTCCATCACATTCAGCTTCAGCACAATCTCAGCCTGACCATTGGACAGGCCGACCGCAGTCACAACTCCAACGTCCTTTTCAGTCGAGTAGGTGTTCAGCCGGTAGACAAAGTCCAGAATTTGGCCAGCCTCAGCCAAAGTCCCGACCGGGCCGCTGACCGGGAGCAGGAAGCAAAGGAAGTACTTCAGATCCGATTGAACCACCGGCTCCGGCGCATGAGTAACGCCAGGAAGACCAGCAACTTCGGCCGCCGTCAGCTTTTTAATACGACGCTTCGTGGGCTTGGGAGTCAAAGCGGGGGGAGCAGTTTGACTGTCGGTGGCAGTGGATTGAGTCGTTTCCATTACACACCTCCGTTCACGAGGGTACGGGACGCAATGAATCCATCCAGAGATTCACGAGAGTACTTCACCAGGCGACCAACCTTGACGTACGGCAGGTTGTAGCGCTTCGTGGTGGCCCAGACGGCAAGGGTTTGGGATTTGATACCGAGGTATTCAGCCGCTTCGGTACGGCTCATTAGACTTCTTGACATATTAATCTCCAAGCTGGTTTGGGCTTTGGCACGATGCCTGAGCCACAAATCAAATTATCTGGATATGTCTTTTGTCTGGCTGCGTAAAAAAATGCGCCGATTTCTTACACAAAATCAACGCTAGGTTCAGGAGGCAGACCGCCTTGCAGTCTCTCGGGTGCTTGCACTGGCCTTGGGTCCGACATCATGAGCGCGTGGGCGCAGGTGAGATTGATATGCGATTTGATGTTATTGGTGACAGTACGCAGTTGGGTACGATCTGGGTTTGGGTCGTCGATGCCGTAAAGCAGGCATATTAGATGACGCTCCTTAAGGTCGAAATTTTTCCAACAAGCCCAAGCACGGAGGTCGCAGTAAGGAAGAATTAGTTTCGCATGTAGGACACGGGCTGTGTCGGTCTTCCGCTTGCTCGGGTGAGATACCCGTTTGTCCTGCCGACACTGTTGAAGCCAATAATCGAAGGCTGTTTTAATGTCTTGGTCTTCTGCACCTAAATGGATTACAAGGTGTCCATAGGGAAGGAGATACTCTAGGTTGCCTATTGCCCCGGCGTCGACAGGGCTATCCGGTGGAACGGAGCAAGGAGAGAGTTCGTGAAGGAGTTGAACATCCCCGAAGGTCAATTGCTTTACAGCGGTAAGCGGGATTATGTACTCGAATGGCGAGCAGGGGTCGGCCATGACCTTAGGAAGTTCGTTATCCAGAAAGACTTTGTTTGGTGCTAGTTTGAGCGAATTCCATATCAGCACACGGCGTGCAATCTGTTGGCCCCATTCGTAGAGACCCATTGTCCTTAGGGTGCGATAGTTTTCGAGACTAAACCACGTCCTTGCTTCACGGATTGCATCATCTGACTGTGCCATGGCAAAACAATACGCGGGATGTTGGATTCGCCAAAGTTTACCGACTTTGATGAGGTTGGATAGAAGAAGTAACCCCGGCGTAACCCAAAAGCAAAAAGCCCAGTCTTTTGAACTGGGCTAAGTGCTTGAATTTATTGGTGGCCAATCGCGGAATCGAACCACGGACACGCGGATTTTCAATCCGCTGCTCTACCAACTGAGCTAATTGGCCAAGGGAGGGCGAATTATAGCGGGGTGTCTTGGCTGCCGCAATACAATCGCTGCAAAAACGTCCGTTCAGGTACCGATGGGCGGTGACTGGCGATAGAGCTCCGAAAAATCGTCGGGAAGCGGTGGTGGCGGAGTCGGCGGGCGCCAGGCCCGGAAGACGACGCGGGCGATGGCGCCGCGCCCAACGGGGTTGGGTCGCAGCCTGGCGCTGGCATCGTGCTGGACCGCGATTTCCTGAACGATGGCCAGACCGAGACCGCTCCCCTCGGTCGACGCATCGTCGACCCGATAGAAGCGCTCGAACACCATTTCCGCCTGGGCTTCGGTAATGCCGATGCCATTGTCCTCGACCTCGAAAATGATGGCAGCCTCCGTACTGATGACGCGGCAGGTAACGTGCCCGCCCGCCGGCGTATAGCGGAGGGCATTGTCGATCAGATTCTTGGCCAGTTCGCGCAGAAGGAAGGGATTGCCGCTGACCATCGCCGTCCCTTCCGCCTCGAACCCGAGATCGATCCGCTTTTCGAGCGCCAGCACGACCCAATCCTCGACCACCTCGCGGACGAGCAGGGTCAGGTCGAGCGGTTCGTGGCTCTGTTGGGCGGACTCGCCGCCCTCGGCGCGCGCCAGGGTCAGCAGCTGGTTGACCAGGCGCCCGGCGCGGTCGACCCCGACCGCGATCTGGCGCAGGGCGTGGCGCAACGCTTCGGGGTCGGCTTCGCGGATGGCGAACTGGGCTTGCGTCTTGAGCCCGGTCAGCGGCGTCCGCATCTGGTGCGCGGCATCGGCCACGAACCGCTGCTGCGCTTCGACGTTGCGCTTCATCCGTTCGAGCA
Source organism: Dechloromonas sp. H13 (assembly GCF_009469615.1). Taxonomy (GTDB): domain Bacteria; phylum Pseudomonadota; class Gammaproteobacteria; order Burkholderiales; family Rhodocyclaceae; genus Azonexus. The sequence goes on from NZ_SSXX01000001.1 coordinate 905,695, forward strand.
TTTCATTGAACGCCTCGACCAGCGGCTCCAGCTCCTCCGGAACGCGATGTGTGGCGATCGGTGAAAGGTCGGCCGGATCGCGGTTCTCGATCGTCTTGCGCAGTCGCGTCAGCGGACGCAGGCCGCGCGACAGGCCGAACCAGACGAGCATGACGGCCAGCGGGATGATGATGAACTGCGGGAGGATCACGCTGGCGACGATCTTGTTGGCCAGTTGCGTGCGTTTCTCCATCGTCTCGGCGACCTCGACCAGGACCCAGCGATCGCGCGGCATCTGCCCGTCGGCGACGTAAGAATAGGCGACGCGGACATCCTGCCCCTTGAGTTCGATGTCGCGGAAGTAGATCTCACCGGACAACGCAGCCGGGTCGATGTCCAGATCGGGCATCGGCAGATCGCGGTCGCCGGCCAGCAATTTCCCGTCACGGCTGACGACATGGAAATAGACGTTATCGGTCTCATCCGCCCGCAGCAGCGCCCTCGCCGACGCCGGCAGACTGAGTACCGGCTTGCCGTTGACCAGCTTGACCTGGCGCGAGATGGCCGTCACATGTTCCCGCAGTGCCTGGTCGTACGGAAAATTGGCGACGTTGTTGGCGAAGTAATGGGTGAACGCGATGCTCAACGGCCAGACGAACAGCAGCGGCGCAAGCATCCAGTCGAGGATCTCGCCGAACAGCGAGCGCTCGCTCTCGGAGCCGGCAGAACTACTCGGCCTGGGGTCGCTCAAGGCAGTAGCCCAGGCCGCGCACCGTCGCTATCTTGACGCCGCCGGCTTCGAGTTTCTTGCGCAGGCGATGCACATAGACCTCGATGGCGTTGTGGCTGACCTCTTCTCCCCAGCCACACAGGTGATCGACCAGTTGATCCTTGCTGACCAGGCGCCCCATGCGGGTCAACAGAACCTCGAGCAGGCCGATCTCGCGCGCCGAAAGATCGAGGGTCTGCCCCTGGATCTGGGCGATGCGCCCGACCTGGTCGTAAGTCAGCGAGCCGCACTGGATGGTCGGCGTCGTCCCGGCCGAGCGCCGCGTCAGGGCGCGCACCCGCGCTTCGAGCTCGGCCAGTTCGAAAGGCTTGATCATGTAGTCGTCGGCCCCCAGGTCGAGCCCCTTGACCCGGTCCCCGGTGCCGTCCAGCGCGGTGAGGATCAGCACCGGCAACTGCGAGTTGCGCGCCCGCAGACGCTTCAGCACTTCGAGGCCGGGCAGCTTGGGCAGGCCGAGGTCGAGGATCAGCAGGTCGTAGGCGACGGTGAGCACTGCCGCCTCGGCGTCCACCCCGTTGGCTGCCCAGTCGACCGCATAACCGCCCTGGCGAAGCGAGCGGGAAAGTCCATCGGCGATGATGGCATCGTCTTCAGCTATGAGAATCCGCATGTAACCTTGAGCGCCCCTACCGGCGTAAGTATTTTGTAAGGCTCGCGCATTATTCTGCGCGGGCTGTTCTCCTTTTATGGTCTTCGGAGTCCGTGGCTCGCGCCGCGACTCAGGGGGTGGCCCGATCCTGCACTGGGCGCCCCCTACCGTTTTTTTCCCCGAAGCTGCGCAAGTTTATCAAATTCGACGCCCTGCGATTTCCGCAGTGCACAAGCTCGTCCCGACAAATCCGGGGACGGTTGCGGTCGACCGCCCAAAACACCCGAAAATGGATGAAAAAAAGCCCGGGTCGAAACCCGGGCTTTTTGCTGACGATGTTCCGTCGATCAGTGCGACGAGGCGGAAGCGGCACCCAGACCGGTTTCGGAACGGATGAGCTGATCCGGGAACAGGGCACGCTCCTTCTTGGCCTGCTCGGAGTTGTCGAGGATCGACACGAGCCAGATCGTGAAGAAGGCCAGGGACATCGAGAAGATGGCCGGCGACGAGTACGGGAACGGCGCGGAGCCCTTCGGGTTGCCGAGCACAGCTTCCCACACGTTGGCGGACAGGATGGTCAGGGTCACGGCGGCGATCAGGCCGACGAAGCCACCGACAGTCACGCCGCGGGTCGTGCAGTTCTTCCACAGGACGGACATGAAGAGAACCGGGAAGTTGGCGGAACAGGCGATGGCGAAGGCCAGCATGACCATGTAGGCAACGTTTTCCTTCTCGAACAGGATGCCGAGGATAACCGCCAGGATGCCGAGGCAGACGGTGGTGATCTTGGAAACGCGCAGTTCGTCTTCGGAAGAAGCCTGACCATGCTTGAACACCGTGGCGTAGAGGTCGTGCGACACGGCAGAGGCGCCGGACAGCGTCAGACCGGCCACAACGGCGAGGATGGTTGCGAAGGCCACGGCCGAGATGAAGCCGAGGAACAGGTCGCCACCGACTGCCTTGGCGAGGTGCACCGCAGCCATGTTGCCGCCGCCCTTAAGGCCCTTGGCGATTTCGCCGCCGACGTAGAAGTCAGCCGGATTCTGGATCAGGTTGACGATGGCGCCGAAGCCGATGATGAAGGTCAGGATGTAGAAGTAGCCGATCCAGGTGGTCGCCCAGCCGACGGACTTGCGTGCTTCCTTGGCGGACGGCACGGTGAAGAAGCGCATCAGGATGTGCGGCAGGCCGGCGGTACCGAACATCAGCGCCATACCGACGGAGATGGCGGAGATCGGATCCTTGATCAGGGCGCCCGGCGCCATGATGGCGTCGTGCTTGGAGTGCACTTCAACGGCCTTGGCGAACAGCGCTTCCGGGTTGAAGCCGAACTGGAACAGCACGGCCAGCGCCATGAACGTGGCACCGGAGAGCAGCATGACGGCCTTGATGATCTGCACCCAGGTCGTCGCGGTCATGCCGCCGAACAGCACGTACATCATCATGATGATGCCCACCATGACCACGGCGTAGGTATATTCGAGACCGAACAGCACCTTGATCAGCTGACCGGCACCGACCATCTGCGCAATCATGTAGAAGGCGACGACGACCAGCGAGCCGGTCGCGGCGAAGGAACGCACCGGAGTCTGGGCGAAACGGTAGGCGGCCACGTCGGCAAACGTGAACTTGCCCAGGTTGCGCAGGCGCTCGGCCATCAGGAAGGTGATGACCGGCCAGCCGACCAGCCAGCCGATCGAGAAGATCAGGCCGTCGAAGCCGTTGGCGAACACGAGACCGGAAATACCCAGGAAGGACGCGGCGGACATGTAGTCGCCGGCGATCGCCATGCCGTTCTGGAAGCCGGTGATGCCACCGCCGGCGGTGTAGAAGTCGGCAGCGGACTTGGTCTTGGAGGCCGCCCACTTGGTGATGTAGAGCGTGCCGCCGACAAAGATGGCGAACATGGCGATCGCCGTCCAGTTGGTCGCCTGCTTCTGGGTATTGCCGAGATCGGCACCGGCGGCGACGGCCGCACCGGCAGCCAGCAGGGCGAACAGACCGCCCAGGATGTACTTGTAGTTGGCTTTCACTTGCCTGCCTCCTTGAGAACCGCGGCGGCCTCGGTATCGAATTCCGTATTGGCGCGCCGGACGTAAATCACGGTGAGAACGATGGTGAAGACGATGACCCCCAGCCCCATCGGAATACCGATAGAGGTGACCATCCCGGCGCCCAGCTTGGTGGCCAGCCATTCCTTGTTGAAGGCGATCAGCAGGATGTAGCCGAAGTACACGACCATCATGAGGGTCGTCATGATGAAAGAGTACGAATTGCGCTTGGCTACCAGCGCCTGGAACTTGGGATTGTTCCGGATCTGCGCATATGTATCGGTATGCTGCGATGACATTGATTTGCTCCTCAGACTTTGATGTTTATAGAGGCATTGCTGCGGAGCGTAATTTAGGCGTGGGTTCTTACAGCCAACTTACAGACTGTTACAAAAGTTGTAAGCGCTTCCTTGATCTGCAATAAAAAAGCCCCGCACGCGGCGGGGCTTTTTTTCAGGCGTCGAGCCGGCCGGGAATTACATCCCCATGCCACCCATACCGCCCATGCCACCCATGCCGCTCATGTCCGGCATGCCGGCGGCCGGCTTGTCTTCGGCCAGCTCGGCGACCATGCATTCGGTGGTCAGCATCAGGCCGGCCACGGAGGCGGCGTTCTGCAGTGCGGTGCGGGTCACCTTGGTCGGATCCAGGACACCCATCTCGACCATGTCGCCGTACTCGCCGGTGGCGGCGTTGTAACCGTAGTTACCCTTGCCGCGCTGGACCTTGTCGACGACGACGGACGGCTCGTCACCGGCGTTGGCGACGATTTCGCGCAGCGGCTGCTCCATGGCGCGCAGAACGATCTTGATGCCGGCGTCCTGGTCGTGGTTGTCGCCCTTCAGCTTGGCGATGGCGGCACGGGCACGGATCAGGGCGACGCCGCCGCCGGCGACGATGCCTTCTTCAACGGCAGCGCGGGTGGCGTGCAGGGCATCCTCGACGCGGGCCTTCTTTTCCTTCATTTCGACTTCGGTGGCGGCGCCGACCTTGATGACGGCAACGCCGCCGGCCAGTTTGGCGACACGCTCCTGCAGCTTCTCGCGGTCGTAGTCGGAAGTGGCTTCCTCGATCTGGATGCGGATCTGCTTGACGCGGGCCTCGATCGAGGCGGCTTCGCCGGCACCGTCGATGATCGTGGTGTTTTCCTTGGCGACTTCGATGCGCTTGGCCTGGCCGAGGTCCTTGAGGACAGCCTTTTCCAGCGACAGGCCGGTCTCTTCGGAGATGACGGTGCCGCCGGTCAGGATGGCGATGTCTTCCAGCATGGCCTTGCGACGGTCGCCGAAGCCCGGGGCCTTGACGGCGACGGTCTTGAGGATGCCGCGGATGTTATTGACGACCAGGGTGGCCAGCGCTTCGCCATCGACGTCTTCGGCGATGATCAGCAGCGGGCGGCCGGCCTTGGCGACTTGTTCCAGAACCGGCAGCAGGTCGCGGATGTTGGAGATCTTCTTGTCGAAGAGCAGGACGAACGGGTTTTCCAGCAGGGCCTGCTGCTTGTCGGCGTTGTTGATGAAGTACGGCGACAGGTAGCCGCGGTCGAACTGCATGCCTTCGACGACGTCGAGTTCGTTGGCCAGGGACTTGCCGTCTTCAACGGTGATGACGCCTTCCTTGCCGACCTTTTCCATGGCCTCGGCGATGATATCGCCGATCGAGGAGTCGGAGTTGGCGGAAATGGAACCGACCTGGGCGATTTCCTTGGAGGTCGTGCACGGCTTGGAGAAAGCCTGCAGTTCGGTGATGGTGGCGGCGACGGCCTTGTCGATGCCGCGCTTGAGATCCATCGGGTTCATGCCGGCGGCGACGAACTTCATGCCTTCGCGGACGATCGACTGGGCCAGCACGGTGGCGGTGGTGGTGCCGTCGCCAGCGATATCGGAGGTCTTGGAAGCGACTTCCTTGACCATCTGGGCGCCCATGTTGGCGAACTTGTCCTTCAGTTCGATTTCCTTGGCCACGGAAACGCCGTCCTTGGTCACGGTCGGACCGCCGAAGGAACGCTCGAGCACGACGTTGCGGCCCTTGGGACCGAGGGTGACCTTGACCGCGTCGGCCAGGATGTTGATGCCTTCGATCATGCGGGCACGGGCGGAATCACCGAACTTGACTTCTTTAGCTGCCATTTAATAGCTCCTGAAATTTGATCTGTTTTGAACGTCGACCGCGGCAATCAAGCCTGCAGGACACCCATGATGTCTTCTTCACGCATGACCAGGACTTCCTGGCCGTCGACCTTGACGGCCTGGCCGGCGTACTTGCCGAACAGGACGCGGTCGCCGACCTTGACGTCCAGCGCGATCTGCTTGCCGTTGTCGTCGCGCTTGCCCGGGCCGACGGCCAGGACTTCGCCCTGATCCGGTTTCTCGCCGGCGGAATCGGGGATGACGATGCCGGAAGCGGTGGTGCGCTCGGCTTCAACGCGCTTGACGATCACACGGTCGTGCAAAGGACGGATATTCATAGAGTTGGCTCCTCTTGGTTTGCTAAGGTGAAATTGGCCGGCACGCCCGAATGCGTCCGGGACGGGAGCGGGCTGTTGTTAGCACTCGTCTCCGGTGAGTGCTAAATAATAAGGACGGTCCCCGCCAATTTCAAGTCGACGACGCCGAAGAATGTGAAGTAGTTGGCAATCGCGGCCCCGCGCCGGCCCGCAAAGGCACTTTTCGCCGGCACCGCTGTCTGTTGGCCAGGAGGAAACGCAGATGCCAGGCAACTCACCCGAATCGGCACCCCAATCGCTGGCCCATGTCGCCTCCAGCTTCGCGGCGATCACCGCGGTTTCCGTGCGCGATCCCTTCCGCTGGCTGGCGATGGGGCTTGCCGACCTGCGCGCGGCGCCCGCCGCCAGCCTGTTCTACGGCGCCGCCTTCGCCCTGATGGGCTGGGCCATCGTCTTTTTCTACGGCCACGCCTATTCGCTCACCGTCGGCCTGATGGGCGGCTTCATGCTGCTCGGCCCCGGCCTGGCGATGGGGCTGTACGCGCTGTCGCGCCAGCGCGAGGCGGGCGAGGTGCCGCGCCTGCGCCCGTCGCTGACCATCTGGCGCGCCAATCTGTCCAACCTGGCGATCTTCGCCCTCGTCACCGGCGTCGTCTTCCTGGTCTGGGCGCGCGCGTCGCTGGTGGCCTTTGCCGTCTTCTATTCCAGCGGCTTGCCGACGGCGGCCGATTTCGTGCGCGAGCTACTGTCGTTCACCAATGCCGAGTTCGTGATCACCTATCTGCTGATCGGCAGCTGCTTCGCCGCCTTCGTCTTCGCCATCAGCGTCGTCGCCGTGCCGCTGATGCTCGATCGCAACACCGATGCGGTAAGCGCCATGCTGCTCAGCATCGCCACCGTGGCCAAAAACCCGCTGCCAATGCTGGTGTGGGCCGGCCTGATCGTCGCGCTGACCGGCCTCGGCTTCGCCACCGCCTTCGCCGGCCTGGTGCTGACCGTGCCGATCCTCGGCCACGCCACCTGGCACGCCTATCGTGCGATGATTCCGCCCGGCAAGACCTGACCGGATGCGCCGGGGCACCCGGCCCTTTTTCAGGAGATCAGCGAATGGCGGAGCGGGGCCACGTTTCCTGGGGTACCGATGCTTGAAGTCGTCGGTCTGTCGCGGCGCTTCAACGGCCGCAGCGTGCTGCGCGACGTCTCGCTGCACTTGCGCTCGGGCGAGTACGTCGCCATCGTCGGCGAATCCGGCGTCGGCAAATCGACGCTGCTCAACCTGATCGCCGGCCTCGACCGTCCCGACGGCGGACGCCTCGCCCTCGACGGCGTCGATTACGCGCAGCTCGACGAGGACGCCCTGACCCGCCTGCGGCGCGACAAGCTCGGCTTCGTCTTTCAGGCCTTCCACGTCCTGCCGCACCTCAACCTCCGCCAGAACGTCGCGCTGCCGCTCTGGTTGCAGGGCCGCCAGGGGGCGGCAGCGGAAACCCCGGCGCAGCAACTGCTGGAGGCGGTCGGCCTCGGCGACCGGGCGGCCGGCTGGCCGCGCGAGCTTTCCGGCGGCGAGTTGCAGCGGGTGGCGATCGCCCGCGCCCTGGTGCATCGCCCGAGCCTGGTGCTGGCCGACGAACCGACCGGCAATCTCGATCCGGCCAACGGCGCCCGGGTGCTGGCCCTCCTCGCCGAGCGCATCCGCGCGGCCGGCGCCCTCGGCATCCTGGTGACGCACTCGCCGGCGGCGGCGGCGACCGCCGACCGCGTGCTGCACCTGACGAGCGACGGGCTGCAGGCGTGAGACTGGCGCCCGTCTTCCTCGGTTCGCTGGCTAGGCGCCGGATGGCGACGCTCTTTTCGCTGCTCGCCATCGTCCTCGGCGTCGCCCTCGGCATGGCCGTCCAGGCCGTGCATGAAGCGGCCCTGCACGAGTTCGGGCGCGGCCTGCGTACCATGGCGGGCGATGCCGACCTGCAGGTCGTCGGTCCGCGTGGCGGCTTCGACGAGAACCTCTACGCGCAGCTCGCCGCCCGCCCGGAAGTAGCCGCCGCGAGCCCGGCGCTCGAACTGGAGGTCAGGCGCACCGGCAGCGAGGAAACCCTGCAGCTGCTCGGCATGGACGTCTTCGCGCTCGCCGCCGTGACGCCGGCCCTGCTGCCGCGCCCGGCCGCGGATGGCGAACGCTTCGCGCCGCTCGCCGAGGACCGCGTCTTCCTGAGTGCCGCGGCGCTCGCCGCCACCGCCCTGGCGCCCGGCGACGCCATCGATTTCCAGTCCGGCACCCAGACCGTGCGCTTCAGGATCGCCGGCGACATCCCCGGCGCCGCCGACAACCGCCGCCTCGCCATCGTGGACATCGCCGCACTGCAGTGGCGTTTCGGCAAGCTCGGCCGCCTCACCCGCATCGACCTGCGGCTGGCCGACGGCGTCACGCCGGAACAGGCCGCTCCGGCGCTGCAGGCGCTGTTGCCGGCCGGCGTGCTGGTCGAGCCCCCCGCGGCGGCAGCCGATCAGGCGGCCAACCTGTCGCGGGCCTACCGGGTCAATCTCACCCTGCTCGCCGCCATCGCGCTGCTCACCGGCGGCTTTCTGGTCTTTTCCGCCCAGGCGCTGTCCGTCGTCCGGCGCCGCGGCGAGTTCGCCTTCCTGCGCGCCCTCGGGCTGCCGCGCCGCAGCCTGTTCGCCTGGCTGCTGGCGGAAGGCGCCCTGGTCGGGCTGGCCGGCGGCCTCATCGGGGCCGCCCTCGGCCACGGGCTGGCCTGGGCGGCGCTCGCCCTGCTCGGCGGCGACCTCGGCGCCGGCTATTTCTCCGGACTGGCGCCGTCCCTGCACTTCCAGCCGGCGACCGCCGCCATCTACGTCGGCCTCGGCGTGCTGGCCGGGGTCGCCGGCGCCTGGCTGCCGGCCCGCGAAGCGGCGACGGTGGCGCCCGCCCAGGCCCTGAAGGCCGGCGGCGAGGCGGCCCTCCCCGGCGGCCGCGGCCATCCCCGGCTGGGGCTGGCGCTGCTGGCGGCCAGCCTGGCGGCGTGCGCCATGCCGGTCGTCGCCGGGCTGCCGATCGGCGGCTACCTGGCCGTGGCCTTACTGCTGGCCGGCAGCGTCATGCTGCTGCCGACCCTCGCCACCGCCCTCGCCCGGCGCCTGCCGGCGCGCGGCCCGGTGCCGGCCCGGCTGGCCGCGGCGCGCCTC
>NZ_SSXX01000016.1 GCF_009469615.1 Dechloromonas sp. H13
ATATATGTTATGCAAATGCATATGTATATATATATATATGACCAAAATATATTTACATTATAGAAAATGTGTACACATGCATATAGAAACATATGTAGTCATGTATTAATTACAATCCATTATATGTCCTAGCTAGCTACGATTTCGACGTAGTAGTACTCGCTGCTAGCTCAGAAGCTAAGGACCGGTGAATTGTGTTTCCGTCGTAGTAGAATTCACCCTTGGGATCAAGGATTTCTTCGTTGATGAATCCCATGAGTTGTTCTTGAACCGCCGCGATAAATTCCTTGTGTGTGGTCAGGTTATCCCTCATGCGAATAAACTATATGAATGTATGAAATTGATTAGTAATTAAACAAGAAATCGCTACGTAATGAAATTTTGAATTTATTTGTACGTACATCGAGCTCTCTTGTGGTGATGATTTGGTCTGCAAGGCAGTGGCAATACTCGCACACGTAATAGCCGCACAAGTTAGTTCCCTGCTTTTGCTTTGCGCACTACAAATAAATGACAAACAACGAGAGATCTAATTAATATACACTTGTATGTATTTGAATCGGAGAAATATAAATGTAGAGCATGTGTACTCACAGGAAATTTGAACTTCCGCCTAAGTCTTTCTCTCCATTTGCCGCGGACCAAATGACGGAACCGATACCAAGCCCTACATGGAGTTTAAAGCTATGATTCGTAGTAGCAATTAACATAACAAGATTTTCTTAATTAACAAAGGAACTTATGACGGTACCTGTCTATAAGTTCGAAAACCTTGTCAAACGTAGACTCTTTTTTATCCATTGAGTCATATACGTTGACGGTGCAGGCCTCCAGGTCGATGAGTAAAAGCACCCAGTGGAATCTGCAATGTGCGTGGGATGCATTACATATGAAACACTTAGCAAGTTCGTACGGGAATGAAATTTGGTATGTAGGAAGACAGTAAAATTAAACTAACTCTGTGTTGTATGGCAACAGTATGAACGTCTTGTAATGCTGCGCCTTCAGGAGATGGACGAGATTGTCCTCTGTTTCTTGTGGATATTGGTCGAGCATTGCGACGTTTACTTTCCGAGGGTCGATGAATCCAGTATCGAAAACCCTCCGCCGTCGGGCCCTTTGAATCTCCATTCTACAACGATAAAAGGGAGTATATTATTTTCTATGGTCTACTTATATACAAGGACCTAATTAATTAAAGGAGACGTATAGTAAGAAATCTAACTGAACGATATACTTACAAAATCCAGCAACTCATAATAGAGACGTCGAGGGCGTCCAGCTGGTATAGTTCGTAGATTCCCCTGAAATTGATCCAGAGAATGTCATCTCCTTGCAAGAAGTCCGTGTCCCTGATCCTCGCTCCGATCATCTCTCTACCGGTGGCGCTCATCTCCATGTACAGCTGATGGAACTTGTACATTTGTGTGGGTAGGGACTGCAGCAGCTCAGGCTTGACAAGCGGTTTACCGAGTTCGTACATGTATTTCACTTCCGCCTTTTCGATTGGTGCGACTCCTAGCAATTGATCCGTAGTTAGACCGGTGTCAGTAATAAATTGTTCTATCGTCATTTCTTTACCGGTCACCAACGGCTCGATCTCCTGGTTTGGTTGCTCTCCAAGCTGAGGGACTGGTTTGGACTTTCCAGAAGATGCTTTCTTCAGCGTTCGCTCATAGTCCGATAGCTTGATGGCCTCCTTGACAGATGCAGACATACCCCTGAAGAAGTTCCTGACACTGGGGTCTATAGGAATCTTCTTTTCTGGACTTCGAGGCTTGAATTGTCTCTTGACTTCTGATGCAACGTAAGCGTCAAGCTCCTCTTGCGTGCAATCGTACCCCGGGTCCTTGTTCTTGGCGGCGTCAACTTTCGCCTTCTTCGTTGCCCTTGTGTGGGCAGGCGGTGGAGCTGGGGGGGCCCTTGACTTTGAAGGTGCCGGAAGAGGAGCGTGCGGAGGAGTAGGTGTAGGAGCACGAGGAGGAGTCGGTGCAGGATCCTGAGGAGGAGTCGGTGCTGGAGCCTGAGGTGGAGACGGTGCTGGCGGAGCATGAGGAGGAGACGGTGCAGGATCCTGAGGAGGAGATGGCGGAGCCGGAGGAGATGGTGCACGAGACGCCGCTTGTCGCCCAGGGAGGATGATGTACCGCCTGCGCCATAGAATAATGGCATGGCTTGTGTCTCGTAGATGCGTCTCACCGTCTCCTCCAGGGTAATCCAGCTCGAGGTCCTCGTACGCGCCTTCGACCAACTCAACTTCGACCTTCGAGTATCCTGCTGGAATCGGCCTGCAGTGGTAAGTACCTGAAGGGTCCGTTGGGATGGCCATGCCCGACGCCACCTTCATGTTGTGAGAGATTATTTATTAGTAATCAACATATATAAGCAGCAACTAGCGGAATGGCTAAATCTTACCTTTATTGATAAGTTCTTGAAAGGAATATGCAGCTCACATGGTGTCCGCTGAGTGATGTCATCAACGGGGCAGGTGGATTCATCCTGGGTTTGCATGGCGTCCATGCTCTGTGATCCTACCTGCCCCGTTGAGGCGCAGCTGCTACGGTTTCCTGACGGGCTCACCATTGCAGGAGGAATGGTCGGCTGGGGATCATGGGACCGATGTGCGGCCATGCGTTCATCAACCTTCCTTGCCACCTCCTCTTGCATGTTGAGTTCGTAGCTCGATACCCGGAACTCTAGGTCTGCAATCTTCGCCTCGGTATCTCTCTTGCTCCTCATCCGACTCCTGTACGTGTGGATGTCCTCCTTGAAACCAATCTTCCAAGGAATCACCCCTTTCCCTCGTGTTCGTCCTGGATGCTCTGGAGTCTGCAGGGCGAGTGTCAGCTCGTCCCTATCTCTGTCTGGTCGGAACGTGCCCTGAGAGGAGGCTTCCACTGCATCTGTTAGTCGTCGCGCAGCCTCTCGTATCTGATCGCCGAAGACCAGTGAGCCATCAGCTGGGTTGAGCGTTCCACCGTGAGCATAGTACCAGAACTTCGATCGTTCCGGCCAATTGGCTGTTGCCGGTTCGATACCCCTCTCAATCAAGCTAGCCTCCATCTCCTCCCACTTCGGCATCGCGACGCTATAGCCTCCTGACCCCAAGTGGTGATGGTACTTCTTCTTGGCGGCATTTTCTTTGTTTCTTTCCATCATCGCCTTCCCTTGTTCACCTGTCTTATATGCAACGAACTCGTCCCAGTGATCCCTTAGCTTTGGGAATGTGTCGAAGTTCGGTGTCTGCCCCTTCAGTATATACTTCTGGTACAGATCTCCCTTGAAGCTCTGAAACTGTTCTGCCATTTTCTTCAGAGTCCACCTTTTCACTTTGTCCTCTGTACCCGCAGGAAGGGTGAATGTCTCGAGCATTGTGGTCCACAGCATCTCTTTCTCCGAATCTGGGACAAAGCTCTCATGATCTCCGCGTGCCCTTGTTCTTCGCCAGTACACCGTACTGACAGGCACGTTATCCCGCACAACCCAACCGCTGTGACGTACATAGTTCTTGGCGGCTTCGGCCGGGGCACTAGGACGTCCATCTTCTTCCACTTCCGTTATGATGTGCCGACCCTCAAGCTTCTTCGCTGCACCTCGTTGCCCGCGTGCCCTCTTCTGTCCAACGGAGGGTTGACTTCCACTAGCCTCCTCCTCCTGGTTCCCCTCCACATCCCTTTCCACGTGCCCCTCCTGGTTCCCCTCCGCATCCCTCTCCATGTTCCCTTCCTCGTTCAAGTACTGGTTTGGATCCTCGTTCCCCTCTTCTTCATTCCAGTACTGGCTGCTTCCCTCCGCGATTGTATCGTACAATATCTGTTCCTCATCGCGATCAGCCATCTGTTCATACAAGAAACATCTGCTAAGTCACGAGACATTTATGTTTTAACAATCTAAGTCATGTATGCTAAGTGTAAATGTCGTACATTAGAACCCTACACAACCTTACGTGCTAAGTCTAATTACAAATCGTGATATAAGCTAAGTCTAGGTGACGTATATTATAGGACCCTAGCTAGTCAATAATTATATACTAAGTCTAATTACAAATATAATAATCTTATATTAAAACTCAAATAATATTACATGCTAAGACTAAAATAGTCATGTATATGCTAAGTGTTTCGTGCGTATATGCTAAGTCTAATTAAGACTACAA
>NZ_SSXX01000017.1 GCF_009469615.1 Dechloromonas sp. H13
GAATTGAAATTACACGATAGAAGTATTTAGTCCGAACACTCATTACATCACAACAGCATTTTATTTCCTAAATCGAAAGCATTGTTACACCATGGAATCGCCTGCTGCGCGACGACGCCTTGGCCTTGCGCGCCTGCTTGTTGTTCCTTCACCAGGTGGTCGCCTACCATCACTTGCCTGTCCAGATGGACTAGCATCTGCGCCGCTTGGAACTTCTGCATTCTTCGGGCATTTCTTGTAAGTATGGCCGCGCAGATCACACTTGCTGCAGCGTAAAGTCCTCCCACCTGCTTCTGACTCATCCATATCATTTCTGATGCGTCTAGTTTGGCGTCGACCCTTTTTCACCCTTAACTTAGATGGATCTGGAATATAAAAAACTTGGGCACTCAGCGTTGTGTAAGATCCTGAGATCCCGAACCCATATATCTCCTCACTCCATGTATGAAAGATTGCTTCTTTCCTGAAATAATTTGAGACGTACACATTGGGAGATATGCCACAATCACCGGCAGCAGCAAGAACGTGTGAGCAAGGAAGGTGATGAAGCTTCGGCTTCATACAACTGCAGGTACATCCACCATCCGCCTTCAAGACACATTCCTGCACGGCTTGCTTGCGATAGATACCACGCCTGCTCCTATCAACACACATTATTTCATACCGATGCACTTGTGTGCCTTGAGCAACAACTCGATGTCTCCGTGCCTTTTTGATTTTATCTTCCATGTACTTTGTCACTACGTTGCCAAACACTATGTTGTTATCGGCCATGGACGGACCAATTTTCTTGTATCGATCCCTAAAGTAGGCTTGCGTGCCGTGAAGGATGAATTCAACAATAGCAACCAATGGAAGTACCCGAACTCCTCGCATTACCCAGTTGTACACCTCTGCCAAATTGGTTGTCATTATGCCATACCGAGATCCATCGGTGTCGAACAATAGAGACCACTTCTCCTTAGGCTCATTCTCAATCCACTGAGTGAAATTTCTGATGGACGACCCTGACCTCCTTCTCATTGTTGGTGGGTCATCATGTAATGCACCAAGAGGTATGGGAGGCTCGTCACCTTCAACTTGTGGTCTGCGAGATTGCTCATCTGTTTGCTTCGTTGTCAACTCATCCAACTTGTCCCACAACTCATTAAATTTCTTCTCTTGGTTCTGTGCACAGAGCCTCTTAAAGAGCTCCATAAGATGCTTGTTCTTGAATTGCTTGTAGAAATTTGCACCCATGTGACGCATGCACCACCGACTCCGAACATCAGGCCACTTAGCTGGAAGTCCCTTCTCATCCCAACCGTTCTGCAAGTAGTCAATAGCCCGCAACATACCCGCATGACGATCATGTATAAGGCAAACGTTGGGCCTCATACGCACCACTGCAATGTGCACTCTCTCTAGGAACCAGTACCAGCTTTCAGTGTTCTCACTCTCTACAAATGCAAAAGCCATAGGTAGAACCTGGTTGTTCCCATCACACCCAATTGCTGTCAATATCTGACCTCGGTATTTACCTGTCATAAAAGTTCCATCTATGCATAGAACAGGTCGACAATGCACAAAAGCATTGATGCAAGCACCCAATGAGAAAAAGGCTCTTTGCAGCACACTCTTTGTTCGATCATCAACCGATGTAAATGTATGTAGGTCATAGTAAGTATTATTATTCCTCTGGGCAATGGTGGCTAACAAACGAGGCAAATTATCATAAGAAGCTTCAAATGTGCCATACCTCATCTCAATAATCTTTTGTTTGGCTCTCCAGGCCTTTGCATAGCTTATGGTGTACTTGAATTTGTTCTCGATGTGCCTAATAATTGATTTTGGTTCAAAGCCAATGTTACCAACAACACTGCTGTACATCTCACTTGCCACAAAAGCTGAAGTGATGTTTCGGTGATACTTCTCCACCCCTTGTAAGTAGCACTTGTGCTCGGTCACAATGCTAACTTTCCAATAATCATTCCATTTACCCTTATATGCATGGACACGCCACGGACAATCTTCCTTCATGCACCTCACTTCATACACATAATTTGTTGACTTGACCACCCTAAACTCTCTCTGCAAGGAAACTGCCCAATGCTTCACCGCCTCCTTCATCTCATCCTTATGAGCATACCTTGCACCCTCAATTACCTCGTTCTCCTTATACTCCCAGGGTACATGATCACCCTCTGATATAACAAGTCCAGAGAAGTCCTCATTTGCCCAATCAGTGGCCATTACATCACCTTCCTCATCGGATGATGCGTCGTCCTCCGCTTGCTCATTATCCGAATCTTCCCTCTCCATTTCATCAACAATTATACCGACTCTCTCCCCCTCATCCGCCATGCCCATGGCCTGCTCCTCCCTTGGTTGATTTTCCTCATTTTGCATCGATGGTCCAACAACATCCCCTGCATTGATAGGACCCTCTACATCTTCGGTTTGCATTGAAACATTTATATCTTTCTCTTGTACCGACACAAATATAACGAGGGGCCATGACCGTTCAAAAGCCATTTCCACATACCGTCTCCAAGCAGCAGTGCTGTCCATCGGCATTAGTTCCCAAAAATAACCTTCTGTTGCACGACTCACTACAACTGATACTGACATTGTGTAGACTTCTTGGTCTATTCTAAATCCTCTCAACAACCAACTATAAATTGACTGAAATGTTCTCTCCGCAGGCCTATCGATGCCCTTAGATGTCATTACAAAATCTGACAGATCAACACCATCTGGACCAAATCTAATATTTCCTTCACCGTGAACTATCTGAAATGTGACCTTACTTGACATTGTGCCTGATGAAAACAATAACTGCGTTAACCTCGCATTTCTGTACTACGCCCTAAGTTACATTCTCTACAATATTGTTCTCTAAATTTCTAAAAGTAGGTTACATTCTCCAGATCAAACTAAACTACATCTTACAATTAACACTACTGTCTATGTCTCAATTCATACTATTATATTCTATGCTCTGGATCTACACATATGTGCTGTGTGCTACAGATGTGCTAAAATATATGGAACTAAAACTAAAACGCAACATATATACTCAAACATAACATATTAGTACAAATGCAAAAGATGTATGGGAGCAAACCTGTGATGAAGTGAGCGAACCAGCAGGGCTTCGCCGCTCCCCTTCTGCTGCCCTCCCCTCTCTCTCTTTCGTTTTTTTTGGATTTTTAGTGAATATAATGAAATTTCAGAGAGGGGGGACTGGGCTTTATAGGGGGGAGGCAAAAATCGCCCTCCCCCAGGGCGGCAAGGGGGCCGCCTGCAAA
>NZ_SSXX01000018.1 GCF_009469615.1 Dechloromonas sp. H13
TCCATAGATCTGATTGCAGCCGTACAGCAAGTGTTTGCCAAGGCATCGATACATCCAAACTCCATTGGGGTGCTTGGTTAAGTCGGTGTACATCACCATTCCGCTTGCTTTGGTAAGAACTTGTAAGAGCTTGGTTAAAAGCTTGAGTGTGTGTGATATTTGAGCTGCCACTACCTAGTAGTTGATAGGAGCGTGCATATTTTTGTGTGTTTCTTGTTTGCTACTAACCATGGCAGGATTGCGTAAGGGAATACGAGAACATCGACTTCTACACCTTCGACGAGATATGACGACTTCTCCACGTGATGCATATGAGGTACATGACTATAATTTTGAACAAGTTGCATCTAAGTTACCATTCTATGATGGGAAGTATGATTCTGTTGCATACATTGATTGGGAGCTAGCAATAGACAATGAATTTGATAAATATGATTTTTCTGATGCTCAAATGATTAAGGCTGCTAGTAATAAGTTTACCTCTTCTGCATTATTTTGGTGGACTTATGTTAGTAATAAACCTGAAACTTGGGATGAATTGAAAACCATGATGAGAAAACGCTTTGTGACATCTTATTACAAATGTACTCTTCGGGAGAAATTAGAACATCTGAAACAAGGTGATAGAACTGTTAGGGAGTACATTCATGAATTTAAGGTCTGTATCATCTACAGTGGTCTCAAAGAGTGCAATGAAAATACAATGCGTAGATTTTTCAATGGGCTTAATTCTGAAATTCAGGTTTTGCTTGATAATGTGACATATAATCATATTGGGCACCTATTCATGCTTGCTCGTAACATTGAGAGTCAGATCATATCAAAGGCGAGGATGCATGACCAATGTGATTTATCTCCTATTTCTGAATCCCCAATATACTTATGTAATGATGATGTGCAAACATTGGAGGAGCAATCTTTTGTCTCCCCTGTTACTAACGTTTTGCAGGAAGATCAGCACATCCAAGAAAAGGAGAATGGTATACTTGAGAAGAAAGAGGATGAAGCACCTGCGATGTCTGAAGAAAGTTCGCAAGGTAAATTAAATGGTGCTGAGAGAAATGAAGGTGAGTATTCTCAAGGTGAGCTACACTTGTCCACTTTTCATGCTATAGTAGAGCAACCATTAGTGGAACCAATTGCTGAGATTCCTTTGTCACAAGTTGATTTACTTGCTGTTCCTTGTGATAAAGAAGAGTTGTGCGATAATGCTTCACTTATATCCATGCCACAACTAGTGAATGAACATGCTATTCCTAGTGTTTCTTTGTGTGCTGATTTTAAGCATGTTGTTCACATTACTAATGAAGTAGAGGAACGCGAATTGAGATCTTCTTTAAATACTTTGGGCTATGTTCAGTTTGATGATTTTTGTGAGCTCGATAATTTGAAGGAGAAATTATTTGCTAAGTCTGATTTGCCATGTCCAACTAATGCTATTTTTCATATCTTTGGCGAATATAATGATAGAGGAATATATTTGGTGCATAGAGTTTACATATGTTCGGATTTAGAACCTCCTGTACATGTGGATAAAACATGCAAGCTAGAGAGAAATGTTATTGCTAACCAAATTGTCTCGAGTTTGTCTTGTTTTGATTGGAAGAAACAGGTTGTTGTAAATGGACTACGCAAAGAGCACCATATGGAAAAACCGAGGACGGTTTTCCATGAAGAAGGGGAGGATGATGTGACCATGGCTACTACGGATGCAACCATTGCTCACATCATGGATGAACAAGAAGATATCGAGATCAAGTCCTCCAAGTGCTGGAATCCGATTCGGCCACCTACTACACTGCTGACTTCAAACGGCTGCCGAATCTGCATACGACCTCCGTTTTCGGCCCGTGAGTACTTGATGGAAAGCTCTTGGAGTCCTCTTTCCAATGGATCAAGCCTCATTGCCAAATTCCATCTCAGTCGGCAGCAATTGAAGAAACAAGGTGGTGTGACACCTGTAATGGGCCTATGGGCTTGTAACTTCATTTGGGACCCCGGCCCACGTGGGGCCCATGTGGGGTGCGCCCCAAGCTGGTGGAGCACGACCCTAGGCTCCCCTAGGTCGTCCTCCCACCCCTATAAATAGTTAGTTACCCCTTTAGGGTTTCTCGGGTTTTGATAGATTAAAGTTTAGCCATTGCTACTTGCTTGCAGCGCGCGTGTCGGCTAGACCGTCCGTCTGCTTGTTCTTCGGAACCCCAACTTATCATTTGTATTAAATTCCTATTTGCAATATCAGATTGCTTTTATCTTGTTCTTGCTTGTTTCTTCGATTTGCTTGCAGGAATAGGGTTGATCTGCACCGGCAAGATCAACAACCCACGGAGAGGTGTATCGATCGCTAAGGCGCAACACAACGTCTCGTACGGTTGTAGTCGGATCGTCAACGTTTCTCCCAAATCGTAGTTATCACAACTCACCGAAAGATCGGGCCAACAACAGCCTTGAGTGTCGAGAGGAACTCAGGGTTCATCAGGTGGTATCAGAGCTTTCGTTTCTCGGTGAGTTTTTATCTTCCTATAACCAGAAAATAGCCATACAAAAAAATTCGTATCATTTACCTAGCCATATTGTGCCATTGCATTGTTCTTTTCAGTTTTTGCTTTGTTGAATTTTGTGTTGCATCGTCACGTCGTGTTGCTGGTCTTAGCGTCTAGTTCGTTTAGAGTTTCGAGTTCTGGTCACGTTTTGTACCACAGTCGTCGCTGCCACCGTGTCTCTGTTGTTGTCGGGACCTACGAAAACGGAATCGGCTCGCTGCCACGGTTCTATTTTTGTAGTTTTCAGAAGTTTCTGTCGGTTAGTTTTGGAGTTCTTGAGTTGCATCTAGAGTTTGCCGATCCTTGTGTGTGTTTGTTTTGGCCGTGCCTGTGTCGTGCACGAGAGGAGGAAGGTGAATTACCATATCTGATTTTGGAAGTAGTCAAGTTTGTTTTGGAAAGATAGAGTAGATTG
>NZ_SSXX01000019.1 GCF_009469615.1 Dechloromonas sp. H13
CAAGTTGATTCTTCTTCCGAGTGATTACTCCACTGGACTTTGCAAAAACGGATAACTCGATTCCTGGTTCTTCTCTCATTTGTTTCCAATATACGGATTGGTTTCTCCACATAGGTCAAATCCTCTTGGACTTCTATCTGCTCAATATTAGCTTCTTCGGTAGGTACCCTTAAACACTTCTTCAATTGCGAAACATGGAACACATCATGGACTCCTGCCAAAGATTGAGGTAACTCTAACTGATAAGCAACCTCTCCTCTTCTACTGACAATCTTATAAGGTCCCACAAAACGCGGTGCCAATTTTCCTTTGGTGTGAAAACGATGAACCCCTCGAAGAGGCGTGACACGAAGGTACACATAATCTCCTTCGTCAAAACTTAAATCTCTACGGCGATTGTTGGCATAACTCTTATGACGAGACTGGGCCACACGCAATCTTTCTTGAATGATTTTCACCTTTTCTTCTGCTTCCCTCAGGATATCAGTCCCGAAAACCTGACGTTCTCCCGTTTGATCCCACAAAAGCGGAGTGCGACACTTCCGACCATACAGTGCTTCGTAAGGAGCCATTTGAAGACTAGCTTGATAACTGTTGTTGTACGAAAATTCTGCATAGGGTAGATTCTTATCCCAACTTCCACCAAAGTCTAAAGCACAAGCTCTCAACATGTCTTCCAAAATCTGATTCACCCTTTCAGTTTGTCCATCTGTCTGCGGATGATAAGCAGTACTAAAGTTCAGCTTAGAACCCATCTCTTCCTGAAGCTTCTTCCAAAAATTTGAAGTAAACTGACTGCCTCGATCAGACACTATTTTCTTAGGGACGCCATGCAAACACACAATCCTTGCCATATACAATTCTGCCAACCGACTTCCGGAATAAGTTGTCTTTACCGGGATGAAATGAGCCACTTTGGTAAGTCTGTCGACTATCACCCAAATAGAGTCATGACCTGACGACGTTCTGGGCAGACCAGTGATGAAATCCATACCGATTTCCTCCCACTTCCATTCTGGTATCTTCAAAGGCTGCAGCAAACCTGCAGGTTTCTGATGTTCTGCCTTGACTCGCTGACAAACATCACATACTGCTACATATTCTGCGATTTCACGCTTCATACTTGCCCACCAAAATCTTTCCTTAAGATCCTGGTACATCTTGGTACTACCAGGGTGAATGGAGTATAAGGTATCATGAGCTTCCTTCAGAATTGCATCTTTCAAATCTTTGTTGTCTAGGACGCAGATTCTCTCACCCAACCATACAGTTCCTTGCTCATCTTCCAAGAAACCGATAGCTTTTCCTCTTCTCATATTCTTCTTAATTTCTTGAATATCAGGATCATTGATTTGAGCTTCTCTAACTTGATCAATGAGAGTGGGCTTCGCTTCTAATGCTGCAACGAAACCTCTACTGACAATTCCCAAATTCAATCTTTCAAATTCCTTGCATAATTCCAATGGCAACTGTCGTCCTTCTGTAGCATTGCAATAGCCTTTCCTGCTAAGAGCGTCTGCTACAACATTAGCCTTTCCTGGGTGATAATGAATTCCCATGTCATAATCCTTAATTAATTCCAACCATCTCCGTTGTCTCATGTTCAGATCCGGCTGAGTAAAGATATACTTTAAACTTTTGTGATCGGTGTACACCTCTGTACGAGTACCGAAAAGATAATGACGCCAAATCTTCAATGCATGAACGACTGCAGCTAACTCAAGATCATGAGTAGGGTAGTTCTTCTCATGCGGACGTAACTGACGAGATGCATAGGCAACCACCTTCCCATCTTGCATCAGAACACAACCTAACCCAAGTTTGGATGCATCACAATACACTTGAAAACCCTTCTTTGGATCAGGCAAAATCAAAATAGGAGCTGATATTAAGCGACTTTTCAATTCTTGAAAACTCTGCTCACATTCTTCTGACCACTTGTACTTCACATCTTTCTGAAGCAATCGTGTCATGGGCTTAGCAATCTTGGAAAAATTCTCTATAAACCTCCGATAATATCCTGCTAGGCCTAGGAAACTGCGAATCTCTGAAACCGTCTTTGGTTGTTTCCAGTTGGTTACGGATTCCACATTACTAGGATCAACGGCAACTCCTCCGGCTGAGATGACGTGACCAAGGAACTTCACTTCAGACAACCAAAATTCACACTTGCTAAACTTAGCATACAGTTGATGTTCTCGTAGCTTCTCTAGTGCAAGGCGAAGATGTTCTTCATGCTCTTCTTTGGTTCGGGAGTAGATAAGAATGTCATCAATAAAGACCACCACGAACTTGTCTAGGTATTCCATAAACACCTTATTCATCAAGTTCATGAAGAAAGCAGGGGCATTGGTAAGTCCAAAAGACATAACAGTACATTCGAACAATCCATACCTAGTGGTAAAAGCTGTCTTAGGTATATCTTCCTCTTTGATTCTCAACTGATGATACCCTGATCGAAGATCTATCTTGGAGAAAACAGTGGCACCTTTAAGCTGATCAAACAAATCATCAATTCTGGGTAGCGGATACTTATTCTTGATAGTCACATCGTTTAGAGCACGATAATCTACACACATCCTTTGGGTATGGTCTTTCTTTTCCACAAAAATAACTGGAGCTCCCCATGGTGACGAACTCGGTCTGATGTATCCTTTCTGAAGCAAATCATCTACTTGCCTCTTGACTTCTGCCAACTCATTGGCTGCCATTCTATA
>NZ_SSXX01000020.1 GCF_009469615.1 Dechloromonas sp. H13
GCGCGCGCGGGGAGGCCGATGGGCCGCGGGGAGGAGAGAGAGAGGGAGGGAGAACTGGGCCGAGCCGGCCCAAGAGGGGAAGGGGGGGGAAAAGAACTTCTTTTAGGATTTTCTTTTTATAAAACCTTTTCAACTTTGTTTATTTCTTCTCAATTATTATTTGTGCTCTGAAAATTCCACTAAAATTTATTTACGCATTTTAGGCTTTTAGGAAATATACAAAAATCCTCCAAGCCTTATTTGACTTTTAAATTTGCACATTTTAATTGTTGGAGGCTTTCACATGAATTTTAATTATTCTCGGCACATTTTTGAGGATGTATTTTAGAGTCGTTTTGGGACGCGACAAACCTACCCCCCTTAAACGGAATCTCGACCCCGAGATTCGGAAGAACTGGCGAAGAGATCGGGATGGGCTGCTTTCAGCTCGTCTTCGCGCTCCCAAGTAGCTTCTTCCTTGGAGTGGTTGCTCCACTGGACCTTGCAAAAACGGATTACCCGGTTCCTGGTCCTGCGCTCCATGGTGTCCAGGATTTTCACTGGCCTCTCCACGTAGGTCAAATCTTCGCGAACTTCAATTTGCTCTGAGTCGGCCTGCTCGGATGGCACTCGGAGACATTTCTTGAGTTGCGACACATGGAACACGTCATGCACGTTGCCCAAGGAGGCGGGCAACTCCAACTGGTAAGCAACTTCTCCGCGTCGAGCAATGATGCGGAAGGGACCCACATACCGAGGTGCAAGCTTCCCTTTTGTCTGAAACCTGTGTACCCCTCGCAATGGCGTGACCCGAAGGTACACAAAATCATCCACTGCGAATTCCAGGTCACGGCGACGGTTATCTGCATAACTTTTCTGCCGGGACTGTGCCACCTTTAGATTATCCCGAATGATTCTGACTTTAGCTTCAGCTTCTCTCAGGATATCAGTCCCGAACACTTGGCTTTCTCCGACTTGATCCCACAATAGCGGTGTCCGGCATTTGCGCCCATACAACGCTTCGTAAGGTGCCATTTGTATGCTGGCTTGGTAGCTGTTATTGTAGGAGAACTCGGCATAGGGGAGACTCTTATCCCAGGTCTTCCCGAAATCTAGGACACATGCGCGAAGCATATCTTCTAGGATCTGATTTAGACGCTCGGTCTGTCCATCTGTCTGCGGGTGATACGCAGTGCTGAAATTCAATCGAGTACCCAGCTCTTCTTGGAGCTTCTTCCAAAAGTGAGAGGTGAATTGGCTTCCCCTATCAGATACAATTTTCTTGGGAATACCATGGAGACTCACGATCCTAGCGAAGTAGAGTTCCGCTAGTTTGTTCCCTCCATAGGTGGTCTTCACAGGAATAAATCGAGCTACCTTTGTTAGTCGATCCACAATTACCCATATAGAATCATATCCACCTTGGGTTTTTGGAAGTCCGGTGATGAAATCCATCCCAATTTCATCCCATTTCCATTCTGGTACTTGGAGAGGTTGGAGAAGTCCGGCCGGTCGTTGGTGTTCTGCCTTGACACGCTGGCACACATCACAAAGGGCCACGAACTCTGCAATTTCCCGCTTCATACTAACCCACCAGTATTTCTCCTTCAAGTCTAAGTACATCTTCGTACTGCCAGGGTGGATGGAATAAGGACTTTCGTGAGCTTCCTGAAGTATCAGCTGTTTAAGTTCTCTGTTATCTGGAACGCATACCCGATTTCCGTTCCATAGGGTTCCGTGTTCATCCTCTGTGAAACCAGCGGCTTTACCCTGTTTCATATTCTTGAGGAGTCCACGCATGTCCGGATCATTCTTCTGAGCCTCGCGGATTTGATCGAGCAAGGTGGGCTTGGCTTCCAACGCAGCTAAGAATCCGCGACCAACTATGCTTAGGTTCAGGGCTTCCATCTGTTGGTTAAGTTCGGGTGGAATGCCACGGATGCCAAGAGTGTTGCACTGGCTCTTTCGACTTAGAGCGTCGGCGACCACGTTGGCCTTACCAGGATGATAGTGAATTCCCACATCATAATCCTTGATGAGTTCTAACCATCTCCTCTGCCGAAGATTCAGGTCCGACTGAGTGAAGATGTATTTCAAACTCTTATGATCAGTATATATTTCACAGCGATTCCCAATGAGATAGTGCCGCCAGATCTTTAGAGCATGAACCACAGCGGCTAACTCCAAATCATGGGTAGGGTAGTTGCCTTCATGAGGCCGAAGCTGGCGTGAGGCATAGGCTACCACATGACCGTCCTGCATGAGCACGCACCCCAATCCTTGGCGCGAAGCGTCACAATACACCATGAAATCCTTGCGAGTATCCGGCAAGATTAACACCGGCGAGG
>NZ_SSXX01000021.1 GCF_009469615.1 Dechloromonas sp. H13
AAACTGAAGAAAAACAGGCAGAAAAACGAGAACTTTCAAACAAACTCAAACAAGATTTACTAGGAAATTTACAAAACTTATTCGATTAAGCTTAAGGAGTATTTATGGCAGATAAAACAATCAAAGAACTTGCGGAAGAATTAGGAGTTAGTAAAACAGCAATTAACAAAAAAGTTTCTGACAAAAATCGAAAACTTTGGTTTGCAAAAAACGGAAACAAGTTTGTGATTAACGAAACCGGTCAAAAAGCTATAAAATCAATGTTTTTAGTCGATAACGCAAACTTAAATCGAAAACTAGTTGGCGAAAAATCAAAAACCAAAAACCATAAAAACACCAACCAAGTTTCCGAAGTGAACTACTCACCACTTAGCTAAACCTGACGGTTCTTAACGCTTGAAGTGGGAGCTTCTTGGGAATAGAGCATACTTGATAGCGTATTTCTTTACTAACAGCGGTGTCTCTTATTTACCAAGCTATCCCCGTAGTTCCTACGGTTCTTGATGATTGGATCTAAGCCAATCCCATAGAATGTAGTCTTAGACCTTCGGTCAGAATATTGATACTAGCATTGATATCACGATCATGATGAGTATGACAAACAGGACAAGTCCATTCTCGAATTTCAAGAGATTTCTTGCCATCTTTATGTCCGCACTCTGAACAAATCTGACTAGACGGAAACCATTTATCTACTTTGATGATTTTTCGTCCATACCAGTCAGCCTTGTATTGTAATTTAGTCACAAACTTTGACCAAGAAACATCAGAAATACTTTTAGCTAATTTATGATTTCGCAACATACCTTTTGTGTTTAAGTCTTCAATACAGATGATATCGTGATTTTTGATCATTTCTGTACTCAACTTATTCAGAAAATCAGTACGTTGATTCATTACTTTTTCATGCAATCGTGCTACTTTACGTTTTTGTGTTTGATAATTTCTAGCTTCAAACAGATTGATACCTTTATTTTTAGCCAATAAGGCACGTCTAGACAATTTGCGTTGTTCACGTTTGAGTTTCTTTTCCATTTTGGACGTGAATTTATTATTATCAATTTTTTGTCCATCAGAAAGAATCGCAAAGTCCATAATACCTAAGTCAATACCAATTGTGGAATTAGTTTTAGGTAATTCGATAATTTCTTCTTTACACAACAAAGAAATATAGTATTTACCGCTAGAATGACGTGATATTGTAGCAGATTTGATAATCCCTTTTGGTTGTCTATGAAGCTTAATTCTTACTAATGACTTCAATTTAGGAACTTTGATGAATTTACTATCAATCAAAGCAACTGTACCATTTTGATTATTCGTTGTATAACTCTGAACAGGATTTTTCTTACTTTTGAAACGTGGAAATCCAACGGATTTATCCCGAAAAAAATTCTTGTATGCTTTATCTAAATTAAGTTGGGCATTGGCTAAAGCAAGGCTATCAATTTCTTTCAAAAACGGAAATTCTTTCTTGTATTTAGCTGGTGTCGGAAAAGTCATTTTTTTAGAAGAATCATTTTTAACTTCTTCATACGCCTTTTTTCGGTCATCAAGCATTAGATTGTAGACCTTACGGACACAACCAAAAGATTTGGCAAAGAAGATTTCTTGTTCCTCTGTTGGATAGATTCTGAATTTGTATGCTTTTAGTTGTTCCATAAAGTTCACCTACTTTCTATTTATGATTGTTTCCTTGATTTTGGATATACTTCTTAATCACATCAATTGGTGCGCCACCAGTTGTCAGAAGACAAAAACTTTTAGACCAGAACATTTCTTTCCAAAGAAATTGTTTGACTCTTGGAAAGTCACGTTTTATCAATCTTGAGCTGGCACTTTTATAGGCATTGATGAATTTTGTCAATTCTGTTTTAGGTTGAGCTTTGAACATAATATGAACGTGGTCTTTATCATGATTCCACTCCACTAAAGTAATGTGATACGATTCTGAAATTCTTTCAAAAGTAGTTTTGGCATAATCAGATATTTCATCATCAATCACTTGTCTACGATATTTCGTTACTAAAACAAGGTGGTAATAAAGAAGAAATACTGAATGATTATTTGTATCTAATTCCATGTTATATCAACTCATTTCTTGTATAGACTGATTGTAACATGGAACAAAATAAAAAGGCAATACGCCTTAGTTGTCGGTCTTCGAGTTACCAACGGTAACCCTCATACCGAACGGCATTCATCACCCACCTATAGAGGATGGGCGACTTCTGCCTAATTCTGTTAAAAGTCTAGGCACCCGCCAT
>NZ_SSXX01000022.1 GCF_009469615.1 Dechloromonas sp. H13
TCACTTTTAGCATATTGAAATTTTTCTGGATTATCCATATGAGCAAAATATCGCACCATACCTTTTGCATTAGCACATTTTTGCGGGTTTGGAGACCGAAGCTTTTGAGTTATCTCACGTATTTGATCATACGTCTTTTTACCGCTAAACATTATCAAAACATGCCAATGAGGCTTTTTCAATTCACCGTCAGGATTCACATCTTTATCATGAAGTGGACTCTCAACCCAAGGAACATGTAACTCATCTAAAAACTCCCTCCAATTTTCAGGAGCCGATTCAGGATAGACTACAAACGTCCAATTCCTTGTGCGTTCATCTTTAGTTTTTCTACTCGTCATGCTATAATTACCTTAATTGAACAACAGTCTAACAGCAAAAGCAGTGCGCCAACACTAATGCTTTTGCTATTTTTTTTGCTCATTTTCCTTTCCGTTAGCATTAACCCAAATTGTAATAAGACCAGACTTACTAAGACCCATTTGTTTCGCAATTTTATCAAGATTATCTGCCACTTCCTTAGTAAGCGTTACAACGACTCTCTTTTTTTCATTACTGATCATAATTCGTATCCTCCAACGACTTTTTCTTAAAAACCATAGTAACAAAAAAGTAACTAAGGTGCAACAGTTTAGATACTAATTAGCGAATAATAGGCCTTAAACCCTTGGCATTACTGATTTTGTCAAAAAAAAACGCTGAAACCCTTGGGAGAGTAAGGCTAAACAGCTATCGACCAATGACCAATGACCAATAAGGGGGGTGTCGTAGTCCCCCCCTCCTCCGCCCAATTCATAAACACCAAAACCAAAAAACAAACCTCAGGGCTCCGCCCCGAACCCCGACCTCCTTCTACCGAAATATATGCAGGCGCCACGCTTACTATTTCGTTCAGCTATCGGCTTTTGCAATCTAACACGACCGTTTCGCTACCAGTCGCCTTACAGGCTCCATTCTCGCTTCTCTTACGTGTTTTAACGATTGCGCCGATAACTAAACGAAATAGACGCTAAATCGCTTAAAACGCAAAATAGACCCTTTTTAGAGCATTGATTTTTTCTACTAGTCATTTCGATAATATAAAATTGACCACAACACAGAAAACTTATATTATAAGCTTATGTCGTAAGTCCGACGTACTCACGTAATATAGACGGACGTTAAATGGAAGGAGCATAAATGAGAGTGATAAAATCAGAAAAATTCACTTTGGCCGAAATTATGACGACCAGCGAACTTGCACAAGAACTTGATTACAACCAAGCTTACGTTTTGCGCTTAGCGAAAGAACATCTGACTGAAGGAAAAGAATATCGCTCTGCCGGTAGAAGAAACTATCTTTTCAGCCCAGAAGCCCTTAAAAAACTAGAAAAAGTCATAACCACCAAAGAAGGTGAGTAAATGCCTAAAGAAACAACTATCAACGTTGAACAACTAGAAAAATTGCTAGAATCATATTCCAATGATTTTATCGAATTGACCGGCGGAAAAGTCGAAGAAACCACCGACCTCTTTGACCTACTTCTCACAAATATTCTGGAATTAAACTCTGAAGAACAAAAAGAGCATAAGGGAAAACTGATAGCACCTTCCTACAGGAAGGTGGCTAAGTCGGCTGTGCCAACTGGTTTTCTTACAAAACAACCTTATATTTTTTGATATCACAAAAAAATCCATTTTGGACCTATTTTCGGTCATAATATAGTACCTACTTTTGGTCATAGTTTCGTCCGTAGTTTTGGTCATAGTGACTAAGACTTTCACGCACAAAAAAAGAGCTGAAATTAACAGCTCTTATCCTTTATTTATTTTTGAATTTACACTTCCACCATGACGATTCGATTTTATATATTGCCCGATAATATAAGCTGAATTATCACAAAGAAGCGGAAACCAATCATCAAATCTTTCTGACATTGCATAGTCAATTAAATCTTTGATTTCAGTGATATTCTTAGAATCAACAAACGACATCATCTCTCTAATCAACTCATATCGTTCTGCACTCGTTACTGACAAATAACTAGCAATTTCTGCACCACCATGAGCGATAATATCACTTTTAGCATATTGAAATTTTTCTGGATTATCCATATGAGCAAAATATCGCACCATACCTTTTGCATTAGCACATTTTTGCGGGTTTGGAGACCGAA
>NZ_SSXX01000023.1:0-722 GCF_009469615.1 Dechloromonas sp. H13
CTTCCCAAACACCGGGGTATCCTCGTTCCATACTCCCAAACTGCAACTCTTCTATCGCTCGCAGAATGCCAGCGTGCCTATCATGTATCAGGCACACATTTGGCCTCATACCAACAACTTTTGTTTTAACCAATTTCAGGAACCAGTACCAGCTGTCGGTATTCTCACTCTCAACAAAAGCAAATGCCAAGGGCAATACCTGATTGTTCCCATCTACCCCTATTGCTGTTAGTATCTGGCCCCGATACTTTCCTGTCAAGAATGTCCCATCAATGCAGAGAACAGGACGACAGTTCACGAATGCCATCTTGCATGCATGTAGAGCTAAGAACGCCCTTTGCAGCACACTCTTGCCAGGATGTTCAATTGAGGGGAATTTCTTCACTTCGTAAGAGCTCCCAGGGTTTCTTTCCTCGATAACACCAAGCAGGCGTGGCAAATTGTCATACGAGGCTTCGTAAGTTCCAAATCTCATCTCTATTATTTTCTGTTTGGCCCTCCAGGCCTTGGCATAGCTAATAGTATACTTGTATGTCTCTTCGATGTGTCGGATTATTGACCTTGGTTCATATGTGAGATTATCGATGACATGCGCATACATCTCAGATGCAACAAATGCACATGTAATGTTCCTGTGGTATTTCTGAACACCAGGTAGAAAACATGTATGCTTGGTAACGACTGACACTGTCCAATAATCCTTCCATTTCCCCTTATACGCG
>NZ_SSXX01000023.1:830-2083 GCF_009469615.1 Dechloromonas sp. H13
TGAATAATCCTTCCATTTCCCCTTATACGCGTGCACTCTCCAGGGACAACCATCTTTTTCCTTAACACACCGAACTTCATATTGCGACCGGTTCGACTTGGCAACCCAAAACTCTCTATGAAGTGACACTGCAAAATGTTTTACCGCCTCCTTCATATCTTCTGCTCTACTATAAATCGCTCCCTGAATAACCTCATTTTCTTTGTACTCCCATCTCACACTATCCTCTTCAGAGACGATCAGCCCAGAAAAATCCTCACTAGCCCATTCTGCTGGATTAATATCCGTCTCATCATCTGACGAATCACCTTCCTCTACACGCTCGTTGTCAGAATCCTCCCTCTCCATTTCATCCACAATGGCACCGACAGTCTCCCCCTCGTCGGCCACTCCACCTGGTTGAATGCCCACTGGAGCTACTACGCCCCCGTCCTCTCGTGCGTTGACCTCCTCCACAGAAGTCTCGTTTACTTCAGCACTTGGTCCCTCGCCATCATCCATGTTCATCTGCACACCTGGATCCTTCGGGTGAACAAACGGAACCAAAGCTAGAGGCCACCCGCGTTGCAATGCATTTTCCAAATACCATCTCCACACTCGAGAGTTTTGAACTGGCATTAGTTCCCAATAAAAACCCTCAGTTGCCCGACTTACTATAACATTGATTGTTATGTCACTTGTCTGTGGATCAACTCTCAAGCCCCTCATTAACCATCCTTTTATAGAAGGTACACTCCTCTCAGCCGGTCTATCAATTCCCCTTTCTGATACAATAAAATCTGACAGATCTACCCCAGTTGGCCCGTAACGGACGTTTCCTGGTCCATGGTAAACTTGGAATATTTGTTTGTTCGACATATCTGTCAACGAAATAACTAGATCATATTACTCTTTCATGCAATAAACATCTACAACGTAATATCTTCTTGTGTAAGCCAATGCAACGGTAATGTATTGATTCCAAACTAGCAGATCTACGTAGTTACCGATATCTACAATACGCACTTCTAGATTAGTACAACTAAAACCCTAAAAATATAATGCATTTATTCAAACAAATTTTTAAAGAATACACACTATTTAACTCAATAGTCACATATAGGATCTATGAATATTACCTGAAATCGGCGTCTGAATCCGGCAGGGCTTCGCCCCTTCTTCTCTTCTCCTCCCCTCTCTTCTTTTTTTTTCACTGGATTTGAGGGGGGAGGAATGAGGGCTGGGGGCTGGGCGGCAGGCCTTTTATAGGAAAC
>NZ_SSXX01000002.1:0-205000 GCF_009469615.1 Dechloromonas sp. H13
AACCGCTCTTGGCGACGACGTCACGCTGGTCGATGACATAAACGCGCTCCTGAGCCTGAGCGACGGTGGCACCGAAGCCGATACCGGCCAGCAGAGCCAGAACAAGCGACTTCTTGGCAATGTTGTTCATGAGAAATTCCCTGTCAAAAAAATTTAGACGGCGTATTGTAATTCAAAAAATGGCGTTTTTTCATGGTGCGTCGACTTTCCGCCACGAACTGTCGGGGTTGAAACTTTTCAGCCGCGCCGCCTTTTCCGCGGTGTCGGGGCCGAGGTTTTTCTCGAAGACCTGACCATCCTGATTGACCATGAAGGTCATGATGCCGGTCTGGCCATGTTTGGCCGGCCACATCAGGAGTCCGAAGCCGCCCGTCATGCGGCCGTCGACGACATAGTCGCGGGCGCCGCCGGCAGCCCCGGCGCCCTGGGCCACGAGAATCCGGTAGCGGTAGCCGTGGTAGCTGCCCTTGTGCTTGATGCCGCCCTCGGCCGCGGCCTTTGCCAGCAAGGGGCCGAACGGGCTCGCTTCCTGTCCGGGCTCGTCGGGCCAGTAGAGGCCGTCCTTCCGGCCGGGTGTGCTGACGATCCTTCCCGCGTACTCCGTGACGCCGTCGCCGTTGCGGTCCTTTGCCGCGTATTCCCGCTGGGCATCGACGAAAGCCTGCGCTACCCGGATGGCGGCCAGTTCGTTGCGGCCGATCTCGCGGATGACCATCTCCTCCTTGCCCGCCTTCAGGTCGAAAACCCAGCCGGCCTTGGTCTTGACCAGTGGCAGGGGCAGGGTCCAGCCGGAATCCCCGACGGCAATCCGGGCGTGGCCGTCGTCGTCCATCTGCACGGTGTGCGATTGCGCCCAGTTGACGAGGAACGCGTCGCGGATCTCGGCGCCGACGGGCGGAATGACCGCGCGGTAGTTCTTGCCGAGAATGGCCTGTTTGGCCGCTTCGTCATTGTCCCTGATCGCCGCGCCGAAGGCCTCCATGGCGGCTTCCGGCGTTGCGAAGGACTTGGCGGCATGCGCCGGCATGGCCAGCGTGGCGGCAAGGAGAAGTGCTGCCAGGAGACGCGAATGGGTATTCGTTTTCATGGTCTGCTCTCCTTATCGCCGTCCGCCGCGACCACCGCCGCCGCCACCCGCGCGGCCGCCACCACCGCCGCCGCCACTGAAGCTGCGGCTACCGCCGCCGCCACCACCGCCGCCAAAGCTCTGGCCGCCGCCGCGCTGCATCTGCGAAGTGCTGGCCCGGCCGCGGTCCAGGTCGCGGTTGCCGCCGCCAACACCGTCGAAGGCGCTGGCGCGGTTGCTGGTGGTGGGGCGACTACCGCTGCCGCCGCGTTCAAACTGACTATGGCTGGGCAGTCCGTCCCGATGACCACCACCACCCACGCCGTCGCGACTGCCGCCGCGGTCGCCGCCGCCAAGACCGTCACGATTGCCTCCCCGATCACCACCGCCGATACCGTCACGGTCCTTGCCGCGGTCGCCACCGATTCCGTCGCGGCCACCACGGTCGCTACCGATCCCGTCACGGCCGCCGCGGTCGCCGCCCAAACCATCGCGATCCCCGCCGCGCTCGCCGTCACGTCCACGAAATTCGCCACGATCTGCGCCCCGGTTGCCGGCATAACGCTCGCGCGAGGCCTGGTCGCGATAACCGACGTTGCCGCGGTGCTGCGGGTTGTGCTGCCAGTTATTGCCGGCATTGACGTTGTTGCGGTTGTAGTTGCGGTCGATGTTGGTCGCCCGGTTGACGTTGACATTGACATCGCCGTGGCCCCAGTTCCAGCCGCCGAACATGGCGCCGGCGGCGGCGAAACCGAGGCCCCAGGCGAAGCCGCTGACCAGGGCGCCTCCCGGGTACCAGGCCGCGACACCGGGGTAGTAGTAGGGCTGGTAGGCGGGGTAGGGCCAGGCGCCGTAGACCACGGTCGGGTTGTAGGCCGGCACGTAGATCGTCTGCGGCTGCGCCGGCTCGATGATGATGGACTGCGCTTCGGTGCGCACCACCTGCTGCTGGTTCGATTCCAGGTTGCCACTGTTCTTTGCCAACTGGCGCAGGCGCTGAATCGAGGCCATGACGTCCTTCTGCTGGCCGATGAAGGCGTCGCCAAGCTTCTGCGTCCAGTCGAGCTTCTCGTTCATCATCTCCAGCACGTTGGGGAAGGCGACCAGCGACTTGACGCTGACATCCCAGCTTTCACCCTCGACCTTCTTGACCGCCGCGTCGCCGCTGAGCTTGGGGTTGGCCTTGGACCAGCGCGCCGCCTGTACGACTTCGAGCGGATAGGTCGAGGCCATCAGGATCTGCGAGAGCAGCGAGTCCGGATAGAGCGCGATCGGTGCCAGCAGGGCATCGAGTTCCTCGGCCTTGAACGGCGGGGGAGCTGCCGATGCGGTGTTGCTTTGTGCCTGGGCGGCCGAAACCAGCAGGACGCTGGCAGCCAGCCACCACAGCACGAAGGAGCGAATCGTTTTCATTATGTTCTCCTCTGATGTCGGATCCGGCGATGACAAAAATCAGAATAGCACGTTGAAGATGGAGGTTATAAGGGCCATACAGCCCGAAAAGCATTTTTTTTGCAGGATGCTTGAGTCCTGTTTTCAGGGGAGCCATACTGCAAGCATGTCGGCATGCAGGGGCGGGCGCGATGCCTTGTTCCACTCGCCACTCGTCGCAGCGAAAGTGGTCAATCCAATAATCACAAGACTGGAGACATACATGTCCATCGAGAATCCTCGTCCCATCCTGGCCGGCAAGAAAGCCCTGGTCGTCGGCATCGCCAATGGCGACTCGATCGCCTATGGTTGCGCCAAGGCGTTTCGCGCGGTTGGCGCCGATGTCGCCATCACCTATCTCAACGAGAAGGCGAAGCCGCATGTCGAGCCGCTGGCCCGGGAACTGGAGGCATCGATCTTCGCGCCGCTCGACGTTGCGAAGCCGGGCGAACTGGAGGCGCTGTTCGCGCGCATCGAGAAGGAATGGGGTCAGCTGGACATCATGGTCCATTCGATCGCCTCGGCCAAGAAGGAGGATATCAAGGGTGGTTTGCTGAACTGCTCGGCCGACGGCTTCGCCCTGGCGATGGACATCTCGGTACATTCCTTCATTCGCATGGCCAAACTGGCGGCGCCGCTGATGAAGGACGGCGGCACGATGTTCGCGATGACCTACCACGGCGCGATGAAGGTCGAGCCCAACTACAACGTCATGGGGCCGGTTAAGGCGGCGCTCGAGGCGGCATGTCGCTACCTTGCCTACGAGCTCGGCCCGCAGCATATCCGGGTCCATGCCATTTCGCCGGGGCCGCTCAAGACGCGTGCCGCGTCGGGGCTCAAGGACTTCGACCTGATGCTCAACAAGGCAGGCAAGCGTGCGCCGGTCGGCGAACTGGTGGACATCATGGACGTCGGCTTCACCTGCGCCTACCTGGCGACGCCCTACGCCCGCCGCCTGACCGGCGAGACGATGTATGTCGATGGCGGCGTGAACATCATGGCCTGACCAGGGATCCGCAGCCCGGTTGCGGTCGACCCCGAAAAACGATCGATTTTGAGGAGAGAACGATGAGCAAGAAGAAGGATGGCAAGAAAGCCGCCGCCCCGGACGAAAAGCTGGGCGCCCGGGAATACGAGCGTGAGCTGGAAAAACTCCACGTCGAACTAGTGAAGCTGCAGGAATGGGTCGTCGCCAAGGGGCTGAAGGTGTGCGTCGTCTTCGAGGGACGCGACGGCGCCGGCAAGGGTGGCACGATCAAGGCGATCACCGAGCGGGTCAGCCCGCGGGTGTTCCGGGTCGTCGCGCTGCCGTCGCCGACCGAGCGCGAAAAGTCGCAGATGTACGCCCAGCGCTACCTGCAGCATTTCCCGGCGGCCGGCGAAGTCGTCATCTTCGACCGCAGCTGGTACAACCGCGCCGGCGTCGAGCGCGTCATGGGCTTCTGCACCGACGAGCAGGCGCAGCGCTTCCTCAACATGGTGCCTGCCTTCGAGAAGGTCATGATCGAATCCGGGATCATCCTGCTCAAGTACTGGCTCGAGGTGAGTCCGGAGGAACAGACGCGCCGGCTGACCCAGCGCATCGACGACGGCCGCAAGATCTGGAAGCTGTCGCCGATGGACCTCAAGTCCTACAGCCGCTGGTACGACTACTCGCGGGCGCGCGACGAGATGTTTGAGAAGACCGACACGCCGTGGGCGCCATGGTATGTCGGGCAGTCGAACGACAAGAAGCGGGTGCGCCTGAACATCATCACCCACTTCCTGAGCAAGATTCCCTACGAGGAAATCAAGCGCGCCAAGGTCGTGCTGCCCAAGCGCCAGAAGCCTGAGGGCTACAAGGAGCCGGATTACCCGTACAAGTACGTGCCCGCCGTCTTCTGAACGGCTGGGCAGGTGAGATCCATACCGGGGCCGGCGCATGCCGGCCCCGGTCTTTTGCGTGTTGTCAACTTCAGCCGGTGACGGCCTTGCCGGCCTGCTGGCGACGGTTGGCGGCGACCAGTGCCGCGACGGCGCACGAGGCGAGGCGGGTGAGGACGGAGTCGGCGCGGCTGGTCAGGATGATCGGCACGCGGGCGCCGAGCACGATGCCGGCGGCATCGGCGTCGGCCATGAAGCTGAGGCTCTTGGCCAGCATGTTGCCGGCCTCGAGATCGGGGACGACCAGGATGTCGGCACGGCCGGCGACCGGCGATTCGATCTTCTTGATTTTCGCGGCGTCGAGGTCGATGGCGTTGTCGAGGGCCAGCGGGCCGTCGAGGATGCCGCCGGTGATTTGCCCGCGATCGGCCATCTTGCACAGGGCGCCGGCCTCGATGGTCGACTGCAGCTTCGGGTTGATGGTTTCCATGGCCGAGAGGATCGCTACCTTCGGCTTTTCGTTGCCCAGCGCATGGGCGAGGTCGATGGCGTTCTGGATGATGTGCATCTTGTCTTCCATGGTCGGGAAGATGTTGATCGCCGCGTCGGTGACGAAGATGGCGCGGTCGAGGCTCGGCACGTCCATGATGAAGCAGTGGCTGATGCGGCGGTTGGTGCGCAGGCCGGTGCCGCTGCGCACGACGGCGCCCATCAGCTCGTCGGTGTGCAGGCTGCCCTTCATCAGCAGTTCGGCGCGTCCCTCGCGCGTCAGGCGCACGGCTTCGTCGGCCGCCGCGTGGCTGTGTTCGGCATCGACGATTTCATAGGGTGCGACGTCGAGGCCGGCCGCTTTCGCCACCTCCAGTATCCTGTCGCGCGGACCGACCAGCAGCGGCCGGATGATCCCCATTTCGGCCGCCTCGACGGCGCCGCGCAGCGAACTCTCGTCGCACGGATGGGCAACGGCGGTCGGCACCGGGGGTAGTTCCCGGCAGTGGGCGAGCAGGCGTTCGTATTTGGCGTGCTTCTGTTCCATGGCGAGTCTCCGTGTATGTTTTAGTGATGCCATCATAGGCATTGCCGCGGCGCCGGGCAATGCCGGATGACTGGCCGACGGCTATGCCGGCGAGGGGGAGTGCTTTACCATGACGGTCTGCGGTGCAGGTGCCGCCATCTGCCGGGAGAACATCGATGAAATCGCTCATGAATACCCTGTCCCAGAATACGAAGATCGATCGCAACGTCGCCGAGCTGCTGAAGAAGCGCCTGCAACACGCCCAGAGCGACTTCTCGAAGGCCCTGCGCGAGGCGCAGGCGAAAAGCGCGGCGACGCTGCCGTCGCTCCTGCAGTCCGGTAGCGCCTGGAACGATTACGCGGTCGACTTTGCGCAACGGGCGATCCTGTTCTGGGATACCATGCGCCAGCGCGGCAACGATTTCCGCGAGCACCAGAAGAAGGGGCTGCCGCCGCTGCTGCACTTCGAGTACGAAACCGTGCTCGACGCGCGCAAGTTCGCGCGCCCGGTCAATTACGCGCTGTTGCGCATCGTGCCGCCCAAGGGTGTCACGGTCGACATGAAACGCCGGCCGTATATCGTCATCGACCCACGCGCCGGGCACGGCCCGGGCATCGGCGGCTTCAAGGACGATTCGCAGGTCGGCGTCGCCCTGCGCGACGGGCATCCGGTCTATTTCGTCTCCTTCTTCCCCGAGCCGGAACCCGGCCAGACGCTGCTCGACGTCTGCGAGGCCGAAACCGCCTTCGTGCACAAGGTGCGCGAGCTGCACCCCGAGAGTCCGAAGCCGGTCATCATCGGTAACTGCCAGGGCGGCTGGGCGGCGATGATGCTGGCCGCGTCCGATCCCGACGACACCGGCCCGATCGTGATCAACGGCGCGCCGATGTCCTACTGGGGCGGCGCCTGGGAAGAGGGCGCGGGCGACAACCCGATGCGCTACTCGGGCGGCCTGCTCGGCGGCACCTGGCTGTCGTCGCTGGTGGCTGATCTGTCCAACGGCGTCTTCGACGGCGCCTGGCTGGTCCAGAACTTCGAAAGCTTGCATCCGGCCAACACCTTCTTCGACAAGTACTACCACGTCTTCAAGAACGTCGACACCGAGCCGCCGCGCTTCCTCGAATTCGAACGCTGGTGGGGCGGCATGTTCCTGCTCAACCGCGAGGAGATCGAGTGGATCACGCAGAACCTCTTCGTCGGTAACAAGCTGTGGAGCGAAACGACGTCGAAGCAGGGCAAGCTCTTCGACCTCAAGGCGATCCGCTCGCCGATCGTCCTCTTCGCCTCGATGGGCGACGACATCACGCCGCCGGAACAGGCCTTCAACTGGGTTGCCGATACCTATGGCTCGACCGCGGAGATCAAGGCCAACTGCCAGGTCATCGTCG
Source organism: Dechloromonas sp. H13 (assembly GCF_009469615.1). Lineage (GTDB taxonomy): Bacteria > Pseudomonadota > Gammaproteobacteria > Burkholderiales > Rhodocyclaceae > Azonexus. The sequence continues at coordinate 6,765 of NZ_SSXX01000002.1, forward strand.
GCCTGCTGCACAAGAATGTCGGCCACCTCGGCATCTTCGTCTCGGGCGCCGTCGCCCGCAAGGAACACGCGCAGATCGTCTCCGTGCTGAAATCGATCGAGGCGCTGCCGCCCGGCCTCTACGGCATGAACATCATCGAGCACCAAAGCCGGGACGGTGCGGTGAGCTACGACGTCGAATTCGTCGAGCACACGCTGGAAGAGGTTACCAAGCGCCTCAACCGCTTCGAGCGCAAGGATGAAAAGGCCTTCGAGGCGGTCGCCAAGGTGTCCGAGTTCAACCAGAAGGCCTACGAGCTGTTCGCCCAGCCGCTGGTGCAGCAGATGTCCAACGAGACGACCGCCAAGCTGGGCCGTGTATTCCACCCCTTGCGCATGCAGCGCTGGGCGATTTCGGATATCAACCCGTGGCTCGGCTGGCTGGCGCCGGCCGCCGCCTTCGTGAAAAGCCACCGCAAGGCGGCCGGCCCCGAGAACCCGCTGCGCCAGCTGGAAAACGCCGGTTCGGGCATCCTCTCGGCGACCTTGACCTACTACCGCGCCGTGCAGGATGCGATCAGCGAGGCCGCCTTCTTCCAGCTCTACGGCCACATGTTCGCCAACCTGATGGCCGACCGCAGCCCGTCGCTGGCCCGCGAGCAGGCCGCCGACACGCGCCAGGCGGAAACGGTGCGCGCGGCGCTGGCGCAGATCGCCGAAGGCGGCTATCCGGCTGCCGTCGCGCGCATCGCCTTCCTGCTCAAGGACAAGGGCGACAAGCCGCTGCCCCTTTCGCGCCTGCACCTGAAGGCCGAGCTGATCCAGGACTATGCCGACCTGTTGCCGGAAACAGAGCCGGACGAGCAGCGCCGCATCCGCGGGACGCAGGAAATCATCGTCAACGAGTCGCCGGCGGCGGCACTCGCCACCCTGCCGCAACTGTTGACCGATCCAGCCGACGCCGCGCGCCTGGAAACGCTGATGACGAAATTGTTCGCCGACGAACGGATTCTGGCCGCTCGGCCAACGGCGGCGCAGAAGGCGATGCTGGCGCGCATCCGCGAATCGCTCGGCCACCCGCGCCTGGCGCCGCCGGCGGCGAAAAAGCCGGTGCGCCGCGCGGCAGCCCCGGCCGTTGCCAAGCCGGCTACGGTTAGCAAGGCTGTGGTCACCAAGGCTGCAGTCAGCAGGGCTGCAGTCAGCAAGGCTGCGACTGGGGCCGCGAAGCCCGCCAAGCCGAAGGCGGCAGCCGCCAAGCCAAAGGCGGCGACGCCCAAAACTGCCCGGAAGACGGCCACCAAGCCGACTGAAAGCTGATTCGCCGCTGCATGTCCCTTTTCGCAAGGATCTCCCGCTGGCTGGCCCACCGCGCGCAACCCCCTGAAGACCGGCTGCGGGCGGCCGTGGAGGCCTTCCGCGATCCGGCGGCCGATACGCTGGAGCTGGTGCGTCGGCTGGTGGCCGAAATCCGTCCGCAGAACCGGCGTGACACCGGGGCGGCGGAGCGCTACGAGTTCATGCTTGCCTGCCTCGAGGCAGATGCCGAGTTGCTGGCGATCTTCCGCACCCGCGTCGTCCATTTCATCGCCACCCGCCGCCTCGTCACCTTCTTCACCGACAGCGGCATCCTGCCCGGCACCGGCTTCTTCTCGGAATGGTGGCGCATCCTCGGCGACCGGCTGCTGCCGGAAGTGCCCGACGAGCGGCGGCTGAAGGACTGCATGCACGTCGTCTATGACCGTTCCGACGACTGGCGCTGGCTGGAACTGATCCAGCCCGGCCATTCGCAGCGCTTCTGGGAGTTGCTGGCGCCCGAGGAGGAGCTGCACAGCGTCGACTGGCGCGGCATCCAGGAGCAGATTCTCGATGCAGTGCTGTTGCTGGCGCACCGCGTTAGCGGTCTCGGGGTCGAGGGCGAGCTGATGCGCGCCTCGCCCAGCTTCGACGACGACCTGCCGTGTTTCGTCGCCCTGTCGGCCGAAGCGCTGGAGTTCGTCAACGCCCTGCGCGCGGCGCTCGACGATCCCGCCCGCCCGGCCGACGACGGCAGCCAGCTGCTGGTCATCGTCGACCAGTGCGAAAGCACGCTGCAGCGCGTCCGCAAGCGGGCGCAGACGGTCGGCACCAGCCTGCATCTCAGCTATCTGCTGACGCGCAGCGAGCAATGCCTGGAGCGCCTGCGCGAGCTGGTCACCATTTTGACCGCTTCGCAGGCGTCGACCGCACGCGGCAAGGCGATCGGCGCCTGGGCCGAGTTCACGCGTGCCGCCTATCTCGCCGAGAACCGGCGCAACAGCCTGAGCCATTACATGAGCCAGCTGTCGCGCCTGCTCGCCGTGCGGGTGACCGAGAACGCGGCGCGCTCCGGCGAGCACTACATCTGCGAGACGCGCAGCGACTACGGGCAGATGTGGCGTTCGGCGGCCGGCGCCGGGGTGCTGATCGGCGGCATGGCGCTGCTCAAGATCTTCGCCGCCGGGCTGCACGCGCCGCTGATCGTCGAGGCCATCCTGTTCAGTCTGATCTACGGCCTCGGCTTCGTCACCATCTACCTGCTCGGCATGACGGTCGCCACCAAGCAGCCGGCGATGACCGCGCAGACGCTCGCCGGCCTGCTCGGCGACGTGCGGGCGACGCGCCAGGCCGAGCTGGAGCGCCTGGTCGACGTGGTCGCCGCCGTCTGCCGCAGCCAGCTCGCCGCCATCGCCGGCAACGTCATGGTCGCGCTGCCGGTCGCCATCCTGCTCGGCTTCGGGCTCAGCCAGTGGCTCGGGCGCCCGGTCATTCCGCTGGAAAAGGGCGCCCACCTGCTGGCCGACCTCGATCCGCTGAGCTGGGCGATTCCGCATGCGGCGATCGCCGGCTTCTTCCTGTTCCTGTCCGGCCTGATCACCGGCTATTTCGACAACAAGGCCGCCTACAGCGACGTCGGCACCCGCATCGCCCGCCTGCGCTGGCTGCAGGGCATCTTCGGCCGGGCGCGCGCGGCGCGCATCGGCGCCTACATCCAGGACCGCCTGGGCGGCATCATGGGCAACTTCCTGTTCGGCTGCATGCTCGGCTCGACCGGCGACATCGGCAAGATGATCGGCCTGCCGCTCGATATCCGGCACATCGCCTTCGCCTCGGCCAATCTGGGCTATGCCTTCATCGGCTTCCAGTTCGAGCTGCCGCTCAAGGTCGTGTTCTGGGCCGCGCTCGGCATCGCGCTGATCGGCATGACCAACCTGGCGGTAAGCTTCGCGCTGGCCCTGCGCACCGCGCTCGGCGCGCGCGGCATTCGCTTCGAACACTGGGGGGCGTTGCTGCGCGCCATCTGGCGCCGTTTCCGGCGCGAGCCGCGCAGCTTCCTGCTGCCGCCCGGAAACGCCTGAACGCCCCGGCGGTTTTCGCCTGGCCTTGCCCGGCCCTGTCATTTGGCGCACCATAAAAACGTGGTCGCGCCCGGCGCCGGCCAATTGCCCAACGTCAAAAAGAGGGAGGCTTTCCATGAAGCGGCTCATCAGCGTCATTGGCGTCATCTTCGTGCTTTTCGCCGGGCTTCCGGGGCTGGCCACGGCGGCCGACAAGGAGGCACAGCGCGCCGAAATCCGCAAGAACTCGGCGGCCACACTCAATCAGCTCTACAAGACCAATCCGGGAACCCGCAAGCTCGTCGAATCGGCGGCCGGCTACGCGACCTTCAGCAATTTCGGGATGAAGATCCTGGTGCTTGGCGGCGGCACCGGCCAGGGCGTCGTCGTCGCCAACGACACGCACCGCGAAGTTTTCATGAAAATGGTCGAGGTGCAGGGCGGACTCGGCTTCGGCGCCAAGAAGTTCCGTCTGGTCTTCGTATTCGAGAACAAGGAAGCGATGAACCAGTTCGTTCGTTCCGGCTGGGAGGCCGGCGCCCAGGCGACGCTCGCGGCGACCGAAGGTAGCCACGGCAAGGCCTACCAAGGGGCCGTCTCTGTTGCCCCCGGCGTCTGGCTCTTCCAGCTGACCGACAAGGGCCTGGCGGCCGAGGCGACGGTCAAGGGCACCAAGTATTACAAGGACGACGCGCTCAACTGAACGCCTTTTCCTGCGCGCGGCCGGCGATTTGCCCGCGGCGCGCGGCCGGCTGCGGCAAAAGCCACTAAAATGCCGGGGTGATAGCCAGATCCGTTTTCCGCCGGTGCCTTGTCCCGTTCCTTCTGCTCGCGTGCACTTCAGGCGTGATGGCGGGCGGCATCGATGTCCAGGCGCCGGACGAGATCGGTGAACTGATCGCCCCCTTCCTGCCGGATGATCCGGCGCCCGGGGCCGGCGGCCAGCGGCGCCTGCAGGGCATGGTGCGCGAAATCCTCGCCACCGAGGGCTATTTTTCGCCGCAGATCGAATTCACCGAGGCGGACGGCTTGCCGCGGCTCGTCGTCGAGCCCGGCCCGCGGACGCTGATCGCGGCGGTCGATGTTGCGGTCGACGGCCCGCTGCCGGCAAAAATGCGGCAGGAACTGATCGCCGGCTGGGCGCTGGCGGTCGGCCAGCCGTTTCGCCAGCAGGACTGGAACACCGCCAAGCAGCAGCTCCTCTCGCGCCTGCTGGCCGAGGATTTCGCCGCGGCGCGCCTGGTCGACAGCCAGGCGACGATCGACCCGGCCACCCGCGAGGCGCGCCTGATGGCGCGTTACGACAGCGGCCCGGCATTCCGTTTCGGCGAACTGCGGATCGAGGGCCTCGAGCGCTACCCGGCGACCCTGGTCGACCGCCACAACCGCAGCGTGCGGCCCGGCGCGCCCTACCGCGAGGCCGACCTCAACGCGCTGCAGACGGCGCTGCAGGCGACGCCGCAGTTCCGCTCGGTGCACGTCAGCATCGACCGCGACGCGCCGCCGGGCGCCGACGGCGTCGTCACCGCGCCGGTCATCGTGCGCCTGAGCGAACGCCCGGCGCACCGTCTGTCGTTCGGCGCCGGCATCAGTTCCAATACCGGGGCGCGTGTCGAGACCAATTTCCAGACCGCCGACCTCTTCGGCCAGGCCTGGGAGCTGAACACCGGCCTGCGGATCGAGCAGAAGAAGCAGACCGCCTACGCCGACATCTTCTTCCCGCCGAGCGAATCGCAGCGGCGCAACAGCGTCGGCGCCATGGTCCAGGCGACCGACATCCAGGGCCTGCGCACCGAGCGGATCGCCATCGGCGGCCAGCAGGCATGGCGCGACGGCCCGTTCGAGACCCGCCTGTCGCTGACCTGGCAGGACGAACGCCTGGAACCGGAAGGCGCGCCGGACAGCATCAGCCGGGCGTTGGTCCCCAACGTCGCATGGACCTGGCGCCATGTCGACAACCCGCTCGACACGCGCGAGGGCATCGTCCTCCATGGCCAGGTCGGCGGCGCCGCCAAGGCGGTGCTGTCGGACCAGAACTTCATCCGCCTGCTCGGCCGCTACCAGCAGTTCTTCCCGGTCGGCCAGCGCGACACGCTGATGCTGAGCGGCGAAATCGGCTACACCATCGCCGATTCGCGCAACGGCATCCCGCAGGAATACGTGTTCCGCACCGGCGGCACCGGCTCGGTGCGCGGCTACAGCTACCAGAGCCTTGGCGTCAGCGAGGGCTCGGCCATCGTCGGCGGCCGCTACATGGCCAACGCCACCGTCGAATACACCCACTGGCTCGACGAGCAATGGGGCATCGCCGCCTTCGTCGATGCCGGCAACGCCGTCGACGACCTCAGCCATGTCGACCTCGCCTACGGCTACGGCCTCGGCGTCCGCTGGCGCACGGTGGCCGGGCCGATCGCCGTCGACCTCGCCTACGGCGAGCAGAGCGAGGCGGTCCACCTGCATTTCTCGCTGGCCATCCCGTTCTGACATGAAGCGCCTCGTCGTCCTGCTCATCGCCCTCCTGCTGGCCGCCGGCGCCTGGTTCGGCCTCAGCGAAAGCGGACTCGTCGCGCTCGCCCGGCTGGCCGGGGCGGCCAGCGGCGGCCGGTTGCAGATCGAGGCGGCCGGCGGCCGGCTGCTCGGTCCGCTGAGCGTCGCCCGCCTGGGCTGGCGCGAACCCGGGCTGGCGGTCGACATCGAGGGCCTGCGCCTCGACTGGTCGCCGGGGGCCCTGCTCGACCGGCGCCTGGTCATCCACGAACTCGCCGCGGCGCGCGTCAGGCTCGACATCGCCAGTTCGGACCAGGCCAGCACGCCGCCGGCCAGCCTGCGCCTGCCGGTTGCGGTCGACGTCGAAAAAGTGCTCATTTCCCGCCTCGACTACGGAGATACCCTGAGCGCCGGCAACCTGCGCGCCGTCATCGCCAGCGACGGGCGAAGCCATCGCCTGCGCGATTTCAGCGGCGAACTCGGCCTGGCGAAGATCGCCGGCACGGCGGAACTTGGCGGCGATGCGCCGCTGCCGCTGAACGCCGAACTGAGCATCGCCGGCCAACTCGATGAACAGCCGCTGCGGCTGACCGCCAGCGCCGCCGGGCCGCTTGACCGCATCGTGCTCGCCATTGCCGCCAAAGAGGGCGTGCGCGGCAGCGGCCAGGCGCTGCTCACCCCCTTCGCCCGCCAGCCCTTCGCCGAGGCGCGGCTGGAACTGGCCGACGTCGACCCGGCCGCGTGGCTCGCCGGCGCGCCGACTGCCCGCCTGCAATTGCAGGCCGAACTGCGGCCGGACGAAGGGCGGGCCGGCGCCGTCGCGGGCAAATTCGAGCTGCGCAACGCGCTGGCCGGCCCGCTCGACCGCCAGCGCCTGCCGCTGGAAACCCTGAGCGGCCGCTTCGCCTGGGCCGACGACGGCGCCCGTTTGAGCGCCCTGATGGCGCGTCTGCCGGGCACGGGCCGGCTCAGCGGCGAGGGGCACTGGCAGGACGGCAGCCTGACCCTCGACCTTGCCGCGCAGGCGCTCGATGCCGAGAAACTGGCCAGCGTGTTGCGGTCGACCCGCCTCAACGGCCCGATTTCGGCAACGCTCGGCGGCGCGCGGCAGCAGGTCGCCTTCCGCCTTGCCGACGCACGTTTCACGCTGAGCGCCGAGGCCAGCCACGCCGACGGCAAGCTCAGCCTGGCGCGCCTCGAACTGGGGGCCGGCGATGCCCTGCTGCGGGCGAGCGGTGAACTGGAAAGCGGCGGCGACATGAATTTTTCGGCGAGCGGCGAACTGCTGCGCTTCGACCCCAGCCGTTTCGCCCGTGTGCCGGCGGCGGCGCTCAACGGCACGCTGGCCGCCAGCGGCCGCCTGCAGCCGCGCCCGGTCGTCGAGGCGCAGTTCGCATTGCGCGACAGCCGCCTCGCCGGCCAGCCACTGGGCGGACGCGGCGAACTGGTCATCGACTGGCCGCGTATTCCGCGCGCCGACATCCAGCTGACGGCCGGGCCGAACCGGCTGAGCGCGCGCGGCGCCTTCGGGCAGCCCGGCGACAGCCTGCGCGTCGACATCGAGGCGCCGGAACTGGCGCCCTACGGGATCGACGGTAGCCTCGCCGGGCAGATCACGCTCGCCGGCACGGCGGCACAGCCGAGCCTGGCCGGCCAGCTGGCGACGCCGCGCCTCGGCCTGCCCGGCATCGGGCGCCTCAAGGGCGCGAGCCTGGCCGCCGATCTCGGCAGCCAGCCGGACAGCCCGCTGCGCCTCGATTTGCGGGTGGCGACCGTGGACGGCGTCGACCAGCCGGGCCTGCTCCGCAAGCTGGACGTGCAGGTCGCCGGGACACGCCGCCAGCACAGCCTGAAGGCGGGCGGCGAGATCGCCGGCAACAACGTGCTGACCCTGGCGGCCGCGGGCGGTTTCGCCGACGACCTGCAGCACTGGCGCTGGTCCGGCCGGCTCGACGAGGCGCGGCTGGTCGCCGGCGAGCGCTTCCGCTCGTTCGCGCTGAAGGAACCGGCGGCGCTCGTTATCGGCGGCGATGCGTGGTCGCTCGGTCCGCTGCTCCTCGCCGGCGATCCCTGGCAGCTGCGCCTGGCGGCAAAGGCCGGCGGGCGGCAACTGCATGTCGAGGCCGACGTGCGCGGCCCGCGCCTCGGCCACATTACCGGGCAGTTCGACGCCGGCATGCGCGACGCATGGACGCTCGACCGCCAGGCGGCGTGGCAGGGCTTCGTGCGCGGCGATACGCCCGATCTCGCCTGGCTGGCCGAGTTGCTCGACGAACGCGCCCAGACCGGCGGCCGCCTGAACAGCGAGCTGAAGCTCGCCGGCACGCCGGAACATCCGCTGCTCTCCGGGTTGTTCCGCGGCGAGGCGCTGGCGCTGACGGTGCCGGAATCCGGGATGCGCCTGAGCGGCGGCGTGCTCGACGCGCGGCTCGACGACAACCTGCTGCGCGTCGGCAAGCTGGCCTTCGACAGTCCGCTGCAGCCGGCGCCGCGGCCGCTGCAGCGCGCCGCCGGCGAGCGCCTGGCGGAACTCGCGGGGCGGCCGGGGCAGCTTGAAATCAGCGGTGAAATGCGGGTCGACCGCAGCAACGAGAGCGCGGCGCTAGAACTACGCCTGGACCGGATCGGCGTCTACCAGTTGCCCGATCGCTGGCTGACGGTTTCCGGCGACGGGCGCATCGCCTGGCAGGCCGGGACGCTTGCGGTCCGTGGGCGGGTCGCGGTCGACGCCGCCTATTGGCAGATGGCGCCGATGGGCGCGCCGCGCCTGTCCGACGACGTGGTCATCCTGGCCGCCGACGGCACGGCGCAGCCGGGCGGTTTCCGGCCTAGCCTCGACCTCGAGCTGGAAACCGACCTCGGCCGCCATTTCATGTTCAGCGGCCTCGGCCTGGAAACCCGCCTGGCCGGCAGCGTCCGATTCACCGCCAAGGGGCGTGACCTGCCGCGGGCCAGCGGTCGCATCCGCACCCAGGGCGGACGTTTCGAGGCCTTCGGCCAGCAACTGGAGATCGAGCGCGGCATCCTGACCTTCCAGGGGCTGGTCGACAACCCGGCGATCGACGCCCGCGCGGTGCGCCGCGGGCTGGCCGTCGAGCCCGGGGTGCAGATCAGTGGCACGGTCCAGCGGCCGGTGGTGCGGCTGGTCTCCGACCCCGACCTGCCGGACGTCGAGAAACTGAGCTGGCTTGTCCTCGGCCACGGGCCGGAGCAGGGCGGGGCCGGCGCCGCCGGACTCCTGCTGTCGGCGGCCGGCAGCCTGTTCGGCAACGAATCGGGCGGCATCGTGCGCCAGATCAAGCAGGGCTTCGGCATCGACGAATTCAGTGTGCGCCAGGGCGAGATCGGCGACAGCGGCGGGCGCCAGATGGGCAGCCGGGTCGTCGGCAGCACCTTCGACACGACGGCAGGCACCGGCAACCAGATCCTCAGCGTCGGCCGCCGCCTGTCGAACAATGTGCTGCTCTCCTACGACCAGTCGCTGGGCCGTGCCGGGAGCGTGGTCAAGCTCAGCATGGCGCTCAGCCGCCAGGTGTCGCTGATTGCCCGCGCCGGCACCGACAATGCGCTCGACGTGCTCTACACCTTCGTCTTCGGCGAACCGCCGTCGCGCCGCAGGGAGCGCGGGGAGCGCTCAGCCCGGTAGGCTGGCGCCGGCATCGGGCGGCGGGCCGGCGGCAGGAATGACTTGCACCGGCAAGGCGTCGCCGATGTTGAGCCGGATGTCGCGCTGTGGGAAGGGAATGTCGATGCCGGCCGTGCGCAGCCGTTTCTCGATAGCGAAGCGCAGGTCGCTGTCGATCCGCCGCCCCGGCACGCTGGCGTTGAGTTCGACCCAGAACACCAGCGCCATGACCAGGGCGTTGTCGCCGAAATCCTCGAAGAAGACGGCGGGCGGCGGGTCCTTCAGCACCTGGCCGTGGTCCTCGGCGCAACCGGCGATGATGTCGGCGGCCTCGTGCACCGGCGAGCCGTAGGCGATGCCGATGCGGATTTCGCGGCGAATCTGCGAATTGGAATAGGTCCAGTTGACCACCTGGTTTTCCAGGAAGATGGAATTGGGCACCAGCGCCTCGACGCCGTCGAAGCTGCGCACTGTCGAGGCGCGCAGGTCGACGGCGGTGACGTGGCCGGTTGTGCCGCCGATGGCAACGATGTCGCCGACGCGGATCTTGCGCTCGAAGAGGATGATGATGCCGCTGATGACGTTCTTGATGATGGTCTGGGTGCCGAAGCCGATGCCGATGGCCAGTGCGCCGCCCATGAAGGCGAAGGCGGTCAGCGGAATGCGCGCCAGGTTGAGGATGAAGACGAGCAGCACGAGGCCCAGCGAAATCATCACCCAGCGGCGGATGACGCTGGCCAGCTGCTGGTTGACACCGAAACGGTCGACCATGATGCGCTGCAGGCGGCGCGCCACGCGCGAGAACAGCCAGTAGCCGAGGAGGAAGAGCAGCAGCGAGCCGATGCTCTTGCCGATGGTGACGCCGTAGGTCACGGTGACCGTCTTGCCGTCAACGACGGTCGAGTCCTCGACGGCGAACATCTCGAAGTCCCAGACATGCTTCAGCTTCTGCAGGAGTTCCAGCGTGCCGACCTTCCAGTAGCTGCTGGCGGCTTCGCCGGCAATGCCGAAGTCGCCGGAAAGCCAGCGGTCGAGCTGGCGGTCGAAGCGCTCGGCGGCGAGGATCAGCCGCTCGTAGGCCGCCAGGCGCTGGCGCAGCACCTCGAGGAGGGCGGCTTCGTGGGCAGCCGCCGCGGCGTCGAGGGCGGCGCCGTCGACGCGCAGTTCCTGGTCGCGCACGGCGACCCGGGCGCCGGCGGCGAGTTCCTCGAACAGCGGCTTGCGGGTGCGCATTTCTTCCCTGATTTTGCTGAGGGTCGCCACGACCTTCTGGCGGACGCCGGCATCGCTGGTCGATAGCCCGGAGAAACGCTGCTTCCAGGCCTCGCTGACTGCCTGGCCGAGGTTCTGCATCCAGTTCAGCGTCATCAGCACGACGCGGTCCGTTTCCAGCGTTTCATCGAGCAGCTTGAGGCGCCGGATGTCGGCGAGCGACGGTTCGCCGGATGCCGTCTCCTTCGTCAGGCGCTCGCGATCGGCGGCGTGCCGCGTATTATCGGCCAGCCGGCGGTCGGTTTCCGCCGCCAGCTTGTTGAGGGTGTCGCGCAGGCGGGCCTGCTGCTGCTCGGCCTCGTCCTTCGTCAGCCGTTGCTGCGGCAGGACGCGGCTGATCAGGTCCTGCAGTTCGCCGGCCGCGGCCTGCAGGAGCTTGCGTTCGGCCTGGATGCGCTCCTCGCCGGCCAGCATGTTGGCCAGTTCGGCATCGGTGAGCTGGCGGCGCAGGGTGGCCAGCTCGACCGCCTGCCGCTCCTTCTCGGCGTCGGCGTCGTTGCGCGCGCGGGCCACGCGGTCCTCGGCGAGGCGTACCGCTTCCTGGGCGCGCCGCTGCATTTCGAGCTGTGTGCGCTTCTGGGCCTCCAGGGCACGCTCGCCGGAGGCGAGGGTCTGCAGGCGCTCGCGGTCGGCATCGTATTCCTGGCGCAAGGCATCGACACGCAGGGCGGAGTAGGGGGGCGGACCGGCGAATTCGGCGTACAGGGCCTGTCGCCTGGCTTGGTCGGTACGGCCGTCGCGAAATGCATCGAGTTCGTCGAAAAGCTTGAGGCGTTCGCCGTAGGAGACGACGAGGCGTTCGAGCAGGCGCTGGCGCTCGCTGGTCAGCGCGCCGCCCGCGCCGACCGGCCCGCTCGCTTCCAGCAGGCGGCGCGCATCGGCAAGCTGCTTCTCTACCCGGCCACGCGGGTCGACGGGTTCCGCTGCCCCGGCCTCGGCAGCCGGTGCAGTTGCCGGCGGCTTGGCCGGTTTGAAGGGGAGCTGTGCCAGCGCGTGCCCGGCGAACAGCAGTAGCGCCACCGCCGGAATCAGGCGGGTCGCGCCGCGCCGCAACGCGGTCAGAACCCCGCTTATCCCGGCAGGTGCCTGACGCCGCGGGCCGCCGGTCACGGCATCAGCGTCCGCCGGGCGCGGCAGCCGTCTTCTCCGCCGCGACGTCCCAGCCGCCGCCCATCGCCTTGTACAGGTTGATCATTGCCTGGAACTGGACCTGCTGGGTCTGGGTGTATTGCAGTTGGGCGTTGAACAGGCTGCGTTCGGCATCCAGCACCTCGATGAAGCTGGTGTAGCCGTTCTCGTAGCGCAGGCGCGCCGTATCGGCATACTCCTGTAGGGCGGCGACCTGACGATTCTGCGCCTGCAGCTGTTCGCGCGTCCGGTCCTGGTCGATCAACGCATCGTTGACTTCGCGGAAGCCCTGCTGGATCGCCTTCTGGTAGGCGAACAGCGCCTGTTGCTGGCTGGCTTCGGCGGCCTGGACCTGGCCGGCGATGGCGCCGGCGGTAAAGATCGGCATGGCGATCCCGCCGCCGTACTGCCAGGCCTTGGACTGGCTGTCGAAGAGGTTGCCGAGGCTGGTGCTGCTGTAACCGAACAGGCCGGTCAGCGAGATGGTCGGGAAGTATTGCGCCTTGGCGGCGCCGATCAGCGCATTGGCGGCAATCAGCTTCTGCTCGGCTTCGAGGATGTCCGGACGGCGCGCCAGGAGCTCCGACGGCAGGCCGGCCGGGATGCCGGGCAGCAGCAGTTCGTCGATCGTCTTGCCGCGCGCGATCGGGCCGGGGTTCTTGCCGAGCAATACGCTCAGGCCGTTTTCCTGCTGCGCGATGGCCTTCTCGAAGACCGGGATGGTCGCCAGCGCCTCTTCGTATTGCGAGCGGTTCTGGCTGAGTTCGAGCAGCGAAATGATACCGCCCTCGTAGCGCAGCTTGAAAATTTCGTACGATTCGCCACGTGCCTTGGCAGTCGCCTGGGCGATCTCCAGTTGGCGATCGAGGTCGCGCAGGTTGATGTAGCCACCGGCGGCGCTGCCGACCAGCGTCATGACGACCGCACGCCGTGCCTCCTCACTGGCCAGCAACTGGGCGCGGGCGGCTTCCGTCTGGCGGCGGATGCGGCCCCAGAGGTCGATTTCCCAGCCGGCGTTGAGCGCCGCCGAGTAGGAGTTGAACGTGGACTCGCCGCCGCTGCCGGAAATGACCGACGAATTGACCCGTTGCCGGCTGGCATCGTAGCCGGCACCGACCTGCGGGAAGAGTTCGGCGCGGACGAAGCCGTAGCGCCCGGCGAATTCGTCGACCCGCGCGCTGGCGATCATCAGGTCCTTGTTTTCACGCAGGGCCGTGGCGACCAGGTCGTTGAGTACCGGATCGCCGAACTGTTCCCACCACGCCGTATTGGCCAGGTCGCGGACGTCCTTCTCGTCGAGGCGCCAGGCCGCCGGCGCGTCGACCGGCGGGCGAACGTAGTCGGGGCCGACCATGCAGCCGCCGGCGAGCAGGGCGATCAGTGCTGCGACAACGGGCTTACGCATGGCCGTCTCCTTCCTTGCCGGCAGCCGGCTTGTCGTCCGTGCCGGCCGTGGCTTCGCCGGCCGGGCCGGTCTGGCCGCGGCGGTTGAGCTTCTCGACGACGTAGAAGGTGACCGGGATCATGAATATCGCGATGCCGGTTGCCGCCAGCATGCCGCCGATGACGGCGCCGCCCATCACCTGACGGGAAATGGCGCCGGAACCGCTGGCCAGCGCCAGGGGCACGCAGCCGAGGATGAAGGCGAAGGAGGTCATCAGGATCGGCCGCAGGCGCAATTGCGCGCCCTTCAGGGTCGCGTCCGCCAGGGACAGTTCGCCCTTTTCGTATTCCATCTTGGCGAATTCGACGATCAGGATCGCGTTCTTGGCCGCGAGGCCGATCAGCATGACGAGGCCGATCTGCGCGTAGACATTGAGTTCCTGCCCGCGGAACAGCAGCGCCGCGAAAGCGCCGGCGACGGCGATCGGCGTCCCGAGCAGCACCGAGAACGGCAACGACCAGCTCTCGTACTGGGCGGCCAGGATCAGGAAGACGCAGAGCAGCGAGAAGGCGAAGATGGCGATCGGCGAGACGCCCTTGGCGGCTTTCTGTTCCTGGAAGGACATGCCCGAGTAGTCGAAGCCCATTTCGCTGGGCATGGTTTCGTGGAAGACCTCCTCCAGCGCGCGCATGACCTGCGCCGAGCTGTAGCCGGGCGCTGCCGAGGCGTTGATCTGTGCGCTGCGATACAGGTTGAAGCGCATCGTGAACTCGGGGCCGGCGATGCTGCGCACCGACGTCAGCGCCGACAGCGGAACCGCCTGGCCGTCCTTGTTGCGCACGAAGAACTGGCCGACATTTTCGATGTCGCTGCGGAACTCGCCCTCGGCCTGGATATAGACCTGCCACTGGCGGCCGAAACGATTGAAATAGTTGATGAAGCCGCTACCGAGGAAGGACTGCAGCGTCTGGTAGACCTCCTTGATGTTGACTCCCTGCTTGAGCACCTTGTCGCGGTCGACGTCGATGAACAGTTGCGGCACGACCGGGCGGAATGTCGATGTCACGCTGGCCAGTTCGGGACGTTTGCGCGCCGCTTCGAGGAACCGGTTTGTCTGCTCGGAGAGGAAATCGATGTCCTTGCCCGCGCGGTCCTGCAGGATGAAGGTGGCACCGCCCGAGACACCGACCCCCTGGATGGCCGGCGGCGGGAAGGCGAAGCCGATGGCCCCGCTGATCCCGGCCAGCCGCTTCGAGAGTTCAGCCTTGATTGCGCCGTACTGTTCCTCCGGCTTCGTGCGCTTCGACCAGTCTTCGAAGGTGATGAAGAAGAAGGCGCTGTACGTGTTCTGCACCTGGCTCAGCATGCTGTAGCCGACGACGGTGGTGACGTACTTGACGCCGGGAACATCCTTGATCAGATCTTCGGCCTGGCGGGCGATCTCCGAGGTGCGCTGCAGCGACCCGGCATCCGGAAGCTGGACGCCGGCGAAGACGTAGCCCTGGTCCTCGTCGGGCAGGAAGCCGGCCGGCAGCGTCTTGCCGAACAGCCCGGCAAGGGCGGCGATGCCGACGATGAAGATGAGGCTGATCAGGCTCTTGCGGATCGCCAGGCGGCAGACGCCGACATAGCCGCCGGTGAGGCGACCGAAAAGCTCGTTGAAGCGATCGTAGAACTTCTGCAGGAGTCCGGTTCCCTTGACCTTGGGGCGGAGCAGGAGGGCGCACAGCGCCGGGCTCAGGGTCAGCGCGTTGAAGGCCGAGATGATGACGGAAATCGCGATGGTCACGGCGAACTGCTGGTAGAGCTGGCCGGTGATGCCGGGGATGAAGGCGGTCGGCACGAAGACCGCGGCGAGGATGACGGCGATGGCGATGACCGGGCCGGTCACCTCGCTCATCGCCTTGAGGGTCGCCTCCTTCGGCGACAGGCCATGCTCGATGTGGTGCTCGACCGCCTCGACGACGACGATGGCGTCGTCGACCACGAGGCCGATCGCCAGCACCAGGCCGAACAGCGACAGCGTGTTGATCGAGAAGCCGAACAGCGGAAACAGCATGAAGGTGCCGACCAGCGAGACCGGCACCGCCAGCAGGGGGATCAGCGTCGCGCGCCAGCCCTGCAGGAAGACGAAGACGACGATGATGACCAGCACCAGTGCCTCGAACAGCGTGTGCTGGATTTCCTTGATGCCCTCGGTGACCGAGAGGGTCGTGTCGAGGGCGATGACATAGTCGAGATCGGGCGGGAAACCCTGCTTGATCTTCTCCATCAGCGCCTTGGCGCCGTTCGCGGCATCGAGGGCGTTGGCGCCGGGGATCTGGTAGAGGGCGATCAGCGCCGCCGGCTTGCCGTTCAGCCGCCCTTCCATGTTGTAGGTCTGGGCGCCGAGTTCGATCCGGGCGACATCGGCAACGCGGACGATCGAGCCGTCCGGGTTGGCGCGCAGGACGACCTTGCCGAAGTCTTCCTCAGTCACCAGCCGGCCCTGGGCGCGGACGGCGTAGGTGAATTCCTGGCCGGCCGGCACCGGCTCGGCACCGACCTGGCCGGCCGGGTTGACGGTGTTCTGGTTCTGGACTGCGCTGATGATCTCGGGAACGGTGATGTTCAGCTTGGCGAGGACGTCGGGACGTACCCACAGGCGCATCGCGTACTGGCCGGCGCCGAAGACGGTGACGCTGGCGATCCCCTTGACCCGCGTCATCTGGTCGTTGATGTTGATGTACGAGTAGTTGGCGAGAAAGATGTTGTCGTAGGTGCCGTTCGGCGAATAGAGCGCGAACATGACCAGCGGCGACGAGGTCGATTTCTGGACCGTCACGCCGTAGTTGCGCACGTCCGAGGGCAGTTGCGACTCGGCCTGCCCCTCGCGCATCTGGGCGAGCAGCTGGTCGGTGTTGGCGTCGGTGCCCAGCGCGAAGTTCACGTACAACGTCGATTGGCCGTTGTTGGCGTTGATCGAGTACATGTAGTCCATGTTGTCGACGCCGGACATCTGCTGCTCAATCGGGGTGGCCACCGCCTGCTCGACGGTCAGGGCGTCGGCGCCGGTGTAGGTGCTGTTGACCTGGATCTGCGGCGGCACGATGTTCGGGAACTGGGCGATCGGCAGTCCCGACATGGCGACCAGGCCGACGATGGTCATCAGGATCGAGATGACCATGGCGACGATCGGCCGGTTGATGAAGAATTTCGACATGGCGGCTTACCCCTTGGCTGCCGGCTTGGCCTCGCCGCCAGCGGCAGGGGCTGCGGGCGTGACGAAGGGCTTGGTTTCCACCGTCATGCCCGGCCGCACCTTCTGCGTGCCTTCGGCGATCACCTTCTCTTCCGGCTTGAGCCCCTCGGCGACCAGCCATTCGGTGCCGACGCGTTCGCCGACGCGCACCGGCCGGATGTCAACCTTGTTGTCGGCGCCGACGACGGCGACCAGGTACTTGCCCTGCATTTCGGTGACCGCCCGTTGCGGCACGAGCAGCCCGCCCTTGATCGTGGACATGGTCGCCCGCACCTTGCCGTACTGGCCTGGGCGCAGCAGGTTGTTCGGGTTGGGGAAGAGGGCGGCGACCTTGAAGGTGCCGGTCGTCACGTCGACCTGGCGGTTGAGTACGGCGACCTTGCCTTCATGTGGGTAGGTCGAACCATCGACCAGGATCAGTTCGAGCGGGACGTTCTCCGTCTTTCTGCCGGAAGCCTGCGCGGCGTTGGCGACCTTCAGGTATTCGCGTTCGCTGATGTTGAAATAGACCTTGATCGGATCGACGGTCGATACCGTGGTCAGCTCGGTTGGCATGCTCGGGCTGAGCAGGTCGCCGATCTGCGCCTTGGCGATGCCGGCGATGCCGGTGACCGGTGAGGTGATCTTGGTGAAGCCGAGGTTGAGCTTCGCCGTCTTGAGGTTGGCGTCGGCGGCTTCGAGTTCGGCCTTGGCCGACTGGTTGGCGCCGGTGGCATCGTCGAGGTCCTTCTGGCTGACGGCGTTCTTCGCCGCCAGCGGCTTGATGCGGGCCAGGTTGGCGGCAGTGGTTTCGTAGCGCGCCAGCTTCTGGGCGCGCACACCCTTGGCCTCGTCGAGCGCTGCCTCGAAAGTGCGCGGGTCGATCTCGAACAGCAGTTGCCCCTTCTTGACCAGGTCGCCTTCGCGGTAGTTCTGCTTGATCAGGTAGCCGGTCACCTGCGGGCGAATGACGGCATTGACGTTGCCGTCCATTGCGCCGACCCATTCCATGTAGATCGGCACGTCGCGTTGCGCTACGTCGATGACCTGAACGACGGGGGGCGCGGGCGGCGGCGCCTGGTGTTTTTCGCAGGCGGTGAGCAACAGGGCGAGGCTGGCGAGTCCGAGGGCGGTGCGCCGACCGCGCTTGCCGACAGTGATGTTTTTGAGCATGGGGGTCATGAGGGATCCTGCCGGTCTGAATGGATGTCTGGCAGTGGAACTGCCGGAGTTTGTAACGGATAGTGACAGATTATCGTTCAAGTATGACGACTAATCCAGTATCGGGGCCGCCGTTTGCGGCGCAGCGCGCGTCGCGCCGGGGCCGAGCCTTGCCTGCCGATCAAGCCGCTGCCGTGCGGCATTGATTTATGTCATTTGCACTGCTGCTGCGGGCGCAATAGAATAAGAGAAATCTTATATAAAGGAACGTTCATGAACAGCAAATCCTTCGTCACCATCACCTCCGACCTCAACAAGGCCATGAGTGCCATGCGCAAGGAGATTCCCGACACCATGCAGGGCTTCAGCGCCATGCACAAGGGTGCGATGCAGGCAGGCGTCCTCAGCGAGCTGGACAAGGAACTACTGGCGCTGGCCATCGGCGTCACCCAGCACTGCGACGGCTGCATCGGCTTTCACGTCAAGGCCCTGATCCGCCTCGGCGTTACCCGCGAACAATTGATGGAAACCCTGGGCGTCTGCGTCTACATGGGGGGTGGCCCGGCCCTGATGTACGCCGCCGAAGCGGTGCGGGCCTACGACGAATTCACGGCGCCGAAATAAAAGTTAACCGGGCCGGAAATGAAAAACCCGCCAGACGGCGGGTTTTTTTGTGGCCGGGGGGGCGCTCAGGCCCGGGCGATGTCGCCGAGCAGTTCCTGCAGTTCGCCGGTCTGGTACATCTCCTTCATGATGTCGCAGCCGCCGATGAATTCGCCCTTGATGTAGAGCTGCGGGATGGTGGGCCAGTTGGCGTATTCCTTGACGCCGTTGCGGATTTCCTCGTCGGCCAGCACGTTGACCGTGACGAAGTCGTCGACGCCGCAGACCTTGAGAATCTGTACGGCGGTCGCCGAGAAGCCGCACTGCGGAAAGCGGGCGTCGCCCTTCATATAGAGGACGACCGGGTTGCCGGTCACGGTGGCGTGGATGCGTTGCTGAACGTCGGACATGATTTCTCCAGATTACAGATGGCCGCCTGAAACGCGGGCGATGCCGGCCAGGTCGGGGTGGGTAAACGCCGTTTTGAACCCGGCGGCGGTCAATAAGTTCCGGCTGGCGGCGCCCTGGTCGTAGCCGTGCTCGAACAGCAGCCAGCCGCCGGGATTCAGATGGTCAGCGGCGGTGGCGACGATGTGGCGGATGCAGGCGAGGCCGTCGCCGCCGGCGTCGCCGTCGCTCAGCGCCAGGCGCGGCTCGAAGGGCAGGCCGTCGCGCGTCAGGTGCGGGTCACCTTCCGCCACGTAGGGCGGGTTCGAGACGATCAGGTCGAAGGTCTCGCCGGCGAGCGGGGCGAACCAGTCGCCTTGGCGGATGTCGATCTGCGCCCCCAGCCGCCCGGCGTTGTTGCGTGCCACGGAAATGGCCCCTTTTTCGACGTCGACCGCAACGATCGTCGCCGCCGGGCATTCGAGCGCCAGCGAAATGGCGACGATGCCGGAACCGGTCCCGAGGTCGAGGATTCGCGGGGCGGTGCGGCCGTTCAGCCTTTCCAGCGCGAGGTCGATCAGGACCTCGGTTTCCGGGCGCGGGATCAGCACGGCGGGCGAGACCTGGAAAACGCGGCCGCGGAATTCCGCCTCGCCGACGATGTAGGCGAGTGGTTCGCCGGTCGCGCGGCGTTCGACCCAGGCCATGAACTGTTCGCCGGCCGGGGCGCTCACCGGCGTTTCCGGGCGCGCCAGCAGGTCGGCATGCGAGCAGCCGGTGGCATGCTGCAGCAGCAGGCGGGCGTCGAGCCGGTCGATCCGCTGCCTTGCTGCGGTCAACGCCTCCAGAAGGGTCATTTTCAGTTCTGCTCGGCCAGTTCGGCGAGCTGGTCGGCCTGGTGTTCGGCTGCCAGGGCGTCGAGCAGTTCGTCCATGTCGCCGTCCATGATGGCGGCGATCTTGTACAGCGTCAGGTTGATGCGGTGGTCGGTGACGCGGCCCTGCGGGAAGTTGTAGGTGCGGATGCGCTCGGAGCGGTCGCCAGAGCCGATCAGCGACTTGCGTGTGCTGGCGATGGCGCTCTGCTGCTCGCGCACCTGCACGTCCTTGATGCGCGCCGCCAGCACGCGCATGGCCGAGGCCTTGTTGGCGTGCTGCGAGCGGCCGTCCTGGCATTCGGCGACGATGCCGGTCGGCAGGTGGGTGATGCGCACCGCCGAATCGGTCTTGTTGATGTGCTGGCCGCCGGCGCCCGAGGCGCGGAAGGTGTCGATGCGCAGGTCGGCCGGGTTGAGGTTGACGTCCTCGACCTCGTCGGCTTCCGGCATGATCGCTACGGTGCACGCCGAGGTGTGGATGCGCCCCTGCGTCTCGGTTTCCGGCACGCGCTGCACGCGGTGGCCGCCCGACTCGAACTTGAGCCGCGAGTACACGCCAAACCCGGCGCCGAGGCCGGCGATGCGGCAGATGATTTCGCGGTAGCCGCCGAGGTCCGACTCGCTCGCCGACAGCACTTCGACCTGCCAGCGCTGGCGCTCGGCGTAGCGCGAATACATGCGGAAGAGGTCGCCGGCGAACAGCGCCGATTCGTCGCCGCCGGTGCCGGCGCGGATTTCGAGCAGGACGCTCTTTTCGTCGTTGGGGTCTTTCGGCAGCAGCAGCTTCTGCAGCTCGATTTCGAGTTCTGGCAGGCGGGCTTTGGCGGCGGCGATTTCCTCCTCGGCGAATTCCCGCAGGTCGGGGTCGGCGAGCATCGCCTCGGCTTCGGCCAGATCGTTCTCGGCCTGGCGGAAGGCGTTGAACTGCAGGGCCACCGGCTCGATTTCCGCACGTTCGCGCGACAGCTTGCGGAACTGCTCCATGTTGCCGGCGGCGTCGGGCGCGGACAGCATGCGGTCGATTTCGTCGAGACGGTCGACCAGCAGGTCGAGTTTCTGGCGGATGGATGGCTTCATGGGCGGGCGGACATCGGGCGGGCGGCGGCGCTGCCGCTACTCGCCGGAATGGAGATGGAAGAGACGCGCGGCGGCGGCCTGCAGGTCGGCGCGTTCGCTGCCTTCGGCAAGGTTGAGGGTCTGTGTCGGCGCGTGCAGCAGCTTGTTGGTCAGGCGCTGCGACAGGTGTTCGAGCACCTTGTCCGCCGGTTCGCCCTTGGCCAGCAGCTTCAGCGCGTGCTCGATCTCGTGCCGGCGCACGCGCTCGGCCGCGTCGCGCAGCGAGCGGATGACCGGCACGGTGTCGCGCGCCTGCAGCCAGCCGAGAAAATCCTGGACGCGGCTGGCGATGATGTCCTCGGCCTCGATCACCGCGGCCTGGCGCGATTCGAGGCCGCTCTCGACGACCTGCGCGAGGTCGTCAACGGTGTACAGGAAGACGTCGTCGAGGTCGCCGACCTCCTCCTCGATGTCGCGCGGGACGGCGAGGTCGATCATGAACATCGGCCGGTGGCGGCGCGCCTTGATCGCCCGTTCGGCCATGCCCAGCCCGATGATGGGCAGCGGGCTGGCGGTGCAGGAGACGACGATGTCGTGCTGCGGCATGTGCTCGCCCAGTTCGTCGAGGCGGATGGCGTGGCCGTTGTAGCGCTCGGCGAGTGCCCGGCCGCGCTCTACCGTGCGGTTGGCGACGGTGACCTGCTTCGGCTGGCGGGCGCAGAAGTGGGCGGCGCACAGCTCGATCATCTCGCCGGCGCCGATGAAGAGGATGCGCTGGCTGTCGATCGATTCGAAGATGCGCTCGGCGAGATGGACGCCGGCGGCGGCCATCGAGACGATGTTGGCGCCGATCGCCGTCGTGCTGCGCACTTCCTTGGCGACCGAGAAGGAGCGCTGGAAGAGCTTGTGCAGCTGCGTGCCGAGGGTGCCGCTCTCTTCGGCGACGCGCACGGCATCCTTCATCTGGCCGAGGATCTGCGGCTCGCCGATGACCATCGAGTCGAGTCCGCTCGCGACGCGGAAGGCGTGGCGGATGGCTTCCGGCTGGTCGTGGGTGTAGAGGTAGGGGGCGATCTCGTCGCGCGCCACCTGGTGGTATTGCGCCAGCCAGTCGACGACGACCTCGGGCGTCTCGGCGGCGCAGTAGATTTCGGTGCGGTTGCAGGTGGACAGGATCGCCACTTCCTTGACCGGCTGGCTGCGCGTCAGGTCGGCCAGCGCGTGGTGCAGCTTTTCGGCGCCGAACGCCACCCGTTCGCGGATGGCGAGCGGGGCGGAGTGGTGGTTGATGCCGAGGGTAAAGATCACCGGATTGGGCGGGCGCGCACGAAATGGGGGCAGATTATATCACCCGTGCCCCCGGCCTCCGGGGTCGGGGGCGTGCCGGAGGCCGGCAACCCCGGCGTGGCATGTATCGTGCGTGTTAGAATTGCAGCAAAAACTAATATTCCGGAACCCTATCAGGAGAATACGCATGGCATTGTTCGATTTTTTCCGTAAATTTTCGTTCTTCAAGGGGCGCTCGACCGAAGGGCTGCTGGAAGAGGATCTCGACTTCCAGAAATGGATCGCCGCCCATCGCAACTGGCGCCAGCGCCTGGTCGCCTACCTCGACGGCAGCAGCAGCGAAACGCTGGACGAATCCGTCATCTGCCACGACAACCGCTGCGATCTCGGCAAGTGGATCCACGGCAATGGCAACAAGTTCTACGGCGATGTGCCGGTGTTTCAGCGCCTGATCCAGGATCACGCCGCCTTCCACCGATCCGCCGCGGAAGTGGTCGGGCAGTTCAAGCAGGGGGGCGAGAAGGACGCCCGGCGCATTCTGAATGGCGAATTCGACCTGTGCTCGATGCGCGTGATCGGCGGCCTCGAACAGCTCGAGCGCCAGGTCAGGCAGTAGGGCGGGCGCCGCTCAGAACAGAAAGGGCTGCTTTTCCGGCGTCGACCGCGACAGGCCGTCGCCGCCGAACACCTTCATCTGGCGCGGGCGGAACCAGACGGTCTGGCCGACTGCGAGTTGCAGTGCCTCGTGCCGCTCGCGCGACAGTTCGACCTCGACGACCTCGCTGTCGTGCTGCAATTCGACACGCACCAGCGGACCGATCGGGTGTACGTGCTGGACAGTGGCCTGCAGGCCGTCGGCTAGCGGCTGGTGGGCGATGTCGATGTCGTGCGGACGGACGAAGGCGGTGGCCTTCTCCGCCGCCTCGTGGCGTTCGACTTCGGCATAGCCGTCCTGCACCCGGCTGTGGAAGACATTGACGTTGCCGAGGAACTGATAGACGAAGGGCGAGGCCGGGTTGGAATAGACCTCGTCGGGCGAGCCGATCTGCTCGATCTTGCCGTGGTTCATCACCACGACGCGGTCGGCGACTTCCAGCGCCTCTTCCTGGTCGTGGGTCACAAACACCGACGAGATGTGCATGTCGTCGTGCAGGCGCCGCAGCCAGCGGCGCAATTCCTTGCGCACCTTGGTGTCGAGCGCGCCGAACGGCTCATCGAGCAGCAGCACCTTGGGTTCGACCGCCAGCGCGCGGGCCAGGGCGATGCGCTGGCGCTGGCCGCCGGAGAGCTGCGACGGGTAGCGGTCGGCCAGCCAGTCGAGCTGGACGAGGCCGAGCAACTCCATGACGCGGCGCTTGATCTCGGCGTCGGACGGACGTTCCCTGCGCGGCTTGACGCGCAGGCCGAAGGCGACGTTCTCGAACACCGTCATGTGGCGGAACAGTGCGTAGTGCTGGAAGACGAAGCCGACCTGGCGCTCGCGGGCGTGCAGGTGGGTGGCCTCGGCGCCAGAGAACAGCACGTCGCCGCCGTCCGGCGTCTCCATGCCGGCGATGATGCGCAGCAGCGTCGTCTTGCCGCAGCCGGAGGGGCCGAGCAGGGCAAGCAGCTCGCCGGTCGGGATGTCGAGATTGATGTCGTCGAGCGCGACGAAATTGCCGAAGCGCTTGGCGATGTTGCGGATTTCGATACTCATCAGGTTTTCTCCGGGGCCAGCACCGTGTTCAGCATTTCGGTTTCCTTCTTCATCCGCCATTCGACGACGGTCTTGGCGACCAGCGTGACCAGCGCGAGCAGGGCGAGGATTGAAGCCGCGGCGAAGGCGCCGACCGCGTTGTATTCGTTGTAGAGGATTTCGACGTGCAGCGGCAGCGTGTTGGTCTCGCCGCGGATGTGCCCGGAAACCACCGAGACCGCGCCGAATTCTCCCATTGCCCGGGCGTTCGCCAGGATGACGCCATAAAGCAGGCCCCACTTGATGTTGGGCAGCGTCACGCGCCGGAACATCTGCCAGCCGGAGGCGCCGAGCGATACCGCCGCCTCCTCCTCGTCCTTGCCCTGCGCCTGCATCAGCGGGATCAGCTCGCGGGCGATGAAGGGAAAGGTGATGAACAGCGTGGCGAGAATCATGCCGGGGACGGCGAAGATGATCTTGATCTCGTGCTCGCTCAACCATGGCCCGAAGGTGCCCTGGGCGCCGAAGAGCAGGATGAAGACGAGGCCGGCGACCACCGGGCTGACCGCGAACGGCAGGTCGATCAGCGTGATCAGCACGCTCTTGCCGCGGAACTCGAACTTGGCGATGGCCCAGGCCGCGGCGACGCCGAAGACGATGTTGAAAGGCAGCACGGCGAGCGCGATGCCGATGGTCAGGCCGATGGCGGAGCGCGTTTCCGGCTCCTTCAGGGCCTCGACGTAGAGCGGCACGCCCTGCGCCAGTGCCTCGACGAAGACGGCGACCAGCGGCAGGCCGAGGAAAAAGAAGAGGAAGCCGAGGCCGACCGCCAGCAGGCCGTAGCGGACCCAGCGCGGCTCCTGGGTTGCGCGGTTAGATTTCATGCCGCGCCTCCGCTCGCCCGGGCGGCGGCGACTTCGAGCGGCTCGCTGTTCTTGTGGCGGTTGGCGCTCCACCACTGCAGCAGGTTGACCGCCAGCAGCAGGATGAAGGAGAGCGCCAGCATGACCACGGCCAGCGCCGTGGCGCCGAGCACGTCGTACTGCTCGAGCTTGGAAATGATCAGCAGCGGCACGATTTCCGAGATCAGCGGCAGGTTGCCGGCGATGAAGATGACCGAGCCGTACTCGCCGACGGCGCGCGCGAAGGCCAGCGCGAAGCCGGTCAGCAGCGCCGGGAAGATGGCCGGGAAGATGACCTTGACGAAGGTCTGCCAGCGCGAGGCGCCGAGCGAGGCGGCGGCCTCCTCGACTTCGGTCTCGATGTCCTCGATCACCGGCTGCAGGGTGCGCACGACGAAGGGCAGGGTGATGAAGGTCAGCGCGACGACGATGCCGAGCGGCGTGTAGGCGACCTTGATGCCGAGCGGTTCGATGAAACGCCCAAGCCAGCCGTTGCCGGCGTAAAGCGTCGCCAGTGTGATGCCGGCGACGGCGGTCGGCAGGGCGAAGGGCAGGTCGACCAGGGCATCGACGAAGCGCTTGCCGGGAAACGGGTAGCGCACCAGGATCCACGCCACAATCAGACCGAAGAAGGCGTTGACCGCAGCCGCCAGGAAGGAGGCGCCGAAGGTTACGCGAAAGGCCGCCAGCGACCGTTCGCCGAGGGCGATGTCGATGATTTGCGCGAAGCCGAGTTCGGACGCCTTGAGCACCATGCCGCCGAGCGGCAGCAGGATCAACAGCGAGAGATAGACCAGCGTGTAGCCCAGCGCCAGACCGAAGCCGGGCAGCACGCGGTGGGTTTTTGCCGCCATTACTTGCTTTGGTAAATCTGGTCGAAGCTGCCGCCGTCCTTGAAGTGGGTCGCGAAAGCCTTGTTGGCGCCGCCGAACACTTCATCGACGGTGAAGGTTTTGACCGGCGGGAAGAAGGTCGAATATTTCTTGAGGATGTCGGCGTCACGGGGACGCAAGTAGTTCTGGGCGGCGTTCTCCTGGCCTTCCTTCGACCACAGGTATTCCAGGTAGGCGGTCGCCTGGGTGCGCGTGCCTTTTTTGTCGACCACCTTCTCGACCAGCGCGACCGGGAATTCGGTCTGCATCGTCAGGCTCGGGTACACGACCTCGAACTCGCCCTTGCCGAACTCCTTGGCGATCATCTCGGCTTCCGATTCGAAGGTGATCAATACGTCGCCCATCCGGCGCTGCATGAAGGTCGTCGTCGCGTCGCGGCCGCCGGCGGCGAACAGCGGGGCGTTCTTCAGCAGCTTGCCGAGGAATTCCTGCGCCTTGAGGTCGTTGCCGCCCGGCTGCCTGAGCGCCCAGGCCCAGGCCGACAGGTAGGTGTTGCGGCCGTTGCCGGTGTTCTTGGGGTGCGGGATGATGATCTGCGTGCCGGGGGCCGCCAGGTCGCTCCAGTCCTTGATGCCCTTCGGGTTGCCCTTGCGCACGATGAAGACCATTGCCGAGGTGTAGGGCGAGGCGTTGTTGGGGAACTTCTTCGCCCAGTCCTTGGCGACCAGGCCCTTGTCGGCGAGGAACTCGATGTCGTTGGCCTGGTTCATGGTCACCACGTCGGCTTCGAGGCCGTCGGCGACGGCGCGCACCTGCTTGGTCGAGCCGCCGTGCGACTGCTTGATCTCGACGCTTTCGCCGGTCTTCGCCTTCCAGTGCTTCTGGAACAGCGGGTTGAAGTCCTTGTACACGTCGCGGGCGACGTCGTAGGAGGCGTTGAGCAGGGTGACGTCGGCCAGCGCGGCGCTGGCGACCAGGCCGAGCAGCAGGGCGGACAGGCCTTTGGAGATTTTTTTCATGGCGCACCTCGGAAAATTGACGCCCGTAATCTAGCCGAGGGCGTTATAACAACAAAGACGAAAAACGAATTTGTTTATTCCATAGCTTGCGTCAGCTAAAAGTTGACAGGCCGACTCGGGTTTAATAAAGTCTCCCAATCCCAAGGGGGAGTAGCTCCCAACCGGCGTGTCGTCACCACGAAGCCTAGTCTTCCGGCGCCCGGGCAGCAGAACAGCGCTGCGAGCAAGACCTTTGCCGCGATGGCGAGGCTCCTTTGGCATTCCACGGCTCTCGTCCATTTCGGCGCGGGCCGTTTGCTTTTGGAATGCACGAAAGGAATTTTGTATGGAAACCGTAGGCAGTCTGGGTTTGTGGGCCGGCTTCGCAGCCATCGTTCTCGTCATGCTGGCGATCGACCTCTTCGTCGTCGGTGGCGGCAAGGAACACCGCGTCAGCTTCAAGGAGGCCGCGACGTGGTCGGTGGTGTGGATCGCCATCACGCTGGCCTTTGCCGGCGGGCTGTGGTTGCACTTGGATGGCGCCCTGGGGCGTGAGATCGCCAACACCAAGGCGCTCGAATTCATTACCGGCTACCTGATCGAGAAGGCGCTGGCGGTCGACAACGTCTTCATCTGGCTGATGCTGTTCAGCTTCTTCGCGGTGCCGGCCGAACTGCAGAAGCGCGTGCTGCTCTACGGCGTGCTCGGCGCCATCGTCATGCGTACCGTCATGATCTTCGCCGGCGCCTGGCTGATCTCCCAATTCCACTGGATTCTCTACATCTTCGGTGCCTTCCTGCTGGTCACCGGCATCAAGATGTACTGGTTCGCCGACGAGAAGCCGGATCTTGAAAACAACAAGCTGGTGAAATGGCTGCGCGGCCACATGAACATCAGCACCGAGTTCGACGGCCAGCGTTTCTTCACCTGGAAGAACGGTGTGCGTTACGCGACGCCGCTGTTCCTGGCGCTGGTGCTGGTCGAGGTGTCCGACCTGATCTTCGCCGTCGATTCGATCCCGGCCATCTTCGCGATCACCACCGACCCGTTCATCGTGCTGACCTCGAACATTTTCGCCATCCTCGGCCTGCGCGCCATGTACTTCCTGCTTGCCGGCGTAGCCGACCGCTTCTCGCTGCTCAAGTACGGGCTGGCCATCGTGCTCATGTTCATCGGCGTCAAGATGCTGCTGATCGACCTCTACAAGATCCCGGTCGGCTTCTCGCTGGCCGTGGTGGCGGTCATCATCGGCGCCTCGGTGTGGGCCTCCCTGCGCAAGGAGGCCCGTGCCGGCCGGGGCTGATCAGCGGTTTTCGAGGCGGCTGTAGTCGAGGATCGCCGCCTCGCGCGGCGCCGTGCGCCGCCATTCGGCATGCACGGCATCGCTCAGCGGCCAGAAGCGCGGGTCGGTGCGGCGGATGCCGAAGCGGTCGGTCAGCTTCACCAGCCCGGCTTCGTCGCCCAGGCGGGCGACGGCATCGACGAATTCGGGCAGTTTTTCGGGGTCGACCGCAAAGAAGGCGTTGGGATAGGCGCCGACGACACCATCCAGGGCCAGCAGCGTGTCTTCCTTCGGTAGTCGCCGTTCCTCCTCGTCGAACATCTGCGAGACGTTGCTGTGCGCGCTGTTGCGGACCAGTGAGACGATCTGCAGGCGCTCGCCCGGCCGGCGCAGCAGCAGGAGGCTCATCTCGGGCATCACCGACGCCGGAATGCCGTGGATCTTCGAGAGCCGCCGCATCTGGTCGACTTCCGCCGGGGTCAGGCCGGTCTTCTTCCAGTCGAGCGCCGGGGCGCGCAGCGGCGCCATGCGCTGGGCCACTGCCCGGTAAAGCTCGCCGAGGTGATCGCCGGTGCGGTAATGGATGCCGGTTTCGCGCGGAAAATAGGCGGCGGCGTCGGTGAAGTAGCGGTCGGTCTGTTCCTTGCGGCCGCGGTACCAGAAGTCGAGAACCGGCTGGCGATCCTTGAGTGGCAGGAAGGCGAGAAAATTGAGCTCGCCCTCCATGCGCAGGAAGTCCATGTAGAGCCGGGTCGCCAGCTGGTGGCCGATGTTGCCGTAGACGTCGTAACCGGCGAGCAGCAGGTAGTGCATGCGCTCGAACAGGGGATAGCCGATGACCAGCATGGTCTGCGGCCGTTCGCCGACGTAGCCGCGGGTCACCGAGGCGTTGTCGAAATGGCGGAAGACGGTCAGCGCGGCGTTCGGATTCTGGCCGTCGCCATCCCACAAGTCCGAAACCTGCGGCAGATCACTCTTCTTCAATTCGCCGATGAGCCGGCTCTTCGTTTCGAGGTAGCGCTTTTCCAGCTTGGAATAGTCGCGCCAGGCCAGCAACCCGGCCGTGCTCTCGTGCTCGGCCGGCAGCTGCAGGTTGATGATGTCGCTGTCGATCAGTCTGGTGGCCATGCGGGTTTCGCTGCTGTCCGGCGCCACGAAAGCGACCCAGAACAGGTCGTTGATCACGTTGAGCGCGACCTGGCCGCGGCAGACCGGCCCCTTCATGAAGCCCATCATGGTGAACTGCGCGTCGTCGAGCATGAAGCGATAGCGCGCCTCGACCGGCAGCGCGCGGAAGGTGGCGAAGGGGTTGGAGGCCTGCGCCGGCAGATAGCCCGGCAGGGCGTCGACCGGGTAGGCGGCGGCGAAGAACCACTGGCGCACGCGCTCCATGCGGGCGGGGTCGAGCTGCAGGGGCATGAAGGTCTTTTCCACCTGCGTCGCCTCGGTGTAGCGCAGGCGGTAGTAAACGCGCGGCACCCCGGGGTCGTCGTAGGGGCGGCGCGTCGCGATCAGGTCGATCGGCCGTCCCGGCGGCGTCCGGCTGCGGACGAGCTGGAAGTAGCGCCCCGGCGCCGCCGCGAAATGGAGCTGGCCGATGTACCAGTGCTCGTAGATGTAACGGGCGACCAGTTGCTCGCGCAGGCTGTCGCCGTTCAGGAAACCCTCCCAGTCGGCGACCTGCGCGAGGACGTCGGCTGGCAGCGGCGCCGGCGGCGTGTAGGGCGCCCCGGCTTCCAGCCAGCGCGCCAGGGTCTGGTGCTCGGCCCGGGTCAGCGGCGGCAGGCCGAAGGGCATGCCGCGTTCCGGGTGCTTGCCGGCGTAGTCGTCGAAGTTTTCGGCGCGGGCGCAGGTCTGGTCGCGATCCAGCGCGAAGTCGAGATCGGGGTTGGTCAGCGGCCCACGGTCCGGTCCCGGGTGCGACTGCTTGAGGGCGAGCATGCGGTACATGACGCCACCGTCGCGGTTGGCCTCCGGTGTCTGTTCGCGTTCGTTGAGCACCGGGTGGAAGCCCTTTTCCCGCCAGCCGGCATTGGTCAGGGCGTCGAAGCCGAGCCGCGTCGGCTCGTCGGCGATCAGGCGCACGCTGGAATAGATGATCTTCGGGTTGGCGCCACGGGTCAGCCCGGCATAGCTGGTCAGATTGAGCTGGCACGGGGAGTCGTAGCAGGCGTGGCAGGAGACGCAGCGCTGGTCGAGCAGGGGCCGTACCTCCTGCCAGTAGTCCGGCGCCCCGGCGACCGGCTGCGGCGGATGATCGAAGCGCGCCGGATCCGGTGGGCCGTAGCGATCGTCGAGTTGCAGAGTGCCGACGATGGTGGCACAACCGGCGACGAAGGCCAGAAGAAGCGGGGGCAGGAGACGCATGGCGGGGGCTCGGGGTGATGTCGGCCGCCAGTGTAGCGCAGCCGGCATGGCGCCTGCATGTCACGGCCGCCGTCCGGGTGCCGGGGTGTCGCCGGGATGGTGTGCAAACCTGCTAATATTTCCACTTTCGCTGCATTGCACCAAAGGCTTTCCCCGATGTCGATCCCCGCCGCCGACCGCATGAGCCCGCAAGAGCGCCGTGCCGGTGCTTCCCTGGCTTCCATCTTCGCCCTGCGCATGCTGGGACTGTTCCTCATCCTGCCGGTGTTCTCGGTCTACGCCAAGACCCTGCCCGGCGGCGACAACCTGGCGCTGGTCGGCTTCGCGCTCGGGGCCTACGGCCTGACCCAGGCGGTGTTCCAGATTCCCTACGGCATCGCTTCCGACCTCTGGGGACGCAAGCTGGTCATCGTCGTCGGCCTGCTCATCTTCGCCCTCGGTAGCTTCGTCGCGGCCTGGGCGCCGGACATGAACTGGATCATCGTCGGCCGCGTATTGCAGGGCATGGGGGCGATTTCGGCCGCAGTGACGGCGCTGGCCGCCGACCTGACGCGCGAGGAGCACCGGACCAAGGTGATGGCGATGATCGGTTCGTCGATCGGCCTCGTCTTCGCACTGTCGCTGGTCGGCGCGCCGGTGCTCTACGGCTGGATCGGCATGGGCGGCCTGTTCGTCATGACCGGCGTGCTGGCGCTGGCCGCCATCGGGCTGCTGCTCAAGGCGGTGCCGCCGGCACCGCCGCCGCACGGCCACGAGAAGCTGCCGCTGCGCCGGGTGATCTTCGACGCCGACCTGCTGCGCCTGAACATCGGCATCTTCGTCCTGCACATGGTGCAGATGGCGATGTTCGTCGTCCTGCCGCACGCGCTGGTCGATCACGGCGGACTGCCGGCGGCGGCGCACTGGCAGGTCTATCTGCCAGCGGTGCTCGTCTCGTTCGCCATCATGGTCCCGGCGATCATCGCCGCCGAGCGCAAGGACAAGATGCGGATCATCTTCCGTGCCGCCATCGCCCTGCTCGTCGTCGTCCAGCTCGGCCTGCTGTTTTTCGGCCAGAGCCTGTGGACGCTGGCCCTCTGGCTGCTGCTCTTCTTCGTCGCCTTCAACATCCTGGAGGCGACGCTGCCCTCGCTGGTCTCGCGCACCGCGCCCCCGGCGGCCAAGGGGGCGGCGCTCGGCGTATATAACACGACACAGGCGATGGGCCTGTTCATCGGCGGCGCAGCGGGCGGCTATATCGCCCAGCATTTCGGCGATAATGCGGTCTTTGCCGTCTGCGCCGGGCTGGTCCTGGTCTGGCTGGCGGTGGCGAATTCGATGAATTTCCCGCAGCGGCGCGTCAATGCCGCGGCGGCTCAAACAGCTTAGGAGAGGTGGGGCATGGCATCGGTCAATAAAGTGATACTCGTAGGCAATCTGGGCGCCGACCCGGAAACCCGTTACACGGCGAGCGGCGACGCCGTCTGCAACATCCGCCTGGCGACCACCGAAAGCTGGAAGGACAAGAACAGCGGCGAGAAGCGCGAAATCACCGAGTGGCATCGCGTGGTCTTCTATCGCAAGCTGGCGGAGATCGCCGGCCAGTACCTGAAGAAGGGCTCGCAGGTTTACCTGGAAGGCCGCATCAAGACACGCAAGTGGCAGGACAAGGACGGCCAGGACCGCTACACGACCGAAATCGAGGCGACCGAAATGCAGATGCTGGGTTCCCGCCAGGGCATGGGCGCGCCGGCGTCTTCCGGCGGCGGCTACGACAGCGCGCCGGCCGACTATGCGCCGGCGCCGGCGCGGAACAAGCCGAAGCCCTCCTTCGACGACCTCGGCGACGACATTCCGTTCTGACCGCGACCGCGGCACCCGATTTCCGGCCGGCCGTCAGCATGAAGGCGGCCCGGCCCGGTAAATTAGCAGAGCGGTCGCCAAGCCGCCGGTGATTCTGGGGGTTCAATGAGCAGCATCGATTCGCAGTCCGGGAACGCAACCGGCAAACGCCTGGCCGCCCTGGCCCTGGCGGCTCTCGGTGTCGTCTATGGCGACATCGGCACCAGCCCGCTCTATGCGGTGAAGGAAGTCTTCGCCGGCAACCATCCGATCCCGGTCAACGAAGCCAACATCTTCGGCAGCCTGTCGCTGTTCTTCTGGGCGCTGATCGTCGTCGTCTCGGTCAAGTACGTGACCTTCATCATGCGCGCCGACAACCGCGGCGAGGGCGGCATCATGGCGCTGATCGCGCTGGCCCTGCACGACGTCCAGAACAAGCCGAAGCAGGCCAAGGCGGTGATGATCGTCGGCATTCTCGGGGCGGCGATGTTCTACGGCGACGGCATGGTGACGCCGGCGATCTCCGTGCTGTCGGCGGTCGAGGGCCTGGAGGTGGCGACGCCGGCGCTGAAGTCCTTCGTCATCCCGGTCACGCTGCTCGTGCTGTTCGCGCTGTTCTACGTCCAGCGGCACGGGACGGCGCTGGTCGGCACCTTCTTCGGCCCGATCATGCTGGTCTGGTTCAGCACGCTGGCAGTACTCGGTCTCTACAACGTCGTCGACCATCCGGCCATCCTGGCGGCGCTGAATCCGCTCTACGGCATCGAATTCCTGTTCGCCAACAAGGCGATGGCGCTGGTCGCCATGGGCAACGTCGTGCTGGCGGTGACCGGCGCCGAGGCGCTCTACGCCGACATGGGGCATTTCGGCCGCAAACCGATCCAGCGCGCCTGGTTCGCCTTCGTGCTGCCGGCGCTGGTGCTCAATTACTTTGGCCAGGGGGCGCTGATCCTCGCCGAGCCGGAGGCGGCGAAGAACCCGTTCTTCCTCTCGGCGCCGGACTGGGCGCTCTACCCGCTGGTCGGGCTGGCGACGCTGGCGACGGTGATCGCCTCGCAGGCAGTCATTTCAGGCGCCTTTTCGGTGACGCGCCAGGCCATGCAGCTCGGCTTCGTGCCGCGCATGGAGGTGCAGCACACTTCGGAACGGGAGCAGGGCCAGATCTACCTGCCGGCGGTGAACTGGGGGCTGATGGCGGCGGTGATGATCCTCGTGCTCGGCTTCCGCTCGTCGAACAACCTGGCAGCCGCCTACGGCATCGCGGTGACCGGCGACATGGTCATCACCTCGCTGCTGGCCACCGTGGTCGTCGCCCGCACCTGGGGTTGGGGTTGGGGGCGGGCGAGCGCACTGTTCGCCTGTTTCCTCACCGTCGAGTTGGTCTTCCTCGCCGCCAACATCCTGAAGATTCCCGACGGCGGCTGGTTCCCGCTGGTCGCCGGGGTCGGCGTCTTCGTCCTGATGACGACCTGGAAGCGCGGTCGCCAGCTGCTCTCCGAACGCCTCCAGGGCGAGCGCCTGGAGCTGGCGCTGTTCCTCGAATCGCTGGCCGCCTCGATGCCGACCCGGGTGGCCGGCACCTCGGTGTTCCTCAATGCCGATCCCAAGGGCGTGCCGCATGCCCTGCTGCACAACCTGATGCACAACAAGGTGCTGCACGAACGGGTGGTGCTGGTTTCCGCCCAGTTCTACGACGTGCCCTACGTGCCCGACATCGACCGCGTCGAGGTCCGGGAACTGCGCGAGAATTTCTGGAGCGTCATCATCCAGTACGGGTTCAAGGACGATCCGGACATCCCGCTCGCTCTGTCGATGTGCGGGGAGGTCGGACTGGAGTTCAACCCGCTCGACACCTCCTACTTCATCGGGCGTGAAACCCTGATCCCGCGGCTGGGTTCCGACATGGCCTTCTGGCGCGAGAAGATTTTCGTCGCCATGTTCCGCAATGCCGGGTCGGCCACCGCCTTCTTCAAGATTCCCAGCAACCGCGTCGTCGAGCTCGGCACCCAGGTCGTGCTGTAGGGCGCGTCAGCGCTGGCAGTGGCGGTTGCGGCCGCTGTTCTTGGCCGTGTACAGCGCCTCGTCGGCGCGCTGGATGGCGGTGTCGATGGTGTCGCCCCAGAGGATCTCGGTGCTGCCGATGCTCGCCGTGAATTGCAGCGGCATGCCGTCGGCCAGCGTGACCGTCGTTTCCCGGATCCGTTCGAGCAGGCGGTCGATGACCGGCGCCGCCATGGCGGCATTGGTTTCGACGAGGACGACGGCGAATTCCTCGCCGCCGATGCGCCCGACGATATCGACGTTGCGCAGGCTGGCCCGCAGCAGCTGCGCCAGATGGGCGAGCACGGCGTCGCCGGCCGGGTGGCCGTAGCGGTCGTTGATTTTCTTGAAGTGGTCGATGTCGAGGATGAGCAGCGTCGGCGACGGCCCGTGCCGCTGGCTGCGCGCCAGTTCGTGCGAGAAGCGCTCCATGAAGGCGCGCCGGTTGACCAGGCCGGTCAGCGCGTCGGTGCTGGCCAGTACGCGCAGATCCTGCTCGAGGGCGATGCGGCGGGCGATTTCGGCCTTGAGGCGGGCGCTTTCGGCCAGGGTGGCGGCCTTTTGCGCCTCGGTCTCGTCGCGATAGCGGCGCAGCGATACTTCCGACCAGTACACGCCGACCGAAATCAGGGCGCAGGTGATGGCGAAACGCAGGACGAAGCCGGGCGAGTAGGCACTGGTGCCGAGCCAGGGCGCGCCGAACAGCATGATGGCGACCGCTACGGCGATGCTGATGCCGGTCCACGTCGCGCCGTGGCGCGGCGCCAGCATCATGATCGCGACCACCGGCAGCGAGAGGAACCACAGCGCCCGCCCATGCTCGTGGCCGGAAAACGCCACCAGATAGAGCAGCAGCAGGGTGTAGGCGACGAGCGCCGGCCACACTGTGGGGATCCGGGTGATGCCGCGCAGCAAGGCGAAGTAACTGCCGGAAATGGTCAGGATGCTGGCGGCGATCAGCAACAGCAGCGACCACTCGCGGTTGGTTATCGCCAGCGTGCCGAAAACGGCGAGGAGCGGGATGCCGATGCCGACGAAAACCTTGGCGCGCTGATGGGACTGCAGCAGGTGTTCGGCGGTGCCGGCGCGATCGGGGGGCATGGGGAACCTTCGGGCGGGACGCTACAGGCGGCGGATCTTTTCCAGCAGTGCGGTCGTCGATTTCTGGTGGATGAAGGGGATCGAGTGCACCGAGCCACCCCAGTCGCGCACCTCGCTGCCGCCGACGATCCTGTCCACCGGCCAGTCGCCACCCTTGACCAGGATTTCCGGCCGGCACTCGAGAATGCGCTGCAGCGGCGTGTCTTCGTCGAACCAGGTGACCAGCGAGACGCAGCCGAGCGCAGCCATCACCGCCAGGCGATCCTCCAGCGAATTGACCGGGCGATCGTCGCCCTTGCCCTGACGCTTGACCGAGGCGTCGCTGTTGAGCGCCACCACCATGCTGGTACCGAGGGCGGCGGCTTGCGCCAGATAGGTGACATGGCCGCGATGCAGGATGTCGAAGCAGCCATTGGTGAACACCAGCGGCCGCGCCAGGCGGGCGGCAGTTGCGGTCAACCGTTCAGGCGGGCAGATTTTCGCTTCGAAGGCGGGCGCGGCGTAGGTCATGACGGATTATGACGAAATTGCAACGCACTATTTTAGAGCGCCTTGATGTTTTCTCGTAGCATTTCCGCATGCTGCGGGATGTTCCGGCGCGCTGCCTCGGCTGGACGGTGAAACTCTTCGGCACCAAGGATACGGGCCCTGCTTGCTGCGCAGGTCGGTCGCTACGGATGCGCCGCGTGCCACTCGGCGAGAGCGGCGAGGGCGTCGTCCAGCGTGCCCAGCAGCCGGACGCCGGAAAGCGGGGTCACGCGGGCAACGCCGCCGCCGCCGACCCAGAGTTCGATGCTGCCTGGCAAGACCAGGCGCAACTGTTGCAGCAGGCCGGGAATCTGGCGTTGCGGGAAGGCGATCGAAAAGGACAGGGCGACGATGTCCGTGCGATGCGCTTCGGCGGCACGGCCGATTTCGAGCAGCGGCATCTGCGTGCCGAGCGGAATGCATTCGGCACCCTCCAGCGCCAAAAGGGATTCGACCATCAGCAGCCCGAGAATGTGCGGTTCGTCCGGCACGCTGGTCAGCAGCACGCGCGGACCGCGCGGTCCGGCGGGCAGGGCGGCGATGGCCTGGCGCAGCAGGCGCTTGGTCAGTTCGGTGAACAGGTGCTCCTCGAAGACTTCGAAGCTGCCGTCCTCCCAGGCTTCGCCGACCCGATGGGTCAGTGGCGCCACGGTGTCCTGGACAAAACGCTGCAGGCCCTGGCGGGCGAGGCGTTGCTGCATGGCTTGCAGGTAGCCGGCGGCGTCGTGCTGCTTGATCAGCGCCAGCAGTTCGACGAGGCCGGCGGCGTCAACTTGCGGCGCGCTGGCGGCGCGGGGGGAACGCCGTGGCGCCAGCGCGGTCAGCTCTTCGGCGGGCGCGGCGATCAGCTTGCCCGGGCGGTGGCCCTGATCCATCAGGCGCTTGATCAGACGCAGGCGCTCCACCTGGTCTGCCGGGTAGAGGCGCTCTCCATTGGCATCGCGGTCCGGCACGGGAAAGCCATAACGACGCTCCCAGATGCGCAGGACATCCTTGGAGAGCCCGGTGTCGCGTTCGACTGCGGCAATGTTGAAACTTGGGTGGTTCATATTTGTCCTGAACAAATGTTAGACAAACCGTTGACAATCCAGACATTGATGTCTATCTTACGAACAAACGTCCTATTTGTCTAGGACAAATATTGAAGGAGTTGAACATGACCGCTACCCTGAAACGCTCGCTCGGCATTGCCGCCCTGGTCACTGCCGGCCTGCTGCCGACGGCGGCTTCCGCAGCCTGTCCGCCGCTGCTCGACCATACCTTCAGCAGCCTGCAGGACGGCAAACCGATGCCGCTCTGCCAGTACGCCGGCAAGGTGATTCTGGTCGTCAATACCGCCAGCTACTGCGGTTTCACCTCGCAGTACGACGGCCTGGAAAAGCTCTACGCGCGGCTCAAGGACAAGGGTCTGGTCGTGATCGGCTTCCCGTCCAACGATTTCGGCGAGCAGGAGCCGGGCACGGAGAAGGAAATCGCCGATTTCTGCCGGCTGACCTATGGCGTCGAGTTCCCTATGGTCGGCAAGACGGTGGTCAAGGGCAAGGATGCCAATCCCTTCTACGTGAAGCTGGCTCAGATCACCGACAGCAAGCCGAAGTGGAACTTCCACAAGTACCTGATCAACCGCGATGCGACGCAGGTGGTCGCCTATTCCAGTTTCACCAAGCCGGATGACAAGGACTTGTTGAAGAAGATCGACGAATTCCTCAAGTAAGCATTCCCAAGCCGATTGGAGCCCAGCATGAACGCACCCGAACACATCTTCCTGCCTGACGTCCAGGCGACCGCCGACACCCGCCGCCTGGCCATTCAGCACGTCGGCGTCAAGGGTCTGCGTTACCCCCTGCAACTGGCCGCCGCCGGGGGCGAAACCGTAAGCACCGTCGCCACGCTGGCGATGACCGTCGGCCTGCCGCCCGAGGTCAAGGGCACCCACATGTCGCGCTTCGTCGAATTGCTCGAGGCGCGGCACGGGGTGCTGACCCAGGACGATCTTGTCCGCATGTTCGAGGAAATGCTGTTGCGCCTGGATGCGCGCAGCGGTCGCATCGAACTAGCCTTTCCCTATTTCATCCGCAAGACGGCGCCGGTGTCGGGCGTCGACAGTCTGCTCGACTACGACGCGACGCTGGTCGTCGAGCAGCCGGAGGGCGAGGTCGCCCGCCTGAGCCTGCGCGTCGTCGCGCCGGTGACCAGCCTGTGCCCGTGCTCGAAGAAGATTTCCGAATATGGCGCCCACAATCAGCGCTCGCACATCACGCTAGAAGCCCGGCTACGTGCGCCGATGAGCATCGAGGAACTGGTGCGCCTGGCCGAGGAGGAAGCGTCCTGCGAGGTCTTCGGCCTGCTCAAGCGGCCGGACGAGAAATGGGTCACCGAGCGCGCCTACGACAACCCGAAGTTCGTCGAGGACCTGGTGCGCGACATCGCCCTGCGCCTGATGAACGAGCCGCGCATCTGCGAATGGAAGGTGGCTTCGGAGAACTTCGAATCGATCCACAACCACTCGGCCTATGCCGAGTTGTACGGCTGCAACGAATAAGGAGACCGGCATGGACAGGAAGCAACGCATCGCCGTCGTCGGCGCCGGCATCTCGGGTCTCGCCAGCGCCTGGCTGCTCAGCCGCAGCCATGCGGTGACGCTGTTCGAGGCCGGCGCCTATCTTGGCGGCCATACCAATACGGTCGGCGTGACGCTGGAAGGGAAAACGCACCCGGTCGATACCGGTTTCCTGGTCTTCAACGAAAAGACCTATCCAAACCTGATCGCCATGTTCGCGCTGCTCGGCGTCGATAGCGTCGAAACCGAGATGTCCTTCGCCGTCAGCCTGGAAAACCCCGATCTCGAATGGGCTGGCAGCAACCTCGCGACCGTGTTCGGCCAAAAGCGCAATCTCGTCCGCCGACAGTTCTGGGCCATGCTCTCCGACATCCTGCGCTTCAACCGCGAAAGCGTGGCGTGGCTGGCGACCCATCCCGACCGCCAGCGCAGCCTGCGCGACTTCCTGCGCGAGGGTCGCTATTCCAGCGCCTTCGCCGATTGGTACCTGCTGCCGATGGCTGCCGCCATCTGGTCGTGCCCGACCGGCCAGATGCTCGACATGCCGCTCGCCACCTTCATCCGCTTCTGCCAGAACCACGGCCTGTTGCAGATTTTCGACCGCCCCCTGTGGCGCACCGTCAAGGGCGGCGGCCGCGAGTACGTGCGGACAATCGCCGCCCAGCTCGACGACATCCGTCTGGCCTGCCCAGTCAGCGCCGTGACCCGCGAGGGCAGTGGCCTGCGTGTTGCCTACGCCGGCGGCAGCGAGCATTTCGACCAGGTCGTGATGGCCTGCCACAGCGACCAGGCCCTGGCCATTCTCGGCTGCACGGCGAGCGACCGCCAGCGCGAGGTGCTGGCCGCGATCCGCTACCAGCCCAACCGCGCCGTCCTGCACACCGACCGCGCGCTGCTGCCACGTGACGCCAACTTGTGGTCGGCGTGGAACTACTTCGCCGGCAGCGGTGCGCCGGGGGAGCAACCCGTGGCGGTCTCCTACCTGATCAACAAGCTGCAGCCGCTGCCTTTTGCGACGCCGGTGGTCGTTACCCTGAACCCGGCGCGCGAGCCCGACCCGGCCAGGGTCATCGCCGAATTCGACTACGCCCATCCGATCTTCGACGGCCCGGCCATCGCCGCCCAGCACCGGCTGGCCGACGTGCAGGGCGAAAACGGCATCTGGCTCGCCGGCGCGTGGGGCAGCTACGGCTTCCATGAAGACGGATTGAAGTCGGCGCTGCGCGTGGTCAATGCGCTCGGCGTCAAGGCGCCGTGGCAGGGCGGGGTCGCCGAACAACTGCGCGAAACGGAAACCGCCTGAGGCCGCGATGAGCTTCCGCCCGCAACTCTTCATCGGCCATGTCATGCACCGGCGGCTGCGGCCGGCGGTCAATGCCTTCGTCTATCCGGTCTTCTACATCCAGTTGCCGCTGCGCGATCTGGCGGCCGGAAATTGCGGCATTTTTTCGGTCGACCGCAGCAACCTGCTCGCTTTTCGCCAGGAAGACCACGGTCCGCGCGACGGCAGCCCGCTGCTGCCGTGGATCGAAGGGCTGCTGCGCGAGCGCGGCCTGCCGGCCGATGGCGAAATCGTGCTGCAGACCTTTCCGCGCGTCTTCGGCTACGTCTTCAATCCGGTCAGCTTCTGGTACTGCCGCGACCGCAGCGGGGCCCTGATCGCCGTGCTGGCCGAGGTCAACAACACCTTCGGCGGCCGCCACAGCTACCTGTTGCACAACGCGGATGCCTCGCCGCTGCGCGACGGCCAGGAATTGCGCGCCGACAAGCGCTTCCACGTTTCTCCATTCAACGAGATCGAAGGCGGCTACCGCTTCCGTTTCCACCTTGACCGGCCGGCGCAACTGGCCCGCATCGACTACGACGATGCCGACGGCGAACTGCTGCGCACCGCCATCGGTGGCAAGCCGCGCGCCTGGACCGCAGCCGCCCTGCTCGGCGCCTTCCTGCGCATGCCCTTCCTCACCGCCGGCGTGATGTTTCGCATCCACTGGCAAGCCCTCAAGCTCTGGCTGAAAGGCGTGCCCTTCCGCGGCGCCCAGTCTGTCCAGCAACCTCTCCGGGAATCGACGAAATGAACAACACCATGGTCTTGCGCGGTGCCGAAAGCCTCGCCCGCGACACCCGCCTGGTTTTCGAACTGCTGGAAAGGCTGCACGGCGGCCGTCTCGAAATCCGCCTGCCCGACGGCACCAGCCGGCTGTTCGGCAAGGGCGAGCATGGCGTGACGCTGCAGGTTCATGACGAGGCGATGTTCAGCCAGGTGCTGGCGCGCGGTGACATCGGCCTGGCCGAAGCCTATCTCGACGGCGCCTGGGATGCTTCGGACATCACCGGCTTGCTGACGCTGCTGGCGAGCAACCGCGAGGTGCTGAAAAAGGCAGTGTACGGATCCTGGCGCAATCTGCTGGCGGCGCGCGTGCGCCACTGGCTCAACCGCAACAGCCGGGCCGGCAGCAAGCGCAACATCATGGCCCACTACGATCTCGGCAACGATTTCTACAAGCTGTGGCTCGACCCGTCGATGAGCTATTCCAGCGCCCTCTACCGCGCCGTCGATGATGGCGATCTGGCAACGGCCCAGCGTGCCAAGTATCGCCGTATCCTGCGCCGCCTGAACGCTGGAGCAGGGCAGAGCGTCCTCGAAATCGGCTGCGGCTGGGGCGGCTTCGCCGAACTGGCGGTGCAGGAAGGCTTGAAGGTGACGGGCCTGACCCTTTCGCCGGCCCAGCTCGTCTGGGCGCAGCAGCGTGTGCCGGGCGCCGACCTGCGCCTGCAGGATTACCGGGATACGACGGAGCAGTTCGATCACATCGTTTCCATCGAGATGTTCGAGGCGGTTGGCGAGCGCTGGTGGCCGACCTACTTCAGGACCATCGCCAAGGCATTGAAGCCGGGCGGCCGGGCGCTGATCCAGAGCATCACCATCCGCGACGACCTGTTCGCCGACTACCGGAAGGGCACCGATTTCATCCAGCAATATGTCTTTCCCGGCGGCATGCTGCCGTCCCGCAGCGCCTTCCGCAGTGCTGCCGCCCGTCAGGGGCTGGCGGTACGTGGCGAGTATGCGTTCGGGCAGGATTACGCACGGACGCTGGCCGCGTGGCGTCAGGCGTTCGAGGCCAACTGGCCGCAGATCGCCGCCCTCGGTTTCGACGAGCAGTTTTGCCGCCTGTGGCGCCTCTACCTCTGCTATTGCGAGGCCGGCTTCCTCGCCGGCAACGTCGATGTCGTGCATTTCGAGCTTGCGCATCGCTAGGCGGCGCTTCTGCCTGGCGCTGGCCGCCTGGCCGCTGGCCGGGCTGGCCAATGGCGGGCCGGAGAGCCCGCTCGCCGGCTTGCGGCGCTGGGGCAGCGGCGAATTCCGCCGCTTCGGCTTTCTTGTCTATGAGGCGACGCTGTGGGTCGGCGGCGACGACCCGCTGCGGCCGCCGCTGGCCTTGCGCCTGACCTACCGACGCACGATCAGCGGCAAGAGCATCACCGATGCCAGCGTCGCCGAAATCCGCAATCTCGGGGTCGCCGACGCGACAAGGCTGACGCAGTGGGGCGAGCAGATGGGCCGCATCTTCCCGGATGTGCGCCCGGGCGACGAGATTCTCGGCGTCCATCTGCCGGAAGGCGCCCGCTTCTTCCACAACGAGCGCCCGATCGGCACCATCGACGACCCTGCGTTCGCCCGCGCCTTCTTCGGCATCTGGCTCGACGCCCGAACCAGTGCGCCGGAATTGCGCAGCGCCCTGCTGCAGCGCCCGGCCGCCTGAGATGAGCACCAGCCGCATCCTCGCCTACGGCCTGCTCGGGCTGCCGCTGGCCTTCGCGGCGCTGCCGATCTACGTCCATGTGCCGCGCTATTACGCCGACACGGCCGGGATGGAACTGGCGCTGCTCGGCGCCATCCTCCTCGGCACCCGCCTGCTCGATGCCGGCATCGACCCATGGCTGGGCTGGTTGGCCGATCGTGTCTCGCGTCCGGCAATGACCGCTGCCGCCCTGCTGCCCTTCGCCATCGGCTTCGTCGCCCTGCTCAATCCGCCCGACGAACAGGTCGCGCTCTGGCTGGGTGCTTCGCTGGCGCTGACCTACGTGGGTTTCTCCGCTGCTACCGTTGCCTACCAGGCCTGGGGGGCGGACATCGGCGGCGATTCCGCCCTGCGCACGCGGTTGACCGCAGCACGGGAGGGTTTCGGCCTGCTGGGCGTCGTTCTCGCTGCCGCCTTGCCGGCTCTGCTGGCGGTCAACCTCAGCGACGGCATCGCGCGCCTGGGCTGGATCCTGCCGCCATTGCTGTTGCTTGCCGCCGCGGCGACCTTCAGTCAGGCTGCGGTCGGCACGGCGGTGGCAGCGGCGCGCCAGCCCTTGCTGCCGAGCCTGCGCCGCGTCGTGGCCGATGGCGCCTTCCGCCGCCTGATTGGTGTTTTCGTCGCCAACGGCATTGCCGCTGCGTTGCCGGCAACGCTGTTTCTCTTTTTCGTCGCCGATGTGCTGCGCCTCGAGCGGGCCAGCGGCCCGCTGCTCGCCCTCTATTTCGTCGCCGGTGCCGTCTCGCTTCCGCTGTGGGTCCGGCTGGCCGGGCGCTTCGGTCGCATCGCGGCCTGGCTGGGGGCGATGCTCCTGTCGATGGTCGCCTTTGCCGGCGCCAGCCTGCTCGGCGCCGGCGACCTGTGGCCGTTCGCCGCCATTTGCCTGGTGTCCGGGCTGGCGCTCGGGGCCGACCTGGCGCTGCCGGCGGCCATCGCTGCCGACCTCGGCGAGCGTCAGGGGCAGGCCGGCGCCTGCTTCGGCGTCTGGAACTTCGTCGCCAAACTCAACCTGGCACTGGCCGCCGGCCTGGCGCTGCCCATGCTCGGGCTGCTTGGCTATGTGCCCGGCAGCGCCGCCGGGCTGCCCGCCCTGACCTTCGCCTACGCGCTGCTGCCACTCGCCTTCAAGGCGCTGGCCGGCCTGATGCTCTGGCGCTGGCGCCATTTTCTGGAGATCGATCGATGAAATTCCTGCTTGCCGCCGCCTTCACCTTCGGCCTGGCCGGCTGCGCCGCAACCGGCGTCGAGCAATATCGGGCCGAACAGCCGGCGCTCGACCTGAAGCACTATCTCAACGGCACACTGGACGCCTGGGGCATGTTCCAGGGGCGCTCGGGCGAGGTCAAGAAGCGCTTCCACGTCGTCATCGACGCCAGGTGGGAGGGCGACACCGGCGTCCTCGACGAGCACTTCAAGTGGTCCGACGGCAGCACCTCGCGCCGGGTGTGGACGCTGACCCGGCAGCCGGATGGCACCTTCCGCGGCACGGCCGACGATGTCGTCGGCGAGGCGATCGGCGAAGTCGCCGGCAATGCATTGCGCTGGCGCTACGTGTTGGCGCTGCCGGTGGATGGCAAGGTCTATCACGTCGATTTCGACGACTGGATGTTCCTGATGGACGACAAGGTGATGCTGAACCGTTCCTACATGTCCAAATGGGGCTTCAATCTCGGCGAAGTGACGCTTACCTTCG
Source organism: Dechloromonas sp. H13 (assembly GCF_009469615.1). Lineage (GTDB taxonomy): Bacteria > Pseudomonadota > Gammaproteobacteria > Burkholderiales > Rhodocyclaceae > Azonexus. The sequence continues at coordinate 50,186 of NZ_SSXX01000002.1, forward strand.
TCAAGCGATGAACCCGAAGATCACCGACTGGCACGGCAAGCGCGTCTGGCTGGTCGGTGCCTCGGCCGGCATCGGGGCGGCCATGGCGCAGGAACTGGCCCGGCGCGGCGCCCGGCTGGCGCTCTCGGCACGCAGCGCCGGCAAGTTGAAGGCGCTCGCCATCGCCGACGCGCTGCTGCTGCCTTGCGATGCGACCGACACGGCGAGCCTGGCGGCGGCCCGCAAGGGATTGCTGGCCGCCTGGGGTGGCGTGGACCTGGTCGTCTATCTCGCCGGCGACTATGTGCCGATGCGTGCCGGAAACTTCGACCTGGCGGTCGCTGAGCGGGTCCTTGCCGTCAATTTCAACGGCGCCATGCGCCTTGCCGCGACCGTGCTGCAAGATCTGCAGCCGGGCGGCGGCATCGCCTTCGTCGCCAGCGTCGCCGGCTATCGCGGCCTGCCGAAGGCGTTGTGCTACGGGCCGGGCAAGGCGGCGCTGATCCATTTTGCCGAAGTCCTCCACCTCGACCTGGCGGCGCAGGGCATAGGCGTCTGGGTCATCAATCCCGGCTTCGTCGCGACGCAACTGACGGCGCAGAACGATTTCGCGATGCCTGCGTTGCTGACCCCGGAACAGGCGGCATCTGCTGCGGTCGATGGCTTCCGCAAGGCAAATTTCGAGATTCATTTCCCGAAGCGCTTCACCTTGGTCATGAAGCTGTTCGCGCACCTGCCGTATCGCTGGTATTTTCCCCTGATCCGCCGCTTCACCGGAGCCTGAGATGGACCTCGATGCCCTGATCCGCTTCTACCATGACCTCAGCAGCGAAAGCGTCGCCCGCTTTCCCGAGTTCTACGCCGACGACGCCTGGTTCAAGGATCCTTTCAACGAGGTGCGCGGCGTCGCCGCCATCCAGCATATCTTCACCCACATGTTCCGCAAGGTCGCCGAGCCGCGCTTCGTCGTCACAGAAAAGGTGGTCGACGCCGGCGGCGCCATGCTGGTCTGGGAATTCCATTTCCGCGTGCGCCTGTGGGGCCGGGGCGCGGCGCAGGTCATGCGCGGCGTCTCGCACCTCCGGTTCGACGCCGCCGGCAAGGTTACCTATCACCGCGACTACTGGGACACGGCCGAGGAGTTGTACATGAAGCTGCCGGCGCTCGGCATGCTGATGCGCGGCCTCAGGCGGGCGCTGGCGGCCTGACTGGCGCCGCCGCGCCGGCTCGCATCAGCCCTTGATCCGCCGCGTCCAATGCGCCAGCGCGTGCATCTGCTCGCCGACGAGGGTGGAGATCTTCGCGTCGGTCAGGTTGCCCTCGGCATCGTAGGCGCCGGCGAAGGCATTGGAGAAGACTTCCGGCTTGTTGAGCAGGTGCAGGTTGAGGAAGACGCAGACCTGGCGCAGGTGATACTGCGAGCGCGAGGTGCCCATGCCGCCGCCGGCCCCCATGATCGACGCCGTCTTGCCGGAAATCAGGGCGTTGTTCGGTTCGCGCGAAGCCCAGTCGAGGATGTTCTTGAGCGCCGGCGCCAGCGAATAGTTGTATTCCGGGCAGGCGAAGACGAAGGCGTCGGCCGCGCCCATCTGCGCCAGCACGCGCACGACGGCGGCGGGTTTTTCCGCGATGTCGGCGTTGTAGAAAGGAATGTCGGAAAGGTCGGCGACCTCCATCGTCACGCCGGCCGGCAGGCGGGCGCCGGCGGCGCGTAGCAGGCCGCTGTTGGTCGAGGCGCGGCGCAGGCTGCCGGAAATGCCGAGAAACTTGAGTGATGACATGGTGGATCCTCGCGGGTGAGGTGGAGTGGCGCGCCGGACGGCGCGGGCAGGGAGATGGTATCAGTCGCTGCTGCCGAGGCCGGCCGCTTTCGCGCGTGCCGCGCCGCGGTTCCACAGCCAGCTGCCGGAGGTTTCGCGGCCGGTCAGCACGTAGTCGAGTTCGTTGGGATTGTGCAGGGTCAGTTCGAGGTTGCGGCGGGCGGCCAGCGAACTGGCCAGCAGCAGCTCGTCGCCGGGCAGCAGGCGGAAATCGTCGGGCGGCAGCAGGATCAGCTGCTTGTCGCGGCGAACGAGCAGCGTCGTCGCCCGTAGCGGCGTGCCGCGGTCGGTGCCGTCGCGCAGGATTTCGCCCAGGGAAATCACGCGATGCTGCATCAGCAGGCGGTAGATCGCCTGCGATTCGGCGATGTTCAGCTTGATGCTCCACACCGCCGGCGTCCGCCCGCGGCCCTGCGCTTCCAGGCGACCGACCAGGCAGGCGCTCCACGCCTCGTCGCGTTCGCGCAGCAGGTCGAGGAAGGCGGCGAGCAGCGGCGTGGTCAGGATGGCGATGCACTCCTGGGCCACGATACGCCCGGGCACCATCGTGAAATCGGCGCCGTAGGCGGCGAAAAGCGGGGTATTGACGCTGTGGTTCTGGCGGGCGACGACGAACAGAGAGGGTTTCAGTTCGTTCGCGGTGACCGCGATGGAGAGGTTGTTCACGTCGTCGTTGCTGCCGGCGATGATCCCCGATGCCTCGGCGATGCCCGCCTGGAGCAGCGTCTCCGCCTCGGTGCCGTAGCCGCGGATGGTCGGCAGCGAGCCGCTGTCGGCGGATTCCGGCTCGATGATGGTCAGTTCGATGCCGGCCGGCCGCAGATGGCTGGCGAGGAGGTGGCCGAAGCGCCCGTAGCCGCAGAGTATCCAGCGCCCGGCGGGCGGCCGGTGGGGTTCGGGCATCGGCGTTTGCGGCAGGGCGGTCAGCAGTTCGATCAGCCGGAAGCGTTCGGGCGCGGCGACGGCGAGTGCCAGATGCTCGGCGAAGCGGGCGAAGGGGTTGATGATGTGGTCGGTGCCGAACGACGCCATGTTGGCGGCGACGGAAGGGGTGCGGGCACGGGCGATGACCGGAATGCAGGGGTTGAGCAGGCGCACGGCGATGGCGATGGCGAGGTTGGCCTCCTCGTCGTTGGTCACCGCCAGCACGGCGCGGCATTTCGCGTGCTTCAGTCCGGCCAGCAGCAGGTTGTCCGGCTTGCGGGCATCGGCGGCAAGGGCCGGGGTGTCGGTCTTGAAGTCCTGGAGGTCGAGTTCCTGTACCCGCAGGTCATCCTTTTCGACGACCACGAAGGCATGGCCGAGGCGGTCGAGCGTGTGGCAGATCAGGTTGCCGGTCTCGCCGCAGCCGCAGACCAGGTAGAAGGGCTCCTTCAGGCGGCGCACGCGGCGCACGAAGCGGTTGACGGTGAGCGTTTTCTGGAAGCCGCGGTCCTGGAGCAGGGCGATCAGCGTCAGGACCGAGTACGACCAGCCGACCACCGTCAGGTAGATGCAGATCGTGACCCACAGCCGCTGGGCGTCGGAGAAGGCGGTGGGGATTTCGCCGAAGCCGATGGTCGTCGCCGTGTAGCTGATGAAATAGAAGGCGTGGAAGAAGCTGAGGGGCGGCGCCGGCCGCCCTTCGGCATCGACGCCGGGAACCAGCGTCAGGCCGATCACCGCGATGCCGTAGATGACGGTCAGCACGATGATCGGCGCCCGCATGCGCCGGAGGACGAGGAAGAAGGCGCTGTTGACCATCGCCGCCTCCGTCTCAGCGGCGCAGCATGACAGTTTCGACGATCAGGATGACGACCGAGACGATGTTGGCGAAGAGCGCCCCGCCGGACAGCGAGACGACGCTGGAGGTGACGTGCGGCGTCATGCCAACGCCGGTGACATGGACGGCGACGCCCCAGGTGATGGCGGCGGCGATCAGTTGCAGGTCGGCGACCAGGCTGGTGGAGAGATGGATGGCGCCGATCTGCGTGCGGTCGCCGAACTTCAGCGCGGTGGCGATCAGGCTGACGATCAGCGCCGCCGCCAGTTCATAGACGTTGTGCAGTTCCGGGCGCTCGATGTCGCCGATGAAGAAGCCGAAGTTGAGCGTGGCGGCGAGGACGATGAAAAAACCGAAGATGACCTTTTCCAGGTTCATGGCTACGCTCCCCCGTGCTGGTTACCGGTGCCCTCAGCGGCTCTCGACCGGCGCCGGTTGCGCCGGCGCCGTCCCGCTGCTGGCGGGGATCGTGCTCAGGCGCTTGATCTCGGCGTCGCTGAGCACCTCGAACAGATTGACGACCTTGCGCACGCCGTCGGTGGTGCGGGCGATGGTGACGGCGACCTTGGCTTCGCGTTCGTTGACAATGCCCATCAGGTAGGTGACGCCGGCTTCGGTGACGACCTTGACGTGGTTGGCCGACAGGTATTTCTCGTCGACCAGGCGGGCCTTGACCTTGGACGTGATGTAGCTGTCGTTGCTGCGCGTCGTCAGCGACGAGGCCGGGCCGACTGTGGTCTCGTTGAAGACTTCCCTGATTCCGTCGAGCTTGCCGACCCGCTCGCCGATGACGTTGCGTGCTTCCTCGCTCGGCACCTCGCCGGTGATCAGCAGGCGGCGGTTGAAGGCGGTGAAGTTGAGGTGCGAAGCTTCCCGGTAGGCGTCCGGCACCTGTTGCGCGGCCTTCCATTCGGCGGCCTCGTCGTCGGCTTGGGCGCCGGTCGCGCGGCGGTCGTGCGCCGACATCACGCCGGCTGCCGCGCCGGCACCGACGACGGCGGGAACGCAGCCCTGCAGGAGGGGAAGGGCTGCGATCAGCGCCGCGGCGGCGAGGGTGAGCTTGAGTTTTTGCATCATTCGACTCCCAGAAGCAGCGCGTCGATACCGTCGCACAGGCAATGGATGACGAGCAGGTGGGTTTCCTGAATGCGTGCCGTGCGGTCGGCCGGCACGCAGAGATGAATGTCGTCGTCGCGCAGCAGGTCGCCGATCTGGCCGCCGCCCTTGCCGGTCAGCGCGACGACGCGCATGTCGTGCTCGTGGGCGGCCTTGATCGCCTCGATGACGTTGGCGGAATTGCCGGAGGTCGAGATGGCCAGCAGCACGTCGCCGGCATGGCCGAGGCCGCGCACCTGGCGGGAGAATATCTGGCTGAAGGAATAGTCGTTGGCGACGGCGGTCAGGATCGAACTGTCGGTGGTCAGCGCGATGGCTGCCAGTTCCTGGCGCTCGGCCTCGAAGCGGCCGATCAGTTCGGCGGCGAAATGCTGGGCGTCGCCGGCCGAGCCGCCGTTGCCGCAGGCGAGAATCTTGCCGCCGTTGATCAGGCAACTGGTCATCGTTTCGATGGCGGCGGCGATCGGCGCCGCCATCGCTTCGACGGCATTCAGCTTGGTATTCGCGCTGTCTTCGAAATGCTTGGCGACGCGGGCAATCAGATCCATATTTTTATGCGGTTCGGGGCTGGTGATCGGGGCATTCTACATCACAGCTCGACGAAGACCTCGAACTCGACCCGGCGCCACGGGTCGGGGTGCTCGGTCAGCCGCGAAATGCGCGCCACCAGCCGCTCGCCCTGGTCCATGGCGGCGGCGACGGCGCGGTTCTCGGCGCGCGGCACGTAGCCGAGCTTGTGGCCGCGCCATTCGACGCGGATCGCGTTGCGGTCGTGGCGGTTGTCCGGCTCGCGGATCAGGGCGAGCGGGTCGCCGACCCGCAGCGCCGCCCATTGCGCGCCGACGGCGTAGTACTGGCTGCCGGCCAGCGGCGAACTCTGCACCAGCAGGCGGACGCTGTCGGCCTGCGCCGCCGTCAACCAGCAGGCCAGGCTAATCGTCAGCAGAAAACGCATTCCGGATCCACTCCAGCCGGCTGCCGTCGATCAGCACGCAATCGAAGCGGCAGTCGCAGTCGGGCTTGCCCAGCAGGTAGTGCTGCGCGGCGAGGACGATGCGTCGGCGCTTGGCGGCCGTGATGCTGGCCGCGGCGCCGCCGAAGTCGCCGCGGCTGCGCTGGCGGACCTCGACGAAGACAAGCGTCTTGCCGTCGCGGCAGATGAGGTCGATCTCGCCGCCGCGGATGCGGAAATTGCGTTCCACGACGCGTTGACCGCAGCCCTCCAGGTGGCGGGCGGCCAGCGCTTCGGCTTCGCGGCCGCGGGTCGTGGTGGTATCGTTGGTCTTTGCCAGCATGCACGTGAAAATGACGGAAGAATCCGCTGCATTGTATGTCGTCCCGACGCCGCTCGGGAATCTCGCCGACCTGACGCGGCGCGCCGAGGAGGTGCTGCGCACGGTGCCGTGGGTCGCTGCCGAGGACACCCGGCACAGTGGCACCTTGCTGAAGCAGCTCGGCTCGCCGGCGCGCACGCTGCCGGCGCACCGGCACAACGAGAACGAAGCCGCCGCCCGTATCGTCGACAAGCTGCAGGCCGGCGAATCCGTGGCACTGATTTCCGATGCCGGCACGCCGGGGATTTCCGACCCCGGCGCCCGGGTCGTCGCCGCCGTGCGCGCCGCCGGCTGCCGCGTCGTGCCGCTGCCCGGGCCCTGTGCGGCGACCACGGCGCTGTCCGCTTCCGGCCTGTCCGACGAGCATTTCCTGTTCTACGGCTTTCTGCCGAGCAAGGGCGGCCAGCGCCGGCAGGCGCTGGAGGAGCTGCGCGCCTATCCCTGCGCCCTGGTCTTCTACGAGGCGCCGCACCGGGTGCTGGAGACCGTCGCCGATATGGCGGCCGTGTTCGGCGAGCGCAGGCTGGTCATCGCCCGCGAACTGACCAAGCTGTTCGAATCGATCCATGCCGGGCCGTTGACCGCAGCACTCGACTGGCTGCGGGCGGACGCCAACCGCCAGCGCGGCGAGTTCGTCCTCCTGCTGTCCGGGGCGACGCCCGGCGCCGACGACGGCGAGGGCGAGCGCGTGCTGAAGCTGCTTCTGGACGACGGCCTGCCGGTCAGACAGGCGGCGAAGCTGGCGGCGGCGATCACCGGCGCGGCGAAGAACGCGCTCTACGACAAGGCGCTGGCGCTCAAAGGCTGACGGCGGCGGGGGCGACGCCGGCGGATTGGCGGCTCGGCCTATTTCAACGCATCGGCGCCGGCCTGGGCGACCTGCGCGTCCTGCTTGGAACTGCCGCCCGAGACGCCGATGGCGCCGACCATCCGGCCACCCACGACGATGGGCACGCCGCCCTCCAGGACGCCGGCGTCGCCGGTCAGGTTGAGCAGCCGGACATGTTCGCCGCCCTGCGCGATGAGATTCTGGAAGGCGCTGGTCGGCCTGCGGAAGGCGACCGCACCCTGCGCCTTCTGGCGGGCCACGTCGACTGATCCGTAGGCCGTGTTCTCGAGGCGCTCGAGCAGGACCAGGTGGCCGCCGGAATCGACGATGGCGATGACCATGTTCCAGTTGTTCTTCAGGGCCTCGGTCTCGGCGGCGGCCAGGGCCTTGCGCGCCTGCTCCAGGGTGAGCGGCGCGCCGTAGGGGGTCGGGGACTGGGCCGGCGCCTGGCCGGCACCGAGCAGCAGGGTGGTGGCCAGCAGCAGGCTGCGAACGGATGCAGGATTCATGATGTCTCCTCGTTGTTGTCGGGAACGTCCCGCCAAGCATAGATCAGTTTTCCGGCGCTGTTAAAATCGCGAAAACATCCCGAGAGCCATCATGCAAATCACCATCACCCGCCCAGACGACTGGCACCTTCACCTGCGCGACGGCGAAGCCCTCGCCTCGGTGCTCGCCCACACCGCCGCCCAGTTCGCCCGGGCCATCGTCATGCCCAACCTGAAGCCGCCGGTCACCACCGTCGACCAGGCCGCCGCCTACCGCGACCGCATCGTCGCCGTGCTGCCGGCCGGCGCCAGCTTCGAGCCGCTGATGACGCTCTACCTGACCGACAACACGCCACCGGCCGAGGTCACCAAGGCCGCCGCCTCGGGTTTCGTCAAGGCGGTCAAGCTCTATCCGGCCGGCGCGACGACCAATTCCGACGCCGGCCTCACCGACATCCGGAAGGCCGACGCCACGCTCGCCGAGATGGAGCGTGTCGGCCTGCCGCTGCTGGTGCATGGCGAGGTGACCGATCCGGCGGTCGACCTGTTCGACCGCGAGAAGGTCTTCATCGACACCGTGCTGGCGCCGCTGATCGCCCGCTTTCCGAAGCTGCGCGTGGTCATGGAGCACATCACGACCCGGGACGCCGCGGAATTCGTGGAAAACGCACCGTCGACCGTAGCCGCCACGATCACCGCGCACCACCTGCTCTACAACCGCAATGCCATCTTCCTCGGCGGTGTGCGGCCGCACTGGTACTGCCTGCCGGTGCTCAAGCGCGAGACGCACCGCGAGGCGCTGGTCGCGGCGGCCATTTCCGGCAACCCGAAATTTTTCCTCGGCACCGATTCGGCACCGCATGCCAGGGGCGCCAAGGAGGCCGCCTGCGGCTGCGCCGGCTGCTACACGGCCTATGCCGCGCTCGAGCTCTACGCCGAAGCCTTCGAGCAGGCCGGCGCGCTGGACAAGCTGGAAGGCTTCGCCAGCTTCCACGGCGCGGACTGGTACGGCCTGCCGCGCAACAGTGGCACGGTGACGCTGGCCAGGGAAAGCTGGACCGTGCCGGCCGACTATCCGTACCTCAGCGGCGACCGCATCGTGCCGCTGCGTGCCGGCGAAACGCTGGCGTGGAAGCTGCGCTGAACCGGCCCCCGCGGTGACCGTCGGCGCACCGTTCGCGTCGCCGCTCTACTTTCCGCTGCGCCGCTGGCTCGGGCAACTGCCGCCGCATCCGGACGGGCCGGCGCTTGCCGCCCTCGCCGAACGCCATCCGATCGTCACCGCCAACGGCCGGCGCATCCGCTTCGTGCCGCCGCGCTCCGATGGCCTGGCCTACGAATGCCGGATCTGGGAGAGCGGCGAGGTCGAGACGCGGCCCGACAACTGGCACGATTGGTTCAACGCCCTGGTCTGGCTGACCTTTCCGCGCACCAAGATCGCCGTCAGCGCCCGTCACGTGCAGGCCATGGCGCCGACGGGCGCGGTGCGCGGTAGCGAGCGCGACGCGCTGACCCACTTCGACGAATGCGGCATCGCCGTTTTCTCGGTGCAGCCGGAACTGCTCGACCTGCTGCGCGCTTTCCAGTGGAAAGCCCTGTTCGTCGAACGGCGGGCCGAAGTCGAGCGCGCCATGCGCTTCGTGGTCTTCGGCCACGCCACCTACGAACGTCTGCTCAACCCCTTTCGCGGCCTGACCGCCAAGGCAGTGCTGCACGCAGTCGACGCATCGTGGCTAGGCTTGCCGGCGGAAGAACAGATCGCTGCGGTCGACGCCATCCTGGCGGCGGATTTGACGAGCGGCCGCTACACCCGGCCGCGCGACTTCCAGCCCCTGCCGCTGCTCGGCATTCCCGGCGTGACGCCCGACAATGCCGATCCGGCCTACTACGACGACACTTGGCAGTTCCGGCCCGGCCGCCAGGCAACAAAAAGGGCTGCCTGAAGGGCAGCCCCGGAAATTGCCGGGCTCGGCGCCCGTGACAGACAGACCTATTTTGCCTTGGGCGGCACGACGATGATGCCGGTCGCCTGCACATAGGTCCCCTCGACCTGATCTCCCTTCTTGATTTCGGCCAGCACCGCCGGATCCTTGATCTTGAGTTTGACGACGCGACCCTTGGCGCCGAGCACGGTGATCGTGCTGGCCTTGGTATCGACGTCCATGACGTCGGCGACGAAGTCGACTTCGCGCGTCTTGACGGCGCCCGGCTTCTGGCCCGGCTTGGCGGTTTGCATGTCGGTCCTCTCGACCGTTTCGCGCAGGCCGCCGCCCTTCTTCAACTTGAGGGCCAGGGCTTCGGCGTATTCGGCGATGACGCGGTCGCCGACCTTGACCTGCGGGAGATTCTTGACTTCCTTGCCGACGAGGACATCGAAGACGTTGCCTTCCGGACCCTTGAGGGTGACGGTGCGCGTCTTCTTGTCGACGGCGAGAACCTCGGCTTCGACGCGGGTCGAATCGGCGATCATGGCGCCGGGGGTGGCGGCCGGGGCCGGCGCATCGGCGGCGAAGGCGGTGCCGAAGGCGAGGCCGAGGGCGAGCAGCAGGGACTTTGAAACGAGCTTCATCGGAATTCTCCTGTCAGGTTGGGGAAGGGGCAATAGGCGGGACGCTGCTGCGTCGTCTCACTGCTTGATGAGCGGCGCGAGACGTTGCGGGTCGCTCGGCATCTGCTCGAGTACGCAGCGGATGCCCGGCGAATCCGGGCGGGTGTTGTAGCTGGTGCTCAGCGCCTCGACGTAGTTCTCCCGGGAAATCCGGCCGTTGAAGTAGCGCGAGGTCAGGTCCAGGAAGTAGGCGCCGGTCGCCGCATCGCCCTGGTCGTTCAGCAGGCTGTTGATTTCGCGTCCGCCGATGTCGAGGTTCCAGCACTTGTTCTGCACCTGGGCGAGGAAGGCGTCGTAGGGCGAGTCGGGACGCCAGGCATCGGGAGCGCAGGCGGCGAGCGGGAGTGAAAGGGCAAGTGCCAGGAGCACCCGGGGAAAATGCATGGCTGGGGACCTTGGGTTGATGGTTGCGGTCGACCGGGCGCCGGGGCCGATTTTCGGCCCGTGGCCCGGTGTTCCGGATGGGGTTAGCGGGCGACGACCCGTGCGTCCGAGCCGCTACCTTCGATATACACCTTCTGGCCCTGGCGCAGGTTCGCGTTGGCCGGTTGCGTTACCGAAACCAGGACGCCGTTGGTGGTGCGGACGATGATCTGCTGTCCAGGGACCGGCTTTTCATAGTGCTGCTGAACCGCATGGCCGGCGAAGGCGCCACCTACGGTGCCGAGCACCATGGCGACATCGCGGCCGGTGCCGCCGCCGATCAGGCTGCCGATGCCGAGGCCGGCGAGGCCGCCGACCACTGCGCCGACACCCGGCTGATGGCTGTTGCTCAGTTCGACCGAGGTGATCTGCTCGATGACGCCGCTGCGGATTTCGACTTCCTGCGGGCCGCCGGTGTTGGCGCAGGCGGTCAGGAACAGCGCCAGCGTGCAGGCGAGGAGATAGGATGAGATTTTCTGGAACATGGTGGCCTCCTGAAGTTTGAGCTGGTTTTATTGCCCTTTGGATCGCTGGCGGTACGCCTCGATTCAAGCGTCATCATAGCGCAGGGCGGTCGCTTCGCCTGATCCGGATGTCAGCGGACGTTTTCCAGACCATCGGCCGAGAAGCAGCCGTAACCGCCTTCCGGACAGGCGATCTGGAAGGTCATCTGCTTGCCGCAGCCGCTGACGCCGATCGTGAATACGCCGTGCGGTACGCCGGAGAAGCGGAAGGTTTCGATCGCCGGTGGGCGCAGTTCCCGCGACAACACCGTCGGCTGTGCGTTCTGGCACTGCAGGTCGAAGCGGCCGCGCTGCAGGGCCGTTTGGATGGCTTGCGGTTCCATGCTGTCGAGCACCTGGGCCGGCGGCGTGGCGCAGGCCGCGACGAGCAGGGCAGTGACGGCAGCCGTCCAGATGGTAGGGGTGACTTTCATGATCGGCGCTCCTGGGCGTGATGATGACTATCGAATAATAGTCGACGAGCGCCGAAATTTGTTGGCAATCTGCGACATGGGGCGGCCTTCAGTACGCCGCCCGGACTGTCGCCATGTCCGTCAGGCGGCCCGCTCGGCGGCCATGGCCTGTGGCCGGATGCCGCCGCGATTGACGCCGCTGAGGAGCGCCTTGATCGAGGCGGTGACGATGTTGTCGTCGATGCCGACGCCGTAGCATTCGCCGCGCCCGGTGGCGGCGATCTCCATGAAGGCACAGGCCTGGGCGTCGCCCGCCTCGCCGCTCGGCGCCATCGAGCGCTCCTCGTAGCTGCGCACCTGGACGCTGATGCCGGCCCCCTGGAGGGCATGCACCGCGGCGTCGATGGGGCCGTTGCCGGTGCCGGTGAGGAGGTGCGGCGCGCCGTCGATGTCGACCGTGAGGCGGATGCCCTGGGCGTTGCCCTGTTCGAACAGGTGGTGTTCGCGGTAACGCACGGGTGCGGTCGACTCGAGGTAGGTGTCGGAAAAGAGGCGCCAGATGTCGTCGGCGCTGACTTCGCCGCCGTGCGCGTCGGTGTGCTTCTGGACGACGCCCGAGAACTCGACCTGGAGGCGGCGCGGCATGACGACGCCGTGCTCGCTTTCCATGAGGTAGGCGATGCCGCCCTTGCCCGACTGGCTGTTGACGCGGATCACCGAGTCGTAGCTGCGGCCGACGTCGGCCGGGTCGATCGGAAGATAGGGCACTGACCAAGGCTCATCCGCCTTTTGAGCGGCAAACCCCTTCCTGATGGCGTCCTGGTGGGAGCCGGAGAAGGCCGTGAAAACGAGATCCCCGACGTACGGGTGGCGCGGATGGATCGGGAGCTGGGTACAGTGTTCGTAGGTGCGGGCGACGGCGTTGATGTCCGAGAAGTCGAGGCCGGGATCGACGCCCTGCGTGTGCATGTTGAGGGCGAGGGTGACGAGGTCGACGTTGCCGGTGCGCTCGCCGTTGCCGAAGAGGCAGCCTTCGACGCGGTCGGCGCCGGCCATCAAGCCGAGTTCGGCGGCGGCGACGGCGGTACCGCGGTCGTTGTGCGGGTGGAGGCTGATGATGACGCTGTCGCGACGTGCGAGGTTTCTGTGCATCCACTCGATCTGGTCGGCGTAGATGTTGGGTGTGGCGATCTCGACCGTGGTCGGGAGGTTGAGGATGACCTTGCGCTCGGGCGTCGCGCCCCAGGCCTCGGTCACCGCGTCGCAGACTTCCCTGGCGAAGTCGAGTTCGGTGGCGGTGAACAGCTCGGGACTGTATTCGAGGGTGATCCTGGTTTCCGGCATTTCGTCGGCGAGCGTGCGGATGAGGCGCACGGCATCGACCGCCATGGCCACGACCTCGGCCTTGCTCATGTTGAAGACGGTTTCGCGGAAGGTCGGGCTGGTCGCGTTATAGACATGCACGATGGCCTGCCGGGCGCCGCGGAGCGACTCGAAGGTGCGGCGGATGAGGTGCTCGCGGGCCTGGGTAAGGACCTCGATGGTGACGTCGTCGGGAATGTGGCCGCCCTCGATGAGGCCGCGCACGAAGTCGAACTCGGTCTGCGAGGCGGAGGGGAAGGCGATCTCGATTTCCTTGAAGCCGATGGCGCAGAGCGTCCGGAACATGCGCATCTTGCGTTCGCCGTTCATCGGCTCGAACAGCGCCTGGTTGCCGTCGCGGAGGTCGGTGCTCATCCAGGTCGGCGCGTGGTCGATTACGCGATTCGGCCAGTTGCGGTCGACGAGGTTGACCGGGGCAAAACCGTGGTACTTGGTGGGGGTGGCTTGCGGCATGGCGCGGCTCCTTGGAACTCGATTCGATGAACGAAATATTAAGGAAAAGCGGCCAGCAGGTGCTTGCGTTTTATGGGTCGATTGCTACCATGTTTGGCAGATTATTCTGATAAATTTAACTATTGAGCAATTTATGGAACTTGACCGCTACGACCGGCAGATTCTCGCCGTCCTGCAGCAGGACGGCCGCATCAGCAACCAGGATCTGGCCGAGCGCATCGGCCTCTCGCCGTCGCCCTGCCTGCGCCGCGTGCGCACGCTGGAGGAGTCGGGCCTGATCACCGGCTACCGCGCCCTGCTCGACGCGAAAAAGCTCGGTCTCAGCCTGATGGCGCTGATTGGCATCTCGATGGACCAGCACACGCCGGAACGCTTCGCCAATCTCGAAAGCGCCATCGCCGACATCCCGGAGGTGCTCGAATGCCTGCTGATCACCGGCCAGCAGTCGGATTACCAGCTCAAGGTCGTGGTCGGCGACATGGATGCCTACCAGGATCTGCTGCTCAACAAGATCACGCGCATCCAGGGCGTGACCGGGGTGCATACCAGTTTCGTGCTGCGCAAGGTGGTCGACCGGACGGCGCTGCCGCTCGGCGGAAACTGAGGCGGCAGACACCGGCTTTCCGTATCCGGCGGCAGTGCGACCAGGGGCGGAAGGCTCAGTGGCGGCGTCGTTGCGGCGCCGGGCCGCCGCTGCGGGTTTCGAGATGGCGGAAAGTGATGCGGCCCTTGCTCAGGTCGTAGGGCGAGAGTTCCAGTGTGACCTTGTCGCCGACCAGAATGCGGATGTGGTTTTTCTTCATCTTGCCGGAGGTGTAGGCAACCAGATTGTGGCCGTTTTCCAGCGTGACGCGGAAGCGGGTGTCGGGAAGGACGTCATTGACGACGCCCTGCATTTCAATCAGTTCTTCTTTGGCCAAGGGGTGTTCTCCAGATAAAAATAGGGGGTCAGGCGATGTCGACCGCAGCATCGGTCGATAGCGCTTCCGGCCGGTGGTGGGGCAGTTGCCAGGGGTGACCAGGTTCGGACAGGGCGCGGACGGAAATGAGCGGGGGTGGCGGCGGCGCCACCACGCTGCCGAAAATGGTTGCGTACGAGACGTCGGCGGCATCGCGCCCGGTGCCGAGCCGCACGAAGCCCATCGGGATGGCGGTACCGGACGGGTCGAAGAGATACCAGCGGTGGTCGAGAAAGACCTCGACGTAGGCGTGAAAGTCACTCGGGCCGAGCGCCGGGTCGGCGCCGTAGTCGATGCCGGTGGTGAAGCGCGCCGGAATGTTCAGGGCGCGGCAGATGGCGATCATCAGGTGGGCGAAGTCGCGGCAGACGCCGACGCGGTCGGTCAGGGTGTCGAGCGCCGAGGTGGCCGAACTGCTGGTCGCGCTCTTGAAGGTGACCTGCCGGCGCACCCAGTCCTGGATGGCCTCGACGCGGCGATAGCCTTTCGGCAGGCGGCCGAATTCGTTCATCGCCAGCAGGCTCAGGCGGTCCGACTGGCAGTAGCGGCTCGGGTAGATGTAGGTCAGGGCCGACAGCGGCAGGCTGGCGACCGGGGTTTCGCCGATGCCGTCGGCCAGCGCGACATGGTGGTCGATGTCCAGCGTCGCCTGGTAGCTGATGTGCAACGGGCCGCCAGCCGCCGAAAGGCGCAGGTAGCGTGCGCTGGTGAGCGGATCGGTCTGGATCGTCGGCTGCACCGGCTGGCTGATCTGCAACTGCTCGTCGACGACCGTCTGGCAGGGGGTCCTGGCCGCGTGGATGTTGAAGACGAAATCGGCACCCGGGCCGGCAAGTTCGTAATGGAGATCGATCGCAAACCGGATGCGGACCATGAAATTCCCAAGTTGATGGCGCCCGGCCTGCGGGCAAACCCTGGACGCGGTCGGGCGACCAGTCGAACGGCGCTATGCGGCGGGAAATGTTTGGATCAGCATGCCGCCGGCCCGGTCAGGGGCGCGGCAGGGAAGAAGGGCATTTACGCGGGGCAAAACGATGGTGCTGCGCTTGTTTTGTGCGGTGCAGCAGGCGAATTTTACGCCCCCGGCTGCCGGCCGGCAAGGCGATCCTGATTCGAAATGGCCGGGGTGACCGCTGCCGTGCGTATAATCCGCAGCGGAAAGTCGGCCAGGCAATCGCCGGATACGCGAGTATCGGGAGGAAAGTCCGGGCTCCGCAGGGCAGGATGCCAGCTAACGGCTGGGCGCTATAAGCCGCAAGGCGAAGGCGACGGAAAGTGGAACAGAGAGTAGACCGCCGGTCGGGGCAACCCGGTCGGTAAGGGTGAAACGGCGAGGTAAGAGCTCACCGCGTCGGCGGCAACGTTCGACGGCACGCTAAACCCCATCCGGAGCAAGACCAAATAGGGAAGCATGGGCGTGGCCCGCGCTGCTTCCGGGTAGGTTGCTTGAGCCTGCCGGTGACGGCAGGCCTAGAGGAATGATTGCCGAACCCCGCGAGGGGGGAACAGAACCCGGCTTATCGGCCGGCTTTCCAACCGATCTCCACTTTCCGGCGACTCGCCGGTCACTCGATGATTTCCGGGTGCTTCTGCAGGAAATCGGCGCGCTTGGTCCGATTGATGACGTCGCCCGAAATGTAGGCATAGCCGTTCTGCTGCCATTTTGCGAGATCGGTCATCGCGGCCGGTACGACCGTTACCAGATCGTAGAAATCCCCGGGCTTGTAGCCGCGGAAGTTGGCGGCATTGCGACAGACGCGCAGGGAGACGCCCTGGTCGGTCAATGCCTTGAGGCGCTCGTAGATGTCGGGGTAGGCGGCGCGATTCAGTCGCGAAAGCATGTGCAACTCGTTGCCGTGGGCCACCATGACGATGTGCGACTGTCTGACGTTGCCGAATTCCTTCAGGCTGTTCAGGTGGTTGTTCAGATAGCCGAGGGCCTGGTAGAGATCCTCGGGTTTCTCCAGATTGAACTGGTAAACGGCCTTCTGGGCGCCAAGTGGCGTGCCGTCGAATTTCGACGGATCGTCCGGGCCGGCCCAGGCGACACCGGCGCACAGCAGGGCACCCAACAGCAATCGTTGCATTTTCGTCTCCTAGGGGAAGTGTCGTCTGTCGTCATGAGCGGAAGTGGCACGCGACACTATATTAGAAAAATCATGGATGCTAACCGAGTCCGGGGTAATTGCCGGCAGTGAAGTTGCCAGTCCCTTCTCCCCTACAATGCCGCATGACCATCGCACCGCACCCCACCATCCGCTGGCAGGAGGCAGCTGCCGGGCATGTCGCCCGCTGGCGCTCCGAAGCCGGCGTCGCGCCGCCGGTTGCGGTCGACGTCGTTGATGACCGGATTTCCGCCGACGCCGCCTGGCGCCTGCTGGAATCCGGCACGGCGCTGCTCTGGCGCGGCGACTGGGTCAATGCCCGTCACCTGCTGCAGGCGCTGACCCGGCGCGCCGACCGCCGCTTCGGGGCGGAGCGCGGCAAGCCGCCGGCGACGCCGGCCGCGGCCTTCGCCCGCCATCGCGAACGCCAGGGCCGGCGCGCCGCGCTGCTCGGCCGCCTACTGGTGCCGGTGCGTGCCGATTACGCGCTGCCGCTGCGCCGCGCGCAGGACGTCCGCCAGGCTTGCGTGGAGGCCTGGGGGGCGCCGGACGGCGAGGATGCCGTCGTCGCCCTGCGCGAACTGCTGGCCGTGGTCAGCGCCCACGAGTGGCGCAAGAAGGGCGTGCCGGTGCCGGCGGTCGCGGGGCGCATCCATCCGCATTACGGCGTGTTTTCACCGGTGCGCGGCGAATATGTCGATCTGGTGGCCACGGCGCCGCTACCGGCGGATTGTGAACTGGCGTTCGATATCGGCACCGGTTCCGGCATCCTCGCCGCCGTGCTGGCGCGGCGCGGCGTCCGCCGGGTCGTCGCCACCGACCAGGATCCGCGGGCGCTGGCCTGCGCCACGGAAAATGCCCGAAATCTCGGGTTGACCGCAGCGATCGAGGTGATCGCCGCCGACCTCTTTCCGCACGGCCGGGCGCCGCTGGTGGTGTGCAATCCGCCGTGGGTGCCGGCGCAGCCGAGTTCGCCGGTCGAATACGCGGTCTATGATCCCGATTCACGCATGCTGCGCGGCTTTCTCGGCGGCCTGGCGGCGCATCTGGAAGCCGGCGGCGAGGGCTGGCTGATCATTTCCGACTTCGCCGAACACCTCGGCCTGCGTTCGCGGGCCGAACTGCTGGGCTGGATCGCGGCGGGCGGCCTGCAGGTGCTGGGGCGCCTCGACACCCGGCCACAGCACCCGAAGGCGCGCGATGCCGGCGACCCGCTGCACGTGGCGCGGGCGGCCGAGGTGACGTCGTTGTGGCGGCTCGGCGCGGCGCCGAAATAAATTTTTGCGGCGGATGGAATAAAGGCGGGTCGCCTTCCGTTCATTCCGGTGTAGCACCCGAATAACACCAACGGAGATCACCATGAATGCACCCAGATACGCGCCAAAACTCGCGCTCGCCCTGCTCGTGTCGACGACCCTCGCCGCTTGTTCCTCCTACTCAACCCGCGCCGCGGCGCCGGCGACGGAGTCCGGCGGCGTACTCACCGGCGCCAACGGCATGACACTCTATACCTTCGACAAGGATGCGCCCGGCAAGAGCAATTGCAACGGCCCCTGCGCTACCAACTGGCCGCCGCTCTACGCGGCGGACGGCGACAGCGGCAGCGGCGACTACAGCGTGATCAACCGCGACGACGGCAAGAAGCAGTGGGCGTTCAAGGGCAAGCCGCTGTACTACTGGACCAAGGACCAGAAGCCGGGCGACAGGACCGGTGACGGCTTCCTCAACAACGCCTGGCACGTCGCCAAGCCCTGAGCCAGCGTGGACAGCGCGGCGATCCTGGCCGAGATTCCCCGCCTGCGCCGCTATGCGCGGGCGCTGCTCGGCGATCGCGCGGCGGCCGACGATCTCGTGCAGGACACGCTGGAGCGCGCGTGGTCGCGCGCTTCGCTGTGGCAGGCCGGCAGCGACCTGCGCGCCTGGCTGTTCAGCATCATGCACAACCTGCGCGTCGACCAGTTGCGCCGGCCGGAGGTGGCGACCCGCGCCATCGCCGCGGACGAAGCCGAGTTGCCGACGCGCGCCACGCAAAGCGACCGCCTCGAGGTGCGTGATCTCGAAGCCGCCCTGCGCCAGCTGCCGGAAGAACAGCGCGAGGTGCTGCTGCTGGTCGCGCTGGAGGGCAGCAGCTATGCCGAAATCGCCGCGGCGCTCGGCATTCCCACCGGCACCGTCATGTCGCGCCTGGCGCGCGGGCGGGAGCGCCTGCGCCTGCTGCTGGACGGCCGGCAGCCGGGGGCCAACCTGAGAGTCGTGCGATGAGCAAACTGCCGATCACCGAAGCCGACCTGCACGCCTATCTCGATGCCGAGCTGCCCGCGGCGCGGCGGGCCGAGGTCGAGGACTACCTGGCGGCCAATCCGGCGGAAGCCGAGCGCGTGCGCGCCTGGCAGGCCCAGAAGCTGGAACTCGCTGCCCTGTTCGCCCCGGTCCTCGACGAGCCGCTGCCGGAAAACCTGCGCGCCCTGGCCGCGCCGCCGCCAGCTGCGGTCGACGTGCAAAAACGGCCGTTTTTGCCGGGCTGGTCGCTGCAGCGCCTGGCAGCCGGCCTGCTCGTCGCGCTGCTCGGCGGCGTCGGCGGCTGGTTCGTCCATGCCCGCTTCGAGGCCGCCGACCGCCAGGCGCAGATGATGCCGTTGCCGCGCCAGGCGGCGGTGGCACACGTCGTCTTCAGCCCCGACGTGCGGCGCCCGGTCGAGATCAGCGCCGAGCAGGAAGACCAGCTCGTCGCCTGGCTCTCCAAGCGCCTCGGCACGCCGGTGCGCCCGCCGCGGCTGGGGGCGCTCGGCTACGAGCTGATCGGCGGCCGCCTGCTGCCGGGCAACAGCGGCCCGGTCGCCCAGTTCATGTATCACGACGCCAGCGGCCAGCGCCTGACCCTCTACGTGACGACCGAGAACGCGGCCAACCGCGACACCGGTTTCCGCTTCGCCCGGGAAGGCCCGGTCAATGTCTTCTACTGGATCGACGGCCGCTTCGGCTACGCCCTGTCGGCCGGCATCGACAAGGGCGAACTGGCGCGCGTCGCGAGCGCAGTCTACGACCAGCTCGAACACCAATAGCTTTCCCAACCCCACAAGGAAACCCCATCATGCGCACGAAGACGTTGCCGTATTTCGCTTTCGCCGGCCTGCTCGGCCTCGCCCCCCAGCTTGCCGGCGCCGCCGAGCCGGAAGTCACTGCGCCGCAGGTGGTCGGCGCCATCGAGGGGGTGTTCGGCGTCACCCCCGGCGAACGGCGCAACCATATCAAGGGCACTTGCGCCGTCGGCGAATTCGTCGGCAGCAAGGAGGCTGCGGTCTACAGCCGTTCGGCGCTGTTTTCCGGCAAGCCGGTGCCGGTCGTCGCCCGCTTCTCGGTCACCGGTGGCAACCCCAAGGTGCCGGACACGGCGAAGAACGTGCGCGGCATGGCGCTGCAGTTCAAGCTGCCGGACGGCCAGCTGCACCAGATGGCGATGCTCAACACGCCGATGTTCGGCGCCGCCAGCCCGCAGACCTTCCTCGACCTGATGCTCGCGCTGCAACCCGATCCGGCGACCGGCAAGCCCGACCCGGAAAAGATGAAGGCCTTCAAGGCCAGCCATCCGGACAACCTGGCGCAGGCGCAGTACCTGGCCAGCCACAACCCGCCGGCCAGCTATGCCAGCAGCGCCTTCTGGGGCATCCATACCTTCCGGTTCATCGACCGCCAGGACAAGGTGACCCTCGTGCGCTGGCGCTTCGTGCCGCAGGACGGGGAGAAGCGCCTGAGCGACGACGAACTGAAAACGGCGGGCGCGAATTTCCTCGAGCCGACGCTGATCGCCCGCACCCAGCAGGGGCCGGTGCGCTGGGACATGCTGCTGACCATCGGCCAGCCGGGCGACCCGGAAGACAACCCGACCCTGAGCTGGCCGGCGGAGCGCCGGGAGGTGAAGGTCGGCACGTTGACCATCACGGCCGCCATGCCGCAGAAGGGGGCGGCGTGTGAAGGGATCAATTTCGATCCGCTGGTGATGGCCGACGGCATCGCCGCGACCAACGACCCGGTGCTGAAGTTCCGCTCGCCGGCCTACGCGGTGTCGTTCGGCAAGCGCCTGAGCGGCCAGTAATCGCAGGGACGCCTGCCGATGTGTGGCATCGGCAGGCGGGGTTCGCGGGGTGGCGTCAGGCCGGGGCCGAGGTGCGGATCAGGTGGTCGAAGGCGCTGAGCGCGGCGGTGGCGCCGGCGCCCATGGCGATGACGATCTGCTTGTAGGGCACCGTCGTGCAGTCGCCGGCGGCGAAGACCCCGGGTACCGAGGTCTGGCCCTTGGCGTCGATCTCGATTTCGCCGAATTTCGACAGGTTGACCGCACCCTTCAGCCAGTCGGTGTTGGGCAGCAGGCCGATCTGGACGAAGATGCCTTCGAGGTCGATGCGCTTGATCTCGTCGGTATTGCGATCCTTGTACAGCAGGCCGTTGACCTTGTTGCCGTCGCCGGTGACTTCGGTGGTCAACGCCATGGTGTGCACCTCGACGTTCGGCAGGCTGGCCAGCTTGCGCTGCAGTACGGCGTCAGCGCGCAGCTTGCTGTCGAATTCGAGCAGCGTCACGTGGCCGACGATGCCGGCGAGGTCGATCGCCGCCTCGACGCCCGAGTTGCCGCCGCCGATCACCGCCACGCGCTTGCCCTTGAACAGCGGGCCGTCGCAGTGCGGGCAGTAGGCGACGCCCTTGCCGCGGTATTCCTTCTCGCCGGGCACGTTCATTTCGCGCCAGCGGGCGCCGGTGGCGAGGATGACCGACTTGCTCCTGAGCACGGCGCCGTTCTCCAGCGTCACCTCGATCTGGTCACCCGCCTTGAGTTGCGTGGCGCGCTGCAGATTCATGATGTCGACGTCGTAGTCCTTGACGTGTTCCTCCAGGCCGGCGACCAGTTTCGGACCGTCGGTTTCCCTGACCGAGATGAAGTTCTCGATGGCCAGCGTGTCCATCACCTGGCCGCCGAAACGCTCGGCCAGCAGGCCGGTGCGGATTCCCTTGCGCGCCGCGTAGATGGCGGCCGCGGCGCCGGCCGGGCCGCCGCCGACGACGAGGACGTCGAAGGCTTCCTTGGCGCCCAGTTTCGCGGCGTCGCGTGCGGCGGCCCCGGTGTCGAGCTTGGCGACGATTTCCTCGACGCTCATCCGCCCGGCGCCGAACTCGACGCCGTTCAGGAAGACGGTGGGCACGGCCATGATCTGGAGCCGTTCGACTTCGGCCTGGAACAGTCCACCGTCGACCATCGTGTGGCTGACGCCGGGGTTGAGCACGGCCATCAGGTTGAGCGCCTGCACGACGTCCGGGCAGTTGTGGCAGGACAGCGAGATGTAGGTCTCGAAACGGAACTCGCCGGGCAGCGCCCTGATCTGCTCGATCACGGCCGCGTCGACCTTGGGCGGGTGGCCACCGGTCTGCAGCAGGGCGAGGATCAGCGAGGTGAATTCGTGGCCCATCGGCAGGCCGGCGAAGCTGATCCGGGCCGCTTCGCCGGGGCGGCCGATGGCGAAGGAGGGACGCCGTGCGGCGTCGCCGTCGTCGCGCAGGCTGACCTTGTCCGACAGGCCGGCGATATCGGTCAGCAGGCCGTGCATCTCCTGCGCCGCGGCGCTGTCGTCGAGCGAGGCGACGAGTTCGATCGGCGTCTGCAGCTTTTCGAGGTAGGCCTTGAGTTGGGTCTTGATGTTTGCGTCGAGCATGCTGTTCTCCGGTGATTGAGAATTTCAGTGAAAAGGGGCTCGCCGGCCCCTTTGCGCTGAAATCCGCACCGCTCCCGTGCCGGGAGCGGTTTGGGGTTGGCGTGGCGCTTAGATCTTGCCGACCAGGTCGATCGACGGGGCCAGGGTCTTGGCGCCTTCCTGCCACTTGGCCGGGCACACTTCGTTCGGGTGTGCGGCCACGTACTGGGCGGCCTTCAGCTTGCGCAGGGTTTCCTTGACGTCGCGGGCGATCGCGTTGTCATGGACTTCCATGGTCTTGATGATGCCGTCCGGGTTGATAACGAAGGTGCCGCGCAGGGCCAGGCCGGCGTCGTCGATATGCACGTCGAAGGCGCGGGTCAGCTGGTGCGTCGGGTCGCCGACCAGCGGGAACTGGGCCTTGCCGACGGCCGGCGAGGTTTCGTGCCAGACCTTGTGGGAGAAGTGGGTGTCGGTCGTCACGATGTAGACCTCGGCACCGGCCTTCTGGAACTCGGCGTAGTTGTCGGCGGCATCCTCGATTTCGGTCGGGCAGTTGAAGGTGAAGGCGGCTGGCATGAAGATCAGGACGGACCACTTGCCCTTCAGGTTGGCTTCGGTCACTTCGACGAACTTGCCATTGTGGAAGGCCTGGGTCTTGAACGGCTGGATCTGGGTGTTGATGAGCGACATGGGGTTTTCTCCTTGGTTGAGGTTGAAGACAACGTATGAATGATAGATCGTCGCCATTCATTGAGCCAATTGAATCGGGAAATATCTTTCATAGGCAACTGCTATTGCCTTGCATGATCCGCAACATAGTCTAAAAGTAGTAGTTGGCATCATGCATTGGTAGTGCCCGGGGAGCTAGGTCTGCACTAATTGACTCAAATCAACGGAATCGCCCTCCGGATCAGGATCATTGCAACCGATATGGCGCCTGTTCCGGGCGATCTATACGTTTTGAGGATTGGACCAGATGAATATTTCCAGTGCCATCGTGCACATCGTTCCAGCGCGTCTCGACGAAGCCTGCGCAATCCTGGCCGGGATGGACGGCGTGGAAATTCATGCGCGCACCCCGGAAGGCAAGGTCGTCGTCACGCTCGAGGACGACGATACGGAATCGGCCGCAAATCGATACGTGGCTCTCCATGGCGTTCCCGGAGTCGCGGCGGTGGCCATGGTTTATCAATATAGCGACGAAGAGTCAGATAGCGAGGAGGTAGAGGCGTGAAACTCAATCGACGGGACTTCATCAAGGCCAACGCGGCCGCGGCGGCCATGTCGGTCGCGGGGTTGTCGGCCCCGACGGGCGCGGTAGCGGCCGGCAAGGACGACATTCGCTGGGACAAGGCGGCATGCCGCTTTTGCGGCACCGGCTGCGGCGTGCTGGTCGGCACCCAGGACGGGCGCGTGGTCGCCACCCAGGGCGACCCGGATGCGCCGGTCAACCGTGGCCTGAATTGCATCAAGGGCTATTTCCTCTCCAAGATCATGTATGGCGGCGACCGCGTCAAGACGCCGATGCTGCGCATGAAGAACGGCAAGTACGACAAGACTGGCGAATTCACGCCGATTTCCTGGAAGCAGGCGTTCGACATCATGGAAGCGCAGGCCCGCGAGACCATGAAGAAGAAAGGGCCGAACGGCCTCGCGATGTTCGGTTCCGGCCAATGGACGGTCTGGGAGGGCTACGCGGCCGCCAAGCTGATGAAGGCCGGCTTCCGGACCAACAACATCGACCCCAATGCCCGCCACTGCATGGCTTCGGCCGTCGCCGGCTTCATGCGCACCTTCGGCATCGACGAGCCGGCGGGTTGCTACGATGACATCGAGCATGCCGACGCCTTCGTTCTGTGGGGTTCGAACATGGCGGAGATGCACCCCATCCTGTGGACGCGCATCACCGACCGCAAGCTGTCGAGCAAGCACGTCAAGGTGGCGGTACTGTCGACCTTCGAGCATCGTTCCTACGAGCTGGCCGACATCCCGATCATCTTCACGCCGCAGACCGACCTGGCGATCCTGAACTTCATCTGCAACTACATCATCGAGAAGGGCAAGGTCAATCAGGACTTCGTCGGCAAGCACGTCAACTTCAAGAAGAGTGTGACCGACATCGGCTATGGCCTGCGTCCGACGCACGCGCTGGAAAAGGATGCGACCAGCAACGGCTATCCGGGTGCCGACGGCAAGCCGAAGGGCGATACCGGCAAGTCCGAGCCGATCACCTTCGACGAGTTCAAGAAGTTCGTTTCCGAATACACGGCCGAGAAGGTTTCCAAGCTCTCCGGTGTTTCGGTCAAGGATCTCAACGCCCTCGCCGAGTTGTACGCCGATCCGAAGATCAAGGTGACCT
Source organism: Dechloromonas sp. H13 (assembly GCF_009469615.1). Lineage (GTDB taxonomy): Bacteria > Pseudomonadota > Gammaproteobacteria > Burkholderiales > Rhodocyclaceae > Azonexus. Next base: position 74,404 of record NZ_SSXX01000002.1, read on the forward strand.
CGTACTGGACGATGGGCTTCAACCAGCACACGCGCGGCACCTGGGTCAACAACATGATCTACAACGTGCACCTGCTGGTCGGCAAGATTTCCGAGCCGGGCAACAGTCCCTTCTCGCTGACCGGTCAGCCCTCGGCCTGCGGCACGGCACGGGAAGTGGGCACCTTCTCGCATCGCCTGCCGGCCGACATGGTGGTGACCAATCCCGAGCACCGCAAGCATACCGAGGAGCTGTGGGGGCTGCCCGACGGGACGATTCCCGACAAGCCGGGTCTCCACGCCGTCGCGATGGCGCGCGCGCTCAAGGACGGCAAGGTCAATTTCTATTGGCAGCAGTGCAACAACAACCTGCAGGCCGGTCCCAACATCAATGAAGAGCTTTACCCCGGCTGGCGCAACCCGGAAACCTTCATCGTCATCTCCGATCCCTATCCGACGCTGTCCGCCTCCTACGCCGACCTCGTCCTCCCGACCGCGATGTGGGTGGAGAAGGAAGGCGCCTATGGCAACGCCGAGCGGCGTACCCAGTTCTGGCGCCAGCAGGTCAAGGCGCCGGGCGAGGCGCGTTCCGACCTGTGGCAGGTCATGGAGTTCTCGAAGCGCTTTAAGGTCGATGAGGTGTGGCCGGCGGAACTGCTGGCCAAGGCGCCCAAGCTGAAGGGCAAGACCCTCTACGAGGTGCTCTACGCCAACGGTGTTGCCGACAAGTACAAGGTCAGCGAAATCGCCGCCGGCTTCGACAACGACGAGTCCAAGTATTTCGGCTTTTACGTCCAGAAGGGGTTGTTCGAGGAATACGCCCAGTTCGGACGCGGGCATGGCCACGATCTGGCGCCGTTCGAAACCTACCATCAGGCCCGTGGCCTGCGCTGGCCGGTGGTCGATGGCAAGGAAACCCTGTGGCGTTTCCGCGAAGGCTTCGACCCTTACGTCAAGAAGGGCGAGGGCGTCGCCTTCTACGGCCACAAGGATCGCAAGGCGGTGATTTTCGCCTTGCCCTACCAGCCGCCGGCGGAATCGCCGGACAAGGAATTCGACATGTGGCTGTGCACCGGGCGTGTCCTCGAGCACTGGCATACCGGCACCATGACCCGGCGCGTCCCGGAGCTCTACAAGTCGTTCCCGGACGCGGTCGTCTTCATGCATCCGGACGACGCCAAGGCGCGCGGCCTGCAGCGCGGCATGGAGTGCAAGGTGGCGTCGCGGCGTGGCGAGATCATCCTGCGCGTCGAAACGCGGGGCCGCAACAAGCCGCCGCGCGGGCTGGTCTTCATCCCGTTCTTCGACGCCGGGCGCCTGGCCAACAAGCTGACGCTGGACGCGACCTGCCCGATTTCCAAGGAAACCGACTACAAGAAATGTGCCGTCAAGGTTACCCGGGCGTAGATTCGCCGGATAACCGTCACCATGAAAAACGGCCAGGTGGCTGCCTAGCCGTACATTTGGAGGGAAAAACCATGAGATTCATCCCCGCTCTGCTCCTGACGGGCGCCATGCTCCTGTCGGGGGCGGGTAGCGCCGGTGCGCAGGAGGTCGTCGAGTCGCTACGCGGTGGCGCGCCGATCACGGAAACTTCCCGGCTCGATGCCATGTTCCGTCCGGAGAAGGACCAGGACCTGATTCCGCGCAATTTCCAGAAGCAGCCGCCGCTGATTCCGCACAGCATCAAGGGCTACAACATCACGCAGAACTTCAACAAGTGCATGGACTGCCATTCCAGGGAGCGGGCCGAGGAAACCGGCGCCACCAAGGTGGCCAAGTCGCACTATCTGGACCGCGAAGACAAGAAGCTGAGCAACATCTCGCCGCGTCGCTATTTCTGCATGCAGTGCCATGTGCCGCAGTTCGACGCCAAGCCTCTGGTGGAAAATACCTATAAACCGGCTGCCAAGAAGGGGGAATGATGAGTCTCGAAAAATATATGCCTGCCTGGGTCAAGCGTGTCGGCATGGTGACGGTGCTGCTGTTGTTCGTGGCCGGCATCGTCTTCTGGGGGGGATTCAACTGGGCGCTGGAAGCGACCAACAAGGAGGAATTCTGCATTTCGTGCCATGAAATGAAGGAAAACGTGTTCAAGGAATATCAGAACACGATCCACTACACCAACCGCACCGGCGTGCGTGCCACCTGCCCGGATTGCCACGTGCCCAAGGAGTGGGGGCCGAAGATGGTCCGCAAGATCCAGGCCTCCAACGAGGTGTGGCACAAGCTGCTGGGCAGCGTCGATACCCCCGAGAAGTTCAATGCCAAGCGCGCCCAACTCGCCCAGAACGAGTGGAAGCGCATGAAGGCGAACGACTCCAAGGAGTGCCGCAACTGCCACCGCTACGACTACATGGACTACACCGAACAGGGCAACCGTGCAGCCAAGCAGCATCCGCAGGCTTTCACCGAAGGCAAGACCTGTATCGACTGCCACAAGGGCATCGCCCACCAGCTGCCGGCGATCGACCAGCATATTGGCAAGCAGAACGAAGGGGCGGTCGAGATCTCGCACGGCGAAAAGCCGGCGGAAAACGGCAAGGCCGAAGAGAAGAAGTAAGTGCTCCTGAGCAAACGAAAGACCCCGGCTGCGGCCGGGGTCTTTGCTTGTCGGCGGTGGTTGCGGTCGACGTGCGTGAAAGGCACAAAATCAGGGCGTCGGCGTACAAATATCCCTGTTGGCATCAGCACTTATCCGGAAAATGTGCTACTTTTGTTGTGCTGCCGTGCCAACGGCCAGTTTTCTTTAACACAAGTAGTTAACAGGAGGCACTTAGATGAATAAATCCGAGCTGGTCGAAGTTGCTGCAAAAGAAGCTGGTATCACCAAGGCCGCTGCCGACAAGGCCTTGTCGGCCATCATCGGTGCGGTCGTCGCGACTGTAGCGAAAGGCGAGTCGGTTACGCTGGTTGGTTTCGGTACGTTCAAGTCTGCCAAGCGCGCCGCGCGCACGGGCAAAAATCCCAAGACCGGTGCCACCCTGAAGATTCCGGCCACCACGGTGCCGAAGTTCACCGCCGGTACGGCGTTCAAGGCATCCGTTGCCGCCAAGAAGCCGGCCAAGAAGAAATAATGGCACCATCCAATGCGGGGCCCGCGGCAACCGGGCTCCGCTTTTAGTTTCCAATGAACGATCAGAATCCAGAAAATCCCCCCGTCACGCCGCCGTCGGCGCCGCCGCCCAACGACAACCGTCGCCGCCTGCGAGAATTACTGTCCGTTCCCGAGCGGGATCGCTCGGACGAGCAGTGGGATGAAATCATCGAGCTGGAGATCCAGCTGGCGCCGGGCAATCGCGCTTCGCCATCGGAGCATGGCAGCGGGCAGGGCAACGCCGGAGGCGGGCACGGCAAGCCTTCAGGCGCGTCCAAGAAACACCGGCCGCGCAGCAACAACAACCGCCGGCCGCGGCCCAACAAACCTTCGGGCAATCCGTCCTGATTCCCCTGTTTTTCGCCGGACCCCATCGGCGCTTCTGCCGCAATGCAGCATTTTGACCTGATCATCGTCGGCGGCGGCCTCGCCGGCGCGAGCCTTGCCGTCGCACTGCGCGACGCGCCGCTGCGCATCGCGCTGGTCGAACACCAGGCGCCGCGCCGCCCGGAGGGTTGGGATGCCCGCGTCTACGCGATCAGCCCGGCCAATGTCGCCTTCCTCGAGCGGATCGGCGCCTGGAAGCACCTGGCGACCGAGCGCATCGCGCCGATTCGCGGCATGGAAATCAGCGGCGATGCCGGCGGCCGGCTGGCCTTCTCGGCCTACGACTCGGGCGTGCCGGAACTGGGCTGGATACTCGAATCGTCGCTGATGGCCTGCGAGTTCTGGGAAAGCGCCAAGCGGCAGGGCAATCTCACTCTGCACTGTCCGGCAGCGCCGCAGCAACTGACTTTCGGGCCCGACGCCGCACAACTTGTGCTGGCCGACGGCAGTGCACTTTCCGCGCGCCTCGTGGTCGGTGCCGACGGGCGCGATTCCTGGGTGCGCCAGGCGGCCGGGCTGTCGGCAGTCAATACGCCCTATGACGAGAAGGGCGTGGTCGCCAATCTCGCCAGCGAAAAGCCGCACCGCAACGTCGCCTTCCAGTGGTTCCGCGACGATGGCGTGCTCGCCTACCTGCCGCTGCCGGGGAACCGCATCTCGATCGTGTGGTCGACTTCCGATGATCATGCAGATGAACTCTGTGCCCTGCCGGCAGCGACTTTCTGCGAACGCGTCGCCGAGGCCGGGGGCCACGCTCTCGGGCGGCTCGACTTGCTGACGCCGGCGGCCGCCTTCCCCTTGCGCCTGATGCGCGTTCCGCAAACCGTCGCGCCGCGCCTGGCGCTGGTCGGGGATGCCGCGCACGGCATCCACCCTCTGTCGGGGCACGGCATCAACCTCGGCTTTCAGGATGCCAGCGAACTCGCTGCGTTGCTGGCTGGCGCGCCGCAGTGGCAGGACATCGGCAGCGAGCGCTTCCTGCAGCGCTACCAGCGCGCCCGCCGCGAGGAAACGGCGCTGATGCAGACCACCACCGACGGCCTGCGCCGCCTGTTCAAGGCCTCGCCGCCCGGGTTGCGCACGCTGCGCAACCTCGGCCTGAGCGCCACCGACGGATTACCCTTTGTAAAAAATGCCCTGGTGCGTTACGCGCTGGGTGCCCTCTAGGAGAACTGCATGCTGAAAAGAACCGTCCCGCTGGCGCTGGCCGCGCTGTGGACCACGCTGGCGAGCGCCGACGAGGCCGAGATCAAGAAGGCGATGGAAGCCAAGCTCGGCGCCAAGGTCGAAAGCGTCACCAAGTCGGGCTATCTCGGGCTCTACGAGATCTACGCCGACGGCAACATCCTCTACACCGATGAAAAGATGACGGCCTTCATCGCCGGCGGCCAGTTGATCGAAGGCAAGACGATGAAGAACGTCACCGAGGAGCGCATGCGCAAGCTGACGGCGATCAAGTTCTCGGAACTGCCGCTCGACCGGGCGATCAAGCAGGTGCGTGGCGACGGCAAGCGCGTGCTGGCGACCTTCGAGGATCCCAACTGCGGCTACTGCAAGCGGCTGGCCAAGGACCTGCAGAAGCTTGACAACGTGACCATCTATACCTTCCTTTATCCTATCCTGTCCGAGGATTCGATCCGCAAATCGAAGCAGATCTGGTGCGCCGCCGACCGTTCCAGGGCCTGGAATGACTGGATGGTCGACGGGCGTGCGCCGGCCGGCAAGGATGATTGCGATACCTCGGCGATCGTCAAGAACCAGGAGTTCGGGCGCCGCCTCAACATCAGCGGCACGCCGACCATCTTCTTTGCCGACGGCGAACGCGTCCCGGGCGCTGTGCCCTTGCCCAAGATCGAGCAAAAGCTCAGCCAGTTGAAGTAACGTCGGCGCTCGCCGTTTGCGCCTGCCCGGGGGGCTTGCCCGGGCAGGCTGCTGTAGTTCCCTGGCCGGCCCGTGCCAACCCCGGATTTGGATCCGGGCGGCTCCTGCGGCTCTGCGGCCTGCTGCGGTCGACCACGCGCCGCGGCCCAAAACCCTCCTCTGTTTTTACCCCGGCGGCATGGCCTGGCGGTGACGCTCCGATTTTCTCCAAATCCTGACAAGTCACTTTAAGAGTCGTATTTCGCGCATTGATTATTAAGGCTTATTTTCTTCTAAAATCCTCTGCGGATTCGCGCCTAAGTCCTTGTTGCGTAAGAAAAATTCCCGATTTTTATATTGACGGGTGACAAATCATGTCTTAAAGTGGGAAAACGTGTTGAATTGTGGGTAAACGAGGAGCGAGGCGGGGATGTTCGAGGGGGCTGCGGCACTCAGTCTGGATGCGAAGGGGCGGCTTGCCATACCGGCAAGGCACCGCGAGACCCTGCTCGCCGCCGGCGAGGGCTCGCTGGTCCTGACCGCCCACCCGCACCGCTGCCTGCTGCTCTACCCGTCACCGGCCTGGCAGCCGATCCGCGACCAGATACTCAAGGCCTCCAGCCTCGACCCGCGGGCGGCGTCGATCAAGCGCGTGCTGGTCGGCAATGCGCGCACCGAGGCGCTGGATTCCGCCGGGCGCCTGCTGGTGGCGCCCGAGCTGCGCGACTACGCTCAGTTCGAAAAGACTGTCTACCTGGTCGGGATGGGCAGCCATTTCGAAATCTGGAGCGAAGCCGGCTGGAAACAGCAGAACGATCTGGCCGTGGAGGCGCTGTCCGGCGATCTGCCGCCAGGCTTTGGAGATCTCGTGCTGTGACCGCCGGTGGCACCCACGTCACGGTGCTGCTCGAGGAGGCGGTAGGTTCCCTGGCGATCAAGGCGGATGGCGTTTATATGGACGCCACCTTCGGTCGCGGCGGGCATAGCCGGCGCATTCTCGCGGCGCTCGGCGAAAAGGGGCGGCTGGTGGCGGTCGACCGCGACCCGCAGGCGATTGTCGCGGGGGCGGCAATCAACGATCCGCGTTTCCGGCTGGTGCATCGCGCCTTCGGCGAAATCGCCGAGGCGGCGCACGATGCCGGCGTCCAGGAGGTGGACGGCATCCTCTTCGATATCGGCGTTTCATCGCCACAGCTCGACGATGCCGAACGCGGCTTCAGCTTTCGCCACGATGCGCCGCTCGACATGCGCATGGATACCACGCGGGGGGAAACGGCGGCCGAGTGGCTGGCGCGCGCCGAAACAAGGGAAATAACGGAGGTCATCAGGGATTATGGCGAAGAACGGTTTGCTTTCCAGATTGCAAAGAAGGTTGTGGCTGCTCGGCTCGAACAGCCCATTGTCACCACAGCGCAATTCGCGGCCCTCGTACGCGCGGCCGTGCGCACCCGTGAGCCAGGGCAGGACGCGGCGACGCGCAGCTTTCAAGCTCTACGGATTCATATCAATCAGGAACTCGGCCAGCTGGAAGTAGCGCTGCCGCAGGCGGCCGAACTGCTCAGGCCGGGCGGCCGGCTGGTGGTGATTTCCTTTCACTCCCTCGAGGACCGCATCGTCAAGAACTTCATGCGCGCGCAATCGACTGCCGACGACCTGCCGAAGAACCTGCCGCTGCGCGCCGATCAGTTGCCGAAGCCGAAGCTGCGCCTGGTCGGCCGGGCGGTCAAGCCGTCGGCCGCCGAGATCGCCGCCAATCCGCGGGCGCGCAGCGCCGTGATGCGGGTCGCCGAAAAACTGTAATGGTTCGCTTCAACATGATCCTCCTTCTCGTCGCCGTCGTTTGTGCGCTGGGTGTGGTGACCTCCCAGCACCGCGCGCGCAAGCTGTTCCAGGATCTGGAGGGCGAGCAGGAGCGGGTGCGCAAGCTGGATATCGAGTACGGCCAGCTGCAGCTCGAATTGTCCACCTGGGCGACGCATCCGCGCATCGAGCAGATCGCCCGCAGCCGGCTGCACATGGTGACCCCGGATGCGGTGGGGCGCGTGGTCGACAAACCGGCCGCCGGCGCGGCCAAAAAGAAGGCGGTGCGCTGATGGTCGTCCGTCGTCGTCCGCAACGCGGCCATCGCTTCGCCGAAAGCCCGGTGCTGCAACTGGCCCTGCAGGGCTGGCGTTCACGCACCGTCGGACTGTTGCTGATGGGCGCCTTCGCGGCGCTGGTCGGGCGCGGCTTCTACCTGCAGGTGATCAACAACGATTTTCTGCAGGAGAAGGGCGAATCGCGCTACCGCCGCGATATCGAGGTGTCGGCCTCGCGCGGCAAGATCATCGACCGCAACGGCGACATGCTGGCCGTGTCGACGCCGATGAAGTCGGTCTGGGCGATTCCCGGCGACGCGCGGACGATGAGCGCGGTGCAGAAGCAGCAGCTGGCCGCCCTGCTCGACATGAGCGTGCGCGAACTGGACGGCAAGATCGCCCCGGAAAAGACCTTCGTCTTCATCAAGCGTCAGGTGCCGCCGGAAACTGCCGACCGCATCGCCGCCCTCAAGCTGCCGGGCGTGCACCAGGAGAAGGAGTACCGCCGCTACTACCCGACCGGCGACATGACGGCGCATATCGTCGGCTTCACCGGCGTGGACGACAAGGGGCTGGAAGGGGTCGAGCTCGCCTTCCAGCAAAGCTTGCTGGGTCATCCGGGGAGCCGCAGCGTGATCCGCGACCGCCGCGGCAATATCATCGAGGACGTCGGCGCCCTGAAGCCGCCGCAGGATGGCAAGGAAATCCGCCTGGCGCTCGATTCGAAGATCCAGTACATCGCGTTCAGCCAGCTCAAGGCGGCGGTCGAAAGCAACAACGCCAAGGCCGGCGGCATCGTGGTGCTCGACGTCCAGAGCGGCGAGGTTCTGGCGCTGGCGAACTGGCCGACCTACAACCCCAACAATCGCGAAAACCTGTCGGGTGCCCAGTTGCGCAACCGCGCCTTTACCGACACCTTCGAGCCGGGTTCCACGTTGAAGCCGTTTACGGCCGCGCTGGCGCTGGAAAAGGGCAAGTTCCGCCCCGACAGCGTGATCAACTGCGCGCCGGGGCGTCTGACGATCGGCAACGCGACGATCTCCGACGCCCATCCGCATGGCGCCCTGACCGTCGCCCAGGTGATCCAGAAATCCTCCAACGTCGGCGTCACCAAGATGGCGCTCACCATTCCGCCGCAGGAAATGTGGCAGATGTTCGATGCCGTCGGCTTCGGGCAGGTGCCGCAGCTCGGCTTCCCGGGCGAGGTCACCGGCCGCCTGCGGCCGTGGAAGAACTGGCGGCCGATCGAGCAGGCGACGATGTCCTACGGCCACGGCATTTCAGTGAGTTTGATCCAGCTGGCGCGCGCCTACTCGGTCTTTGCGCGTGACGGCGACCTGATTCCGCTGACCCTGCTCAAGGTCGATCAGCCAGCCGTGCACGGCGTGCCGGTGTTCACTGCGCAGACGGCGCGCGAGATGCGCGCCATGCTGGAAATGGCGGCCGGTCCGGAGGGCACGGCGCCCAAGGCGCGCGTGCCGGGCTACCGCGTCGGCGGCAAGACGGGTACCGCGCACAAGCTGGTCGGCGGTGCCTATGCCAACAAGTACGTGTCGGCCTTCGTCGGCTTCGCGCCGGTTTCGGACCCGCGGCTGATCGTCGCGGTGATGATCGACGAACCCAGCGCGGGCAAGCACTACGGCGGCGAGGTCGCAGCGCCGGTGTTTTCGCAGGTGATGGGCGCCTCGCTGCGCACCCTCGGCATCGTTCCGGACGCGCCGGTCCAGGTGGCCGAGGCGTCGGTCAGGAAGGGTCCGCTGTGAATACGCCGCGCGAGATTCTCGACCGCCTGGCAGCACTCGGCGTGAAGGCCGCCGGCGTCGCCGACGACAGCCGCCAGGTCGCGCCCGGCGACCTCTTCCTCGCCTATCCCGGCGATCTCGCCGATGGCCGCCGCTACATCGGCGATGCGCTGGCGCGCGGGGCGGCGGCCGTCCTCTGGCAGGCGGGCGGCGATTTTGCCTGGAACCCGGCGTGGACCGCAGCCAACCTGCAGGTCGACGCTCTGCGCGCGCTGGCCGGCCCGCTCGCCCATGCCGTGCATGGTGCGCCGAGTGAGGGGCTGTCGCTGATCGCCATCACCGGCACCAACGGCAAGACGACGGTCAGCCAGTTCATCGCCCAGGTACACGTGCGCCGCTGCGCGGTGATCGGGACGCTGGGCGCCGGCTTCCCCGGGGCGCTGGCCGAAACCGGGTTCACGACCCCGGAGGCGACGACGCTGATGCGCCTGCTCGCCGGTTTCCGGCGCGCCGGCGCCGAAGCCTGCGCGCTCGAAGCCAGTTCGATCGGCATCGAGGAGGGGCGCATGAACGGCGCCCGCGTCGATGTCGCGGTGTTCACCAATTTCACCCGCGACCATCTCGACTACCACGGCAGCATGGAAGCCTACGCGGCGGCCAAGCGAAAACTGTTCATCTGGCCGGGGCTGCGCACGGCGATCGTCAATCTCGACGACGCGCTCGGCCGCCAGCTGGCCGGCGCGACGACCGCCGCCACGGTGCTCGGCTACGCGATTGGCGACACGGGCGCGGCGGTACGCGCCGAGCAGTTGTGCGAGACGCCGCAAGGGCAGCGCTTCACGCTGGTCCTGCCGGACGGCAGTGCAGTGGTCGAGACCCCGCTGCTCGGGCGCTACAACGTCTCCAACCTGCTCGCCGTTGCCGCGGTGCTGCATGATGCCGGCGTTGTCGCGGACGATGTGGCGCGCCGGCTGTCCAACGTGCATGCACCGGCCGGTCGCCTGGAGCGTCTGGGTTGCGTCGGCGAACCGCTGGTCGTCGTCGACTACGCGCATACGCCGGATGCCCTGGAGAACGTGCTGCTCACCCTTCGCGCCGTCGCGAATGCACGGGGCGGCCGCCTCGAGGTCGTCTTCGGTTGCGGCGGCGACCGCGACCCGGGCAAGCGGCCGCAGATGGGCGAAGTGGCGGTCCGCCTTGCCGATCGTGTGCTGCTGACCAGCGACAACCCGCGCGGCGAGGATCCCGAGCGGATAATCGCCGACATCCGCGCCGGTGCAGGCACGGCGGAATCCGAAGTCGACCGCGCGGAGGCGATTCGCCGCGCCATCTGCCGGGCGGCGGTTACCGACGTCGTGCTGCTGGCCGGTAAGGGCCACGAAGCCTACCAGGAGCGCGCCGGCGTGCGGACGCCGTTTTCCGATCTCGAACAGGCGCGGCTCGCACTTGATCTGCGCCGTCACGGCAAGCGGGAGGTCGCATGATGAACTGGCTGCTCTCCGATATTCGCGACGCCATCGGCGGCCGGCTGGTCGGCGCCGACCTGGCGATCGCCGGCGTGTCGACCGATACGCGCGCCATCGGGGCCGGGCAGTTGTTCGTCGCGCTGCGCGGCGAGCGCTTCGATGCCCATGATTTCCTCGATCAGGCGGCCGCGGCGGGTGCCGCCGCATTGCTGGTCAGCGATGCGGCCCGCCTGCCGGCCGGTGTCCCGGCGCTGGTGGTCGATGATACGCGGCTCGCCCTCGGCAGGCTGGCCGCCGCCTGGCGCGCCCGTTTCGCCGTACCGGTGATCGCCGTCACCGGCTCGAACGGCAAGACGACGACCAAGGAAATGATCGCCACCATTCTCCGGGCGCATTTCGGCGACGCCGTGCTGGCTACCCGCGGCAACCTGAACAACGATATCGGCCTGCCGCTGACCCTGCTCGGCCTCCACGCCGGCCATCGTGCGGCGGTCATCGAGATGGGCATGAACCATCCCGGCGAGATCGCCTATCTGGCGCCCCTCGGCGCGCCGACCGTGGCGGTGATCACCAACGCCCAGCGCGCTCATCTCGAAGGCATGGGCGCCATGGACGAGGTGGCGCGCGAGAAGGGCAGCATCTTCAGCGGCCTGGCGGCCGACGGCGTCGCCGTGGTCAATGCCGACGACCGCTATGCGGCGCTCTGGCGGCAGATGGCCGGTGCGCATGCGGTGCGCAGCTTCGGCATCGAGCAGGCCGCCGACGTGCATGCGGCGGTCCACCAGCACGGGCTGGAAACACGGCTGGCGCTGACGGCGCCCGAAGGCAGCGCGGAGTTCCGGCTGCCGGTGCCCGGCCGCCATAACGCCCGCAACGCGGTCGCCGCTGCGGCTTCCTGTCTGGCTGCCGGCGTCCCGCTGGCGGCGGTGGTCGCCGGGCTGGAAGGGTTCGCCGGCGTCAAGGGGCGCTTGCAGAAACGCCGCGGCGTTGCCGGCGCCGTGGTGCTCGACGATACCTACAACGCCAATCCGGACTCGGTGCGTGCCGGCATCGATGTGCTGGCCGCGACCATCGGCCACAAGGTGCTGGTGCTCGGCGACATGGGCGAGATCGGCGAAGCCAGCGGCCAGTACCACGACGAGATCGGCGGCTACGCCAAGAGCCAGGGCATCGATCGCCTGTTCGCGCTCGGCGACGCCAGCCAGCAGGCGGTGCGCAACTTCGGCGACGGCGCGCGGCATTTCTGCAATGTCGACAAGCTGATCGCTGCGGTCAACAAGGAACTGGGGCCGGAAACCACCGTGCTGGTGAAGGGATCCCGCTTCATGAAGATGGAGCGGGTGGCCGACGCCATCAGCACCGAGGAGGAAATCTGATGCTGCTCGCATTGGCACAGTGGCTCGCCCAGGACGTGCGCTTCTTCAACGTCTTCAATTACATCACGCTGCGCACCGTGCTGGCGGCGATGACGGCGCTGCTGCTTTCGTTCGCCATCGGGCCGCGCGTCATCCGCTGGCTGGCAGAAAAGAAGATCGGTCAGGCGGTGCGCACCGACGGCCCTCAGACCCATCTGGTCAAGTCCGGCACGCCGACCATGGGCGGCGTGCTGATCCTCATCGCCATCGGCATCACGACGCTGCTCTGGGGCGACCTGACCAACAAGTACGTGTGGACGGTGCTGGTCGTCACCCTCGGCTTCGGCATCGTCGGCTGGTACGACGACTGGAAGAAGGTCGTCTATCGCGACCCGAAGGGGTTGTCGGCCGGCTGGAAGTATTTCTGGCAGTCGCTGCTCGGTCTCGGTGCCGCACTGTTCCTCGCCTTCTCGGCCAAGTCCGGGGCGCAGACCGAACTGATCGTGCCCTTCTTCAAGACCGTCGCCTATCCGCTGGGCGTCGTCGGCTTCATCACCCTGACCTATTTCGTCATCGTCGGCACCAGCAATGCGGTCAACCTGACCGACGGCCTCGACGGCCTGGCGATCATGCCGACGGTGATGATCGCCTCCGCCTTCGTCGTCTTCGCCTACGTGACCGGCCACGCGGTCTACGCCAAGTATTTGTTCATCCCCTACGTGCCGGGGGCCGGCGAGCTGTGCATCCTGCTCGGCGCCATCGCCGGGGCCGGGCTCGGCTTCCTGTGGTTCAACGCCTATCCGGCCGAGGTCTTCATGGGTGATGTCGGCGCGCTGGCGCTCGGGGCCGCGCTCGGTACCGTGGCGGTGATCCTGCGCCAGGAAATCGTCCTGCTGATCATGGGCGGCGTTTTCGTCGTCGAGACGCTGTCGGTGATGCTGCAGGTCAGCTACTTCAAATACACCAAGAAGAAGTTCGGCGAGGGCCGGCGCATCCTGCGCATGGCGCCGCTGCACCACCACTTCGAACAAACGGGCTGGAAGGAGACGCAGGTCGTCGTCCGCTTCTGGATAATCACCATCATGCTCGTGCTGATCGGGCTGTCTTCGCTGAAGCTGCGCTAAAACATGGAACTTCGGGGCAAACGCGTTGTGGTCGTCGGGCTCGGGGAGTCCGGGCTGGCGATGGCCAGGTGGCTGCAGCGCCAGGGCGCCAGGGTGCGCGTCGCCGATTCGCGCGACAACCCGCCGAACGTCGAGGCGCTGCGTGATGCCGCGCCGGATGCCGAATTGGTCGCCGGACCGTTCGTCGCCGCGACCTTCGCCGGTAGCGATTTCGTCGCGCTGTCGCCGGGCGTGCCGAAGGCGACGCCGGCGATCGCTGCGGTCGACGTGCCGGTGATCTCGGAAATCGAATTGTTCGCCGCCGGCGTGCGCGAGCTGGCGCCTGCCTCGAAGATCGTCGCCATCACCGGCAGCAACGGCAAGACGACGACCACCGCGCTGACCGCCCATCTGCTGAACGGCGCCGGGGTGCCGGCGATCGCCTGCGGCAACATCTCGCCGTCGGCCCTCGACGCGCTGATGGATGCGCTGGATGCCGGCACGCTACCGCAGGTCTGGGTGGTCGAGCTGTCGAGCTTCCAGCTCGAAACGACACATCACCTGAAGGCCGACGCGGCGACCGTACTCAACGTCTCGGAGGACCACCTCGACCGCTATGACGGCAGCCTGGCCAACTACGCCGCCGCCAAGTCGCGCGTCTTCCAGGGCAAGGGTGCGATGATCCTCAATCGCGACGACGACTGGTCGATGGCCAACGGCCGTTGCGGGCGCAAGATGCTGACCTTCGGCCTCGACGCTGCGCCGCGCGGGGTCGATTACGGGCTGGCCGGCGGGGCGATCTGCAAGGGCAGCCGGCCGCTGGTTGCGGTCGACGCCCTGCAACTGGCCGGATTGCACAATGCCGCCAACGCGATGGCGGCGCTCGCCCTGTGCGACGCCATCGGCGTCGCCCCGGAACGTCTGGTCGCCCCGCTGAAGTCGTTCGCCGGCCTGCCGCACCGGGTCGAGACGGTGGCCGAGATTGCCGGCGTACTCTACGTCGACGACTCCAAGGGCACCAACGTCGGCGCCACGCTGGCCGCCATCCGCGGCATGGGACGCAAGGTCGCCATCGTGCTCGGCGGCGACGGCAAGGGCCAGGATTTCGCACCGCTGCAGGCCGCGCTCAAGGAACACGGCCGCGCCGTGGCGCTGATCGGCCGCGATGCCGACTCCATTGCACGGGCGATCGCCGGCTGCGGCCTGCCGGTCGAGCGCGCCGCCAACATGGACGCCGCCGTGCGCTGGCTGGCCGGCCAGGCCAAGGCAGGCGACTGCGTGCTGTTGTCGCCGGCCTGCGCCAGTCTCGACATGTACCGTGACTACGCGCAGCGGGCCGAGGCGTTCATCGTCGCGGTCAGGAGTCTGTCGGCATGATGCTCAACGCCCTCGAAACCCCGCGCCGCCAGCTGGCCGAAATCGACTACGCGCTGTTGTGGAGTGTGCTGCTGCTGCTGTTCACCGGCATGGTCATGGTCTATTCGGCGTCGATCGCCATCGCCGAGGCTGGACGCACCACCGGCTACCAGCCGACCTACTACCTGACGCGCCATGCGGTGTTCCTGAGCATCGGCCTGATCGCCGCCGCGGTCGCCTTCCAGGTGCCGCTCAGCCTGTGGCAGCGCTACGCGCCGCTGCTCTTCATGGTCGGCGTCGCGCTGCTGGCGATCGTGCTGATTCCCGGTATCGGCAAGGACGTGAACGGCGCCCGCCGCTGGCTGCCGCTCGGCTTCGCCAACCTGCAGCCGTCGGAACTGATGAAGCTGTTCGCCGTGCTTTACGCCGCCGACTACACGGTGCGCAAGATCAACGTCATGCACGACCTCAAGCAGGCATTCCTGCCGATGTTCGGCGCCATGGCCGTGGTCGGCATGCTGCTGCTCAAGGAGCCGGACTTCGGCGCCTTCGTCGTCATCATCGCGATCGCCATGGGCATCCTCTTCCTCGGCGGCCTCAAGGCGCGCCTGTTCGCGCTGCTCATCGTCGGCCTGCTGGCGGCCTTCGCGGTGCTGATCATCGTCTCGCCCTACCGCCGCGACCGCGTGTTCGGCTTCATGGACCCGTGGGCCGATGCCTTCGGCCGCGGCTACCAGCTCTCGCATTCGCTGATCGCCTTCGGGCGCGGCGAACTGTTCGGCGTCGGGCTCGGCGCCAGCGTCGAAAAGCTCTTCTACCTGCCGGAAGCGCATACCGACTTCCTGCTCGCGGTGATCGCCGAGGAACTAGGCTTCTTCGGCGTGCTGGCGGTCATCGCGCTGTTCGCGCTGGTCGTCCAGCGCGCCTTCGCCATCGGCCGCCAGTCGGTGCAACTCGACCGCCTCTACCCGGCACTGGTCGCCATGGGCATCGGCATCTGGATCGGCGTCCAGTCCTTCATCAACATGGGCGTCAATATGGGCCTGCTGCCCACCAAGGGGCTGACGCTGCCGCTGATGAGCTTCGGCGGGTCGGGGATCCTGGCCAACTGCGTGGCGCTGGCGATCCTGCTGCGGGTCGACTGGGAGAATAGGCAGTTGATGCGGGGTGGGAAGCTATGAGCCGGACCATCCTGATCATGGCCGGCGGCACCGGCGGCCACATTTTCCCGGCCCTCGCCGTCGCAGAGAAAATGCGCGAACGCGGCTGGCGCGTCGTCTGGCTGGGCAATCCGGAGGGCATGGAGGCCCGTCTGGTGCCACAGCACGGCTTCGAGATGGTCTGGGTCAAGTTCGCCGCGCTGCGCGGCAAAGGCCTCCTGCGCAAGCTGTTGTTGCCGCTCAACCTGCTGCGCGGGTTCTGGCAGGCGCAGAAGGCCATCCGCCATGTGCAGCCGAACGTCGTGCTCGGCATGGGCGGCTACATCACCTTCCCCGGCGGCATGATGGCGGCGCTGCTCGGCAGGCCGCTGGTGGTGCATGAGCAGAATTCGGTCGCCGGGCTGGCCAACCGCGTGCTGGCCGGCGTCGCCGACCGTATCGCGACCGGTTTCCCGGAGGTGCTGAAAAAGGGTGTCTGGGCCGGCAACCCGGTGCGTCCGGAGATCGCCCGTCTGGCGCCGCCGGCCGAACGCCTCGCCGGGCGCGGCGGCGCCCTGCGCCTGCTGGTCATCGGCGGCAGCCTGGGCGCGCAGGCGCTCAACGAAGTTATCCCGCAGGGCATGGCCTTGCTCGGCGAGAACGAGTTGCCGCAAATCGTCCATCAGGCCGGCGAGAAGCATCTCGAGGCGCTCAAGGCCAACTACGCGGCGGCCGGCGTGCCGGCGCATTGCGTTGCCTTCATCGAGGACATGGCCGGCGCCTACGAATGGGCCGATCTGGTCATCTGCCGGGCCGGCGCGTTGACCGTGGCGGAACTGGCGGCGGCCGGCGTCGCGAGCATCCTGGTGCCGTTCCCGCACGCGGTCGACGACCACCAGACCGGGAACGCACGCTTCCTGGTCCATGCCGGCGGCGCCTTCCTGCTGCCGCAGGGCGAACTTACGCCGGAGGCCATCGCGCTAATCCGCAACTACAGCCGCGGTCAACTGCTGGAAATGGCCGAAAAAGCCCGCAGCCTGGCCAAGCCCGATGCCACCGAAGAAGTGGCGAACATCTGCGCGGAGAGTGCGAAATGAAACACAAGGTCAAACACATCCACTTCGTCGGCGTCGGCGGCTCGGGGATGAGCGGCATCGCCGAAGTGCTGGTCCACCTCGGTTACACGGTCAGCGGTTCCGATCTCGCGGCGAGCGCGACGACGCGCCGCCTCGAAGGCGAGGGGGTCAGCGTGATGATCGGCCATGCCGCCGCCAATATCACAGGTGCCCAGGCGGTCGTCGTGTCTACCGCCGTCAGGGCCGACAATCCGGAAGTCGTCGCCGCCCGCGAGGGCAAGATCCCGGTCGTTCCGCGCGCCCAGATGCTGGCCGAGCTGATGCGCCTCAAACGCGGCATCGCCATCGCGGGCACGCACGGCAAGACGACGACGACCAGCCTGGTCACCAGCATCCTGGCCGAGGGCGGCATCGATCCGACCTTCGTCATCGGCGGCCGGCTGAACGCCGCCGGCGCCAACGCCCGCCTGGGTAGCGGCGATTTCCTGGTGGCCGAAGCCGACGAATCCGACGCCTCCTTCCTCTTCCTGTCGCCGGTCATCTCGGTGGTCACCAACATCGACGCCGACCACATGGAAACCTACGGCCACGATTTCGAGCGGCTGAAGGGGGCCTTCGTCGATTTCCTCAGCCGACTGCCGTTCTACGGCGTCGCCGTGCTCTGTGCCGACGATCCCAACGTGCGCGCCATCATGCCGCAGGTATCACGGCAGATCGTCACCTACGGCCTGACGCCGGGATGCAATTTCTACGCCGAGAACATCGTCGCCGCCGAAGGCCAGATGCGCTTCGACTGCGTGCGCGTCAACGGCACGACGACGCGGCTGTCGATCACGCTTAACACGCCGGGCCTGCACAACGTCCTCAACGCGCTGGCGGCGATCGCCGTGGCGACCGAACTGCAGGTCGCCGATGCCGCCATCGTCAAGGCGCTGGCCGAGTTCAAGGGCGTCGGCCGCCGATTCCAGCGCTATGGAGAAGTGGTCCTGCCAGCCGGCGGCAGCTTCACGCTGGTCGACGACTACGGCCACCATCCGGTCGAGATGGCGGCGACGCTGGCCGCCGCTCGCGGTGCCTTCCCCGGCCGCCGCCTGGTGCTCGCCTTCCAGCCGCACCGCTACACGCGGACGCGCGACTGCTTCGAGGACTTCGTCAAGGTGTTGTCCACGGTCGACGCACTGTTGCTGGCCGAGATCTATGCCGCCGGCGAGGCGCCCATCGTCGCCGCCGACGGCCGATCGCTGGCCCGCGCGCTGCGCGTCGCCGGCAAGGTGGAGCCGGTGTTCGTCGAGGACATTGCGGTGATGCCGCAAACGATCATGGAGGTCGCCCGCGACGGCGACGTGGTGTTGTGCATGGGCGCCGGTTCGATCGGCGCCGTGCCGGGCAAGGTGGTGGAGTTCAAATGAGCGGCTTCGGCAAGGTGGCAGTCCTCTTCGGCGGCACGTCCGCCGAACGTGAGGTTTCCCTCAACAGCGGCTCGCGGGTGCTGGCCGCGCTGCAGGGACAGGGCATCGACGCCCATCCCTTCGATCCCGCCGAGCAGCCGCTCGACGCGCTGAAGGGCTACGACCGCGCCTTCATCGCACTGCACGGCCGGCATGGCGAGGACGGCACGATCCAGGGCGCGCTGGAGGTCATGCACATTCCCTACACCGGCTCCGGCGTGCTGGCCTCGGCACTGGCGATGGACAAGTTCCGCACCAAGCTGATGTGGCAGGCGGCGGGTCTGCCGATTCCCGAATACGCCCTGCTGACGGCCGATTCCGACTTCGCCGACGTCGAGGACGAACTCGGCCTGCCGCTCTTCGTCAAGCCGGCGCACGAGGGGTCGTCGATCGGCATCAGCAAGGTCAAGGAACACGGCGCCCTGCAACTCGCCTACGCCGAAGCGGCGAAATACGACCCACTGGTGATCGCCGAACGGGGCGTCATGGGCGGCGAATACACGGTCGGCATCATCGGCCGCGGCGACGACATGGTGGCCCTGCCGATCATCAAGATTGAACCGGCGACCGAGTTCTACGACTACGAGGCCAAGTACAACCGCGACGACACGCGCTACCTGTGCCCGTGCGGCCTGCCGGAAGCCAAGGAGATGGAGATCCGCCAGGGCGCGCTGGAGGCCTTCCGCATTCTCGGCGGGCGCGGCTGGGGGCGGGTCGATTTCCTGATGGACGAGGAGGGCAATCATTATTTCCTCGAGGTGAACACAGCGCCCGGCATGACCGACCACTCGCTGGTGCCGATGGCGGCGCGCGTGGCCGGCATGGACTACCCGACGCTGGTGCGTCGCGTGCTCGAACTGGCCGCCAACGACTGAGACGATGAATGTGGAACAAACCGCACCTGCTCAACGCCTTGGCCGATCTGCTGATGCTGGTCGCAGCGGCGGCGCTGCTCGCCGCCGGCGCCGTCTGGCTGGTGCGCGTGCCGACCTTGCCGGTGCGGCACGTGGAGTTCCTGCAGGAACTGCCCCATACGCAGCGGGCCGATATCGAGCAGACGCTGGCGGGTGCCTTGCGCGGCAACTTCTTCAGCCTCGACCTGGAAGCGGTGCGCGGGGCGCTGGAGAAGATGCCCTGGGTGCGCAAGGTGG
The DNA here is from genome assembly GCF_009469615.1 of Dechloromonas sp. H13. Taxonomy (GTDB): domain Bacteria; phylum Pseudomonadota; class Gammaproteobacteria; order Burkholderiales; family Rhodocyclaceae; genus Azonexus. The sequence goes on from NZ_SSXX01000002.1 coordinate 93,640, forward strand.
AGCTGCGCCGCGTCTGGCCGGCGCGCCTGGAAGTGAAGATCGAGGAACACCGTCCGGTGGCGCGTTGGGGCGAGGGGCGCGGCGAACTGGTCAACAGCTTCGGCGAGGTCTTCGCCGCGACGCCGCCGGAAGCGGAGCTGGCGGCCCTGCCCTTGCTGTACGGCCCGCCGGGCACGGCGCCGGAAGTGCTCAAGCGCTACGCCGAGTTCGTCGGCAACTTTCAGCCGCTGGCGCAGAAGCCGGTGCAGGTCGCGCTGTCGCCGCGCCTGGCCTGGCAGCTGAAACTGGACAACGGGATGCTCGTGGACATCGGCCGCGAACAGCCCAAGTCGCCGGTGGGGGTGCGTCTGGCGCGTTTCATCGAGGTTTATCCGGAGCTGATCGGCAAACGGACGGTCAGGCCGGCGGTGGTCGATTTGCGGTATCCGAACGGCTTTGCGATGCGAGTCGCTGGGGAAGGGAAGGGAAAGTAGGCATATGAGCAGGGATAACAAGGATCTGGTCGTCGGGCTCGACATCGGGACGTCGAAAATCGTCGCGCTGGTCGCCGAGATCAACCAGGAGGGGCGGCTTAACGTCATCGGCATGGGCTCGCAGGATTCGCGAGGCTTGAAGAAGGGCGTCGTGGTCAACATCGAGGAAACGGTACATACCATCAGCCGCGTCGTGCAGGAGGTAGAGCTGATGGCCGACTGCAAGGTGAAGGACGTGTACACGGGGATCGCCGGCAGCCACATCAAGAGCTTCAATTCGAACGGCATGGTGGCGATCAAGGACAAGGAAGTGACGCCTTCCGACGTCGAGCGCGTCATCGAGACGGCCAAGGCGATGCCGATCCCGGCCGACCAGGAAATCCTGCACATCCTCACCCAGGAATTCGTCATCGACGGCCAGGACGGCATTCGCGAGCCGATCGGCATGAGCGGCATGCGCCTAGAAGTGAAGACGCACATCGTCACTGGCGCCGTCTCGGCCGCCCAGAACATCGTCAAGTGCGTGCGCCGCTGCGGGCTGGAGGTGAACGACCTGGTGCTGCAGCCGCTGGCTTCGAGCTACGCCGTGCTGTCGGAGGACGAGAAGGATCTCGGCGTCTGCCTGATCGACATCGGCGGTGGCACGACCGACCTCGCGGTCTGGACGCAGGGGGCGATCCGCCATACCTCGGTGATCCCCATCGCCGGCGACCAGATCACCAACGACATCGCCATGGCGCTGCGCACGCCGACCCGCGAGGCCGAGGACATCAAGTGCAAGTACGGCTGCGCGCTGGCGCAACTGGCCGATGCTTCGGCGAGCATGGAGGTCGCCGGGGTCGACGACCGTCCGAGCCGCAAATTGAGCCGCCGCGCGCTGGCCGACGTCATCCAGCCGCGCGTCGAGGAACTCTACGAACTGATCCAGCACGAGCTGCGCCGTGCCGGTTTCGAGGAGGTGCTGTCGTCCGGCATCGTGCTGACCGGCGGCGCCAGCGTCATGCCTGGCATGGTCGAGCTGGGCGAGGAAATCTTCCACATGCCGGTCCGTCTGGGGAGTCCGAAATACACCGGCAGTCTGGCGGACGTCGTCCAGAGTCCGCGCTTTTCAACGTCGTTCGGCCTGCTGCTGGAAGCCCAGGCGCAGCGCAAGCGGGGCCAGAAGATCAAGGAAAAACAGGGCGTCAAGGATGTCTTCGACGGCATGAAATCCTGGTTCTCCAAGAATTTTTGATTGTTAGTCCAACGGTTTTTCAGAGGAGGTAGTCACCATGTTTGAGATCATCGAGAAGGAAGAAGAGTGCGGCACGATCATCAAGGTGTTTGGTGTCGGCGGTGCGGGCGGCAATGCCATCGAGCACATGATCAACGAGGGCGTTAACGGCGTCGAATTCATCGCCGCCAACACCGACGCCCAAGCACTCAAGCGCAACGCGGCACCGTCCAAGCTGTCGCTCGGCAAGACCGGCCTCGGCGCCGGTGCCAAGCCGGAAGCTGGCCAGGCCGCGGCCGAGTCGCACCGCGAGGACATCCGAGCCTCGCTGGAAGGCGCCCACATGGCCTTCATCACCGCCGGAATGGGCGGCGGCACGGGTACCGGCGCCGCCCCTGTGGTCGCCGAAATCGCCCGCGAAATGGGCATCCTGACCGTCGGCGTCGTCACCAAGCCGTTCGGCTTCGAGGGCGGCAAGCGGATGAAGGCGGCCGAAGCCGGCATCGCCGAGTTCTCCAAGCACGTCGATTCGCTGATCGTCATCCTCAACGACAAGCTGATGGAAGTCATGGGCGACGACGCCGATGTCGACCATTGCTTCAAGGCGGCCGACGACGTGCTGAAGAACGCCGTCGGCGGCATCGCCGAAATCATCACCTACCCGGGCCTGGTCAACGTCGACTTCGAGGACGTGCGCACGGTGATGGGCGAGATGGGCCGCGCCATGATGGGCTCGTCGTCGGCCGCCGGCGTCGACCGCGCGCGCATCGCCGCCGAACAGGCCGTCGCCTCGCCGCTGCTTGAAGGCGTCAACCTGTCCGGCGCCAAGGGCGTGCTAGTCAATATCACGGCAGCACGCAGCGGCCTCAAGATGAAGGAAGTCAACGAGGTGATGAACACCGTCAAGGCGTTCGCCGCCGAAGACGCCCATATCATCTTCGGTGCCGTTTACGACGAGTCGATGGGTGACGCCCTGCGCGTGACGGTGGTGGCGACCGGCCTCGGCCAGGTGGCACGCGCCCGCCAGACCTTCGAGGTGGTCAATACGCCGGTCGTTCAGGCGATGGCGACCGGCACCAGTGACGCCGTGGCGTTTGCACCGACCTCGGCGGTTAACTACGCGGATCTCGAGGTGCCGTCGGTCGTCCGTCGCGGGCAGCGCAACGTGACGGTCGAGGCACTGGCCAACAGCGGCGTCGATCGCTACGACATCCCGGCCTTCCTGCGCAAACAGGCGGATTGACCGGCGCTTCACCTCTCTGAAAAAGGGCGGCGTCACGTTGTGTTATAATGTGACGCTCCCCCGATTATTCAAGCACTTGCATGCTCAAGCAACGCACGCTCAAGACTGTCATCCGCGCCTCCGGCGTCGGGCTGCATGGCGGCATCAAGGTCAACATGATCCTGCGCCCGGCCGCTCCCGATACCGGCATCGTCTTCCGTCGCGTCGACCTGCCCGAGCCGCTGGACATTCCCGCTGCCGCCTTCATGGTCGGCGACACCCGCATGTGTTCCTGTCTGGAAAAGGACGGGGTCAAGGTCGGCACCATCGAGCACCTGATGTCGGCCTTCGCCGGTCTCGGCATCGACAACGCCTGGGTCGACCTGGATGCGCCGGAAGTGCCCATCCTCGACGGTTCGGCGGCACCGTTCATCTTCCTGATCCAGTCGGCCGGGATCGAGGAACAGAACGCGGCCAAGAAATTCATCCGCGTCACCAAGCCGGTCGAGGTTCGCGACGGCGACAAGTGGGCGCGTTTCGAGCCCTACGACGGCTATCGGCTGTCGTTCTCGATCGTCTTCAATCACCCGGCCATCGACAAATCGGCGCAAATGGCCGAGATGGATTTTGCCGAACACTCCTACGTGCGCGAAATTTCCCGCGCCCGCACCTTCGGCTTCATGCAGGAAGTGGAATACCTGCGCGAGAACGGTCTCGCCCTCGGCGGCGGGCTGGAAAACGCCATCGTCCTCGACGAGTTCCGCGTCCTCAACCAGGACGGTCTGCGCTACGGCGACGAATTCGTCAAACACAAGATCCTCGACGCGGTCGGCGACCTCTACCTGCTCGGTCATCCGCTGCTCGCCGCCTACTCGTCGCACAAGGGCGGCCACGCGCTGAACAATCAGTTGGCCCGCGAACTGCTGACCCGCCAGGACGCCTGGGAACTGGTCACCTTCGAGGAAGCCGACCGGGCGCCGCTCGGCGTCACGCGCTGGCTCGAACAGCCGGCGTAACACGATGTGGCTGTTGCGCCTGCTGGCGGTCCTGCTGGTCGTCGCCATCGGCGCCGGCCTGCTGCTCCACGTCGTCACCGGCAACCGCAACTACCTCGCCTTCGCCTGGCGGCTTTTCCGCTACGGAATCGTCTTCGCGCTGATCATCTTTGCGCTGATGATCATCGAGCGCGTCGCCGTCATTCCTGCCTAGCGACGCGCTCAAGCAGCGTTTCCAGGGCGTCCCGCAGGGGGCCTTTCGGCAGGTTTTCCGAGGTCGACCGCAACACCCCGCAAGCCCTTGCTGAGAGCGGCTTCTGGAGTGAACTCATTGATTGGCAAGGGATTTGGCGGGGTTGAACTTTGACCTCGATGTCGTTACACTCCGGTCCGCCCTTCGATAACTCGTCGCACAGGCGCCGGCTCATCTGGCGAATCTTGGCGGCGACTGCGCCGTTGTCGGCGTGGATAACGACTTTCCCCGACTTGTAGTTGGCAACCCGCGCCGCGTGGCGAAAAGCCGCCGGAGCCACCGCTTCGAAGCGGCGCGCCAGCTTGAGCAACAGCCGGGCATGGGCCATCACCCGGCCGGCCGCGGCATCGTTGTCGAGGTAGTGCTCAAGCCCGTTGGTCATAGGAGATTTTTGTGCAGATTATTCTGGTTTCGCGCCACCTCAAGGCGGCACGGACGATCACCATTATGCCTCGCCATCTGATGATCGCGGGCTTCGTCTTTCTGGCGCTGGTCGTCGGCAGCTCGGCCACGCTTTCCTGGCTGTCCGGCCAGCTGGGCGCCTTCGGCAAACGCGACGACGCGCTGTCGCAGCATGCGGCGAGCCAGCAGTACGTCAGCAACAACCTGCAACTGATGGCGACCCGCCTCGGCGCACTGCAGGCGCAGGTGCTGCACCTCGACAGCCTCGGCGAGCGGCTGGCCGGCCTCGCCGGCGTCAAGCGCGAAGCGCCGGCGCGCGACAAGCCAGCCGGGCAGGGTGGTGCCTTCGTGCCGGCGCCGTTGACGGCCGGCGAACTGCAACGCGAAATCGACCGTCTGGCGCTCGAAGTCGATGTCCGAACCGACGAGTTGGCGGTGCTCGAGTCGCGCTTCCTGGAGCAGCGGGTCAAGGAGCGCCTGCTGCCGACGACGCTGCCGGTCAAGGAGGCCTTTCTCGGCTCGCCCTTCGGCCAGCGCAGCGATCCGATTGCCGGCCTGCGCGCAATGCACGAGGGGATCGATTTCAACGCCGAAACTGGCACCCCGGTCGTCGCCGCGTCCGATGGCGTAGTGCTGACAGCCGCCTATCGCAGCGATTTCGGCAACATGATCGAGGTCGACCACGGCGCCGGCCTGACCACCCGCTACGCCCACCTGTCGCGCATGGACGTCAAGCCCGGCGCCCTCGTCAAGCGCGGCGAAGCGCTCGGCGCGGTCGGGAGCACCGGACGCTCGACCGGCCCGCACCTGCATTTCGAGGTGCGCATGCTGGGCGTCGCCCAGAACCCGGCGCAGTTCCTGAAGCAGGGCGAGGAATACGCCTTCGTCAAGCGGCGCTAGGCGATGCCGAAAGCTTGATCCAGGTCGCCATCGTCGCTTCAGGGCGGCATGCTAGAATCCGCCCTTTGCCGCGCCTTGCGCCACCACTATAGATCGCGATGATTTCCGGCCTACTCAAAAAGATTTTCGGCAGCCGCAACGAGCGGCTGATCAAGCAATACGCCCAGACCGTCAAGCGCATCAATGCGTTCGAGCCGCAGATCCAGGCGCTCTCCGACGAGCAGTTGCGGGACAAGACGGACGAGTTCCGCCAGCGTCACGCCCATGGCGAATCGCTCGACGACCTGCTGCCGGAAGCCTTCGCCGTCGTTCGCGAAGCCGGCAAGCGCGAGCTCGGGATGCGTCATTTCGACGTCCAGCTGATCGGCGGCATGGTCCTGCACTACGGCAAGATCGCCGAAATGCGTACCGGCGAGGGCAAGACTCTGGTCGGTACGCTGCCGGCCTACCTCAACGCCATTTCCGGCAAGGGCGTCCATGTAATCACGGTCAACGACTACCTGGCCAGCCGCGATGCCGAATGGATGGGGCGCCTGCATCGCTTCCTCGGCCTCAGCGTCGGCGTCAACCTGTCGCAGATGGACCACGAGGCCAAGCAGCAGGCTTACCTGGCGGACATCACCTACGGCACCAACAACGAGTTCGGCTTCGACTACCTGCGTGACAACATGGTCTACGAGGCCGGCCAGCGCGTGCAGCGCGGCCTGAATTTCGCCATCGTCGACGAGGTCGACTCCATCCTGATCGACGAGGCGCGCACGCCGCTGATCATTTCCGGCCAGGCCGAGGATCACACCGACCTCTACCTGCGCATGAAGGACGTCGTGCCACAACTGACGCGCGCCATGGAAGAAAACGGCGAGGGCGACTACTGGGTCGACGAGAAGGGGCATCAGGTGCACCTGTCGGAGGCCGGCTACGAGCACGCCGAGGACCTGCTGGTGGAGCACGGCCTGCTGCAGGAGGGGCGCAGCCTCTACGATGCGGCCAATATCCTGCTGATGCATCACCTTAACGCGGCCCTGCGTGCGCTGACCCTGTTCAACCGCGACCAGCAGTACGTCGTGCAGAACGGCGAGGTGGTGATCGTCGACGAATTCACCGGTCGCCTGATGGCCGGCCGCCGCTGGTCGGACGGCCTGCACCAGGCGGTCGAGGCCAAGGAAGGCGTGGCGATCCAGGCCGAGAACCAGACCCTGGCCTCGATCACCTTCCAGAACTACTTCCGCATGTACGGCAAGCTGGCCGGCATGACTGGCACCGCCGACACCGAGGCCTACGAGTTCCAGCAGATCTACGGCCTTGAAACCGTCGTCATCCCGACCCACCGCCCGATGGTGCGCAAGGACATGAACGATCTCGTCTTCAAGACGGCCGACGAGAAGCACGCTGCAATCATCGCCGACATCAAGGACTGCGCCGATCGCGGCCAGCCGGTGCTGGTCGGCACGACCTCGATCGAGGCCTCGGAACTGCTCTCCGGCCTGCTCGACAGGGAAAAGCTGCCGCACCAGGTGCTCAATGCCAAGCAGCATGCCCGCGAGGCAGAAATCGTCATCGAGGCCGGTCGGCCGGGGCAGATCACCATCGCCACCAACATGGCCGGTCGTGGCACCGACATCGTGCTCGGTGGCAGTATCGAGAAGGCGATTTCCGCGATCAAGCACGACGAAGCGCTGCCGGAAGCCGAGCGCGAGGCGAAGATGGCGGCGATGCGCGAAGAATGGCAGACGCTGCACAACCAGGTGCTGCGTGCCGGCGGCCTGCATATCATCGGCTCCGAACGCCACGAGTCGCGCCGTATCGATAACCAGCTGCGCGGCCGTGCCGGCCGTCAGGGTGATGCCGGTTCCTCGCGCTTCTACCTGTCGCTCGACGATCCGCTCCTGCGCATCTTCGCCGGCGAGCGCCTGCGTGCCATCATGGACAAGCTGAAGATGCCGGAAGGCGAGGCGATCGAGCATCCGCTCGTCACCCGCTCGCTGGAGTCGGCGCAGCGCAAGGTCGAGGCCCGCAACTTCGACATCCGCAAGCAGTTGCTTGAGTACGACGACGTTTCCAACGACCAGCGCAAGGTGATCTACCAGCAGCGCAACGAACTGCTGGAAACCGGGGACATTTCGGAGACGATCGACGCCATGCGGCAAAGCGTCGTCGCCGAGATCTTCCGCACCCACGTGCCTGCCGATTCGGTCGAGGAGCAGTGGGACCTCGCCGGCCTCGAACGCGCCCTGGCCGCTGAGCTGCAGATCAACGCGCCGGTCGTCGAGTGGTTCAGGAGCGAGCCGACGCTGTCCGATGACGAGATCCTCGCCCGCATCCAGCATGGTGCCGACGAAGCCTATCGTGCCAAGGTCGACCTGGTCGGCGCCGAAAATTTCCACCAGTTCGAGCGCAACGTGATGCTGCAGAGCCTCGACTCGCACTGGCGCGAGCACCTGTCGGCGCTCGACCACCTGCGCCAGGGCATCCACCTGCGCGGCTACGCGCAGAAGAACCCGAAGCAGGAATACAAGCGCGAGGCCTTCGAGCTGTTCGAGGGACTGCTTGATCAGGTGCGCAAGGAAGTCACCCGCGTCGTCTTCACCGTGCAGATCCGCTCGCAGGAGGATGTCGAGGAAACCGCACCGCACGCCGAGGTGCACAACGTCCAGTACCAGCACGCCGGCTTCGACGAAGCGCTGGCCGGCGGCGACGGCGCGGCGGCGCAGCAACTGCCGGCCGACGCCGGGCCGAAGGTCGGACGCAACGACCCCTGTCCCTGCGGCAGCGGCAAGAAATACAAACACTGCCACGGAAAACTTTCCTGATCTGATCCCAAGGCACCCGACGCGGTGCCTTGATGCTTTTGGAGCCACGAGAATGCCTGTCAATTACGCCACGCCCGCTGCCGACCAACTCCTGCCGGTGGCCGGTGTCCGCCTCGGCACCGCCGAAGCCGAGATCCGCAAGAAGAACCGCCGCGACCTGACCCTGCTCGCGCTCGACCCCGGCTGCACGGTCGCCGGCGTATTTACGCAGAACCGCTTCTGCGCGGCGCCGGTGCAGCTGTGCCGCAACCATCTCGCCGGCGGCCGGGAAATCCGCGCGCTGGTCATCAATACCGGCATCGCCAATGCCGGCACCGGCGAGCCGGGCCGCCAGGCGGCGCAGGCCACCTGCGACGCGGTGGCGGCCCGGCTCGGCATCGCCGCCGAACAGGTATTGCCGTTCTCGACCGGCGTCATCCTCGAACCGCTGCCCGTCGACCGTATCCGCGACGGCCTGCCGGCCGCCCAGGCTGACCTCAAGGCCGACAACTGGCATGCCGCAGCACACGCCATCATGACCACCGACACCGTCGCCAAGGCCGCGTCGCGGACGGTTGCGGTCGACGGCAAAAAAGTGACCATTTCCGGCATCTCCAAGGGCGCCGGCATGATCAAACCTAACATGGCGACCATGCTCGGCTTCCTCGCCACCGATGCCGGCATCGCCCAGCCGCTGCTCGACCGGCTGGTCAGGGAGGCGGCCGACCAGTCGTTCAACTGCATCACCGTCGATGGCGACACCTCGACCAACGACTCCTTCGTGATGATCGCCAGCGGCCAGTCCGGCGTCGTTTTCACCGGCGAGTCCGATGCCGGCTGGGCCGAGGTCAGGGCCGCCATCGTCGCCGTATCCGTCGAGCTGGCGCAGGCCATCGTGCGCGACGGCGAGGGCGCCACCAAATTCATCACCATCGCCGTGGAGGGCGGCCGGGATGCGGAGGAATGCCGCAAGGTCGGCTACGCCATCGGCCATTCGCCACTGGTCAAGACCGCCTTCTTCGCCTCCGACCCCAACCTCGGCCGCATCCTGGCGGCGGTCGGCTATGCCGGCATCGCCAACCTCGACGTCGACGGCGTCAAGGTCTGGCTCGACGACGTGCTGGTCGCCGAGCGTGGTGGCCGGGCGGCAGCCTATCGGGAAGATGATGGCGCGCGTGTCATGCGCCAGGCGGAAATCACGGTGCGCGTCAATCTCGGGCGCGGCGACGCGGCGGCCAAGGTTTACACCTGCGACTTTTCCTATGACTATGTCAAGATAAACGCCGACTACCGCAGTTGAGGATTTCCAAATGAGCGCCGTCCGTCAGGATCTGACCCGCACCACGCTGGCCGTCGTCTGCATTTTCGCGCTGATCGCCGCCTCGTTCTGGGTGCTGCGCCCCTTCCTGGCGGCGACGGTGTGGGCGACCATGCTGGTGGTTGCCACCTGGCCGCTGCTGAAATCGCTCGAGGCGCGCTTCGGCGGCCGCCGCGGCCCGGCGGTCGCGGTGATGACGCTGGCCATGCTGCTCCTGCTGATCCTCCCGCTGTGGGGGGCGATCGAAACCATCGCCGATCACGCCGATCAGCTGACCGAGGCGGTGAAGAAGGTCGCCGTCACCGCGGTGCCGCAGCCGCCGGATTGGGTCGCCACCGTGCCGCTGGTCGGCGAGAAGCTGGCGGCGAACTGGCGCCAGGTGGCGGAGGACGGAACGGCGGGGCTGATGTCGCGCGCCTCCCCCTACGTGACCGGTGCCGCCAAGTGGGTGCTCGGCCAAGCCGGCAGCCTCGGCGGCATGCTGGTCCAGTTCCTGCTGATTGTGATTCTTTCGGCGATCATGTACAGCAGCGGCGAGGGGGCGGCACGCAGCGTGCGCCGCTTCGGCCGCCGTCTTGCCGGCGAACGCGGCGAAAACTCGGTCATCCTCGCCGGGCAGGCGATCCGCGGCGTCGCGCTCGGCGTGGGCGTGACCGCCATCGTCCAGACGGTGCTCGGCGGCCTCGGCCTGGCCATCGCCGGCGTGCCCTTCGCCTCGCTGCTGTCGGCGGTCATGCTGATGCTGTGCATCGCCCAGCTCGGGCCGGCGCTGGTGCTGTTCCCGGCCGTCGGCTGGATGTACTGGACGGGCGACAACGCCTGGGCGACCTTCCTGCTGGTGTGGAGCCTGATCGTCGGCAGCCTCGACAATTTCCTGCGTCCGGTGCTGATCAAGAAGGGCGCCGACCTGCCGCTGCTCCTGATCTTTGCAGGCGTCATCGGCGGCATGCTGGGCTTCGGCCTGATCGGCATCTTCGTCGGCCCGGTCGTGCTGGCCGTGACCTACACGCTGCTCGAAGCCTGGATCGAGGACGCGCTGGGCAAGGCTGACGCCGACTAGGCGATTTTACGCAGCCGGATCATCCGGAACCAGCCGCCGACCAGTGCCGGCTGGTCGTGCTCCACTTGCAGGGCAGGCGCCGAGGCCAGCAGGGCCTCGAAGACGACGTCGAGCCGCGTCGCCACCCGGCGCAGCAGCGGGTTGGCCAGGCGTCGCAGCAATGCGGTCTGGCCGTGGCGCAGGAACTTGTCGAACACCAGCACCTGCCCGCCCGGCCGCAAGATCCGCGCGACCTCGGCGAAGCAGTCGGCCGGCTCGGGCACGACAGCGAGAATCAGGTGCAGCACCGCCAGGTCGAAGCTGGCATCGGCGAACGGCAGGCGCTGGGCATCGCCCTGCACCGGCGCGAAGTCGACATCCCCGGCGCGCGGCAGGGCGCGGCGCAGCATGGCCCGGTTGAGGTCGAGTCCGACGTAGTGATGTTGCGGCGGTAGATGCGGCAGGTCGAGTCCGGTGCCGACGCCGGCCAGCAGCACGCGGCCGGGTTCGGCGGGCAGGGTGGCCAGGCTTCGCCGGCGTGCCGCCAGCGTCGCCCGGGCGATCGCCGCGTCGTAGAAGGGGGCGATCAGCGTGTAGCTGTGCTTGAGGCTCAGTGCAGCACCCGCGGCATGGCCAGCGTGAATTCGGGAATCTCGGCGTCGAAGTGGGTGCCGTCCTCGGCCACCATCTGGTAGCTGCCCTTCATGGTGCCGACCGGCGTGCTCAGCGCCGAACCGCTGGTGTACTGGAAGCTTTCGCCGGGCTTGAGCAGCGGCTGCTTGCCGACGACGCCGAGGCCGCGCACTTCCTGCACCTCGTCGTGGGCGTCGGTGATGATCCAGTGGCGCGAAATCAGTTGCGCCGGCACTGCGCCGACGTTCCTGATGGTGATGGTGTAGGCGAACAGGTAGCGGTTCTCGTCCGGGTCGGACTGGTCGGGAATGAACTGCGCCACCGGCAGGACTTCGATCTGGTATTTGTTGGCGTCGGGCATGGGATAATTTCGTCTGTTCTTGTTGAGGGAAGCATCATGTCAGCCAGAGATTACATCATCGCCCCGAGCATCCTGTCCGCGAATTTTGCGAAGCTGGGCGAGGAAGTCAGCAACGTCATCGCCTCGGGGGCCGACTGGATCCACTTCGACGTGATGGACAACCATTATGTTCCCAACCTAACCATCGGCCCCCTCGTCTGCGAAGCCATTCGCCCGTGCACCGCCGCCCCGATCGATGTGCACCTGATGGTCAAGCCGCTCGACCGCATCATCCCCGACTTCGCCAAGGCCGGCGCCAACATCATCACCTTCCACCCCGAAGCCAGCGAGCACATCGACCGCAGCCTGGCGCTGATCCGCGACCACGGCTGCCAGGGCGGCCTCGTCTTCAACCCGGCCACCCCGCTCGATTACATGGACTATGTCCTCGACAAGATCGACGTCGTGCTCCTGATGAGCGTCAACCCCGGCTTCGGCGGCCAGAAATTCATTCCCGGCACGCTGGCCAAGGCGCGCCAGGCAAGGGCGAAACTGGATGCCTACGAGAAGGAAAGCGGCCGGCGCATCCGCCTGGAGATCGATGGCGGCGTGAATACGGCGAACATTGCCGAGATCGCCCGCGCCGGGGTCGATGCCTTCGTTGCCGGTTCGGCCGTCTACGGCGCCGGCAAGGACAGCGATCCGCAGCGCTACAACAGCATCATCGATGCCCTGCGCGCTGAACTGGCGAAAGTCTGAGCCATGCACTTCCAGTCCGTCACCTTCGATCTCGACGGCACGCTGCTCGACACCATTGCCGACCTCGCCGAGGGCTGTCGCCTGATGCTCGAAGAAGTCGGCGCGCCGCCGCGCACGCAGGCCGAAGTCCACAGCTTCGTCGGCAAGGGCATGGCCGTCCTCGTCGAACGTTGCCTGACCCACGAGCAGCCACCGAGCGCCGAAAAGCTGCACGCCGCCATCGAATCATTCAAGCGCCACTATGCTGCGGTCAACGGCAAATTCACCCTGATTTACCCCGGCGTCCGCGAAGGCCTGCAGGCGTGGCAGGCCAGTGGCGTGAAGATGGGCGTCGTCACCAACAAGCCGGGCATGTTTACCGAGGCGCTGCTCGAGCGCATGGGCCTCGCCGACTATTTCGACCTCGTCGTCTCCGGCGACACCACGCCGAACAAGAAGCCGCATCCGGAGCCCATCCTCCATGCCTGCCGCATCTTCAACGTGCGGCCCGACCGCAACCTGCATGTCGGCGATTCGGAAAACGACATCCACGCCGCCCGCGCCGCCGGCTGTCCGGCCTTCTGCGTGCCCTACGGCTACAACGAGGGCAAGCCGGTGGACAGTGCCGATTGCGATGCGCTAGTATCCGATCTGCTTGCCGCCTACCGGCAGGCCCTCACCTTCAAAGACCTCAAGCACAAATGACAACGCTGCGACTCTGGAACGAATGGCAAGGTTGGCGTCGCTGGCGCCCCTGATCTCCCTTCGCGCGCCCGCCCGGCGCAACGCACCAGACCGCGACACCCCCGTCATTTTCGAGGCTTCCCCATGACCGAAACCGAATTCAACGCGCTTGCCGCGCAAGGCTACAACCGTATTCCCGTCACGCTGGAAACGTTCGCCGACCTCGACACGCCGCTTTCCATCTACCTCAAGCTGACCAGCGGCGCCAACGGCGGCCACTATTCCTACCTGCTCGAATCGGTGCAGGGCGGCGAACGCTTCGGCCGCTACTCGATCATCGGCCTCGCCGCGTCGACGCGCATCGTCGTCAATGGCCACCAGGTACTGGTGCTGACCGGCAACCGCATCGCCGAGCGCGAGGACGACACCAATCCGCTCGACTTCATCGGCAAGTTCATGCAGCGCTTCCGGGCGCCGCCGACGTCGGGCCTGCCACGCTTCTGCGGTGGCCTGGTCGGCTGCTTCGGCTACGACACCGTGCGCTACGTCGAGACGCGGCTGACCCGCACCCACAAGCCGGACGAAATCGGCACGCCCGACATCGGCCTCCTGCTGTCCGAGGAAATCGCCGTCGTCGACAACCTGTCCGGCAAGCTGACGCTGATCGTCTATGCCGAACCCGGCTTCCCCGGCGCCTGGCACAAGGCGCGGGCGCGGCTCAAGGAATTGCTCGGCAAGCTGCGCACGCCGGTCGTCATCCAGGCCGAACAGCCGGTGCCGTCGGAAGCCGCCGTCTCCATCTTCGGTGAAGGCGCCTTCAAGCAGGCGGTCAGGAAGGCCAAGGAGTACATCACCGAGGGCGACATCATGCAGGTCGTCCTGTCGCAGCGCATGACCAAGCCGTTCAACGCCAGCCCGCTGGCGCTCTACCGGACGCTGCGCAGCCTCAACCCGTCGCCCTACATGTTCTATTTCGACTTCGAGGATTTCCACGTCGTCGGCGCCTCGCCGGAGATCCTGGTCCGCCTCGAAGGCGAGCGCGTCACCGTCCGGCCGATCGCCGGCACCCGCAAGCGCGGCGCCTCGCCGGAAGAAGATGCGGCGCTGGCCGCCGAACTGCTGGCCGACGAGAAGGAGCGTGCCGAGCACACTCAGCTGCTCGACCTCGGGCGCAACGACTGCGGCCGCGTCGCGCGGGTCGGCACGGTCAAGCTGACCGAGAACATGATCGTCGAGCGTTACTCGCACGTGATGCACATCGTCTCCAACGTCGAAGGCAAGCTGCAGCCGGGGCTCGACGCGCTCGACGTGCTGAAGGCGACCTTCCCGGCCGGCACCGTGTCCGGCGCGCCGAAGGTGCGGGCGATGGAGATCATCGACGAGCTGGAGCCGGTCAAGCGCGGCATCTACGCCGGCGCCGTCGGCTACCTGGGGTTCAACGGCGACATGGACCTGGCGATCGCCATCCGCACCGCCGTCGTCAAGGACCGCAAGCTGCACGTCCAGGCCGGCGCCGGCATCGTCGCCGACTCCGACCCCAATTCGGAATGGACCGAAACCCAGAACAAGGCCCGTGCCGTCCTGCGGGCCGCCGAACTCGCCGAGCAGGGGCTGGATACTCGGATCGACTGATCCCCAACCAGCGCCGCGCGTAAATGAAGAACCGCCCGTGAAAATGGGCGGTTTTTTTACGTCGACCGCAGCAGGCGGCAGGTGTCGGAAATCCGAGGGCAGGATCCGGCCGGCAGTCGGAAATCCGGCGCCTTGCGCCGGGTGGTCGAAATAAATCGTTGAAAAATCAATCGCCTGGGTTTTTTTGTGCGGCCGATTTTCCTGGCATGCCCCCTGCAATGTATTTCCCGTCGAAGCCGACCGCCGGCTTCCTTACTGACTGGAGATGACATGAACCGCCTCGCCTTTGCCGCTGCATTCGCTGCCATCCTCGGGACTGCCGCCGTCGTGCCGGCGCATGCCCAGGAATCCCTCACCGTCAAGAAAATCAAGGACACCGGCACGATCACGCTGGGTCACCGCGAATCCTCGATTCCGTTCTCGTACTACAACGACCAGCAGCAGGTCATCGGCTACTCGCAGGAACTGATGCTGAAAGCCGTCGACGGCGTCAAGGAACAGTTGAAGCTCGCCAAGCTCGACACCAAGCTGATGCCGGTCACCTCGGCCAATCGCATCACCCTGGTCCAGAACGGCACCATCGACATCGAATGCGGTTCGACCACCAACAACCTCGAACGCCAGAAGCAGGTCGGCTTCTCGACCACCATCTTCGTCATCGGCACCAAGCTGATGACCAAGAAGGACTCCGGCATCAAGGACTTCCCCGACCTCGCCGGCAAGAACGTCGTCACCACCGCCGGCACCACCTCCGAGCGGCTGCTCCGGAAGATGAACGAAGAGAAGCAGCTGAAGATGAACATCATTTCCGCCAAGGACCACGGCGAAGCCTTCCTGACGCTGGAAACCGGGCGTGCCGTCGCCTTCATGATGGACGACGCGCTGCTCTACGGCGAAATGGCCAAGGCCAAGAAGCCGGGCGACTGGATCGTCACCGGCACCGCCCAGTCCAAGGAAGCCTACGGCTGCATGCTCCGGAAGGACGACCCGGAATTCAAGAAGATCATCGATGCCGCGCTGAGCAAGGCGATGACCTCGGGCGATGCCGAGAAGATCTACGCCAAGTGGTTCATGAACCCGATCCCGCCCAAGGGGCTGAACCTGAGCATGCCGCTGTCGGACGAGATGAAGGCCCTGTACAAGGCACCTAACGACAAGGCGTTCGAGTAAACAACGCACCCCTTCCCCAAGGAGAACAGTCATGCTGAATCGTTTCATTGCACGCTGCCTGCTGGCCGCCGCCGGCTTCCTGGCAGCCGTCCCGGCCTTCGCCGACAAGCCCAACGTCGTCATCCTGGCCACCGGCGGCACGATCGCCGGGGCCGGCGCCGATGCCGCCAAGAGCGCCACTTACCAGGCCGCCAAGGTGCCGGTCGACAAGCTGATCGCCGGCATTCCGACGCTCGCCGACGTCGCCCAGGTGCGCGGCGAGCAGGTCTTCCAGATCGCTTCCGAGAGCTTCACCAACGAGCACCTCGTCACCCTCGGCAAGCGCGTCGCGGCGCTGGCCAAGCAGGGCGACGTCGACGGCATCGTCGTCACCCACGGCACCGACACGCTGGAGGAAACCGCCTACTTCCTCAACCTGGTGGTGCGCACCGACAAGCCGATCGTCATCGTCGGCTCGATGCGGCCCGGCACGGCGATGTCGGCCGACGGCACGCTCAACCTGTTCAACGCGGTCGGCGTCGCCGCCAGCCAGGATGCGCGCGGCAAGGGCGTGCTGGTGGCGATGAACGATGAGCTGAACAGCGGGCGCGACGTTTCCAAGATGGTCAACATCCGCACCGAGGCCTTCAAGAGTCCGTGGGGGCCGCTCGGCATGGTCGTCGAAGGGAAGAACTACTGGTTCCGCCTGCCGGCCAAGCGCCACACTGTGAATTCCGAGTTCGACATCGAGAAGATCGACGTCCTGGCGCCGGTCGAGATCGCCTACGGCTACGGCAACGTGACCGACACCGCCTACCGCGCCTTCGCCGAGAAGGGCGCCAAGGCGATCATCCACGCCGGGACCGGCAACGGCTCGGTGAGCAACCGCGTCGTGCCGGCGCTGCGCGACCTGCGCGGCCAGGGCGTGCAGATCATCCGCTCCTCGCACGTCAATGCCGGCGGCTTCGTCATCCGCAATGCCGAGCAACCGGACGACCAGTACGACTGGGTGGTGGCGCACGACCTCAATCCGCAGAAGGCGCGCATCCTGGCCGCCGTGGCGATGACGAAAACGCAGGACAGCAAGGAACTCCAGCGCATCTTTTGGGAATACTGAGCGCAAACGCAACGCCGGGGCGGGCCAGCGGCGCGCCCCGGACCGATCACAACAATCGAGGGATCCCTCCATGAGCTATCAATGGAACTGGGGCGTCTTCCTGCAGCCTAGCGCGAGCGGCGACGACACCTATCTGGGCTGGATGCTGGCCGGCTTCAAAATGACCATCGGGCTGTCGTTGACCGCCTGGGTGCTGGCGCTGCTGCTCGGCGCGCTGATCGGCGTGCTGCGCACGGTGCCGAACAGGGCGCTGGCCGGTTTTGCCACCGGCTACGTCGAACTGTTCCGCAACATACCGCTGCTGGTGCAGTTGTTCATCTGGTATTTCGTGTTGCCGGAACTGCTGCCGGAAAGCCTCGGCAACCTCTACAAGCAGTCGAATCCGCTGCTGCAGCAATTCCTCGCCTCGATGATCTGCCTCGCGCTGTTTACCAGTGCCCGGGTCGCCGAGCAGGTGCGCGCCGGCATCAACTCGCTGCCCAAGGGCCAGAAGAACGCTGGCCTGGCCCTCGGCTTCACGCTGCCGCAGACCTACCGCTTCGTCCTGCTGCCGATGGCCTTCCGCCTCGTCGTCCCGCCGCTGACCTCGGAATTCCTGAATATCTTCAAGAATTCCGCCGTCTGCTCGACCATCGGCCTCCTCGAACTCGCAGCCCAGGGCCGCCAACTGGTCGATTACACGGCGCAGCCCTACGAATCCTTCATCGCCGTGACCCTGGCCTACCTGCTGATCAACGTCACCGTGATGTTCCTGATGCATCGCTTCGAGCGCCGCATCGTGGTGCCCGGCTACATCGGAGGCAAATAACATGTACGAATTCGACTGGTCCTCCATCCCCGGGGCGCTGCCCTTCCTCTGGGAAGGCATGAAAATCTCCCTCGAAATCACGTTGACCGCAGTCGTCATCGGCATCGTCTGGGGCACGCTGCTGGCCATGATGCGGCTGTCGTCGTTCCGGCCGCTGTCGTGGTTCGCCGCCGGCTACGTCAACCTGTTCCGCGCCGTGCCGCTGGTCATGGTGCTGCTCTGGTTCTTCCTGATCGTTCCCAAGTTCATCGAGCAGCTGTTCGGCCTGCCGCCCGGCAGCGACCTGCGCCTGACCTCGGCGATGATCGGTTTCGCGCTGTTCGAGTCGGCCTACTACTCCGAGATCATCCGCGCCGGCATCCAGAGCGTGCCCAAGGGCCAGATGGCCGCCTGCTCGGCGCTCGGCATGACCTACGGCCAGGCCATGCGCCTCGTCATCCTGCCGCAGGCCTTCCGCAACATGGTGCCGCTGCTGCTGACCCAGGCCATCATCCTGTTCCAGGACACCTCGCTGGTCTATGTCTCGGCGCTGGCCGACTTCTTCGGCGCCGCCTACAAGGTCGGCGACCGCGACGGCCGCCTGGTCGAGATGCTGCTGTTCGCCGGCGCCGTCTATTTCGTCATCTGCTACACCGCTTCGCAGATCGTGAAGCGCCTCCAGAAAAAATACCACCCGGCCTGATTGCCCGCCTTCAAGGAGAAATTCCATGATCCAGATTTCCAACGTCAGCAAGCACTACGGCGCCTTCCAGGTGCTCACCGACTGCACGACCTCAGTCAGCAAGGGCGAGGTGATCGTCGTCTGCGGTCCCTCCGGTTCCGGCAAGTCGACCCTGATCAAGTGCGTCAATGGCCTCGAACCCTTCCAGTCCGGCGAAATCATCGTCAACGGCACCTCGGTCGGCGACCCGAAAACCAATCTGTCCAAGCTGCGCGCCCACGTCGGCATGGTCTTCCAGAACTTCGAGCTGTTCCCGCACATGAGTATCACCGAGAACCTGACCATCGCCCAGACCAAGGTGCTCGGGCGCGGCAAGGAGGAGGCGATGGACAAGGGCCTCAAACTGCTCGACCGCGTCGGCCTCAAGGCGCATGCCCACAAGTTCCCCGGCCAGCTGTCCGGCGGCCAGCAGCAGCGCGTGGCGATCGCCCGGGCGCTGGCGATGGACCCGATCTGCATGCTGTTCGACGAACCGACCTCGGCCCTCGACCCGGAAATGGTCAACGAAGTGCTCGACGTGATGACCGAACTGGCGCGTGAAGGCATGACCATGATGTGCGTGACACACGAAATGGGATTCGCCAAACGCGTCGCCAACCGGGTCATCTTCATGGACCAGGGGCGCATCGTCGAGGACGACAGCAAGGAGGCCTTCTTCGCCAACCCGCGCTCGGAGCGGGCGCAGCAGTTCCTGGCGAAGATCCTTCACCATTGATTCATCCGGCCCCTGGCCTCACCGTTCGCGGCGCGGCAGGGGCATCATCCGGACTCTCATCAGGAAGCACCCGACCATGGACGACAGCCTGAACCGGCTGGCCATCAGCTTTTTTCTCGGCGGATTGATCAGTCTGAGCACGATCACCAATCCGCTCTCGAAAATCCCCGTCTTCCTGACCCTGGCCGCCGATCTGGATGCCGTGACTTCCTCGCATGAGGCACGGCGGGCCTGCTTCTACGGCTTTCTGCTGCTGGCCGTCGGGCTGTTCGCCGGCGTCTTCATCCTTGAGGTGTTCGGTATTTCCTTCGGCGCCTTGCGCATCGCCGGCGGGCTGACCGTGGCCCTGATCGGCTACCGCATGCTGTTCGGCAGCAGCGATGCCGCGCTGATCGGCGGCGACGGCAGCTTTGCCTTCTTCCCGTTGGCGATGCCGGGTATCGCCGGGCCGGGCGCGCTGGCGACGGTGATCGGCATCTCGTCGGAAATTGCCGAGCTCTCGGGCGGCCTGCGCCGCCTGCTGGCCTATGCCGCCACCGTCGCCAGCATCGCCGCGACCTGCCTGTTGATCTGGCTGGTCCTGCGTTCCGCGCGCTGGGTGTCGCGCCGCCTGGGCAGCGAAGGCATCAACGTCATCACCCGCCTGACCGGCTTTCTGCTCATCTGTATCGGTGTGCAGTTCGTCGCGTCGGGCACCCGCAGTTTCGTGGCCGGCACCTGACCGGCTACGCCAACCATGAGTATTCAACAAGGAGACAGCATGACCTACCGCAACGAGCACGACCTTCTGGGCGACGCCCCAGTGCCGGCCACCGCCTACTGGGGCATCCACACCCTGCGCGCCGTCGAGAACTACCCGATCACCGGCAAGGCGATCGGTAGCTACGCCGAACTGGTGCGCGCCCTGGCGCTGACCAAGCAGGCGGCGGCGCTGGCCAATGCCGAGCTCGGCCAGCTCGACAAGACGCGCGCCGACGCCATCGTCGCCGCCTGCCAGGAAATCGCCGGCGGCAAGCTGCACGGCGAGTTCGTCGTCGACGTCATCCAGGGCGGCGCCGGCACCTCGACCAACATGAACGCCAACGAGGTGATCGCCAACCGGGCGCTCGAACTGCTCGGCCACAAGAAGGGCGACTACGCGCACCTGCATCCGCTCAACCATGTCAACATGTCGCAGAGCACCAACGACGTCTACCCGACGGCGCTGCGCGTCGCCACCTGCCTGTCGATCCGCGCCCTGCTCTCGGCGATGGCCGGGCTGCGTGAAGCCTTCGCCGCCAAGGCCGAGGAGTTCAAGGACGTGCTGAAGATCGGCCGCACCCAGCTGCAGGATGCCGTGCCGATGACCCTCGGCCAGGAATTCTCGACCTACGCGGTGATGCTGCACGAGGACGAGCTGCGCCTCGGCGAGGCGATCGCCCTGATCCGCGAGATCAACCTCGGCGCCACCGCCATCGGCACCGGCATCAACACCGACATGCGTTACTCCAAGCTGGCCATCGCCCACCTGTCGCGCCTGTCCGACCTTGAGCTCGAAGCGGCGCCCAACCTGATCGAGGCGACCCAGGATTGCGGTGCCTTCGTCCAGCTTTCGGGTGTGCTGAAGCGCGTCGCCTGCAAGTTGTCGAAGACCTGCAACGACCTGCGCCTGCTGTCTTCCGGCCCGCAGGCCGGGCTCAACGAGATCCGCCTGCCGCCGCGCGCTGCCGGCTCGTCGATCATGCCGGGCAAAGTCAATCCGGTGATCCCGGAAGTGGTCAACCAGATCGCCTTCGAGGTCATCGGCAACGACATAACCATCACCATGGCGGCCGAGGGCGGCCAGCTGCAGCTCAATGCCTTCGAGCCGATCATCGCCCACAGCCTGTTCAAGAGCATCGAGCACCTGGCCGCCGGCTGCCGCACGCTGACCGCGCATTGCGTGCGCGGCATCACCGCCAACCGCGAACTGCTCGCCGATCGGGTACGCACCTCCGCCGGCCTGGCGACGGCGCTCAACCCGCACATCGGCTACGAAAACGCCACCCGCGTCGCCCAGGAAGCCCTGCGCACCGGCCGCGGCGTCGCCGAACTGGTCGAGGAGATGGGGCTGATGGGGCGCGCCGAGCTGGATGCTGTGCTGGCCCCGGAGGTGCTCACCGCGCCGCGCCGGATGGACTGACGCGGTCGACCGTCAAAAAGGGGCGATTTTCAGCGGTTACAATGCGCCGTCCGCCCCGCCGCCAAACCATGCCCGAAACCCGCCAGACGATCCCGGTTGCCTTGCCCCGCCCGCATCGGCCGCTGGCGGTCGCGCTGGTGCTGCTGCTCCTGCTGGCGGTCGGGCTGCTTGCCTACCGCGCCTCGGAGCGTGCCGGGTTGCGCCAAATGCGGGCCGAGGCCAGCCACCAGCTCGACATCCTGGCCGCGGCCATCGACAGCGAGGTGACGCGGCATGCCTCGATTCCCAGTGCCGTCGAGCTGAATCCTGACGTGCTGGCCCTGCTGCGCGCCCCGGCCGAGCGCCAGGACACGCTGCAGCCGGCAGCCAACCGCTTCCTGCAGCAGCTCAACGACCATCTCGGCGGGCCGGCCATCTTCGTGCTCGATACCCGCGGCCAGGTCGTCGCGTCGAGCGACTGGATCTTTTCCGACAACCTGCTCGGCTCCGACGTCTCCTACATGCCCTTTTTCCGCAGCGCGGTTGGCGGCACGCCGGCGCGCCACTACGCGGTCGACAAGGTGCGCCACGAGCCCGGTTATTTCTTCGCGCTGCCGATCCGCGACGAGCGGCAGGAGTGGAAGGTGATCGGCGTCGCCGTCGTCAAGTCCAGCCTGCGCGAGATCGAGCGGCGCTGGCTGGGCCAGGAAGCGCCGGCGCTGATCGTCGACCGTAATGGCATCGTCCTCCTCGCTTCGCCGCCGGAATGGCGCTACGCGACGCTGCAGGCGCCGGGCAGGGAAGCGCTGGCGCGGATCAGCCGCGAGCAGTTCGCCGGCCAGCCGGTCGGTGCAGTCAGCCTCGACATCGCGCTCGAAGGCGCCGACGAGGGCGTCATCGTCCGCCTGCCCAGGCATCTGCGCGAGGACATGAATCCACTGCCCGGCGCCCGCCCCTATCTGGCGCTGTCGCGCAATCTGCCGGGGACGGCGTGGCGCATCGTCGTCTTCTCCGACCTGCGGCCGGTGGCCGTGCAGGCGGCGACGCACGCCGCGCTGGCGACCGCCGCCATCGGCTGTCTGCTGCTCGGCCTGCTTTACCTGAACCAGCGCCGGCGGCTGGCGCGCGGGCGCGAGGAAGCGCGGGCGATGCTGGAGCGGGCCAATCAGGAGCTGGAGCGCAACGTCGCCGAACGCACCGCCGACCTTTCCGAGGCGGTGACCCGCCTGCAGCGCGAAGTCGGCGAGCGCCAGCGCGCCGAGCAGACGCTGCGCGCCGCCCAGGACGAACTGGTGCAGGCGGCCAAGCTGGCGGTGCTCGGCCAGATGGCGACCGGCATCACGCACGAGCTGAGCCAGCCGCTCGGCGCCATCCGCACGCTGTCGGCCAACGCCGCCGAGTTCATGCGGCGCGGCGACCTAGCGACGGCGGAAAAGAATCTCGCCATCGTCGGCCAGCTGTCCGAGCAGATGGGCGGCATCATCGGGCCGCTCAAGACCTTCGCGCGCAAGTCGCCGGCGGTGCCGGCGGCGGTCGACGTCGCGCAGGCGGTCGACGCCGCGCTGTTCCTCTTCGAGCAGCGGCTGCGCAAGCAGTCGATTGTGGTCGACCGGCAAATCGCGGCCAATTCCTGGATCGCCTGGTGCGACCGCAACCGCCTGCAGCAGGTGCTGGTCAACCTGATCGGCAACGCCATCGACGCGATGGCCGACGAGCCGGAACGGCGGCTGACGTTTTCCGTGGAGCGCGCCAGTTCGGGGCAGGTGGCCCTGGCCGTCAGCGATAGCGGTGCCGGCTTCACAGAGGCGGCGCTCGAACATTTGTTCGAGCCTTTCTTCACGACCAAGCAGCCGGGCGAAGGCCTGGGCCTCGGGCTGACCATTTCGCGCGACATCCTGCGCGATTTCGGCGGCGACCTGCTGGCCGGTCCGGCCCCCGGTGGCGGGGCGCGTTTTGTTATCCTGTTGCCGCCCGTGCCATCGACTTCTCCTGCCGAAAAAGATCCGCCATGACGCCCCCACTTTCCGTCCTGCTCGTCGAGGACGACCCCCATGTCCGCCTCGGCTGCGAGCAGGCCATGCAGCTGGCCGGCATCCCGGTCGACGCCGTCGCCACCGCCGAGGAGGCGCAGCGCCGGCTGAGCGCCGACTACGCCGGCATCGTCGTCACCGACATGCGGCTGCCGGGCATGGACGGCATGGCCCTGCTGCGCTGGGTCGGCCAGCTGTCGCCCGACCTGCCGGTCATCATCATCACCGGGCACGGCGACGTGACGCTGGCGGTCGAGGCGATGCGCAGCGGCGCCTACGACTTCATGCAGAAGCCGTTCTCGACCGGCGACCTGGTCGACGTCGTGCGGCGGGCGCTGGAAAAGCGGGAGCTGGTCCTCGAAGTCGAGGCCCTGCGCCGCCGCCTCGATTACCGGGACGATCTCGAAGCTAGGTTGATCGGCCGTTCGCCGCAGATGGCCAAAGTCCGCCAGCTGATCCTCGACGTCGCCGGTGCCGCGGTCGACGTGCTGATCTTCGGCGAAACCGGTACCGGCAAGGAGATGGTCGCGCGCTGCCTGCACGACCTCTCGGGCGCCAAGCAGGAGAATTACGTCGCCCTCAACTGCGGTGGCATGGCCGACAACCTGCTCGACAGCGAGCTCTTCGGCCACGAGCCGGGCGCCTTCACCGGCGCCCAGAAGCGGCGCATCGGCAAGATCGAGTACGCCAGCGGCGGCACGCTGTTCCTCGACGAGGTCGAGTCGATGCCGATGAACATGCAAATCAAGCTGCTGCGCGTGCTGCAGGAACGGGTCATCGAGCGCCTCGGCTCGAACCAGCAGATTCCCGTGTCGTGCCGGGTCATCGCCGCGACCAAGGAAGACCTTCGCGTGCTCGCCGACCAGGGGCGCTTCCGTGCCGACCTCTATTACCGGCTCAACGTCGTGCGCATCGAGCTGCCGCCGCTGCGCGAGCGGCGCGAGGACATCCCGGCGCTCTACGACGAATTCCTGCTGCAGGCGGCCAAGCGCTACAACCGGCCGCCGCCGGCGGTGACGCCGGAGCATCTGCGCCGGCTGATGGCGCTCGACTGGCCGGGCAACATCCGCGAACTGCGCAACGCCGCCGAATGCCATGCGCTCGGCATCGGCCGCGACGCGCCGGCTGCGGGTGGCGAGCCGCTGTCGCTGACCGAAACCGTGGAAAACTACGAGCGCCTGCTGATCGCCGCCGAATTCACCCGCCAGCAGGGCAACGTGGCGCGCACCAGCGAGGCGTTGAAAGTCGCGCGCACGACGCTGCACGACAAGCTGAAGAAGTACGGACTGATCTGAGCCGCCGGTATCGGCGTCAGCGGGTCGCTGTTGATGGCGACGTTGCCAGCCGGCGCACGATGTCGTCGAGGACGGCGCGGGAATTCATGATGAAGGTGTGGCTTGCGGCGACCTCGACCCGCTCGCCGCTTTCGCTCGCGACCTCGTCGAGCGTCAGGATGCCGTCGTTGGCCTGGTTGCCGAACGGCAGCCAGCGGGCGCGCGGACCGGCGGTGCCGGCATAGATGACGGTATTTGGCGGCAGCGGCAGGCTGTGCATGAACGCCTCGTCGGCGAGCAGGCTGCCCATCTCGCCGGTCAGCGCCCGGTAGAGCCCGTAGCGCGAGAAAAACCGCGCCGCCTTGCAGGCGCGCATCGGCGGCGCCAGCAGAAAGGTATGGCGCGGCGGATTCGTCAGCTTGGCCAGCGCCCGGCGCAGGATCACCGAGCCCAGCGAGTGGCCGATGACTGCGTAAGGAAGCGAGCCGACCTGTTGCTCGATCTTGCGCACCACCCGGGCGCTGACGCCGTCCAGATTCTCGGCCCATGCCGCATAGCCGAACAGGTACGTGCCGTACCCCAGCTTTGCCAGACGCCGTTTCAGGATCAGCATGGAAGCCGGCGTACGCCCCATGCCGTGGATCAGGATGATGTCCATCGGCCGGGGTTCAGGCTTGCTGCGCCGTCGGTAGCCAGCCTGCCTTGCGGAACAGCCATTCGGTGACCCACAGGCTGAAGTAGGTGGCGAACCAGGCGAAGATGGTGTCGGACAGGAAGTGGCCGCCCGGCACCATGCGCACCAGCGCGAAGAGGCCGCCGAAGGCGATGCTGGCGAGCAGCCAGCGGCGGCGCACGGCCGGCGCGCCGAGCCAGCCGAAGGCCATGATGAAGGAGGCGGTGGCGACGTGGCCGCTGACGAAGGAGCAGTTCTTGGCGCACTGGTCGGCCGGGATGAAGGCCGGCGTGAACTGCTTGCTGCCGCCGAAATTCACCGTATTGACCGGGCGCGTCCGCCCCGAATGTTCCTTCAGCGTCGCGTCGACCAGCAGGATCGGGCCAAGCAGCCCGCCGGCGAGCATGAAGCCGATCACCGCGCGGCGCGCCTTGAGCCCGGGGAAACGGTGCCAGAAGCTGAGCAGCAGGAGCGCCAGCAGCACGACCAGCAACCCCTGGCCGACGCGCGGCAGGCCGCGGTAGGGGATTTTCAGCCACCACGATTCGTTGTTCAGCAGCCACTGCCCGTCACCCCGGTAGAACAGGCCGCTGGCCGCCAGGTCGAGCTGCGGGAAGGCGACGAAGAGCACGGCCAGCAGGCCGAACGCGAGCAGCGCGAGGCGAAATTCAGTAGCCCTTGAAGTCACGGAGCAGATAGACGTTCATGGTGCGCGACTGTTCGCCCGGCAGCGGCGCCTGCAGCGCGGCGAGTTGTTCGCTGCTGGCGAAACGGCGGGTGAACTCCTCGTCGATCGGGTCTTCGCGGATCAGGATGGCGTCGCGGCCGAGCCACGGGCGCAGGTCGGTGGTCAGTTTGTAGTGGTCGCTGGCGATGCCGGCCGGGTTCCAGCTGGCGGCCGGTCGCCGCAGGTCGCGCACTTCGTAGAGCATGTGGGCGAGGAGGGTGCGGTTGTCGGCGATCAGCACGGCGTCGGGGTAGGCCTGCAGCAGCGGCGTCAGTTGCCGGCCGAGGTCGTCCCAGCCCTGGGCGCGGGCGTAGAAATTCATTTTTGCCTGTTTTTGGCCGTCGACCGCCGCAAGCACCAGCGGCCAATGGTAGGCGACGCCGATCAGGGCGATGTTGAGCGCGATGCCGGCGATCAGCAGCCGCTGCCTGCCGCGCTGCAGCAGCCAGGCGACTACAGCGATGGCGGCCGGCGCGAAGGCCGGCGCCGCCCAGTTGGCGTTGGCGGTGCTCTTGAAGGCCTGCGCCGAGACGACCGCCCACAGCGGCAGGGCGAACCACAGCAGGAGCCGCGTGCGCTCGTCGGACCAGCTCTTGCGCACCTGAAAGAGCAGGATGAAAAAAACGCTGCCGAGCACCGGTCCGAAGGCGCCCCATTGCGCCGCCCAGAATTCGCCTAGCGCCTTCAGGCCGCCGCCGGCCTTGCGGTTCACGGTGATGTCAGCGGTGTGCTTCAGGGTCGGGAAATCGTGGGCGACGTTCCACCCCAGGTTCGGTCCGAGGATGAGCAGCGCCACCCCGGTGGCCAGCCACGGTTTGGGCGATGCCAGGCGGCGGCGGTGGAAGGCCAGCAGGTGCAGGAAGGCGGCACCCAGCCAGGCGGCCATCGTGTATTTGGAGAGCAGGCCGAGGCCGCAGATGGCGCCGAGCAGCAGCCAGTCGCCCCAGGCGTCGCTGTCCAGCGCACGCAGGTAGGCCCACAGCGCCAGCGCCCAGAACAGGGTGAGCAGGGCGTCGGTCGAGACGAAGAGGCCGAGCCAGGCGAAGATCGGCAGGGTCAGCACGGCCAGTGCCGACCAGAAGGCGACGCGCGCGTCGTAGAGGCGGCGGGCGATGGCCCAGCAGGCGGCGGCGGCGAGCGGGTAGCAGAGCATGGCCAGCGCCTTGACGCCGAGCAGGCCGTCGCCGAACAGCGTGGTGGACAGGGCGATCAGCGCCGCGACGCCGGGTGGCTTGGAGAAATAGCCCCAGTCGAGGTGCTGCGCCCAGGTCCAGTATTGCGCCTCGTCGACGTAGAGCGTGACGCCCATGCGCGGAACGACCCAGAAGCGCCAGGCGAGCAGGAGGGCCGTCAGGCCGAGCAGGATCTTGCCGCCGGATTTCTCGTAAATTCCGGCGTCGACCGCAACAGCCGTCACGCCGGCCTGTGCCAGCCTTCATCGGCGGCCAGCGGGGTCTCCGGGCGCGCCGAATAGGAGCGGATGGTGCCGGACTCGAAGTAGATGCGGGCGAGCAGTTCGGCGAGCACGCCGGTGGTGATGAAATGGACGCCGGCGATCAGGCCGCCGATGCCGACGATCAGCGCCGGGCGGCCGCCGATCGGATTGCCGAGGCCGAACTTTACCCACGCCAGCCAGGCCAACACGAGGCCGGAAAGCGCGGTCAGGGCCAGCCCGATGCTGCCGAAGAAATGCCCGGGGCGGGCACGGAAGCGCATGAAGAAGAACACCGCGATGAGGTCGAGGATGACGCGGAAGGTGCGCGAGATGCCGTACTTGGAGACGCCGGCAGTGCGCGCGTGGTGCGTCGTCGGTTCCTGCGCGATGCGGCGCGGCGTCGTCACGGTGGCCAGCCAGGCCGGGATGAAGCGGTGCATTTCACCATACAGGCGGACGCGCTTGATGACGTCGCCGCGGAAGGCCTTGAGGCTGCAGCCGTAGTCGCGCAGCTTGACGCCGGTCATGCGGGCGATCAGCTTGTTGGCGATCTTCGAGGGGATCTTGCGCAGCACCAGGCCGTCCTGGCGGTTCTGGCGCCAGCCGGCGACCAGGTCGAGGTCTTCGTTCAACAGGCGGGCGACCATGCGCGGAATGTCGATCGGGTCGTTCTGCAGGTCGCCGTCCATGGTCACGATCACATCGCCGCGCGCCGCGTCGATGCCGGCCTGCATGGCGGCGGTCTGCTTGAAGTTGCGCGTCAGCTCGACGATGCGCACATGCGGGCCGTATTCCTTCGCCGACTGCAGGGCGCGCTCGACCGTCGCGTCGCTGCTGCCGTCGTCGACCAGCACCAGTTCCCACGGATTCTCGTAGCCGGTCAACGCTTCATGCACGCGCTTGACCAGCGGCGCGATGTTGTCTTCCTCGTTGTAGAACGGGACGACGATGGAAAGCGCGTGCGGCGGGACGGTATGGGCGGCGTTCATAAGCGAATCCGGCGGTAAAGGCGGCATTTTAATCGAAAAGCCCCCGCCCGGCTGTGCAGTGGGCCTTTAATGTAGAATCAGGGGCTCACGAAACAGGCAAGGAATCAACAGCATGCTGCTGATGATCGACAATTACGACAGCTTCACCTACAACATCGTCCAGTATTTCGGCGAGTTGGGGCAGGAGGTGCAGGTTTACCGCAACGATGCCATCGGCGTCGCCGACATCGCCCGCCTCAAACCCGAGTATCTGGTGATTTCGCCCGGCCCCTGCGCCCCGGCTCAGGCCGGCATCTCGCTGGCGGCGATCCGCGAGTTCGCCGGCAAGATTCCGCTGCTTGGCGTCTGCCTCGGCCACCAGGCGATCGGCGAAGCCTTCGGCGGCAGGATCGTGCACGCCAAGCAACTGATGCACGGCAAGGTGTCGCCGGTGCGCCACAAGGATGTCGGCGTCTTCAAGGGCCTGCCCAACCCGCTGACCTGTACCCGCTACCACTCGCTGGCCATCGAGCGCGAGACACTGCCCGACTGCCTCGACATCACCGCCTGGACCGACGACGGCGAGATCATGGGCGTCCGCCACAAGACGCTGGCCGTCGAGGGCGTGCAGTTCCACCCCGAATCCATCCTGACCGAACGCGGTCACGACCTGCTCAAGAACTTCCTGGACGAATTCAAGAAATGACCCCCCAAGCCGCCCTTCAGCGTGTCATCGAACACCGCGAAATTTTCCATGACGAAATGGTCTCGCTGATGCGCCAGATCATGGGCGGCGAAGTGACGCCGGTCATGATCGCTGCCATCGTCACCGGGTTGCGCGTCAAGAAGGAAACCATCGGCGAGATCGCCGCTGCCGCCAGCGTCATGCGCGAGCTGTCCACCAAGGTGGATGTGCCTTACGACAACCGTTTCGTCGACATCGTCGGCACCGGCGGCGATTCGGCGCACAGCTTCAACATCTCGACCACCTCGATCTTCGTCGCCGCGGCCGCCGGCGCCAAGGTGGCCAAGCACGGCGGGCGCAGCGTGTCGTCGAGTTCGGGCAGCGCCGACGTGCTGGAAGCGCTCGGCGCCAACATCATGCTGTCGCCGGAACAGGTCGCCGCCTGCATCGCCGAAACCGGCATCGGCTTCATGTTCGCGCCGAGCCATCACAGCGCGATGAAGCACGTCGCGCCGGTGCGCCGTGAAATGGGGGTGCGCACCATCTTCAACATCCTCGGACCGCTGACCAACCCGGCGAGCGCGCCGAACACGCTGATGGGCGTCTTCCATCCCGATCTTGTCGGCATCCAGGTCCGCGTCATGCAGCGCCTCGGCGCCGAGCGCGTGCTGGTCGTGCACGGCAAGGACAACCTCGACGAGATCTCGCTCGGCGCGGCGACCCTGGTCGGTGAGCTGAAGGATGGCGAGGTGCGCGAATACGAGGTGCATCCCGAGGACTTCGGCCTGCAGATGCTGTCGCTGCGCAACCTGCGCGTCGGCAGCGCCGAGGAGTCGAAGGCCATGCTGCTCGGCGCCCTCGACAACAAGCCGGGCGCCGCGCGCGAGATCGTCTGCCTGAACGCCGGCGCCGCGCTCTACGTCGCCAACGTCGCCGCCAGCATCGGCGACGGCATCGTCCGGGCGCGCGAAGCCATTGCCAGCGGCGCCGCGCGCGCCAAGCTGGCGCAGTTCGTCGAATGCACGCAGCGGCTGGCGAAGTAATGGCCGACATTCTCGACCGGATCGTCGCCACCAAGCGCGAGGAAATCGCTGCCGCACAAGCCGTCAAGCCGCTCGCCGCCGTCGAGGCCGAAGCCGCGACCCAGCCGGCGCCGCGCGATTTCGTCGGCGCCATCCGCCGCAAGATCGGTTGCGGTCGGCCGGCCGTCATTGCCGAAATCAAGAAGGCGAGCCCGTCGAAAGGCGTCATCCGCCCCGACTTCCAGCCGGCCGAAATCGCCCGCAGCTATGCCGCGCACGGTGCTGCCTGCCTGTCGGTGCTGACCGACCGCCAGTATTTCCAGGGCTGCCCGGACTACTTGCAGGCCGCCCGCGCCGCATGCGAACTGCCGGTGCTACGCAAGGACTTCATGGTCGATGCTTACCAGGTCGCCGAGGCGCGGGCGATGGGCGCCGACTGCATCCTGCTCATCGCCGCCTGCCTGTCGCTCGCTGAAATGCAGGCGCTGGAAGCGCAGGCGCATGGCTACGGCATGGCAGTGCTGGTCGAGGTCCATGACGGCGAGGAACTCGATGTCGCGCTACAGTTGCAGACGCCGCTGCTCGGCATCAACAACCGCAACCTGCGCACCTTCGAGGTCACGCTGCAGACGACGCTCGACCTGCTGCCACGCATCCCGGCCGAGCGCATCGTGGTTGCCGAAAGCGGTATCCTGAAGCCGGAAGACGTGGCGCTGATGCGCGCCAACCAGGTCGAAACCTTCCTGGTCGGCGAGGCCTTCATGCGCGCCCCGTCGCCCGGCGAAGAGCTGGCGCGCCTGTTTTCCTGACCTCCCGGTCATGTCGGCGGCTTATTGACGGCGCCGTTGACGACTGCCAAACTGATTGCGTACCGTCGTTCCGACGGCAGGGATGCCATGAACCAGCCTCAGCCTACCTTGTTTCGCGCGCTCAGTACCGCGGGTTTCAACCCGGATGACGACGCCGAAACACGCCTGAAGAAATCGCTGCTGATCTTCGCCACCGGTCTCGTCTCGCTCGGGTCGATGCTGTGGCTTTTCCTCTACTGGCAGATGGGGCCGCAATTTTCGTCCACGGCGCCGTTCGTTTTCCAGCTGCTGCTGGTTTCCAACCTGGTGTTCTTCCTCAAGAGCGGCAACTTCAGCTTCTTTCGCTATTCGCAGCTGGCGTTGTTTCTCTTCATGCCTTTCGTCGTGCAGTGGAGCATCGGCAACTTCATCACGGCCAGCGGCATCAGCCTGTGGGGCCTGCTGGCGCCGATCGGCGCCGTGCTGTTCTTTGGCGTGCGCGAATCCGCCGCATGGTTCTTCGCCTACCTCTTTCTGACCGCGCTCTCCGGCTTCTTCGACTACTTCCTGGCCGACAGTTTTGCGGCCACCGCGTCGCGCGTGCCGATTCGCGTCAGCGTCTTCTTCTTCGCGCTCAATTTCGCCGCGGTGTCGACCATCGTCTATCTGTTGCTGCGCTATTCGACGCAGGAGAAGGCCAAGGCCCAGGCCAGCCTGGAGGAGACGCACCGCCTGTTGCAGGACGAGCAGGAGCGCTCCGAGCGCCTGTTGCTCAACATCCTGCCCGGCCCGATCGCCGAACGCCTGAAGTACGAGAAGCAGACCATCGCCGACGGCTTCGCCGACGTGACGGTGATGTTCGTAGACATCGTCAATTTCACCAAGCTGGCCGAGGGCATGTCGCCGCAGCAGGTCTTCGCCATGCTCAACCGCATATTTTCCTCCTTCGACGAGCTGGCCGAACAGTTCGGCATGGAAAAGATCAAGACCATCGGCGACGCCTACATGGTGGCCGGCGGGCTGAACAACGAGCAGGGCGGCTACACGCAGGCGATCGCCGAGCTGGCGCTCGCCATGCGCGACTTGCTGCGTACCGACTTCGAGGTCAATAGCCTGCACCTTGAAGTGCGCATCGGCATCGGCACCGGGCCCGTGGTGGCCGGCGTCGTCGGCAAGAAGAAATTCATCTACGACCTGTGGGGCGATACCGTCAATCTGGCCAGCCGCATCACCAGCGAAGGGGTACCGGGCATGGTCCACGTGGACGAGACGACCTATCGGCGGCTGGCGGAGTGCTTCGAGTTCAAGGCACCGCAGATCATCCACCTGAAGGGCAAGGGCAACACCCCGGTCTATTGCCTGCTCGGGCCGCGCGCCGACCCGTCGCCGGTCGCCGCAGTCAGCTCCGCGGCGTCAGCGTGAAGCACACCGCGCCCGGCTGGTTCTCGGCCAGGCGAAGCGAATAACCCGTTTCCTCGGCCTGCCGTGCCGCGTGGTAGAGGCCGATGCCCAGTCCGTAGGCGGACTGGACGGGGGCCTGCAGCAGCGACTCGACCAGACCCGGAGCGACCGGCTGACCGTTGTCGTGCACGCTGAATCGGGCACGGTTGCGGTCGACCGCCAGTTTGACCGATATTTCGAGGCCGCTCTCGCGCTGGCGCTTGGTCAGCGCGTTCTGCAGCAGGTTTTCGGCGATGCTGTCGAACAGGGCGCTCGGCAGCTCGGCGTCGCCGTGGAGTTCCTCCTCCCAGGTGAGGCTGTCGCCGGCGTGGCGTTCCTGCAGGCGATCCCACCATGCAGCCGCGGAAATCGTCCGGGTGTCCTCGGTCTGCGGGCGCTGCAGCTTGTCGAGGGTGGATTTGAGGCGCTCGGCGATCTGCGGCAACTGGCGCGCCAGCAGTTGCGCGACGGCGGCTGGGTCACCGGGCTGGGCTGCCGCGTAGCACAGGGTCTGCAGTGACTGCAGCAGGTTCTTGACGTCGTGCGTGACGCGGGCGCCGGTTTCATAGACCGCCTGCAGGTAGCCCATGCGCTGCAGTTCGTGCGTCTGGAACTTGACCAGGTAGAACTCGGTGGCCAGGCGCAGCAGCCATTCCACGTGCCAGCACATGGCGGGTGACGGGGCGTAACGGAAAAAGACGGTGAGGGCGACGTCGTTGCGGCGATAGTCCTGGCTGTGGGCGGAGGGCGTACCGAATTCGCCGGTTTCGGCGCCAGCCTGCCAGCGGCAGCCAACGACCCAGGGCATGCGATCAAGCTGCTCGAGCGCTGCCGCCAGAAACCGCACTGGGTGCGTCTCGCGCTCGCTGGTCTCGGCGAGATGGATCAGCCATTGTTCCAGCGGCAGGCCGACCGACAGCAGGTAGCGCGAGAGCGCTGAGCCGACGCCCGAAAAGCCGCCGCGCGGGTTCCATGCCCATGCCAGCACCAGCAGCGCCGCCGCGATGGTCAGCGACGTCTTGGCCAGCGCCTCGACATAGCTGACGCCGCCGACCAGCGTGAAGGCGAGGGCGCCGAGCACGAAGACGGCGAGGGCGAGGAAGACCAGCATGCCGTAGAACAGGTCGAAGGCGTCGCCGGCCTGGCGGCGCAGCGGGTGCGCCGGGAAGAGCAGCAGGACGAGGAGCAGGACCGGCATGTAGCGGGCGATGGCGTCGCGCGGCAGCGGGGCGAGGACGACGGTCGGGGAGATTTCCGGGACGACGCCGAAAATGATCAGGCAGACCAGGTAGCCGAAGGCGAGGAGGTAGCCGGCCCGTTCAATGCGCTGGCTGGTCCACAGCACCCGGCCGCCGATCACAGCCGCCAGCGCGCCGCACCAGATCAGCATCAGCCAGGGGCCGAGCAGCCACGTCGAGGCCAGCGCGATGCCGAGCACCACGCCGCCCTGGCGCAGGTTCATCCGCCGCTCGCCGGCGACGAACGGCTGCCAGATCAGGAACAGGCCGAGCGCGACGAACCACAGGATGCGCACGTCCGGCAGCTTCCAGCCGCCGAAGGCCAGGGCGTGCAGCAGCAGGAGGTGGCCGGCAAGCAGAAAATGCGGGCGGCGCGACCACCAGGGGAGGGAGATGGGAGTGTCGGTGGTGTTCATGTTTTCGACAACTGTCGATATTTCGACAGGTTGCAAAGGTGTTTTCGGGGCTGCAGGGGCAATTTTTGGGTATTTTTGGTTGGCACGGACCTTGCGGAGGGTAAGCCAGACAGATTCAACCGGAGAATGACATGAAAAACAACCAAGGCGGCTTTACCCTCGTCGAAATCGCCATCGTACTGGTAATTATCGGCCTGTTGCTCGGCGGCGTGCTGAAGGGGCAGGAACTGATCACCCAGGCCAAGATCAAGAACGTCGCCAATGACCTGACCGGCATGTCGGCGGCGGTCTATGGCTACCAGGACCGTTTCAAGAAATTCCCTGGCGATGACGATCAGGCTGCCGGGCGCTGGCTCAATCCGGCCACCGTCTCCGGCAATGGGAACGGTGCGGTCGGCGCCAACGGCGTGGCGGCGGTGATCGATTGCTCCGCTGCTGGCAATGCCGGTCTGGAAAATTGCCGCTTCTGGCAGCATCTGCGCCTCGCCGGCTTCGTCGGTGGGGATTCGGCCAGCGTCCTCTCTCCGCAGAATGCAGGCGGCGGTATACTTCAGGCCCAGAATGGCGCCCTCGGTCTGGCCGGGCTGACCATTTGCTCGACGAACCTGCTGGGCAAGATCGCCAGTGCGATCGATTCCCAGTTCGATGACGGCAGGCCCGGAACCGGTCAGGTGCGTGGGACGAACAATCCCGCAGCTCTGGACACTGCGCTCGCCGCTAACGTCGCCTATGTCGATGATGGCAGCACCGTGTATGTGGTCTGCAAATCGCTCTGATCAGCAGGGAATCCATTTCAAGCCCGCCTCGGCGGGCTTTTTTCATTTTTGCAGCAGTCTTTCCTCGGCCGCAGATATCGCTTCCGGATTGCCGAGAACGACGACGACGTCGCCTTCCTCGAGCCGCGTTTCCGGGGCGGGTTCGACGGCGCGGATGCCGCGGCGACGAATGGCGCTGACTTCGCAGCCCAGTTGATCGAGGTTGAGTTGGTCGAGGGTGCGCCCGATGGATCCCGAGCCGGGGCCAAGGAGCACCGAGTGCAGGCGCGGCTGGTGATGGTCGTCGGCTTCGTCGAGGTCGTGGTCGCTGGCGCCGCGGTAGAAGCCGCGCAACAGGCTGTAGCGTTGCGAGCGTGTCTGGCGGATGCGCTTCAGCACGCGATTGAGCGGGATGCCGAGCAGGACGAGCGCGTGCGATGCCAGCATCAGGCTGGCTTCAAGCGCCTCGGGAACGACTTCGGTGGCGCCGGCGCGTGACAGGCGCGCGATGTCGCGTTCGTCCGCCGTGCGGACGATAACCGGGATCTCCGGGCGCAGGGCCTGGATGTGGAAGAGTATCTTCTCGGCGAGCGGCGTGTCGCTGACCGTCACGATGGCGACGCTGGCGCGCATCAGGCCGGCCGCGATCAGCGCTTCCTTGCGCCCGGCATCGCCGAAGACGACGGTTTCGCCGCCGGCGGCAGCTTCGCGCACGCGATCCGGGTCAAGGTCGAGGGCGATGTAGTTGATTCCCTCCTGGGCGAGAAAACGCGCCAGGTATTGACCGTTGCGCCCGAAGCCGCAGAGGATCGCGTGCTTTTCGGTACCCATCGACTGGGCGGCGATCTGCGTCAATTGCATCGAACGCAGCAGCCATTCGCCGGCGACGAAGCGCATGACCAGCTTCTCGCTGTACTGCACGATGAAGGGCGCGATCAGCATGGAAAGGACGAGGGCGGTTAGCGCCACCTGCTCGATGGCTTTCGGCATGCGGGTGATTTCGCCGAGCAGGACGAAGCCGAACTCGCCGCCGGCGCACAGCCAGAGCGCCGAGCGGATGGCGTTGCCCGGCGTCGACCCGAGGCGCCACGAGAGCAGGCCGACGACCGCGCTCTTGACTAGCAGCAGGCCGCCGAGGGCCAGCAGCACCTGCCACCAGAGACCGACCAGGATGTGGAGGTCGAGCTTGACGCCGATGGTCACGAAGAAGAGGCCCATCAGTACGTCGCGGAAGGGCTTGATGTCCTCCTCCACCTGCAGGCGGTACTCGGTTTCGGAAATCAGCATGCCGGCGACGAAGGCCCCCAGCGCCAGCGACAGGCCGGCCAGTTCGGTCAGCGTGGCGAGGCTCAGCGTGATCAGCAGCACGTTGAGGATGAACACCTCCGAGGACTTGGCGCGGGCGACGAAATGGAACCACTTGCGCATCAGCCGCTGGCCGAAGACGAGGATCACGGCAAGGGCGACGACGGCCTTGACCAGCGCGATGCCGAGCAGCATCGCCAGTTTTTCCGGCGGTTGGGTCAACGAGGGGATCAGCACCAGCAGCGGCACCACCGCCAGGTCCTGGAACAGCAGGACGCCCATGATCTCGCGTCCGTGCACCGAATCGAGCTGCATGCGCTCGGCCAGCAACTTGGTGAGCACCGCCGTCGACGACATGGCGAACACGCCGCCGAGGGCGATACCCAGTTGCCAGCTGATGCCGAACAGCATGGCGAGGCCGGTGATCAGCGCCATGCTGACGACGACCTGCAACAGGCCGAGCCCGAAGACGATGCGCTTCATGGCGTAAAGCTTGGGCAGCGAAAACTCGAGGCCGATCGAGAACATCAGGAAGACGACGCCGAACTCGGCGAGATATTCGGCGCGATGCACGTCGTGCATCAGGTTCAGCGCATGCGGTCCGATGACGCTACCGACCAGCAGGTAGCCGAGGACCGGCGGCAGGTTGAAGCGACGGAAGATCACCACCGCGAGCACCGAGGCGCCAAGAAGCAGGAGAACGAGGGAGAGCGCGCTCAAGGCCGTTTCGCTAAGTCAGGTATACTTGGGGCATCATAACCGCAGCCCGCCCATGAGCCCAAGCTCCGCCTCCCATCAATTCTCGCCTGAACGCGCGCTGGCGCTGGGCCGCCAGACGCTGAGCATCGAGGCTGCTGCGGTCGACGCGCTGGTGGCACGGATAAACGGCGACTTCGTGGCGGCGGTCGAGCTGATCCTCGGTTGCCACGGTCGCCTGATCGTCAGCGGGATGGGCAAATCCGGGCATGTGGCGCGCAAGATCGCGGCGACCATGGCCAGCACCGGCACACCTGCCTATTTCGTGCACCCGGCCGAAGCCAGCCACGGCGACCTCGGCATGATCACCCGCGACGACGTGCTTCTCGCGCTGTCGAATTCCGGCGAATCGGAAGAGCTGCTGCGCATCGTGCCGCTGGTCAAGCGGCAGGGGGCGCGGCTGATCGCCATGACCGGCGTCGCCTCCTCGACGCTGGCGCGCGAGGCCGATGTGCACCTCGATGCCGGCGTCGCCCAGGAGGCCTGCCCGCACAACCTGGCGCCGACCGCCAGCACGACGGCAGCGCTGGCCCTCGGCGATGCCCTCGCCGTCGCGCTGCTCGATGCGCGCGGCTTCGGGCCGGACGATTTCGCCCGCTCTCACCCGGGCGGCTCGCTCGGCCGGCGCCTGCTGACGCATGTCAGCGATGTCATGCGCGCCGGCGACAGCGTGCCGACCGTCGCGCCGCAGGCCGGGGTGACCGATGCCATCCTCGCCATGTCGCGCGGCGGCCTCGGCCTCGTGGCGATCGTCGACGACGCCGGGCGGGTGCTCGGCATCTTCACTGACGGCGACCTGCGCCGCGCCTTCGAGAAGCGCGTCGACCTGCAGTCCGCGTCCATCGCCAGCGTCATGCACGCCGGTCCGCGGACGATCGCTCCCGAGCGCCTGGCGGTCGAGGCGGTGGAAATGATGGAGCGCTACCGGATCAACGCCCTGCTGGTGACCGGACCGGACGGCCGGTTGCTCGGTGCCCTCAACATGCACGACCTGTTCACGGCCAAGGTGATCTGATGGATACCCGGACCCGCGCCAGCCGCATCAGGCTGATTGCCTTCGACATCGACGGCGTGATGACCGACGGCGGTCTGCACTATACCGACGACGGCCGCGAGATGAAGACCTTCAACGTCCAGGACGGCCTCGGGCTGAAGCTCCTGCAGCGCGCCGGCATCGAGCTGGCGATCGTCACCGGGCGCACGTCGGGCGTCGTTGCCGCTCGCGCCGCCGATCTCGGCATCGCCTACGTCTTCCAGGGCGTCGGCGACAAGCAGGCGACGGTCGGCGAACTGCTGGCCAGGCTCGACCTGCACTGGGCGGATTGCGCCTTCATGGGCGACGACCTGATCGATCTGCGGGTGATGGCGCAGTGCGGGCTGGCGATCGCGCCGGCCAATGCGCGGCCGCTGGTCCGCGAGCGCGCCCATGCGGTGACCGACGCCGCCGGCGGCCATGGCGCGGTCCGCGAGGCGGCCGAATTCATCCTCGCCGCCCAGGGACGCCTCGACGGCCTGTTCGCGGATTATCTCGAGCCACGATGAGATACGGGTCGAGCCAGCTCTTCGTCATCGTCCTGCTCGCCCTGTTGGCGGGGCTCAGCTTCTGGCTGCAACGGGCGGTGGCGCCGGTCGAGACCGTGCAGGACGGAAAGCTGCGCCACGATCCGGACGCCATCGCGGAAAATTTCCTGGTACGCCAGTTCGACGAACAGGGGCGGGTCAAGTACCGCCTGACGGCGCCCTACCTGACGCATTTTCCCGACGACGATACGTCGCAACTGACATCGCCGACGCTCATCCACTACCGGCCGAACGCCCCGGCATTGACGCTGTCTGGCAAGAACGCCAAGGTCAGCAGCAAGGGCCAGACGATCTTCCTGTGGGACGACGTCAAGGCCGCCCGGGCTGCGACGGCGGAGCGTCCCGAACTGGTCGCCCGCATGCCCGACCTGACCGTCCGGCCCGACGACGGCATCGCCTTCACCCAGAGTCCGGTGGTGATCACCGAGGACAAATCCTGGGTCAAGGGGGTCGGCATGCATCTGGACAACAACACCTCAACCTTCGAGCTGCAATCACAGGTCACCGGCCTGTCCTATCCACGCCGAGCAAAAAAATGAACCTCCGTCCCGTCTTCCTGTTGCTCCTCGCCTCCCTGAGCCTGCCCGCGTTCGCCGAACGGGCCGACCGCGACAAGCCGCTGCAGCTGGAGGCCAACCGCATCTCGATCGACGATGCCAAGAAGATCCAGATTCTCGAAGGCGACGTCGTCCTGATCAAGGGGACGATGGTGCTCAAGGCCGACCGCGTGGTCGTCACCGAGGACCGCTACGGCTTCCAGAAGGGCGTGGCGACGGGGGGCAAGGATGGCCTGGCGCGCATCCGGCAGAAGCGCGAGGGGCGCGAGGAATACATCGAAGGCGAAGCGGAGCGCATCGAGTACAACACCAATACCGAAGTCGCCGAGCTCTTCCACCGGGCCTGGGTCAAGAGCGGCGAGGATCAGGTCAGGGGTGACTACATCTGGTACGACGCGATCAGCGAAAAGTATCTGGTGACGGCCGGCAAGAGCAACGATGCGAAGGGCCAGCCGGCGCGGGTGCGGGCGATCATCCAGCCGAAGAACAAGACCGCGCAGGGCGATCAGCCGGCCGATGGCGGCCAGCGCCTGGAGCTCAAGCCATCTGCCGGAACGACGTCTTCGCCTCCCGGAAAGTGATGGATTTTTGCCGGGTTACGGCGCACAATGGTGCGCGCTCAAGCGTCTCGGGAATGAGTATAAGTTGCTGATTTGAATAACCCAAAAATAAATTGGTGCAGTGCACAAAACTGCTTGACATTCGGAATGCGATCCCTATAATGGTGCGCATGGTGCAGTGCAACAAATCGATGTGGGCGCTGCAACGGTTGATCCAGTTTTGCATTAACTTTCAATTTAGGAGATTCCACTATGTTTACCACCCCTGAGCAATTCGCTGCCGCCAACAAGGCTACCGTCGACTCCCTGCTGTCCGTGGCCAACACCGCCCTGGCTTCCGCCGAGCGCATCGCCGCCCTGAACCTGAACACCGCCCGTTCCGTGATGGAAGATTCCGTTTCCGGCGCCAAGGCCCTGATGGGTGCCAAGGACGTCCAGGAAGCCCTGTCCATCCAGGCTTCTCTGGCCCAGCCGAACGTCGAGAAGGCCGTTGCCTACTCCCGTTCCGTGTATGAGATCTCCGCTCAGACCCAGGAAGAGCTGTCCAAGATGATCGAAGCCCAGTTCGCCGACTTCCAGAAGACCGTCGCCGGCCTGCTCGACAAGGCTGCCAAGTCCGCTCCGGCCGGTTCCGACGTTGCCGTCGCTGCCGTCAAGAGCGCCATCGCTGCCGCGACCTCCGCCTTCGACAACATGAACAAGGCTGCCAAGCAGGTTGCCGAGATCGCCGAAGCCAACGTTGCCGCCGCGACCAACGCCACCGTCAAGGCTGTCGGCGCGACCGCCGCCACCGGCAAGAAGAAGTAATCAGCAGTAAAGGGCCTCCGCTACCGCGGGGGCCTTGTTTCATCCACACCCAAAAACCAGACTGGAGAAGATGATGAGCAAACCGAACATGGAACAACTGGCTGCCGCCCAGAAGGCCAACGCCGAAGTGATGATGGCTCTGCTGCGCACCGCTTTCAACGGCGTCGAGCGCCTGACCGCCCTCAACATGGCTGCCTCGCGCGAGTTTTTCAATAATACGGTCGCCAACGCCCAGCAGCTTTTGAGTGCCAAGGATGCCAACGACGTCGCCAAGCTGAACAGCGAACTGGCCAAGCCGAACGTCGACAAGCTGATGGATTATTCCCGCAGCGTCTATGACCTGGTCAGCAGCATGCAGAAGGAAGTCACTTCGGTCATGGAAAGCCAGTACAGCAGCTTTACCAAGAGCGCTGCCAGCGCCGTCGAGCAGGCCAAGGGCTCGGCTCCGGTCGGTGGCGACGTGTTCGCGGCGACCATGCAGTCCATGCTCAACGCATCGACCAAGGCTTTCGACAACATGACCTCGATGGCCAAGCAGCTGTCCGACGTCGCCGAAGCCAACATCAAGGCCGCTTCCTCGGCCACCGGCAAGGCCGTCACGGCCGCCAAGAAGACCAAGTAATCCCGGTCGCTGCAGGTGGCAAGAAAGAACCCGCGAATTTCGCGGGTTTTTTTACGTCGACCGCAGCTGCCGGCTAGGGCCGCCAGGTCCAGGCGATGCCGCGCTTTTCGACCTCCTGGCGGATTTCCGCCATGGCCAGGTCAACCAGCGCCGGCTCACCCTCGACCCCGAGTTCGAGGTGCCTGCGTTCCTTGCCGACCAGCGAGGGCAGCGAAAACAGGCGCAGCGTCGGGTAGTTCCTGACGATGCGGTCCATCAGGTCGAGCAGGGCGCTTTCGTAGGCGGTCGGGCCGGTCAGCAGGAAGGCCTTCTCGACCTTGCCGGCGACCGGCTGGAACTCGTTGCGGTAGAAGGTATCGAGCGCCCATTCGATCATCGGATGCGCCATCTGCGGAAAGCCGGGTACGAAGTAATGGTCGTTGACCATGAAGCCGGCGATCCGGTTGAACGGGTTGGGGATCATCCGCACGCCGGCCGGAAAGGTGACCAGCAGCCGGCGCTGGTCGGTGATCTCCTCGCCGGCGAAGCGGATCTTCAGCTCCTCGTAGGCTTCCGGGTGGAGTTCGAGTTCGACGCCGAGCGCCGCGGCGACGGCCTGCCGGGTGTGGTCGTCGGGCGTGTTGCCGATGCCGCCGCAGGAAAAGACGACGTCGCCGGCCGCCATCGTGCGCCGGAAGGTTTCGCTCAGGCGCCGGCGGTCGTCGCCCAGGTATTCGACCCAGGACAGGCGCAGGCCGCGCGCGGCGAGCAGTTCGGCGATCTTGGCGAAATGCTTGTCCTGGCGCTTGCCGGACAGAATTTCGTCGCCGATGATGATGGCGCCGAAGCTGCGGCTCATGGTCCTTCTCCCTCGATGGTGACGACGGCGCCGCCGCGCGAACGGCGCAGCGCCTCCAGCCCGAAATGAACGAATGATAGCGCCGCCAGCGCCGGCACCAGCAGCCCCAGCAGCGGGACGTGGGCGAGCAGCGCCATGGTCAGGCCGAGCATGAACATCGGCCATTTGGTTTGCGGGCGCAGCGCCTTCCATTCGGATTCGCTGGCATGCATCGACAGCGCGTCGTAGGCGAAGGTGCGCCGGTTGTACCAGGCCATCAGCAGCAGCGGCAGGATCAGCGAGAGCCCGGGAATGATCCACAGCGGCAGGGTCAGCAGCCAGCCGGCGACGAACAGAATCGACGCTCCCAGGCTGTTGACCGCAGCGGCCGCGAAGCTGTCCTTGCCCATCGCCGCCACGTCGGCGTAATCGGCTTCCGCCAGATGCTTGAGCAGCAGCGGCATGACGATGAGCGCCGCGAGCAACGAGGCGGTAAGGTAGGCGAGCGCGAAGATCGCCATCCAGGCCCCCATGTAGGCAAGGATCGTCGCCAGCCAGGCGACGCCCCAGGCGACGAGCAGCGTCAGGGGCTGGTGCCCGAGCAGCCAGTTGACCATCTGACCGAGGCCCCAGACCGCCAGGGCGATCCACAGTACCAGCGAGATCAGCGCCGGCGCCAGCACATGCACCCAGATGCGGCCGTTGCGCAAGCTGCCCAGCGTGCGCATCAGCGCGAGAACGACATCACCCATGCCTGATTCCCTCCCATTGTTTTTCCAGGCGTTTCACGGAGACCGGCACCGGCGTCCGCAATTCCTGCGCGAAGAGGCCGACGCGCAACTCCTCGAGCAGCCAGCGGAACTGCTCGACCTGCGGGTCGACCGTGCCCATTTTCGCCAGCTGGATGGCGCGGCGCTCGTAGTTGGTCCACAGCGGGCCGTAGTCGGCCATCAACTGCGCATCGCGCGACGGGTTGGCTTTCAGCTTGTCGAGACGGACGACAATCGCCTTCAGGTAGCGCGGGAACTGCTGCAAGCGTTCGAAAGGCGTGTCGACGACGAAACGCTTGCCCACCAGTCGCTTCAGTTGCGCCTCGATGTCGGCGACCGCCGCCGCCTGCGCCTTGAAGGCCGGCAGTTTCTTGCTCACCGCCTGCCACTCGGTCAACACGGTGCCGACCAGCCGGCAAACCTCCTGCATGATCAGCCCGAGCCGCGCCTTGGCTTCTGCACAGCGCGCCTTGAAGGCTTCCGGCGTGGTCGGCAGCGGCTCGGTCAGGCAGGCGCGCTCGAAGGTCAGGTCGACGATCTGCCGCTTCAGTT
This sequence comes from Dechloromonas sp. H13, assembly GCF_009469615.1. Classification (GTDB taxonomy): domain Bacteria; phylum Pseudomonadota; class Gammaproteobacteria; order Burkholderiales; family Rhodocyclaceae; genus Azonexus. The sequence goes on from NZ_SSXX01000002.1 coordinate 136,699, forward strand.
CGTCGGTCGTGCCCAGCGCCATGAACTGCATGCCCATCTGGCTCATGCCCGGCACGTTCTTGTCGAAGTACTTCACCTGCTCGCGGAACTGCAGCATGAACAACCGGGCCAGGCCCTTGCGGTGGGTGTCGGCCGCTTCCTCGGCCGAATCGAAGACCTTCAGGCTGACCGTTTCGCCGTCGTCGACCAGCGCCGGGTAGCCGAGCACCGTTTGCTTGCCGACCGGCACTTCCATCAGTTCCGGCAGCTCGCCGAAGGTCCAGTCGGTCAGTTGCGTGTATTCGGACGGCGTTTCGTGCAGTTCGGCGAATTCTTCTTTCGCTTCCTTGCCCCACTCGCCACGCAGCGCGACCAGGCTGCGGTTCATGTCCAGCTGCCGGCCATGTTCGTCGATCAGCTTGTAGTTCATCGAGAAATGCGGCGGCAGCACATCGGGGCGGAAGGCGTCGGGGGTCACCGCCCAGCCGCGCGCATTCAGGCCACGCGCTTCGAGGATGTAGTCGATCAGCGGCGGGATCAGCCCCTGGTTCATTTTCTTGTCGTTGCCGGCCGTGGCGGCGATGAACTCGTCGACGAACTCCGGCACCGGCACCAGCTTGGCGCGGATTTTCTGTGGCAGCGTCTTGATCAGCTGCACCAGCTTTTCCTTCAACAGCCCGGGCACCAGCCATTCCATGCGGGCGGCCGGAATCTGGTTGAGTTGCGCCAGCGGCAGGGTCAGCGTCACGCCGTCCTTCGGCGAACCCGGCTCGAAGTGGTAGCTCAGCGCATATTCGACGCCGCCGACCTTGAGGTGATGCGGGAAGGCTTCGGTGGTCACGCCGGCCGCCGAATGGCGCATCAGGTCGTCCTTGGCCAGGAAGAGTAGCTTCGGGTTTTCCTGCTCGGCCGTCTTGCGCCAGTGGTCGAAGGTGGCACCGTTGTGGATGCCTTCGGGAATGATCGAGTCGTAGAAGGCGTAGATCAGCTCGTCATCGACCAGCACGTCCTGCCGGCGCTGCTTGTGCTCGATCTTCTCGATGTCGCGGATCTGCTTCTGGTTGTGCTGAAAGAAGGGCCAGCGTTTGGCGAAACTCTCGTCGATTTCCTCGGCGACCAGGCCCTGGCGGATGAAAATCTCGCGCGCCTCGGCCGGCGCCAGCGGCCCGTAATGGATGCGCCGCTTCGGGTTGATCACGATGCCGTAGAGCGTCGTACGCTCCCAACCGGCAACCTGCATCGCCTTCTTTTCCCAATGCGGGTCGAAGTACTGGCGCTTGATGACGTGAGCGCCCACTTTCTCGATCCAGCCATCCTCGATGCGAGCCACACAGCGGCCGAACAGCCGCGTCGTCTCGGTGATCTCGGCCGCCATGATCCACTTGCCGGCCTTTTTCTGCAGCGGCGACGAGGGGTGGATCAGGTAGCGGATGCCGCGCGCCCCGAGGTAGTAGCCCGATTCGTCGGACTTGCAGCCGATGTTGCCGAGCAGGCCGGAGAGCAGCGCCATGTGGACGGCGTCGTAGGTGCCGGGGATGTCGTTTTCCTTCCAGCCCAGCTCGGTGACCATGGCGTGCAGCTGGCCATGCACCTCGCGCCACTCGCGCAGGCGCAGGTAGGAGAGGAAATGGGCGTGGCAGGTATCGACCAGCGATTTGTTCGACTTTTTGTGGTCGACCGCCTGCTTGAGCCACCCCCACAGCTTCACCCAACCGAGGAATTCCGATTTCTCGTCGGCGAACAGCTTGTGCTTTTCGTCGGCCGCCTGCTGGCGCTCCTGCGGCCGCTCGCGCGGATCCTGCGTCGATAGCCCGGCAGCGATGATCAGCACTTCGCTAAGGCAGCCGAGGTCGCGGGCGGCGACCAGCATGCGGCCGATGCGCGGGTCGAGCGGCAATTTGGCCAGCGCGTCGCCAACCTTGGTCAGGCGGTTGTCGTCATCCAGCCCGCCGAGTTCCTGCAGCAAGGCGTAGCCGTCGCTGATCGCCTTGGCCGGCGGCGGTTCGATGAACGGGAAGCTCTCGACATCGGTCAGCTTCAGCGACTTCATGCGCAGGATCACGCCGGCCAAGGAGGAGCGCAGGATTTCCGGATCGGTGAACGGCGCCCGTGCGTTGAAATCGGCCTCGTCGTAGAGCCGCACGCAAACGCCGGCCGCCACTCGGCCGCAACGGCCGGCCCGCTGGCGCGCCGCGGCCTGCGAAATCGGCTCGACCTGCAGCTGCTCGACCTTGTTGCGGTAGGAGTAGCGCTTGACGCGGGCCAGGCCGGTGTCGATCACGTAGCGGATGCCGGGCACGGTCAGCGAGGTTTCGGCGACGTTGGTGGCCAGCACGATACGCCGCTGGCCGCCGGAAGGCTTGAAGATGCGGTCCTGATCGCCAGCCGACAGGCGCGAGAACAGCGGCAGGATTTCCGGCGCGTGCGCCGTGCTCAGCCCCGGCCGGGCCAGCGCGTGCTTGCGCAAGGCTTCGGCCGCCTCGCGAATTTCCCGCTCGCCAGGCAGGAAGACCAGAATGTCGCCTGCGCCGAGGCGCGACAGTTCGTCGGCAGCGTCCACAATCGCGTCGTAGAGGTCGCGCTCGTCGTCCTTCTTGTCGATATCCGCCACCGGCCGGTAACGCACTTCGACCGGGTAGAGCCGGCCGGACACTTCGATCACCGGCGCGCCGTTGAAATGCTGCGAGAAGCGCTCGGCGTCGATGGTCGCCGAGGTGATGATCAGCTTCAGGTCGGGCCGCCGGGGCAGCAGTTGCTTCAGGTAGCCGAGCAGGAAATCGATGTTCAGGCTGCGCTCGTGCGCCTCGTCGATGATGATCGCCTCGTAGGCGTTCAAATACGGGTCGGACTGCGACTCGGCCAGCAGGATGCCGTCGGTCATCAGCTTGACCCAGCTGTCAGGTGTCGATTTGTCGTGGAAGCGGATCTTGACGCCGACCCCGGCGCCGACCTGGGTCTTCAGCTCCTGCGCTAGGCGCGTCGCCACCGAGCGGGCAGCCAGCCGGCGCGGCTGGGTGTGGCCGATCAGGCCGCGGGCGCCAATGCCGAGATCGAGGCAGATTTTCGGCAACTGCGTCGTCTTGCCCGAGCCGGTTTCGCCGCAGACGATGACCACCTGGTTTTTGGCGATCAGCTCGGCAATGTCGGCACGCCGTTCGTTGACCGGCAGGTCGCTCTGGAATTCCGGCTTGGGCAGTTTGCCGCGCCGTTCGGCCGTCGCTGTCCGTGACGCCATCAGCAACGCAGCCAGGTCGGCCTGTACCTTGTCGCGTTTCGGCCCGGCCGCCTGCTGCAGTTCCCGCGACAAGGCACGCAACCGGCGCGCATCGGCCGTCAGCGTCTCGGAGCGGAAATCGGCGGGGCGGGAAAGGGGCTTGTCGCGTACTTGCTGAACCATGGGGCAGCATTATAGTCCGCCAACCCGACCGGGCATTTTTGGCCTATTTTCCATGTCGACCGCAGCAAGGAGAATTTGCGGTAAGGTTGCTCGTAGCTGAATCAGGCAACATGCCCAAAATAATCTGCCGTACCGGCAGCTGCTTGGAAAATCGTGATCCATCCCTGTCTTTCCGGGTCTTTCCGAACAATACAAGGTGATTTATGGGTAATGACTCGATGTTTCATGACGGAATGCGGAAGCTTCAGGATATGCGCGAAACCCGGCGCATCGCTGATCGACTCGAACAGGTCATCGTTCATCAATCCTTCACTGACAGCGATCGGGCATTCATTCAGCAGTGCCCCATGGTTTTCGTCGCTACCGCAGACGCCGATAACCGGCCTGACTGTTCCTATAAAGGCGGTCTCCCCGGATTCGTGCGTGTCCTGGATGAGAAAACGCTCGTGTTTCCCGACTACGACGGAAACGGAATGTATCGGTCCTGGGGAAACCTCGTCGTGAATCCCCACATCGGACTGCTCTTCATTGATTTTGAAAACCAGACCCGTCTGCGCGTCAATGGAACGGCAAGGATCAGTGACGACGACCCTGTCCGTTCGGAATATCCCGGCGCCGTCTTCATCATTCGAATGACAGCGGAAAAAATCTTCCCGGCCTGCCCGCGCTACATTCACAAAATGCATCTCGTCGAGCACTCGGCCTACGTGCCCCAGGCAAATTACACGCCGCCGATACCTGAATGGAAGAAATTCGACGATTTCAGGGACGCGCTGCCGGAGCGTGACCAGGCGGATATCAATAATGTCAGCCTTGAAGAGAAGGCCGCAAAGCCCTGACTGCTCACTCGAGACCGATGCCCCGACAAGCGGCACGCTGGCTAGCATGACCACGATCCGCGACGAGACCGCCGCCGATGCCGGCGCCATCGCCGACGTTACCATCGCCGCGTTCCGGATGCTGGCGGTCAGCAGTCACACCGAGCAATTCATCGTCGCGGCGCTGCGAGCCGCGAACGCACTGAATCCGGCGCGATGATCGGGGCAGCGTTCCATGAGCTTTGGCCGCGCTCATTTTTGCCATTTTCGGGGCGTCGACCATAAGAGACGGTTTGCCGCCCGCGGCGGCCGAGGCCGGGCGGGAGCGAGCACCCTGCTTAAGCGCGAAAGGAGGGCAGTCGGCAACTGCCCGAATTGAATGGCGTGGCGTTGCCGGCCGCCACCCCTTGCCTGAAGCGGGCCCGGCTCAGCCGGCCTTCTCGTTCTCCAGCGCCTTTTCGGTGATTTCGCGGTACAGCGTGGTGACCTTGCTGGCCAGTTCGCGGAGTTCAGGGTGGCTGGCGAGCATGGGGGCGATGTTCTTGGCGTCGGCCATGATTTCCTGCAGGAATCTCAGGTCGTGCTCGTTCAGCTTTTCACCCCGGTCGACAACTTCCTTGATCTCCAGCGCGCGCGGAATGCGGTGGCTTTCGAGGCGTTGAACCAATACGGCGAGGAGCCCTTTTTCGTCCTGGGGGGTGGTCATGTTTTTCTCCTGACGGTGGTGAATAAGTTTCCCTTGCAGGGAAGTCTATCACCTTGCGAAGACTGGCATCACCCCCGCTGCGGGGCAGGGGGTGCAGCTCAGCAGGAGCGGTGGCGTTGCGGATTCCAGGAGAACAGTGCGCGGGCGCCGCGGTTCAGGCGGGTGAGGATGGCGACGTGCGCTTTCGCCGGGGTCGGGGAAGCGCCTTGCGGGTTCCACGAAAACAGCGGGCGCAGGGCTTCGCCAGCCGCGGCCAGTCCGGCCAGCAGGCTCCCGGCCGCCAGGCGCAGGAGGAGGGCGGTGCGTTCGGCGAACAAGCCCTCGATGCGCCGAATTTCGGCAGCGCGCAGTTCGCGGGCATGGCGTTCAATGGCGGGGATGTCGATAGGATGCATGATTGACTCCTGTTGATGCGGTGCAACATGGCACGGAGCCCACTGTAATTATCTTTTTTATGGATAACAATCTCGTCAAATGGAAAAACATTTGTGAATTTTCATCCATAATAAAGTCATGGATCGCGCTGCCCAAATGACTGCCTTTGTCCGCTCCGTCGAGACCGGCGGCTTTTCTGCTGCGGCGCGGGAGCTGGGCCTGACGCCGTCGGCGCTGTCCAAGCTGGTGACACGCCTGGAGGATCGTCTCGATGCCCGCCTGCTGCAGCGGACGACGCGGCGCCTGCAATTGACGCCCGAGGGCGAGGCGTTCTACCTGCGGGCGCGGCAGATTCTGGCCGACATGGACGAGGCCGAGGCGGAGGTGGTGCAGGCCGGCACCCGCCCGCAAGGCCTGTTGCGCCTGCATTGCGGTTCGGCCTTCGGCATGCACCAGCTGGCGCCGGCGATCCCGCGCTTTCTCGAACGCCATCCGGGGGTCGAGCTCGACATCACGATCAGCGACCAACCGCTGGCGGCGCTGCAGGAGGGCATCGACCTGGCGATCCGCATCGGCGCGCTCGACGAGTCGTCGATGGTGGCGCGCCGCATCTGCAACCTGGAGCGCGTGATCTGCGCCGCGCCTGCCTATCTGGCCAGATACGGGACGCCGCGCACGCCGGACGACCTGCAGCAGCACAACTGCCTGTGGATCACCGCGCTGCCCGTCCTGCGCCGCTGGCCGTTCGACACCGACGACGGCATCCGCGTCGTCCACATCGATGGCAACGTCGTCGCCAACAATGCCGAAACCGTCCTCCAGCTGACCGTTGCCGGCGTCGGCATCACGCGCCTGGCCGACGTCATCGTCGGCGATGCCATCCGCCGTGGCGAACTGGTGCCGATCCTGACCGACTGGCACCACGTCGAGCCGGTGCCGCTCTACGCCACCTACCCGAGCGGCCGTCATCTTTCGCCCAAGGTGCGGGCGATGGTCGATTTTCTCGTCGAGCAGTTCGGCGACGCGCCGTGGCGCCGCGCTGCGGCGGGCAAGCGGCAGCGCCACAGCCGGGCGTAGCGCCGATCGGCCGGCCGCGGGCTGGCACGGCTGTTGCGGAACCCGTTGCAGGGCGGCCGCCGGCGTCGACTTTCCGACAAGGCGGCGGGTCCGACCATTCAAGCGGAGTCTTTCATGCGCGCACTGCCTGCCACCGTCGACCGTCACGGTCAGCCGGTCACCCTCGGCGACCGGGTCAAGATCCTCGCCATCACGCCCGACCTGGAGATGGACGAGGACGATCTCGACATGTTCTACGACATGATCGGTGCCACCTGCGAGGTCGAACGCATCGACGCCGAGGGCGCCGCCTGGGTGGCGATCTGGTGGAACGGCTTCGACGGGCCGCTGCTGACCACCGTCGGGCTGGCGCCGGGGCAGATGGAAAAGGCGGCCTGAACCGGCGGCCGCCATTTTTGCCCCTTATTCATCGTCGACCGCAGCGTTGTAGTTTTTCAGCCGCTTCTCGGCCGCCACGCCGAGGATCTTCAGCAGCCAGGGCGGCGGCGACTCGAGCATCGCCTTCTGGAAGGGCTGGAGGATTTCCAGCGCCGGACCGCCCTCGGGCACCTTGATCGGATAGACGTCGGCGCGGATCACCTTGGCCGCCGCCGGGCCGCCGATCGAGACGACGTAGCAGACGTGGCAGTCGCCGATCAGCCGGGCGCGCCACAGGTTGCGGTCCTCGGCGAATTCGGCGTCCATGGTGTCGCGGATGTCCACCAGGCGGATTTCCCCCGGCGACACCTGATAGACGAGGAAGCGCAGGCACGAGCCGAAATGGCCGGAGAGCGTGTCGCCCTTGTCCGAGGCGATGGCGATGCGCACCGAACCGGGCATGTCGCCCGCGGCGCAGGCCTGGATCTTGGGCAGCGAATCGTCGCCCTGCGTCTCGCCCCACAGGATGCGCACAGCGAGCTTCATCGCCTCCAGCCCGATGCCGATGTCTTCGCCGTCCTCCTCGCCGTCGGCGCTGGCGAAGCCGGTCTTGAGCATGGTCACCGTCACCTGGCGCAGCTTGTCCTCGTCGATCTCGTCGCCCAGCCGGCGTTGCAGCAGTTCGATCAGCGCCGGCAGGCTCGCGCTGGGCATCGCCCGCGCCGCCAGCGCAATGCGCAAGGCGGCCTCGCGGGTGATCGGCGGCGTGGTCTGTTCCATCATCTTCTCCTCGGTGGGGTTGGGGTAGTGTTGACTCGCAGGTACAGTGCCAGCAGCGCCAAGCCCCTGTTTTCAAACGGGCACAGGGCTTGCGTAGGCCATCGTCAACCAAGGAAAGCCCCGCAATCGTGTCGGATACCTCACAACAGGTCGTGCGCGCCTACCACGAGCGCACCAAGCATCGCTTCGCCGCCTACGCCGAAGGCCCCGGCCAGCTCGACTGGGACGCCCAGCCGGCGGCCTTCCGCCATTACGCCGGGGCGCCGCGCGTCGAACTGCCGCTGAGCGCCGACCGCTTCGAGCGCTGCTACGGTCGACTGGCCGAAAAACCGGAAAACCCGGTCGTCCCCGACCTGGAGAGCCTGGGCGCGCTGCTCGAACTGTCGTTCGGCATCTCCGCCTGGAAAAGCTGGGGGCCGAGCCGCTGGGCGCTGCGCTGCAATCCTTCCTCCGGCAACCTGCACCCGGTCGAGGCCTACGTGCTGGCCGGCGGCCTGCCCGGCGTGCCGGCCGGGCTGCATCACTACGACCCGCAAGCGCACGTCCTCGAAACCCGCGCCGCCCTTGCCGACGGCGGCCCGGCGCCGTGGCTGGCTGTCGGCCTGAGCAGCGTCATGTGGCGCGAGGCGTGGAAGTACGGCGAACGCGCCTTCCGCTACTGCCAGCTCGACGTCGGCCATGCCGTCGGCGCCCTCGACTACGCGGCGGCACTGCTCGGCTGGCAGGTCGTGCCGCTGGCCGTGCCCTCGGCGACGCTCGCCCATTGCCTGGGCATCGATCGTCCCGGTGATTTCCCGAGCGGGCGCTACGCCTTCACCGAGGTCGAAGAGCCGGAAATCCTGCTCGCCGTGCACGGCCCCGGCCTGGCCGCGCCGCCCGCCGGCGAGGCGCTCGCTGCCGCGCTTGATGGCGCGCTATGGGCCGGGCAGCCGAGCCGCATCGACCCGGCGCCTGGCTATCGCTGGCCGGCCATCGACCAGGCGGCGGCCGCCAGCCGTTCGTTGCGGTCGACCCCGGAAAACGGCCAGATTTCGCCGGCCTTCGCCGAACTGCCGCCGCTCGCCGCGCATTCCGCTACGGCCGGCGCCGCGCAGCTCATCCGCCAGCGGCGCAGCGGCCAGCGCTTCGACCCGAAATGCACGCTCGACAAGGCCGCCTTCTACCGCCTGCTCGATGCCACGCTGCCGCGCCCGCAGGCGCCGTTCGACGGCCAGGAAGCCGATTCGGCCATCCACCTGCTGCTTTTCGTGCTGCGCGTCGACGGTCTGCCGACCGGCCTCTACCTGCTGCCGCGCACGCCGCAGGCCGCGCTGGAGCTGCCCGCCGCCCTCGGGCAGGGCGACGCGCGTTTCGCCGGCCGCTGCCCGGTGGCGGAAGTCGATCCCGACTGTCCGCGCCACCTCGGCCTGATCCTGCTCGGCGCCCTCGGCCTGCAGGAAATGCAGCGTCTGGCGCGGGCGCTCTCCTGCCATCAGGACATCGCCGCGACCAGCGCCTTTTCGCTCGGCATGCTCGGCGATTTCTCGTCGCTCGCGGGCGACGCCGCCAACTACCGCAAATTGCTGCGCGAAGCCGGGCTGGTCGGCCAGGCGCTCTACCTCGAAGCCGAAGCCGCCGGCGTGCGCGGCACCGGCATAGGCTGCTTCTTCGACGACCCGGTGCACCAGGCCTTCGGCATCGCCGACCCGCGCTGGCAGAGCGTCTACCACTTCACCGTCGGCACGCCCATCGGCGACGCCCGCATCGAAACCTCACCGCCCTACCCGCAACGCCGGAAGGAAAACCCATGACCCCGACCCTCGCCGCCTTTCTCGACGAACACGGCTTCCCCCGCGACCGGCTTTCCTAACCGCAGGCTGACCGCCGCTTCACGCCGCTCATGCGCGCCTGCAAGGAAGGCCGGCTCGACATCGTTGACGAACTGCTGGCGCTCGGCGTCGATTTCGCCGTGACCAACGCCGACGGCTGCAACGCCCTCTGGCTGGCCTGCTACAAAGGCAGCCACGCCATCATCGAACGCCTGATCGCCGCCGGCATCGACCTTGACCTGCAGAACGGCAACGGCGCCACCTGCCTGATGTACGTTTCCTCGAACAGCAAGCCGGACCTGGTGAAGCTGCTGAGGAGGGCCGCCTGAGGGCATGCCGATGATCACGGGGTTATACTCCGGTCATTATTTCCCTTCCGTGACCGATCCATGGCCATCCTGCGCTGCAACAAATGCGGGCTGCTCGCCGAGCAAGGCGACGGCCTAGCCGGACAAAGTGTCGCCTGCCCCAAATGCGCCGACCCGGCCAAGGTCTATCCGACGCTGTTCTTCATCGAGAAACTGCTCGACAAGTATTTCGATGCCCAGCGCGAACTGATCCGCCTCAAGTCCGCGCCAACGGTACAGAGCACACCGCAGCCGGTGAGGTCCTCTGCGCCGCTGGCTGGTCTGGACCTCGGCAATACCGATCAACTGGCGACGGAAATCCAGCACGGCCCGATCTACGACTGGTTTCACAAGCGCCAGATCAAGGTGCAGGCCGATCTGCGCGGTGTGGATACCAGCGGCTTTTTCGACGAAGTGGCGGAGGCCATCGGCGGCAATCTCACGCTGTTCAAGGAAGTGGTCGACCGCATCCGCTGGTCGCAACAGAAGGAATACAACGGCACCACCATCAAGCTGGAAAAGAAGACGCCGGACGAGGCCAGGGCGCTCCTCGTTTTCTGTCAGCAGTTGTATGACTTTTCCTTCGTCGCCAAATGCTTTCACAACAAGCAGGAAAACAATATCCGCCTGATCCTGCAAAGCGCGCCGGCGGTCCGCCAGTTTTTCAATGGCGAATGGCTGGAATGGCATGCCCTGATGAGCAGCTTGCGCCATGCCAAGGAGCGCGGTCGCCGCATTTCCTGCGCCCGTGGTCTCGAGATTGTGCTGGCCAACGGCGATCCGTACGAACTCGATGTCTTCATGCTTGTCGACGGCACGACGCCGATCTGCATCGAATGCAAGAGCGGCGAATTCCGCCAGAACATCGATCGTTACCTGGCGCTGAAAAAGCGCCTGGGGCTGGCCGGCAAACAATTCGTGATGTGCATTGCCGGCCTGGAAGACGACAAGGCGCGCGCCTACACCGCCATGTACGACATCAGCTTCGTCAACGAACAGCGGCTGGCCGAGCATCTCTCCCGCCTGTTCTGAGCGCGGGTGGTCTTTTTTGGCTTTTTTGGACAGTCGACCGCGACGATATGCTTGCAGCGCCGGGCGCACCTTCGCTGATGGCCACCAGGAAGAGCCGCATCGTAGCGACCTATATGCCGTTGAGCGCCCGGGATTACTGAAGAAGGCGGCTTGACCGGAAGCCTTGCGGTTTTCCGCGGCGGGGTGCTAGTTTTCCGATCGATGCGGCGCGCCGGTCCGGTTGCCGCTTCGCCTGTCGAACCTGATCCTGATCGGAGCTCCAATGCATATCATTGCGCTCGTTTGCGCAGCGATCCTCGGATTGCTGGTGTTCGGTCTCGGCCTTGCCGTTTCGATATTCCGTTTTCGCGAACGGCGGAGCATGGGCCACGTCGACGATCCGGCCAACATGCTGCACAAGCTGGTCCGGGCGCATGGCAACACTACCGAGTTCGCCCCCTTCCTGGCCGTCCTGATTCTATACCTCGGCACGCAGACGCCTTCGGCGGCGATCCTCGGTCTGATGGTTGCCGCCACTGCCAGCCGGGTGCTCCTGGTCGTCGGCCTGCTGGCCTGGCCGACGCTGGCGCGGCCCAACCCGGCGCGATTCGCCGGCGCGCTGGGTACCTACATTTTCGGGATCGCCCTCAGCCTGGCGGTGCTCGTCTGAATGGGGCGCCGGCTACCGTTTCAGGCCCAGATCTTCGTCGCGCCGACCGTCAACAGGCCAAGGTAAGTCGCCGTCAGCGAACCGACCAGATGCACCGAGGCCAGCCCGATGGCCAAGGCCGGCTGGCCGGCCAGCAGGCGTTCGACGACTTCGGCCGAGAAGGTGGAGAAGGTGGTCAGGCCACCGAGAAAGCCGGTGATGGCGAAGAGCTTCCAGGCCAGGGGGAAATGCGTGTTGATGTGGAACAGGCCGACCGCCACGCCGACCAGGTAGCCGCCGATCAGGTTGGCCGCCAGCGTGCCGAGCGGCAGGGCGATGAGCAGCGGGTTGAGCGCCAGACCGAGCAGCCAGCGCGCCCAGGCGCCGAGCGCGGCGCCGGCGCCGACGGCGAGGAAATTGAGGGCGGTCAGGTTGTGCAGGGCGGACATAAGGGGGAATTGTAGCGGCCGGAGGGCCTCTGCCGGTTAAAATAGCGCGATTACCCGAACAGGTTTTTTTACCGTGAGCAGCCCCAGCCAACCCGCCAACGCCCCGGCGCCCGCCGCCAACTTCATCAGGAACCTCGTCGAGGCCGATCTCGCCGCCGGCAAACATGCCCGGCGCCACTGGGCCGGACAGCCGGGCACCGCCGCCGACCATGCCGCCGGGCCGCTCGATCCGGCCAGAATCCGCACCCGCTTCCCGCCCGAGCCGAACGGCTACCTGCATTTTGGCCATGCCAAGTCGATCCTGCTCAACTTCGGCCTCGCGCAGCAGTACGGCGGCCGCTGCCACTTGCGCTTCGACGACACCAACCCGGAAAAGGAAGAGCAGGAGTACGTCGATTCGATCATCGACGCCGTGCACTGGCTCGGCTGTTCCTGGGAGAGCGACGGGGAAACCAATCTCTACTACGCGTCCAACTACTTCGACTGGATGGCCGGTTTCGCCGAATACCTGATCTCGGCCGGCCACGCCTACGTCGACAGCCAGTCGGCCGACGAAATGCGCGCCAACCGCGGCACGCTGACCCAGCCGGGCAAGGATTCGCCCTTCCGCAATCGTTCGGTCGAAGAGAACATGGACCTCTTCAAGCGCATGCAGGCCGGCGAGTTCGCCGACGGCGCGCACATCCTGCGCGCCAAGATCGACATGGCGGCGCCCAACATCAACCTGCGCGACCCGGCGATCTACCGCATCCGCCACGCCACCCACCACAACACCGGCGACAAGTGGTGCGTCTACCCGATGTACACCTTCGCCCACCCGATCGAGGACGCGCTGGAGTGCATCACGCACTCGATCTGCACGCTCGAATTCGAGGACCAGCGCCCGTTCTACGACTGGCTGCTCGAACGCCTGGCCGAAGGCGGCCTGCTGCAGCGGCCGCTGCCGCAGCAGATCGAGTTCTCGCGCCTCAACCTGACCTATGTCGTGCTCTCCAAGCGCAAGCTGATCCAGTTGGTCGAGGAAAAGCACGTCGCGGGCTGGGACGACCCGCGCATGCCGACCCTGGTCGGCGCCCGCCGCCGCGGTTATTCGCCCGAGGGCTTCCGCCTGTTCGCCGAACGCATCGGCGTCTCGAAGAACGACTCGCTGATCGACTACGCGCTGTTCGAGGACGCCATGCGCGAAGTTATGAACGAATCCGACCTGCGCCGCATCGCCGTGCTCGACCCGCTCAAGCTGATCATCGACAACTACCCGGACGGCCAGGTCGAGGAATGCTTCGCGCCCAACCACCCGCTGCATCCGGAACTCGGCCAGCGCAGCGTTCCGTTTTCCCGCGAGCTGTGGATCGAGGGCGAGGATTTCCAGGAAGTACCGGAAAAGGGCTTCCGCCGCCTGTTCCCGGGGAACAAGGCGCGCCTGCGCTATGGCTACGTCGTCGAGTGCACCGGCTGCGACAAGGACGCCGACGGCAAGGTCGTCGCGGTCCACTGCAATTACCTGCCCGAAACCAAGTCCGGCACGCCGGGTGCCGACAGCGTCAAGGTCAAGGGCAACCTGCACTGGGTTTCCGCCGCTCATGCCTGCCAGGCCGAAATCCGCCTTTTCGACCGCCTGTTCCGGGTGCCGGCGCCGGGCGCCCGCCGCGAGGGCGATGCGCCGGAACTGGAACGCAATTTCCTCGACGACCTCAACCCGGATTCCCGGCAGACGATTACCGCCCAGCTCGAACCTGGCCTGCGCGATGCCCGGCCGGAAGAACGCTTCCAGTTCGAGCGCCACGGCTACTTCACCGTCGACCGCGTCGATTCCCGGGATGGCGCGCCGGTCTTCAACCGCACGGTGACGCTCAAGGATTCGTGGGGCAAGGCCGGCTGATGAGTGTTGTCGGCCCGGCGGACATCCTCGCCTTCTGGTTCGGCCGGCCGGGCGAGCCGGAGCACGGCCGGCCCCGCAGCGTCTGGTTCCGCAAGGACGCCGCCTTCGACGATGAGATCCGCCGCCGTTTCCTGCCATCCGTCAAGGCCGCCCTGGCCGGGCAACTGGCGCACTGGGCGGCAACGCCGGACGGCCTGCTCGCCCTGCTGCTCCTGCTCGACCAGTTTCCGCGCAATCTCTTCCGCGGCACGGCGCAAGCCTTCGCCGGCGATGCTCCGGCGCGCCAGCTGGCCGCCGTCGCCATCGACCGGGGTTGGGACGCGCCGCTGGCGGCCGTCGAAAAACTGTTCGTCTATCTGCCCTTCGAGCACAGCGAGTCGCTCGCCGACCAGGAACGCTCGCTGGCGCTTTTCACCGCCCTGGCCACCGGCCACGCCGGAAACGACGGCTTTCTCGACTACGCGCGCCGGCACCACGAAATCATCGCCCGCTTCGGCCGCTTCCCGCACCGCAACGCCGCGCTCGGGCGCCCGTCGACACCCGCCGAGGTGGAATTCCTCGCCCAGCCGGGCAGCAGCTTCTGACCGGCATGTCGGCGCGTGACATCGAACGGCTCGGCCAGGTCTTCACGCCGCCCAAGGTGGTGGAGTTCATGCTCGACCTGTGTGGCAACAGCGGCCGGGCGCTCGAACCCTCGGCCGGCGACGGCGCCTTTTTCGCCGAACTGAAGCAGCGGCGCAGCGACTGCGTCGGCATCGAGATCGACCCGCGCGTCGCGCCGGCCGGCGCCGAAATCCGCGATTTCTTCGATTACCCGCTGAGCGAGCAGTTCGACACCATCGTCGGCAATCCGCCCTACGTGCGTTACCAGGATGTCGCGGTCGACACCAAGAAACGGCTCAAATCCGAACTCTTCGACGCGCGCAGCAACCTTTTCCTGTTCTTCATCGAGAAATGCGTCCGTCACCTGAAGCCGGGCGGCGAGCTGGTCTTCATCGTGCCGCGCGAATTCATCAAGCTGACCGCCGCGAAAAAGCTCAATGCCTGGCTCTACGCGCAGGGCAGCATCACGCATTTCTTCGAGACCGGCGACACCCGCGTCTTCGGCGAGCACACACCGAACTGCGCCATCTTCCGCTTCGAGAAGGGGCGCATGGACCGTCACATGGCCGACGGGCGACGCTTCGTCGAGGTGGATGGCCAATTGATGTTCCTGCGCGATGACTACGGCGTGCGCTTTGCCGATGTGTTCACCGTCAAGGTCGGCGCCGTTTCAGGGGCCGACCACATCTTCACGCACCCCAAGGGCAACATGGAGTTCGTCTGCTCGAAGACCGTGGAAACCGGCGAAACGCGCCGCATGCTGTACGGCATCAAGCATCCGCACCTGGAAAAGCACAAGGACGAACTGCTTGCCCGCCGCGTCAAAACCTTCGACGAAGGCAACTGGTGGCAGTGGGGGCGGCATTTTCCGATCAACCTGCATCCGCGCATCTACGTCAATGGCCGCACGCGCAAGCGCGAGCCGTTCTTCCTGCACGACTGCAACAGCTTCGACGGTGCCGTGCTGGCGCTGTTCACGAAGAACCGCCGCATGCAACGCCGCGAGCTGATCGAATGCACGCTGATGCTCAACCGCGAAGTCGACTGGCAGGAACTCGGCTTCGTCTGCGACGGTCGTTTCCTGTTCACCCAGCGCAGCCTGCAGACCTGCGTGCTGCCCGACAAATTCTCCCGCTTCCTCCCGCCCGAAGCGAAAAAGGATGCCGCATGACCTTTACCCAGATGCTCGCCGCCGCCTGGCGGAAGAACGATTCGCTGCTCTGCGTGGGCCTCGACCCCGACCCGGCGAAATTCCCCGCCCACCTCAAGGGCCGCGACGATGCCATCTTCGAATTCTGCCGGACCATCGTCGACGCCACCGCCGACCTCGTCTGTTCCTTCAAGCCGCAGATCGCCTACTTCGCCGCGCGCCGCGCCGAAGACCAGCTGGAAGCGCTGATCGCCCACATCCACGCCAAACATCCCGGCATCCCGGTCATTCTCGACGCCAAGCGCGGCGACATCGGCTCGACCGCCGAGCAGTACGCGATCGAGGCCTTCGAGCGCTTCCGGGCCGATGCCGTCACGGTCAACCCCTACATGGGCCGCGATTCGGTCGATCCTTACTTGGCCTACCCGGACAAGGGCGTCATCCTGCTCTGCCGCACCTCCAACCCCGGTGGCTCTGATCTGCAGTTTCTCGACGTCGGGGGCGAGAAACTGTACGAGCGCGTCGCCCGCCTGGCGGCCGGCGAATGGAACACGACCGGCCAGATCGCCCTCGTCGTCGGCGCCACCTTCCCGGCCGAGATCGCCCGCGTGCGCGAGATCGTCGGCGACATGCCCTTGCTGGTGCCGGGCATCGGCGCCCAGGGCGGCGACGTCGCGGCGACCGTCAAGGCCGGCCGCACCGCCGACGCCACCGGCTTGATGATCAACTCCTCGCGTGCCATCCTCTACGCCGGCAAGGACGAGAATTTTTACATCGCCGCCCGCGCCGCGGCACAGGAAACGCGCGCCACCATCAATCTCTACCGCTGAGGAACCGCCATGCGCATGGATGACCAACGCGAAAGCGACAACATCGAGGACCGCCGCGGCGGCGGTTTCGGCGGCGGTGGCGGCCTGCGGCTGGGCGGCGGGCGCCTCGGCATCGGCACCATCGTCATCGCCCTCGTTGCCAGCTACTTCCTCGGCATCAACCCGCTGACCGTCCTCAGCATGCTGAGCGGCGGCGGCATGCCGGCCGTCGAGCAAAGCGCGCCGCCGGCCCACAAGCCGCCGGCGCACGACGAGACGGCGATCTTCGTCTCCAAGGTGCTGGCCTCCACCGAGGACACCTGGATCGAGGTCTTCCGCGCCAGCGGCCGCCAGTACGAGGAGCCCAAGCTGGTGCTCTTCTCCGGCGTCACGCCGACCGCCTGCGGCACCGGCCAGGCGGCGATGGGGCCGTTCTACTGTCCCGGCGACCAGAAGGTCTATATCGACCTTTCCTTCTTCCGCGACCTCAAGGAGCGCTTCCGCGCGCCGGGCGAGTTCGCGCAGGCCTACGTCATCGCCCACGAGGTCGGGCACCACGTGCAGAACCTGCTCGGCATCGCCGACCAGGTCGAGAAGGCGCGGCGCCGCAGCAGCGAGCGCGAGGCCAACGCCCTCTCGGTGCGCATGGAGCTGCAGGCCGACTGCCTGGCCGGCGTCTGGGGCAAGCATACCGACACGATGAAGAACATCCTCGAACCGGGCGACCTCGAAGCGGCGCTGACCGCCGCCACCGCCATCGGCGACGACCGCCTGCAGCAGCAGGCGCAGGGCCGCATCGTGCCGGAAAGCTTCACACACGGCACCTCGGCGCAGCGTGTGCGCTGGTTCAAGCGCGGCTTCGAGACCGGTGACCTCAACCAGTGCAACACCTTCAAGGCCGCCCAGCTGTAAGCGCATGCCGGACGTCCCGCCATCGCCGCGGCCGCGCCCGCGCTGGCGCCGCTGGGCGCTGGAAGTCCTGATCGTCCTGGTCGCGCTGGCCGCCTTCCAGTTATGGCAGCTGCGCGACGCTGTGCGCGGCCCGGCACCGGCTGTCGCCGGCGAGCGCCTCGACGGCAGTCCGTTTGACCTCGCCGCCTGGCGCGCCGGCCAGCACGGACGGGCGACGCTGCTTTACTTCTGGGCCGAATGGTGCCCGATCTGCAAGACCACGGCCGGCAATGTCACGGCGGTCACCGAAGACTGGCCAGTGACCAGCGTCGCCAGCCAGTCCGGTCCCGCGGCGCAGGTGGCCGGCCACCTGCGGGCTGCCGGCCACTCGTGGCCGACCCTCGCCGATCCGCGCGCCGATATCCTCCGGCGGTTCGGCGTGCCCGGCGTGCCCGCCTTCGTCGTGATCGACCCGCGCGGCGACGTCCGTTTCGTCACGCTCGGCTACACTAGCGAAATCGGCCTGCGCCTGCGTCTCTGGTGGGCGACCTGGAGCGGCGCATGAGGCGGGTGTACGTACTGCTGGCGGGGCTCGGCCTGAGCCTTGCCGCCGCTGCCTTGCCGCAGCATGCGCCGGTGCCGGGCGGCGTCGCCGTCATCGACCTCGGCGCGGCGGGGCCGACGGCGCCGACCGCGCGCTGGGGCGATCAGCCGCTGGCCGTGCTGCGCGACAACGGTCGCTGGGTGGCGCTGCTCGGTATCCCGCTAGACACCCTGCCGGGTACGCTGGAAATCGATGTTTTCAGCGGGTCGACCGCAACCGCCCGCAGCGTGCAGGTCGGCGTGAAGAACTACCCGGAGCAGCGCCTGACGATCCGGGACAAGCGCAAGGTAGAGCCGAATGCCGACGATCTGGCGCGCATCGAGCGCGAACGGGAGATCACCGAAGCGATCAAGCGCCGCTTCAGCGCGGCGGCGCCGGATGCCGATTTCGCCCTGCCGGCTGCCGGCCCTCTGTCGTCGCGCTTCGGCCTACGCCGCGTCTTAAACGGCCAGTCGCGCAACCCGCATGCCGGGCTCGACGTCGCCGTCGGCACCGGCGCCCCGGTCAGGGCGCCGGCTGTGGGCGTCGTGGCCAACACCGGCGACTACTTCTTCAACGGCAACACCGTCTTCATCGACCACGGCCAGGGGCTGATCACCGCCTACATGCACCTGTCGCGCATCGACGTCCGCTCCGGTCAACCGGTCAGGAAGGGCGAGATCCTCGGCGCCGTCGGCGCCACCGGGCGGGTGACCGGCCCGCACCTGCACTGGGCGGTCATCCTCAACAACACGCCGGTCGATCCCGAACTGTTCCTGCTTCGCCCCTGAGCGGCCATTACCCCGGGTTCTTGCCGCCGACCGCCCGGGCGGTGGCGTTGGCCGGCGGCGCGTACTCGGGCACCTTGTTCTTCACCGCCGGCTGCGCCATCAGGTAGGCGTAGATGGCGCGCAGGTCGCTGTCAGGCAGCGCGGCGATCGCCTGCCAAGGCATCGGCGGCATGATCGGGCGCGCGACACCGACGTGCTTGCCGGTGCGCATGGCCTGGACGAAATCCTTCTCCTTCCAGGCGCCGATGCCGGTTTCGCGGTCGGGCGTCAGGTTGGCCGCGTAGGTCGTGCCCCAAGGGCCGACGAAGGCGGTCATCGTCGCCGAGCCGGCCCCGTTCCAGTCGTTGTCCAGCTTGGGCGGGGGCGGCAGGCGCAGGCTTTCCGGGTGGCCGGAGAGCCCGCGGACCATGTCCTTTTCCGGTCCGTTGGCGCCCATTTTGAAAGGCGTGTGGCAGGTGACGCAGTCGCCGGCGGCGACCAGCAGGGCACCGCGCTTGACCTTTGCGGTATTCCCGCCGTCGGCCAGGGCGGCAGACGAGTGGGCGACGGCGCAGACAAGGGCGGCGGCGAGGAGGGGGGATTGGGCGATGAAGCGCTTGGTCATGGTTGTTCTCCTGGGTTGGGGTTGGGGTGGTGCGGGTCAGGTGGCTTGCCGCTGGCAGAGTGTGGCGGCAGCGGTGGCGATGGCCGCGGCCTGGGGAACGAAAGCCTGTTCGAGCGGGTAGCTGGCGGCGACCGGCGCATCCGGGCCGCCGAGGCGGACGATCGGTGCCTTGAGCCGGGCGAAGGCCTTTTCCGCCACCAGCGCGGCGATTTCGGCGCCGATGCCGCACAGGCGGTTGGCCTCATGCACGACGACCAGGCGCCCGGTGCGGGTGACCGAGGCGAGGATGGCGGCCTCGTCGAGCGGCTTGAGGCTACGCAGGTCGATGACCTCGGCGGCGATGCCCTGAGCCGCAAGCGTTTCGGCCGCTGCCAGGCAGCCGTGGACGGTCTTGCCGTAGGAGACCAGCGTCACGTCGTTGCCCTCGCGCAGCACGGCGGCCTGGCCGAGGGGAACGATGTGCTCGCCGGCCGGCACTTCGCCGGGCTGGTAGAGCAGCCCGATGTCGAGGAAGAAGAGCACCGGGTTGTCGTCGCGGATGGCCGCCTTGAGCAGGCCCTTGGCGTCCGCCGGGTTGCTCGGCATGACCACCTTGAGGCCGGGGCTGTGGACGAACCAGGCCTCGACATTGTGGTTGTGCTGGGCGCCGACGCCCCAGCCGGCGCCGGTCATGGCCAGGGTGACGAGCGGGAAGGAGAACTGGCCGCCGGACATGAAGCGCAGCTTGCCGGCGCTGTTGACCAGTTCGTCCATGGCGTAGCAGAGGAAGGGGGCGAACAGCAGGTCGATGACCGGGCGCAGGCCGGTGCCGGCGGCGCCGACCGCCGTGCCGGCGATGATGCCTTCGGCGAGCGGGGTGTTGCGGACGCGCAGGGCGCCGAATTCCTGGACCAGGTCGTGGCGCTTGGTGGCGACGCCCTCGCCGAAGACGAGAACGCGGGGATCGTGGCGCATTTCCTCGACAAGGGCGGCGCCGATGGCATCGTAAAGGGTCATTGCAGGCATGGCGGCTCCTCAGGCGTAAACGTTGTCGGTCAGGGCGTCGGGTGCCGGGTAGGGCGATGCCTCGGCGAAAGCCAGGGCGCCGGCGATGTGGTCGGCGGCCCTGGCGGCCAATGCCGTGGCGCCCGCCGCGTCCAGGCTGCCGGCGGCAACGAGGCGGTCGCGGCACAGGGCGATCGGGTCGCGCGCCAGCCACGCGTCGCGTTCGGCCGGGTCCACGTAGCCCTGGTCGTCCGGCTCGAAATGGCCGCGCGTCCGGTAGGTCCAGGTTTCCAGTAGATAGGGGCGGCGGCTGGCGCGCACCTGGGCGGCGGCGGCTGTCGCGGCAGTCAGGACGGCGCTGACGTCGTTGCCGTCGACGGTGCTCGCCGGGATGCCGTAGGACTGGGCCCAGGTGGCGACGTGTTCGCGGCTCATGGCCTCGCGCCGATGGACGAAGGCCTGCCAGTGGTTGTTCTCGCAGACGTAGAGGATGGGCAGGTTCCACAGGGCGGCGAGGTTGAGCGATTCGTGGAAGCTGCCTTCGCAGGCTGCGCCGTCGCCGAGGAAGCAGACGACGATGCCCGGTTTGCCGAGCATGGTCTGCGACAGCGCGACGCCCGGCGCCAGCGACAGTTCGGCGCCGACGATGGTCGAGGTGAGGACGACACCCAGTTCCTTCACGGAAATGTGCAGCGAGCCGCTCCTCCCGCCGCAATAGCCGTCGCGGCGGCCCATCACCTCGGCCAGCAGGCGGCCGGGGTTGGCGCCGCGCGCCAGCAGGTGGCCCGCACTGCGGTGGTTGGTGAGGATCAGGTCGTCGCCGGACAGGGCGTTGACGACGCCGACGGCGGCCGCTTCCTGGCCGACCGAGGTGCAGGTGCCGGGCACCTTGCCGGCGGCGCTGCCGGCGACGATGGCTTC
This sequence comes from Dechloromonas sp. H13, assembly GCF_009469615.1. GTDB lineage: Bacteria > Pseudomonadota > Gammaproteobacteria > Burkholderiales > Rhodocyclaceae > Azonexus. The sequence continues at coordinate 157,667 of NZ_SSXX01000002.1, forward strand.
CTCGTAGGCGCGGATGAGCAGCATCTGCTCGAGCAGGTGCCGCGGGTCGATTTCGTGTGGTGCTGGGGTCATGGCTGCTCCCGTGGTTGGTCGGTGATTGCAGTCTAGACCGCCCGAAAGCCATGACAAGACGGGCGGCCGGCGCTTATGAATCTTTTAAGAAGCGCTGAATGAAGATTTAAGATTCGCGGCTCACGGCCGCAAAAATCAGCCGGAAATGAGCTGCAGCGGGCGGTCGACCGCGAGCGAGAAGCGCCCGCGCCCGGTCTTGGCGAGGTGGATACCGGCCGCCCGCTCGTCGAGGCGGCGCTGCAGCAGCACGAGACGCGCCTCCAGGTTGTCGCTGACGCCCGGCAGGCGGATGCGCGGGTCGACGCGCAGCCCCTTGTTGGTGAAGCTGGTGCGCCGGCGTTCGACGAAATCGCTGAGCAGTGTCCACAGGATGGCGCCGGCGACCCCCTTGATCAGGTAGTCGTCGTCGAGGAAGACGCTGTCGGTGGCCGCGAAATGGCGCACCCGCAGGGGCGGGCCGGCGACCTGGACGGCGGGGTTTTCGGTGGTCGGGGCCTCTTCGTCCAGCTCCTCGGCCTGCTGATGGTGATGCATCGCCAGGCCGAGCTGCGCGGCAAACGCCACCAAGGCATCTTCGTCGTCGTAGCCGAAATGCAGGTCGGCGACGTTCTCCATGTAAAGCACGCCGAGCAGGCGGTCGAAGGCGGTGACCGGGATGGCCATCTGGCTGCCGGCTTCCGGCAGCCCGGGCAGAGGAATCGCGGTTTCCAGGCTGTCGCCCTGGCCGTCGGCCTCGACACTGCGGCGGATCGTGCGCCCATAGCCGTACTCGCTGGTCATGAAGCCGATGCGGATCGGGATGCGTTCGCGGGCGCAGATGCCGATGACGCCGGCCCCGACCGGGATTTCCGAACCGACGCCGGACTGCGGGTAGCCGCGGCTGGCCAGGGTGTACAGGCAGCCCCGGCTCTCGTCGAGCATCAGGAACATGACATGCCCGATGCCGAACTCGCTGCCGAGGCAGTCGAGCGCCGTTTCGAGCAGGCGCGCGAGGCTGCCGCAGCCGGCCAGGCGGCCCGTGGCGCGGCGCAGCGCGGTGAGATAGTTCACCGCCGGCGGCGGCAGGGCCAGGGTGGCGCCGGGAACCTGCTCGATGCCGAGCAGCCGGTAGACATCCGATCCACGCAGGCGGAACACCTCGCTCATGCCTTCGTGTGACGCGATTCCCGCCAGCTTGGCCTTCATCTGCTCGAACAGCGGGCCGGCCGTTTCGGTGCGCAGATAGGCGAGGGTCAGCCGGTACTGGGCGCCCGTCAGGTGGCTGGTGAGCAGGAGGCGCACCGGCGAGCCGGCGAGGATGTTCTGGCGGGTACGGTTGAAGAACTGGTAGGAGAGCGCGACGTGTTCGTTGTCGATGAACTGGACCTGCGACAGATAGGCCAGGTTGGGCATGCCTTCAGCGTCGCAGGTGGCGATATGCCCGGGAATCACCCCTTCCAGGCATTCGCGGATGGTGTCGAGGCGCACCGTCACGGGGCGGCGAGCGGTTCGCCGGCCTTGGGGCCGGGGGTTTGCGAGAAGGCGGCCGCGGGCGAATAGGTCACGGCGACCAGGTCGTCCGGCGGGCAGGCGAGAATCGCGCGCACCACGGCCTCGGACATGCCGAGCGGCACGACCTCGAGGACGAAGTCGGCGACATGCCGTTCGATGATGCAAAGGTCTTCCGCCGCGAACGGGACGATGCGGGCATCGCTGCCCTTGAGCTGCAGGGTGCGATTGCTGCTCGGCAGGCTGAAGACGTTGGCCACCCGGCTGCTGTTAAGGATGTTCTCGATGAGTTCCAGCGATTGCGAGCGGCGGAGGAAGATGCTGACCTGCCGGCCGCCGTCAAGCACCTTGCAGCCGAGGCCGCGGCTCATGCTCGGCAGGCGGTCGGGGCCGCAGGCGGCCAGGCTGATGCTGACCCCGGTCTGGATGAAGGCGGCGCTTTCGCTGTCGAGCATGGCAAGAATAAGGCGCCCGGGGGCGCCTCTGTTAGCGAGCCGACCGGTATCAGATCTTCGGCTTGGACGGCGTGCTCATCTGCTTCTCGTCCTTGGCCTTGTCGCCGCAGGCAAGGGCGGAAACGCTGGCGACCGCGAAGATGGCGGCGAGCAGGGCGGCAACGGTTTTTTTCATCGTGATCTCCTTGGGTTGGGTTGGCTGTCGAAGTTCGATCAATCCGGCTGGCTTTGGTTCATTGCACAAGCCCGAGAGCGTCTACGCATCCCTGAAACGAGAAGCCCATGCACTAAGGGAACATGGGCTTCCTTGACTGCGGCTCTCGCCACACCGGCTTGAGCAATCGGCATCTCGCCGAAACTGTTGCTACTCGGTCTTCTCAAGATTGGTTTCCGGGAATGCGTTCATTGAATCCCCTGATACGCAGCTGATACTGCCAAGCAGTGCCGGGATTGCTGCGTGCCACAGCACAATTCCAGATTAGCACAGGAATCCGGAAATGCCAGGGCGTGTTTACCGTAAGCGAAGCAGTCCCGCCGGTTACGGTGAATACGCCCCGGGAATGCGACGCTTTTTGCCGATCGGTCGCCTGTTGTCTCCGCATCCGTTGGTCAAACCGCCGGCTTGCGCGAAAATGGGCGCATTCGCTGCTCGTTCAGGCCGCGCGCCGGCCTTTGCCAAGGAATTTCCATGCGCCGCATTGCCGTTGTCGTTGCCATCGTCGCCGTGCTCGGCCTCGCCTTCGCCTGGTTCAGCCGGCCCAAGCCGATTCCCGTCGCGCTCAGGGAGGTCGCCGTCGGCAAGGTGGAAGCGACACTGGCCAACACGCGGGCCGGCACTGTCGAAGCCTGCCAGCGCACCAAGCTGTCGACCATCATCGGCGGGCGCATCGAGTACCTTGGCGTCAAGGAGGGCGACCGTGTCAGGAAGGGGCAGTTGCTCCTGAAGCTGTGGAACGACGACCAGCAGGCGCAGGCCGCCCTGTCGCAGGCCCAGGTGGCGCTGGCCGGCAAGCGCGTCGATGAAGTCTGCATCGCTGCGGTCAACGCCGAAAAAGAGGCCAAAAGGCAGGCCGAGCTGCGCGACAAGGGCTTCGTCTCGGCCAGCCGCGAGGAGATCGCCCGCACCGAGGCCGAGGTCAAGCGCGCCGCCTGCAACACCGCCAAGGCCGATGTCGCGCAGGCCGAGGCCAAATTGAAAGCGACGCGCGTCGAGCAGGGGCGCGTCGCGCTTTACGCGCCGTTCGACGGTACCGTCGCCAAAATCGTCGGCGAGCTAGGCGAATACTCGACGCCGTCGCCGCCCGGCGTGCCGACGCCGCCGGCGATCGACCTGATCGACGATTCCTGCCTCTACGTCAAGGCGCCGATGGACGAGGTCGACGCGCCGAAGATCGCCGTTGGCCAACCGGTGCGGGTGACCCTCGACGCGCTGCCGGGCAAGGTCATCCCGGGCAAGGTGCGGCGCGTCGCGCCCTATGTTTCCGCCGTCGAGAAGCAGGCGCGCACGGTCGATGTCGAAGTCGATTTCGTGCAGCCGGAAGCAACCGGCAAGCTGCTGGTCGGCTACAGCGCCGACGTCGAGATCATCCTCGACGGCCGCGAGCAGGTGCTGCGCATCCCGACCGCGGCGATCCAGGAAGGCGGCCGCGTGCTGCTGTTCAACGCCGACAGCGGCAAGCTCGAAGAGCGCAAGGTCAGGACCGGGCTGGCCAACTGGGAATACACCGAAGTTCTCGACGGCCTGGCGGCCGGCGACCGCATCGTCACCTCGCTGGAGAAGGAGGGGGTCAAGGCGGGCGCTGCCGTCGTGCCCGACGACAAGGCCAGGGCCAAGTGAGCGCATGGCGCTGATCGAACTGTCCGGCATCGAGCGCGTCTTCCAGCTCGGAGATGCCGAGGTGCACGCGCTGGCCGCCTTGAACCTGCGCATCGAGGCCGGCGAATACGTTGCCGTGATGGGCCCTTCCGGCTCCGGCAAATCGACGCTGCTCAATCTGCTCGGCCTGCTCGACCGGCCCAACGCCGGCACCTACCGGCTGGAGGGGCGCGACGTGACGACGCTGTCACCGGACGAGCAGGCGCGCGTGCGCAGCGAGCGCATCGGCTTCGTCTTCCAGAGCTTCCATCTGGTGCCGCGCCTGACGGCTGCCGAAAACATCGCCCTGCCGATGACGCTGGCCGGCATCCCGGCCCGCGAGCGCAACGCCCGCGTGGCGCGGGCGCTGGCCAGCTTCGGCCTGGAGAACCGCGCCGACCATCGGCCCGACCAGCTTTCCGGCGGCCAGCGTCAGCGCGTCGCCATCGCCCGCGCCACCATCATGCAGCCGGCCCTGATCCTCGCCGACGAACCGACCGGCAACCTCGACCGCCACACCGGCGAAGAGGTGGTCGACCTGCTCGAGGCGCTCAACGCCGCCGGCGTCACGCTGGTCGTCGTCACCCACGACCAGGCCATGGGCGCCCGCGCCCGGCGCCGGATCGTCATGGAGGACGGGCGGCTGAAAAGCGATAGCCGGAGTCCCGATGCGCCTGGCTGACACCCTGCGCTTCGCCCGCGATGCGGCGACCGGCTACCCGTTGCGCACGGCGCTCTCGGTGCTCGCCATGTCTATCGGCGTCGCCGCCGTCGTCATCCTTACCGCGTTGGGCGACGGGGCGCGGCGCTACGTCGTCGGCCAGTTCTCGTCGATCGGCACCAACCTGGTCATCGTCCTGCCCGGCCGCTCCGGCACCGGCGGCTTCAATCCGGCCAACGCCATCACCACGACGCCGCGCGACCTGACCATCGACGACGCTGCCGCGCTGCGTCGCGCGCCGGCGGTCAGCCGCGTCGCGCCGCTCGCCGTCGGCACCTCGGAGATCAGTTTCGGCGGCCGCCTGCGCGAGGTCATGGTCGCCGGCTCGACCAGCGACTTCATCCCGATCCGCAATTTCGAAGTCGGGCAGGGGAGCGGTCTGCCTGAGGAGGACTGGAGCCGCGGCTCGTCGGTCGCCGTCATCGGCAGCAAGATCCGCGAGGAGCTGTTCCCCGGCGGCCCGGCGGTCGGCCAGCTGATCCGCGTCGGCGACCGCCGCCTGCGCATCGCCGGCGTGCTCAAGCCGATCGGCCAGGGGCTGGGCATGAATACCGACGAACTGGTCATCGTCCCGGTGTCGCTGGCCCAGGCGATGTTCAATTCGAACACCCTGTTCCGCATCCTGGTCGAGGCGCGCAGCCGCGAGGCGATTCCCGAGGCCAAGGATCAGGTCCTGGAAATCCTCAGGCAGCGCCATCGCGGCGAGGAGGACGTCACGGTCATCACCCAGGATGCCGTGCTCGCCACCTTCGACAAGCTGCTCGGCGCGTTGACCCTGGGGGTCGCCGGCATCGCCGCGATCAGCCTGGCGGTGGCCGGCATCCTGGTGATGAACGTGATGCTTGTCGCCGTCACCCAGCGGACCGGCGAAATCGGCCTGCTCAAGGCGCTCGGCGCCCCGGCGCGCACCATCCGCCTGGCTTTCCTGACCGAGGCGGCGATGTTGTCCACGGTCGGCGCCCTGGTCGGCTACCTGCTCGGCCAGCTCGGCGCGTTCGGCCTGCGCCAGGCCTTTCCCGTCTTTCCCGCCTATCCGCCGGACTGGGCAGTCATCGCCGGGCTGTCGACGGCGCTCGTCACCGGCCTGCTGTTCGGGGTCATGCCGGCGCGCCGGGCCGCCCGGCTCGACCCGGTGCAGGCGCTGATGAAGCACTGAGATGCTCGTCGCCGATTCCCTCCAGCTTGCCGTCCGCGCCATCACTGCGCAGCGCCTGCGCAGTTTCCTGACCCTGCTTGGCATCGCCGTCGGCATCGCCGCGGTGATCCTGCTCACCTCGATCGGCGAGGGTATCCACCGTTTCGTGCTCGGCGAGTTCACGCAGTTCGGGACCAACGTGATCAGTGCCGTCCCCGGCAAGACCAAGACCGGCGGCACGCCGTCCGGCCTGCCGTCGAGCGCGCGGCCGCTGTCGCTCGACGACGCCCGCGCGCTGGAGCGCCTGCCGCACGTCGTGGCGGTGACGCCCAACGTGCGCGGCAACGCCGAGGTCGAGGGCAACGGCCGCACGCGGCGCACGCTGGTCTACGGGGTCACTGCCAAATTGCCGGTTATTTTCAAGTCGACCGTACAAAGCGGCCAGTTCCTGCCGGCCGACGATGAGGGCAGCGCGCGCGCCTTCGTCGTCCTCGGCAGCAAGCTGAAGGAGGAGCTGTTCGGCAGCGAGAACCCGCTCGGCCAGCGCCTGCGCATCGGCGGCCTGCATTTCCGGGTGATCGGCGTCATGGCGCCGAAGGGCCAGTTCCTCGGCATCGACCTCGACGACACCGCCTTCATTCCGGCGGCCCGCGCGCAGGAGCTGTTCAACCGCGAGGGCGTCGACGAGATCAACGTCGCCGCCGAGGAGGGCGTGCCCTCGGCGATCGTCGCCGATGCCATCAAGCGGCGCCTGATCGACCGCCACGGGCGCGAGGATTTCACCATCGTCACCCAGGAAGAGATGCTGAAGACGCTGTCCAACATCCTCAACGTGCTGACCATGGCGGTCGGCGCACTGGGCGGCATCTCGCTGCTGGTCGGCGGGGTCGGCATCGTCACCATCATGACCATCGCGGTGGCCGAACGCACCGGCGAGATCGGCCTGCTGGTCGCCCTCGGTGCGCCGCGGCGGACCATCCTCGCGCTCTTCCTCGGCGAAGCGGTGGCGCTTTCGGCGCTCGGCGGGCTGCTCGGGTTGCTGCTCGGCATCGGCCTGGCGCAGGCCATCCATCTGGCGCTGCCCGCCCTGCCGGTGCATACGCCGCTCAGCTTCGTCCTGCTCGCCGAGCTCGTCGCCATCGCCATCGGCCTCGCCGCCGGCGTCCTGCCCGCCCGGCGCGCCGCCCGGCTCGATCCGGTCGACGCCTTGCGCACGGAATGACATGGTAGAGTTCGCCTTCCATTCGACCAACAATCACAGGAGCCCAGCATGACGTATCACATCGATCAACTGCAGCCCGGCATGTCCGCTAGCCTGGCCAAGACCGTCACCGAAGCCGACATTGTCCTCTTTGCCGGCATCTCGACCGATGTCAATCCGGCGCACCTCGACGAGGAATATTCCAAGGGCACGATGTTCGGCGGGCGCATCGCCCACGGCATGCTGTCGGCCGGCTTCATTTCCGCCGTGCTGGCCAACAAGCTGCCCGGGCCCGGCACCATCTACCTGTCGCAGACGCTGAAGTTCAAGGCGCCGGTCCGCCCGGGCGATACCGTTACCGCCACCGTCACCGTCAGGGAAGTCAACGTCGCCAAGAACCGCGTGACGCTGGATACCGTGTGCACGGTCGCCGGCAAGGTGGTGATCGAGGGCGAGGCGCTGATGATGCCGCCGGCACGCTCTGCCGCCCCGGCCGGCACGGCCTGATCGGCTGTTTCGGGAAACCAGGAAAAAAACGCCGGCCGGGTAAATCACCGGCCGGCGTTTTTGCTGTTTGCGGTCGAAGGGATCGCTGCGGTCGACCGTCGAAAAAGGGTCAAAATGCCTCGTCGGCCCTCAGGAACCGCCACTGCCCGAGCGGCAGGTCGCCCAGCTTGACGCGGCCGATGCGCACGCGCTTGAGGCCGGTGACGCGCAGCCCGACCAGTTCGCACATGCGGCGGATCTGGCGCTTCTTGCCTTCCTTCAGGATGAAGTGCAGCTGGTCCTCGTTCAACTGCTTGACCCAGGCCGGCTTGAGTGGCTTGCCGTCCAGTTCCAGACCGTGCTGGAGCAGTTTGAGTCCGCCCGGAATCATCGTGCCGGCGACGCGGACCAGGTATTCCTTTTCCACCGGGCTGTCGTCGCCGATCAGCTTCTTGGCGACACGGCCGTCCTGGGTGAGCACCAGCAGGCCGGTGGAGTCGATGTCGAGACGCCCGGAAGGGGCCAGGTTGCGCAGCATCCACGGCTTGAACTCAGGATCCCCGGACTGCCGGAGCTGGTTGTCGGCGGTGATCAGCGTGATCGCCGGCGTGCAGCCTGGCTCGGGCTGGCCGGACACGTAGCCGACGGGCTTGTTGAGCAGCACCGTGACCTGTTTGGCCTGATCCAGCTTCGCTTCCTGCGAGATCGAAATCGCCGCGTCCGGCCTGATGCGGGTACCCAGCTCGCTGATCCGTTCGCCGTCGACGAAGACCCAGCCGCGCTCGATCCACAGATCGGCCTCGCGCCGCGAACAGATGCCGCGCTCGGACATGATCTTGGACAGGCGGACGCCCTCCGGTGGCTGGCCGCCCGACCCGGCCGGGCGGCGGGGTTCTGCCGGCGGGTTCGCCGCGAGCGGCTTGCGCGCGGCCGGCACCGCCTTGGTCGGCGGCGCCGATTTTGCCGTCGCTGCGCCCGTGAACGGCTTTTTGGCCGGCGCCCGGGGCGGCGTTGCGGTGCTTCGGTTGACGCTCAGGGTGCCGGTCGGCTTGGCCTTCGCTTCGTCCGCCGGCACGGATTTGGGTGTTTTTTCGGTGTCGACCGCAGCAGGCGTTTCCGGCTTGCGCCACTTCGCCCACGGATCATCCGCGCCAGGATTCTGCGGCGGCTGCCCGCCGGTCCGTCCGGAACCGCTCATTGCACGCCGAGCAGTTCGACCTCGAAGACCAGCGTCGCATTCGGCGGGATGACGCCACCGGCGCCGCGGGCGCCGTAGCCGAGGTGCGGCGGAATGGTCAGCTTGCGCGTGCCGCCGACCTTCATGCCCTGAACGCCTTCGTCCCAGCCGGAAATGACATGGCGCTGGCCGAGCGGAAAGTCGAAGGGATCGTTGCGATCCTTGCTCGAGTCGAACTTGTTGCCGTTGGTCAGCCAGCCGGTGTAATGGACGACGACGTGGTCGCCGGCCTTGGCCTCAGCGCCCGCGCCGACGACGGTATCTTCATAGACGAGGCCCGAGGCCGTGGTGATTTCAGCCATGCTTAGCTCCTTGGGAAAGGGGAAAAGTCTACCACAATGCACCGTCAAGGCTTTGACTTCTCAGAGAATTTCCGTATAATGCGCGGTTCTTCGTAGCACCCTTTGGTTTATTTTCGGAGTCCAACCCATGTATGCGGTCATAAAAACCGGCGGCAAGCAGTATCGCGTTTCCGCTGGCCAAAAACTCAAAGTAGAACAGATACCGGCAGACGTTGGCGCAGAAGTCACCCTTGACCAGGTCCTCATGGTAGGCGAAGGCGAGTCGGTGAAGGTCGGCGCCCCCCTCGTTGCTGGCGCCACCGTCAAGTGCACCGTGGTTTCCCACGGCCGCCACGACAAGGTCAAGATCTTCAAGATGCGCCGTCGCAAGCATTACCAGAAGCACCAGGGCCATCGTCAGAACTATACCGAACTGCGCATCGACACGATCGCTGCCTAAGTTCAGACAAGGAGCTAAAACATGGCACACAAAAAGGCAGGCGGCAGTTCACGTAACGGCCGCGACTCACAGGCCAAGCGTCTTGGCGTCAAGCGCTACGGCGGTCAGTTCGTTCTCGCCGGCAACATCATCGTTCGCCAGCGCGGCACCGAGTTCCATCCGGGCGAAAACGTCGGCTGCGGCAAGGACCACACCCTGTTCGCGCTGAAGGACGGCACCGTCCAGTTCTCCGTCAAGGGTGCCAAGGCACGCCGCACGGTGACCATCGTTCCGGCCGCCGAATAAGCGTCGGCAGGCGGAACCGCAAAGCCCTATCCGCCGGATAGGGCTTTTTAGTTTGTAGCTCGCCAAACTGGACCTGGATTCGATCCGAGGCCAAGGGGGCAAGTCCGGCGGCAACGAGACAGTACATTTGTACGGCGAGGCGCCGACGGGCGCAGCCAACGCAGGCATCGGGAAGAAGGCAGGTCCAGCATGAAGTTCATCGACGAAGCAAAAATCTACGTAAAAGCTGGCGACGGCGGTAACGGCGCGGCCACCTTCCGCCGCGAAAAATACATTCCGATGGGCGGCCCCAACGGTGGCGACGGCGGGCGTGGCGGCAGCATCTACGTGATCGCCGACCGCAACATCAACACCCTGGTCGACTATCGCTATACCCGCAAATTCATCGGCAAGCGCGGCGAAAACGGGGGGGGCGCCGACTGCTACGGCGCCGGCGGCGAAGACATCGTGCTGCGCATGCCGGTCGGCACAGTGATTACCGATCTGCACACCGGCCAGATCCTTGCCGACCTCGACGTGCATGACAAGAAAGTCCTGCTCGCCAAGGGCGGTCGGGGCGGCCTGGGCAACATTCATTTCAAATCCTCGACCAATCGCGCGCCGCGGCAGAAAACCAATGGCGAAGAAGGTCAGGAATTCGAGGTCAGCCTTGAGTTGCGCGTGCTGGCCGACGTCGGGCTGCTCGGCCTGCCCAACGCGGGCAAGAGCACGCTGATCCGCGCCATTTCGGCCGCCCGCCCGAAAGTGGCCGACTACCCGTTTACGACGCTGCACCCGAACCTCGGCGTCGTCCGTGTCGATGCCGAAAAAAGCTTCGTGATGGCCGACGTGCCGGGGCTGATCGAAGGGGCCGCCGACGGCGCCGGGCTCGGTATCCGCTTCCTGAAGCACCTCCAGCGCACGCGCATCCTCCTGCATCTCGTGGATATCGCCCCGCTCGATCCGGATGCTGATCCGGTACGCGACGCCAGGGCCATCGTCGGCGAGTTGCTCAAGCACGACCCGGCGCTGGCCGAAAAGCCGCGCTGGCTGGTTCTCAACAAGCTCGACCTGATTCCCGAGGAGGAGCGCGAACAGCGCATCAAGGATTTCCTCAAGGCCTACAAGAAGGCGACCAAGTACGACGGGCCGGTGTTTCCGATCGCCGCGATCAACGGCGAGGGCACCAGGCCGCTGATCTACGCCATCCAGGAGGCGCTGGAGCAGATGGCGCGCCCCGAGGTCGACGATGACGAACCCGAAACTGCGGACGGCGAAGAGGCATGAAAAAAACTCGCCTGGCTGGTGCCAAACGCCTGGTCGTCAAGGTTGGTTCGGCCCTCGTCACCAATAACGGCAGCGGTCTCGATCTCGCCGCCATCGACGACTGGGCGCGCCAGATCAGCGTGCTGCGCGGCCAGGGCAAGCAGGTCGTCCTAGTTTCCTCGGGCGCCATCGCCTGCGGCATGCAGCGCCTCGGCTGGAGCAAACGGCCGAAGTCGGTCCATGAACTGCAGGCCGCGGCAGCCGTCGGCCAGATGGGACTGGTGCAGGTGTATGAAGGTGCCTTCGCCAAGCATGGGCTGCATACCGCGCAAATCCTGCTCACCCACGACGACCTCGCCGACCGCAAGCGCTACCTGAACGCCCGCTCGACGCTGACGACCCTGCTCGAACTTGGCGTCGTGCCGATCATCAACGAGAACGACACCGTCGTTACCGACGAGATCAAGTTCGGCGACAACGATACGCTCGGCGCGTTGGTCGCCAATCTGATCGAAGCCGATGCGTTGATCATCCTGACCGACCAGATCGGACTATTCACCGCCGACCCGCGCAAGGACCCGGATGCCACCCTGATCGCCGAGGCCACGGCCGGCGACGAGGCGCTGGAAGGGATGGCTGGCGGCGCCGGCACCGCAATCGGCAAGGGCGGGATGATCACCAAGGTCATCGCCGCCAAGCGCGCCGCCAAGAGCGGGGCGCACACGGCGATCGCCAGCGGCCGCGAGAGCGACCCGATCATCCGGCTGGCCAACGGCGAATCGGTCGGCACCCTGCTGGTGTCGCAGACACCGCCGCTCGCGGCGCGCAAGCAGTGGCTGGCTGATCACCTGCAACTGGCCGGCCGCCTGATTCTCGACGCGGGTGCGGTCAACGCCCTCAAGGCGGGCAAAAGCCTGCTGCCGATTGGCGTCGTTGCAACAGAAGGCGAGTTCGAGCGGGGGGCGGCAGTGGCCTGTGTCGATGGCGAAGGGCGGGAGATTGCCCGCGGCCTGAGCAATTACGGTAGCGGCGAAGCCCGCCTGATCGCCCGCAAGTCCAGCCAGGAGATCGAAAGCCTGCTCGGCTATGTGGACGAACCCGAAATCATCCATCGCGATAACCTGATTCTTCTCGGTTAGATTACCGACTTGAAGAAAACGAAGGGCGCCTGCGAGGCGCCCATTTTTTTGTTCGGAATAATTCCGGATATGTCGCGGGCCGGAAATGAAAAAAGGGCGCCGAAGCGCCCTTTGCAAATCCGGCTTACGCTGGATTAGAAGGAGTGACGAACGCCAACCTGCACGCCTTGCTGGAACACGCCCGGCAGGGTGTAGCCGTTGCCAGCGGAGTAGGCGCCGCTGTTGGAGGCGTCGCCGACAGCGCCCAAGCGCTGGTCGTCGTTGTTGATGAACGAATAGGCGCTGTAGACCACGGTACGCTTGGACAGGCTGTAGTCCAGACCGATCGCGAACTGCTGGGCATCGCCACCAGCGGCAGAGTTGCCGTCGGAGTAAAGGTAGGAGGCCTTGCCGGTGAACTTGCCGAACGGAGCCGTGACGCCAATCATGTAGTTGTTCAGGGTGGCGTTCTTGTTGTCGGAACCAGCAGCAAGAGCGTTCACGAAATCAACGTCGTTGTAGGAGTACAACGCCATGACCTTGGCGACCTTGAAGTCATACGAACCGCCGATGGTTGCGTTCTGAACGTTCTTCAGGCCCGGAGCAAGCAGCGTAGCTTCCGACGCACGGCTACCAGCGTTGATGTAGTGGTAGTTCACACCAGCGGTGATCGGGCCGTTTTCGTACTTCAGCAGACCGGCGTAGACGGTGTTGTTATTGGAGTTGCTGTTGGAATCTTCCTGGAGGTTGGCGTTGTTGGAGAAGGCCAGGGTTGCGGTCAGGCCGCCCAGGAAGGACGGGGAGACGTAGGCGATGGCGTTGTCAACACGAACCGGGTCGGTCAGGTTGCCGACGTTGGCGATAGAAACGATCTGTTGGGAGCTGTACACGTTGTTGTAACGGCCAACGGTACCGGCGCCGAACGGATCCAGGCCGGAAACGAAGGTGTAGTGCGGGGTGTACAGACGGCCGCCGACGACGGTACCGAAGTTGCCGCTCAGGCCCATGTAGGCTTGACGGGTGAATTGGGAGCCGGAGGTTTGCTGCAGGCCGGTGTCAAGCATGAAGCCTTGTTCCAGCAGGAACACAGCCTTAAGGCCGTTGCCCAGATCTTCGGTGCCCTTGAAGCCGATGCGGTTGCCGAGGGACTGGCCGCCGTTGAACTGGCTTTGGGAGTTCGGGGTGCCGGTGTTGACGCCCGGAATGGTGGAGCCGGCGTTCTTGCCGTCAAAACGGTAGGTGTAACCGTAGTCGACCAGACCGTAGATGGTGACGTTGGTCTGCGCGAAGGCGGCGGTGGAGGCCAGGCCGGCGACAGCCAGAGCGATGAGTTTCTTTTGCATCAGAAAATCTCCTTAGTGGTTAGTTTTTAATCTGCTCTTGCGAGTCGATTAAGCTTTACCTCTCGGATTGAGAAGTTGAGGCGATTTTGGCAAAGAGCGGGCATGCGGGCAATTGAAGATTGCGATGAAGCCTGGCTTTGAGATGATGTTGTTGCTTTGGCGCAACATTGGTTTCCAGTGCTTCCATCATATCTGTGTTCGCGATCACTTCCCGACAACAAAGCCGTTCTGGCGCCAGGCTTCGAATACCGTCACGGCAACGGCATTGGACAGGTTGAGGCTGCGCTGCCCGGCCTGCATGGGCAGGCGCAGACGTTGCGTTGCCGGAAATTCGCCCAAAACTTCACCGGGTAGGCCGCTGGTTTCGCGTCCGAAGACGAAGACGTCGTCCTGCTCCAGGCGCTGGTCGAACGGGCTGCCATGGCCCGAGGTGGTCATCGCCCACAGGCGGCGCCGGCCGAGCACGGCCTTGCAGGCGTTCCAGTCGGCGTGGCGGAAGACGCGGGCGTATTCGTGGTAGTCGAGTCCGGCGCGGCGCAGGGTCTTGTCGTTGATGTCGAAACCGAGCGGTTCGACGAGATGCAGTTCGGCGCCGGTGTTGGCGCACAGGCGGATCACGTTGCCGGTGTTGGGCGGAATTTCGGGCTGGTAGAGGACGACGGCGATCATCGGGATTGGTTGAAAGGGTTGAGCCGGGGGTGGTGCTTGGTTTCGCCGAGCCCGGTGAGTCAGTGACGCAAGGCGCGTGCGGCGATCGCCAGCGTAACCTCGGCGGCGCCGTGCATTTTAAGTATGCGGGCGCATTCCCGTAGAGTCGAGCCGCTGGTCATGACATCATCTACCAGCAGGACTCGCCGGCCGCCAAGGTCGGCGCTGCATTCAAAGGCGCCGCGCACGTTTCGTGGGCGCTCCTTGAGCGGCAGGGCGGCCTGCGGCGACGTGGCCCGGATTCGGGTCAGATGGTCTACGCTGATCGGGATGTTGCGCAGCCGGCTGATTGTTCTGGCGATCTCGACTGCCTGGTTGAAGCCACGGCTCGCCAGGCGCGATGGATGGAGCGGGAGCGGCAGCAGCAGGTCGTGCTCGGTGGCGACGATTTTCTCGCTCAGCCCCTGGCCGAACCAGTTGGCCAGGGGCAGTTGGTGGCCATACTTGAGTGCCTGGATCAGGCGGTCGACCGGGAACTCGTAGCGAAACAGGGCGATGGTGCGGTTGAAGGCCGGCGGGTCTTTGAGGCAGGCGCCGCAGCGTTCGCCCAGCGTTGTTTCGACGCCGCATTGGGGGCACGTCGCATCGGGAGGTATGGGCAGGTCGGTCTCGCATTCCGCGCAGAGGAGGGCGCCTGAACTGTCGGCGGCGCATAGCAGACAGGTGCCGGGCAGGATGCGTTCGGCGATCCGGTTCAGGGCATGGCGCAGCGACTGAGGTAAAATTGACATCGTTACAGGCCTACTCGATAATTCATAATTATCTGTATGCTTCGTCTTTGATTTTTCTGTATTTTTCTCAAGCAAGGCCTCTCATGCAAGCTAGCTCTCTCGCCGCGGTTTCCCCTGTTTCCCAGTCCGTTCCGGCTCGCCGGTGGACGGTCGACGAAGTGCTCGCGCTTTACGAGATGCCGTTGATGGATTTGCTCTGGCGTGCGCAGGGCGTGCACCGCGCGCATTTCGATCCGAACGCCATTCAACGCTCGACCCTGCTTTCGGTCAAGACCGGCGGGTGTTCCGAGGACTGCAGTTACTGCTCGCAGTCGGCCCGTTACGATACCGATCTCGAGCGTGAGCGCCTGATGCCGCTCGACGAAGTCGTCGCCGCCGCCAAGGTGGCCAAGGAGAAGGGCGCCTCGCGGTTCTGCATGGGAGCAGCGTGGAAGGGCCCGAAGGACAACGATCTCGACCGCGTGCTCGAGATGGTGCGCGAGGTCAAGGCGCTCGGTATGCAGACCTGCGTGACGCTCGGCATGCTCAAGGAAGGTCAGGCGGAAAAACTCAAGGATGCCGGTCTCGACTATTACAACCACAACCTCGATACCGACAAGGAGTTCTACGGCCAGGTCATCAGGACCCATACTCATGACGACCGTCTCGATACCCTCGATCAGGTCCGCGATGCCGGGATCAACGTCTGCTCGGGCGGCATCATCGGCATGGGCGAGTCGCGCAAGAACCGCGCGGCGCTGATCGTGCAGCTCGCCAACCTGCCTCAGGCGCCGGAGTCGGTGCCGATCAACAACCTGGTGCCGATCCCCGGCACGCCGCTGGCCGACAAGCCGCGGCTCGACCCGTTCGAGTTCGTGCGCACCATCGCCGCCGCCCGCATCACGATGCCGACTTCCTGGGTTCGCCTGTCGGCCGGCCGCCAGGAAATGAGCGACGAATTGCAGGCCCTGTGTTTCCTCGCTGGCGCCAACTCGATGTTCTACGGCGATCATCTGCTGACCACCGGCAACCCGGATGTCGACCGCGACGATGCCCTGTTCGCGCGGCTTGGCGTCAAGGCGGTTTGAGCGACGGTTTTGTCGACCGCCGGCAGGTCGGCCGGCGCTTTTCACGCGTTGCGGCAAGTTATGATCGGGCGGACTTTTTCGCGCGGGAGATCGATCGCCGGATGCAGGAGCGGCTTGACTACGTAAAGGTCGAGCCTGGGCGCATTCTCGATCTTGGCTGTAGCCGGGGGGGCAGTTTCGCTGGCCTGGCGGCGCGTTACCCGGCGGCCGAACTGCTCGGCATCGATATTTCCCCGGCCATGTTGCAGGCGGGGCTCCCGGTACGCCCGGGCTGGCAGCGCTGGCTCAACCTGGGGCGTCAGAACGGGGTGCAGCGCTTGGCGGGCGATGCAGCGAAATTGCCCCTCAATTCGCAGTCGACCGCAGTCGTCTGGTCCAACCTGCTGCTGCACTGGTTGGACGACCCGCTACCGGCGCTGGCCGAGGTGTATCGCGTGCTGGAGGTCGGCGGCCTGCTGATGTTCTCGACGCTGGGGCCCGATTCCCTGAAAGAGTTGCGCTCGGCATTTGCCGACGGCTATGCCCACACCCAGCGCTTCATCGACATGCATGACCTGGGCGACATGCTGGTCGCCTGCGGCTTTGCCGACCCCGTGATGGACATGGAAGTGCTGACGCTGACCTACGACAGTTTCGACGAGATGCTCGGCGAACTGCGTGCCGCCGGTTCCGGCTGCGCCATGAAGGCGCGGCGCCACGGGTTGACCGGGCGCCAGGCCTGGGCTGGCGCGCGCGACGCTTACGAGCGCCTGCGCAGCAACGGAAAATTGCCGGCGACCTTCGAGGTCGTCTACGGCCACGCCTGGAAGGCGGCGCCGAAGCAGACTGCCGACGGGCGCGCCATCATCCGCTTCGATGCGCCACGCCGGAAGTAACCGCTAATCCGGCTTTTGCCTGAAGAACTTGAGCGGCTTGGCGCTCTGGAACTGCGGTACCGGGACCGCCTTGCGCTGCCGCTCGCGCACCCGCCAGCCAAGCAGGAAGGCGAGGGCGACCGAATAGGCCAGCGGCCAGAGCAGGGCGGTCGCCTTGACCAGCCAGAAATAATGCACGCAGGCGAGAATGCCGATCAGGTAGACATTGCGATGCAGTTCCTGCCACTTGCGTCCGCCCAGCTTGCGGATGGCCCACTGGTTGGAGGTCGCGGCGAGCGGAATCAGCAGCAAAAAGGCCGCGAAGCCGACGGTGACGAAGGGGCGCTTGAGAATGTCCCTGGCAATGGCGTCGACCGCAAAGGAGTGGTCGAAGCCGATGAAGGACAGGAAGTGGAGCGTCGCGTAAAAGAACGTGAACAGGCCGAGCATGCGCCGCAGGCGGAGCAGCCAGTGCCATTGCGTGTAGTGGCGTAGCGGCGTGATGCAGAGCGTCAGCAACAACAGGTTGAAGGTCCAGGTGCCGGTCCAGCGCTGGACGAATTCGACCGGGTTGGGGCCGAAATCGCCGGTGTGGGCTGCCCATAGCAAACGAGCGAACGGCAGCAGGGTGATGACGAAGAGTCCGGCCTTGATTGCGGCGATGGGTGGCGTTGGTTTCGGAGTGTTCATCGTTCAGAAATTCTTGCGGAGATCCATGCCGGCATAAAGTCCGGCCACTTGGTCGCCATAACCGTTGAATGGCTGGGTCTTGCGTCTGAAGAATTCGCCCAGGCGGCGTTCATGGCTCTGGCTCCAGCGCTTGTGTGGCACGTCCGGGTTGACGTTGGAATAGAAGCCGTATTCGTCGGGGGCGGCCTTGGTCCACACCGTGGGTGGCTGCTTTTCGACAAAACGCACCTTGACGATCGACTTTGCCCCCTTGAAGCCATATTTCCAGGGAACGACCACGCGCAACGGGGCGCCGTTCTGCTTCGGCATGTGTTCACCGTACATCCCCAGGCCGAGCAGGGCCAGCGGATGCATCGCCTCGTCGAGGCGCAGGGCTTCGATGTAAGGCCAATCGAGAAACGGGAAGCGAACATAGGGCATTTGTTCGGGGTCGGCCAGGCTCCAGAATTCGACGAATTTCGCATTGCCGGTAACTTCGCAGCGCTTGATCAACTCGGTGAGCGGGATGCCGACCCAAGGAATCACGGCACTCCAGCCTTCGACGCAGCGCATCCGGTAGATGCGCTCCTCAAGCGGCGCCCATTTCAGGATGTCCTCGATGGCGAAGGTCTTTGGCCTCCTGATCTCACCTTCGACACTGATCGTCCATGGCCGCGTGCGCAGGCGGTGAGCGTTGCGGGCCGGGCTGTCCTTGTCGGGGCCGAATTCGTAGAAATTGCCGTACTCAGTCACCGAGGTGTAGGGCGTCGGTTTTTCGTCGACCGCCGAAAACGGGCCTGGAGTGACGGTATCGAAGCGCACGCGTTCGACTGGTGCGCCATGGCTTTCGCCAAGCAGCCCGAAGCTGGCGGCACCGATGCCGACCGAGAGACTGCGCAGGAAGCTGCGGCGCGCGCCATAGACCTCGGGTGGTGTGATTTCGGACGGAAGGGGGTCAGGTCGGTGCAGTATCAGCATGGTGTCGCCTCTCGCGTTTCATTTGCCCATTAGTCGCGCGAGGGGCCGGGAAACTTACAGTCGCATAGCCGGTGCGTGGATTGGCCGGTAGCCTGAGCGCGCCATGGCGAAGCTCAGACAGCCTCGCTGCGGGACGGTTCTGGTCGGTCGCCGGAAACCGGTCAAAACCTGCCGGAGCAAGGCAAAAAAATCGCCCGGCTATGCGCGGGCGATTGTGGTTTGGCCGCGGAGGGAATCCACCACACGGCATCAGCCGGCGATATAGCGTTCCAGTTGGGAGATGAGGAACTGCTGGCTGCTGATGGTTTCCTTGACCAGGTCGCCAATCGAGATGATGCCGACCACGCTGCCATCCTCGTCCGACAGCACCGGCAGATGGCGGAAATGCTTTTCGGTCATCAGGGCCATGCATTCGTCGAGCGTGGTGCTGGGCGTCACGTAGGCGACCTTGTCGCTCATGATTTCGCTGACCAGGGTTTCCTTCGAACTCTTGCCGTGCAGGATGATCTTGCGCGCGTAATCGCGTTCCGAAAAAATTCCGACCAACTGTTCGCCATCGAGCACCATCAGCGCGCCAACGTTATGCTGGGCCATCAAGGTCAGGGCATGAAAGACGGAGTCGTTGGGCGATACGACGGCGAGCGGCCGATGCTTGCCGGCCAGCATTTGCTTCAGCGTTTTCATGTTTGGTCTCCTCGGCGAGGTTGAACGTTATTCTCAGCGCAGTCTAGCCGGCAGCGGCGCGGATGCCAAGAGTGGAAAAAAGAAAAGGCAGCCGCAGCTGCCTTTTCCCGGGGAATTCGCCCAATCAGCGCAGACCGGCAGCGTATTCCGCCACTGCCTTGATTTCGACATCCGACATCTTGGCGGCGATCATCCGCATCATCTTTTCCGGGTCGTTGGCGCGCTCCTCGACACGGAAGGCCTTCAACTGCGCTTCGGTGTATTCGGGGAACTGGCCGGCCAAGCGCGGGTACTGGGCGGGCAGGCCGGCACCGGCCGGGCCATGGCAGCCGGCGCAGGCCGGGATGCCCTTGCGGAAGTCGCCCTGACGCCAGATCTTCTGGCCGAGGGCAATCTTCGACTCGTCCTTGGCGACGGCAGGCTTCAGCGTCTGGCTGGCGAACCAGGCAGCCACATTGCGCATGTCTTCGTCGGAAAGCGGGGCCGCCATGCCGCCCATGATGGCGTTGACGCGCGCCGCCGGTTTGCCGTCGGCGGCCTTGAAATCCTTCAGTTGCTTGTAGATGTAATCTGCGCCTTGCTGGGCGAGATGCGGGTTGGCCGCCGCTGCGCTGTTGCCGTCGGCACCATGGCAGGCAACGCAGACGGTTTCTGCGATGGCCTTGCCCTTGGCGGGGTCTGCCTTGGCCTTGGCTTCTTCAGCCGCGTGGGACATGAAGCTGGTGGCAAGAAGGATTGCGATTGCCGCTGTACGGATCATTTTCGAACTCCTAGTGCGCGTTTATGGGCGCTTTGGCCGGAACGGAAGTTACAAACCTGCTATTCTATATCAATTCTTCGCCGCCTAGGCGGCTCTCGAGAGTTTTTATGCCTTTGTTCCAGCAGGCGACTTTTCTTACGACGGTCGCCCATCTTCGCGACCTGCCGAGCGATGCGGTCCGCGAGGTTGCCTTCGCCGGTCGCTCCAACGCCGGCAAGTCCTCCGCCATCAACACCCTGGCCGGGCGGACGCGCCTGGCCTACGTCAGCAAAACGCCCGGCCGCACCCAGCATCTCAATTACTTCACGCTGGCCGAAGGCAGGTATTTCGTCGATCTGCCCGGCTACGGCTATGCCAAGGCGCCGGAAGAAATCCGCTCGCAGTGGGAAGGGCTGATCGGCCCCTATCTCAGCAAGCGTGAGCAACTGGCTGGACTGGTCGTGATCATGGACATCCGGCGCCCGCTGACCGATCTCGACCTGCGCCTGATCGACTGGTTCCGGCCGACCGGCCGCCCTATCCACGTCCTGTTGTCCAAGGCCGACAAGCTGAGTCGCCAGGAGCAGACCAAGGTCCTGCGCTCGGTGAAGGCGGAGCTGGCGACCTGGGGCGATGCCGAGTTGTACTCGGTGCAGCTTTTTTCCAGTCTCAAGAAGACGGGCGTCGACGAGGCCGAAGGCGTGCTGGCCGGCTGGCTGGGCATCGAGAGAAAGCCGTCGGAAAACAAAAGACCCCCGGATAAGGGGGGTCCGGGGGCCAAAATGCCTTAACGTGGTCAAGGCGCCCGCTCAGGGAGGTGAAGCGGGAGACAGCGCGTGCCATCTGCTGAGTCTGACGTGGGTCAATGCGAAAAGTTCCGCGCTGAACAAAAATCTGCAATTTGAATGGTTTGAGGTCGAAAGATGAGTGCTACCGGGCGTTTTCCTGCCACCCGCATGCGCCGGATGCGGCGCGATGATTTTTCCCGTCGGCTGATGCGCGAGTCGGTGCTTACGGTCGACGACTTCATTTATCCCGTTTTCGTCCTCGAAGGCGAGGGGCGAGTCGAGCCCGTGGCGTCGATGCCGGGCGTCGAGCGACAGTCGCTCGACGTGCTGCTGAAGACCGCCGAGCGTGCGGCCAAGCTGGGAGTCCCGGCGCTGGCACTGTTCCCGGTGGTCGACGCATCGCTCAAGTCATTGGGGGCGGAAGAGGCATACAACAGCCACGGCCTGGTGCCACGCGTGGTTCGCGCCCTGAAGCGCGAGTTCCCGGAGCTGGGCGTGATCACCGACGTCGCCCTCGATCCCTATACCAGCCACGGGCAGGATGGCCTGATCGACGAAACGGGTTATGTGCTCAACGACGAAACGCTGGACGTCCTGGCCAAACAGGCGTTGTGCCACGCCGAGGCGGGCGCCGACGTCGTCGCGCCGTCGGACATGATGGACGGCCGCATCGGCCGCATCCGCAGCGAACTGAACGCGGCCGGCCAGATCTACACGCGGATCCTCGCCTATTCCGCCAAGTACGCGTCCGCCTTCTACGGCCCGTTCCGCGATGCGGTCGGTTCGGCCGGCAACCTCGGCAAGGGCAACAAATACACCTACCAGATGGACCCGGCGAATACCGACGAGGCGCTGAAGGAGGTCGCCCTGGATCTGGAGGAGGGCGCCGACATGGTCATGGTCAAGCCCGGCATGCCTTATCTGGACATCGTCCGCCGCGTCAAGGACGAGTTCAAGGTGCCGACCTATGCTTACCAGGTGAGCGGCGAGTACGCGATGCTGAAGGCGGCCGCGCAGAACGGCTGGTTGAACGAGGAGGCCTGCGTGCTCGAAAGCCTCCTCGCCTTCAAGCGGGCCGGAGCGGACGGCATCCTGACCTACTTCGCGCTGGACGCGGCGGCGTACCTGAAGCGCTGAGCCGACCCGCGGCGATGCGAGCCGCCCGGCCCGGTTTCAGGCGGCTGCGGTCGCGCCCGATTGCGACAGGCAGGCGAAATACAGCATCGGCCACTGCTGCGGCCATTGCGCGAGCGGTTCGCGGGCGAAGCCGCTGCGCGCGTATTGTTCCCAGCGGCCGACGACGTAGCAGCGCAACAGGTTGGCGAGGGCGCCGAAGTCGGCATCCGGCTTGAGGTTTTCCTGCGTCGCGGCAATGCGCAAGGCCTGTTTCAGCGCCGCCTCGATCTTGTCGAGCAGGGCGTTGATGCGCACCTGCAGGCGTTCGTGTTCATTGACCAGGGCGTCGCCGATCAGGACGCGCGTCATGCCGCGGTTCTTTTGCGCAAAACGCAACAGGAGGCCGAGGATCAGTTCGACCTGCCTGATTCCCTGCGCTTCTTCCGAAGTGATCTGGTTGATGACGCTGAACAGGCTCTGCTCGATGAATTCGATCAAGCCCTCGAACATCTGGGCCTTGCTGGCGAAGTGGCGATAGAGCGCAGCCTCCGAGCATTCCAGTTTGCCGGCAAGGGCGGCGGTGGTGATTTTTTCCCCTTTCGGGACTTCGAGCATCTGCGCCAGCGTTTGCAGGATCTGCAGGCGCCGCTCGCCGGGCTTGCTGGCCATGGTCTTCTCTCCCTCCGTTATGGTTTTGATTTTTGCCCGAAAATTATAGTCGACCGCAGCGCTCGGGAAGTTGCAGCACCGAGCGGATTTTGACATCGACGCTGGGCGATTGGCGATAGCTGGTACTTACCCACACCGTCGCCATGCCGAGCTTCTTGGCGGCGATCAGGTTGGGAAGGCTGTCCTCGACCATGATGCAGCGATGCGGGTCGAGGCGTTCGGCGCGCAGCAGGGTACGAAAGCCGGCAGGCATCGGCTTGGGCTGGTAGCGGACATTCTCGACGGAATAGACGGCGTCGAAGCAGGCGCCGAGCCCAGTGATGTCGAGGATGGCCTCGGCGTAATGGCGGGGGGCGTTGGAAAAGATGAGTTTGCGCCCCGGCAGGCGGCGCAGTGCATGGATGACCGGGCGCTCGAAGACGACCATGCGCTCCAGATCTGGAAAGCGGTGGGTTTCCCGCAGGAAGTGGTCGGCGTCGGTGCCGTGGTGGCGCATCAGGCCCAGCAGCGTGGCGCCGTAGCGGACCCAGTAGTCCTGGCGGATGCGCGTGGCTTCGTGGCGGTCGACACCCAGATGCCGCTCGATGTAGTCGCGCATCGAGCGGTTGATGTGGGGAAAGATGTGGGGCGTCGCGTGGTGTAGGGTATTGTCGAGGTCGAACAGCCAGACCTTCCCCTGGCAACGCATCAGTGCGACTTGATCATCGTGCCGACGCCGTGGTCGGTCAGGATTTCCAGCAGCAGCGCGTGCTCGACGCGCCCGTCGATGATATGCACGCCCTTGACGCCGTTGCGCGCCGCATCGAGCGCCGAGCCGATCTTCGGCAGCATGCCGCCGGACAGCGTGCCGTCCTCGACCATCTCGTCGATCTGCTTGGGGGTGATGCCGGTGATCAGATTGCCGGCCTTGTCGAGCACGCCCGGGGTATTGGTCAGCAGCACCAGCTTTTCCGCCTTCAGCACTTCGGCGATCTTGCCGGCGACGACGTCGGCGTTGATGTTGTAGGTTTCGCCATCCTTGCCGACGCCGATCGGCGCGATGACCGGGATGAAGGCGCCCTTGTCGAGGTGGTCGATGAGCGACGGGTCGATCTGGGTGATCTGGCCGACCTGGCCAACATCGATGAGGTCGCCCGGGTTGTCCTTGTCCTCCAGCATCAGCTTCTTGGCGCGAATGAAGTTGCCGTCCTTGCCGGTCAGGCCGACGGCCTTGCCGCCATGCTGGTTGATCAGGTTGACGATGTCCTTGTTGACCTGGCCGCCGAGCACCATCTCGACCACTTCCATGGTTTCGGCATCGGTCACGCGCATGCCCTGGACGAACTCGCCCTTCTTGCCGACGCGGGCCAGCAGGTTCTCGATCTGCGGGCCGCCGCCGTGGACGACGACAATGTTGAAGCCGACCAGTTCCAGCAGGACGACGTCGCGCGCGAAGCAGTTCTTCAGGTGCTCGTCGGTCATCGCGTTGCCGCCGTATTTGACGACGATGGTCTTGCCGTGGAAGCGCTTGATGTAGGGCAGGGCTTCGGCCAGGACGGCGGCCTTGATGCCGGGGGAGAGGTTGTCGAGACTCATGGCAGGCTCCGGGTGTGATCGCCGCGGATTGTACAAAGAAAAAGGCCGGAACGGGGTCCGGCCTTGGCGTCTTGGGTGATGACGATCATTCGACGGTGAGGCGCTTGTTCGGGCTGGCGGCGCGCTTGGGCAGCGTCAGTTCGAGGACGCCTTCGTTGAATTTGGCGACCGCCTTGCCATCGTCGATTTCCTGGCCTAGTTGGAACGAGCGCGAAACCTTGCCGAAATAGCGTTCGGAGCGCAGGACGCGTTCGCCTTCCTTGATTTCCTTTTCCTGCTTGATTTCGCCGTTGATCGATACCTGGTTGCCGTCGACGACGACGTGGATGTCTTCCTTCTTGACGCCGGGCAGTTCGGCGTGGACGAGATAGTTGTCGCCCTGTTCCTTGACATCCATTTTTATGGAGGGGGCTTGTTGCTGGGTGCCGTTGAAATCGACCGGCCGGACAAAAAAGCCACGGAACAGGTCGTCGAGGGGGTCGAAGCGGGTGATGTTTGCCATGGTGGTCTCCTTTGTGGTTCAGGTGTTGCTGAGACCAATATAGGGGGCGTCGTCGCGGTTTCAAGTGCGTCGGGCGACGCGCCGGAAGCCGGTGGCGGGTTCGGGCGTTCCGGCTTTCAGAAACGACCCTGCCGAGGCATGGCCAGGCGCTGCGGCAACTGAAGGATGGCGTCGCGGTTGCTCCAGGAGAAGCAGCGGGCGGCTGCCTGCTCCCAGGGCAGCCACAGCCAGTCGCGATGTTCGCCGGGGGCGATGGCGATCGGGCACTTGTCGGGCAGTTGCAGGCCGAAGACGTGCTCGGTGTTCCGGGTGACTCCCGGCGCATAGCGATGCCGCCATTCCTCGAAAATTTCGAAGGTGTTGGTGAGTTGCCAGTCGACCGGCTGGTGGCGCATGGTGTCGATGCCCGTTTCTTCGGCCACTTCGCGGCAGGCGGTGGCGATCAGCGCCTCGTCGGCCTCGCGGCTGCCGGTGACCGACTGCCAGAACCCGGGATGGGCGGCGCGCTCGAGCAGCAGGACGTCGAGCGCCGGCGTGTAGATGACGACGAGGACCGAGATTGGCTGCTTGTAGCCGGTCATGCCGCGGGCAGCGGTCGAATGCCCGTGACCGGCTCGTCGAACAGTATCCAGAGCGGCTTACCGGCCTGGCGTCGCTCGTCGGCGGCGGTCTCCAGGACCTCGAGCAGGGTGGCGAAGCCCGCCGGATCGGCCGCGCGCAGGTGGTCGCCGCCGCTGATGCTGAGCAGGTGACCGGTGCCGGGCATGATTTCGGGGTCGGTCAGGCAGTCGCGCAGGGCATCGAAATTTGCGCCGTACCACTCGGGAAACTGCAGGGTCTTGCCGATCTCATGAAGCACCGAGCCGGACTTCTGTCCCGGCGCGATCGCCATGTGCCATTGCCGGAGCCGGCCACGCTTGGCGGCCAGCCCGATTGCGTCGCGCATGCTCGCCGGAACGTGGTAAACGCCGGCTCGTTGGGCATTGGCCAGAAGCTTCTCGCTCATGGGCTATTCCCGAATGCGCCGGAAGGAGCGGTAATGGTCATCGGTGTAGTAGAACTCGTCGTAGCTTCCGGCGATGATACGCCGAGCGCCGCGGTTGCGGCTGCCCGGGGTTGGCACGGTGTATTCGCGATAGTAGCCACGCTGGCGCAACGGCAGGCGCTTCTCGTAGTTGCCGAAGACGATGCCGTCGCGGTTGTAGGGAAACGGTCCGCCATGCTTGATCAGGACCAGCGTCTGTTGCGCCTCACGCGGCAAATCGGCCAGTAAAACCCAGTCGACCGCAGCATTCTCGCGCGCCAGTCCCAGCGCGCCACCGATCGCCAGCCAGGTGACGATCAGGAGGCGCAGCCAGATTTTCATGTCAGCTTAGGCCGTGCCGACTTCGACCTGGGTCTCGACCTTCTGGCGCAGGCGGACGTGCAGTTCGCGCAGCTGCTTCTCGTCGACTGCCGACGGCGCGTCGGTCAGCAGGCACTGGGCGCGCTGGGTCTTGGGGAAGGCGATCACGTCACGGATCGACTCGGCACCGGTCATCATGGTGACGATGCGGTCGAGGCCAAAGGCCAGGCCGCCGTGCGGCGGGGCGCCGTACTTGAGCGCGTCGAGCAGGAAGCCGAACTTGGCCTGCTGTTCTTCCGGACCGATGTTGAGCGCGACGAAGACCTTTTCCTGCACGTCGGCGCGGTGGATACGCACCGAACCGCCGCCCAGTTCCCAGCCATTCAGTGCCAGGTCGTAGGCCTTGGCCAGGCACTTGCCCGGATCGCTCGTCAGCAGGTCGAGATGCTCGTCCTTCGGGCTGGTGAAGGGGTGGTGGCAGGCGGTCCAGCGCTTCGATTCGTCGTCGTACTCGAACATCGGGAAGTCGATGACCCACAGCGGCGCCCACTTGGCGCCGGTGACGAAACCTTTCTCGTGGCCGATCTTGATGCGCAGCGCGCCGAGGGCGTCGCTGACGATCTTGGCCTTGTCGGCGCCGAAGAAGATCAGGTCGCCGGACTGGGCGCCGGTGCGTTCGAGCACGGTGCGCAGCGAGGCTTCGGAGAGGTTCTTGACGATCGGCGACTGCAGGCCGGTTTCGTTGACCTGGGTGACGTCGTTGACCTTGATGTAGGCCAGGCCCTTGGCGCCGTAGATGCCGACGAACTTGGTGTATTCGTCGATCTCGCCGCGGGTCAGCGAAGCGCCGCCCGGAATGCGCATGGCGGCGATGCGGCCGCCTTCGCTGTTGGCGATGTTGGCGAAGACCTTGAAGGCGACATCCTTGAAGGCGTCGGCGACGTCGACCAGTTCGAGGGTGACGCGCAGGTCCGGCTTGTCCGAACCGAAACGACGCATGGCTTCGGCGTAGGTCATGCGCGGGAATTCCGGCAGGTCGACGTCGATCGCTTCCTTGAACACGGTGCGGATCAGCTTTTCCATCAGCGCGGTGATCTCGGCCTCGCTCATGAACGAGGTCTCGATATCGACCTGGGTGAATTCCGGCTGGCGGTCGGCGCGCAGATCTTCGTCGCGGAAGCACTTGGTGATCTGGTAGTAGCGGTCGAAGCCGGCGACCATCAGCAGTTGCTTGAACAGCTGCGGCGATTGCGGCAGCGCGAAAAACTGGCCCGGATGGACGCGCGACGGCACCAGGTAGTCGCGGGCGCCTTCCGGGGTCGACTTGGTCAGCATCGGCGTTTCGACGTCGATGAAGCCGTTGTCGTCGAGGAAGCGGCGGAAGGCGCGGGCGGTCTTGTAGCGCAGCATCAGGTTATTCTGCATCTGCGGCCGGCGCAGGTCGATGACGCGGTGGGTCAGGCGGACGTTTTCGGTCAGATTCTCGTCGTCGAGCTGGAATGGCGGCGTGACCGACGGGTTCAGGACCTCGATTTCGTGGCAGAGTACCTCGATCTCGCCGGAGGCCAGGTTGGCGTTGGTCGTGCCGGCCGGGCGCGGACGAACCTTGCCGGTGATCTTCAGGCAGAACTCGTTGCGAACCGATTCGGCGATGGCAAAGGTTGCTGCACGATCGGGGTCGCAGACGACCTGGGCCAGTCCTTCGCGGTCGCGCAGGTCGATGAAGATGACGCCGCCATGGTCGCGGCGGCGGTGGGCCCAGCCGCACAGGGTGACGATCTGCCCGTCGAGGGCGGCATTGAGTTGTCCGCAATAATGGGTACGCATGAAGCTATCCGGTTGTTTCAAGTGTTGGTAATGACGCGGGTATGCGGCGGCGGGGCCACGACACCCATCGAGATAATGTATTTGAGGGCTTCGTCGACCGTCATGTCGAGTTCGACGACATCGCGCCTGGGCATCATCAGGAAGAAGCCGGAGGTCGGGTTGGGGGTGGTCGGCACGTAAACGCTGACATAGTCGCCGTCGAGATGATTGACCACGTCGCCGCCGGGCTTGCCAGTCAGGAAGGCGATGGTCCAGCTGCCCTCGCGCGGATACTGCACGAGCAGGGCCTTGCGGAAGGCGTTGCCGCTCGACGAAAAAAGCGTGTCCGAGACCTGCTTGACGCTGTTATAGACGGAGTTGACTACCGGAATGCGCGCCAGGAGCATTTCCCACCAGACGACGAGTTTCTGGCCGATGAAGTTGGCGGCCAGCAGGCCGGTCAGCAGGATCATGACCAGCGTCAGCAGCGCACCGGCGCCTGGAATGGCGATGCCGAACAGCGTTTGCGGATGAACGGCTTCGGGTAGCAGGCGCAGCGACTGGTCCAGCGTGCTGACAATGAACGAGAGTACCCAGCCGGTGATGACCAGCGGTACCCAGATCAATAGTCCGGTAATGAAATAGCGTTTGATCAGCTGGCCGCGCACGGAGTGCATGCTCCCGATCCGCCTTGGCAAGGCGGGGCGCTTTCGGTTTTCGGCGCGGGTTTGCCGCCGCCCTTGAAGTCGGTGGCGTACCAGCCATTACCCTTGAGCTGGAAACCGGCGGCGGAGAGCAGCTTGTTGTAGCTTTCGCTGCCGCATTCGGGGCAGGTCGTGAGCTGCGGGTCGCTCATCTTTTGCAGATGTTCTTTCTGGGAGCCGCAGGAGTCACAGCGATATTCGTAAATCGGCATGAGAATCCTCCAAAACCTTGAATTGTAACCGAGAAAACAGTGGAGCCTAAGTTGTGGTGCGGCGGGAGAATTTCAAGCCAGCAATCCAAGATAGCTGCGCGTCAGCTGTGGTCCCCAAAAAAGGGCGATGACGCCGGCAGCGGCAAGGTAGGGGCCGAACGGAATGGGGGTGTTCCGTCCGTGGCGAGCGGCGACGATTAGGCCGATGCCAACCGCCGCGCCGACGACCGACGAGAGCAGGATGATTGTCGGAAGCATTTGCCAGCCCAGCCAGGCGCCGAGCGCGGCGAGCAGCTTGAAATCGCCGTACCCCATGCCTTCCTTGCCGGTCGCCAGCTTGAATGCCCAGAAGACGGACCACAGGCTCAGATAGCCCGTCATCGCACCGATGACCGCAGAATGAAGATCGACGTAGGTGCCGGCGATATTCATCGTCAATCCGAGCCAGAGCAGCGGCAGGGTGATCGAATCGGGGAGCAACTGGGTGTCGAAATCGATGGCGGTGAGAGCGATCAGGGCCCAGATCAGGAACAGGGCGCCGATCGCCTGTAGCGTCGGTCCGAAGTGCCAGATGGCATACGCCGAAAGCAGGCCGGCGAGCGCCTCGACGACCGGATAGCGTAGCGGGATGGGTACGGCGCAATTCGAGCATTTGCCGCGTAGAAGCAGATAACTGACGATCGGGATGTTTTCCAGTACGGTGATCTGGTGGCCGCAGGCCGGGCAACGCGAGCGCGGACGGGCCAGCGACAGGGGCGCTGCGGTCGACGGCGTTTCCCCACGCAAATCCGCGCATTGCGCATGCCACTCCTGCTCCATCATCCTGGGCAGGCGGTGAATGACGACGTTGAGGAAACTGCCGACGCACAAGCCGAGCAGCCCGGCCACGGCAGCCAGGCCGCCCAGTGATTCGACAGGCATCAGACCACGGCGCCAAGTTTGAAGATGGGGAGGTACATGGCGACGACCATGCCGCCGATCAGGGTGCCGAGCACCACCATGATGATCGGCTCCATCAGGCTGGACATTGCTTCGACCGCGTCGTCCACCTCCTGTTCGAAGAAGTCGGCGACCTTGGCCAGCATCGAGTCGAGCGCGCCGGACTCTTCGCCGATGGCGACCATCTGCGTTACCATGTTGGGGAACAGATTGACGTTGGTCATCGCATTCGTCAGGCTCGTGCCGGTGGCGACCTCACCTTGGATCTGCTTGGTGGCAGCCTTGTAGACATAGTTGCCGGCGGCGCCGCCCACCGAATCGAGCGACTCCACCAGCGGTACGCCGGCTGCAAACATCGTCGACAATGTTCGCGACCAGCGCGCGATGACCGCCTTGCGGATGATGTCGCCAAAGATTGGCAGGCGGAGCAGAAAGCGGTCCATCGCCATTTGCACCTTCTCCGAACGTTTCCATGCTGCGAAGAAGGCGTAGAGCCCGCCGAAGATGATGCCGAAAATGGCCCACCAGTAGGCGACGAAAAAGTCGGAAATGGCGATCACCAGCAGGGTCGGTGCCGGCAGGTCGGCGCCGAAGCTCTTGAAGACGTCCTTGAACGCCGGGATGACGAAGATCATGATGACCGCGGTGATGATGAACGCCACCACGATCACGGCGATCGGGTAGAACAGCGCAGACTTGATCTTGCTCTTGATGGCGAGAATCTTTTCCTTGTAGGTCGCGAGACGTTCGAGCAATGTGTCCAGGATGCCCGCCTGTTCGCCGGCAGCGACGAGATTGCAGTAGAGGGCATCGAAGTACAGCGGATATTTCCGGAATGCCTGCGACAGCGAACTGCCGGTTTCGACGTCGGCCTTGATGTCCAGCAGCAGCTTGGCGACAGCCGGGTTGGCATGACCGCGGCCGACGATGTCGAAGGCCTGGAGCAGGGGCACGCCGGATTTCATCATCGTGGCCAGCTGGCGGGTGAACAGGGAAATGTCCTTTTCGGTGACCTTGCCGCCGACCTTGAAGCGGGCTTTCTTTACCCTGGCGTTGAATACGCCCTGGCGGCGCAGGCTGGTCTGGACGACCGCTTCACTGGCAGCACGCATTTCGCCGCGAACGGCTTTTCCGTCCCGGTTCTTTCCTTCCCAGAGAAAGGTATATTCCTTGACCACAAGGATCCTGCTAGCTTTTGCGGCGGTAGCCATCCCTCGTCCTTCCCCGTTATACGTTCGTTGTGCTCAGAACCTCGTCGAGCGAGGTCAGGCCTTGTTTTACTTTTAGCAGTCCCGATTCGCGAAGATTCTTGACCCCTTCGCGTGAGGCCTGTTCGGCCAGATCCATTTCTCCGGCGCCACTCATGATGAGTCGTTGCATCGCCTCGGAAATTGGCATGACCTGATAGATGCCGACCCGCCCTTTGTAGCCGGTTCCCTTGCAACGGTCGCAGCCGCCGGGGCCGTACAGCGTCCACGAACCGTCGAGGTCGGCTTCGGTAAATCCCGCCTCGAGCAGGGTCTGGTTCGGCACATCGATCGGCTTCTTGCAGGTGCACAGGCGACGCGCCAGGCGCTGGGCCGTGATGAGCAGGATGCTGGAGGCGATGTTGAAGGTTGGCACGCCCATGTTCATCAGGCGCGTCAGCGTTGCGGGTGCATCGTTGGTGTGCAGCGTTGACATCACCATGTGGCCGGTCTGGGCTGCCTTGATCGCGATCTCGGCCGTTTCCAGGTCGCGGATTTCGCCGACCATGATGATGTCCGGATCCTGGCGCAGGAACGCCCGCAACGCCGTCGCGAACGTCAGCCCTACCTTGTCATCGACATTGACCTGGTTGATCCCGGCCAGGTTGATTTCGGCGGGATCCTCTGCAGTGGAGATGTTGACGCCATCCTTGTTCAGGATGTTCAGGCAGGTATAGAGCGAAACCGTCTTGCCGGAACCGGTCGGGCCGGTTACCAGCACCATGCCGTAGGGGCGGCTAACCGCATCGAGGAGGACGGCCTTCTGTTCCGGCTCGTAGCCGAGCGCCTCGATACCGAGCGTTGCCGAGGTCGGGTCGAGAATACGCATCACGATCTTTTCGCCCTGGAGCGTCGGCAGGGTACTGACCCGGAAATCGATCGCCCGGTTCTTCGAGAGAACCAGTTTCATTCGCCCGTCCTGCGGAATGCGCTTTTCGGCGATATTCAGGCGCGAGATGACCTTGATCCGCGAAGCGATCTTTTCCTTGATCGCCAGGGGCGGGGTCGCCACTTCGCGCAAAACGCCGTCGATTCGGACGCGAATGCGGTAATACTTTTCGTAGGGTTCGAAATGGATGTCCGAGGCGCCGTCATTGATCGCGTCGAGCAGCATCTTCTGGATGAAGCGGACGACGGGGGCATCGTCGATTTCCTGCGACGCGGCCTCGTCGGCCTTCGCTGCCGATTCCTCGTCGAGAAAATCCAGATTGATGTCGTCCGACGTCAGGTTCTTCAGGGTTTCTTCGGCCGATTCGGCATATTTGGTGACGAGCGGCGCCAGTTTGGGCTGTTCGACGACGATGGGGTCGACGCCCAGTCCGGTCTGAAAACGGATTTCGTCCAGCGCCCGCAGGTTGGTCGGGTCGGCGATGGCGACGGACAGCCGGTTTCCCCGCTTGTTGAGGGGGATCACCCGATGGGTCGCGATCAGCTTGCGATCGATGGCGTTGGCCGGAATATGGGTGTCGTCATAAACGGCGAGATCGAGCAACGGGTAGCCGAAGGTGTCGGCAACGAAGCGTGCGAGATCGAGCGACGAAATCTTCTGGCTCGCGATGATCTGTTCGATCAGCGAGCGTTTCTCGTGATTGGCCTGGATGAGCAACTGTTCCGCCTCGGCTTCCTTGAGCCGTCCCGCCTGGACCAGGGCACGGGCGAGACCGCTGAGAGGGCTTGCTTGGGGTGTGGCGGACATTGATTGCTGGACAGATGCCGTTTAGATTGGGCGATGATGCTACGTAGCCCCCGGTTTGTAAAGACCGCGCGGGGGTCGGGTCAGCGACTGGCCGGCCTGAAAATGCGGGCGGTGACGACGCTGCGGTCCTGCGTCTGCAGGATTTCGACCGCAATGCCCGTCAGCTTGATGCTGACGCCGGCTTCCGGGATGTCCTGGAAGTGCTCGAGGATCAGTCCGTTGAGCGTCTTCGGGCCATCCAGTGGGAATTGCAGTCCGAGCATGCGGTTGATGTCGCGCAACTGGCGCGACCCCTCGACGATCGCGCTGCCGTCGGCATCCCAGGCCAGCGACTGGCCCAGTCCTGGCAGCGAGGTGGTGAACTCGCCGACGAATTCCTCGATGATGTCCTCGAGCGTCAGCAGGCCGAGAATCTCGCCGTATTCGTCGACGACGAAACCGATGCGCTGGCGGTTTTCCTGAAAGAAGGCGAGTTGGGAAAAGACGGCGGTACCGGAGGGAATGTAGTATGCCGACTGGATATGCTCGAGCAGCGACGCCTCGTCGAATTCGCTGTCGCCGAGGCTGCCTAGCAGGCGGCGGACCGGCAGGACGCCGAGAAGCTGGTCGAGCGATTCGCGGCACACCGGGAGGCGGCTGTGGTGGCTGGTCGCCAATTGGGCGCACACCTCTTCCCACGGGAGATCGAGGTCGAGGATCTCGATGTTCCCGCGCGGGGTCATGACGTCCTCGACGGTGATGTTGTTCAGTTCGAACAGGCTGGAGAGGATCGCCCGGTGCTTCTGCGGGATCAGGTGCGAGGATTCGAGTACCAGGCTGCGCAACTCCTCCGGGGTGAGACGAGGTGCTTCCGCGTTGGCCTTGGGCGCGAGGCGGAGCAGCCTCAGGAGGGCGCTGGCAAAAAGGTTGACGAACCAGACCGCCGGATAGAAGAGGCGCAGCAACGGGGTCAGGACGTAGCCGAGAACGAGGGCGAGACGGTCGGCATGGGTCGCGCCGATGATCTTCGGCGTGATTTCCGAAAAGACCAGGATGGCGAAGGTGACCACCAGCGTGCCGGCGCCCAGCGCCCACTTCTCCTCGCCGAACATCTCGATGGCGATGACGCTGACCAGGGTCGCGGCAGCCGAGTTGATCAGGTTGTTGCCGAGCAGGATGACGCCAAGCATCTTGTCGGTGCGGTTCAGCAGATCAAGGGCGCGCTGGGCGCCGTGGTGGCCGGACGAGGCGAGGTGGCGCAGGCGGAAGCGGTTGGAGGCCATCATCGCCGTCTCGCTGAGCGAGAAGAAAGCCGACATCGCCAGCAGCACGACCAGGGCCAGCGACAGCGCCGACAGCGGGATATCGTCCACTACCTACAGTCGTCCGAGGATGACTTCGGCGACGAAGCGGCTGCCGACGTAGGCGAGGATCAGCAGGGCGAAGCCCGCCAGCGTCCAGCGCAACGCCCTTTTTCCCCGCCAGCCCCAGGCATGGCGACCGATCAGCAGTGTCGCGAAGATGCCCCAGGAAGCGAAGGCGAACAGGGTCTTGTGATCCAGTGTCAGCGGTTTGCCGAACAGTGCCTCGGAGAAGAAGACACCACTGCCGACCGTCAGCGAGAGCAGGATGAAGCCGAGCAGCAACATGCGGAAAAGCAGCGACTCCATGGTCAGCAGCGGTGGCAGGCTGGTCAGGCTGCGCTTCATCAGGCGCTTGTGCAGCGCATTCTCGGTGAAGCCCATGAAGATGGCGTGCAGTGCCGAGAGGGTCAGCAGGCTGTAGGCGAGCATCGCCGCGAGAAAATGCAGCTTGAAACCGGTGGCGCTGGCGTGCGCCACCACATGTACCTGCGGAAAGAAGACGGGTAGCGCGGTGCATACGGCGGCCAGCGGCAGCACCATGGGCTGCATGCCCTCCATGCGCGCCATGAAGCTCTCCAGCCAGTAGATCAGCACGGCCAGCCACATCATCAGGGAAAGCGCGAAACTGAACGAGAAGCGCATGCCGGCGTCGGAGAACAGCGCGCCATAGAGGCCGTAGGCGTGAATGAGCAGGCCCGCGGCAATCGCCACCCGCTCCCAGACCTGCATCGGGCAGGCGACGCACTGGTTCTCCCCTTCGCGCCAGCGGGTGTTCCAGAAGTGGAAGCCGAGCGCGCCGTAGAGGAGGGCGGCGGCGATGTGGGGCAGAAGCTGAATTACAATGTCGGCCATCCGCGAATTCTACTAGAAGCCTATCTGCCATGCTCGATAACCTGACCAATCGCCTTGCCCGCGTCATGAAGACGCTCAAGGGCGAAGCGCGCCTGACCGAATCCAATATCACCGATGCCCTGCGCGAAGTCCGCATGGCGCTGCTGGAGGCCGATGTCGCCCTGCCGGTGATCAAGGAGTTCATCGCGGCGGTCAGGGAGAAGGCGGTCGGCGAGGAAGTCATCGGTTCGCTGAGTCCCGGCCAGGCGCTGGTCGGCGTCGTGCATCGCGAACTGACGCGGATCATGGGCGATGCCCACGAAGGCATCAGCTTCAACACCCAGCCGCCGGCCATCGTGCTGATGGCCGGCCTGCAGGGGGCAGGCAAGACGACCACCGTCGGCAAGCTGGGCAAGTTCCTGAAGGAGAACCACAAGAAGAAGGTGCTGGTGGTTTCCTGCGACGTTTACCGTCCGGCGGCCATCGAGCAGCTCAAGTCGGTGGCCGGGCAGGCCGGCATCGATTTCTTCCCATCGACGGCGGGCGAAAAACCGGAGGCAATCGCCCTGGCGGCGGTCGATTGGGCGAAACGCCACTACCATGACGTGCTGCTGGTCGATACGGCCGGCCGTCTTGCGGTCGACGAGGAAATGATGGCCGAAATCAAGCGCCTGCACGCCGCGCTGAAGCCCATCGAAACACTCTTCGTCGTCGATGCGATGCTCGGCCAGGATGCGGTCAACACCGCCCGGGCCTTCAACGAGGCCTTGCCGCTGACCGGCGTCGTGCTGACCAAGCTCGACGGCGATGCGCGCGGCGGGGCGGCCCTGTCGGTGCGCCACATCACCGGCAAGCCGATCAAGTTCGCCGGCGTCGGCGAAAAGCTGGCGGGGCTGGAGGCTTTCCATCCCGAACGGATGGCGTCGCGCATCCTTGGCATGGGCGACGTGCTGTCGCTGATCGAGGAGGCCAAGAAGGGGCTCGACGAGGAAAAGGCGGTCGCTTTCGCCAAGAAGCTGAAATCGGGGAAAGGTTTCGACCTCAACGACTTCAAGGAGCAGATCGCCCAGATGCGCAACATGGGCGGGCTGTCGGCGCTGATGGACAAGATGCCGGCGCAGATCGCGCAGGCCGCCGGTCAGCTGCCGGCAGGCGCCGAGAACAAGATGGTCGGCCGCGTCGAGGGCATCATCAATTCGATGACCCCGGCCGAGCGCGCCAAGCCGGAAATCATCAAGGCCAGCCGCAAGCGGCGGATCGCAATGGGTGCCGGCGTCCAGGTCCAGGAAGTGAATCGGCTGCTCAACCAGTTCGAGCAGTCGCAGAAGATGATGAAGATGATGGCCAAGGGCGGCATGGGCAAGCTGATGCGCGGCATGAAGGGCATGCTGCCCGGCATGCGTTGATTTTGGCGCGGTTTGGGTGACGACCGCGCGCTGCTGCGGTCGACGGCCGGAAATGGCTGAAATTCAGGCCGAAAATCAGCGGGTGGCCTGGGCCAGCCGGGTCGGCTTCTGGTAGCCCCACTGGTTCTGCCAGGCGGCGCGCACCATATTCGGATATTCCGGCCGGCCGAGGCTGCCGTTGTAGCGGCCGAGGGCGCGATAGAGGTCGCCTTTTTCGATGTCCAGGTAGTGGCGGAGGATGGTGCAGCCGTAGCGCAGGTTGGTGCGCAGGTCGAACAGGCTGTCGTCCGGGCGGCCGATCAGCTTGACCCAGAACGGCATCACCTGCATGTAGCCGCGGGCGCCGGCCGACGAAACGGCGTATTTGCGGAAACCGGACTCGACCTGCATCAGGCCGAGCACCAGTTGCGGGTCCAGTCCGGCGCGCGTGGCTTCGTAATGAACGCTGCGCAGGAGGTCGAGGCGGTATTCGCGGTTGGGAATCCGCTTTTCCAGTCGCGGTGACATTTCGGCCAGCCATTCGACCGCGTCCAGCGGGTCGCTGAATGAACTCGACGGCGGGCGGGCGTCCGATACCGCCTTGTGCAGGGCCGCCTGGACGCTGGCTGAAAGCGGCTCGTAGATCTGGGCGCCGGCGAAGGCGCCCGAGACATTCAGCAACAGCAGGAAGGCAATCAGCCGGTGCACAACTTTCCTTTGAGCAGGTCGAGAATTTCGCCCTGGGCGACCAGGGTGGCCTCGCCGTCGAGGCGGCCCTTGTATTCTAGCTTGCCTTCGTTGAGGCCGCGCTCGCCGATGACGACGCGGTGCGGGATGCCGATCAGTTCCATGTCAGCGAACATGACGCCGGGGCGCTCGTTGCGGTCGTCGAGGACGACGTCGATGCCCGATTTTCGCAATTCGCTGTAAAGTTGGTCGGCAGCCGCCCTGACCGCATCGCTCTTGTGGTATCCCATCGGCACGATGCAGACTTCGAATGGCGCGATGGCGGCTGGCAGGACGATGCCCCGCTCGTCGTTGCCCTGCTCGATGGCGGCGCCGACGATGCGCGAGACGCCGATGCCGTAGCAGCCCATCTCCATGACCTGGCTCTTGCCCTGCTCGTCGAGGAAGGCGCAATTCAGCGCCTGTGCGTACTTGGTGCGCAACTGGAAGATGTGGCCGACCTCGATGCCGCGGCAGATTTCCAGCTTGCCCTTGCCGTCCGGCGACGGATCACCGGCGACGACGTTGCGGATGTCGAAGACTTCCGGTTCCGGCAGATCGCGGCCGAAATTGACGCCGCCCAGGTGGAAGCCGGCCTCGTTCGCACCGCAGACGAAATCGCTCATCGCGGCGACGGTGCGGTCGGCGAAAATCGCCACTTTTTCGCGGTTGACCGCAACCGGGCCGATGCAGCCGGGGGCGCAGCCCAGATATTCCTGTACCTCGCCGTCGGAGGCGAAGCGGAAGGTGCCGAGGGTGGCGATCTTGCCGGCCTTGATCTCGTTCAGTTCGTGGTCGCCGCGCAGCAGCAGCAGCGCGAATTTCTTCGTGCCGTTCTCGCGCTCGCTGACGACGGCGATGGATTTGACGATCTTCGCGATGTCGACCGCAAGAAACGCGGCGACGTCGGCGCAGGCAGCCTTGCCCGGCGTGGCGATCTTGGCCATCGGCTGCGCGGCTGCCGCGCGCGGCGTTGCCGGTGCTACGGCCTCGGCCAGTTCGACGTTGGCAGCGTAGTCGGAGTCGGGGCAGAAGGCGATGTCGTCTTCGCCGGAGTCGGCCAGGACATGGAATTCATGCGAGCCGGTGCCGCCGATCGAGCCGGTATCGGCCGCGACGGCGCGGAATTTCAGGCCCAGCCGCGTGAAAATGCGGCTGTAGGTCGCGTACATGTTGCCGTATTCGCGCTGCAGATCCGCGAACGAAGTGTGGAAGGAGTAGCCGTCCTTCATCAGGAACTCGCGGCCGCGCATGACACCGAAGCGGGGGCGGATCTCGTCGCGGAACTTGGTCTGGATCTGGTAGAGGTGGATCGGCAACTGGCGGTAGCTCTTGACGTCGCGGCGGACCACGTCGGTGATGACTTCCTCGTGCGTCGGGCCGATGACGAAGTCGCGCTGGTGGCGGTCCTTGAAGCGCAACAGCTCGGGGCCGTAGGCCGGCCCGCGCCCCGATTCTTCCCACAGCTCGAAGGGCTGTACGGCGGGCATCAGCAGTTCCAGTGCGCCGGCATTGTTCATCTCGTCGCGGACGATGCCTTCGACCTTGCGCAGCACGCGCAGCCCCAGCGGCATCCAGGTGTAGATACCGGCCGCGGCCCGCTTGATGTAGCCGGCGCGCAGCATCATTTTCTGGCTGACGACTTCGGCGTCGGCGGGGGCTTCTTTCAAGGTGGTGAAAAAGAACTGCGAAGTGCGCATGAGATGCTCTTGAATTCGTTGCAAAACATGGATTTTACACGCTGGCCGTGCTTTGCATGCGGGCGGCCTTTGTGAAAGAATTGATGCAACTTTTAATTTCGCAGGATAGACATGCTCGATCGTGAAGGCTATCGCCCGAACGTCGGCATCATTCTTTGTAACGCCAAAAACGAGGTCTTCTGGGGCAAGCGCATACGTGAACATTCCTGGCAGTTTCCGCAAGGTGGCATCAAGCGCGGCGAAACGCCCGAACAGGCCATGTTCCGCGAACTGTACGAGGAAGTCGGGCTGCAGCCTGAACATGTGCGCATCCTCGGGCGAACCAAGGGCTGGTTGCGTTACGAAGTGCCGACACACTGGATCAAGCGCGAATGGCGCGGCTCCTACCGGGGGCAGAAGCAGATTTGGTTCCTGTTGCGCCTTGTCGGGCGCGACAACGACGTCAGTCTGCGGGCGACCGCGAAACCCGAGTTCGACGCCTGGCGCTGGAACGACTACTGGGTGCCGCTCGACGCCGTGATCGAATTCAAGCGCGGCGTCTATGAGCAGGCGCTGAGCGAACTCGTGCGTTTCCTCGATCATGATCGGCGGGGTCGGCAGCGGCAGCAGAGCAGCCCTTCCGATGCCTCCGGTCAAACAGGGGGGGGGTAGCGTGCGGCCAATCTTCTCTCGCTCCACTTCCCTTCTGGCTTTGTTCGGGGTGCTCGCGTCGCTGGCCGGGCAGTCGGCTCTCGCCGACTTCGAGGAAGATTACGACGACAAGCAGTGGAAGGAGGTGGCAGTTCAGCTGCCGCCGGCTCCGCAGCAGGAAAACCTGCTGCCTTTCTACGTCAGCGCGGCGACCGACAATGAATTTTTCATCGACGGAGCATCCTTGGCGGTGGGTGCCGATGGCGTGATTCGCTATGTCCTGGTTGTGCAGACTTCTGGCGGCGCACGGAACGTGAGTTTCGAAGGCTTGCGCTGTGAAACCCAGGAGCGTCGCATCTACGCTTCCGGCCGGCCCGACGGAAGCTGGTCCAAATCGCGCAACAACGAATGGAAACGCATCCAGAACGTGGCCGCCAATCGCTACCATGCTGCACTTTTCAGTGATTATTTTTGCCCGGAAGGTGTCATTGTCCGCAGTGTCGAGGAGGCGCGGGATGCGCTGAAGCGCGGCCGGCACCCGGAAAGCCGTCGTTAAGCCCATGTCTGCGGAACGTTTCATCATCGAGTTCGACCGCGCCTTGCGTACTGTCTTCGCCCCGGCGCGCAGCCAGCGTCCGGTTCCCGGATCGGGTCTCCCGGAAGCCGACATGAGTGAGCAGGAAAAGGCGCATGTCTGCGGACTCATGCGCGTCAATCACGTCGGCGAGATTTGCGCCCAGGCGCTTTACCAGGGACAGGCCCTGACGTCGCGCAATCCATCCGTGCGTGCTGCTCTATGCGAGGCGGCGGATGAAGAAACCGAGCATCTGGCGTGGACAGAACAGCGCATCGTGGAGCTGGGCGGGCGCAAAAGCATCCTCAACCCGCTCTGGTACGTCGGTGCGCTTTCGATGGGTTTGCTGGCCGGCCGCATTGGCGACAAGTGGAATCTCGGATTTCTCGCGGAGACCGAGCGCCAGGTGGAGGCGCATCTGGACAGCCATCTGGCGCGCCTGCCCGAACACGACGTGCGCTCGCGGGAAATCGTCGACCAGATGCGGATCGACGAAATCCGGCATGCCGAGACAGCGCTTCAATTGGGTGCCGCCGAACTGCCGGCCCTCGTCAAAACAGCGATGAAAATTGCGGCAGGACTGATGACCGGAACGGCCTATCGGCTCTGAGGAGGAGACGGTTGCGGCGGGCCCGGAATTTCAGGGCTCTTCGACAATCTCAAAGTCGTAGGTGATTTCCGCAGTCTTGGCGATCATGATCGATGCCGAGCAGTATTTGTCCTTGGAAAGCTCTATGGCGCGGGCAACGGCATCCGGCTTGAGTTGCCGGCCTTTTACCTTGTAGTGGAAGTGAATGCCGGTAAACACCTTGGGGTCGGTCTCGGCACGTTCAGCCTTGAGACTGACCTCGCAGCCGCTGACGGCATGCCTGCCCTTCTTCAATATAAGGACGACGTCGAATGCGGTGCAGCCGCCGGTTCCGGCAAGAACCATTTCCATGGGCCGTAGCCCGAGATTGCGGCCGCCGGCCTCGGGGGCCCCATCCATAACGACGGCGTGTCCGCTTCCGCTTTCAGCCACGAACGACATGCCGGCGTCGTTTCCCATCCATCTAATGGTGCATTCCATTTGAGTCTCCTGTAGCGGTGGGCGGATTTTATCGAAATTTTCCCGATACTGTCGGGCCGTAAAAAATGTTGCGATGCAACATTTGCGTATTAAAAACTGAGCCCGAGATGTCGCTTTATTGTGTTTAAACAATCATGAATAGATTGAAAATTTTATTATTTTTAATATATAAAACAATTAATTATAATTAATTAATATAAATTGTTTATATATAAAAATTATAGTGTTGCGGTGCATTAAAAATCCTTGCGCCGTGAGGCATCGTTCGGCATAATGCAAAGCGTACGAACCGAGGTTCTTCGCTGTTCAGTGGGTTCCAACGTTCAGGTTTGTCTCCTCCACCCTCCTCCTTTGGTGTGGATTTAACGCGGCTCAGCGAGCCGCGTTTTTTTTGTCCGCTCGATGCCCTCGGGTGTGGATTTCATTTGACAGCCCAGCGAAAAGTCGATTAGAATCCACGGCTTTCTCCAATCTGCGCCCAATTTTCAGGACGGCACACACATGAAAACGTTTTCCGCCAAGCCACATGAGGTGAAGCGCGAGTGGTTTGTGGTAGACGCCACAGACAAGGTGCTCGGCCGCCTCGCTACCGAAATTGCCCGCCGCCTGCGTGGCAAGCACAAGGCTATCTATACCCCGCACGTCGATACGGGTGACTTCATTGTCGTGACGAATGTCGAGCGACTGGTCGTGACCGGCAACAAGGCCGAAGACAAGAAGTACTATCGTCACTCCGGTTACCCCGGTGGTATTTCCGAAACCAATTTCAAGAAAATGCAGCAACGTTTTCCTGGGCGCGCCCTGGAAACCGCCGTCAAGGGCATGCTGCCGAAGGGGCCGCTTGGCTATGCCATGCTGAAAAAGCTCAAGTGCTACGCTGGCGCCCAACATCCTCACACCGCCCAGCAGCCCAAGGCGCTGGAAATCTAAGGGGTCGTCATGGCTGAAAGTTATTTCTACGGTACCGGTCGTCGCAAGAGCGCCGTTGCTCGTGTCTTCATGAAGCGTGGTTCTGGTGCCATCGTTGTGAATGGCAAGCCGGTGGATCAGTTCTTCTCGCGTGAAACCGGTCGCATGATCGTGCGCCAGCCGCTTGAACTGGTCGATGAGTTGAAGGGCTTCGATATCAAGGTCAATGTGATCGGTGGTGGCGAGTCCGGTCAGGCGGGTGCTGTCCGTCACGGTATCACCCGTGCGCTGATCGAGTACGATGCTGCGCTCAAGCCGGCCTTGTCCAAGGCGGGGTTCGTGACCCGCGATGCCCGCGAAGTAGAACGTAAGAAGGTTGGCTTCCACAAGGCGCGTCGTCGCAAGCAATTCTCCAAGCGTTGATTTCGTCGCGACCAGAAAAAGCCGCCGTTTGGCGGCTTTTTGTTTTTTTGAAATCCGTGGCGCATCCTGGGTCGATAGTGGTGTGCGCAAAGCTGGTATCGTTAGTTTTCGCGCTGAAGCTCCGGATTGAAACGACTGGGCCATGCCAACACCTGCCATTAACCTGAAGGTAAAAAAATTTCGGCGCCGCTTCGGTATAACGGCGCCGCGGGTTGTCGTGCGGACCCATCTGGCCTGGCCTTGGTACGCAATCGGAGGAGGCTTGCTCGTCCTGGTGGTGGTTGCGATTGTCTGGTTGATCCAGCAACGCGGCGAAGTGAGCGAAGTGGAGCGGGAACTCGATTCATTGCGCCAGCAGGTTCGTCAGCTTGATGACGAATTATTGAAGCGGCGGTCTGCTGCCGGTACCGAGCAGAATGCTGCGGAGATGGAACGCTCGACGCAGCAGCAACTGCTGAATCGGGTGAAAACGCTTGAGTCCGAGAATGCGGCGTTGAAGGAAGACATGCTTCTCTTCGAGCGCCTGATTCCGGCTGCCGGCGACGAACCGGCGATTCGCGTGGAAAGTTTCCGGGTGGCGCCCGACGGGCCGCAACATTTCCGTTATCGAGTTCTTCTGGCGTACCAGTCGACCAAGCAAGCAGCGGACTTTCGCGGTCGACTGCAATTTTCTGTGGCTTTTTTGCTGGCGGGAAAGCAGCAGGAGTTGCGGATTCCAGAAAAGCGTGAAAGTGCGGGCGAGTTCCAGGTCGAAGTGCGCCATTTTTTGCGTCGGGAAGGTGGTTTCGAGCTGCCGCCAGGAGCGCGCTTGCTGTCGGTGGAAGTTCGCGTGTTGCAGGGTGATACACTCAAATCGAAGCGCTTGGCGCAACTATAGGAGGGGGGGCGATGTTCGGAAGGAAGGGCGAAAGCACGCCGCATGCTCGAATCGACACGCTGATTGGTGCGGGAACTCAGGTCGAAGGGAATATCCGCTTTGCCGGGGGGTTGCGCATCGATGGAGTGGTCAAGGGCAATGTCGAGGTCGCCGAAGGTGCCGCGGCATCAATGCTGGTTCTCAGTGAGCAGGCGCGCGTGGAAGGTGAAGTTGTTGTTGCGCACCTGGTGACGAATGGAACGATTGTCGGGCGGGTGGCTGTCACGGAGTCTCTGGAAATGCAGGCCCGAGCAAAGATCGTCGGTGATGTCGAATATTCGCTAATAGAAATGCATCAGGGGGCTGTCGTCGAAGGGCGCCTTATCCATCCAGTTGCAGAGTTGGCGGAACTAAAGCCGGCTTGATCCACCTAATGCAGTTGACCGGAGCCTAGCCGGCTCCCATAATCTTCAACGAATTTTTTCAGGAGTGCCGCAAATGAATGCTGTAAGCGAAATGGTCATGCCCCTCGTCTTTACCGATAGTGCCGCCAGCAAGGTGAAGGAGCTTATCGAAGAGGAAGGCAACCCCGGCCTCAAGTTGCGCGTATTCGTTACCGGCGGTGGGTGCTCGGGTTTTCAGTACGGCTTCACGTTTGACGAAGAGGTCAACGAAGATGATGCGACCATGGAAAAGAACGGCGTCACGTTGCTGATTGACCCGATGAGCTACCAGTATCTTGTCGGCGCTGAGATCGACTACTCGGAAGGTCTGGAGGGGTCGCAGTTCGTGATTCGCAATCCGAATGCAACATCGACCTGTGGCTGTGGGTCGTCTTTCTCCGCATAACCCCATCCTTCTTCCGAAAGGGCGGCCGTGGCCGCCCTTTTTTGTTGACGTCGCCTGGAAAGAGTTCCCCAAAGAGACGGGCGATTGCCTTGCTGGTGTCGGCCGTGAATTGCAGAAGCGCTACGGGCAACCAGCGCAGTGCGTGCTGATGATGCCGTTACTGGAGGGCTTGGATGGCATCAACAAGATGTCGAAATCCCTTGGCAACTATGTAGGGATAAACGAAGCGCCGAAAGAAATATTCGGCAAAATCATGTCGATCTCTGACGATTTGACGTGGCGATATTACGATCTGCTGTCGTTTAAGGGTGCCGCAGAAATTCAACGATTGAGGATGGCCGTCGTAAATGGACTCAATCCTTGGGATGACAAGGTACAACTTGCGCAAGAGTTGGTTGCCCGTTCCCATTCACAAAAGGACGCCGCTGCAGCGCTGATTGATTTTGAAGCGCGATTCCGCCAAGGAGTGTTGCCTGATGATATGCCCGAGTGCGAGTTGGGGAATGACGGGTGGCCGCTTGCGGTTGTCCAGGCATTGAAACTTTCGGGCTTGACGGGAAGTGCCTCCGAATTGTTACTCATGATAGATCAGGGCGGGGTTCGTACGGACGGTGAGAAGGTTGCTGACAAATCTGCATGTCTGGCAGTGGGTGTGCCTGTCGTGCTTCAGGTTGGTAAGCGCAAGTTTGCGCGAGTGGTTGTCAGCTAGAGGGCGTCGCTGTTGCCTTGGTGTTTTCAGATTTCTTTTTCCTCCTGTTGACGTCTTTTTTGATGTGTATATAATGCGCACCTCTCTGCGGTGCCGGGGTTTTTGGCGGGTGCGGCGGAGAGGGGAGTCGGAAAAAATTTTGTACGAAGTGCTTGACGAGATGTAGAGAGTGCTTCATAATTTCGCTTCTCTGCTGCTGACGAATCAAACGAAACGGCGCGGCAAACGATC
This sequence comes from Dechloromonas sp. H13, assembly GCF_009469615.1. Taxonomy (GTDB): domain Bacteria; phylum Pseudomonadota; class Gammaproteobacteria; order Burkholderiales; family Rhodocyclaceae; genus Azonexus. The sequence goes on from NZ_SSXX01000002.1 coordinate 202,313, forward strand.
TTTAAAAACTTGAACAACCGATAGGTGTGGGTGCCTTGATGCGAAGCGACTTCGGTCGCAACAAAGTATTAAGGCAATCACACGGATGGAGAGATCCATCGAGGTAGAGAAATCTACCGTCAGTGAATTGCGAGTTAAGTTGGATTGAACTGAAGAGTTTGATCCTGGCTCAGATTGAACGCTGGCGGCATGCCTTACACATGCAAGTCGAACGGCAGCGGACCTTCGGGTGCCGGCGAGTGGCGAACGGGTGAGTAATGTATCGGAACGTACCTTTCAGTGGGGGATAACGTAGCGAAAGTTGCGCTAATACCGCATATTCTGTGCGCAGGAAAGCAGGGGATCGCAAGACCTTGCGCTGATTGAGCGGCCGATATCAGATTAGCTAGTTGGTGGGGTAAAGGCCTACCAAGGCGACGATCTGTAGCGGGTCTGAGAGGATGATCCGCCACACTGGAACTGAGACACGGTCCAGACTCCTACGGGAGGCAGCAGTGGGGAATTTTGGACAATGGGGGCAACCCTGATCCAGCCATGCCGCGTGAGTGAAGAAGGCCTTCGGGTTGTAAAGCTCTTTCGGCCGGGAAGAAATCGCATGGGCTAATACCCTGTGCGGATGACGGTACCGGCATAAGAAGCACCGGCTAACTACGTGCCAGCAGCCGCGGTAATACGTAGGGTGCGAGCGTTAATCGGAATTACTGGGCGTAAAGCGTGCGCAGGCGGTTTTGTAAGACAGGCGTGAAATCCCCGGGCTCAACCTGGGAACTGCGCTTGTGACTGCAAGGCTAGAGTACGGCAGAGGGGGGTGGAATTCCACGTGTAGCAGTGAAATGCGTAGAGATGTGGAGGAACACCAATGGCGAAGGCAGCCCCCTGGGTCGATACTGACGCTCATGCACGAAAGCGTGGGTAGCAAACAGGATTAGATACCCTGGTAGTCCACGCCCTAAACGATGTCAACTAGGTGTTGGGTGGGTAAAACCATTTAGTACCGTAGCTAACGCGTGAAGTTGACCGCCTGGGGAGTACGGCCGCAAGGTTAAAACTCAAAGGAATTGACGGGGACCCGCACAAGCGGTGGATGATGTGGATTAATTCGATGCAACGCGAAAAACCTTACCTACCCTTGACATGTCTGGAATCCCGAAGAGATTTGGGAGTGCCCGAAAGGGAGCCGGAACACAGGTGCTGCATGGCTGTCGTCAGCTCGTGTCGTGAGATGTTGGGTTAAGTCCCGCAACGAGCGCAACCCTTGTCGTTAATTGCCATCATTTAGTTGGGCACTTTAACGAGACTGCCGGTGACAAACCGGAGGAAGGTGGGGATGACGTCAAGTCCTCATGGCCCTTATGGGTAGGGCTTCACACGTCATACAATGGTCGGTACAGAGGGTTGCCAAGCCGCGAGGTGGAGCCAATCCCAGAAAGCCGATCGTAGTCCGGATTGCAGGCTGCAACTCGCCTGCATGAAGTCGGAATCGCTAGTAATCGCGGATCAGCATGTCGCGGTGAATACGTTCCCGGGTCTTGTACACACCGCCCGTCACACCATGGGAGCGGGTTCCGCCAGAAGTAGGTAGCCTAACCGCAAGGGGGGCGCTTACCACGGCGGGGTTCGTGACTGGGGTGAAGTCGTAACAAGGTAGCCGTAGGGGAACCTGCGGCTGGATCACCTCCTTTCTAGAGAAAGCATCTCTGGCACCCACAACCTATCGGTTGTTCAATGAGTAGCAAACAGACGAGGGTCTGTAGCTCAGTCGGTTAGAGCACCGTCTTGATAAGGCGGGGGTCGTTGGTTCGATTCCAACCAGACCCACCACGTCACCACGGGGGATTAGCTCAGCTGGGAGAGCACCTGCTTTGCAAGCAGGGGGTCGTCGGTTCGATCCCGTCATCCTCCACCAGAATCCAGAGATAAGCGGGTGTTTATCTCTGGCTTTTGAGAAATCAATTGCTACGCTCTTTAACAAAACGGAAGAAGGTTGTGTATCGCTGTGATGAGCAGCAGATACACGTTGTGATTGCATCTGTTCTCGTATTACAGCTAGTACGAGACAGCACAAACGAGTTGCCTGTAGCCGGGTCTCTGCCGAGACCCCAAGGTTATAGGATCAAGCGACTAAGTGCATGTGGTGGATGCCTTGGCGATCACAGGCGATGAAGGACGTGCAAGCCTGCGAAAAGCGGGGGGGAGCTGGCAATGAAGCTTTGATCCCCCGATATCCGAATGGGGAAACCCACCTCGCAAGAGGTATCCCATGCTGAATACATAGGCATGGGAGGCGAACCCGGTGAACTGAAACATCTAAGTAGCCGGAGGAAAAGAAATCAACCGAGATTCCCCAAGTAGTGGCGAGCGAACGGGGAAGAGCCTGCTAGTGATAGCAGCTTTGTTAGCAGAACGGAATGGAAAGTCCGGCCGTAGTGGGTGATAGCCCCGTATGCGAAAACATCGCTGTGGTACTAAGTTAGCGACAAGTAGGGCGGGGCACGTGAAACCCTGTCTGAACATGGGGGGACCATCCTCCAAGGCTAAATACTCGTGATCGACCGATAGTGAACCAGTACCGTGAGGGAAAGGCGAAAAGAACCCCGGGAGGGGAGTGAAATAGAACCTGAAACCGCATGCATACAAACAGTGGGAGCCTCCTTGTGGGGTGACTGCGTACCTTTTGTATAATGGGTC
>NZ_SSXX01000002.1:207500-480000 GCF_009469615.1 Dechloromonas sp. H13
AGTAGGTCATCGCCAGGCTCCCCATCAACCCAGCCCCCTCCGGAACCACCGGCAGGGGGCCGCGGCGTTTACAATCTACAAAACACACTCTGCCGATAGATGGCAGGGGCTATACTGAGCTACCCGAAATCGTTGTTCGGAAGCGAGGTTAAAGATGGCTGTCGCAACATTTGCCGGTGGCTGCTTCTGGTGCCTGGAAGCGGTTTTCTCCCAATTGTCGGGTGTCCATCATGTAACCTCGGGCTATTGCGGCGGATACAACGTCAATCCGACCTACGAGCAGGTATGCACCGGAACTACTGGCCATGCGGAAGCAGTCAGAATCGACTTTGATCCGGCAAAGATTTCTTTCTCCCAGCTTCTGGAAGTCTTTTTCACTATCCATGATCCGACAACCCGGAATCGTCAAGGGGCCGATGTGGGGACGCAATATCGATCTGCAATATTCGTTCATTCGCCCGAGCAGCGGGCTGAAGCGCTGGCGATGATCGGTGCTCTGAACCAGGAGCTGCCTGCGAATTCACCCGTGGTGACCGAGATATCGGATGCACCGCAATTCTTCCCCGCGGAGAATTACCACCAGCGCTATTTCGCCGACAATCCGGCTCAGGGTTACTGCACGTTCGTGATCAGTCCCAAAGTGGCAGCCTTCAGGCGTGAATTTGCGTCGCTGCTCAAGACACCGGGTCAATGAATTGCATCAACTCGCGGGCGAAGCGTTCGCGTTGCCACTGATGTGGGGAGTGATCGCATCCCTCGTAGATGTGGAGAACGGCATCCGCTATTTCATTGGCGACGTAATGCGCAGTTTCAGTCCGGTAGAAATTGCTTTGGCCACCATAAACGAGCATTGATGGAATATCGATTCGTCTCAGCACGTCGCGATAATCCGCTGCGGTCAGACTTGCCCAGCAGGTGATCAGTGGGCGAGGATTCTGGGCGCGCAATGCGGCACGCGAGCGTTCCCAGCCGCTGGCGCCGGCCAGGTATTTTTCCCGAGCCCGCTCATTCAGCCCGAACGCAGTGAGCTTCAGCACGCCCTCGGCGAAATCCTCCTCGAGCCAGGTCATCAGTTCATTTGCTTTATCCGGGCCGAAGTTTCCGTAGATCCCATGTTCCCAACCAGGTTCGGTCAGCAATTTCGGTGACTGGTCGATGAAGCACAACTTGGCGAGACGGTCCGTTCCGAAATCCCTGATGTATTGCCAGAGGGTCAGGGCACCCATCGAATGGCCTACCGCCACCACGTTGTCGAGACGGTAATGCTCGAGCAGGTTGGCGAGGTCTCTGGCCATTCTTTCCACCGTTGGCGGCTCACCGTCATCCAGGGGGTGGCCGCCATGGCCGCGGGCATCCCAGCGATATACGCGGTGGTGCCGGTGAAGTTCGTTCAGGAAGGGAAACCATTCCTGATGGCTGGATGTCCAGCCGTGCAGCATGACGATCGGCGAGCCTTCTCCGGATACCTTCACATGGATTTTTGCTCCGTCGTCGGCGAGGAAATGGGACATGGCTTTTGCGGTCGCAGTGAAAACAGGGGCAAAGTATAATCCGCCCTTCAATACGGAAGGGTACGGAAATGTTCGACTGGAGAGATTACGGCAATGGCATCATCGCCTTCGACGCCGGCTATGTGCGGCCGGTTCTGGCAGCGATTCATGTCGTCATAGAAGCGGGGCGCGTGGCATTCATCGATACGGGCAGCAACGATGCGCTGCCCAATGCGCAGGCGGCTCTGAAACGGCTTGGGCTGGCGCCTGACGCGGTCGACTACATTATTCTGACCCACATACACCTCGATCATGCCGGTGGCGCCGGCAGCATGATGGCCGCTTTTCCCCGGGCGCAACTCGTCGTTCATCCGCGCGGCGCGCGACACATGGCCGAGCCAGGCCGGCTGGTCGCGGGCGTGACCGCCGTCTATGGGGAGGATTACGTGCGCCGGGTTTACGGCGAGATTCTGCCGGTTCCCGCCGAGAGAATCGTCGAGGCCCCCGATGGCCATGCGGTTTCACTGGCTGGCCGCGAGTTGCTGTGTCTCGATACACCGGGTCACGCGCGGCACCATATCTGCATCGTCGACCGCAGGACGGGTGGGATTTTCAGCGGAGACATGTTCGGACTTTCCTACCGCGAACATGACGTGGATGGGGGTCCCTTCATCTTTCCAACGACCACGCCGACGCAGTTCGAGCCGGAGGCGATGCATGCCTCGATCGATCGCCTGCTGTCGTTCAGGCCGGAAGCGATCTATCTGACGCACTACAGCCGGGTCGGGAATATTCCCCAGATGGGCGCCGACCTGCATCGCCGGCTGGATGCGATGGTCGCCTGTGCGCAGCAGGCTGGCGGTAGCGGTGCGGAAAGGCATGAAGCAATCAAGGCGGCGTTGACGAATTATCTGCTGACCGAACTGCGAGCCCATGGCTGTCCTTTGCCGCAAGCGCACGCTTTGGGAATCTGGGAAACCGATCTCGAACTCAATGCCCAGGGGCTCGAAGTGTGGCTGGATAGCCGGCAGCCAGCCTAACGGCGCCGCCAGAACATGAACAGCATGATGCTGGCAATTACCAGCATCAATCCGGTGGCATAGTAGAAGCCACGCGGCAGTTCGAGCCAGGGCATCTGGTGAAAATTCATCCCGAAAATGCCGGCAATCAACGTTGCCGGCATGAAGATGGTGGCGACCACCGTCAGCGTCCGGACTTCGAGATTGACGCGATGACTGACGGTCGTCAGGTGCACATCGAGCAAGCCGGTCGCCAGTTCGCGGAGATCTTCGAGCGACTCGATGATATGAACCGTGTGGTCATAAACATCGCGCAGATAAAGCTGGATTTCCGGTGCAAAAAAATGCGCATGTTCGCGATGCAGGTTGCCGAGAAGTTCGCGTAGCGGGTAAAGATTGCGCCGCAGCTGGGATACGCAACGCTTGAACTGGTGGATGTTTTCGAGCACCGCCGGTCCCGGGTGGCCAAGAATTTCGGTTTCGAGCTTTTCTGCATAATCGTCGAGCTGTTCAATGACCGCAAAATAGCTATCGACCACCGAATCGAGCAACGAGTAAGCCACCATGTCGGTACTGGCGCTACGGAGCTTTCCGCGATCCGTCCGCAGGCGCTGACGGACCGGCTCGAATGTGCGGGAAGGCCGCTCCTGGAAAGTGAGCAGGTAGTCCGGGCCGACGACCAGGCTGATCTGGTCCTGCACTAGGTCGAGCGGCGTCGTGGCGACCTCGTAGCGGTGCAGAACTATGTACAGGTAGTTGTCGTAAGCATCGACTTTCTGGCGCTGGTTGTTGTTCAGGATGTCCTCAAGCACCAGCGGATGCAACTGGAAGGCATTGCCGATGGCGGCCAGCGCCACCGGATCCTGAAGTCCGTAAACATTTCCCCACAGCGTTGAGTTCTGGCGCGGGTAGGCAGCCAAGGCGGCGGTATCCGGCAGTTCGTTCTCGCTCAGGGCAGCCGGACCGAAATCGAGTACCGATATTACGGGTTTGGCGGTCTTGATTTCGCCGATGTGAACCAGCGAGCCTGGCGGCATGCCGGCCTTGCGAGAACGCAGCTTCTTCGGCTTTTTCATTTGGCGAGAATCAGCTGGATGGCATGTGCGGCGGCGGCCATGCCGAAGACCGAGGTGACGCAGACCGACGAGCCGAATCCCGCACAGCTGAGCCCTGCCGGCGCGCCTTGTGTCTCGCAGCTGGCCTGCGGATCGGGGTAGCGCAGCGCTTCCGTCGAGAATACGGCGGCTACCCCGAATTTCTTCCGGGGATCGCGCGGGAATCCATGTTCGCGACGGAGCTGTGCGCGAACCTTGGCCAGCAGCGGATCCTGCACGGTCGCCGACAGGTCGCTTATCCTAACCTGGGTTGGGTCGATCTGGCCACCGGCAGCACCGGCGACGACCATCGGCATGCGCAGACGCCGGCAGTGGGCGATCATGGCAGCTTTGGTGCGTGCCTGGTCGATGGCATCGACCACGACATCGAAGCGGGGTGTCAGGATATCCGCCACGTTTTCCGGGGTGACGAAATCCTCGATGCAGGTGACCTCGCAGGTAGGATTGATGGCATGGATTCGTTCGGCCATCGCATCGACCTTGGCTTTGCCGTAGACATCGCCGAGGGCATGAATCTGCCGGTTGGTGTTGGATTCCGCCACCATGTCGAGGTCGACCGCAGCAAGCTGCCCGATGCCGGTTCGGGCTAGCGCCTCCAACGCCCACGAGCCAACTCCGCCGACGCCCACGACACAGACGCTGGCATGGATCAGGCGTTCGGCCGCCGCCGGGCCGTACAGGCGGGCAACGCCGCCAAAGCGGCGTGCGTGGTCGGCCGCCATCATTTCCTGCCCTCCTGCCGGCGCAAAGTAGGCGCCGCCAATGCATGCAGGGGCGATATGAATGTTTCGGAGTTGCTCATGACACGCCGAGTGTAGCCGAAAGCAACGGCCGGGAAGAAGGCGGAAACCTGGTTTCCTTGTCTTGACGACCCGTCTGCCCACGCCTAAGATTCCGCGCTTACCCAAGAGCAGGTTGATTGTGACCGTGGAACAGCTTTACGCCCTGATCGGGCAAGACATGAAGGCCGTGGACGCGGTCATCCGCGATCGTCTCCACTCGGACGTCGCGCTCGTTAGCCAGGTTGCAGAGTACATCATCGCTAGCGGTGGCAAGCGCATGCGTCCGGCGCTGGTTTTGCTGGCGGCAGGGGCGATGGGCTATCAGGGACGGCAGCATCACGATCTGGCGGCCGTCGTCGAATTCATCCATACCGCCACCCTCCTGCACGACGACGTGGTCGACGAATCATCGCTACGTCGTGGTCGCGATACCGCCAATGCCATTTTCGGCAACGCAGCCAGCGTGCTGGTCGGCGACTTCCTGTATTCCCGGGCCTTCCAGATGATGGTCGAGGTCGATGAAATGCGTATCATGCGGGTGCTCTCCGACGCCACGAACGTCATCGCCGAGGGCGAAGTCCTGCAACTCATGAATTGTCACGATGCCGACGTCGACGAGCAGCGCTACCTGCAGGTCATCCGCTTCAAGACAGCCAAGCTGTTCGAGGCCGCCGCGCAACTGGGCGCCATACTGGGGGGGGCGACACCGGAGATCGAGCGCGCCCTGGCCGACTACGGCATGCATCTTGGAACGGCCTTCCAGCTGGTCGACGACGTGCTCGATTATTCCGGCCAGGAAGCGGATACCGGCAAGCATCTCGGCGATGACCTCGCCGAAGGCAAGCCGACGTTGCCGCTGATCTACGTGATGCAGAACGGCACGCCCGAACAGGCGGCCTGTGTGCGCCGGGCCATCGAGGACGGCGGTCGGGACGATTTTCCCGCCGTGCTGGCAGCCATCCACGCCAGCGGGGCGCTGGGCCATGCGCGCCGGCAGGCGGAACGTGAAGCCGAACGCGCGAGAGAAGCAATTTGCGCGCTGAGGGATTCAAATTATCGGGAAGCTCTGCTAAAATTGACGCTCTTTGCGGTTGAGAGGAATCACTAGTCTCCTCTCGCAAAGCTTCGGAGTGTAGCTCAGCCTGGTAGAGCACTGCGTTCGGGACGCAGGGGTCGCATGTTCGAATCATGTCACTCCGACCATATTGAAGCCCATGTAATTCTAAGAATTACATGGGCTTTTCGCTTTTGAAGATATCCCTGAATTTCGGCGTCGGAGCGTCTCGGTCCACGGGGTTGCGTGGTAACATGTTGAGCTAATTGGCTTTTGTGTTGTTCTGTCCTGCCATCGCCAGGCAGAAAAATGCCCTGGGGAATACCGGGGATGCATTTCCGAATAATTCTCAGCCTGGCTGGTGTTGCAAGGCGTGCCGGCAAACTCGGGGTCGTCCAGAATGAAGTACCTGCTGCTCATCGCTTTTGTCGTCGTGATCTGGTGGGTGTTCAAAATCCGTGCAGTGAGGCCGACGCCACCTCGCACCAAGGCATCTCCCGCGCCTGAGAAGATGGTGGTCTGCGCTCACTGCGGCGTGCACTTGCCGCTCAGCGACAGCATCGCCGAGCATGGCGTCCATTTCTGCTCCGAAGCGCATCGGCAGGCTGGAAAGGCAGCCGGCAAGCCGTGAGCGACTGGCTGGCCACGACCTGGGAGGCGAGTTGGCGCCCCTTCCAGTATTTCAACCTCTACCGCCTGGTTCTCGGCGGTCTCGCCTTGCTGGGCGTCCTGCTGCCCGAGGGCTGGATTGCCTCGCTGCATCTGACGTATTCGCTGCCCTTCCTGCTGCTGGCGGTGCTCTACATGTCGGTGGTCGGCACCGGACTCCTTGCTTCCATCCACTGGCAGCATCGTTTCAATTTCCAGCTCTCGTTGCAGGTGATGACCGACGTGGCGGCGATCGGTCTGCTGATGTACGCCGGCGGCGGGATCGGCAGCGGCGTCGGCGCCTTGATGCTGGTCTCCCTGGCCACCGCCAGTCTGGTCGGGCGGGGGCGTCTGGTGCTCTTCTATGCCGCTTTGGCGACGCTGGCTACGCTCGGCGGACAGGTCGTCGGCGCCGTGTTCCGCGATTTCGAGCCGGCGACCATCGTCCAGGCGGGCTTCCTGTCCGCCGGGTTTTTTGCGACGGCGATCCTGGCGCGCCTGCTTGGCCAGCGCCTGATGGCCAACGAGGAGCTGGCACGCCAGCGCGGCATCAGCCTGGAAAACCAGAGCCGCATCAGCCAGCGGGTCATCGAACGGATGCAGGACGGCATTCTGGTGGTGGACAGCGACGGGCAGGTGCAGCGGCACAATCCCGTGGTCGAAACGATGCTCGGCGCGGCGCCCGCGCCAGAGATGCGTCTGGCGGATTATTGTCCGGCGCTGGCTGCGGCGCTGGCCGGATGGAAGGTGGCCAGGGCGAATGCGACGACCGACTTTCAGGCGCCCAACGGCAGCGAACTGCGTGCCCGTTTCGAGCAGACGGCCAGCAGCGCGGGGGAGATACTGGTGTTTCTCGAGGATATCGGGCGTATCGAGGAACGGGCGCAACAGATGAAACTTGCCGCCCTGGGACGGTTGACCGCAAGCATCGCCCACGAAATCCGCAACCCGCTTTCTGCCATCAGCCACGCCGGCGAACTATTGCGCGAGGAACGGCGGGGCGACATGCAGGAGCGGCTGTTGAAAATCCTCGCCGACAACGTGGCGCGTCTCGACCGGATCGTTGCGGATATCCTCGAACTCGGCCGGCGCGACCGGATGCAGGCCGAGTACCTGCCGCTGCGCCGCTTCTGTGCGCAATTCGTCGAGAGTTTCGAAAGCGCCCACGCGGTCGTGCCGGGCCTCATCCAGGTCGATGTCGCGGGCGATCCAGGCATCTGTTTCGATCGTACCCACCTCGACCAGGTTCTGTGGAATCTGTTGGGCAATGCCGTGCGTCATTGCCGTGGGCGTCCCGGTAGCGTGCGCCTGCACGTAGCGGCCGGCGACGGGCAAGGGCTGGTAGAGTTGCATGTCATTGACGACGGCGCCGGCGTTCCGGAAATGGTCAGGTCCCAGATATTCGAGCCATTTTTCACCACCCACCATCTCGGTACCGGGCTGGGCCTGTTCATCGCCCGCGAGCTTTGCGAGGCCAACGGCGCCAGCCTGGAGCTGGCGGCCGATGCCGATGGTGGACATTTCATTCTTGTTGGGAGATGCGACACATGTCTGTTGCCCGAAGCGAGCGACGCCCGCGCGGCGAATTGAGCCGCGTGCTGGTCGTCGATGACGAGCCGGATATCCGCGAACTGATCGATCTCACGTTGTCGCGCATGGGGCTGGCTGCCGCCTGTGCCGGCAGCGTCGCAGAGGCGCGGCAGGCGCTGGCCGACGGCGAGTTCCATCTGTGTCTGACCGACATGCGGCTGCCGGATGGCGATGGCCTTGAGGTCGTCCGCTACATCGCCGAGCACCATGCGCAGACCCCGGTGGCGGTGATCACCGCCTACGGCAGCACCGAAAATGCCGTCGCAGCGCTCAAGGCGGGTGCCTTCGACTACCTGGCCAAGCCGGTCGGCCTCGAGCAGTTGCGTGCCCTCGTCAAGTCGGCCTTGCGCGTGCCGGGCAGCCAGCAGCAGGGTAATCATCCCCTGCAGTCGCTGACTGGCGAGTCGGCCGCCATGCAGCAGGCCCGTTCGATGATCGAGCGGCTGGCGCGCAGCCAGGCACCCATCTACATTTCCGGCGAATCCGGGAGCGGCAAGGAGCTTGCGGCGCGCCTCATCCATGCGCGCAGCGCGCAGGCGAGCGGGCCGTTCGTTCCGGTCAACTGCGGCGCGATACCGGAAAACCTGATGGAAAGCGAATTCTTCGGGCATCGCAAGGGGGCGTTTACCGGTGCCGAGAGCGATCACGAAGGATTTTTCCAGGCCGCCAGCGGTGGCACGCTGTTCCTCGACGAGGTGGCCGACCTGCCGCTGGCGATGCAGGTCAAGCTGCTGCGCGCGATCCAGGAGAAAAAGGTGCGCAAGGTCGGGGTCGCCACCGAGGAGCCGGTCGACGTCCGCATCATCTGCGCGACGCACCGGAATCTGCGTGACTGCGTCGACAAGGGCAACTTCCGGCAGGACCTCTACTATCGCCTGAACGTCATCGAGTTGCGCATGCCGGCCCTGCGCGAGCGGGTCGAGGACATTCCCGCGCTGGTCGCTGCCATCCTGAAGAAGCTCTGCGGCGAGACAGTGCCCCAGGTGTCGGCGGCGGCCCTGCAGGCGCTGGCAGCCTATCCGTTCCCCGGCAACGTGCGCGAACTGGAAAACATTCTCGAACGCGCGACGGCACTTTGTTCCGGGACGACGATCGAGGTGGACGACCTGCATCTGGCGCCGGACGAAATGGGTGGCGAGAATCCCGGGCGTGGCAGCGAGACGCTGGATGACTATCTCAATCGCCTCGAGCGCCAGGCCATCCTCGAAGCCTTGCAGAAGACCGACGGGAACCGGACTGCGGCCGCCCGCCTGCTCGGCGTTACCTTCCGTTCGCTGCGCTACCGTCTGGAACGGCTGGGCATCGAGTGAAGCGCTGGCGTGGCGACGGCTGGCTGAAGGGCGCGCGCTGGGCGTTTTCGCCGAACCAGGGACAGCGGCCGGCCGGCTGCACGGTTTCGCTGGTCGTGCTGCACAACATCAGCCTGCCGCCCGACGATTTCTCGGGCGACTGGATCGAGCGCTTTTTCACCAACCGCCTGGATCCGCAGGCGCATCCGTATTTCCGGACGATCGCCGAACTCCGGGTGTCGGCGCATTTTCTGGTGCGGCGCGACGGTCGCGTGATCCAGTTCGTCGGTTGCGACCGGCGCGCCTGGCATGCCGGCCAGTCGGCCTGGCAGGGCCGGGAAAACTGCAACGACTATTCGATCGGGATCGAACTCGAGGGCAGCGACGGCCAGCCGTTCACGCTGGCGCAGTATGCGGCGCTGTGGCCGTTGCTGGCCAGGCTCCGGCAACGTTACCCGATCACCGGGCTGGCCGGTCATAGCCATGTGGCGCCTGGGCGAAAGACCGATCCCGGGCCGTACTTCGACTGGGCCGCGGCGCGGGCCCGCTTTCCCGCCCTTACCTTACCGGCCGAAGTAGGCGGCTAGACGGTCGACCGCTTCGCCCAGGCGGTCGATGCCGGTGGTGTAAGCGAAGCGAATGTGCCTTTCCGGTTCGTTGCTGCCGAAATCGAGACCGGGGGTGGCGGCGACGCCGACCTTTTCCAGCAGGTCGCGGGCCAGCACGAAGCTGTCGTCGCACAGGCCGGAACAATCGCAATACAGGTAGAAGGCACCTTCCGGGCGGGCGGTGACGCGGAAACCGATATTTTCGAGGGCCGGCGCGAGAAAATCCCGGCGCCGCCGGAATTCGCCGCGGCGTTCTTCGAGAATGGCGATGGTCTCGGGTGCGAAGGCGGCCAGCGCCGCGTGCTGCGCCGGCGTCGACGGGCAGAGCACGAGGTTCTGCGCCAGTTTCTCGACGTCGCGGACGTAGGACTCGGGAACGACCATCCAGCCCAGTCGCCAGCCGGTCATCTGGAAATACTTCGAAAAGCTGTTGATGACCCAGATGTCGTCGCCGGCCGCGCAGGCCGTCGGCGCGTCGATTTCGTAGGTCAGGCCGTGGTAGATCTCGTCGACCATGAAATGACCGTCCTTCTCGCGACAGGTCGCGGCTAGCGCGGCGATCTCCGGGAGCGTCAGCAGGGTCCCGGTCGGATTGGCCGGAGAGGCGACCAGCAGGCCCGCCGTGTCAGCGCTCCAGTGGGCGCGCAGCAACTCGGGCGTCGGCTGGAAATTGCTTGCCGGTCCGACCGGGATGCTGCGCGGCCGCCCTTCGTAGGCGCGCAGGATATGGCGGTTGCACGGGTAGCCGGGGTCGGCGAGCAGCCATTCGCGACCGGGGTCGGCCAGGCAGGCGAACGCCAGGTTCAGCGCCCCGGAAGCGCCGTTGGTGACGGCGATGCGGCTGGCCGGAACGGGCACGCCGTAGCGGCTGCGGTAGAAATCCGCGATCGCCTCGCGCAGTTCGGGCAGGCCGAGCGCCTGGGTATAGAGCGTTTTGCCCTGTTTTATCGCGTCGACCGCAGCAGTTGCAATTGGCGCCGGCGTCGGGAAATCGGGTTCGCCGACTTCCATGTGGATGATGTCGCGGCCTTCGGCCTGCAACTGATGAGCGCGGGTGAAGAGTTCCACCACATGGAAGGGTTCGATGTCGGCAAGGCGGCGGGCGGGGCGGTAGGTCATGGCGGTTCTGCGGACGATGGCGGAAACGGAAAAGAAAACGGCCACCCGCAGGTGGCCGTCCGATTATCGCTCAGGTGAAGCTTATGCGGCGTCCTTGAAGATGCCCATCTCGAACAGTTCGCGCTTGAGCACCAGTTCGCGCGGCATCTTCTCGCCCATCTTGTCGAACCACTCCTTGTGGCCGGCCAGTTCGGCCTTCCAGGCGTCGGCGTCGATGGTGGTCAGCGCCTCGAACTCGGCCTTGTTGACTTCCAGGCCGTTCCAGTCGATGTCCTCGAACTTCGGCATCCAGCCGAGCACGGTTTCCTTGGCGGCGACGGTGCCCTTGCAGCGCTGGACGATCCACTTGAGGACGCGCATGTTGTCACCGAAGCCCGGCCACATAAACTCGCCCTTCTCGTTCATGCGGAACCAGTTCACGCAGAAGATCTTCGGCGTGGCATCGACGGCCTTGCCCATGCGCAGCCAGTGGTTGAAGTAGTCACCCATGTGGTAGCCGCAGAACGGCAGCATGGCGAACGGGTCGCGACGGACGACACCCTGCTGGCCGAAGGCGGCAGCGGTGGTTTCGGAACCGAGCGTGGCGGCCATGTAGACGCCGTAGTTCCAGTTGAAGGCCTGGTAGACCAGCGGCACGGTGGTGGCGCGACGGCCGCCGAAAATGAAGGCGGAAATCGGCACGCCGGCGGGATCTTCCCAGGCCGGGTCGACCGACGGACACTGGCTTGCCGGGGCGGTGAAGCGGGAGTTGGCGTGCGCGGCCTTCTTGCCGGCCTTGCCGTCGGCCGGCGTCCAGTCGTTGCCCTGCCAGTCGATCAGGTGGGCCGGGGCTTCCTTGGTCAGGCCTTCCCACCACACGTCGCCGTCGTCGGTCAGCGCGACGTTGGTGAAGATGATGTTTTCCTTGAGCGTTGCCAGCGCGTTGAAGTTGGTCTTTTCCGAGGTGCCCGGCGCGACGCCGAAGAAGCCGGCTTCCGGGTTGATGGCGTAGAAGCGGGTGACGCCGTCGGCATCGACGCGCGGCTTGATCCAGGCGATGTCGTCGCCGATGGTGGTGATCTTCCAGCCGTCCAGGGTCTTCGGCGGGATCAGCATGGCGAAGTTGGTCTTGCCGCAGGCCGACGGGAAGGCGGCGGCGACGTAGGACTTCTCGCCCTCCGGCGACTCGACGCCGAGGATGAGCATGTGTTCGGCCAGCCAGCCCTGGTCGCGCGCCATGTTGGAGGCGATGCGCAGCGCGAAGCACTTCTTGCCGAGCAGGGCGTTGCCGCCGTAGCCGGAGCCGTAGGACCAGATTTCGCGGGTTTCCGGGTAATGGACGATGTACTTGACGGTCGGGTTGCACGGCCACTTGGCATCCTGCTGGCCCGGTTCGAGCGGGGCGCCGACAGTGTGGATGCACGGAACGAATTCGCCGTCGGTGCCGAGCACGTCGAACACGGCCTTGCCCATGCGGGTCATGGTGCGCATGTTGGTCACGACGTAGGCGGAATCAGTGATCTCGAAGCCGATGTGGGCGATCGGCGAGCCGAGCGGGCCCATGCTGAACGGAATGACGTACATCGTGCGGCCCTTCATGCAGCCCTTGAACAGGCCGTTGAGGGTCTCGCGCATCTTGGCCGGTTCCTCCCAGTTGTTGGTCGGGCCGGCATCTTCCTTCTTCTCGGAGCAGATGTAGGTGCGGTCTTCGACGCGGGCGACGTCGGACGGGTCGGAGAAGGCGAGATAGGAGTTCGGGCGCTTTTCCGGGTTGAGCCTGATCAGCGTGCCGGCCTCTACCATTTCGGCGCACAGGCGGTCATACTCTTCCTGCGATCCGTCGGCCCAGTGGATACGTTCGGGCTGGGTCAGCGCGGCGATTTCGGCGACCCATTTCTTCAGGCCTTCGTGTTTGACGTAGTCAGGTGCATTCAGCGGTGCGGTCATGGCGATGTCTCTCTCCAAGTTACTGAAATAGATAAACTTTACGCCAGTCGCCGGAAGCTGCCACCAAGACTTCGAGCGGCGCGGAGCCGTCGGCTGGGAAGCCCGTAATTATGCATCAAGTCAGGGTAAACATCCACTTGACTTTGTTCGGCTACGTGATATCCGCAGCTTGGCAGCCCGTGCCGGCATGATATAATTTTTGCACTATTCAAAAATCGTTTTCATAATACGAAACGGAGGCAGACATGGATCCCAAGCAGCTGCGCGAGTCCGCGCTCTATTACCACCGTCACCCGAAGCCCGGGAAGATAGCGGTCACCCCGATCAAGCAGTTGACCAACCAGTACGACCTGTCGATGGCCTACTCGCCGGGCGTCGCCTTCGCCTGCGAGGAAATCGTTGCCGACCCGGTCGAGGCCAGCACGCTGACCGCGCGCGGCAACCTGGTCGGCGTCATCACCAACGGCACCGCCGTCCTCGGCCTCGGGCCGATCGGCCCGTTGGCCGCCAAGCCGGTGATGGAAGGCAAGGGCGTCCTGTTCAAGAAATTCGCCAACATCGACGTCTTCGACCTTGAAATCGACGAACGCGACCCCGACAAGCTGATCGACACCATCGCCTCGCTGGAGCCGACCTTCGGCGGCATCAACCTCGAAGACATCAAGGCGCCCGAATGCTTCTACATCGAGAAGAAGCTGCGCGAGCGGATGAAGATCCCCGTCTTCCACGACGACCAGCACGGCACCGCCATCGTCGTCGGGGCGGCGGCGCTCAACGGCCTGCACCTGATCGGCAAGGACCTGTCGCAGGTCAAGATCGTCACCTCCGGCGCCGGCGCCGCCGCGCTCGCCTGCCTCGACCTGCTGGTCATGCTCGGGGCACCGGTCGAGAACATCTGGGTTACCGACATCAAGGGCCTGGTCTACGAAGGCCGTGTCGAGGAAATGGACGAGATCAAGGCGCGCTACGCAAAAAAGACCGACGCCCGTACGCTGGGTGAGGTGATCGCAGGGGCGGACGTTTTCCTCGGCCTCTCCGCCGGCGGCGTGCTGAAACCCGAGATGGTCGCCAAAATGGCCGCCAACCCGCTGATCATGGCGCTTGCCAACCCGACCCCGGAAATCACGCCGGAACTGGTCAAGAGCGTGCGCGACGACGCCATCATGTGCACCGGCCGTTCGGACTACCCGAACCAGGTCAACAACGTCCTCTGCTTCCCCTTCATCTTCCGCGGCGCCCTCGACGTCGGCGCGACCACCATCACCGAGGAAATGAAGATGGCGGCGGTCCGCGCCATCGCCGAACTCGCCCGCGCCGAGCAATCGGAAGTGGTGGCCTCGGCCTATGGCGAAAAGGTCACCGGCTTCGGCCCCGAATACCTGATTCCGCGCCCCTTCGACCCGCGCCTGATCGTCAAGATCGCGCCGGCGGTCGCCAAGGCCGGCATGGACTCCGGCGTCGCGACGCGGCCGATCCAGGACTGGGCCGCCTACGTCCAGGGGCTCAACGAATTCGTCTACCACTCCGGCATGATCATGAAGCCGGTCTTCTCGCAGGCCAAGCTGGCGCCCAAGCGCATCGTCTTCGCCGAGGGCGAGGACGAGCGCGTGCTGCGCGCCGTGCAGGTCGTGGTCGACGAGGGCATCGCCCGCCCGATCCTGATCGGCCGCCCCGGGGAAATCGCGCGGCGGATCGAGGCCTCGGGCCTGCGCATCCGCCCGGGCAGCGACTACGAGGTGATCCATGCCGACGATTCGGAATTCTTCGACCGCCATTTCGACGAGTTCTGGCAGACCTACCATCGCCTGACCGAACGCAAGGGCGTCTCGCCGGACTACGCGCGGCGCGAGGTGCGGCGCCGGGCGACGCTGTACGGCGCGCTGATGGTCCGTCTCGGCCATGCCGACGGCCTCATCTGCGGCACCTTCGGGCGCCATGAAACGCACCGCGAGTACGTGCAGAGCGTGATCGGCACCCAGGCCGGGCGCGACCGCTACTATTCGATGAACCTGCTGATGCTGCCGGGGCGCACGGTCTTCATTGCCGATACCTACATCAACTACGATCCGAGCGCCGAGCAGCTGGCCGACATGACCCTGCTCGCCGCCGAGGAAATCCGCAACTTCGGCATGCAGCCGAAGGTCGCGCTGCTTTCCCATTCGACCTTCGGGACGGCGGATACGCCGACTGCGCTGAAGATGCGCCAGGTGCTGGCGATCCTCGAGCAGCGGGCGCCGGACCTCGAGGTCGATGGCGAAATGCACGGCGATGCCGCGCTGGACGAGGAAATCCGCCTCGGCGCCTTCCCCAATTCGCGCTTCAAGGGCCAGGCCAACCTGCTGGTGATGCCGACGCTCGATGCCGCCAACATTTCGTTCAACCTGCTCAAGGTGGCGGCTGGGGACAACCTGACCATCGGCCCCATCCTGCTCGGCGCCGCACGGCCCGTCCATATCCTGACCCCCACCGCCACCGTCCGCCGCATCGTCAATATGACCGCGCTGACTGTCGTCGACGCAAGGTGACAAAGAGTCTTAACTTATTGTCCTATCTATCTATTTTTGTTGATTTTTGCAAGCCTCCTGCTAAACTAGGCTAAAATTTGCAGCGTGTTGGCAGGAGTTTGCATATGAAACAGGTACTCAAGGCAGCCGTGCTGCTGGGTGCGTTGCTGGGGGCAGGGCTGAGTGTCCCAGGCCATGCGGCGACCGACGTCAAGAAGCCGCAGGCAGTCGCCAAGAAGGATGGTTCCAAGGATGTCGCTGCCGCCAAACTGGGCAGCAGGAAGGCGGTCGCCTCGACCCGCAAGGCGCCGGCCAAATCGGCGGCCGCCCCAGCCAAGGCAGCGCCGAAGTCGGCATCTCGGGCGGCGGCGCCGGAGAAGACCGCCAGCAGCCAAGGCGTCAGGAAGTCGATGCGCAAGGTCAGCATGGCCGACATCGAACCGAGCCGCTTGGCACTCTATTCGGCCTCGGCCTTGGTCATAGACCAGGAAACCGGGCAGCCGCTGCTGGAAAAACAGTCCGACACCGTCGTGCCGATCGCCTCGATTTCCAAGCTGATGACGGCAATGGTCGTCCTCGACGCCAAACTCGATCTCAATGAAGTCATCGCGATCGGCGACGACGACGTCGATGGCCTGAAGGGCACCCGCTCGCGCCTGCCGGTGGGAACGACGATGACGCGCGAAACGGCGATGCTGCTGGCCCTGATGTCTTCCGAAAACCGTGCAGCGAATGCCCTTGGTCGCCACTATCCGGGCGGTCTGCCGGCCTTCGTCAAGGCCATGAACCAGAAGGCGCACGCGCTGGGCATGTTCAGCTCACGCTTCGAGGAGCCGACCGGCCTGTCCAGCAACAACGTGTCGACCGCCCGCGATCTGGCGCGCATGGTGGCGGCCGCCGCCCGCTACCCGGAGATCCGCAATTTCTCGACGACCGGCGAGGCCCGTGTCGACCTGAACGGCCATATCCGCGACTTCCACAATACCAACGCCCTGGTGCGCAGCGACAATTGGGAAATCGGCGTCTCCAAGACTGGCTACATTTCCGAGGCGGGGCGCTGCCTGGTCATGCAGGCGCGCGTTGCCGACAAGCCGGTCGTGATCGTGTTGCTCGACTCCGCCGGCAAGATGACGCGGGTTGGCGATGCCAACCGGATCAAGCGCTGGATGGAAAGCGCCAGCCTGACGCCGGAGCGCCGGCCGGTCTGATCCTCGTCCGGATAGGATGCAACGGGGCTGCCAGTGGCAGCCCTATTTTTTTATCCCGGAATAACCGAGTGCGTGCGAGATGGCGTCGGCAGCCTTCCTGACCTGGGGAACCCAGGCTGGATCGTGGCGGTCGGCCGGCGCCGAAACCGAAAGCGCGGCGACGATGTGGCCTTCCTCGTCGTAGATGGGGGCTGCCAGGCATTTGAGCCCGATTTCCGCTTCCTCGTCGTCGTAGGCAATGCCGTGCCGGCGCACCTTGTCGAGTTCCTTCTCGAGCGTCGCGAGCGTGGTCAATGAACGCGGCGTCTTGCCGGGCAGTCCGGTGCGCTTGGCGTAGTCGCGGACCTGCTGCGACGAATCGGCGGCCAGGAAGAGCTTGCCGAGCGAGGTCAGGTGCAGCGGTGCACGCCCGCCGACCAGATAGACGACACGCACCAGCGCCCGGCCGGACGAGGTGCGCTCGATATAGACGATCTCGTCGTCGTAGCGCGCGCCAAGGTTGATCGCCTCGCCGATGGTCTCGTGCAGTTCCTGCATGAAGGGCAGGGCGATCTCACGTACGTTGATGCGCGACTTCACCAGGTTGCCGAGTTCGAGCAGGCGGATGCCGAGGCGATAGGTGCCGGCGTCCTGGCGTTCGACGAAACGCGCCGCCGTCATCGCCGCCAGGATGCGGTGCGCGGTGGACGGGTGGAGTTCGGTGACGCTCGCCAGGTGCTTGAGGGTGGCTGCCTCGGAGGTCGCGGCAAGGGCGTCGAGGAGTGTCATCATGCGCTCGATGACCTGGATCGAACCGGGCGTCTTGGCAGACCCGCTGGCGGTTTCGGACAACTGGATTCCTTTATTGGTGCGGTTTGAGTAGCATTAGCCACTTTCTCTCTTGTGCGCCGCAATATTAGCATGCGCTTGGCCCTCTACGTTACCTGCCTGGTCGACCTGATGCGTCCCGCCGTCGGCCTGGCGGCGCTGCGTCTGCTGGAGGAAGCCGGTTGCGAGGTGGTCGTGCCGGCGGCGCAGACCTGCTGCGGTCAACCCGCCTGGAGTGCCGGAAATCGCGATCTGGCGCGCGACCTGGCGCAGAAGGCGATCGCCGAGCTGGAAGGCTGCGACTACGTGGTGATTCCCTCGGGCTCGTGCGCGGACCAGATCCGCAACGTCTATCCGCAACTGCTTGCCGACGATCCGGCCTGGGCGGCGCGCGCGCAGGCGGTCGCCGCGCGCAGCCACGAACTGACCGCCTTCCTTGCCGACGTGCTGGCGCTCGATGCGGTGCCGGGGGCGTTCGCCGGCAGCGTCACCTATCACGATTCGTGCAAGGGCCTGCGCGGCCTCGGCGTCAAGGCGCAGCCGCGGGAGCTGCTGGCCCGGGTGCGCGGACTGACGCTGGCCGAAATGCGCGACTGCGAGGAATGCTGCGGTTTCGGCGGCGCCTTCGCGGTACGTTTCGGCGACATCTCGACCGCCATCGTCGATCGCAAGTGCGAGGCGATTGCCGCCGCCGGCGCCGATGCCGTGGTCGGCGGCGACCTTGGCTGCCTGCTCAATATCGAAGGTCGCCTGCGGCGGCGCGGCGACACGCGTACCCGGGTTCTGCATGTGGCCGAAGTGCTGGCCGGGGCCGAGCCGGCATGACGGCGGCCGTCCGTTCTCAGGCCATGTTCTTCCAGGCGCGCGCTGCCCGGCAGGCGCGCGACAGCGGCCTGCAGAAGACGCTGGAGAAAGCCAGGCCGCTGTTCGTCGGCAAGCGGGCCAAGGGGCTCGCCGGGCTGGCCGACGACGGCCTCGACTTCGCCGGCCTGCGCGCCGCCTGCGAGGCCATCCGCCGTCGCGTCGTCGATGACCTCGACGTCTGGCTGGAACTTTTCGAGGCACGGGCCACGGCCGGCGGCGCCGAGGTGCTGTGGGCGCGCGACGGCGACGAGGTCGCGCGACTGGTGGTCGACATCGCGCAGCGCCATGGCGTGACCAAGGCGGTCAAGTCGAAATCCATGCTTTCCGAAGAGGCGCGCCTCAACGAGGCGCTCGCCGCCGCCGGCATCCGGCCGGTCGAAACCGACCTCGGGGAATACATCGTCCAGCTCGCCGGCGAAGCGCCCTCGCACATCATCGCCCCGGCGGTGCACAAGACGCTGGCCGAGGTCGAAGCACTGTTCGCGCAGCATCACGAGCGTCCCGTCCAGGCGCGGACCGCGGCCGACATCCCGGCGCTGGCCGCCGAGGCGCGGGCCGTGCTGCGCCAGCATTTCCTGTCGGCGGAAATGGGCATTTCCGGCGCCAATTTCCTGATCGCCGAGAGCGGCTCGGCGGCGCTGGTGACCAACGAGGGCAACGGCCGCATGGTCACGACGCTGCCGCGTGTGCATGTCGTCGTCACCGGGATCGAGAAGATCGTCCCGACGCTCGACGATTTCGCGACCCTGATGCGCCTGCTGCCGCGCTCGGCGACGGGGCAGGGCATTTCCAACTACGTCTCGCTGTTGACCGGGACGCGCGGCGCCGACGAACGGGAAGGACCGGAAAAGACCGTCTTCATCCTCGTCGACAACGGACGGGCCGCGCTCGCCGGGTCGGATTTTGCCGCCATGCTGCGTTGCATCCGCTGCGGCGCCTGCATGAACCACTGTCCGGTCTATTTCTCGCTCGGCGGCCACGCCTACGGCTGGGTCTATCCCGGGCCGATGGGCTCGGTGCTGACCCCGTTGTTCACCGGCATCGAGAACGCCCTCGACCTGCCGCACGCGTCCACCGGCTGTAACCAGTGCGGCAGCGTGTGTCCGGTCAATATTCCGCTGCCGGCGCTGATGCACCGCCTGCGCGAGATGCAGCACGAACGCGGCCTGCGTCCGTGGCGCGAGCGCTTAGCCCTGCGTGCCTGGGCCTGGCTGGCGGCGCGGCCCGGCCTCTATCGCTGGGCGACACGCCGGGCGGCGCGCTACCTGCGCTGGCTGACCGACGAGAGCGGGCGCATCCGCGTTCTCGGCCTGGCGCCGGAGTGGACCGCCGGGCGCGACCTGGCACCGCCGCCGGGCCGGACTTTTCACGAACTTTACGCAGCAAGAAAGAGAGCTTGAGCATGGAATTTGCAGTCGACGGCCCGAAGGCCATCCCCCTGTGGATCAACGGCCGCGCCTTCCTGACCGTGACGCCGTCGTTCTTCGATGTCGTCAATCCGGTCAGTGGCGAGGCGGTTTACCGGGTGCCGCTGTGCGGGGCCGACGAGGCGGCCGAAGCCGCCACCGCTGCCAGCGCCGCCCGGCCGGCCTGGGCTGCGCTGGCGCCCGCGGCGCGCCAGGCCAGCCTGAACGCGCTGGCCGATGCCCTGGAAGGCTATGCCGGTCATTTCGCCAAGCTGTTGCGCGGCGACACGGGCCTCGCCGAGGCAGCGGCAGCAGCCGACGTGGCCGCGGCGGTGGCGGCCCTGCGCGGTGCCGAGGTTGGCGAACCCGGTGTCGTCGCCATCGTCGTCGACGCCACGCGCCCGCTGGCCGGCCTCGCCGAAGCGGCGGCCCCGGCGCTGCGCGCAGGGGCGTGCGTGATCGTCAAGCCGAGCCCGAAGGCGCCGTCGGCTGCCTACGCGCTGTGCGAACTGTCCGGCCGCGCCGGCTGGCCGGGCGGCGTGCTCAACCTGCTGCAAGGCGACACGGAAGCGATCGCCGGATTGTGTGCCGCCGCCATCGACCGCCTGGCCTATGCCGGCGAGGCGGCGCTCGGCGCCCAGGTCGGCGCCATGGCTGCGGCTGCCGGCAAGCCGTTTGCGATGCAGGCTGCCTGATGCAGCGCATCGTCTACCTGGAACGCGAGTCGATCATCGCCGACGTCCGCCGCCCGGGCTTCGCCCACGACTGGGTCGAATACCCGAAGACGGCGCCGGCGCAGGTGGTCGAACGCCTGCAGGGCGCCAGCATCGCCATCATCAACAAGGCACCTTTGCCGGCGGTTGCGGTCGACGCCCTGGCGGACCTGAAAATGATCGCCGTGGCGGCGACCGGCACCAACATCATCGATCTCGATGCCTGCCGGCGGCGCGGCATCGTTGTCTCCAACATCCGCGGCTATGCCGACCACACGGTGCCGGAACACGCGCTGGCGCTGCTGCTGGCGCTGTCGCGCAACCTGGTTGCCTGGCGCGCCTCGGTGCAGGCCGGGCGCTGGCAGCAGTCGGACCAGTTCTGCCTGTTCGACCACCCGATCCGCGACCTGCATGGCGCCACGCTCGGCCTGATCGGCAGCGGCAGCCTGGGCAACGGCGTCGCACGGCTGGCCGAGGCCTTCGGCATGCGCGTGCTGCGCGCCGAACACAAGGGGGCGACCGCGCTGCGCCCCGGCTACACCGATTTCGCGCAGGTCCTGCGCGAGGCTGACGCGATCAGCCTGCATTGCCCGCTGACGCCGCAGACGCAGGGCCTGATCGGCGAGGCCGAACTGCGCACGATGAAGCCGACGGCGCTGCTGATCAACACTGCGCGCGGCGGCCTGGTGGACGAGGTAGCGCTGATCCGGGCGCTGCAGGAAGGCTGGATCGCCGGCGCCGGCTTCGACGTCATCACCGCCGAACCGCCGCCGCCGAGCCACCCGATGGTCGCGCCAGAACTGCTGGCGCTGCCCAACTTCCTGTTGACGCCGCATGTCGCGTGGGCCAGCCGGCCGGCCATGCAGGCGCTGGCCGACCAGCTGATCGACAACATCGAAGCCTTTGTCGCGGGCAGTCCGCGCAACCGGGTGGCGTGAGCGCGCGCGAGGAGATCCTGCAGCGCGTCCGCGCCGGCCTCGGCAAGCGCGACGCGGCGGCGCGCCGGGCGGCGGCCGAGGCGTGCCTGAGCGATCCGGCGCGCGGCCCGCAGCCGCGCATGGCGAGCGATCTCGTCGCGCGTTTCGCGGACAAGGCGCGGAGCCTGGCGAGCAGCGTCGAGCAGGTCGGCGACATGGCGGCGGTACCGGCCGCCGTCGCCCGCTACCTGACGGCGCAGGGGCTGCCACCGCAGGCCGTGGCGACCGGTGACGTCGCCGGGCTCGACTGGGCAGGCGCCGGCCTCGAGGTTGCCGCGCGGGTTGCGGTCGATGCCGACCGTACCGGCATTTCCGGCTGCTTCTGCGCCATCGCCGAAACCGGCACGCTGATGCTGCTCTCCGGCCCGCGGACGCCGGCCAGCGTCAGCCTGCTGCCGGAAACCCACATCGCCGTCGTTCCCGTCGGGCGCCTCGTCGCCACGATGGAGGACGCCTTCGCGCTGCTACGCGCCGAACGGGGCGCCCTGCCGCGCGCCGTCAATTTCATTTCCGGCCCCTCGCGGACCGGCGACATCGAGCAAACCATCGTCCTCGGCGCCCACGGGCCGTGCCGGGTGCACCTGATCCTGTGCGGAGAAACTTCATGAGCATTACCCTGGCCGTGCGCGGCGACTACATCCAGCTCGACCAGCTGCTCAAGGCCACCGGCCTCTGCGATTCCGGCGGCGCGGCGCATGCCGCCATCGCCGAGGGGCGGGTCAGGGTGGATGGTGCGGTCGACACCCGGAAACGGGCCAAATTGCGGCCGGGGCAGACGGTCCAGTTCGCCGGCGAGGAAGTCCGGCTGGTCGCCGAATAGGCCGCCGCCTCAGTCGAGCCAGCGGATCGGCGAGGCCAGTTCCGGGTGCCGGCCGATGCGGCCGGCGTAGAGTTCGGCGATGCGCGCGAGATCCCGGTCGCGGTCGCCGCCCAGATCGATGTAGGCGACGATGCCGGCTTCCTTGCGCGCGTAGTCGATGACGGCGATGGCCAGCGGCACCTTGGCGCCGAGGGCGATGCGGTAGAAGCCGGATTTCCAGCCTTCCGTCCGACGCCGGGTGCCTTCGGGCGTGATGCCGAGGATGAAGCGCTCGCGCACGGCGAACTGTTCGATCATCTGCGTCACGACGTTGGTCCGTTCGCGGCGGTTGATCGGGATGCCGCCGAGCCGCCGCATCAGGCCGGCGAATGGCCAGCGGAAGGCGACGTCCTTGGCCATCCAGCGCACCTCGGCGCCGAGCGCGAAGTTGGCGAACAGGCCGTAGAAAGCGTCCCAGTTCGAGGTGTGCGGGTATTCGATGAGCACTGCCCTGGGTGGGCGCGGCCCGGGCGGCTCGAAGACCTTCCAGCCGAGGAGTGCGAGGAGGAGGCGGGAGAAGCGGCGCAGCATCGGTCAGGTGATCTTGACCACGATGTCGTGCAGCGTGTTGGCGCAATTGGCCATGCGGTCGGCGGCGTTCGACAGATGGCGGTAGATTTCGCGGCGCTTGAACATGTTGATGTAGTCGTCGCCCTGGAACAGTTCGGCGATCGCCCGCCGGTAGGCCTTCTCGACCTTGCGTTCGGCCTTGCGCCCGGCGTCGGCATCGGCTTCGGCGGCTGCCGGTTCCCTGGCGAGCTTGGTGAAGCCGAGGACCAGCGCGTCGGTGCCGAGCTTGATGTGCATGGCCATCTCCAGGCAGTGCTTGTCGGGCGCGACACAGAGAACGTTCATCTCGCTGACCGTGCTCTTACAGTAATTGACGATCTCGTCGAGGTTGATGATGGCGCGGTAGAGATCCTCGCGGTCGATCGGCGTCGAGAAGGCCTCGTTCAGCGCGTGCAGGTTGCGGATCTTGATGTGGTCGGCGGCATGTTCATCCTGGCGGATCAGCTCGCCGGTCGCCGGGTCGCCGCTTTCCATGAACTCGACGAGCAGGCCGGTGGTATGCGCGACCTGCTCGCACTGCTCGACCAGCAGGGCGAAGAAATTGGGCGTTTTCGGGAAGACGCGCTCGAGCAGGCGACGGAAGAAGGAAGGCTGTTCGATCATGGCGGGCCTCCGAGAAAGAGATTGACCAGCGCGTAGGCCTGGATGGCGACGAGGGCGGCGCCGGGAATGGTGATGACCCAGGTCACTGCGATGTCCTTGGCCTTGGCCCAGCGCACCGCGCGCGGGCGTTCCGAGGCGCCGATGCCCATGATCGAGGTGGCCACCACGTGCGTCGTCGACACCGGCGCGCCGCCGGCCGAGGCGGCGAGGATGACCGCCGCCGAGGTCAGCTGCGAGCCGAGGGCGTGGATCGGCCGTACCCGGTAGATGGCGAAGCCGAGCGTGCGGACGATGCGCCAGCCGCCAGAGAGGATGCCGAGGGTGATCGCCGTGGCGCAGGCGAGCATGACCCAGAAGGGCACCTCGAAGGTCGGGATGAAGCCGCCGAGCAGCAGGACCAGGGTCAGGATGCCCATGCTCTTCTGCGCGTCGTTAGCGCCGTGCGAAAAGGCTAGGCCGGCGGCGGTGACGAACTGCAGGCCGCGCAGGCGGGCGTTGGCGGCCGGGTTGGCCGCCATCAGCACGGCGGTCAGCAGCCGGTGCGCCAGATAGCCGAGCCAGAAGCCGAGCAGCGGCGACAGCAGCAGCGCCGCCAGCACCTTGACGATACCGGTCAGGTGGCCGTGCAGCAGTTCGCCGAAGCCCCAGACGACATGGTCGCTGCCGACCGAGACGGTGACGGCGCCGATCAGCCCGCCGACCAGCGCGTGCGACGACGACGACGGAATGCCGAAGTACCAGGTGCCGAGGTTCCAGACGATGGCGCCGAGCAGCCCGCAGAGCAGGATGGCCAGCGAGAGCAGGGGTGCCACGCCGTCGAGCGCGACGAACTTGCCGATGGTGTTGGCGACCGCCGTGCCGCCGAGCAGCGGGCCGAGGAACTCGAAGACGCCGACGATGACGACCGCCTGCGCCGGCGTCATGGCGCGCGAGGCGATGACGGTGGCGACGATGTTGGCGGCGTCGTGGAAGCCGTTGGTGTAGTCGAACAGCAGCACGATGACGACGGTGATCGTCGCGAGCAGGACGACGCCCTCAGCCATCGTGCCGCGCCCGGCGGGGTGCAGTGTTGTTGTTTGTTGTCATCAAATCAGTATAGCGCCGTTGGCACTGCCGGGATTTGCGCGAAAACCGGCGCCGGTTGCGGTCGACCGTCTAAAATAAGCAAATTCTGATTCGCAGGGACGCGCCGCCATGGCCTACCCGAAATTTTCCGAAATCACGCGCGCCTTCGCCCCAGGCTGGTTCGCCGCCGTCATGGGCAGCGGCGTCCTGGCGCTGACCACGCACGGGCTCGCCGCGCATTGGCCGCTCCTGGCCGGGCCGGCGCTGGCGCTGCACTGGTTCGCCTCGCTGCTCTTCGTCGTGCTCGCCGTGCCCTGGCTGGCGCGCTGGCTGCGCTTCCGCGATGCCGCGCTGCAGACGCTCATGCATCCGGTGCAGGCCAACTTCTACCCGACCTTCTCGATCGCCCTGCTGGTGCTGGCGGCGCAATGGCTGGTCTTCACGCCCTGCGTCGCGCTGGCGCTGACCTTGTGGTGGCTGGGCGTCGTCCTGCATTTCGCCTTCAGCTTTGCCGTGCTGTTCTTCATGTTCCGTGGCGAGCACGTGGCGATGGAGCACGTGACGCCGGCCCATTTCATCCCGGCCGTCGGCCTCGTCGTCATGCCGCTGGCCGGCGCGCCGCTGCTGCCGCACATGGCGGAATCGACGCGCCAAGTTGCGCTGACCGTCAACGCCGTCGGCCTCGGCGCCGGCAGCATGATGTATGTCGGCCTGCTCGGCATCACGCTGTTCCGCAAATACCTGCACAAGCCTGCGCAGGGCATCCTGACGCCGACGGTGTGGATTCACCTGGCGCCGCTCGGCGTCATTCCGGTCAGCCTGGCCAACCTGCTCGATTACCTGCCCTTCCCGGCGGCGCGCGAGGTCGCCGTGGTGGCGATGCTCCTGTTCTGGGGCTTCGGTGTCTGGTGGCTGGTCATGGCCAGCCTGCTGACGCTGGCGGCGCGCGCCGCCGGGCAACTGCCGTTCGCGCTTTCGTGGTGGGGCTTCACCTTTCCGCTCGGCGCCTTCGTCGCCGAAAGCCTGCGTCTGACGAAACTGCTCGGCTGGGGCACCATCCTCGCCGTCGGCGTCGCCGCGTGGTTGCTGCTCTGCGCGCTGTGGGCGCTGACGCTGTGGCGCACGGCATGCGGCGTCGCCAGCGGCGACATCTTCCGGCCCCACCCGTGATCGAGGCGCTGCTCGGCGTATTGGGCGCCGGCTGGCTCGGCGGCAACTGGCTGATCCGCCGCGGACTGGCGGCGCCTCGCGTCGCCGACGGCGCGACACCGGAAGGTGTCGCCTGGCAGGCCGTCGAATTCGCCACGGCCAACGGCAAGACGCTGCGCGGCTGGTGGATTCCGGCCGGTGAGCGGGCGCCGGCGCTGGCCGTGCTGCACGGCTGGGGCGGCAACGCGGCGATGATGCTGCCGCTGGTCGCCGCCCTGCACCGGGCCGGCTACGGCCTGTTGCTGTTCTCGGCGCGCAACCACGGGGCCAGCGACGGCGACACCTTCTCGTCGCTGCCGCGCTTCGCCGAGGATCTCGAACACGCCTTCGACTGGCTGTGCGCCCGGCCGGAGGTCGATGCCGCCCGCGTCGGCCTGCTCGGCCACTCGGTCGGCGCCGGCGCCGCGCTGCTGGTCGCCGCCCGCCGGCGCGACGTGGCGGCGGTCGTCAGCCTGGCCGCCTTCGCCCACCCGGCCGGCCTGATGCGCCGCTGGCTGCGCTGGAAACGCATCCCCTACCGGCCGTTCGGCTGGTACATCCTGGCCTACGTGCAGCACGTCATCGGCCACCGCTTCGACGACATCGCCCCGCGCCGGACGATCGCCGACGTCGCCTGTCCCGTCCTGCTGGTGCATGGCAACGCCGACGCCACCGTGCCGGTCGCCGAGGCGCACGAAATCCTGGCCGCCGCCCGTCCCGGGCAGGCGCGGTTGCTGCTGATCGCCGGCGATCACGAGGGCTTCGCGGAGATCGACGGCCCGCTGGCCGCGGTCGTGGAATTTCTCGACCAGGCTGCTGCCGCAGGCCGCGGAAAGCGCCCGAATGCTTCGCCGGTGGGGCATTTGCCGCGATAATCGCGGCATGGATGAACGCCGCAAGAACCTTCGCATCGCCGCCCGGATTCCCTGCGACCTGCTGATCGCGCCGACCGGGAAACATTTTTCCGGATTTACCAAGAACATTTCGTTCGGCGGTGTCGAATTCGAGGCCAGCGAATCGTTGACCCGCACCGGCAATGTCGTGGCCAGCGGCACGCCGGCGATCCTGACCTTCCTGCTGCGCCGGATGGGCGTGCTTCAGGAACTCAAGTTTCCCTGCCGCTTGCGTTTCGTCGCGGCCAACCGGGCGGGGATCGAATTCACCGTCTCGCACCCGACGCCGGAGCAGCGCGCGGCGCTCCAGACGATGCTGGAAACGCGCTCGAACCGCGTCGACTGACCTAGCAGCCGCTGCCCTCGGGCAGGCGCGAAAAGCCGAAACCGCCGCCGCCGCCGCTCGCCGGCTGGATGCAGATCATCATGTTGAGCGCGCTGGCCGAGCGCCGCAGGTCGCCGGGGAAGGGCGCGAAGGGCACCGCCTGCTCGACCACCGCCTTGATGAAGGCGATCTGGTCCTGCTGGTCGCCGGCATTGACGATGCGGAAGCTTTTCAGCGTGCCGTCCGGGTTCAGCTTCACCTGCACCGACGCCTTCCTGACCCCACGGCTGCGCGGGTCGTTGCGCACGAAGCCGGCGCTGCGGTTGAGCTTCTTGACCAGCGCGTCGAGATACATTTCCAGGCTGAACGGATCGACCGGCTGGGCGTTGGGCAACAGTTCGAGGATTTCGCTGCGTTCCTGTTCCTGGCGCGCCTGCTGGCGGGAGAATTCGCGGGCCTGGGCCAGCGAGCGCTGGGCGAGGTTGGGGCGCGGGCTGGCCTGCGACTGGCGTTCGAGTTCGCGCAGGAAATTGTTCATTTCCTCCTTCTGCGCGACGGTCCACTTCGGTGCCGGCTGGCTGGCGGCCTGCCCCTTGGGCTTGTTGACCGCCAGCACCGGCCGGCGCTCCGGCGCTTTCTTCGGGGGCGGTTTGCGGGCCGGCAGTTCGGCCGGCATCGGCGGCACCGGCACCGGCTCCGCCTCCTGCGGCTTGACGGTCGGCGCGGTGAGGCTGGCTTCGAGGCGGGTGGCCGGGCGCTCGGCACGCGGCTTCTGCTGCGGGATCAGCGCGACGAGCACGTGCAGGAGCAGCGAGGCGGCGATCGCCAGCCGCAGGGAACGTTGCTTGCGGGAGGTCTGGTCGGCCAGCTGGCGCTTCAGTTCCGCGATTTCGAGGAGCAGGGCGCGCTGCGTGCCGGGTGTTTCCGGATGGGGCATCGGCCGGATTCTAGCCGCCATGCCTGCCCCGGTCGACGTCGACGCTTGTCGGTGTGCGTAAAAAGCCGTTAAGATGGGCAATCAATTCAACGGTTATTGAAATATGGAATCGAAAGCCGCCATCACCGCGCTGGGCGCCCTGGCCCACGCCACCCGCCTGGAAATATTCCGCCTGCTGGTGCGCGCCGGGGCCGAGGGCCTGTCGGTCGGCCGCATCGCCGAGGCCTTGGGCATCGACGCCAACGGCCGCCTGACCTTCCATCTCAAGGAACTGGTCGGCGCCGGGCTGGCCAACTCGCGCCAGGAAGGGCGCTTCGTCTTCTATTCGACCAACTACGGCGCGATGAACGAACTGCTGCGCTACCTGACCGAGGATTGCTGCGGCGGCCTCGGTTGCGACGAAATCGTCGCTGCCTGCGACACGGAAAGCTGCGCATGAAGAGCTTCAACGTCCTGGTGCTGTGCACCGGCAATTCGGCCCGCTCGATCCTCGGTGAGGCCTTGTTCAACCATCTGGGCAACGGCCGCATCCGCGCCTTTTCCGCCGGCAGTCAGCCGAGCGGCCGGGTCAATCCGCTGGCCCTGGAAACCCTGGCGGCGCACGGCGTGCCGTGGCCGAACGCCGGCCAGCCGCGCAGCAAGTCGTGGGACGAATTCGCCGAACCGGGGGCGCCGCGCCTGGACTTCATCTTCACCGTCTGCGCCAGCGCGGCCGGCGAAGCCTGCCCGGTGTGGCCCGGCCACCCGGCGACCGCGCATTGGGGCATCGCCGACCCGGCGCATGTCGAGCCGCTGGCGGCGCGCCGGGCGGCGTTCGAGGTCGCCTATGGCGAACTCGAAAGGCGCATCGCGGCATTCCTGAAATTGCCCCTCGAAACAATGTCGACCGCA
The DNA here is from genome assembly GCF_009469615.1 of Dechloromonas sp. H13. Classification (GTDB taxonomy): domain Bacteria; phylum Pseudomonadota; class Gammaproteobacteria; order Burkholderiales; family Rhodocyclaceae; genus Azonexus. The sequence continues at coordinate 235,951 of NZ_SSXX01000002.1, forward strand.
GCAGTTGCCGACGCGGCGCGCAAGATCCACACGGAGGCCGGCGCATGAGCGAAGTCACCCGCAAGCTCTCGTTCCTCGACCGCTACCTCACGCTCTGGATCTTCGCCGCGATGGGGCTGGGCATCGCGCTCGGCTACTTCGTGCCAGGGGTCGAGGACTTCATCAATGCCTTCCAGGTCGGCACGACCAACGTCCCGATCGCGCTGGGCCTGATCCTGATGATGTACCCGCCCTTCGCCAAGGTGCGCTACGAGGAACTGCCCGACGTTTTCGCCGACCGCAAGGTGCTCGGCCTGTCGCTGGTCCAGAACTGGATCGTCGGGCCCCTGCTGATGTTCGCGCTGGCCATCATCTTCCTGCCCGACAAGCCGGAGTACATGGTCGGCCTGATCCTGATCGGCCTCGCCCGCTGTATCGCCATGGTCATCGTCTGGAACGAGATCGCCAGGGGTTCGACCGAGTATGCCGCCGGCCTCGTCGCCTTCAACTCGATCTTCCAGGTGCTGTTCTTCAGTATCTACGCCTGGCTGTTCGTCACCGTTTTGCCGCCTTTTTTCGGGTTGACCGGAGCGATCGTCGATATCTCGATCGGCCAGATCGCCGAGAGCGTCTTCATCTACCTCGGGATTCCCTGTATCGCCGGCGTGCTGACTCGCGTCGTCATGCTGCGCTTCGTCAGCAAGGAGTGGTACCACGCGCATTTCGTCCCCAAGATCGGGCCGATCACGCTGGTGTCGCTGCTGTTCACCATCGTCGTCATGTTCAGCCTCAAGGGCAAACTGATCGTCACCATCCCGCTCGACGTGGTGCGCATCGCCATCCCGTTGCTGATCTACTTCGTGGTCATGTTCCTGATCTCGTTCTACCTGAGCCGGAAGATCGGCGCCGGCTACAAGAAGTGCACGACGCTGTCGTTCACCGCCGCCAGCAACAACTTCGAACTGGCGATCGCGGTCGCCGTGGCGGTCTACGGGATCAATTCCGGCGCCGCCTTCGCCGCGGTCATCGGGCCGCTGGTCGAAGTGCCGGTGATGATCGGCCTGGTGACCGTCGCGCTGTGGTTCCGGCAGCGCTTCTTTGCCGCGGAGACGGCGGGCACGCCATGAGCGTTCCCTGCCTGCGCGCCGCGCTGGCCGCGCATGAAGGCGAACTGCGCGGTTTCCTGCGCCATCGCCTCGGCCGGCCGGAGGACGCCGACGACCTTCTGCAGGAGGTGTTCATCAAGGCGCTGCGTCAGGACAGGCGCTTCTGCGCCATCGAGAATCCGCGCGCCTGGCTGTTCCAGGTCGCCCGCAACGCGCTGGCCGACCACCTGCGTTGCGCACGCAAGTACATCGCGCTGCCGGACGACGTGCCGGCGCCGACCGAAGAAGCGCACCCGGTCGTCGATGACCTTAGCCAGTGCCTGCCGCGGGTGCTGTCCGAACTGTCGGCGGCGGACCGCCTGGCGATCACCTTCTGCGATATCGAGGGGCGGACCCAGCAGGAACTCGCCGACCATCTGGGCATCGGCCTGCCCGGGGCGAAATCGCGCATCCAGCGGGCGCGCCGGCGCCTGCGGGCAAGACTGGTGACGGCTTGCCAGGTCAGCTTCGACGCGCGGGGCGAAGTCTGCTGTTTCGTGCCGCGCCCGCCGCTGGCAGAATGAGCAAGGCCGGAACCGAAGGGCGGCGTTGTCGCCCGCGGGGCCGGATGAAGCGACTCCCTGGAAGCTGTTCATGAGTAGCGGCGATCACGACCACCATCACGACGACCACGCGAAGCACTGTCACGGCCACCATCACCACCACGCGACGGCCGGGCGGGCGCTCGGCATCGCGCTGCTCCTGACGCTCGGCTTTTCCGTCGTCGAACTCGTCGCCGGCTGGCGCGCCGGCTCGCTGGCCCTCCTCGCCGATGCCGGGCACATGGTCAGCGACGGCGCCGCCCTCGGCCTCTCGGCTCTGGCGGCCTGGCTGGCGGCACGGCCGCCCAGCCGCCGTCACACCTACGGCCTGGGCAAGGCCGAACTGCTGGCTGCGCTGGTCAATGCGCTCTCGATGCTGGTCGTCGTCTTCCTGATCGGCATGGAAGCCTGGCGGCGCCTGCAGGCGCCGGGGCAAATCGACGGCGCCATCGTCGGCGGCGTGGCGATCGCCGGCCTGCTGGTCAACCTGCTGGTCGCCTGGGTGCTGTCGCGCGGCGAGCCGAATCTCAATGTGCGTGGGGCGCTGCTGCACGTCATGGGCGATGCGCTGGGTTCGGTGGCGGCCATCGTCGCCGGGGCGGTGATCTACTTCACCGGCTGGACGCCGATCGACGCGCTGCTCTCGCTGCTGATCGGCGGGCTGATTCTTTCCTCCAGCGTCGCGCTGCTGCGCGAGGCGCTGCACGCCGCGCTCGACGGCGTGCCGGCCCACATCGACCTCGACGACCTCGGCCGGCAGTTGGCCAGGGTGGCCGGCGTCCGCGAAGTGCACGATCTGCACGTCTGGCCGATCGGTGCCGAGCGCCTGGCGGTTTCGGCCCATGTCCGGGTCGACAGCCTGGCCGACTGGCCGCGCACCCTGGGCGGGTTGAGCGAGGTGGCGATGCGGCACGGCATTGGCCACGTCACTTTCCAGCCGGCGCCGTTCCGCAATGGCGACGCGCAGCCGGTGCGCTTCCGGCGCCACGAACCATCCGGTGCGCCGGAACACTAGCGGCGCGCCGGACGCCACCATCGCCTAGCCGGTGAAGCTCTCCGGCATCTGCAGCGCGACGACCTCGCCGCGGGCGGTGGCGACGCCGTCGGCGTAGACGGTCGCTTCGACCACCACCTTGCGCCCCTTGATTTCCTTGACCCGGCCGCGAATCTCGAGCAGCGGGCCGAGCGGCGTCGGCTTCAGGTAGCTGACCTGCAGCGAGCCGGTGACGAAACGGAAGGCCGGCAGGCTGTCCAGCGGCCGGTTCTCGGCGCGATACATCGCCGCCGCCGCCGTGCCGGTGCAGTGGCAGTCGATCAGCGATGCCAGCAGGCCACCATAGACGAAGCCGGGGATCGCCGTATGTTCGGGCCTCGGCTGGAAGCGGGTGACGCTCTCGTCGCCCTCCCAGCAGGTCTTGATCTGGTGGCCGGCGGCGTTGAGCCGGCCGCAGCCGTAGCAGTGGGCGACGTTTTCCGGGTAGTAGTCCTGGAAGGCTTGCATGTTGTAGTCCTCGGCGGTTCGTTCGGTGGGGAAGAAGGTCAGTTGGCGGACGGTTGCAGGGCGATCACCGCCATGCCGACGAGGGCGATGGCGGCGCCCGACACATCCCAGCGCGTCAGCGACACGCCGTCGACCAGGCGCAGCCAGAGCAGCGCGACGGCGATATACATGCCGCCGTAGGCCGCGTAGGTCCGCCCCGCGGCCGTCGGGTGCAGCGTCAGCAGCCAGGCGAACAGCGCCAGCGATGCGGCGGCGGGCACCAGCAACAGGGCGCTCCTGTCGTGCTTCAGCACCAGCCACGGGAGATAGCAGCCGACGATCTCGGCCAGGGCCGTCAGGGCGAACAGGAAGCTGAGGCGCAGGAGTTCCACGATGGCGGTTCCGTGATTTCGTGCCCCGGATTGTGCCACGGCGGGCGCGGCAGTGACGGGTGGTGGACGCCCGCCGAAAAAGCGCCATAATCATTCGCATCATGTCTTCCACCTCGCCCTCCACCATCCCCAACCGCCTCGAGACCCTCCGGGTGCTTCGGCTGATGGGCGACTACGAGCCGATCCTCATGCTGACCGGCAGCGACGATGGCTACGGCACGCGGTGGACGCTGAGTGGCCAGCAGGTGCAGCCGGCGATCGCCCGCTACCTGATGGAGACTGGCTTCGTCACCGAGACCGGCAAGACGCAGTTCGGCGCCCGCAAACTGGCCCTGACCGTCGACGGCAAGCGCTTCCGCGACAACGGCGTGCGCTGGTGGGACAGCCTGAGCCTTCTCGAGAAGCTCAAGGTGACGCTCCTCGGCTGAGGTCGCCCCGGCGCCGTTGCATCCTTTGGCGCCGTCCCTCGTCTTCAGGGGCAGGAGATAAGGAGATTCGCATGGACATCGTGTCGTCTGCCCTGCAAAGCGGTTTCGCCAGCCTCGCCTCGTATCTGGCGGCGCACGTCCTGCTCTGCCTGGTGCCGGCCTTCTTCATCGCCGGCGCGCTGTCGGCGCTGGTGCCGCAGCAGTCCATCATCCGCTTCCTCGGGCCGGACGCGCCGAAGTGGGTGTCCTACCCGGCGGCGGCCGGGGCCGGCAGTCTGCTGGCAGTCTGCTCATGCACCATCCAGCCGCTGTTCGCCGGCATCTACAAGAAGGGCGCCGGGCTCGGGCCGGCCATCACCTTCCTCTTCTTCGCGCCGGCCGCCAACATCCTGGCGCTCTCCTACACCGGCGTCGCGCTGGGGGCGGAATTCGCCATCGCCCGCATCGTGCTGGCGCTGTCCTTCGGGATCGGCATCGGCATGATCATGGCCATCGTCTTCCGCGACGGCGAGGCGGTGCGGGTCGCGGAAGGCGCGACCTTCGCCGCCGGCGAGCGCATCTCGCGGCGGACGCTGGTTTTCCTCGGTGCGCTGGTCGCCCTGCTGATCGCCGGCACGCTGAAGGTCGATTTCCTGAAGGCCAGCCTGTTCACCGCCGAACTGCCGTGGCCGGGTGCGGCGCATGCCCAAGCGACGCTCGACCGCTGGGTGCCGGTCAACGAGGCGCTCGGCGCCGAGGGGCTGAGCCTGCAAGGCGCGGCGCTGATCGTCCTGCTCGGGCTGATCGGTGGCGCGGCCTGGCGCGGCCTGGGTCAGGTCGACAACGGCTTCAACCGCCTGACGCCGCTGGCACTCGGGCTGACGGCGCTGACGCTGGTTTTCGCCGCGCTCGGCCTGCGCGCCACGGAAAACGGCCTCTTTTTGACGTTGACCGGAAGAACCGCCGCCGTCGCGGCATTGCTGGCGCTGCTGGTGCCGCTGGCCCGCCGTTTCGACACCTGGGACGTGCAGCAGTGGCTGTGGGAAACCTGGCGCTTCGTGAAGATGATCTTCCCGCTGCTGGTCGTCGGCGTCTTCCTGGTCGGCGTCATCCGCATCTTCATCCAGCCGGAATGGATACAGGCGGTGGCCGGCGCCAATACGGTGCTCGCCAACCTGGCCGGCGTCGTCTTCGGCGTCTTCATGTACTTCCCGACCCTGGTCGAGGTGCCGATTGCCAAAATGTTCCTCTCGCTCGGCATGCACCCGGGGCCGCTGATCGCCTACCTGATGGCCGATCCCGAACTGTCGCTGCAGAGCATCCTGATCACCGCGGCGATCATCGGCAAGCTGAAGGCATGGACCTACGTCGGGCTGGTCGCCCTGTTCTCGACGCTGGCCGGGCTGACCTACGGGGCGTGGGTGGATGGTGCGCCGCTGGTGACACTCGCGGCGGCGGTGGTCGGCTTCGTGGCACTGCTGGTCGCCGCCCTGCATCTGATCGAAAAAGCCCGGCTGGCCCGGGCCTGAACCAAGGAGAGAACGATGCTGATCAAGATACTGGGCAGCGGCTGCGCCAAGTGCAACCGGCTGGAACAGCTGACGCGCGAGGCGGTTGGCGAACTGGGCATCGCCGCGACCTTCGAGCACGTCCGCGACATGGACGCGATCATGGCCTACCCGATCATGACCACGCCGGCGCTGGTGATCGACGAGGCGGTGAAATGCTCTGGCCGCATCCCGAGCAGGGACGAGATCGTCGGCTGGCTGCGCGGATGATCCCGCCTGCCGGTCAGCCGCCGTGGATCAGCGCGTCGGGAATCAGGTAGAACTCCCGGCCGCCAACGCTGACCAGCCAGTTGTCGTCCTGCCGTTTGGCCGAGACGCCGGCGCCGTCGTCGGTCGTGAAGCGCTTGCCGGCAAAATGCAGGACGCGATGGAGCGGCGTGCCGGTATGGGCGATCCAGATCTGGGCGCTGCCGCTGGCGAGATGTCGGACGACGCGGAAGTCGCACCACTGGTCGAGGGGCGGCTTGCCGGTCGCGCATTTGATTTTCCCCGAGGCGTCGTAGATGGCCGGCGGATTGGCGGCCGCGGTGCCTGACACCGCCTTGTCGCCGGCCATCGTGAAGTTCACCGTGTAGCGGGCGCTTTCGTTGCGCCGCGCGGCATTGCGCATCAGGTAGACGCGCACGGTGTACTCGCCGTCCCGCGGCAGCGCGCCGTTGAAACTGTTGCCAGAGAGCGAACCGACGAAGAGGGCGGTGTCGTCGTTTGGCGGTAGCACGTTGAAATAGGCCGAGCGGTTGTTCGCCTGCAGGTTGACGTCGAGGATCTGGCCCGCCGTGGCGCGCAGGCGGTAGTCGACGGTCTCGTCGCCCCGGATCGTGCCCTTCAGCGTGGCGCCGTTCCTGCCCTTCTCGAAACGCACCGGCTCGGCGCGGATTTCCGCGAGGGCCGGCGCCGCGCTGCCGGCGCCGAGCAGCAGGGCAAGGAAGAGGCTTCTGGTCAGGCGGGATTTCTTCATCGTCGGGTCAGGCGTTGGTGGTCACGGATCGACATTGGCGGAAGTGGCCGGCAGGCCGGATCAGGTCAGTTCGAGCACGCGCAGCAGCGAGGCCGTGTCGTCGCGGCCCCAGCCCTGCGCCATCAACGCGTTGAGCTGCTGGGCGACGGTTGCGGTCAACGGCACCGGAACGCCCGATTTGCGGGCGGCTTCCAGCACCAGCCCGAAATCCTTGTGATGCAGCCGCGCCTCGATGCCGGCTGCGAAATCGCGCCGGACCATGCGTTCGCCCATCACGTCGAGCACGCGCGAGGCCGCCGAGCCGCCGGCCAGCGCCTGCTTCACCTTCGCGCAATCGACGCCGGAGGCGGCGGCCAGGCGCAGTGCTTCGGCGGCGGCCTCGATCGCCGCGACCATGATCATCTGGTTGCACGCCTTGGCCACCTGCCCGGCGCCGTTGGGGCCGATATGGACGATGCGCTGGCCGAGGCATTCGAGCAGTGGGCGCACGCGTTCGAGAACCACCGCATCGCCGCCGGCCATGATCGCCAGCGTGGCGTCGATGGCACCCTGGGCGCCACCGGAAACCGGGGCGTCGAGCATGTGGATGCCGCGTTCGCCGAGTTTCGCGGCGATCTTGCGGGCGACGTCGGGAGCGATGGTCGAGCAGTCGATCAGCACCGAGCCGGGCGCCATGCCGTCGCTCAGGCCGTCCGGACCGAGGGCGACGGTCTCGACGTCGGCGTTGGAGGTGATGATGGTGAACACCACTTCACAGCGGTGCCCGAGTTCGGCGGGCGTCGCGCACAGCGTCGCCGGCAGGCCGGCAGCCCTTTCCGGGCGGCGCGCCCAGACGTGCAGGTCGTGGCCGGCGCGCTGCAGGTGCAGCGCCATCGGGCGCCCCATGGCGCCCAGCCCGATGAAGCCGACCTTCATTCCTGGCCCGACAGCCGTTCGAGCAGTTTCAGCACGGCGATCGAGTCTTCCTCGCCGAGGCCGGAGCCGACCATGGCGTTGAACATCTGCGCCGTCGCCGCCGAGCCGGGCAGGCAGAGGCCGAGTTCGTGCGCCGTCTGCATGACGATGTTGAGGTCCTTCTCGTGCATCCAGCTCTTGAAGCCCGGCTTGAAATTGCGGTCGAGCATGCGCTGGCCGTGGTTTTCGAGGATGCGCGAGTAGGCGAAGCCGCCGAGCAGCGCCTCGCGCACCTTGCTGCGGTCGACCCCGTTTTTGGCGGCAAAAGCGAAAGCCTCGGCGACCGCCAGCACGCCCATGCCGGTGACGATCTGGTTGGCAGCCTTGGCCACCTGGCCGGCGCCGCAAGCCCCGACATGGACAATGTTCTTGCCCATGCACTCGAAGGCCGGCTTGGCGCGGGCGAAAGCAGCCTCCGAGCCGCCGGCCATGATCGACAGCGTGCCGGCGATGGCGCCGACTTCACCACCGGACACCGGCGCATCCATGAAATCGACGCCGGTGGCAGCGAGATCGACCCCGATCTGGCGGGCAGCGGCGGGGGCGATGGTGCTCATGTCCACCGCCACCAGGCCGGGCGCGGCGCCTTGCGCCGCGCCGCGCATGACTTCGGCGACGTCCGGCGCATCGGCGACCATCGAGATCACCAGTTCATTGCCCTGCGCGGCTTCCGTCGGGCTGCCGGCTCCCTTGGCGCCGGCGTCGAGCAGCGGCTGCATCGATTCGGCGCGGCGCGCCCAGACGGTGACCTGATGGCAGCCCTTCAGCAGATTTAGGGCCATCGGGCGGCCCATGATCCCGAGGCCGATGAATCCGATCTTCATGCGCTTTCTCCCATGTGCGAAGCAGCGATTCTAGCCCAGCCGGCCTGGTTCGGGCTGGCAGCTGGCCGGGCGCGGGGATTGGGGGTATGCTCGGTTTGCCGACCCTGTCGGCGCGCCAACGTTGCAGGGCTGCACAAGTTTCCGCCGGTGTGCTTGCGGAAATCCCGAGGCCGATATCATGAAGGATACGTTCAACGAGATTGCGCTCCAGCCTGACGACGCACTGCTGGTCGTCGATGTCCAACGGGATTTCCTGCCGGGAGGCGCACTCGCGGTGCTCGATGGCGATGCGGTGGTTGCACCGCTGAGCGTGTGGATTCGCCGTTTCGTCGCGGCCGGGCGGCCGGTTTTTGCGACGCGCGACTGGCATCCGGCCGACCATTGCTCGTTCGCCCCGCAAGGCGGACCGTGGCCGCCGCATTGCATCGCCGCTTCGCCGGGCGCGGAGTTGGCGCCGGGCCTCGAACTGCCCGTTGCCGCTGCCAGCATCGTGTCCAAGGCGACGCAACGTGCTGCCGATGCCTATTCGGGATTCGAAGGTACCGATCTGGATGCGCGGCTGCGAGCATCCGGCGTGCGCCGCCTGTTCGTTGGCGGGCTCGCCACCGACTATTGCGTACTCAATACAGTGCAGGATGCGCTGCGCCTGGGCTACCGCGTCGTGCTCCTCGTCGACTGCATTCGCGCCGTCGATGTGCAGGCCGGTGATGGTGCCCGGGCCACGGTAGCGATGCTGGCGGCCGGGGCGGTCGCCCGGCGGGGTTGAGCATGCGCAGCGCCGGAGAGAGCGTACTGCTCACCGACCTCTACCAGCTGACGATGCTTCAGGCGTATTTCGACGAGGGCATGGCGGAGACGGCGGTGTTCGAGTTCTTCGTGCGCAAACTGCCGGCGCAACGCAATTTCCTGGTCGCCGCCGGACTCGAACAGGTGCTCGATTTTCTCGAGAGCCTGAGGTTCACTGCCGAGGAGCTCGACTGGCTGGGCACCTGCGGACGCTTCAGCCGACCCTTCGTCGATTCGCTGGCGGATCTGCGCTTTACCGGCGAGGTGCACGCGATGGCGGAAGGCACGGTGTTCTTCCCGGACGAGCCGATCCTGCGCGTCGTCGCGCCGTTGCGCGAGGCCCAGCTGGTCGAGACACGCCTGATCAACCTGCTGCAGTTTCAGACGCTGGTCGCCTCGAAGGCGGCGCGCGTGCGGCTCGCCGCCGGCGACCGGTTGCTGGTGGACTTCGGCCTGCGCCGTGCGCATGGCGCCGAGGCCGGTCTGCTATCGGCGCGTGCCAGCTACCTGGCCGGCTTTGACGGCAGTTCCAACGTGCTCGCCGGGATGCGCTGGAACATCCCGGTCTTCGGGACCATGGCCCATTCCTTCATCCAGGCACACGACAGCGAGGCCGACGCCTTCGAGCGCTTCGCGCGCGCCTATCCCGGAGGCTCCACGCTGCTGATCGACACCTACGACACCGAGGCTGCGGCGCACGCGGTGGTCGCGCTGGCCCGCCGGCTCGCCGGCGAGAATATCGCGATCCAATCGGTGCGCATCGACAGCGGCGACCTCGGCGAGCACGCCCGCAAGGTGCGCGCCATTCTCGACGCCGGTGGCGCCGGGAACATACGCATCTTCGCCAGCGGCAACCTCGACGAATACGCTGTCTGCAAGCTGGTCGCCGACGGCGGGCCGATCGACGGTTTCGGCGTCGGCACGCGCATGAACACCTCGGCCGACTACCCGTACCTCGACTGCGCCTACAAGCTGCAGGAGTACGCGGGCATCGCCCGCCGCAAGCGTTCCGAAGGCAAGGCGACATGGCCCGGCCGCAAGCAGGTGTTCCGGCGCCTGGCCGCCGACGGCATGGCGGGCGACACGCTGACGCTGGATGACGCGTGCGACGCGGGCGTGCCGCTGTTGGCGACGGTCATGCGCGACGGCCGGCGCGTCGCGCCGCAGGCGCAGCTCGCCGACCTGCGCGAGCTGGCCCGCCGACAACTGGCGGCATTGCCGCCCGCCCTGTGCAGTCTCGATACGGCGCCCGCCTATCCGGTCACGGTGGCCGGGCCGCTGCGCGAACTTGCCGAGGCCGTTGACCGGCGCACGGCGGCCTTCCGGTCAACCTGAGGATGGCCGGGCGCGGCGCAGGCAGGCGATGACTTCGTCGTCCTCGACCTGGTCGAAGCGGGCATAGAACTGTCCGACCGCCTGAAAGTCGCGTGGCGCGTACAGGCAGACCGTCTCGTCGGCGTGGCGGCCGACCCGCTTCAGGCTGTCCTGTGCCGCCACCGGGATGGCGCAGATCAGCCGCGCCGGCGCCCGGGAGCGCACGGCATGCAGCGCGGCGAGCATCGTCGAGCCGGTCGCCAGGCCGTCGTCCACGACGATTGCGATGCGCCCGCCGGGGTCGGCAGGCGGCCGGCCCGGCGAGTAGAGGGCGCGGCGCCGGCGCAACTGCTCGAACCGGTAGGCTCTTTCGCGCTGCAGCCATGCCTCGTCTGCTGCGTTCGGGTCGGCGACGAAAAACCAGCCGCTCTCGTCGATGGCGCCGATGGCGTATTCCGGATTCCCGGGTGCGCCGAGCTTGTGGACGAGCACTACATCGAGTTCGCCAGCGAGTGCCGTGGCCAGCGCGGCACCCATCGGCACCGCGCCGCGCGGGATGGCGAGGATCAGCGGATTGCTGCCTTTCCATGCGGCGAGGGCAGTGGCGAGTTTGTCGGCGGCATCCAGGCGATCGGCGAAGAACATGGCTTTCTCCTTGGCGAGCACTCACTCACGGCGCAGATCGATTCCGAAATCCGGCTCGTAGGGCGGCACGTGGCATTCGACGATGTCGGGTGGCGCCACCTGCAGGCGCACCCCGACGATATCCGCGTGGACGGGCAGGCAAGCGACGCCGCGGTCGACCAGCACGGCGACGCGGATTTCGGCCGGCCCGTAACGTCCGAGGTATTCGACGACGCGAAGCAGGGAGTGACCGGAGTAAAGCACGTCATCGACGACCAGCAGGCGGCGCCCGGCCAGTTCGGCAAGGGGTGCGGCATGGTCCGGGTTCTCGACGAGTCGCGTTTCCGGGTGGAGCAGCGTGAGGTCGTCGGCATAGCGCGACACCTTGAGGTCGAGGCGCACGGGCGGCGGCAGGGCGTGGTGGGCGACCAGGCGTTCGGTGATGCGCTCGGCGAGCGGCGCGCCGCGGCGCAGGACGCCGACTACCGCGATCGGCGCTGGTCCGGGAAACAGCCCGGCCGCCCGCCGAGCCATGTCGGCGACGACATCGTCGAGTTGCCGGTGGTCGTACAGGCAGGTGCGGGTGGGTGGCGGTCGGTCCGGATGCATCGTTGTCGCTCCCTTGACGTTCCGCCGGTCGCTGTCTCCAGCGCATTGCGGAACACGATCCGACTCTGACGCATCGCCGGCGCGGCGTCAATGAGCGGAATCGTCGGCCGGTCGGACGGCCCGTTCAGACGCCGCAGGAGCCATTGCCGCGTTTGAAACCCATTTTCGCCAGCAGCTTTTCCGGCGGGCAGAAGCCGGTGAACCCGCTCTGCAGCAGATTGAGACCGACGAAGGCGGTGAAGGCGAGGAACCATTTCGAAACGAAAATGGGGCTGCCCTCGACGCCGAGCGCCAGCGAGAGCAGGACGAAGAAGCCGGCCATGATGCGGATCATGCGTTCGATGGTCATTGTGAGTGTTCCTTTCTGAAAGCGGAGAAGTAGAGCACCGGGATCACCACCAGGGTGAGCAGGGTGGAGACCAGGATGCCGAAGATCAGGCTGATGGCCAGCCCGTTGAAGATCGGGTCGTCGAGGATGAACAGGGCGCCGAGCATGGCGGCCAGCGCGGTCAGCGCGATCGGCTTGGCGCGCACGGCGGCGGACTGGATCACGGCGTCGTGGAAGTTCATACCGGCGGCGACCTGCTGTTTGATGAAATCGACCAACAGGATCGAGTTGCGGACGATGATGCCGGCCAGCGCGATCATGCCGATCATCGAGGTCGCCGTGAATTGCGCGCCGAGCAGGGCGTGGCCGGGCATGACGCCGATGATGGTGAGCGGGATCGGCGCCATGATGATGAGCGGCACCAGATAGCTGCCGAAGTGGGCGACGACCAGCAGGTAGATCAGGATCAGGCCGACGCCGTAGGCCAGTCCCATGTCGCGGAAGGTTTCGTAGGTGACCTTCCACTCGCCGTCCCACTTGACGCTGTAGCCGGCGTAGGGGTCGGCCGGCTGGCGGATGAACCATTCGCCGAGCGTGCCACCTTCCTTGAGCTCCTTGCCGATGATCTGCGAGCGCGCGTCGAACATGCCGTAGAGCGGCGAGTCGAGCTTGCCGCCCATGTCGCCGACGACATAGACCACCGGCAGCAGGTCCTTGTGGTAGATCGCCTTCTCGCGCGTCGCCTCACGCACCTCGACCAGTTCCGACACCGGTACCAGGTGGCCGTCTTTTGAGCGCACGCGCAATTTCAAAAGGGCGTCGAGGTTCGACTGCTTTTCCGCCGGCAGGGTCACGCGCACCGGGATCTCGAACTTGGATTCGGTATTACGCGCCGGCGTCACGTCCTGCCCGGCCAGCCCCATGCCGACCACCTCGACGATGTCGCTCTGCGCCACGCCGAGCAGCGCCGCCTTGCTCTGCAGCACGTGCAGCACGAACTTCCGGGAATCTGCATCGATATAGTCGTCGACCGCAACCAGATCGGGCGTGTCCTCGAAGGCCTTGCGCACCTGCTTGCCGACCGCCATCTGGCCGGCCATGTCCGGCCCGTAGATCTCGGCGACGATGGGCGACAGCACCGGCGGTCCGGGCGGCACTTCGACGACCTTGGCGACGCCGCCGTTCTTCTTCCCGATGGCCTCGATACGGTCGCGCAGGGCGACGGCGATCTCGTGGCTCTGGCGCGAGCGGTGCTTCTTGTCGGCCAGGTTGACCTGGATGTCGCCCTTTTCCGGCGCGGCGCGCAGATAGTACTGGCGGACCAGGCCGTTGAAGTTGATCGGGCTGGCGGTGCCGGCATAGGCCTGGTAGTCGACGACGTCGGCTTCCTGCGCCAGTTCGGCGCCGATTTCGTGCAGAACGCGCGCCGTTTCCTCGACCGGCGTGCCGACCGGCATGTCGAGCACGACCTGGAATTCGCTCTTGTTGTCGAAGGGCAGCATCTTTAGCACGACGAGCTGGAAGTAGGCCAGCGACACCGAGCCGAGGATCATCAGCACGACGGCAACGGCCAGCCGGATGCGCGCCGCGCCGCCCTTCTGCGGGTCGAGGAAGGGCGTCAGCAGCTTGCGGAAGGTGGCGTCGAGTTTGGCATCGAGCTTTGACGGCGCGTGGCCGGCGCTGCTCGGGCCGTGCGCCTTCATCAGCTTGAGCGCCAGCCACGGCGTGACGACGAAGGCCACCGCCAGCGAGATGGCCATGCCCATCGACGAGTTGATCGGGATCGGGCTCATGTACGGCCCCATCAGGCCGGTGACGAATGCCATCGGCAGCAGGGCGGCGATTACTGTCAGCGTGGCGAGGATGGTTGGCCCGCCGACCTCGTCGACCGCTGGCGGGATGATCTCGCGCAGCGGCTTGCCGGGGTATAGGCCCTGCCAGCGGTGAATGTTCTCGACGACGACGATGGCATCATCGACCAGGATGCCGATCGAGAAGATCAGCGCGAACAGCGACACCCGGTTGAGCGTGAAGCCCCAGGCCCAGGAGGCGAACAGCGTCGCGGCGAGGGTCAGGGTTACGGCGACGCCGACGATGAAGGCCTCGCGCCGGCCGAGCGCGAAGAAGACGAGGGCGACGACGAAGGCGGTGGCGAAGATCAGTTTGCCGATCAGCTTCTGCGCCTTCTCGGTCGCCGTTTCGCCGTAGTTGCGGGTGACGGTGACCTCGACGCCTTCCGGGATCACCGTGTTTTTGAGGGTATTTATCCGGTCGACCGCAGCCGACGCGACATCGGCGGCATTGACCCCCGGCTGCTTGGAAAGCTGGATGGTGACGGCCGGGAACTCGCCGTCGCGGTTGCCGAACCAGGCGTAGCGCTTCGGCTGGTCGGGGCCGTCCTCGACCGTCGCGACGTCGCTCATGAACACCGGCTTGCCGTCGCGCACGGCGACCACCAGCTGCTTCACGTCGGCCGCCGCTTCGAGGTAGGTGCCGGTCTGCACCAGCACCTCGCGGTTGCCGGCGGTCAGGTTGCCGGAGGGCTGCAGGGCGTTCGACACCTTGAGGGCGCCGGCGATTTCCTGCGGCGTGACGCCGTAGGCGTTCATCCGCTCGGCGTCCATCAGCACGCGGATGGCGTGGTCGGGGCCGCCCAGCGTGGACACGTCGCGCGTGCCCTTGATGCGCTTCAGCTCGATCTCGACGGCGCGCGCCACCTGCTGCAGCTCGTAGGCCGAGCGTTCCGGGTCCTTCGTCCAGAAGGTGAGGGCGAGGATGGGCACGTCGTCGATGCCGCGCGGCTTGATCACCGGCTCCTGGACGCCGAGGTTGGGTGGCAGCCAGTCGCGGTGCGAATGCACGGTGTCGTAGAGGCGCAGCACGGCGTCGTTGTACTTGACGCCGACGTCGAACTGCACGGTGATCACCGCCATGCCGGGGCGCGACACGGAATAGACGTGCTCGACCCCGTGCATGCGCGACAGCACCTGTTCGGCCGGGCGCGCGACCAGGTTCTCGACATCCTTGGCCGAGGCGCCGGGGAAGGCGACCAGCACGTCGGCCATGGTCACGTCGATCTGCGGCTCTTCCTCGCGCGGCGTGACGAGGACGGCGAAGACGCCGAGCAGGAAGGCGACGAGCGCCAGCAGCGGCGTCATCCGCGATTCCTGGAAAGTGGCGGCGATGCGCCCGGAAATACCCATCGACAACTATTTTCCTTTCAGTTTCAGGATGCCCAGTGCCTCCATGACGATCCTTTCATAGACCGTCTCGCTGGTGCCATGCTTGAGCTTGTGCATGAAATATTTTTCGAAGCCGACCTTGGCCAGATGCACCCACTTGCCTTCGCCGAACCAATTGACGTTGCGCGGCGGAATCTGCGGCAGCGCGACGAAGGCGGCGCCGGTGTCGCCGAAATCGGCGAGACAGACGGCGTTCCACGTCGCCTTCTTGTCCGGCTCGCGGCCGTCGAGCACGGCGCGGATGTTCTTGGCCGTGGCGGTGACCATCGATTCGATCATGTAGCCGGTCTTCGGCGTGCCGGTCGGGATTGGCGTCACCTCGACCGGCGGGATGGCGACGCAGACACCGATGCCGTAGATCTCGGGGTATTTCGGGTTGCGCTGGAAGGCGTCGATGCTGACGAAGCCGCGCGGGTTGGTCAGGCCCTCGACCCCGAACACCGCGTCGATGCCCTTGAAGGCCGGCAGCAGCATCGAATACTTGAAGGGCAGCACGTGCTCCTTCTTCGGCTTGCCGTCCTCGTCGTGCTCGGTGACGAACATCTGGCCGGCCTCGACGCGCATCACCCTGGCGTTGCAGATCCACTTGATGTGCTTGCTGCGGAAGATCGACTCCATCAGCCCCTTGGAATCGCCGACGCCGCCCAGCCCGAGGTGGCCGATGTAAGGCTCCGACGTGACGAAGGTCATCGGTACGCGGTCGCGGATCTTGCGCCGGCGCAGGTCGGTTTCCATGATCATCGCGAACTCGTAGGCCGGCCCGAAGCACGAGGCGCCCTGCACGGCGCCGACGACGATCGGGCCGGGGTCGGCGACGAACTCCTGCCAGGCGCGCTCGGCCTGCACGGCATGGTCGACGTGACAGATCGACTGGGTGTGTCCCTGCGGTCCCGTGCCCTCGATCTCGTCGAAGGCCAGCTTGGGGCCGGTGGACAGGATCAGGAAGTCGTAATCGACCGTCGCCCCGTCGTCAAGCTCCAGCTGCTTGCGCTCGGGATGCACGCGGCGGACGCCGACGCCGATGAAGCCGATCTTCTTGCGCTCGAGCAGGGGGGCGGCGTCGAGTTCGATTTCCTCGCGTTTTCGCCAGTTGACCGCAACCCACGGGTTGGACGGGACGAAATGGAATTTCGGGTTGTTCGAGACAACGGTGATGCGATCCGTCGGGCGGGCGTTTTCCCGCATCTCGAAGGCCATGGTCATGCCGCCCAGGCCGCTGCCGACAATAACGATGTGTGCCATAGGTCTCTCTCCTCGGTGTGATGGAAGAACCGCGGCTCTTTCGTTCGGCCGCTCCGGACTACTTGTTGCCCTGCTTGAGCGCGATGGCCGCCCTGACCGGGTCGGTCACCACCTTGTCGCCGGCGCTCAGGCCGGCCAGCACTTCGATCTCACCCTGGCCGACGGCGTCGCCGATGCGCAGCTGGCGCAGGCTGAGGCGGTTGTCGGCACCCAGCACGTAGACGGCGGCGACTTCGCCGCGGCGCACGACGGCCTGTGCCGGCACGGTCAGCTTCTCGGCCTGGCCGAGGACGAAATGGACGCGCGCGAACATGCCCGGCGTCGCCTCCGGCACCGGCGGCAGGCTGACGCGCACCTGCGAGACGTGGGTCGCGGTGTCGGCGGTCGGCAGCAGCTTGACGGCGGTCGCATCGACCCACTTGTTGAGTTCCGGGAACTCGACGCGCGCCGTCCTGACGCTGCGCATGTCATTCAGGCGGTATTGCGGAATGCTGGCGGTGACGCGCAGGCCGCCCGGTTCGTAGATCGTGAACAGCGGCTTGCCGGGCGTCGCCATGTCGCCGAGTTCGGCGTGGCGGCGGGCGACGACGCCGGTCAGCGGCGCAACGATGGTGGCGTGGCTCTCGCTGGCGCCCGCCGCGGCGCGGGTGGCGGTGGCCGCGTCGTAGTCGGCCTTCGCCTTGTCGAGCGCGGCGGCGCTCATGAATTTCTGGGCGACCAGGCTTTTCGTGCGCTCGTAGTTGAGTCTGGCGTTGGCGTACTGGGCGTTGGCGGCACGCGCCGCTTCCTCCGCCTCGCGCGCGTCGATGCGCATCAGTACCTCGCCCTTGCTCACGCGCTGGCCGGCGTCGGCCTTCACTTCGATAATCCGGCCGGCCGTCTGGGCGCCGACGGTGGTCTGCTGGACGGCCTCGACCAGCGACTCGGCCGGGAAGCCCAGATCGACGCGGTGCGGCTGGACGACGACGCTTGGCAGTTCCTGCGCGGAGGCGGCTGCGGTCAACGCCCACAAAAGGCCAAAAATCAGTTTTGTCTTCATGTATATAAGAATACTCTAATTTATTGGTCGGGCGCAAGGTCGCCGGCCGCCTGCAGGGCCGCGCCGAAGTCGCGGCACAGCGCCTGGAAGGCCCGGCTGGCGGGGCTGACGTGGCGCTGGCGGTGGCGCACGAAATAGAAGTTGCGGCGCAGGTCGAACTGCGGCGTCCGCAGCTCGACCAGGCTGCCGCGCCGGAAGGCCTCGCGCAGGGCGACGCGCGACAGGCAGGCGAGGCCGAGGCCGGCCTCGACGGCGCGCTTGATCGCCTCGGTGTGTTCCAGCTGCAGGCGGATCTGCAGGCTGGCGAGCCGCGGCGCGATGGCGCGGTCGAACAGGGCGCGCGTGCCGGAGCCCGCTTCGCGCAGGATCCACGGCTGTTCCGCCAGCTGCACGGTGCTCGCACGGCCGCTCGCGGAGAGCGGGTGCTGCGGCGCGCAGAAGACCACCAGTTCGTCGGCCAGCCACGGGTCGAGGACGAGGTCGGGGTCGTTGGCCTCGCCCTCGATCAGGCCGAGGTCGAGTTCGCAGCGCAGCACGCCGTCGAGGATGTGGCGGGTGTTGGCGACCTTGAGGTCGAGGCGCGAGGTCGGG
Organism: Dechloromonas sp. H13; assembly: GCF_009469615.1. GTDB lineage: Bacteria > Pseudomonadota > Gammaproteobacteria > Burkholderiales > Rhodocyclaceae > Azonexus. Next base: position 253,975 of record NZ_SSXX01000002.1, read on the forward strand.
TGGCGCTGCAGGTAGTCGGCGACGATCAACGTCGCCAGGTAGTTGCCGATGGTCATCGTCGCGCCGACGGCCAGCGGGCCGAGCTGGCCGCCGGCGAGGAAGCCCTCGATCTCGGCGGCGCGCGCCAGGATGTCCTCGGCCTGTGGCAGCAGCCCGCGGCCGGTGGCGTTGAGGCGCAGCGACTTGCCGATGCGGTCGAACAGCGGGCAGGCGAACTGGCGTTCGAGTTCGACCAGTGCGCTGCTCGCCGCCGACTGCGACATCGCCAGCGCTTCGGCAGCGCGCGAGACGTTCTCGCTGCGGGCGATGGCGGCAAAGACCTCGATCTGGCGCAGGGTGATTCGCATATATATAAAACCGATAATTGATATGCAAATTATCCGCTTATGTTTCTGTGGTGCAACGCCTATCATCGCTTCCAGTCAAAAACGTAAAGGAGTCCGATCATGAGCAACCTCGCCACCGAAACCGTCCTTTCCGTCAATCACTGGAACGACACGCTGTTTTCCTTCCGCACCACGCGCAGCGCCGGCCTGCGCTTCCTCAACGGGCAGTTCGTCATGATGGGGCTGGAGGTCGACGGGCGGCCGCTGACGCGCGCCTACAGCATCGCCAGCGCCAACCACGAGGAACACCTGGAATTCTTCAGCATCAAGGTGCCGAACGGCCCGCTGACCTCGCGCCTGCAGAACGTCAAGCCGGGCGATCCGATCCTCGTCAGCAAGAAGCCGACAGGCACGCTGGTTCTGCACGACCTCAAGCCGGGCAAGCGCCTGTTCATGTTCGCCACCGGCACCGGGCTGGCGCCCTTCATGAGCCTGATCCACGACCCGGAAACCTACGAGCGCTTCGAGAAGGTGATCCTGATCCACGGCGTGCGGTGGACCAACGAACTGGCCTATCACGACTACATCGAACACGAGTTGTCCGACCACGAGTTCTTCGGCGACTGGGCTCGCGAGAAGCTGATCTACTACCCGACGGTGACCCGCGAATCCTTCCGCAACGAGGGGCGGCTGACCGACTTGATCGACTCCGGCAAGCTGTTCGCCGACATCGGCGAGCCGCCGCTCGATCCGGCGACCGACCGCGCGATGATCTGCGGCAGCCCGGCCATGCTGGCCGACACCGCGAAGCTGCTCGACGTCCGCGGCTTCAAGGTGGCACGCCATTACACCGGCGAGCTGGGCGACTACGTGATCGAGCGCGCCTTCGTCGAGAAGTGAGCGGGGGCGGCGCCGTGCCGCCGCGCAAAATCATGCTTGGGGCAGGCGAACTCCGCGCCGCGCCGGTGGACTAAACTGTAGATTGCCGTCGTTCGCTACGCGACGGCAAGCTGCCATCGTCCGACCCGCCGCGAAAGGAGTACGCCATGCGCCTGCCGCTGATCATCGCATCGTTGCTTTACTCCTTGCTCTACTCTTCCCACGGGTTCGCCGCGCCGCAAAAAAAGCCGGTGAACAGCCGCAAGATGGGCCTCACCATCAAGGTGGAGGGCGAGGGCTGGGGCAGCGTGCGCAAGGAAACGATCGAGGCGGTACTCTATTCGGTTGCCGACGAACTGATGACGCGGCTGCCGAAGAAGCTGAACGTGCCGATCGTCGTCACCCATACCGACAGCAATCCGGTGGCGCTGTACGAGCGCGGCGCCGACGGCGAATACCGGGTCGAACTGCACGCCCGCGGCGCCAACTGGCACCTGTACACCTACGAATTCGCCCATGAGCTGTGCCACATCCTGTCGAACTACGAGGAAAACGCCGCACCGGGGAACAGTCGCTACAACCAGTGGTTCGAGGAAACCCTGTGCGAAACCGCCTCGCTATTTACGCTGAAGAAGCTGGCCACGACCTGGAAGGAATCGCCGCCGGCGCCGGCGGACTGGTCGAAGGAGGCGGACAAGCTCAACCGCTTCTTCGACCTCCTGATCGCCGAGGGGCATCGCCAGCTGCCGCCGCACTCGCCGCTCGCCGTCTGGCTCGCCAGCAACGAGGAGCGCCTGCGCGCCAACCCGTACCAGCGCGAAAAGAACGAACTGGTCGCCAATCTCCTGCTGCCGCTGTTCGAGCGCAATCCGGAGAACTGGTCGACCCTCTCTTACCTCAACCTGGACCCCGGCGACGCGCGCAGCAGCCTTCAGGACTACCTGCGCAACTGGTACCGCAACGCCCCGGACGAGCACAAGACCTTCATCGCCGACGTGCTCGACCTGTTCCAGATGCGGGAAGTGATCACCGCCGCCATTCCGGCCGAAACGACGCTGGTCGCGGTCGCCGCCACGGGGCCGGGCGCGGGGCGGGTGGCGGCGCAGGGAGCGCCGGAGCAGCGCTGAGCGTCTGCTTCCCTCTTTTTTTGGTGTGGCAGGCGAACTTTTGCCGGCGCCGGCTGTCGGATTTTTACCGTGATTCATCAAGCAACGACACGAACCGCTTGAGAGGATCGGGGCGTCGCCGGCTACCGGAAAGACAATGGCAGGCCGGGCGCATTCGACGGTTCAACCTCCAGGGAGGAAATTGACCGTAGGAGAAGAATCATGAAGAAACTCACTTTTTCCAAAATTGGCTGTGGCCTGGTGATTGGCCTGCTGGCGCCGATTGGCGCGGGCTATGCCGCAGACGCGAACGATTACATCCAGACCAACCTGGGTGGCGACAGCCCGTCGCTGACCAGCAACTATGAAGCCTGGTCCAAGGCGCAGGGCGCGCAGGGGCCGATCCGCTCGGACATGACCGAGGACAAGCTGAGCGAAAGCGAGCGGGCGGCGAGGAAGCAGCAGATGGAGAGACAGCTCTATCCGTTCGGTGGTAACGACGGCGCCTGAGCCGATTGCCGTAGCCGCTCCCGATGTCGAGGCAAGCGCCTGGACTTGGGGCGGCAGACGACTTTCCCGTTGCGGAACTTCTTGATTGAATCACCTCAGGGAGGCATTCGACCGCAGGAGGAAATCATGAAACACCTCAGTTTTTCCCACATTGGCTGCAGCGTGATGATTGCGCTGATCGCACCATGGAGCACGGTGAACGCAGCAGATGCCAACGACTACATCCAGGCACAGATCGGCGGCGACGGCGTGTCCCAGGCTTACGAGTCTCCGGCGTGGTCCGTCGGGCAGGGCGCGCAGGGTCCGATTCGCAGTGACTTGATGGTCGATTCGGCGGCGCTGGGCGAACCCTATGCCTACGCGGAAGACGCGCCGGCCGACCGCTTCGCCTATCCCGAAGATGCACCGGCGTTCTCGGCGTCGTCCTTTGGGGCAGACGGCCCCTGACTTGGCCGCAGTGCCATGGCGGCGGTGCCGGCCGATGGATTTCTTGATCGAAGCAAAAGGGCCGGTCGCATGACCGGCCCTTTTCTCATGAGAGCTTCCCTCAGCGCGCGGCGTCGCCCGCCGCCGGCCGCCAGATGTTGCGGCAGCGCGTTTCGCGAATCCACCAGCTGGCGAGGGCACCGAACAGCGCGCACAGCGTGACGACGAGGACGCCGTTGCGCCACGCAGCGAGATCGTAGATGCGGGCGCCGTTGAGCATTTCGCCGCGCCAGCCGAGGTCCATCACCCAGCCGACCAGCGGTTGCAGCAAGGCGCCGGCGAGAAAGCCGCCCATGTTGGCGACGCTGGTCGACATGCCGGAGAGTAGCGGCGGGTTGACCTCCTTGGCGCACGCCCAGGTCAGGCTGAAGCCGGCGGTCGACAGTCCCATCAGCCCGAAAAGCGCGAACGAGAGCCCGAGCGGCATCGTCGCGCCGGACAGCCAGATCAGCCAGATCGCTGTGTACAGGTGGGCGGCGGCGATCAGCACCGGCTTGCGCCGGCCGATGCGGTCGGACAGCGTGCCAATGAAGAAGCAGCCGACGGCGAAGCCGCCGAACCACAGCGACAGGTGGCTCGCCGCGGTCGGGCGCGGCATGCCGTGCACCTGCATCAGGTAGGGTGTCGCCCACAGGCCGGCGAAGGTGAAGAAGGCGCCGGACATGCCGGTATTGACCAGGATGGCCGGCCAGGTGGCACGGTTGCGGATCACCGCAAGCAGGCCGGAGAGGACGACGGTGCGGTCGAATTTCGGGGCCGCGGTGCCGCTGCCGGCGTCCGGGCGGTCGCGCACGATCAGCCAGCAGCCGGCGGCGAGCAGGAAGGAGACGACGCCGATGCCGATGAACACGCCGCGCCAGCCGGTTGCCTGGGCCAGCCCGGAGAGCGGGGCGCCGGCCAGCACCGAGCCCAGGTTGCCGATCAGCATGCAGACGCCGACCATGGTCGCGAAGCGGTTCTCCTCGAACCAGACGGCGATCAGCTTGAGCATGGCGATGAAGGTGACCGAGACGCCGAGGCCGATCAGCGTGCGCCCGGCGAGCGCCCAGTCGAGCGTCGGCGCGAAGCCGAAGAGGAAGCTGCCGAGGCCGCCGACGACACCGCCCAGCGCGAGAATCCGGCGCGGCCCGAGGGTGTCGACGAGGATCCCCGTCGGGATCTGCATCACCGTATAGACGTAGAAGTAGGTCGCTGCCAGGACGCCGAGCGAGGTCGCCGAGGTGGCGAAGGCGGCGGCCAGGTCCTGGGCGATGCCGGCCGGCGCAAAGCGCTGGAAGAACGACAGGATGTAGGCGACGGCGACGACGCCGAGCGCCAGCCAGCGTCGGCGCTGCTGCTCGGCCGTCAGGGCGAGCACCGCTCAGGCCCTGGTCGAGTGCCGGCGCAGCAGCACGGTGAGGATGGGCGGCGTCAGCAGGGTGGTCAGGATGACCATGATGACGATCACCGAGAACATCGCCTCGCTCATGACACCGAGCTTCTTGCCGACCATCGCGAAGATCAGGCCGACCTCGCCGCGCGGCACCATGCCCCAGCCGACCAGCCACGGGTTCATGCCCTTGCCGGCGGCGAAGCCGGCGGCCAGCTTGCCGATCACGGCCGCCACCGTGATGCCGAGCGCGACGGCGACGACCTTGGGGTCGGCGAGCGCGGTCAGGTCGACCTGCATGCCGGTCAGCACGAAGAACACCGGCACGAAGAAGTAGCCGATGGGTTCGAGCATGTGCTCGTGCTGGTGGCTGGTATGACGTTCGAGCACCTTTCTGATTTTTTGCTGTTTTTCGGTGTCGACCGCAACCGGCAGCAGCGCCTCGATATCCTGCACCAGCTTGGGCGTTTCGAATTCCTTGAGGAACACCGGTTCGAACAGCAGGCCGGCGGCGAAGGCGCCGATGATCGGCGCCAGCCCGACGGCGTGCGCCAGCCAGGCCATGAACAGGCCGACCACCAGGACCAGCGAGAACAGCATCGAGTGGCTTCGGTCCAGGTGCGATACCCAGTGCAGCAAGCGCGGCGCGACGGCGCGGCCGATGGCGATCGAACCGCCGAGGAAGGCGACGGCCTTGGCGATGATCAGCAGTACGTCGACGACGCTCACCGTGCCGGCCTCGACCAGGCTGGAAACGACGGCGAGGATGACCAGGCCGAGGACGTCGTCGATCACCGCGGCGCCGAGGACGACCTGCGCTTCCGGCATCTTCAGCTTGCCGAGGTCACGGAAGACGCGGCCGGTGATGCCGACCGAGGTAGCGGCCAGCGTTGCGCCGAGGAACAGGTAGGCGTTGAATTCCATGCCCGGCAGTACCAGCGGGCCGGCGACGAAGGCGCCGAGCACGAAGGGCACGGCGATGCCGACCGAGCCGACCAGCGAGGCGCGGGCGCCGACGCTGACGAGGTCGCCGAGCCGGGTTTCAAGACCGATCTGCAGGAGCAGGATGATGACCCCGAGCTCAGCCATGAACATGATGATCGGGTCGTTGGCGATGGTGTCGAAGTAATGGAAGCCGAGCAGGCCGAGGTTGCCGAGCATGACGCCGAGCAGCAGTTCGCCGAGGACGGCCGGAAAGCCGATCTTCTGGGCGAGCGGTGCGAAGAGACGGGCGGCGAGCAGGATGATGGTCAGCCACAGCAGGTTCTCGCCGACCACGTCGGAACCGGCGGCGAATACCGGCCAGGCGGCGGCGAGCAGGGCAAGCGGGAAGAGGCGGCGGAGTGTCATGGGCTTGTATGTGGGAGCGAGGATGCGGCCCATCCTAATGGGGCGGCGATGAATCGACAAGCCGCGCCGGCCGATTCATGCGGCATGGCCCGGCCGGAACGCAGGTCGTGTCCGGTGGTCGCCGGATCAGTGCATCAACTGGTATTGCAGCACGTATATGCCGGCGCCGGCCAGGTAGCCGATCAGCGCCAGGCCGCTGATCTTCTTCACGTACCAGAAGAAGTCGATCTTCTCGAGGCCCATCGCCGCGACGCCGGCCGCCGAGCCGATGACGAGGATGGAGCCGCCGGTGCCGGCGCAGTAGGCGAGGAATTCCCACAGGAAATGATCGGTCGGGTAGGTCGCCTGGTCGTACATGCCCATCGCGGCAGCGACCAGCGGCACGTTGTCGACGATGGCGCTGACCATGCCGATGATGAGGACGATCAGGTCGAGGCGGCCGATGTCGTGGTCGAGACGCTGGGCGAGCGCGGTCAGGATGTGGGTGTGTTCGAGGGTGGCGACGGCGAGCAGGATGCCGATGAAGAAGACCAGCGAACTCATGTCGATCTTCGACAGCGCGTGGGCCAGCGTCAGGTGGTTCTTGTACTCGGATTCCTTGTTGCGATGGATCAGGTCACCGACCAGCCAGACGATGCCGAGGCCGAAGAGGATGCCGAGGAAGGGCGGCAGGTGGGTGATGGTCTTGAACGCCGGTACCGCGATCAGGGTGCCGAGGCCGAGGAAGAACATCGTGTTGCGCTCGAATTCGGTGGTCTTCAGGCCGTGATCCATCTCGATGTGCTCGGGCGATTCGACCGGCCGGCCGCGCAGCACCCAGGCGGTGATGGCGAGCGGCACCAGCAGGCTGACGACCGCCGCCGGAAAGACCGAGGTGATGATGTTCATGGCGGTGATCTGACCGCCGATCCAGAGCATGGTCGTCGTCACGTCGCCGATCGGCGACCACGCACCGCCGGCGTTGGCGGCGATGACGATGATGCCGGCGAAGAACAGGCGGTCGCCGCGGTTGGAGAGGAGCTTGCGCATCAGCGAGATCATGACGATGGTCGTCGTCAGGTTGTCGAGCAGGGCGCTGAGGAAGAAGGTGACGATGCCGACCAGCCACATCAGCGTCGACAGCTGCTGCGTCTTGATTCGCTTGGTGATGACCTCGAAGCCGTTGTGTGCGTCGACCACCTCGACGATGGTCATCGCGCCCATCAGGAAGAAGGCGATCTGTGCGGTGGCCATCAGCGATTCGCCGAGCTGGTGCGAAATCAGTTCGTGGTCGGCGGTGGACAGCGCGTAGATGGTCCATAACAGGCCGGCGCCGATCAGCGCGGAGGCCGACTTGTTGATCTTGAGCGGATGTTCGAGCGCGATCGCGGCGTAGGCGACGACGAAGACAACGACGAGGGCGGTCAGCATCTCGTAACCTCGTGACAGTTCGGGTGATTTCGAAGGGCGCCAATCCTAGCACGGCGACGCGCCCCGGCCGCCTGTGGAAAACCCTTACCGGTCAACCCAGCATCTCGATCAGCAGTGCCTCGATCTCCTGACGGCCGAGCGCGCTGGCCATGGCGATCAGCGTGAAACCCGGCTTGAGCAGGAACTCCTTGTCCGGGTTGAACTGCCAGTTGCCGTTGCGCTCGCGGGCGGCGAGCAGCACGTAGTTGGCGCTGCGCAGCTTGAGCGAGCCGATCGGTTTGGGGATGAAGGCGGCCGGGATCGGGATTTCCTCGATGCGCAGGTTCTTCTCCGACTTCAGCATTTCGTCGAGGAAGGACACGACGTGCGGGCGGATCATCGCCGAGGCGATGCGCATGCCGCCGGTGAAGTCGGGCGAGACGATGGCGTCGGCGCCGGCCTTGCGCATCTTCTCGGTGTTGCGCGTTTCCTGGCAGCGGGCGACGACGCGGATGGTCGGCTTGAGCTGCCTGGCGGTGATGACGATCATCAGGTTGCGCGAATCGTCCTCGGTGATCGCGAAGATGCCCTTGGCCTCCTCGATGCCGGCTGCCCGCAGCATGTCGTCGTCGCTGGCGTCGCCGTGCAGGTAGAGCATGCCGGGGTTCTTGTCGCGAAATTCCTGGAGCCGCTCGCGCTCCTCGTCGATGGCCACGAAGTGGCGGTTGGTGGCCTCCAGTTCGTGCGCGATGTTGCGCCCGACGCGGCCGAAACCGCACAGGATGTAATGGCCCTTGAGCCTGTTGATTGCCTTTTCCATGCGTCGTCTCCGCAGGCTGCCGTTGAGGTCGGTTTCGAGAAGGGCGACGGTGACGATCGAGAACAGCATCGACAGGTTGCCGGCACCGAGGATGCCGATGACCACCGTCAGGATGCGCGCGCCCTGGTTGCTCGACATGTCGATGATTTCGCCGAAGCCGATGGTGGCGACGGTGATGAAGGTCATGTAGAAGCAGTCGAACCACGAATACTTGCCCTCGGTCAGCAGCATGTAGCCGACCGTGCCGAAGATGTGGACGGCGACCAGGAAGCTGAGCGCCAGCCACAGCAGGCGGACGATGTAGCCGATCTGCGAGGTGTTGATCACTTGGCGGGCGGGGGCGCGGGATCGTTGATCGGCACCGACTGGGTCATGAAGATGACCGCCTTGCCGCCGTCCATGTTGGCGTGCAGCGCCTCGACCAGCGGCGGGTTGATCGCCGCCTCGCTGTCCCACTTGATGATGAAGTTGGCGCCGGAGCCGCCGGAGGCGTCGTTGAGTTCGACGAACAGTTCGAGCGTGCCGTAGGGCGGGATGGCGACGGGCGTCGGCACGCGCTCGCCGAGCAGCTTGCCGTGGGTGTCGTAGTAGCGTGCGGAGAGGATGCGCAGCGGGCGCCGCCCGTCGGTGTTGCGGATGCTGACCAGCGCCGAGAGCAGCACCTGCGACGCCTTGCCGCTCTTGCCCAGGTTGCCGTAGAGCATGTGCGAATAGATCGGCAGGTAGACCGTCTGCCCGCTGCTCGGCGCGCGCACCTCCTGGGCGATGGTTGCGGTCGACCCCGCAAAAAGGCCAAAAATGGCTGCCCACAGGCAACTGCGGACCACTGCGGATCCTTTCATGGTCGCTCCCCTTGGTTTTTTTACCAGTCCGTCAAGTCTACCGGCATCATGGGGTGTCCGCGCAAGACCCTTTCGACGAAAACCATGCCCGAACCCGGTTCGCCGATGCGCCCTTCGTGGAAGACGCGGGCGAATATGGCGTCGGCCTGCTCGGCCTCGGCCAGCACGATCAGCACGTCCTGCTCGCTGGTGAAGAGCTGGCCGGCGCGCAGGCGGCGGTTGCCGACGCCGCGCGCGTGGTGGTGCGAGATCGACAGCACGCCGGGCGTTTCGGCCAGCGCTTCGAGCAGCTTCTGGCCCTGGCCGGCGGGCACGATGGCGGTGATCAGCTTCTTCTCGATCTCGCGGCCGATGCGGGCGAGGACGCTCATCGCCGCGTCACCTGTCGCTGTCGACGTGCAGCCCGAAGCGGGCGGCGACTTCGTACGGGACGTGGGTGGCCATCTTTTCCAGTGGCGTCATCCACAGGATGCCCATGCCCGGCGTGTCGATCTTGGCGGTGACGAAGATGCGCTCGAAGATGCTGTCGGCCTGGTCGGAGGGAACGACGATGTAGACCACCTCCTTTTCGGCGTTGATCGTCAGGCCGAGCAGGCCGAGGCGCTTCTGGCGCACGCCGGTGCCGTGCGCGTAGAAGATGGTGGCGCCCTGGGCGCCGGCCTCCTGGGCGACCTGGACGACCATGTCGGCGATGCCGCGCTGGACGATCGCGGTAATCAGCACGGCGTCGGTCAGGATGATCATTTCGCTCCGGCTCATGGCTTTCTCCTTGCGGCGTCGCCGCGGTGCAGCGCGCGGTTGCGCCGTTCGATCCACAGGCCGGCGGCGAGCACGCTGACGATCGGACCCGCCGAACACATGGCGAGAATGCCGAAGCCTTCCGGCGCGCCGACCGCCTTGCCGAGCCCGATGCCGAGCGCTAGCAGAAGCGGCACGGTGACCGGGCCGGTAGTCACGCCGGCGCTGTCCCAGGCCAGGTTGACGAACTCCTCGCGCGAAAGCACGGTGAGCGCCAGGGCGATGCCGTAGGCGCCGATCAGCAGCCAGACCAGCGGCAGGTCGAAGAGGATGCGGGCGACGCCGAGCGCGGCGCCGATGCCGACCCCGCAGGCGACCGCGTGCACCAGCAGGCGCTTCTTGAAGGCGCCGTCGCTCAGGTTTTCGACGGTCATGCCCATCGCGTTGAGCGCCGGCTCGGCGACGGTGGCGCCGTAGCCGATGCAGAAGGCGAACAGCAGCGTCATGCCCAGCCCCAGCAGGCGCGGGTAGAGCGGCGGCGCCCCGGTCTGGCGGTGCGGCGCGAAGGCCCACGGCACGTTGTTGCCGGCCTGATTGCCGAGCTCGACGAGGCCGGTGGTGAGGCCGAGGTTGAAGGCCATCATGCCGAGGACGGCGACACAGACGCCGTAGAGGAAGAGATCGGTGTGCTTGATCGGCGTCCGCAACAGGAAGCGCTGGACGACGAAGAGCAGCAGGATCAGCGGCAGGATGGCGCGCAGGGCGGCGAGCATCTCGGCGACCGGGCTTTCGCGATACCAGTCGGTGGGCGTTGCGGTGGCGTCGGCCAGCGGCGGCAGGCCCTCGCCGGCGTAATGGATGGCGGCGCCGAGGACGAAGATGACCGGCAGCAACGACGCCAGGGTGACGATGCCGAACCCGGAAAGCGGGTTGTCGCCGCGCCCTGCCGAGGCGGCGACGCCGATGCCGACGGCGAGGACCAGCGGCACGGTGACCGGCCCGGTGGTGATGCCGCCGCAGTCCCAGGCGAGGCCGATCACCTGGTCGAGCCCGGGCCGGTTGGCGGCATACACGGTCAGGCCGAGGCAGAGCGGGACGATGACCAGGATCAGCGTCTTCATCTGCCAGCCGAACATCAGGCGCAGCAGGCCGAGCGTGACGGCGCAGCCGACCCCGCCGGCGACCGCCAGCACAAGCGATTCCGACCACGGGCCGAGCAGCGCCTTGAGCAGCCCGGCGCGCTCGGCCGAAATGGCGCCGGCGGCCGATTGCAGCGCGCTGATCGCCGGTTCGGCGAAGGTGGCGGCGGTGCCGAGCAGGGCGCCGAAGAGCAGGATGGTCGCGGTGCTCGAGCGTGCCGGCATCAGGAAGCCGATGTTCTCGGCGAAGGGCATCAGGCCCTGCTTGACGCCCTCCATGAAGAACATCAGGCCGAGCATGACGGCGCAGATGCCGAGGGCGATCGTTTCGGCCTCGGCCGGGGTGGTGCGCAGCGCCAGCGCCTGAAAGCCGATCAGCATCAGGGCCAGCGGAATGACCGCCCGCATCTGCTCGGTGAAGCGCACCGAAACGTAGGGCGTGACCAGGCGGTGGATGTCGATCAGGCGCAGGGCGGGCGTGCGCCGGGCCGGCAGTGCGCGTTCGGCGGCGATGACGTCGTTGTAGCTGACCTGCCGGTGGCGGCGGCGAATGGCGCCCAGATACTGGCCGTAGCGGATTTTCTTTTCGGACATGGGAGTCTGACAGGTGGCTGACGACATTCTGCCACACCCCCGCATCGGCGGGCGGCGCGCTACCCGCCGATACCTCCTACTGCTGCCCGTAGCCGGCGAATTTGTCGAGCACCGCGCGCATTTCCGCCGGCGTCAGCAGCACCGGCCGGCCGAGCTGGCAGGCGCGCCAGTATTGCTCGCACAGTTCCTCAAGTTCGATGGCCAGCGCCAGCGCCTCGCCGAGGTCGCGCCCGGCGACCAGCAGGCCGTGGTTGGCGAGCAGGCAGCCCTTGCGGCCTTCCATGGCGTGCATGGCTGCGGTCGACAGTTCCGGCGAGCCGAAAATGGCGTAGTCGGCACAGCGGATGGTGTCGCCGCCAAAACGGGCGATCATGTAGTGGAAGGGCGGAATGTCGCGGCGCAGGCAGGCGAGGCTGGCGGCGAACGGCGAATGGGCGTGCAGCACGGCACCGACTTCCGGCCGCGCGGCGTAGAGATCGCGGTGGAAGCGCCACTCCGACGACGGCTTGCGCCGGCCGTGGCGGGCGCCGTCCGGCGTCAGCAGCGGGATGTCGTCGGGCACCAGCGCGGCGTAGGCCATGCCGGTCGGCGTGATGTAGAAATCCTGGCCGCTGCGCACGCTGACGTTACCTGCGGTGCCGCGGTTGAGGCCGCTGGCGCCCATCGCCAGGGCGGTGGCGATCAGTTGCTGGCGCGGATCAGTCATGGGCTTCCTCCGGGTAGAGTCCGAGCAGGCCGTCGCGGCTGGCCGGGCAGGCGCCGCGTTCGGTGACGATGGCCCTGACCAGCCAGGCCGGCGTCACGTCGAAGGCCGGGTTGGCGACGTCGGCGGCGGCCGGCGCCTGGCGCAGCGCCGAGGGCACGCCGCGGCTATCGAGGCCGTGGACGAGACGGAATTCATCGCCGTCGCGCTCCTCGATCGGGATGCCGGCGCCGTCGGCGCAGGCGAAATCGATGGTCGAGCGCGGCGCGGCGACGTAGAAGGGGATGCCGTTGTCGGCCGCCGCGAGCGCCTTCAGATAGGTGCCGACCTTGTTGGCGACGTCGCCGTTGGCGGCGATGCGGTCGGCGCCGACGATCACGGCGTCGACTTTCCCCCGGCGCAGCAGCAGGCCGGCGGCATTGTCGGCGACCAGGGTGTGCGGGACGCCGTGCTGGTCGAGTTCCCAGGCCGTCAGCAGGCCCTGGTTGCGCGGCCGGGTTTCGGACACCCAGACATGCACCGGCACGCCGGCGTCGTGCGCGGCATAGACCGGCGCCAGCGCGGTGCCGCGGTCGACGGTGGCCAGCCAGCCGGCGTTGCAGTGGGTCATGACATTGAGCGTCCGGCCGTCGGCGACGATCAGGTCGCGCCACAGGGCGAGGCCGTGCTGGCCGATGGCGACGTTCTGCGCGACATCCTCGTCGGCGATGGCGGCGGCTTCCAGCCAGGCGGCGGCGCAGCGTGCTTCGGGCGGCAGCGGGGCGAGCGCTGCTTCCATGCGCGCCAGCGCCCAGTGCAGATTCACGGCTGTCGGACGCGTCGACCGCAGCAGCGCAGCGGCCTCGGCGAGGCACCGGTCGGAAGCCTCGAAGTCGAGCGCGATGGCCAGCCCGTAGGCGGCGGTGACGCCGATCAGCGGCGCGCCGCGTACCTGCATGGCGCGGATGGCGTGCGCCGCCGCCTCCAGCGTGGCGACACGCACCCAGTGCAGGACGTGCGGCAGGCAGCTCTGGTCGATGATGTCGATGGCGCGCTGTTCCGGGTGGGCGCGCAGGGTGCGGGTCGGGATGCCGTCGATGTTCATGGTTCAGGTGGGGGCGGTGTGGGTACGCAGCCAGGCGGCGTAACCCGTTTCGGTGATTTCACCGGCGGCGAGGGCGAGCATCGTCAAGGTGGCGTCTTTCTGCGAGGCGGTCAGCCGGTGGCCGTTCAGGCGGAGAAACATGCCGGCGCCGAGAAAGCCGGCCCGTTTGTTGCCATCAACAAACGGGTGATTTTTCGCCAGGCCGAAGGCGTAGGCGGCGGCGCAGTCGAAGACGTCCGGGGTGCCATAGGCAGCCAGGTTGACCGAGCGGGACAGCGCGGAGTCGAGCAGACCCTCGTCGCGGAGGCCTTGCGCGCCGCCATGCAACACCAGACTTTCGCCATGCAGAAGCAGAAGCGCGCGGCGGTCGATCCAGACGAACATGCTATTTGGCGAGTTCGTGGAAGGTGTCGCGGTACTCGCGCATGAATTCGCGTCCGGCTTCAACCTGCCGGGCGACCTCCGGGTCGTAAGGCGTTAGCGAGAAGCCCTCGGGCGACTCGACCAGATAGACCGTGTCCCCCTTGTCGATGCGGAGCATGGCGAGCGCTTCCTTGGGCAGCACGACGCCAACCGAATTGCCGATCTGGGTCAGTTTGAGTGCGAACATGGCGATCTCCGTGCTCGTTATAACGAATGTAATACTACGCCGTTTTTCAGCTTGCGGTTGCCTGCCGGGCTGCCTTGGCGCATGATTTTCACCTCTTTTTGACCGTCGACCGCAACATGCAAACCCCGATCCGCATCGACTCCCGCTTCCCGCACATGGGGACCACCATCTTCACCGTGATGTCGCGGCTGGCGGCCGAGTGCGGGGCGATCAACCTGTCGCAGGGCTTCCCCGATTTTCAGGCCGAGCCGGCGCTGTTCGACGCGGTGCATCGCCACATGCTGGCCGGGCGCAACCAGTATGCGCCGATGGCCGGCATGCCGGAGTTGCGCCAGGCGATTGTGGACAAGGTGGCGGCGCTTTACGGCGCGCGCTTCGACGTCGAGTCCGAAGTGACGGTCACCGCCGGGGCGACGCAGGCGATCTTCACGGCGATCGCCGCCTTCGTCCGGCCGGGTGACGAGGTGATCGTCTTCGAGCCGGTGTACGACTCCTACGTGCCGGCGATCGAGACGGTCGGTGGCACGGCGGTTTATGCGCAACTCAAATTCCCCGACTACGCGCCGGACTGGGAGCAGGTGCGCCGGCTGGTGACGCCGCGGACGCGCATGATCATCGTCAATTCGCCGCACAATCCGACCGGCAGCCTGGTGACCGCGGTCGACCGCGAAAAACTGGCGGAATTGGTGCGCGGCACCGACATCGTCGTGCTCTCCGACGAGGTCTACGAGCACATCCTGTTCGACGGCGAGCGCCACGCCAGCCTGTGCGGCCACCCGGAACTGGCGGCGCGCAGCATCGTCGTCTCCAGCTTCGGCAAGACCTACCACATCACCGGCTGGAAGATCGGCTACGTCGTCGGCCCGGCGGCGCTCATGGCCGAGTTCCGCAAGGTGCACCAGTTCAACGTGTTCACCGTCCACACGCCGTCGCAGCTGGCGCTCGCCGACTACATGCAGGACGCCTCCCGCCACCTAGGGCTGGCAGCCTTCTATCAGGAGAAGCGCGACTTTTTCCGCGACCTGCTGGCGGCGACCCCGTTCGAGTTGTTGCCCTGCCGCGGCACCTATTTCCAGCTGGCGAGCTACAAGGCGGTCTCCGACCTGCCCGACCGCACCTTCGCCGAGTGGATGACGCGCGAGGTCGGCGTCGCGGTGATCCCGGTGTCGGTGTTCCACGCCGACGGGCACGACGACAGGGTGGTGCGCTTCTGCTTCGCCAAGCAGGAGGAAACCCTGCGCGCCGCCGGCGAGCGGCTGCGGCGCTTATGATGCCGGCTTGACGCGGGGCGGGCGGAACCCAATAATCGACGGACCAGAATATCCCGAGAGAAAGGAAGGCAGCATGGGCATGCTTCAGGAATTCCGCGAATTCGCGGTCAAGGGCAACGCGATGGACCTCGCGGTGGGCGTCATCATCGGCGGTGCCTTCGGCAAGATCGTCGAGTCGGTCGTCGGCGATCTGATCATGCCGCTGGTGTCGCGCGTCACCGGCCGCCTGGATTTTTCCAACCTCTACGTCCTGCTCGGCGACAATCCGAAGAACCTGACCGCGCTGGCCGACATCAAGGCGGCCGGCATCCCGGTCTTCGCCTACGGCAATTTCCTGACCATCGCCGTCAATTTCGCCATCCTCGCCTTTGTCATCTTCATCATGGTCAAGCAGATCAACCGCCTGCGCGCCAGCGAGCCGGCGCCCGAGCCGGAAGCGCCGGCGACGCCGGAAGATGTCCTGCTGCTGCGCGAGATTCGCGATTCGCTGAAGAAGTAGGGAGTCTGGCCCAGGCAACAAAAAAGCCGCTCGCAGCGGCTTTTTTGTTGCCCGACCGGTTCCGTCACTCCCCGAAAACCGTCCGCCACAGCGTGTTGACCGCAACGATGTGCCGTTCGATGCTTTCCCGGTCGATCAGTGCCTTGGGCGCGGCGCTCAGGCGCTTGGCGTGCTGCCGGCGGCGGTATTCGCGGTAGGCGTCGCCGGCGGCTTCTGCCTGGTCGGCGGGAATCAGCCCGAGTTCGGCCGCCATGCGCAGCAGGGCGATGTTGCCGAGGTTGCCGGTCAGGCTGCGGTGCTGGCTGGCGTAACCGAGCACCAGGTACTGAACGATGAACTCGACGTCGATGATGCCGCCGGCGTCGTGCTTGAGGTTGAAGCCGGTTTCGCTCTTCGAGGCGTGGGCATCGTACATCTTGCGGCGCATGGCGACGACTTCCTCGTGCAACTTCGCCAGGTCGCGCGGCAGGCAGAGAATCTCGCAGCGGATTTCCTCGAAGCGCGCGCCGACCGCCGGGTCGCCGGCGCAGAAGCGGGCGCGGGTCAGCGCCTGGTGTTCCCAGACCCAGGCGTTCTTCAGCTGGTAGTCGCGGAAGGCGTCGACCGACACGGCAAGCAGGCCGGAATCGCCGTTCGGGCGCAGGCGCAGGTCGGTCTCGAACAGCATGCCGGCCGGCGTCTGGCTCGCCAGCCAGGTGCTCAGGCGCTGGCCGAGGCGGGTGTAGTTTTCCGCCGCCTCCTGGTCATCGTCATCGTAGAGATAAACGAGGTCGAGGTCGGAGACGTAGCCGAGTTCCTTGCCGCCCATCTTGCCGTAGCCGATGACGGCGAATTTCGGCGTCTCGCAGTGGCGCTTCTTGATCGTCCGCCAGCACAGCGGCAGGGTCTCCTGGACGATGGTGTCGGCCAGTTCGGTCAGGTGGTCCGAAAGGCGCTCGATGGTCTGCAGGCCGGCGAGGTCCTGCGCCAGCAGGCGGAAGATCTGCGCGTGGTGCATTTCGCGCAGGATGTCCATCTCGCGCTCGGTGTCGCCGGCGTGGTCGGCCAGGTTGCGCCTGAGGTTTTCGCGGAAGCCGGCCCAGTCGGTGGCGATGTCGTAGAGGCGCGGGTCGAGCAGCTCGTCGAGCAGCAGCGGATGGCGGCCGAGATAGTCGGTCGCCCACGACGAGGCGCAGACCATGTCGGCGACGCGTTTTAGCGCCATCGGGTATTGCTGGAGCAGCGCCAGGTAGGCGCCGCGGCGGGCGATGCTCTCGACGAAATGGAGGCCGCGAGCAAGCGTGGTGTCAGGGTCGCCGGTGGCGCCGGCGGCCTCGATCAGGCGCGGGCCGATGGCGTCGAGGCGCGCGCGGTTGGTGGTCGGCAGCTGCAGGTAGCGGCTGGAGGCGCGCAGTTCGGCGAGGCGCCGGATGGCCTCAGTCGGCTGGCGGAAGCCGAGGTTGCCGAAGGCCTCGACCGCCGTTTCGTCGTCGAGCTGCCCCATCCAGAGGCCGGTGAGCGGGTGTTCGCCGGCCTCCGGGTCGGAAAAGATCTGCTCGAAATGGCGGCTCACCTTGTCGCGGTGGGCGTTGAGCGCGGCGAGCATGGCCGGCCAGTCGGCGAATTCCATGCTGTGCGCGACGCTGGCCTGGTCGGCCGGGTTTTCCGGCAGCATGTGCGTCTGCTTGTCCTCGACATACTGCAGGCGGTGTTCGAGGCGGCGCAGGAAGATGTAGGCCGCGCGCAGTTCGCTCTCGGTCTCGGCCGGCAGCAGCTGGCGGCTGACCAGCTGCCTGAGGACGGCCAGCGTCGGGCGGATCTGCAGCCCGGGGTCGCGGCCGCCGCGAATAAGCTGGAAGACCTGGGCGATGAACTCGATCTCGCGGATGCCACCGGGGCCGAGCTTGACATGGTCGGCCATGTCCTTGCGCGCCACCTCGCGGCGAATCTGCGCGTGCAGGTCGCGCATTGCGTTGATGGCGCCGAAGTCGAGATATTTGCGAAAGACGAAGGGGCGGGCGATCTTCTGCATCGCCGTCACCCATTCCGGCTGCAGGTTGGCGCCCTCGTTCATGGTGCGCCCCTTGATCCAGGCGTAGCGCTCCCACTCGCGGCCCTGGGTGATGAAGTAGTTTTCCAGCGAATCGAGCGAGCAGACCAGCGGGCCGGAGTCGCCGTTCGGGCGCAGGCGCATGTCGACGCGGAACACCTGGCCGTCGGCGGTGATCTCGCCGAGCGCGGCGATGACGCGCTTGCCGAGGCGGTTGAAGAAATCGTAGTTCTCGATGCTCCTGGGCCCGGCGGTATCGCCTTCTTCCGGGTAGACGAAGATGTAGTCGACGTCGGACGAGACGTTCAGTTCGCGCCCGCCCAGCTTGCCCATGCCGATGATCAGCAGGCGCTGCGGCCGGCCGGCCTTGTCGAGCGGTTCGCCGTAGGTGGCGGCGAGCTGGCGGTGGTAGTGGTCGAGCGCGAAGTTGGTGGTGACGTCGGCGAGCAGGGTCATGCTCTCGACGACCTCCTCGAGCGGCGCCAGGCCGCACAGGTCGCGCAGCGCGATGTGCGCCATGGCGCGCTGGCGCAGGCGGCGCAGCTGCGTCTTGATCGCCTCGTCATCGCCGGCGGGTGGCGTCAGCGCGGCGCGTAGCTGGTCGGCGGAAAGCGGCGCCGTCCACGCGGCGGCCAACTCGGGAATCAGCGCCGGCTGTGTGGCCAGCAGGTTGGCCAGATAACGGCTGTGGGCAAGGGCGGATTGCCAGCGCGGGTCGGGGTGCGTGTCCATGATTGCTCGGTCGGCGTCAGGGCCGAAAAGGATAGAATGTCATTTTTGACGGATCGTTGATTGTAGTGACCTATCCCTTCTTCTGGCAAAGCGCGTCGCCCCGTGATTGAAACGGGAACCCGCCAGGCGCTCTATCATCGCCTGCGCTGGCTGTGGCCGATCCTCGCCGCACCGCTGCTGCGCCGGACCCTGCGTGTCGCGCTGTGGGGGGCGCTCGCCGCCTGGCTGATTTTCGTCCTGCTGGTGCTGGCCCTGCGCTACGTTGTCCTGCCCAACATCGGCATGTACCACGGACAGATCGAGCAGGCGCTTACCCGGGCTGTCGGCCAGCCGGTGAGCATCGGCCGGATCGAGGCGCGCTGGCAGGGACTGAATCCCGATCTCCTGCTCGAACACGTGACCCTCGCCGACCGCCAGGGCGCCGAGGTTCTCTCGCTGGAGCAGGTGGAAACCGTGCTCTCGTGGCACAGCCTGTGGCGCGGCAAGGTGACGCTGGCGCTGCTGGCGCTCGAACGGCCGGTGCTGCAGGTGCGGCGCGAGGCCAACGGCCGCATCAGCGTGGCCGGGATCGAGGCCGAGGACGACGGCGACTCGGGCTTTGCCGACTGGGTGCTCGCGCAGCAGCGGATTCGCATCCGCGATGCGACGATCGTCTGGGAGGATCGCCTGCGCGGCGCGCCGCCGCTCGCCCTCGAAGACCTGCAATTCGGGCTGGACAACAAGGGGCGCCGCCATCGCTTCGGCCTCTCGGCCGCCCCTCCGGCCGAACTAGCGGCGCGCATCGACATTCGCGGCGAGATCAGCGGCAATCTCGACGAGGCGCTCGAACATCTGGCCGGCAAGGTATTCGTCCAGCTCGACTATGCCGACCTGGCCGGCTGGCGGAACTGGATCGACTACCCCGTCGACCTGACGCAGGGGCGTGGCGCCGTTCGTCTCTGGGGGGATCTGGCCGACGGGCAGGGGAGCGTGACGACCGACCTGGCGCTCGCCGACGTCCGCATCCGCTTCGACAAGAAGCTGCCCGAGCTTGATCTCGACAGCCTGCGCGGCCGCCTCGAAGGGCGCTACAAGGGCGGTGCCTGGGCGCTGACCGGGCGCAAGGTCGAGCTGCGGGCGGCGGACGGCATGCATGTCGTGCCGACCGACTTCCAGGTCGAATGGCAGCAGGACGCGCGGAGCGGCCGGATCACCGGCTCGGCGGCGGCGAGCATCATCGACCTGGCGATGTTCGGCCGGCTGGCGTCCTTCCTGCCGCTGGATGCGCGCAGCCGCGAACTGCTCGACCGCCACCAGCCGCAGGGGCGGGTCGCCGAACTGCGTGCCAGCTGGGGGCGCGACGGCGAAGTGCTCGACCGCTATTCGCTGCGCGCGGCCTTCACCGGCCTCGGACTGCTGGCGGGCGGGTATTTCCCCGGCGCCAACGGTCTGGCCGGCCAGATCGAATTCACCGAGAAGGGCGGCGCGCTGTCGCTCGATGCCGGGCGCTCGGGTCTTGCGCTGCCGGCGGTCTTCCCGACCCCGGACATCGCCTTCGACCAGCTGCGCGCCCGGGCCAGCTGGAAGGTGGCCGGCGATGCGGTCGACGTCAAGCTGGAGCGCCTGCAGTTCGACGGCGCCGACGCTGCCGGGTCGGCCAGCGGCACCTACCGCTACGATGGCGATGGGCCGGGCGTCATCGACCTCGCCGCCAGCATTTCACGCGCCGACGGACGTGCCGTCTGGCGCTACATGCCGCACGCTGTCAGCGCCGACGTGCGCGACTGGCTGCGCAGCGGCATCCTGGCTGGCCGCGCTTCCGACGGCAAGCTGACGCTCAAGGGGAATCTCGCCGACTTCCCCTTCCGCGACCCGGCCAAGGGCAAGTTCCTCGTCACCGCCCGCGCCGATGGCGTGAAGCTCGACTATGCGACCGGCTGGCCGCTCATCGACGACATCAAGGCCGACATGAGTTTCGGCGTCGGCATGCGGGTCGTCGCCGAGAAGGGCAGCATCCTGGGGGCGCGGCTGGCGGATGTCGTGGTCGAGATTCCCGATTTCGAGTCGTTCGATGAAATGCTGCTCATCCGCGGCGACGCCAGCGGGCCGACCGCCGAGTTCCTGCGCTTCATCGACCTGAGCCCGGTCGGCGAGAAGATCGACAAGTTCACCGAAGGCATGAAGGCGACCGGCAACGGCAAGCTCGACCTGGCGCTCGACATTCCGCTGCGCCGCTTGCAGGAGTCACGCGTGCGCGGCGAATTCCGCCTGCAGAACAACCAGATCCAGCTGTTCGACGCCATGGCGCCGGTGACCCAGGTCAATGGCCGGCTGCTGCTGACCGAATCCAGCATTTCGTCGCCGGAGATCAGCGGGCGGGTATACGGCGGGCCGATCAGGGTCGCCATCAAGAGCCATGGCGACCGTGTTGCCGTGCAGGGCAGCGGCACCTCGAACGTGGCCGAGTTGTCCCGGCATTTCGGGCTGCCCGTCGGCGACCGCCTGAGCGGCAGCACGGCGTGGAAGTTGGCGATCGACATTCGCCATCACCAGACCGATCTGGTCATCGAGTCGGACCTGATCGGCGTTGCCTCGCTCCTGCCCGAGCCGCTGGGCAAGGCGGCACCGACGCCGCTGGCGCTGCGCGTCGAGAAGACGCGTGCCGAGGCCGGGCGCGACCAGTACCGGGTGACCCTGGGCAACGTCGCGCAGGCGGTTCTGGTCAAGCGCGCGGAGGGGCTGGAGCGCGGCGTCGTCGTGCTCGGTTCCGGCGAGGCTCAACTGCCCGAACGCGGTGTTGCCGTGCGCATTGCCGTCCCGCAGTTCGACGCCGACGCCTGGCGGGCCCTGGCGGACGCCGGCGACAACGGCGGTCGCAACGGAGCGATGCCGGCGCTCGACGTGCTGTCGATCAGGACGCCGCAGCTGCGCCTGTTCGGCCGCGATTTCACGCAGGTCGACAGCGAGGTGCGGCCGCGCGACGACGGCTGGCAGATCATGCTCAACATGCAGGAGGCGGCCGGCGACCTGTTCTGGCGCAATGCCGGCGAAGGCTCGCTGGAGGGCCGGCTGCGCCGGCTGGTGGTGCGGCCGGCGGCGGAGGCCTCGGGTACCACTACGGCGCTGATCAACAGCCTGCCCGGCCTCAACCTGCGGGTGGACGATTTCCGCATCGGCGACCGCGCGCTCGGCCGGCTCGATCTGCGGGCGCGCAACGACAAGGGCGCCTGGCATCTGGAGACGCTGAACCTGCAGAATCCCGATGGCGCCCTGAACGGCACGGCGGTCTGGCACAACGAAGGTGCGGGCCGACACCAGACCCGCCTCGACTTCGAACTGACTGCCAGCGACGTCGGCCGGCTGCTCAACCGCCTGGGTTACGTCGATGCCATCCGGCGCGGCACCGCCCGCCTGGCCGGCAACATGCAGTGGAACGGCCCGCTGACCGGTATCGACTATCCGTCGCTGACCGGCGAGATGACGGTCAGCGCCGAGAACGGCCAGTTCAACAAGCTGGAGCCGGGCGTCGGGCGGCTGCTCGGGCTGATCTCGCTGCAGTCGCTGCCGCGCCGGCTGACCCTCGACTTCCGCGACATCTTCAGCGAGGGCCTGGCCTTCGACAGCATCGAGGGGCGGACGGCGGTGACCGCCGGCGTCATGCGTACGGCGGAGCCCCTGCGTATCAACAGTCCGGCGGCGCAGATCATGATCGAGGGCGAGGCCGACCTGAAGAACGAAACGCAGAACCTGCAGGTCCTGGTGCGCCCGCAGGTCAGCGCGGTGGCGGCGATCGGCGCCGCGACCCTAGTCAATCCGCTGGCCGGCGCCGCGGCGCTGGTCGCCAGTACAATCCTGCAGAATCCGCTCGGCCGCCTGTTCAGTTACCGCTATCGGGTGACCGGCAGCTGGAGCGATCCCACGGTCGAGAAGGTCGGCCAGTTCGTCGAGGAGCCGCCACCGGCGGCAGAAGGAGCGAGGCAGTGAGCAAGCAGAATTGCCGCATGGCGGCCATCCAGATGGTGTCCGGACCGCGCGTCGCCGACAACCTGGCGGCGGCCGGCCGCCTGATCGACGATGCTGTGGCGCAGGGCGCGCAGCTGGTGGTGCTGCCCGAGTATTTCCCGATCATCGGCGCCGTCGATGCCGACCGCGTGAACGCCCGCGAGGATTTCGGCCGCGGTCCGATCCAGGACTGGCTGGCGGCGACCGCCATCCGTCACGGCATCTGGATTTTTGCCGGTTCCATCCCGTTGACCGCAACCGTCGCCGACAAGATGCGCAATTCCAGCCTGGTTTACAACCCGGCCGGCGAATGCGTCGCGCGCTACGACAAGGTGCACCTGTTCGGCTTCAACAAGGGCGAGGAGTCCTACGACGAAGCGGCGTTCATCGAGCCGGGCGACGATCCGGTCGCCGTCGCCACGCCGTTCGGCCGCATCGCCTTGTCGATCTGCTACGACCTGCGCTTTCCCGAACTGTACCGGGCGCTGGCGCCGGTCGACCTGATCCTGATGCCGGCCGCCTTCACCGACACCACCGGCCGTGCCCACTGGGAAATCCTGCTGCGTGCGCGCGCCATCGAGAACCAATGCTACCTGCTGGCGGTCGGACAGGGCGGAAGGCACGAAAGCGGCCGCGTGACGCACGGCAACAGCATGATCGTCGATCCGTGGGGCGAGATTCTCGACCGCAAGATGAAGGGGCCGGGCGTCGTCATCGCCGACCTCGACCATGCCCGCATCGCCGAAATCCGCGCCAGCCTCCCGGCCCTGGCGCACCGCAAACTTTGATGGAGCTTCAATGAACCCGAACAGCGCCCTGGCGCAAGCCGAATCCCTGCTGCTGACGCCCTTCTCGCTGAGCGAAGGCGACCTGACGCGGACCTTCGGCCAGATCCTGACCCACCAGGTCGATTACGCCGACCTCTACTTCCAGTATTCGCGCGCCGAGGCGTGGAGCCTCGACGAGGGCATCGTCAAGTCGGGCAGCTTCAACATCGACCAGGGCGTCGGCGTGCGCGCCATCTCCGGCGAAAAGACCGCCTTCGCCTATTCCGACGATATCAGTGCGCGGGCGCTGGGCGACGCGGCGACCGCCGTGCGCGCCATCGCCGCCGCCGGGCAGAGCGGCAAGCTGCCGCACCTGAAGCACGGCGCGGCAGCCCGCCAGCTGTACGTGCCGCACGATCCCATCGCCTCGCTGCCGGCGGCGGCCAAGGTGAAGCTGCTCGAACGCCTGGAAGGCATGGCGCGCGCCCTCGACCCGCGGGTGATCCAGGTCATGGCCTCGCTGGCCGGTGAATACGAAGTGATCCTCGTCGCCGGTTCCGACGGCCGGCTGGCTGCCGACATCCGGCCGCTGGTGCGCTGTTCGCTGTCGGTCATCGTCGAGGAGAACGGCCGGCGCGAACAGGGCGGGGCGGGCGGCGGCGGACGTTTCGACTTCGCCTATTTCGACGATGCGGTGCTGCAGCGCTATGCGCAGGAAGCCGTCCATCAGGCGGTGACCAACCTGCACGCCGAACCGGCGCCGGCCGGCCAGATGACCGTCGTCCTCGGTTCCGGCTGGCCCGGCATCCTGCTACACGAAGCGGTCGGCCACGGCCTCGAGGGCGACTTCAACCGCAAGGGCAGTTCGACCTTCAGCGGCCGCATCGGCCAGCGTGTCGCCGCCAAGGGCGTCACCGTCATCGACGACGGCACCATCGCCGACCGCCGCGGCTCGCTGAACATCGACGACGAGGGCAACCCGACGCAGCGCACCGTGCTGATCGAGGACGGCATCCTCCGCGGCTACATGCAGGACAGCCTGAACGCCCGCCTGATGGGCGTCGCGCCGACCGGCAACGGGCGGCGCGAATCCTTCGCCCACCTGCCTCTGCCGCGCATGACCAACACCATGATGCTGGCCGGCGACCACGATCCGCAGGAGATCATCGCCTCGGTCAAGAAGGGCATCTACGCCGCCAATTTCGGCGGCGGCCAGGTCGACATCACCAGCGGCAAGTTCGTCTTCTCGATGAGCGAGGCCTACATGATCGAGGATGGCAAGGTCACCCGGCCGATCAAGGGAGCGACGCTGATCGGCAACGGCCCCGACGCCATGACCCGCGTCTCGATGATCGGCAACGACCTCCGGCTCGACCCCGGCGTCGGCACCTGCGGCAAGGACGGGCAGAGCGTGCCGGTGGGCGTCGGTCAACCGACGCTGCGCATTGATGGACTGACCGTGGGCGGTACGGCATAATGCCTAGTTATTTCGGGGGAGGCATTCATGCGAGCGTGGTTTCTGGCGGCAGCGGTGATGGCGTTTTGTGGCGGGGCGGCTGCCCAGCAGACGCCCCTGCAGGACAAGGTAAAGGCCGTTCAGGCTGATCCGGCGGCGCTCAAGCAGGCCATCGAGGCCGGGCAGAAGGCCGCCTTCTTCTGCTTCAATTGCCATGGTGACAGCGGCATCAGCAAGATCCCGGAAGTCCCCAACCTGGGCGGGCAGAATCCGGCCTACCTGGTGGAGCAGATTCGCAAGTTCGGCAGCGGCGAGCGCAAGGACCAGTTCATGCAGGGGCTGATCAAGGTCCTGAAGGACGAGGAGCGCGTCCAGATCGCCCTCTATTTCGGCAGCCAGACGGTCGCTCCGGGCAAGGCCGATCCCGCCCAGGTGGCGCGCGGCAAGGAGCTGTTCACCAAGCTGTGCGTGCGCTGCCATGGCGAGGCGGCGCGCGGCGATGCGACGATTCCCCGCCTCGCCGGCCAGCAGATTCCCTACCTGCAGACGTCGATCACCCGCTATCGCGACGGCACCGGCATCCGCAACAACCAGCTGATGGCCATCGCCACCGCGACGCTGAAGAACGAAGACATCAAGGCGGTCGCCAACTATCTGACCCAGCTGCCGTGATGTAACCCGCGTTCTTTCCATCGGTCGGCAAAATTGACCGATGTCATGGTTCCCGTCCGTTGTCCCCGGTAGTTTCCGCTCCGGGGACAATTTGCATTTTGGGGAACTCATGAAGACTCTTTCAGGACTGCTGCTCGCACTGGCCTTGTGCGTTTTTGGCGGCGAGGCGCTGGCGCAGATCAGCGATCTCAATTCGGCGATCAACAAGGCGGGTCGCCAGCGCATGCTGTCGCAGCGCATGGCCAAGGCCTATTTCCAGATCGGCCAGCAGGTCGAGGTCGACCGCAGCAAGAAGATTCTCGACGCGTCGGTCGCGCTGTTCGACCGCCAGCTGGTCGAGCTCAAGAATTTCGCGCCGACGCCCGAGATCAAGGACAACTACCTGAAGCTGGAAAAATCCTGGCTGGCCTACAAGGATCTGCTGGTCGGCGCTATGCCGTCGCCGGACAACGGGCGCAAGGTGCTGGAAATTTCCGATCAGGTGCTCGGGCTGGCCCATCAGGGCACGGTCCTGCTCGAAAAGCAGTCGACGACGAGCGCCGGCCGCCTGGTCAACGTCTCCGGGCGCCAGCGCATGCTGTCTCAGCGCATGGCCAAGTTCTACCAGGCGATCGCCTGGGGTGTCGGCGACGACAAGAGCGCCGGCGATCTGGAAAAGGCGCGCAAGGAATTCGCCGCCGCCCATCAGGAACTCGCCGCGGCGCCATCCAATACGCCGCAGATCAAGGACAGCCTGGAGCTGGTCAAGCAGCAGTGGATGTTCTTCGAGAACGCGCTGAACCAGAAAGCCGGGCCGGACAAGCGGCCGCAAACCGCAGTGGCGACGACCAGCGAGCGCATCCTGGAAGAAATGGAAACCGTCGTCGGCCTGTACGAGAAGCTGAAGTAATCAGAACAGGCTGAGCTGCCGCTCGTCCGCCGGCCTCTCCGGCGGGGGCGGCGTGAAGCGCGTCTTGTCGAGCGGCGGAAACTCGCGGGCCAGTCCGAGGCGCCGGCAGGCGAGCTCGAAGCGTTGGCGGAGGAGGTCGGCAAAATGCCCCAGCCCCTTCATCCGGCTGCCGAAGCGGGCGTCGTTGGCACGGCCGCCGCGCAGATCGTAGAGCACCGACATGACGCGCGCGGATTTCTCGGGCGCGTGCCAGTCCAGCCATTGGCGGAACAGACCGGCCACCTCGTGCGGCAGGCGCAGCAGCGTGTAGGCGGCGCTCGTCGCGCCGTGCTCGCGGGCGGCGGCCAGCAGCTTTTCCAGTTCCTGGTCGTTGAGGCCGGGAATCAGCGGCGAGGCGAACACCGAGACCGGGACGCCGGCCTCGCTCAACTGCTGCATCGCCGCCAGCCGCGCGTGCGGCGCGCAGGCGCGCGGTTCCAGTTCGCGGGCCAGCTGGCCGTCGAGCGTGGTCAGCGAAATGCCGACGTGCGCCAGATTCTGCCGCGCCAGTTCGGCCCAGAGATCGAGATCGCGAACGATCAGCGACGACTTGGTGACCACCGACACCGGGTGGCGGGTTTCCAGCATCACCTCGAGCAGCGCGCGGGTCAGCCGTTCCTTGCGTTCGAAGGGCTGGTAGGCGTCAGTGGCGGTGCCGAGCACGATGGTCGAGCAGACGTAGTCCGGGCGGCTCAGTTCGGCGCGCAGCAGGCGCGGCGCATCCGGCTTGTGGAAGATCTGCGTCTCGAAATCGAGGCCTGGCGAGAGGCCCAGCCAGGCGTGCGTCGGGCGCGCGTAGCAATAGATGCAGCCATGCTCGCAGCCACGGTAGGGGTTCAGCGACTGGTCGAAGCCGATGTCCGGCGAATCGTTGCGAGTGATGACGGATTTGGCGCTGTCGACCAGCAGGCGCGTCTGCGGCAGCGACGCCTGTGCCGGCGTCCAGCCGTCGGCCTCGGCCTGGCGGGTCTCGCTGCTGAAGCGATGGGCGACGTTGCCGCCCGCCCCACGGCCCTTGATGGGCGTCGGCGGAATCTCCGGAGAAGGTTGCAGGTCGAAATCTTCCATACGCATCCGGTAGAATGCCGGGTTTTCAGCAAATTTTGAATGGTGCAGGGGATGACGCCGCAAACCAAACCGAATACCGACGATCTTCGCATCCGGGAAATCAAGGAGCTGGTGCCGCCGGCGCACGTCTTTCGCGAATATCCGGTGTCGAACCGCGCGGCGCAGACGACCTACACCGCCCGCCAGGCCATCCACCGCATCCTGCACGGCGCAGACGACCGTCTGCTGGTCGTCATCGGCCCCTGCTCGATCCACGACTACGATGCCGCCATGGAGTACGCCAAACGGCTGGCAAAGGAAGCGGAAAGGCACGCCGAGGACCTCGTCGTCCTGATGCGCGTCTATTTCGAGAAGCCGCGCACCACCGTCGGCTGGAAGGGGCTGATCAACGACCCGCGCCTGGACAACACCTTCCGCATCAACGAAGGCATCCGCCTGGCGCGCCGCATCCTGCTCGAAATCAACGAACTTGACCTGCCCTGCGCCACCGAGTTCCTCGACACCATCACGCCGCAATACACGGCCGACCTGATCGCCTGGGGCGCCATCGGCGCGCGCACCACCGAATCGCAGGTGCACCGCGAACTGGCCTCCGGCCTGTCCTGCCCGGTCGGCTTCAAGAACGGCACCGACGGCAACATGCGCATTGCGGTCGACGCCATCCGCGCGGCCAATTCGCCGCACCACTTCCTCTCGGTGACCAAGTCCGGCCACACCGCCATCGTCTCGACGATGGGCAACGAGGACTGCCACGTCATCCTGCGCGGCGGCAAGGAGCCGAACTTCGACGCCGCCAGCGTCGATGCAGCCTGTAACGAAATCTCCAAGGCCGGCCTTGCCGCCCGCCTGATGGTCGATTTCTCGCACGGCAACAGCCGCAAGCAGTACAAGCTGCAGATGGAAGTCTGCGACAGCGTCGCCGCGCAGATGGCGTCGGGCGAGGAGCGCATCGTCGGCGTCATGGTCGAATCGCATCTCGTCGAAGGTCGCCAGGATCTCTCGCCCGACAAGGCGCTGACCTACGGCCAGAGCATCACCGACGCCTGCATCGGCTGGGATGACAGCCTGGCCGTTCTGGACAAGCTGGCAGCGGCCGTCAGGGCGCGGCGGGTGGCGGAAGCGGCGGAGTAACGGCGGGGCGGCTTGCCGACCCCAAAGCGACAAAAGGCCCGACAGGTTTTCCTGCCGGGCCTTCTGCTTTCGCGGGTTCCGGCTCTCACTTGATCGGAATCATCAGGTGCTGGTAAGGCGTTCCCGCCCACATGACATAGGGCACCGAGGTGTCCGGGTCGGCGCTCTTGGGGTACTGGTCGTAGAAGCCGGCATCGGCGCCGACGATCATGACGTGCGGCCCGGTCTTGATCCAGTGATTCCCGGCCTCCGGCTTCGCGGCATAGGGGTCGGTATTGCTGGCGTCGGTGCCGCCCGAGAGCATGTACATGAAGCCGACCTTGCCGCTGGCTGGCGGCTTGTGGCTGATCCATGCCTCCGCCCACTCCAGCGCCGCCTTGTCCATGCACATCGGGTCGGGGCCGGGCGTCGCCGGGTTGTCGGGCATGCAGGTATAGCCGTTGCTGCCGGCGCGCAGGGTGCGCATCTGGCCGTCGGCCCCCATCGCGATGATCGTCGCCGTCGCGCCCACCTTCTTCGGCGCTGCCCGCATCGCGCTCTTGATCAGCTTCATGTCGGCAGCAGTTGGCGTCGCGCCTTTGGCAGCGGTCGCCGGCATGGCCATGTCGGCGGCACTGGCTGCATGCATGCCGATGGCGATGAGCGAGGCCGCTGTCAAACCAATTGTAGGTATCCGTTTTGACATGGTTATTCACTCCTTTGGTATTTGACGAAATACCAGCCACAGATCGCGCGGCGACACCTGGCAGGAGAGAACAAACTGTTGGCTTTCGGATTGATGCAGACCCTGGCCCGCCTTGCGAGCGTGAACGGTATGAATCACATATAGGCAGGCCGGCCGCTTTTCGCAAGGCACGGAGGGCTGGCCGGTTGTAGTTTTCGAACCAGCCCGCGCCTAGTCCGCGAACCGTGGCGCTCGTTTCTCCCGCTGTGCCGCGAGACATTCCGCCAGGTCGCCCGACAGCAGGAGCGCCGCGTTCCAGGTGGCGACGAAGTTGAGGCCGTCGGCGACCGAGTGGTCGCGGCTGTAGTTCATGACTTCCTTGAGGCCGCGGGTGGCGAGGGGGGATTTGGCGGCGATGGCGTGGGCGATTTCGCGGACGCCTGCGGTCAACGCTTCAAAATTGCCGAAAATGCGGTTGACCAGGCCCAGCGTTGCCGCTTCCTCGGCGCCGACGTTGCGTCCGGTGTAGGCGAGTTCGCGCGCTGCGCCGTCGCCGATCAGGTGCGGCAGGCGTTGCAGGGTGCCGACATCGGCGACGAAGGCGAGGTCGATTTCGCGGATCGAGAAGACGGCATCGGGGGCGGCATAGCGCAGATCGCAGCAGGTGACCATGTCGAGCGCGCCGCCGACGCAGGCGCCCTGGATGGCGGCGAGCACCGGCTTGCGGCAGCGTTCGATGCTGCTGAGGCAGTCCTGCAGGTCGAGGATCAGCCGGCGCAGCTTTTCGCGGCTGCGCGCGCCGTCGGGGTGCGCGATGCGTTGCTGAATGCTGCCGAGCATGGCGAGGTCGATGCCGGCGCAGAAGTTGCGGCCGGCGCCGCTCAGGATGACGACGCGGACTTCCGGCGTCGCGTCGGCCCATTCGAAGGCCTGGCGGATTTCCTGCCACATCGCGTCGTTCATGGCGTTCGACTTGTCCGGCCGGTCGAGGCGGATTTCGGCGATGCCGTCGGCGAGTTCGAGGGCGAGGGTGGTGCAGGTCGGCAGGGTCATCGCGCAGGCTCCGGGCAAAGGTGCCGGACAGCTTACCCGCAGTAGCGGCGGCGCGGGTAGAGGGCGCCGCCCAAACGCCGTTTTACTCGCCGAAGACGACGAGATCGAGGTCGGCCGCCTGCCGGCGCAGGGGAATCAGCGCCTGGTAGGCGGGCGAGGCGTACCAGGCGTCGACCGCGGTGAGGTCGGGAAAGCGGATGACGACGGTATCGGTGTGCGCGTGTTCGCCGCTGAGGACCGCGGCGCGCTGTCCGCGAAACAGCAGTTCGGCGCCCCACGGGGCGAGCGTCGCCGGCACCTGGGCGCGGTATTGCGCCCACTTGTCGGCATCGCGGACGGTGATGTGGCCGATGACGCAGGCGCTCATGCCGCGGTCTTGCCCTTCTGCCACAGCACGTCGCCGCGGCCGCCGGTGCGGTTGAGCACGCGGCCGAGGACGAAGAGCAGGTCGGAAAGCCGGTTGACGTAGCGGCGGGCGGCGCTGGAGACGGTTTCCTCGCTCGCCAGGCGGACGACGGCGCGTTCGGCGCGGCGGCAGATGGTGCGGCTCAGGTGGGCGAGGGCGGCGGGGCGGGTGCCGCCGGGCAGGATGAATTCCTTCAGCATCGGCAGGTCGGCGTTGAATTCCTCGACCAGCGCTTCGAGGCGGGCGACCTGGACGTCCTTGATGACCTCCATGCCCGGCAGGCACAGTTCGCCGCCGAGGTCGAAGAGATCGTTCTGGATGTCGAGGAGCGCGCTTTGCACGTGCGCCGGCAGTTCTTCGCAGAGCAGGACGCCGAGGCTGGAATTCAGCTCGTCGACCTCGCCCATGGCGTCGATGCGCAGGCTGTCCTTGGTCGTCCGCGAGCCGTCGCCGAGGCCGGTGGTGCCGGCGTCGCCGGTGCGGGTGACGATCTTCGACAGGCGGTTGCCCTTGCGCTCGCTGTCGGGATTGTGGTCGTGGTCGCTCATGGTGCTGATCTCCTGAAAGAGCGCGGATTATACTGACGAGTCCGCACAAGAGACTGTCGTCGCCATGCCAAAGTTCGCCGCCAACCTCAGCTTTCTGTTTACCGAGGCGCCGTTTCCCGAGCGCTTCCGGCGGGCGGCGGCGGCCGGCTTCAAGGGGGTCGAGTATATGTCGCCCTACGACTGGCCGGCGCATGACGTGGCCGAATGGCTGCGTGACAACGACCTCGAACAGGTGCTCTTCAATTGCGCGGCCGGCGACTGGGCGGCCGGTGAGCGCGGTCTGGCCTGTCTGCCGCACCGCCAGGGCGAGTTTGCCGAAAGCATCGAGCGGGCGCTGGACTACGCCGTGGTACTCGATTGCGAGCGCGTGCATTGCCTGGCCGGACTGCGGCCGGCCGGCCACGACGAGGCGGAACTGGAGGCGACTTACATAGCCAACCTGCGCTTCGCCGCCGACCGCTTTGCCACCATCGGCGCGACGGTGACGATCGAGCCGATCAATAGCCGCATCGACATGCCCGGCTACTGGCTCGACGATGTGGCCAGGGGTTTTCGCCTGTTGGAGGCGGTCGACCGCAGCAATGTGAAATTGCAGTACGACATCTACCACGCGCAGATCATCGCCGGCGATCTGGCACGCACCCTGGGTGCCAACCTCGGGCGCATCGGCCACATCCAGGTCGCCGACAACCCGGGTCGCCACGAGCCGGGCAGCGGCGAAATCAACTATCCCTTCCTGTTCGACCTGCTCGACCGGCTGGGTTACGACGGCTGGGTCGGCTGCGAATACCGGCCGCTGACGACGACCGAGGCCGGCCTCGGCTGGCTGTCGAAATGAGCCCGCGCGCGATTCTCCGCCGCCTGTTCGACGCCGCGATCGCCGCTGCCGACCCGGCACGCTGCGTGCCGCCGCACCTGCCGCCGGACGACGGCGGTCATCTGATCGTGATCGGCGCCGGCAAGGCCTCGGCGGCGATGGCGCGGGCGGTCGAGGAGCATTGGTCGGGGTCGTTCGACGGGCTGGTGGTGACGCGCTACGGCCACGGTGTGCCGTGCGAACGCATCGAGATCGTCGAGGCCGCGCACCCGGTGCCGGATGCGGCGGGCGAAGCGGCGGCGGCGCGCATTCTTGGCAAGATTTCCGGGTTGACCGCAAGCGACCGTGTGCTGGCGCTGATTTCCGGCGGCGGCTCGGCGCTGCTGGCGGCACCGGCTGAAGGCGTCACGCTGGCCGAGAAGCGGGCGCTCACCTCGGCGCTGCTCAAGTCGGGCGCCGGCATCGGCGAGATCAACTGCGTGCGCAAGCACCTGTCGGCGATCAAGGGCGGCCGGCTGGCCGCCGCGGCCTGGCCGGCCAGCGTGCTGACGCTGGCGATTTCCGACGTGCCGGGCGACGACCCGGCGGTGATCGCCTCCGGCCCGACCGTGGCCGACCCGACGACGGCAGTCGACGCCCTGAAGGTGCTTGATTTCCACGGCATCGACATTCCCGAAGCGCTGCGTGCGCGGCTGGCTTCCGGCGAACTGGAAACGCCCAAGCCGGGCGACCCGCGCCTGGCGCAAAGCGAATTCCGCCTGGTCGCCAGCCCGCGCCAGATGCTCGAAGCGGCGGCGGCCGAAGCGCGTCGGCTCGGCATCACGCCGCTCATCCTCGGCGATGCCATCGAAGGCGAGGCGCGCGAGGTCGGCAAGGCGCTGGCCGGCATGGCGGTCAGTTGCGGTCGACACGGATTTCCGGCCGAAAAACCCTGCGTGCTGCTGTCGGGCGGTGAAACGACGGTGACGTTGAAAGGCGAGGGGCGCGGCGGGCGCAATACCGAATTCCTGCTCGGTCTAGCGCTGGCGCTCGACGGCGCGCGGGGCATCCACGCACTGGCGGCGGACACCGACGGCATCGACGGTTCCGAGGACAACGCCGGCGCCTTCGTCGCCCCGGACACCCTGCGTCGGGCGCGCGCCAGTGGCCTCGACATCCGCCAGGCGCTTGCCGCCAACGACGCCTGGGGTTATTTCTCGGCGCTCGGCGACCTGCTGGTCACCGGCCCGACGCGGACCAACGTCAATGACTTCCGCGCCATCATGATCGGACTAGAATAGCGATCACCATGCCGACCACCGACTCCGCCTTCCAGACCGACCGCACGGCGCTCGCCGCGCGCCTCGCGACGATCCTGCCGGCGCACTGCCTGCTGGTCGACGACGAGGATCTGCGCCCCTACGAGTGCGACGGCCTCACCGCCTACCGCGCGCTACCGCTGGCCGTCTGCCTGCCGGAAAACGAGGGGCAGGTGATCGACGTGCTGCGCACCTGCCACCAGCTAGGCGTGCCGGTCGTCGCGCGCGGCGCCGGCACCGGGCTGTCGGGGGGCGCGATGCCGCACGCGCAGGGCGTGGTTTTGTCGCTGGCGCGTTTCAACCGCATTCTGAAGGTCGACCGCGACAGCCGTACCGCCATCGTTCAGCCCGGCGTGCGCAACCTGGCGGTGTCGGAGGCTGCTGCCCCCTACGGCCTCTACTACGCGCCCGACCCTTCGTCGCAGATCGCCTGCACGCTGGGCGGCAACGTCGCCGAGAACTCGGGCGGCGTGCATTGCCTGAAATATGGCCTGACCGTCCATAACGTGCTGCGCATCCGCGTCGTCAGCATCGAGGGCGAAGTGTTCGAGGTCGGCTCGGAGGCGCCCGACGCGCCGGGTTACGACCTGCTGGCTTTGGTCATCGGCTCCGAGGGCATGCTCGGCGTCGTCACCGAAGTCACCGTCAAACTGGTGCCCAAGCCGGAGCTGGCGCAGGTGGTGATGGCGTCCTTCGACGATGTCGCCAAGGCCGGCGATGCGGTCGCCGCGATCATCGCCGCCGGCATCATCCCGGCCGGGCTGGAGATGATGGACAAACCGGCAACCGCTGCCGTCGAGCCTTACGTCAAGGCCGGCTACGACCTCGAGGCGGCGGCCATCCTGCTCTGCGAAGCCGACGGCACGCCGGAAGAGGTCGCCGAGGAAATCGCCCGCGTCACCGAGGTGCTGACGGCGGCCGGCGCGCGCGACATCCGCGTCTCGCAGTCCGAAGCCGAGCGCCTGCGCTTCTGGGCAGGGCGCAAGGCGGCCTTCCCGGCGGTCGGCCGCATCACGCCGGATTACTACTGCATGGACGGCACGATTCCGAGGAAGCGCCTGGCCGAAATGCTCTCGGCCATCGCCGGCATGGAGAAGAAATACGGCCTGCGCTGCGCCAACGTCTTCCACGCCGGCGACGGCAACCTGCATCCGCTGATCATGTACGACGCCGCCCAGCCCGGCGAATGGGAGCGCGCCGAGGCCTTCGGCGCCGAAATCCTCGAACTCTCGGTGGCGCTCGGCGGCTCGATCACCGGCGAGCACGGCGTCGGTGTCGAGAAGATCAACCAGATGTGTGTGCAGTACGCGACGCCGGAACTGGAGGCTTTCCATCGCATCAAGGCGGCCTTCGACGAGACGGGCCTGCTCAACCCCGGCAAGGCGGTGCCCAGCCTGCACCGCTGCGCCGAATACGGGCGCATGCACGTGCATCATGGCGACGTGAAGTTCCCCGAACTGGAGCGCTTCTGATGACGCCGTCGCGTACGCTCGACGACATCGTTGCCACCATCGGTGTCGCGCACGACGAACGTGCGCCGCTGCGCATTCGCGGCGCCGGCAGCAAGGATTTTTACGGCGGCATGCTGGCCGGCGACGTCCTCGACGTCGGCGGCTATCGCGGCATCGTCGCCTACGAGCCGACCGAGCTCTACATCACCGCGCGTTGCGGCACGCCGCTCGCCGAGATCGACGCGGCGCTGGCCGAAAAGGGGCAGATGCTGGCCTTCGAACCGCCGCATTTCGGCAGCGCGACTGCCGGTTCCTCTGGCGCGACGGTCGGCGGCTGCGTCGCCGCCGGGCTCGCCGGCCCGCGCCGGCAGCAGGCGGGGTCGGTGCGCGACTTCGTGCTCGGCGTGAAGCTGGTCGACGGCACCGGGCAGGTGCTCGATTTCGGCGGCCAGGTCATGAAGAACGTCGCCGGCTACGACGTCTCGCGCCTGCTCGCCGGCAGCCTCGGTACGCTCGGTGTGCTGGCCGAGGTGACGCTCAAGGTGCTGCCCCGCCCGCTCGCCGAGACGACGCTGGTCTTCGAGTTGGATGCCGCGGCGGCCGTCGCCCGGCTCAACCAGTGGGGCGGCCAGCCGCTGCCGGTGTCGGCCTCGTTCTGGCACGACGGGCAGCTCTGGCTGCGCCTTTCCGGGGCGCACGCGGCGGTCGAGGCGGCGCGCGGCAAGCTGGGCGGGGCGGTTGCGGTCGACGCCGAAAAACACTGGATTTCCGTGCGCGAACAGACGCATCCGGCGTTCGCCGGCCAGCCGCTGTGGCGCCTGGCCTTGCCGTCAACCGCGCCAGATGCCGGGCTCGACGGCCTGCGCGCCATCGAATGGGGCGGCGCCCAGCGCTGGTACGCCGGCGAACTGGCGGCGGTGCGCGGCGCGGCGGCGCGCCTCGGCGGCCATGCCGTGCTCTACCGCGCGCCGGAGTCGCTGCGCTGCCGCGAGGGCGCCTTCGCCCCGCTGGCGCCGGCCATGCTGGCGCTTCACCGGCGGCTCAAGAAGACCTTCGACCCGCGCGGCATCCTCAACCCCGGTCGCCTCTACGCCGAATTCTGATGGACACGAAACTCGCCGATTTCATCCGCGACACCCCGGCCGGCAAGGAAGCCGAGGCGATCCTGCGCACCTGCGTGCACTGTGGTTTCTGCACCGCCACCTGCCCGACCTACCAGCTGCTCGGCGACGAGCTCGACGGACCGCGCGGCCGCATCTATCTGATCAAGCAGGTGCTGGAGGGCAAGCCGGTCACCGAGAAGACGCGCCTGCACCTCGACCGCTGCCTGACCTGCCGCTCGTGCGAAACGACCTGCCCGTCCGGGGTCAAGTACAGCCACCTGCTCGACATCGGCCGCCAGGTCGTCGAGGAAAAACTGCCGCGCCAGGGCGGCGACGCGCTGACGCGCTGGGCTTTGCGCGAAACCGTGACGCGCCCGGGGCTGTTCGGTCCGGCGGTCAGGCTCGGCCAGATGCTGCGCCCGCTGCTGCCGTCGGGGCTGGCCGACAAGCTGCCGCCCGAGGTGTCGGGCGCCGCCCGCCCGTGGCCGGCCGCGGCCGGCCATGCGCGGCGCATGCTGGCGCTGGCCGGCTGCGTGCAGCCGACACTGGCGCCCAACATCAACGCGGCGACGGCCCGCGTGCTCGACCGGCTGGGTATCGAACTGTTCGAGGAGGGCAAGGCCGCCTGCTGCGGCGCCGTGCGCTTTCATCTCAACGACCAGGAAGCCGCCCGCGACGACATGCGGCGCAACATCGACGCCTGGTGGCCACATGTCGCGGCCGGCGTCGAGGCCATCGTCGTCACGGCCTCGGGCTGCGGTGTGCAGGTGAAGGATTACGGCCATGCGTTGGCCGATGACGCGGTCTACGCCGAAAAGGCGGCCAAAATCAGCGCCCTGTGCCGCGACCCGGCGGAAATCGTCGCCGCCGAGCGGGAACGCCTGCAGGCGAAGCTCGCAGCCGCGCCCGGGACGCGCGGCAAGCTGGCCTTCCACGCGCCCTGCACCCTGCAGCACGGCCTGCAGATCCGCGGCGTCGTCGAGGGGCTGCTGGCGGCCGCCGGCTACGCGCTGGTTCCGGTCGCCGACGGTCACCTGTGCTGCGGTTCGGCCGGCACCTATTCCGTGCTCCAGCCCGAGCTGTCGTTGCGTCTGCGCAACAACAAGCTGGCCGCGTTGACGGCGAATTCGCCGCTCGTCATCGCCACCGCCAACATCGGCTGCCTGACCCACCTGCAGGCCGGCAGCGTGCTGCCGGTGCGGCACTGGATCGAACTGATCGACGAGGCGCTGGCCTGACGGCGGTATGACGGAGGCGAGCAGGCGCGGCCATTGCCGCTGCAGCGGATATGCCTTTCGTGCTAATCTCCCCGCCGAAAGGGAAAAGCAATGCCAATAACAGTCGATGCGTGCGCCGCACAGCACCAGGGGGATCGCAAGGAACAGCAGGATCGCGTGGCCATCCTGCCGCATTCGCGGCAGCGCGGCGTCGCGCTGGCCGTGGTGGCCGACGGCATGGGCGGCCATGCCGGCGGCGCGCTGGCCGCCGAGCAGGTGATCCACACCGCCAAGACCAGCCTGGAACACTTCGCGCCGTCCCTGGAATCGTCGCGCATCCTGCTCGAAAACAGCATGCTCGAAGCGCATTCGATGATCCGCGCCTCGCGTTTCATCAACGAGAAGGACCCGCACAGCACGGTCGTCATGCTCCTGCTGCAGCCGGGCAAGGTGACCTGGGGGCATTGCGGCGACAGCCGGGTCTATCGCTTCCGCGGCCCGGAAATGCTGTTCCGCAGCGTCGATCATTCCTATGTCGAGCACCTGGTTTCGATCGGGCGCATCACGCCCGAGCAGGCCCTGACCCACCCCAACCGCAATGTGCTGATCACCTCGCTGGGCGGCAAGGAAGAGCCGAAGCTCGCCTTCGGCGAGGCCGACGACCTGACCGACGGCGACGCCTTCATGCTGTGTTCCGACGGCCTCTGGCCCTATTTCGAGGAAGCCGAGATGGCGCAGGTGATCGCCGGGAATTCGGCGCGCCGCGCCTCGGAAATCCTGATCGACCAGGCGCGCGTTCGCGCCGGCGGCGTCGGCGACAACGTGTCGCTGGTCATCATCAAGGTCAAGGAAATCCCGCTCGCCACCGGCGTTGCCGCGCAGGCCGCGGCGGCGACGCGCCAGTAGCAGCGTTCAGCGTCGGCCGAGGCCGCCGAGCAGCGCCGCGACGACGCGTTTCGGCTTGTGCGGGTCCGGCTTGGCCGGTGCCTTGGGCGAATCCGGCACCTCGCCGCGCGGCCCGTTGTCTTCGTAGGGCTTGCTGAAATCGAAGCCGTCGGCGGCGATCATCGGATTGCGCCGCGGGGCCCGGCGTTCGCCACGCTCGGAGCGCTCCGGCCGGCTGGCCAGCGGCGCCTTCGGGGGCGGCGGCGCGCCGCGTCTTTTCCGGTTGCCCGGGGGGTATTCGTATTCCGGTTCCGGCTCGAAGCCGGCGACCTCGATCTGCTCGATCGGGCGCTTGATCAGCTTCTCGATATCGACCAGGTAACCGACCTCGTGCGCGCTGACCAGTGAAATGGCGTTGCCCATCTTGCCGGCCCGGCCGGTGCGGCCGATGCGGTGCACGTAGTCTTCCGGCGTGTGCGGCAATTCGTAGTTGATGACGTAGGGCAGGTCGTCGACGTCGAGGCCGCGCGCAGCGACGTCGGTGGCGATCAGGGCGTGCGTTTCGCCGCCCTTGAAGGCTTCGAGCGCCTTGATGCGGTCGAGCTGGCTCTTGTCGCCGTGGATGGCGTCGGCCTTGATGCCGGCGCGCTGCAGTTCGCGCGTCAGGCGCGAGCAGCCCTGCTTGGTGCGCATGAAGACGATGCACTGGCGGATGTCGCCGGACTTGAGCAATTTGGTCAGCAGTCCGCGCTTGCCGTATTCGGAAACCGGATGGACGCGGTGGGTGATGGTTTCGGACACCTGATTGCGGCGGGCGACCTCGACCAGCACCGGTGACTGCAGCATGGAGTCGGCCAGCTTCTTGATCTCCTCCGAGAAGGTCGCCGAGAAGAGCAGGCTCTGGCGCTGGGCCGGCAGCATCTTGAGGATGCGCGTGACGTCGGGGATGAAGCCCATGTCGAGCATGCGGTCGGCTTCGTCGAGAACCAGCGCCTGCACCGAGTTGAAGCTGACGCTCTTGTTCTCGACGTGGTCGAGGAGCCGCCCCGGCGTGGCGACGAGTATCTCGACGCCCTTCTTCAGTTCGGCGATCTGCGGCTTGATGTCGACGCCGCCGAAGGCGCACATGGCGCGGATCGGCGTGTGCTTGCTGTAGGCCTTGACCGACTCGTAGACCTGCAGGGCCAGTTCGCGGGTCGGGGCGAGGATCAGCGCGCGTACCGGGTGCTTGGCCGGCGACGGGCTGCTGCTGGCGAAGGGCAGGATGCGCTGCAGGATGGGCAGCGTGAAGGCAGCGGTCTTGCCGGTGCCGGTTTGTGCCCCGCCCATGATGTCCTTGCCGCTGATGACCAGCGGAATGGCCTTGGCCTGGATCGGCGTCGGCTTGGTATAGCCCTCGTCGGTGACGGCGCGCAGCAGTTCGGGCGCCAGGCCGAGGTCGGCGAAGGTGATTTCGGGGGCGGCTTCGGCAGCCGGTGTGCTGGCAGCGTCGCCAGCTAACGTATTGATTTCAGACATGGGGCAGCATTATACGCCTGTCGCGCCCCGATCCGCCGATTTGCCCGGCGCCCGGGCGGGATGCCGCTAAGCGGCGTCGACGGGAGCGGTAAGCCCGCGGAACCAGGCGTCGAGAATGCACGGGGCGTAACTCGCCAGTGGGAACATGTCGGGATTCTTGGTCCAGTTGAAGAGCAGGCCGTCGACCTGGCCGATCAGCCCGATGGTCGCCTGATGCGGCGTCAGCAGGCGGTTCATCAGCCCCTTTTCCTGGGCGAGGGCGAAGGCGCGCTGCAAGATGTCGATGTGGTTTTCGCCCTCTTCGAGGTGCGAGTCGCGCAGGTTGGCCATTTCGCCGACGTATTCGCACTTGTGCCAGAAAATCTCGAAGACGCGGCGAAAGCTGGCGTCGTTCAGCATCATGCCGATGAATTCGTCGGTGGCGGCGCGGATGAAGCCGAGCGGGTCGGCGGCCAGTCGTGCGTCGCGATCGGCGGCGTTGAACATCAACGGGCAGACCAGGCGTTCGATCATCGCGTCGAACATGGCGACCTTGTTGGCGAAATGCCAGTAGATCGCCCCGCGCGTGACGCCGGCTTCCCTGGCGACGTCGTTCAGCGACGTCTGCGCGACGCCCTGGCGGTTGAACACCTCGACGGCCGTGTCGAGAATGCGGTTGCGCGTTTCCTGCGCATCTTCCTTGGTTCTTCTGACCATTTGTCTCTCTCCCTGCTGCCTGCCGGCGCCGCTCAGGCGTCTTCGCGCCAGCCGCCGCCAAGTGCCTTGAACAGGTCGACCGCGGCGCCGAGCCGGTTCT
Organism: Dechloromonas sp. H13; assembly: GCF_009469615.1. Classification (GTDB taxonomy): domain Bacteria; phylum Pseudomonadota; class Gammaproteobacteria; order Burkholderiales; family Rhodocyclaceae; genus Azonexus. The sequence goes on from NZ_SSXX01000002.1 coordinate 294,210, forward strand.
TGCGGCTGTTCAAATAAGTCAATTGTGCAACGTTTGTCGTGCGTTGTGCATCGAGCACTTCGAGAAAACCCGAATAGCCGGCTTCGTAGCGCGCCTGCGATAACTTCAACGCGCGCCGGGCGGCTTCCAGTTGGGCGATGTTGGCGGTTTCCTCGGCGGCCATCTCGCGCAGGCTGGCCAGCGCGTCATTCACTTCCTTGAAGGCGGTCTGCATCGTCTTACGGTACAGGGCCAGGGTTTCCTTCTGGGTCGCCGTCGCCTGGTCGACGCGGGCGCCGATGCGGCCGCCGTCGAAAATGGGCATGGCGAGGCCGAGAGCCGCCGACCAGATGGTGGCGCTGCCGCCGGTCAGGTTGGAGAGGGTGAGGCTCTCGCCGCCGTAGAGGCCGGTCAGGCTGATGGTCGGGAAGTAGGCGGCCTTGGCGACGCCGATGCGGGCGTTGGCGGCAACCAGCTTTTCCTCGGCCTGGCGGACGTCGGGACGCGCTTCGAGCAGGGTGGACGGGAGGCCGGCCGGGGGCGTCGGCGGCAACGGCAGGCGGGCGAAGTCGCCGGCGGCGATGCGCAGCCCGGGCTGACCGGTGAGCAGGGCGAGCTGGTTTTCCGAGAGGCTGCGCAGGCGCTTGAGCTGGCTCAGCTGCGACTGCGCCGTGGCGAGCGAATTCTCGGCCTGGGCCAGCTCGAGCGCCGACGAGGAGCCGGCGTCGAGGCGCGCCCGGACGATGCGCAGGGTCTGCTCGCGCGAGGCCACGGTCTCCTGACTGACGGCGATTTCGGCGTCGTGGCTGCGCAGCGCCAGGTATTCGTTGGTGACCTGGCCGATCAGCGTCAGGCGCACGCTGTCGCGCGCGAAGCGGCTGGCCAGCGCCTCGGCCCCGGCCGCCTCGTTCTGGCGCCGGATGCGGCCCCAGACGTCGAGCTCGTAGCTGAGCGCCAGCGCGGCGCGGCGGTTGTCGTAGATGGCGGCGCCGGATTTCTGGCCGCTGTAGGTTTCGCCGCTGATCCGGTTGCGGCTGCCGGCGGCGCCGAGGTCGAGCGCCGGGTAGTAGGCGGCGCCTGCCTCGCGGGCGCCGGCTTCGGCCGCTTCGAGGCGGGCGATGGCGGCCTGCAGGTCCTGGTTGGCGGCCAGCGCCTGGTCGACGAGGGCGTTCAGATCGGCATCGCCGAACAGCTGCCACCATTCGGGATTGACCGGCGCCGCGGCGCGCGCCTCGGGGGCGGCCTGGCTATAGTCCTCGGGCAGGGTCGAGGACGGCCGGGCGTAGTCGGGGCCGACGGCGCAGCCGGCGAGGAGGACGGTTGCGGTCAACGCCGAAAAAAGGCCGATTTTCACGGGGAGCTTGTTACGCGCGGACATGTCAGTTTTCCTCCGTCTGGTCGGCGTGCTCGTCGCCAGCGGGCAGTTTCTGCTCGCCGCGTTCCAGCCACTTGAAGAAGAGCGGGATGAAGAGGGTGGCGATGAAGGTGGCGGCGAGCATGCCGCCGAAGACGCCGGTACCCATCGACTGGCGGGCGGCGGCGCCGGCGCCGGTGGCCTTCACCAGCGGGAAGACGCCGAGGACGAAGGCGAGCGAGGTCATGATGATCGGCCGGAAGCGCAGGCGGGCGCCTTCGAGCGCGGCATCGACGACGCTCTTGCCCTCGGCGTACTTCTGGGCGGCGAACTCGACGATCAGGATGGCGTTCTTCGACGCCAGGCCGATCAGCACGACGAGGCCGATCTGGAAGTAGATGTCATTCGGCATGCCGCGTACCCAGATCGCCGTCAGGGCGCCGATCAGCGCGAAGGGCACGGCCATGACGACGGCCAGCGGCAGCGACCATTTCTCGTACTGCGCGGCGAGGATCAGGAAGACCATGATGATGGCGAAGGCGAAGGCCTGGAACGACGAGCCAGCGGAACGCTTTTCCTGGAAGGCTTGGCCGGTCCACGAAATTTCGTAGCCTGTCGGCAGCGTGGCGGCGGCGACTTCCTCGACGATCTTTATTGCATCGCCGGAACTGACGCCGGGTTTGCTGTCGCCCATCACCTTGGCGGCGACGAAGCCGTTGAAGCGCTCGACCTGTTCGGGGCCGACGACGCGCTTGACCGAGGCGATCGCGGAGAGCGGGATCATCGCGTTGCTGGTCGCGCTGCGCACGTAGACCTTGCCGATGTCCTCCGGCTTCATGCGGTAGTCCGCCTCGGCCTGCAACTGGACGCGATAGACACGGCCGGCCTTGTTGAAGTCGTTGACGTAGAGCGCGCCCATCGTGCTCTGCAGCGTCAAATAGACGGAGTCGAGCGGGATGCCGAGGGCCAGCGCCTTCGGCTCGTCGACCTCGACGAAGAGCTGCGGCACGGTCGGACGGAAGAAGGTCGAGACGCGGGTGAATTCCGGGTGTTTCTGCAGTTCGGCCATGAAGTTCTTGACCACTTCGTCGAGCTTCCTGGCGTCGCCGTCGACGCGGTTCTGGACATAGACCTCGAAGCCGCCGGCGGTGCCGAGGCCCATGATGGGCGGCGGGTTGAAGACGAGGCCGAGGCCGTCCGGCTGCATCATGCCGAAGCCCATGAACTTGCCGGCCAGGTCCTGCGCCTTGGCCTCGCGCTCGCTCCAGTCGTGCAGCGGGATGAACATGGTGCCGGCGTTCGGCTTGTTGCCGCCGCCGATCAGGTCGAAGCCGGAGACGACGAAGGTGTGCTTGACCGCCGGGTCGGCGGCGACCATCTGGCGCATGTTCTCGCCGGTGGTCGCGGTGCGCTTGAGCGTCGCGCCGTCCGGCAGCATCAGCGCCGAAATCAGGTAGCCCTGGTCCTCGGCCGGCACGAAGCTTCCGGGGATGACGCGGAAGAAGGCGACGACTGACCCGATCACGAGGGCGAAGAGCAGGGCGACGACGATGCTGTGCTTGAGGGTCAGACGGACGACGCCGATGTAGGCGCGGGTGAGCCGCTCGAACAGCCGGTTGAAGGGCGCGAAGAACTTGTTCTCGCCATGCTGCACCTTGAGAACGACGGCGCACAGGGCTGGCGTCAGGGTCAGCGCGACGACGCTGGAGAGCGCCACCGACACCGCGACGGTTACGGCGAACTGCTTGTAGAGCTGGCCGGCGATGCCGCCGAGGAAAGCGACCGGCACGAAGACCGCGACCAGCACCAGGGTGGTGGCGATGACCGCGCCCTGGACTTCCCGCATGCCCTTGATGGCGGCCTGGCGCGGCGGCAGCTTTTCCTCGGACATCAGGCGCTCGACGTTTTCCAGCACGACGATGGCGTCGTCGACGACGATGCCGATCGCCAGCACCATCGCGAACAGCGTCAGCGTGTTGATCGAGAAGCCGAACAGCCAGAGGCCGGCGAAGGTGCCGATCAGCGAGATCGGCACGGCGACCATCGGGATCAGCGTCGCCCGCCAGTTCTGCAGGAAGATGAAGACGACGGCGAGGACCAGCAGCATGGCCTCGACCAGGGTCTTGACGACCTCGTTGATCGAGGCCGAGACGAAGCGCGTGGTGTCGAAGGGGATGACGTAGCCCATGCCTTCCGGGAATTTCTTCTTGAGCTCCTCCATCTTGCCGCGCACCTTCTCGGCCACTTCCAGCGCGTTGGCGCCGGTCTGCAGGAAGACGCCCATGGCGATGGTCGGCTGGCCGTCCAGCGTGACCTGCTGGTCGTAGCTGTAGGCACCGAGTTCGATGCGCGCGATGTCCTTGAGGCGCAGCACGCCGCCCGGGCCGCTGGCGCGGATGACGATGTTGCCGAACTCCTCGGGAGTCAGCAGGCGGCCCTTGGCGGTCACCGTGTAGACCAGCTGCTGGTCGCCGGGCGCCGGTTCCTGGCCGATCTTGCCGGCCGCGTTCTGGGCGTTCTGGATCTTGATGGCGTTCGACACGTCGCTCGTCGTCAGGCCGAGCTGGGCCATGCGGTCCGGCTTCAACCAGACGCGCATCGAGTAGTCCTGGGCGCCGAAGATGGTGACGTCGCCGACGCCCTTGACCCGCTTCAGTTCGTCGACGATGTTGAGGCTGGCGTAGTTGGAGAGAAAAAGGGTGTTGTAGCGCCCCTTCTCGGAATCCAGCGCGACCACCTGCAGGATGTCGTTCGAGCGCTTCTGGACGATCACCCCGTTGCGCCGCACTTCTTCCGGCAGGCGCGGCTCGGCGGCCTTGACCCGGTTATTGACGTTGACCGAGGCGATGTCGACGTTGGTGCCGACCTCGAAGGTCGCGGTGATGCTGACCGTGCCGTTGGCCGACGCCGACGAGGTGAAATAGGAGAGGTTCTCGACCCCGTTCAGTTGCTCCTCGATCGGCGCGGCGACGGTGCGCGCCAGCGTTTCGGCCGAGGCGCCCGGGTAGGTGGCGGTGATCATCACCGTCGGCGGGGCGATCTGCGGATACTGGGCGATCGGCAGCACCTGCGAGGCGACCAGCCCGGCGATGACGATGATGATCGAGACGACCGAGGCGAAGATCGGCCGGTTGATGAAGAATTTCGACATGGCCGCTCCCTACTTCTGCGCCGGCTTCGCTGCTTCCGGCGCGCCGGCCGGCGGTGCCGGCGGGTGCGGATCGACCGGCGCGCCGGGCCTGAGCTTCATCAGGTTGTCGACGATCACCTTGTCGCCGGCCTTGAGGCCGTCGAGGACGATCCAGTCCTTGCCGAACCACTCGCCGGTCTTCACCGGGCGCGGCGCCACCTTGTTCTCGGCGTCGGCGGTCATCACCAGGTTGCCCTGCTCGCTCTGGATCACCGCGCTCTGCGGCACCAGGAAAATGCCGTCCTGCTCGCCGGCGAGCAGGCGGATGCGCACGAACTGGCCGGGCAGCAGGCGGCCGTCCGTATTCCTGAATTCGGCGCGCAACTGGCGGGTGCCCAGCGTCGGGTCGATGGTGCTGGCCAGAAAGTTCAGCTTGCCCTTGACCGGGGAGACGCTGCCGTCCGGCAAAACCAGTTCGACGCCGGTCACCGTGTCCGGTGTCAGGCGACCGCCCGGCAGACGCTCGGCTTCGTTGGTTGACATGCTGAAGCGCACCCACATCGGGTCGTTCTGGTAGACCGAGGTCAGCAGGCTGTCGGCGCCGACGCTCACCAGGTTGCCGACCGACTTGGCGGCGCGTCCGGAAACGCCGTCCACCGGCGCTGTGACGGTGGTCCACGACAGATTCAGCTGCGCCTGGCGCAGGGCTGCCTGGGCCAGTTCATTGGCGCTGATCGCGTCATCGTATTCCTTGCGGCTGACGCCCTGGATGTCGACCAGCTTCTTCAGCCGCGCCAGTTCCCGTGCCGCCTGGTCAGCCTTGGCCTTGGCCTCGGCATGGGCGATCTCGTAGGGCGCGCGGTCGATCTGGAACAGCGGCTGGCCGGCCTTGACCGGCATCCCTTCCTGGTACAGCTGCTTCATCAGGATGCCGCCGACGCGGGCGCGCACTTCGGTTTCCTTGGCCCCTTCGGTCTGGGCGACGATCTCGACCGCGTTCGGCACGCTGCGCGGCTGCATCTCCAGCACCGTGACCGGCAGCGCGCCGCCTGCCTTGGGCGGCGCTTCCGTCTTGGAACAGGCGCCGAGCAGCAACGCGGCGCTTACCAGAGCGGGAAGCAGCAGGGCATTCGGGAAACAGTGCGGGAGGGCGTGGGATGAGGGCATGTCGGGGCTCCGGAAGTGGCTTTCGGTCAGGGCCGCGCGGCCCGCAGGATTGACGATGGGCGGATTTTACATACATTCGTGTATGTATGTAAATAACGAAATGCGATTTTTCGCGACGCCATGCTGCCGGCTGTCACCGGGCGGCCGGTTTTGCCGCACAGAGAGGACTTCGCCTGCCCGGAAAACGGGGTGCCTGCCGGCTACCGGCCAGGGGGCGGCGTGGTATTTGGCATGGTGCTTCACGCCGCCGGATCGGGCGCTATAATCCAAATTTTTCGCCCCCTGGAGTACCTATGTCGCATTCCCTTCGCCCCCTGGTGATCGCCGTCGGCCTGGCCCTGGCCTTTCCTGCGCTGGCTGCCAAGCCTGCCGCCAAGCCTGCCCCCAAACAGGAAGCTGCCCCGACTGCCACCGCGGCCGAATTCGAACTGGCGCACAACCTGAGCGCCGATGGCGAGAAGAGCCTGCAGGCGTTCGTCGACCGCTTCAACAAGGAAACCGGCAGCAACCTGAAGCTGGTGCGGCTCGAGAAGGGCGACAAGCCGGCCGGCCTGAATCTGGTGCGTCGCCAGGAGATGAGCGAGGTGCTCAGCCAGGCGAAGTATTTCGTTCCGCTGCACGAGATGATGGCCAAGGCAGGCGTCAAGCTGGATACCAGCGGCCTGTCCACCGATCTCAAGGCCAATGTCGTCGATGCCAAGGGCCGCCTGGTCGCCTTGCCGGTGCTCTACTCGACCCCCGTGCTGTTCTACAACAAGAACGCCTTCCGCAAGGCACGGCTGGACCCGGATCAGCCGCCGAAGACCTGGTTCGAAATGCAGGGCATGCTCGACAAGCTGCAGGATGCCGGCTACGCCTGCCCCTACACCACGGCGTGGCCGGTCTGGGTGCATGTCGACAACGTCAGCGCCGTTTCCGGGCTGCCGGCGACGGACAAGGGCCAGCTGGCCTTCAATGGCCTGCCTCAGGTCAAGCACGTGGCGATGATGGCGACGTGGACCAAGGCCAACTACTTCAAGCTGTTCGGCCGCGGCGACGAAGCCAGCAAGAAGTTCCATGCCGGCGAGTGCGCCATGATCACCACCGATTCGCGCGAGCACATCGACTTCCGCGATGCCCGGGGCGTCGAACTGGGCGTCGCGCCGATGCCTTTCCATGACGATGTCTATGGCGGCCGCCGGCCGTCCCTGGCCGACGGTGCCTCGCTGTGGGTCGGTGCCGGGCGCTCGCCGGCCGAGTACAAGCAGGCGGCGAAGTTCGTCTCCTTCCTGCTGGCGCCGGACAACCAGATCGAGCTGGTGCGCAGCTATGGTGGCCTGCCGATGACCGCCGCCGCCCGCGCCGCCGCGCGCAGCAAGCTGCTGCAGGACGGCGACCAGGCGCTGCAGGCTGCCTACGCGTCGCTGAAGGGCGCGAGCGATACGCCGATGGTCCACGTTTCGGATATCGATCCCCTGCGCGTCATCGCCAATGAGGAACTCGAACTGGCCTGGTCCGACAAGGAGCCGTCGAAGGCGGCTCTGGACAAGGCGGTGGGGCGCGGCAACGCGGTGCTCGCCGCCAAGCCGGCGCTGAAGAAGGCGCAGCCCTTCTGATGTCGCTTCCGCTGCCGCGCTGGATCGCCCATCGCGGTGGCGGCAGCCTGGCACCCGAGAACACCCTGGCCGGCATTCGCCTGGCGGCCAGGCTCGGCTACCGGGCGGTCGAATTCGACGTGATGCTCTCGGCCGACGGCACGCCGATCCTGATCCACGACGAAACCCTGGAGCGCACGACCGACGGCGCCGGCCGCGTCTGCGACACCCCGGATGCCGTTCTTTTCGCGCTCGATGCCGGCGATGGCGAGCGCATTCCCCGTTTTGCCGAAGCCGCGGCGCTCTGCCGCGAACTGGGCCTGCTGGCCAATGTCGAGATCAAGCCGGCAACCGGCCACGAGGTGGCGACGGCCGAAGTCGTCGCCGGGCTCACTGCCGACCTGTGGCGGGGGGCCGAGGTGCAGCCGCTGCTCTCATCGTTTTCCCTCGAAGCGCTCGCCGTGGCCCGCGACCGGGCGCCGGCAATTCCGCGCGGCGTCCTGTTCGAGGCGCCGCCGGCCGACTGGCTGGCGCAGCTGCGGCGTCTGCAGGCCGTCTCGCTGCACTGTGACGCCGACCTCCTGCGCGACGAGGTGCTGGCCGAGGCCCGGGCGCATGACATTCCCGTGCTGTGCTACACGGTCAACGCTCCGGAACAGGCAAAAACGCTCTTCGCGCGCGGCGTCAGCGCGCTGTTTACCGATCGCCTCGATCTTTTTGCATAGCGGGAAGGCCGGCGGCTGCGAAGCCGGTAGCTTTTTCTCTTAAAATCGAAGGTTTCGAATTACCCCCTTGAGGCCGCCAGCCCATGAAAAGCTCCGAAATCCGCCAGCAGTTCCTCGACTTCTTCGCCTCCAAGGGCCACCAGATCGTGGCGTCCAGCTCGCTGGTGCCGCACGATGACCCGACGCTGCTGTTCACCAACGCCGGCATGAACCAGTTCAAGGACGTCTTCCTCGGTTTCGACAAGCGGCCCTACAGCCGGGCGACGACCTCGCAGAAATGCGTGCGCGCCGGCGGCAAGCACAACGACCTCGAGAACGTCGGCTACACCGCGCGCCACCACACCTTCTTCGAGATGCTCGGCAACTTCAGCTTCGGCGACTATTTCAAGCGCGATGCCATCAAGTACGCCTGGGAGTTGCTGACCGAGGTCTACAAGCTGCCCAAGGACAAGCTGACGGTCACCGTCTACGCGGAGGACGACGAGGCCTACGACATCTGGACCAAGGAAATCGGCGTGCCGGTCGAGCGCGTCATCCGCATCGGCGACAACAAGGGCGCCCGCTACGCCTCCGACAATTTCTGGATGATGGGCGACACCGGCCCCTGCGGCCCGTGCACCGAGATCTTCTACGACCACGGCCCGCAGCACTGGGGCGGCCCCCCGGGATCGCCCGAGGAAGACGGCGACCGTTTCATCGAGATCTGGAACAACGTCTTCATGCAGTTCAACCGCGATGAAGCCGGCGTCATGCATCCGCTGCCCAAGCCCTCGGTCGACACCGGAATGGGCCTCGAGCGCATTTCGGCGGTGCTGCAGGGCGTGCACGCCAACTACGAGATCGACCTCTTCCAGGCGCTGCTCAAGGCCGCCGCCCGTGAAACCAGCGATGCCGACATGGACAGCCCGTCGCTCAAGGTGCTCGCCGACCACATACGTGCCTGCTCCTTCCTGCTCGCCGATGGCGTCATCCCGGGCAACGAAGGCCGCGGCTACGTCCTGCGCCGCATCATCCGCCGCGCCATCCGCCACGGCTACAAGCTCGGCGCCCGCGCCGCCTTCTTCCACCGGATGGTGCCCGACCTGGTTGCCGAGATGGGCATGGCCTATCCCGAGCTGGCGCAGCACCAGGCCAAGGTGATGGCGACGCTGAAGCAGGAGGAAGACCGCTTCTTCGAGACCATCGAGCACGGCATGGCCATCCTCGAAGGCGAATTGAAGTCGCTGCCGGAAGGCGGCGTCTTCAACGGCGAAACCGCCTTCAAGCTGCACGACACCTACGGTTTCCCGCTCGACCTGACGCAGGACATCTGCCGCGAGCGCAAGGTCACCGTCGACGCCGCCGCCTTCGACGCGGCGATGGCCCGCCAGAAGGAACAGGCGCGTGCCGCCGGCAAGTTCAGGATGGCCGCCAATCTCGAATACGACGGTCCGGCCACCATCTTCCATGGCTACGACACGCTGGAAACCAAGGCCAACGTCCTGGCCCTGTACCGGGACGGGGTTGCGGTCAACCAGTTGAACGAGGGCGAAATGGGCGTCGTCGTCCTCGACGACACGCCGTTCTACGCCGAATCCGGCGGCCAGGTCGGCGACCGCGGCGCGCTGCAGTCGGTACATGGCATCTTCGCCGTCGAGGACACGCAGAAGATCCAGGCCACGGTGTTCGGCCACCACGGCATCGTCAAGACCGGGACGCTGTCCGTCGGCAACGGTGTTACGGCCCGGGTCGACGTCCTCGCCCGCCAGCGCACGATGCGCAACCATTCGGCGACCCACCTGCTGCACAAGGCGCTGCGCGAAGTCCTCGGCGACCATGTGCAGCAGAAGGGCTCGCAGGTCGATCCGGACAAGACCCGTTTCGACTTCGTCCATAACCAGCCGTTGAGCGACGAGGAAATCCGCAGGGTCGAAAACATCGTCAATGCCGAGGTCCTCGCCAACACGGCGACCGAATGCCGCGTCCTGCCGATCGCCGAAGCCCAGAAGCTGGGCGCCATGATGCTCTTCGGCGAGAAGTACGGCGACGAGGTGCGCGTGCTCGACATCGGCAGCTCGCGCGAACTGTGCGGCGGCACGCACGTCGGCCGCACCGGCGACATCGGGCTCTTCTCGATTACCGCCGAGGGCGGCGTCGCGGCCGGCGTGCGCCGGGTCGAGGCGGTCACCGGCGACAACGCGCTGCACTACATGCAGGACATGGAAACCGCGCTCGGCGGCGTCGCCGGCACCCTCAAGGTGCTGCCCAGGGAGGTCCACGGCCGCGTGCTGGCGGTGCTCGACCAGGTGAAGAAGCTCGAACGCGAACTGACCGCTCTCAAGGGCAAGCTGGCCTCGGCGCAGGGCGACGACCTGGTCAACCAGGCCGCCACCGTCAAGGGGGCTAGGGTGCTGGCCGCGACGCTCGATGGCGCCGACATCACCGCGCTGCGCGAAACGATGGACAAGCTCAAGGACAAGCTGAAGTCGGCGGCCGTCGTGCTGGCTTCGGTCGCCGACGGCAAGGTCACGCTGATCGCCGGCGTCACCGCCGACCTGACCGGCAAGGTCAAGGCCGGCGAACTGGTCAACATGGTCGCCCAGCAGGTCGGCGGCAAGGGCGGCGGCCGGCCGGACATGGCGCAGGCCGGCGGCACGCAGCCGGAAAACCTGGCGGCGGCGCTGGCTTCGGTGCCGGGCTGGATCGAGGGCAAGCTGTGAGCAAGGCGCTGTTCGTTCTTCTGCTCGGCCTGGTGGCGGCGGGCGTTCACGCCGCGGAGCTGGACCGCACGCCGCTCGAGGCGGTTACGGTCGACGGCGAAAGGGTGCGGCTTTTTCCGAACGGCCGCTGGGAATACGTCGATGCGGCGAAGGCCGCCGCAGCGCAGCAGAAGGCGGCCGCCTATCCCGAAAACCAGACGCGCCCGGAGGGTGCGCAGGGCGGCCTGTTCGGCGTCGGCCGCACGGTCATGCCGGGCGACAAGGAGTACAACCGGGGTTCGCTGAATCCCAAGCTGCGCTGAGTCCTTGAGCGACTATCGCTACTGCCCGCAGTGCGGCGCCGGACTGGTACGGCGCGAGGCCGGCGGGCTGATGCGCCCGACCTGTCCGGATGACGTCTGCGGCTTCGTGCTGTGGGACAACCCGGTGCCGGTCGTCGCGGCGCTCGTCGAGTACGGCGGGCGCATGCTCCTGGCGCGCAATGTCGCGTGGCCGGAAAAGGCCTTCGGGCTGGTGACCGGCTTCCTCGAGCGCGATGAAACGCCGGACCAGGCGGTGGCGCGCGAAGTCGCGGAGGAGTTGGGGCTCGCCGCGACGGCGGTCGACCTGATCGGTCTCTATCCTTTCCCGCAGAAGAACCAGCTGCTCATCGCCTACCACGTCGTGGCGGCGGGGGAGATCGCCCTCAACGAGGAACTGGCCGAGATCCGGTTGATCGAGCCGGAACGTCTGAAAGCCTGGGATTACGGCACCGGCTTCGCGGTGCGCGACTGGCTGGCGGCGCGCGCCGCCGGCTGACTTGGGCCGGGTCAGCTCGTCAGGCGCTGGTCCGGCGCATGTGCCGGTTCGCTTTCACGTACCGCTTCGCCTTCGATGATGTAGCCGTCGGCGGGGCGTCGTTCGGTGTACGCGCCCTGCTGCCTTTGCGCCGCCATCTGTTCGCGGATCTGGCGGCGCACGGCACGCGTCTTCCACCAGAACCAGGTGCCGGCGACGACGGCGCCGACTGCGACGACGGCCAAGGCGACCAGCGAAAACATGAAGGCGGCGATCATCATGATCGTCCCCAGCACGAAGGCCGCGACCTTGGCCAACGGACCCGGCGGCGGGCCGCCGAGGCTGGTGTGGAACTGGCGGAATTTCAGTGATTCTTCAGACGTGTTCATCGCTTTCCCGAATGTGTGTCCCGATTGCAGCATACCCATTCTAGCGACAGTCGCGCCGACCGATTGTGGCGCGACTGTCGTTGTTTTGTAACGCGGCGGACGTCAGAACGGCAGCTGGATGCCCGGCCAGACGGCGGTCAATGCCTGGCGGAAGCCGGCCTGGATGCGTTCCAGCGCGGCGGCGTCGTCGGCCTCGAAGCGCAGCACGACGACCGGCGTCGTGTTCGACGGGCGGGCGAGGCCGAAGCCGTCGGCGTATTCGACACGGACGCCATCGATGGTGATGATCTCGGCGGCGCCGGCAAAACTGCCTTGGGCCTTGAGCTTGTCGATCAGCGCGAAGGGTTCGCCTTCGGCCATCTTGATGTTGAGCTCCGGGGTCGACGGCGAATTCGGCAGCGCCTTCAGCGGCGCATTGACGTCGGTTGCACGCGACAGGATTTCCAGCAGGCGGGCGCCGGTATACAGGCCGTCGTCGAAGCCGTACCAGCGCTCCTTGAAGAAGGTGTGGCCGGACATCTCGCCGGCCAGGGGGGCGCCGGTTTCCTTGAGCTTGGCCTTGACCAGTGCGTGGCCGGTGTTCCACATCAGCGGCACGCCGCCGTGCTTTTTGATCCACGGGGCGAGCAGGCGGGTGCACTTGACGTCGTAGATGATCTGGCCGCCCGGTACGCGTGACAGGACATCGGCGGCGAAGAGCATCAGCTGGCGGTCGGGGTAGATGATCTCGCCGTCCTTGGTGACGACGCCGAGGCGGTCACCGTCGCCGTCGAAGGCGATGCCGATCTCGGCATCGGTTTCCTGGAGGGCCTTGATGACATCGGCGAGGTTTTCCGGCTTCGACGGGTCCGGGTGATGGTTGGGGAAGTTGCCATCGACCTCGCAGTAGAGCGGGACGATCTCGCAGCCGAGGCGCCGGAACAGTTCGGGGGCGACCGCGCCGGCGACGCCGTTGCCGCAGTCCATGACGATCTTCAGCGGGCGGGCGAGCTTGACGTCGGCGACGATCTTGTCGACGTAGGCGGTCTTGACGTCGGCGTTGCGGCGCGTTCCCTGGCCGTGCTTCAGGTCGCCGGATTCGATGCGGCGCCTGAGATCCTGAATGGCGTCGAGCGCCAGCGTCGTGCCGCCGATGACCATCTTGAGGCCGTTGTAGTCCGGCGGGTTGTGGCTGCCGGTGACCGAGACGCAGGAATTGCAGCCGAGTTCGTAGGCGGCGAAGTAGGTGACCGGCGTCGGTACGCAGCCGACGTCGATGGCATCGCAGCCCGCCGCGCAGATGCCGTCCATCAGTGCGCCGGCCAGCTCGGGGCCGGACAGGCGGCCGTCGCGGCCGACGGCGATGGCGGTCTGCCCCTGTTCGACGGCGAGCGAGCCGAGGGCGTGGCCGATCTGCCGGACGACACCGGCGGTCAGCGATTTGTCGACGATGCCACGGATATCGTAGGCCTTGAAAATTTCGGCGGGAAGTTGGGTCATGATGTTTGCCTATGACGTTTCATAAAGGAAGAAGTGTAAGAGTCTTTGCGGCAGCCAGTCCAGATTTCCCGGGAAGGCGCCGCTGACGAAGCCGACATGACCGCCGCCCGCCGGTTGTTCGAGACGGACCGAAGGGCCGGCGTCGGTAGCGGTGGGCAGGTAGGTGGCGGGCAAAAACGGGTCGTTTTTCGGGTTGACCGCAAGCGCCGGCACGGCGATCGATTTCAGCCAGGGCTTGGCCGAGGCGCGTTGCCAGTAGTCGTCGGCGCCGGCGAAGCCATGCACGGGGGCGGTGACGGCATCGTCGAACTGGTGGAGGTTGATCGCCGCCAGCATGCGCGCCTCGTCGAAGAGACCGGGAAACTGGCGCAGGCGGGCGGCCGAGACGGCTTTCAGCGTCTTCAGGAAATACTGGGTGTAGACGCGATTGAAGCCGCGCGCCAGGTGGTGGCCGCAGGCGGCGAGGTCGAGCGGGGCGCAGAGGGCGGCAACGCCGGTGACCAGTTCGCCGGCCGCCGCGCCGCGCTCGCCCGCCCACTTGAGCAGGGCGTTGCCGCCGAGCGAGACGCCGGCGGCGTGCAGCGGCCGGCCGCCGTGGGCGGTGCGGAGGCGGTGCAGGATCCAGTCGATTTCCTCGGCGTCGCCGGAGTGATAGGCGCGCGGGCGGCGGTTGAGTTCGCCGGAGCAGCCGCGAAAGTGCGGCAGGGCGAGCCGCCAGCCGGCCTTCCTGCAGGCGTGCGCGGTGCTCAGCGCGTAATGGCTGGCGGAGCTGCCTTCGAGGCCGTGGAAGAGCACGAGCAGGGAAGAGCGTGGCGGGCCGTCGACCCAATCGACATCGATGAAATCGCCGTCCGGCGTATCCCAGCGTTCGCGCCGGAGCTTGATCGGCGCCTGCCGGATCAGCTTCGGCCAGATGGTCTGGGCATGCCCGCCGGGCAGCCAGGCGGGGGCATGGTAGGGTTTCAATGCAGAGTGTGCGGGACGGCCTCGGCCATCGCCTGGTGGCTGTCGTCGGCGGCCGAGGCATGGCGGCTGACCAGGCGCCAGCCGTGGGCGCCGCGGGCATAGGTGTGGGTGACGTGCAGTGGGCCGTGCGGGCTGGGGTCGTCGCCGACGAAGAGGATTTCGGTCAGGTGGTGGATGGCCAGCACCGAGCCCTGCCAGTGGGCGACCGATTCGGCCTGCACGCGAATGCGGGCATTGGAAAAGATGCTGCGCCAGCTTTCGCGGATCGGCACGATGCCGAGCAGGCGGACGCCGGTCGGATGCACGCACAGGGTTTCCTCGTCCTCGGCCCAGAGCTGGATCAGCAGGTCGGCGTCGCCCTTCTGCACGGCCTCGTAGAAGGCCTGTTCGATGTCTTCGGGCGAGGCGTAATTGGCGGGTTTGCTCATGCGTTGCTCCGTTGCAGGCAGGCGGCAAGCACCTGGTCGGGCGAGAGTTTGTTGAGGCAGTCGAGGTGGCCGAGCGGACATTCGCGCTTGAAGCAGGGGCTGCAGTCGAGGTGCAGACTGAGAATGTCCGCCCGCTCCGAAAGTGGCGGCGTGAAGCCGGGCGACGACGAGCCGTAAAGGGCGACGATCGGCCGGTCAAGCGCGGCGGCGACGTGCATCAGGCCGGAGTCGTTGCAGACGACGAGGTCGGCCATGGCCAGCAGGTCGATCGCCTGTTCGAGCGAGGTGGCGCCGCACAGGTTGTCGCAGACGCCGGGGGCGAGGGCGCAGATTTCGTCGGCCACCGCCTGGTCCTTGGGCGAGCCGAAGAGGCCGATGCGGTAGCCACGCCCGGCCAGGGCGCGCGCCAGCGCGGCGAAATGCGCCGCCGGCCAGCGCTTGGCCGGGCCGTATTCGGCGCCCGGACAGAAGGCGACGAAGCGGGACGGACGTTCGCGGCCGAGTGCCGTCAGGGTGTCGTCCTGGTCGGCTGCGGTCGACCGGATTTTGGGGTGCGAAATGGGCTGCGGCAACGCGGCGCCCGGGGATTCGGCAAGCTGGGCGAAGCGTTCGACCATCAGCGGCAGGGCGTCCTTGTCGAGCGTGTGGCGGACATTGATCAGGCCGTAGCGGGATTCGCCGGTGAAGCCGACACGGCGCGGGATGCCGGCGAGGAAGGGTACCAGTGCCGACTTGAGCGAATTGGGCAGGACATAGACGGCATCGTAGCCGCGCGCCGCCAGCTGCCGGGCGAGCCGCCAGCGCGCCTTGAGCGACAGCTGGCCGTGGCCGAAGGGACTGTCGACGACCTCGGCGATGTCGTCCATGCGGCGCAGGACCGGCGCCACCCAGCGCGGCGCCAGGGCGTCGAGTTGCAGGCCGGGGTGCCGGGCGTGCAACCGCGCGAACAGCGGCTGCGCCATGATGGTGTCGCCGATCCAGGAGGGGGCGACGATGAGGGCTTTCATGGGTTATTGGTCGCCAGTCATCAGTTGCCAGCGACCAATGACCGGCAACCGACAGCGATCAGTGATGGCCCTTCGGCGCCTCGCCCTTGAAGACGTACTTGGCGCTGCAGTAGGGGCAGGTGACTTCGCCGGTCTTCAGCACGTCGAGGAAGACCCGCGGGTGCTGGCTCCACAGCGGTGCGTTCGGCGTCGGGCAGTGCAGTGGCAGGTCGTGGGCGGTGATTTCAATGGTCTTGTTGTCGGACATTTCGGTCTTCTCCCTGAGCTTAGATGTAGGCCAGCCAGCCGTCGTGTTCGGGCGAGCGGCCATAGACCACGTCGAAGTATTTCTGCTGGATCTGCGCGGTGATCGGGCCGCGGCGGCCGATGCCGATCTGGCGGCCGTCGAGTTCGCGGATCGGCGTCACTTCGGCGGCGGTGCCGGTGAAGAAGGCCTCGTCGCAGGTATAGACCTCGTCGCGGGTGATGCGCTTTTCCTGGACGGAGAGGCCGAGTTCCTCGGCGATCTGCAACACCGTGGCGCGCGTGATGCCTTCCAGGCAGGAGGTCAGGTCGGGCGTGTACAGCTTGCCCTTCTTGACGATGAACAGGTTCTCGCCGGCGCCCTCGGCCACGTAGCCTTCGGGGTCGAGCAGCATGGCCTCGTCGTAGCCCTCGTTGGTCACCTCGTTGTTGGCGAGGATCGAGTTGATGTAGTGGCCGGAGGCCTTGGCGCGGACCATCGAGATATTGACGTGGTGGCGGGTGTAGCTCGACACCTTGACGCGGATGCCGCGCTCCATGCCTTCCTCGCCGAGGTAGGCGCCCCACGGCCAGGCGGCGATGGCGACGTGCACCTTGGCGCCCTTCGGGGAAACGCCCATCTTTTCCGAGCCGTAGAAGGCGATCGGCCGCAGGTAGCCGGAGTCGAGGTTGTTGGCGCGCAGCACTTCCTTGTGCGCCTCGTTGATGGTCGCCTTGTCGAAGGGCATGGCCATCTGGAAGATGTGGGCGGAGTTGAACAGGCGGTCGGTGTGCTCTTCCAGGCGGAAGATGGCGGTGCCGCGCTCGGTCTTGTAGGCACGGACGCCCTCGAATACGCTCATGCCGTAGTGCAGCGAATGCGTGAGGACGTGGGTGGTGGCTTCACGCCAGGGCACCAGTTTGCCGTCTTGCCAAATGAAGCCGTCGCGATCCGACATGGACATGTTCGATTCTCCGTGTTGCGCGTGTGAAAGCGCATAATTCTAGCCCAAATCAACAGGTAAAATAACGCTTTTGCCGTTCGAGCCGCGCATGGTCTGGAAACCCAACGTCACCGTCGCCGCCGTCGTCCAGCGCGACGGAAAATTCCTGCTGGTCGAGGAGGAAACCTCGGCCGGCCTCGCTTTCAACCAGCCCGCCGGACACCTGGAAGAGGGCGAGTCGCTGGTCGACGCGGCGGCGCGCGAGGTCCTCGAGGAAACCGCCTACCACTTCAAGCCGACGCACCTGGTCGGCGTCTACAACTGGCGCCGCCCGGATGGCGAGGTGACCTACCTGCGCTTTGCCTTCGCCGGCGAGCTGCGCGGCTGGGAGGCCGGGCGCCAGCTGGACGAAGGCATCGTCGCCGCGCACTGGCTGACCCTCGACGAGGTGAAGGCGACGCAGGTGCGCCACCGCAGCCCGCTGATCCTGCGCTGCATCGAGGACCTGGTCGCCGGCCGCCGCTACCCGCTCGACCTGCTGGTGCATTACGACCGATGATCCGCCATGCCCTTGCCGCGCTGATCTTGCTCGGGGCCGGGGTGGCGGCGGCCGACGAAACCGTGCCGATCTGCTATGGCTACGGCTGCATCGCCCAGGCGCAGATCAGGTTCAGCGAAGTGCAGTTGCGCGACATCGGCCGCCAGCTGTCGGTTGCGGTCGACGCTGCCGAAGAGCGCAAATTGCTCGCCGTTGCCGTCGGCGAACTGTACGGCTGGGCCGGCCAGCAGTCGGACATCCGCAACGACCGCGGCGGCAACTATGCCGACGGCCATGCGCCCGGCAAGATGGACTGCATCGATCACTCGACGTCGACGACACGCCTGCTGAAATTGCTCCAAGCGCGCGGTAGCCTGCGCTGGCACCGGGTGCTGGAGCCCGAGGTGCGCAACTGGGCGTTCGTGTTCCCGGCGCACTGGTCGGCGGTGATCGAGGAAAAGAAGGACGGCGGGGCGCGCTTCGTCGTCGATAGCTGGTTTGTCGACAATGGCCAGCCGGCGGTGATCCTGCCGCTGGCGGAATGGAAGGAAGGGGCGGGGCCCGATGTCTGAAAAAACGGTGGTGGTCGGCCTGTCCGGCGGCGTCGATTCGTCGGTGGCGGCGCTGCTGCTCAAGCGCCAGGGCTGGAAGGTGATCGGCCTGTTCATGAAGAACTGGGAGGACGACGATACCGAGGAGTACTGCTCGTCGCGCCAGGACCTGATCGACGTCATGAGCGTCGCCGACCGCATCGGCATCGACGTCGAAGTGGTCAATTTTGCCGCCGAGTACCGCGAGCGGGTGTTCGCCGAGTTCCTGCGCGAATATCAGGCCGGGCGGACGCCGAACCCGGACATCCTGTGCAACTCGGAAATCAAGTTCAAGGCCTTCCTCGACCATGCCCTGCAGCTGGGCGCCGAGAAGATCGCCACCGGCCATTACGCCGGGGTGCGCGAGTTCGACGGCAAGTTCCAGCTGATCAAGGCCGAGGACGGCACCAAGGACCAGAGCTATTTCCTGTACCGGCTGAACCAGGCGCAGTTGTCGAAGACGCTGTTCCCGCTGGCCGACATCTACAAGCGCGAGGTCAGGAAAATCGCCGAGGCCGAGGGGCTGCACGTCGCCGCCAAGAAGGATTCGACCGGCATCTGCTTTATCGGCGAGCGGCCGTTCAAGGATTTCCTGGCGCGCTACCTGCCGCCGAAGAAGGGCGAGATCCGCCGGCTCGACGACGGCAAGGTGCTCGGCGAGCACGACGGCCTGATGTACCACACGCTGGGCCAGCGCAAGGGCCTGCACATCGGCGGCCTCAAGGAAAAGGGCCAGCCCGGCGGTGGCGACCACGATGCCTGGTTCGTCGCCGGCAAGGACATGGAAAAGAATGTGCTCTACGTCGTCCAGGGCCACGACCACCCGGCGCTGCTCAAGGGCGATCTGGTCGCCGAGCAGCTGAGCTGGGTGTCGGGCGAGGCGCCGCACACGCATTGGGTGTACACGGCCAAGCCGCGCTACCGGACCGCTGACCAGCCGTGCGAAGTCGAGCGTGTCGATGGCGCGACCTGCGAGATCCGCTTCGCCGAGCCGCAGTGGGCGCTCACGCCGGGGCAGTCGGTGGTGCTCTACGAAAGCCGGGTCTGTCTTGGCGGCGGCGTGATCCGCTGAGCGGACTCAGTCGTCCGTGGCGCGCATGTCCGATTTTTCGATGACGACACTGAAGGCGCGCAGCAGGTCGGGGTCGAACTTTTTCCCGTTTTCGTCGGCCAGGATGTCCATCACCGCCCGATGGTTGCGCGCCTTGTGGTAGGGGCGGGTGACCGCCATCGCATCGTAGTTGTCGGTCAGCATGATAATCCGCGACAGCAGGGGAATCGCGGTGCCGCCGAGTCCGTCGGGATAGCCCGAGCCATCGAAGTTTTCATGGTGGTGGCGGACGACGCGCGCCACTGCGGGTGACCTGTCGTCACCGATGGCGAGGACGATGCGTTCGCCGATCGCCGCGTGTTGTTTCATGCATTCCCATTCCGCGTCGTCGAACGGGGTTGCCTTGCGCAGGATGCGGTCGGGAATCCCGATCTTGCCCAGGTCGTGGAACTGGGCGCCGAGCGACAGCACTTCCAGTTCATGCGCCGAGAGGGCGAGGTGGCGCCCGAGCTCGGCCGAGAGAAGGACGACGCGTTCGGAATGGATGCGGGTGTGGTGATCGCGCTCCCCGAGGGCGACGGTCAGGGAGCGGATGATGCTTTCCATCGGCACCAGATCAGGCTTTTGCGTCAACGCGATGTTCCTCGATGCGGGCTGGCAGGTGAACCATTGACCGGCAGAGGGGGCCGCCGGTTCATTCGCGGCATGTCGTTCGGCTAGGGAGATGAAGCGGGATGCCGCGCCGGCGCAGCCCGTCAGTCGTTCGGCACCGTTTCGGCGAACGACGGGCGCTGCATCAGCTTGCCATACAGCCTGGCCAGGTTCGGATGCCCGGTCTGCCAGTCGATCCCCGGGAAGCGGAAGCACAGGTAGCCGAGCGCGGTGCCGACGGCCACGTCGGCCATCGAGATGTGGGTGCCCTGGCAATAGGGCTTTTCGCCGAGTTCCTCGGCCATGAATTCCAGCCCGCGGCCGATCTTTCCGCGCTGGCGCAGGATCCAGTCGCCGCTTTGCAGCCCGGCCGGCCGCTTCGCCTCGAGGAAGGCACTGACGGCCGCGTCGCAGATGCCGTCGGCCAGGGCCTCCCAGCGCTTGACCTCGGTGCGCTCGCGGTTGGGGGCGGGAAACAGCTTGTTGTTCGGGGTGACGTTGTCGATGTACTCGACGATGACGCGCGAGTCGAACAGCGGCGTTTCGTCGTCGAGCAGCAGCACCGGAATCTTGCCCAGCGGGTTGACGTCCGGCACCTTGCTGTCGCCCAGCCACGGCGAGTCGATCACGAATTCGTAGTCGATCTTCTTTTCGGCCAGCACGATGCGCACCTTGCGCACGAAGGGGCTGGTATGGGAACCGATCAGCTTCATCGCATGTTCTCTGATTTGGGGAGTGTGATTATAGCGTGTGGCGAGGGGTTCGCCGGGCGGGTAAAATCGAGGGCTTACCGAAAAGGATGCCTTCATGACTTTCAATCCCCTGACCGCCCTTTCCCCGCTCGACGGCCGCTACGCCGGCAAGGTCGATGCCCTGCGCGAGCATTTTTCCGAATTCGGCCTGATCCGCGCCCGCCTCAAGGTGGAGATCGAATGGCTGAAGGCCTTGGCTGCCGAAGCGCATTTCACCGAAATCGCCGCTTTTTCGCCGTCGACCGTAGCAGAGCTGGATGCGCTGGTTGCCAACTTCACCGTCGAGCAGGCCGCCGAGGTCAAGGCCGAGGAAGCGGTCACCAACCATGACGTCAAGGCGCTCGAGTACTGGATCAAGAAGAACACCAAGGGCAACGCCGAAGTGACCAAGGTCAGCGAGTTCATCCACTTCGCCTGCACCTCCGAAGACATCAACAACCTGTCGCACGCGCTGATGTGCCAGGGCGCCCGCCAGCAGGCCATGCTGCCGACGCTGGACAAGGTCATCGCCAAGCTGGTCGAGCTCGCCCATGCCTACGCCGACATCCCGATGATGAGCCGTACGCACGGGCAGCCGGCCACGCCCTCTACGATGGGCAAGGAAATGGCCAACGTCGCCTACCGCCTGCAACGCGCCCGCGCCCGCATCGCCGCCGTCGAACTGCTCGGCAAGATCAACGGCGCGGTCGGCAACTACAACGCCCACCTGGCCGCCTACCCTGGCTACGACTGGGAAGGCTTCGCCAAGCGCTTCGTCGAGTCGCTCGGCCTGACCTTCAATCCGTACACCATCCAGATCGAGCCGCACGATGCGCTGGCCGAGCTGTTCGACGCTTTCGCCCGCGCCAACAGCATCCTGATCGACCTCGACCGTGACGTCTGGGGCTACATCTCGCTCGGCTTCTTCAAGCAGAAGGTCAAGGCTGGCGAAATCGGCTCGTCGACCATGCCGCACAAGGTCAACCCGATCGACTTCGAGAACTCCGAAGGCAACCTCGGCCTGGCCAACGCTGTCCTCAAGCACCTCGCCGAAAAGCTGCCGATTTCCCGCTGGCAGCGCGACCTGACCGACTCCACCGTGCTCCGCAACATGGGCGTCGGCCTCGGCTACACGCTGCTCGGCTACGACTCGCTGTTGAAGGGCCTGGGCAAGCTGGAAATCAACGCCGACCTGATGAAGGCCGACCTCGACGCCAACTGGGAACTGCTCGCCGAGCCGATCCAGACCGTGATGCGCCGCTACGCTGTGCCGAATGCTTACGAAAAGCTCAAGGAGCTGACTCGCGGCACCCGCGTCTCGCGCGACGGCATGCAGGCCTTCGTGTCCACGCTGGAGATTCCGGAAGCCGCCAAGGCCGAACTCTTGAAGCTGACGCCTTGGGATTACACCGGTAAGGCCGCCGAACTGGCCAAGCGCATCTAAGCCATGCGGTGCAGCAAGTGCGGGCAGGAAGTGCCCGCCGACGCCATCTATTGCCCGCACTGTACCGGCGAGCGCCAGACCACGGATCGCGAGGTCATCCGCGGCGGCATCCGCGGCGGCCTGATCGGCCTGCTGGTCGGTCTGGTGCCGGCCCTGCTGATTCTTTACTTGTACGGCGCCGAGCGCGGCATCAAGGCGATCGCCCTGACCGTGCCGATCGCCACCTTCGCGACCGGGCTGATCCTGGGTCTGGTCAAAGCCAAACGGGACTGGAAATAAATGTCTTTTGCCGAAAACCTGAAAAAATTGCCGGGGATTTCCCACCTTGCTGCGGTCAACCTGCTGGACAAGGCGGAAACCGTTGTCGCCACCATCGAGAACAAGCCGGGTAGCCAGGGCTCGCTGGCCGTCTACAACCACCTGGCGCAGACCTACGGCTCGATCAACCTCGAAGCCGCCCGGAAGGGTCTGGAAATCTTCGCCGAACATACCGAGGATGCCCGCCTCAATCCCGGCAAGCATCCCAATATCGACCGCCTGATCGCCATCGAGCAGGGCGGCCCGGCCTTGCGCGTCAAGCACGTTTTCGCCGTCTGAGGCGCCGCGCTCCGGCGCTGTGGCGGACGGCCGGAAGGCCGTCATCGCCGGGCGTTCCAATTACGCTGGAATAAACCGCGCTTGCCAGGCGTATACCGTGTGCAGCTTTCCTTCCTCAACGACAATGGAGAAAACAAGATGAAATCGAAGCTTCTGCTCGCCCTGCTGGCCATCACCCTGACCGGCACCGCTGCCGCCCAGCTCAAGCCCGAGGACGCCATCAAGTTCCGCCAGTCGGGCTATGGCTTCATGGCGTGGAACATGGGCCGCATCAAGGCCAACGTCGAAGGCGGCCAGTTCAACAAGGAAGAGGTGATCAAGGCAGCCAATGCCATCCAGGCTATCGCCAATTCCGGCATGGGTGCCCTCTACCTGCCGGGCACCGACAAGGGCACCGGCTGGGAAAAGACCCGAGTCAAGCCGGTGTTCTTCACCGACAAGGAAGGCGTTGCCAAGGTCGCCATGGCTTTCAACAAGGAGGCCAACGAAATGGCCAAGGTCGCGGCGACCGGTGACGTGGCGGCGATCAAGGAGCAGTTCGGCAAGCTGGGCGGCGCCTGCAAGGCCTGCCACGACGACTTCAAGATCAAGCAGTAACGAAGACGCCGAACGTCGTTCCGCGGGCGCCTAGGCGTCCGCCATAGCGAGGATTCGTCATGAACCGAAAACGGATTCGCCTGTGGGATTTGCCAACCCGGCTTTTCCACTGGCTTCTCGCCGCGGCTGTCATCGCCGCCATCGTCAGCGGCCAGTTGGGCGGCAACCTGATGGCATGGCACGGACGCATCGGGCTGCTGATCATCGGCCTCCTGGTCTTTCGCCTCGTCTGGGGCGTGCTTGGCTCGACCTATGCACGCTTTGCCCAGTTCTTCCCGACTCCCGGCCGGCTCGGCAGCTACCTGCGCGGCGAATGGCGCGGTGAAGGGCACAACCCCTTGGGTGCGCTATCGGTTTTTGCCCTGCTGGGACTGTTGACCGCGCAAGCCGTCAGCGGCCTCTTCACCAACGACGACATCGCCTTCACCGGTCCGCTGTTCGAGCTCGTCGACAAGGCCGCCAGCAATCGCCTGACCGGGCTGCACCACCTGTTGAGCAAGCTGCTCATCGGGCTCGTCTGCCTGCACGTCGCCGTCATCGTCTTCTACGGCCATTTCAGGAAACAGTCCCTCCTCAAACCGATGATCACTGGCTGGAAGGACGATGCGACCGGCGAATCGGCGCGCGGTGGCGGCCCGGTGGCGCTGCTGATCGCGTTGGCCATCGGCATCGGCGCGGCCTGGGGTGCCAGCGGAGACTGGCTGCCGGCGCCTCCGCCCCCGACGCCGGCAGCGGAAACTCCGGACTGGTAAGGCGCGGCGTCCGCAGCGGTGCGGACGCCGGCGTGCCTGACGCCCCGGACTACCGGCTGCCGGAGCGCTCTTTCTCGTAATCCTGATAGGTTTGCTTGTTAAGCCGCGACAGGCAGTCGTCAGCCGAACTGGCCGGCTGTTTCCTGCATTCGTTTTCCGCGCCGCGGCGCATGCTCTCGTACCAGGCTTCAGTTGTACAGCCGGCGCTCAGCAATGAGGAGAGCGCGATGCAAACTGCCGGAGTCGTATATTTCATGTGCATGAATGGCTCGGTATTTGTATTCCGGCGGAGCATATGGAGCGCGGGCCGTCATGTCCAGAGGGTACGGCGCCATCGGTCGAAAACGGTAAGGATCTTAGGCGGATCATGCGATGCATAGCGTCGCAACAGTGACCATCCATCGCCAAACAAAAAAGCCACCGTTTCCGGTGGCTTGATGTCGCGGGAACGAGGGGGTCAGACGACCGCGCCGTCCTCGTTTGCGCCTTCGATGACCTTTTTCGGCTTGATGAACTGTTCGCGCGAGACGCCCAGCCACATGACCAGCGGGCTGGCGACCAGCACCGAGGAGTAGATGCCGAAGCAGATGCCGATGGTCAGGGCCATGGCGAAGTAGTGCAGGGTCTCGCCGCCGAAGATCAGCATCGACAGCACCATCAGCTGGGTACTGCCGTGCGTGATGATGGTCCGCGAGATGGTGCTGGTGATGGCGTGGTCGAGAACCTGCGGGGTGGTCAGGCCGCGCGACTTCTTGAAGGTTTCGCGCACGCGGTCGAAGACGACGACCGACTCGTTGACCGAGTAGCCGAGCACGGCGAGCACGGCGGCCAGCACCGACAGCGAGAACTCCCACTGGAAGAAGGCGAAGAAGCCGAGAATGATGATGACGTCGTGCAGGTTGGCGATGATCGCCGACACCGAGAAGCGCCACTCGAAGCGGAAGGCGAGGTAGATGACGATGCCGATGACGACCAGCAGCAGCGCCATCGCGCCGTTCTCGGCGAGTTCCTTGCCGACCTGCGGGCCTACGAACTCGACGCGGCGCAGCTGGGCGCCGGGCGCTTCGGCATTGAGCGAATTCATGACCGCCTCGCCGAGCTGCGAGGTGTTCTGGTCGCCCTTGAGCGGCAGGCGGATCATGACGTCCTGCGAGGAGCCGAAGTTCTGCACCGAGAAGTCGCTGAAGCCCGACTTGCCGAGCGCGCCGCGAATCTTTTCCAGATCGGCGGCCTGCTGGTAATTGACCTCGATCAGCGTGCCGCCGGTGAACTCGACCGACAGGTGCAGGCCCTTGGTGAGCAGGAAAGCCACAGCGAGCAGGAAGGTGACCAGCGAGATGATGTTGAACTTCAGCGCATGGCGCATGAAGGGGATGTCTTTTTTGATGCGGAAGAATTCCATGACCGTTTTCCCTTATTTCTGGCCGTTGACCGCAGCAGTGCCGGCGCTGTTGCCCGGTTTCCAGATCTGGCCGATGGCAACCTTGGTCAGCTTTTTCTGGCGGCCGTAGATCAGGTTGACCAGCGAGCGCGAGACGACGACCGAGGAGAAGATCGAGGTCAGGATGCCGAGGCAGTGCACCACCGCGAAGCCGCGCACCGGGCCGGAGCCGAAGATGAGCAGGGCGAGGCCGGCGATCAGCGTGGTGATGTTGGAGTCGAGGATGGTCCCGAAGGCGCGCTCGTAGCCTTCCGAGATCGCCGCCTGCGGGGGCATCCCGGCGCGCAGTTCCTCGCGGATGCGTTCGTTGATCAGCACGTTGGCGTCGATCGCCATGCCCAGCGTCAGCGCGATGGCGGCGATGCCGGGCAGGGTCAGAGTGGCCTGCAGCAGCGACAGGATGGCGATCAGGAACAGCAGGTTGGAGGCCAGTGCCAGCACCGAGACGACGCCGAAGATCTGGTAATAGACGATCATGAACACGGCGATGGCGGCGAAGCCCCACAGCGTCGAGTGGAAGCCCTTCTTGATGTTGTCGGCGCCGAGGCTGGGGCCGATGGTGCGTTCCTCGACGATGTCCATCGGCGCCGCCAGCGAGCCGGCGCGCAGCAGCAGGGCGGTGTCGTTGGCTTCCATGCTGCTCATGCGGCCGGAAATCTGGACGCGGCCGCCGCCGATTTCGGTGCGGATGACCGGCGCGGTGACGACCTCGCCCTTGCCCTTCTCGATCAGCAGGATGGCCATGCGCTTGCCGACGTTGTCGCGCGTGATGTCCTTGAATATGCGGGCGCCGGCCGAATCCAGCGTCAGGTGCACGGCCGGCTCCTGGGTCTGGTTGTCGAAGCCGGGCTGGGCGTCGGTCAGGCGGTCGCCGGTGAGGACGACCTGCTTCTTGACCAGCAGCGGCTGGCCGCCGCGCTCGGTATACACCTCGGTGCCGAACGGCGGGTTGCCGGCGAGCGCCGCTTCCAGCGCGCCGGGGGAATCGTCGACCATGCGGATTTCCAGGGTCGCGGTGCGGCCGAGGATATCCTTGGCCTTGGCCGTATCCTGCACGCCGGGCAGTTGGACGACGATGCGGTCGGCGCCCTGCTGCTGGATCACCGGCTCGGCGACGCCGAGTTCGTTGATCCGGTTGTGCAGGGTGGTGATGTTCTGCTTGAGCGCGAATTCGCCGATTTTCTTCTGGGCTTCCGGCTTGAGCGTGGCGACCAGGCGCAGGTCGCTGCCTTCGCCCTGTTCGGCCAGCACCAGGTCCGGCTGGCTGTCGGCGATGGCGTTGCGCGCCTTGTCGCGGGTTTCGGTATCGCGGAATTTGACGACCAGGCGATCGCCCTCGCGGTTGACGCCGGCGTGGCGGATGTTCTTGTCGCGCAGCACTGTGCGCAGGTCGGCTGAAACGGAATCGAGACGCTTGGTCAGCGCCCCCTTCATGTCGACCTGGAGCAGGAAGTGCACGCCGCCGCGCAGGTCGAGGCCGAGGTACATCGGCAGCGCGTGCAGCGCGGTCAACCACTGCGGCGAGGCCGAAAGCAGGTTGAGGGCGACGACGTATTGCGGGTCGGCGGGGTCCGGGTTGAAGGTCCGTTCCAGGATGTCCTTGGCCTTCAGCTGGGTGTCGGTATCGCGGAGCCGGGTCTTGACGCCGTTGAAGTCGAGCTGGATGCCGTCGTGCGTGATGCCGGCGCCCTTCAGGGCGTCCTCGACGCGGGCCAGCGTCTTCTGGTCGACCTTGAGCGTGGCCTTGGCGCTGGAAACCTGCACGGCAGGCGATTCGCCGAAGAAATTGGGCAGGGTATAGACGAAGCCCAGCACCAGCGCGATGGCGACGGTGATGTACTTCCAGAGTGGGTAGCGATTCATAGGGGCTTCAAAGCGAAAAAGGCGGCCAGCGGCCGCCTTCCGGGGTGGATTACAGCGACTTCAGGGTGCCCTTGGGCAGGACCAGGCCGATGGCCGGCTTCTGGAGGACGACTTCGGTGCCTTCGGCGATTTCGACGGTCACGTAGTTGTCGCCGACCTTGACGATCTTGCCGACGATGCCGCCCTGGGTGACGACCTCGTCGCCCTTGGCCAGCGCGCCAAGCAGCGCCTTGTGTTCCTTGGCCTTCTTCATCTGCGGGCGCACCATCAGGAACCACAGCACGGCGAACATCAGGATCATCGGCAGCAGCTGCATGAAGCCGCCGGTGGGGTCGGACGAGGCGGCAGCGGTCTGGGCGTGGGCGAGACTAATCATGGAAACTCCTGAAAGCGATCAAATCGAAACGTAACATTCTATCACTGGCCGGATGATCGATCGCGGGCAAAGGCGGCCGACCATGGTTCCAGCGTGCCGGTCTCGATGGCGGCGCGCATTTCGGCCATGATGGTCTGGTAGAAATGCAGGTTGTGGATGGTGTTGAGCATGCTGCCGAGGATCTCGCCGGCGCGGAACAGGTGGTGCAGGTAGGCGCGGCTGAAATTTGCGCAGGTGTAGCAGGTGCACGACGGGTCGAGCGGGCCGGTGTCGGTCTTGTGCCGGGCGTTCTTGATCTTGAGGTCGCCGAAGCGGGTGAACAAATGGCCGTTGCGGGCGTTGCGGGTCGGCATCACGCAGTCGAACATGTCGATGCCGGCTTTTACCGAGTGGACCAGGTCTTCCGGCGTGCCGACGCCCATCAGGTAGCGTGGCTTGTGGATCGGCAGTTGCGGCGCCGTGTGGGCGAGAATGCGCGCCATGTCCTCCTTCGGCTCGCCGACCGACAGGCCGCCGATCGCCATGCCGTCGAAGCCGATCCGGTCGAGGCCGGCCAGCGACTCGTCGCGCAGGTCCTCGTACATGCCGCCCTGGACGATGCCGAACAGCGCGTTGCGGTTCTCCAGACGGTTGTGCTCGTCGCGCGAACGCTGTGCCCAGCGCATCGACAGGCGCATCGACTTGGCCGCCTCGTCGCGCGTCGCCGGGTAGGGCGTGCATTCGTCGAAGATCATGACGATGTCGGAATTCAGCACGTGCTGGATCTGCATCGAGATTTCCGGGGTCAAGAAGAGCTTGGCGCCGTCGATCGGCGAACTGAACTTGACGCCTTCCTCGGTGATCTTGCGCATGGCGCCCAGCGAAAAGACCTGGAAGCCTCCGGAGTCGGTCAGGATGGGCTTCTGCCAGCCCATGAAGTCGTGCAGGCCGCCGTGGGCGTGGATGACGTCGAGCCCCGGGCGCAGCCACAGATGGAAGGTATTGCCGAGGCAGATCTGCGCACCGATGTCGGCAAGGGACTGCGGCGTCATCGCCTTGACCGTGCCGTAGGTGCCGACCGGCATGAAGACCGGGGTCTGGACGATGCCGTGCGCCAGCGTCAACGCGCCGCGGCGGGCGGCGCCATCGGTCTTGAGGAGTTCAAACTGCATCGGATTTCTCGAGAAGCATGGCGTCGCCGTAGCTGAAGAAGCGGTAGCGCTCAGTGACGGCGTGGGCGTAGGCGGCGCGGATGTGATCGTAGCCGGCGAAGGCCGAAACCAGCATGAGCAGGGTCGATTTCGGCAGGTGGAAATTGGTGATCAGCCGGTCGACGACCTGGAAGCGGTAACCAGGGGTGATGAAGATGTCGGTCTCGGCCGGGCCGGCGTTGACCGTGCCGTTGGCATTGCCGGCCGATTCCAGTGCGCGCAGGCTGGTCGTGCCGACGGCGACGACGCGGCCACCGGCGGCGCGCGTGGCGGCGATGGCGGCGGCGGTCGCCGGTGGAATCTCGAAGCGCTCGCTGTGCATCCGGTGTTCGGCGATCTTCTCGACGCGCACCGGCTGGTAGGTGCCGGCCCCCACGTGCAGGGTCAGGAAGGCGGTGTTCACGCCTTGCGCGCGCAGGGTGTCGAGCATCGCCTCGTCGAAGTGCAGGCCGGCGGTCGGCGCTGCGACGGCACCCGGTTCGCGGGCATAGACCGTCTGGTAGCGCGTTTCGTCGGCGCCGTCGGCGGGGTGGTCGATATAGGGTGGCAGCGGCAGGGCGCCGTAGCGTTCGGCGAGATCCCACAGGCTGCTGCGGTCGACCGTCTCCAGGGCGAAGAATTCGCCGACGGCGCCCGCCCGCCCGGTGACGACCACCTCGAAGGCATCGGCCAGGCGGAGCCGCGTGCCGGGCCTGGGCGACTTGCTGGCGCGCACCTGGGCGATGGCATGGCCGGCGTCGACAATGCGCTCGAGCAGCACCTCGACCTGGCCGCCGGTTTCCTTGTGCCCGAAGAAACGCGCCTTGATGACGCGGGTATCGTTGAAGACGAGCAGGTCGCCGGCCTGCAGCAGCGTCGGTAGCTCGGCGAAACGGCGGTCTACGAGTTGTCGGCCGCAGACGTGCAACAACCGGCTGCCGCGCCGTTCGGCAGCCGGATGCTGGGCGATCAGTTCGGGCGGGAGGGGAAAGTCGAAGTCGTCGACGGTCAGCGACATGGATTCGGCATCCGCCGCCCCGGCAACGCAGTCAAATTCCCGCTCACTGTCCGGGGTTCCGCATCTTTTCGCCGAACATCTGCGCGACGGCGAGCTGATGGCCGAGCAGGGCCTTCTCGAAGGATTCCGGCTGAACGCGGCATTCGTACTCGGTGGTCGACGAGAAGCCGCCGATGGCGCCGGTGCCGCCGACGCCACCCAGGCGGGCGGCGATACTCACGACGTTGAGCGCCACCAGCGCGACGTTCTTGGCGGTGTCGACGGTCTTGGTGCCGTCGCTGGTGACATTGACCAGCTCGCCGATGTCGCCGGTTTCGGCGATCTCGCCCAGCCGCACCCGCGCCTTGTTGCCGTCCGGCGTGATGAAGGCGTAGCGCGAGACGAAGTCCACGAAGCTCGCCGCCGCACGCGTCGACACCTTGCCGCCACTCCAGAAGCTGGTGTCCGGCGTCAGCTGGCCGCCGAGCACGGTCAGGCGCACCTTGAGGATGCTGGCATCCAGCTTCTTGGCGATCTTTTCCTCGATCATCTGCGCCTGGGCGGTCGAGAAGCCGCCGGCAAAGCGCGTGCCGAAGGTCAGGAAGTCATCCTTCTTCGGCTTGGTGAACGGCGGCGTGAACATGTAGATGAACTGGGTTTCGTCGCTCAGGTGCAGCGGCAGTCCGTTGGCGCTGAAGAACAGGCCCTTGCCGGCATTGGCGTCCTGTTCGCTGGGCAGCGGGGTGACGCCGGTCGCCGCAAGTTCGGCGAACTCGGGCAGGGCCTTCAGTTCTTCCAGGGGAACGACCTCGATCCCCTGCGCCTTGAGTTGCTCGACGCTTTGCTGGTAGAACTTGTCGGTGATCGCCTGGAACTGCTCGTTGCTGCCGCCGACCAGCTTGATCGAAACGTCGGAATCCGCTCCGATCATCGCCTCGAGGCCGCTGAGTGATTTCGTGTACTTCAGTTCGCTGACGAAATCGACCATGTAATTGGTGATGACGACGCGCTTGATGGCCGGCAGATATTCCGGATTGTCGACCTTGACGAACTTCTCGGCCTGGGCCTTGATGTCGCCGGCCGGATCGAGATCGGCCGCGGCAACCGCGCCGATCATCAGGCTGCAGGCGGCAGCCAGGAATGCGCGCTTGACGGATGGATTCATGACGGATACCCCTGTTGGATTTATTGGAACGACGATTCTAGCAAGGCTGGTACCAGGGTCAATGACATACGGGTGAAGTGCCGGGGCTGATAGTGCGGGGGGTCGTGTGCCGGAATCGGGGGCTTGCTTCCCGGCATTGTTCGGCGCAGAATGCAAAGTCCACCCCTTTGCCAGCGGCGAAAAATCCAGTTTGGATAAAACGCCATCGATTCAATGGCTTGCGGGGGCGAAATTGTTGCACATTTCTTCCGGTTTGGCTCGCCTTCCTTGCTTGCCATCCCGGCGGATTTCACGGTTTCGGTTTTTTGCATGAACCCGAGGCGGGATTTCCGGTCCATAAGACTCTGTGACAATCGCTGGAGGCAGAATGGAAAATGCTTCAATCGAGCGACGGCACCAGCCACGGCCAAAGCTGCCGCCGCCACAACCAGACACAATGGAACGTCGGGGCGCCGGACTGGATGGCGACCGGACATTGCAGGAAGCGCCCATGAACATTTGGCAGGCGCTGGCAAACGCCCAGGCCATGAGGCAGTCGGGCAAGCTGTAAATCTTCGCGGTTCCCTTCGATGGCTCGCCGTTCGGCTCTCCGCCGAAAGGTGCGATGGCTGCTGAAATTGAGCGAGTCGAATTCGTATCGGCGAGCGGGTATCATGTCCCTCGGGCGCCTGAGGGTGGCGGCGCGTGTCGTCGGAGGGGCGGATGGAGCCGGAAGAAGCTGACGAACTGCAACGCATCGTTCTCGAGGCGCAGACCAGAATCGAGGCGCAGGCGCTCGACGTGGCCCGCGAACTGGGACTGCAGCGGCTGGTCGGGATGATCCGCGCCGACATGCAGCAGATCGAGCGCGCGCTGCGCGAACTGGCCGACCGGCAGCGTGCCGCCGAGGCGCGACAGGTCGGCAAGGACAGCTGGCCGTTCTAGGGCGCTCATGCCCGATTGCCGGCCATCGTTTCGGCGCCAGATAAACATATAAAGGCCTTCTTTCCGGAAGGCCTCGTTTCTTGCTACCTGGTGCCCCGAGCCAGACTCGAACTGGCACACCTTTCGGCGGCGGATTTTGAATCCGCTGCGTCTACCGATTCCGCCATCGGGGCGAATGGAGCGCGGATTATCCCCGAATCACTTCCGGGGTTCAAGCGGCTCGGTGCAGGGGAAGGTTTTCGCGAGGGCAGCGGCGACCAGGGTGGCCGTGCTGCTTTCCGGGTTCGGCGGCTGCCGTTCGAGATGGGAGAGGACTGCGCGCACCAGACGGTAGGAAAGGTCGCGGCCGGCCGGCAGGCAGAACGCGTTGAGCCTGATGCCGACCGATTCGGCGAGGAAATCGCTGACTGCGTAGCCGTCGGCGAAGCCTTCGACATAGCCGATGCAGCGTGCGCCCCGGGGGGACTGGTAGGGGTCGAGCCGGCCTTGTTTGGCGTAGGCTTCTTCGGCGGCCTGGCAATCCTCGCGCAGTTCCTTGCCGGAGTAGGCGTGTGCCGGAAGGGTAAGAAGCGCTGCGATCAACAACAGCAGGTATTTCATGTCTTTTCGAACCAGCTGAGCTTGGCGTGCAGGTTGACGACACTGCCGACGACGATCAGCGCCGGCGGCTTGATGCCGGTTTCCTCGATCCGGTGCGGCAGGGTGCCGAGCGTGGCAAGCAGCGTCTGCTGGTCGGGCAGCGTACCGTTGCGGATGACGGCGGCCGGGGTCAGCGAGGGGAGTCCGTGATTGATCATCTGCCGGCAGATTTCGCCGGCGGCGCCGATGCCCATGTAGAAGACGACGGTCTGGTTGGGGCGGGCGAGCGCCGGCCAGTCGAGATTCACCGTGCCATCCTTGAGGTGGCCGGTGACGAAGGTGACGGCCTGGGCGTGGTCGCGGTGGGTCAGCGGGAAGCCGGAATAGGCGGCGCAACCGGCAGCGGCGGTGACGCCGGGCACCACTTCGAAGGGAATGCCGGAAGCGACCAGCGTTTCCAGTTCCTCGCCGCCGCGGCCGAAGATGAAGGGGTCGCCGCCCTTGAGGCGGACCACGGACAGGCCTTCGCGTGCCAGGTCGACGAGCAGGGCGTTGATCGACTCCTGCGGCAGGGTGTGCTTCGACGCTTCCTTGCCGGCGTAGATGCGGCGGGCGTCGGGGCGCGCAAGATCCATGATGCCTTCCCCGACCAGATGATCGAAGACCAGTACGTCGGCCCGGGCAATCAGGCGGGCGGCCTTGACGGTGAGGAGGTCGGGGTCGCCGGGGCCGGCACCGATCAGCCAGACCTTGCCGGCTGCGAGAGGGTTGCGATTGTCCATGATGCCCTTGTGTCTTTGGCCGCTCATCCTAATGCGGGAATCCGTGCCTGCCAATAGGGCGCCCCGGCCAACGTACTGGCTATAGTTCGAACGAACTAGGCGACTAATGCGTAGTGACTATAAGCAATTGAATATCAACGGTTTCTGATGCGCCAAAAGCTTGATGAGCATCAAGGATGCCCGGTGGGGTCAGGTTCAACCTAACGCCCATCGCGTCGGGGATTGGGCGCGCCTTGTTTTGTTCTAGGAGAGGAAGATGAAAAAAACCGTAGTGGGGATGCTTGCAATGACTGCCATGGCCGCGGCCATGGGTTCCGCGTTTGCCCAGGAGGCGGCCAAGGCGGCGCCGACGCTGACAGCAGAGGAGAAGGAACAGGCCAAGAAGATTTATTTCGAGCGCTGCGCCGGCTGCCACGGCGTGCTGCGCAAGGGCGCCACCGGCAAGAACCTCGAGCCGCACTGGACCAAGAAGGACAAGGACGGCAACGTCACCGAGGGTGGCACCACCAAGCTCGGCCAGCAGCGTCTGGAGAAGATCATCGGCTACGGCACCGACGGCGGCATGGTGAACTTCGACGACATCCTGACCAAGGAAGAAATCGCCCTGATGGCGAAGTACATCCAGAACACCCCGGATACGCCGCCCGAGTACAGCTTCAAGGACACGATGGATTCTTGGAAGGTGATCGTGCCGGTCAAGGATCGCCCGACCAAGCAGATGAACAACTTCAACCTGAAGAACATGTTCTCGGTGACCCTGCGCGACACCGGTGAAGTGGCGCTGATCGACGGCGACACCAAGGAAATCCGCTCCATCGTCAAGACCGGCTACGCGGTGCATATCTCGCGCATGTCCAAGTCCGGCCGCTATGTCTACGTGATCGGTCGTGACGGTCGCCTGTCGCTGATCGACCTGTGGATGGAAAAGCCGGCCGTCGTCGCCGAAGTCAAGATCGGCTTCGATGCCCGCTCGGTCGATACCTCCAAGTTCAAGGGCTTCGACGACAAGTACGCCATCGCCGGTTCCTACTGGCCGCCGCAGTACGTGATCATGGAAGGCGACACGCTGAAGCCGCTCAAGGTGGTGTCCACCCGTGGCATGACGGTCGATGGCGAATACCATCCGGAACCGCGCGTCGCCTCGATCGTCGCTTCCGAAATCAAGCCGGAATGGGTGGTCAAC
Organism: Dechloromonas sp. H13; assembly: GCF_009469615.1. GTDB lineage: Bacteria > Pseudomonadota > Gammaproteobacteria > Burkholderiales > Rhodocyclaceae > Azonexus. The sequence goes on from NZ_SSXX01000002.1 coordinate 328,480, forward strand.
ATCAAGGAAACCGGGCAGATCCTGCTCGTCGATTATTCCGACATCAACAACCTGAAGACGACCACCATCGGCTCCGCCAAGTTCCTGCACGACGGTGGCTGGGATGCCTCCAAGCGCTACTTCCTGGTGGCGGCCAACGCTTCCAACAAGATCGCCGCGGTCGACACCAAGACCGGCAAGCTGGCGGCGCTCGTCGATGTCGCCAAGATCCCGCACCCGGGGCGCGGCGCCAACTTCGTGCATCCGCAATATGGCCCGGTCTGGGCGACGGGCCACCTCGGCGCCGACGTCGTGACGCTGATCTCGACGCCGTCCGACGACAAGAAGTTCGCCAAGTACAAGGACAAGAACTGGAAGGTCGTCCAGGAAATCAAGCACGTGCCGGGCAACCTGTTCGTCAAGACGCACCCGAAGTCCAAGAACCTGTGGGCCGACTCGCCGCAGAACCCGGACAAGGACCTGGCTGAATCCGTCGCCGTCTGGGACATGGCCGACCTGTCCAAGCCCAAGGCCGTGCTCAACGTGGCCAAGGACTCCGGCCTGCCGCCGACCAAGGCGGTCAAGCGCGCCGTCCATCCGGAATATTCGGCCGACGGCAAGGAAGTCTGGATTTCGCTGTGGGGCGGCAAGACTGACCAGTCCGCCATCGTCGTCTATGATGATGCAACGCTGAAGGTCAAGAAGGTGATCACCGATCCGAAGATGATCACGCCGACCGGCAAGTTCAACGTCTATAACACGCAGCACGACATCTACTGATTCGGCGCCAGCCTGATCCTGTAACGAAAACGGGGGCGCAAGCCCCCGTCTCGCATGTAAAACGGAGATAACGATGAACCAGAAATTGACCTCGCTGTTCGTGATGGGTGCCTTCATGGCGCTCGGCTCCCAGGTTGCCTTCGCCAACCCGGACTGGAGCAAGGTGCCGAAGAAGGATATCCACGTCATCCACCCCGGCGTCGCGCCGGTCGAGTGGGTGAAGAGCGGCGACCACAGTGGCGCCAGCGGCCTGAAGAAGGGCGAGACCTGCGCCGGTTGCCACATCACCGACGGCAACAAGCTCGACATCGACCTCAAGCGCCTGGCCAGCAAGGAAATGGAGCCGAAGGGCGCGCCGAAGACCATGACCTACCCGGTCAGCGTCCAGGCGGCCTACGATGCCACCAATCTCTACGTCCGCCTGACCTTCAAGGCGCCGGCCGGCGGCGCCGACCATTCGGACAAGGACAACGAGGTCAAGGCAACCGTCATGTTCCCCAACGACAAGGTGCCGCTGGGCGACCAGGCCGGCTGCTGGGCGGCTTGCCACAAGGACGCCCGCACCATGCCGGGCGCCGACGACAAGAAGACCAAGTACGCGACGCCGGGCGCCATGGACCTCATGCAGTGGAAGAGCGGCGGTGGCGGCAAGGCGGTCGACGGCACGGTCACCGACAAGCGCAACATGGAAGGCGGCAAGGCCGGCGTGACGGCCGAGGGCAGCAAGTCCGGCGACACCTACACCGTGACCTTCACCCGCAAGCTGGCCGGCGGCGTCAATCTGGCCCCGGGCAAGGCGGTGCCGTTCGGGGTGGCGATCCACGCCGACAACGCGGGCGGCCGCTTCCACCACGTTTCCTTCGGCCACACCATCGGTCTCGGTGCCGATGGTGACGTGAAGGCGACCAAGCAGTAGCCATGCAACCGGCCCGGAAACCCATTCGCAGGCGTGCCGGGCCGTTGCTGTTGAAACGGGCGTCGGCCGTGCTGGCGCTCGTTGCCTTTGCGGCCGGCGCGGCCGAGACGGTCGATGTCGCCATCGAAGGCTACAAGTTCATGCCGGCGGAGGTGACGATCCGTGTCGGCGACAGCGTACGTTGGTCCAACCGCGAGAAGCGCACCAGCCATTCGGTGCTGTTCCCGGCGGAGAGCGGGCTGGAATCCGAGCGCCTGTTTCCCGACGAAAGCTGGCAGCGGCAGTTCACCCGGGCGGGGCGTTACGACTACACTTGTGGTCCGCATCCGGAAATGAAAGGTGTCGTGATTGTTGGCGAGTAGGCTGGTTTTTGCCCTTTTCTGGGCGTCGACCGCAACCATGGCCAGCGAGCCCGATGCGGCCCGGCAAAAGGAACTGGTGCGGCTGGTCCGCCAGGATTGCGGTTCGTGCCACGGCATGACCCTGCAGGGCGGCCTCGGACCGGCGCTGCTGCCGGCCACACTGCACGACAAGCCGGCCGAAAGCCTGGTGGCGACCATCTATTACGGGCGCCCCGGCACGCCGATGCCGCCGTGGAAGCAATTCATGTCGGAGGCCGAGGCCGGCTGGATCGTGCAAAAATTGATGAGCGGTTTTCCGCAATGAGGAAGCGATGCGCCTGTTCCTGACTTTCCTGCTCGCCCTGACGCTGGCCGCCTGCGCCGGTCCACAGGTGCGCGGCACCGGCGACCTCGGCCTGGTCATCGAACGCGCCAGCGGCCACGTCACGCTGGTCGATACCACGACACGCCAGCCCTACGCGCGCATCGGCGGGCTCGGCGACCTCTCGCACGCCTCCGCAGTCTATTCGCGCGACGGCCGCTACGCCTTCGTCTTCGGCCGCGACGGCGGGCTGACCAAGATCGACATGCTCGAAGCGAAGGTGGTCAAGCGCGTCATTCAGTCCGGCAACGCCATCGGCGGCTCGATCTCGCAGGATGGCAAGATCGTCGTCGCCCAGAACTACTCGCCGGGCGGCATCAAGGCCTTCGATGCCGCGACGCTCGAATTGCTTTCCGAAGTGCCGGCCGAGTACGCGCCGGGCAAGTTCTCCAAGGTCGTCGGCCTCGCCGATTCGTCCGGCAACAAGTTCGCCTACGCGCTGTTCGAGGCCGGCGAAATCAGGGTCACGGACTTTTCCAATCCGCGTCAGCCGACGACGCAGCGCTTCCCGGCCGGCAGCCAGCCCTACGACGGCCTGGTGACGCCCGACGGCCGCTACTTCCTGGCCGGCCTCTTCGGCGAGGACGGCGTGGCGATGCTCGACCTCTGGCAGCCGGAAAAGGGCGCGCGCAAGATTCTCGAGAACTACGGGCGCGGCCAGGAAAAGCTGCCGGTGTTCAAGATGCCGCACCTGCGCGGCTGGTCGGTGGCGCAGGGCAAGGCCTACCTGCCGGCGATCGGCCGCCACGAGGTGCTGGTCGTCGACGTCGCAACCTGGAAGGAAGTCGGCCGCATCCCGGTGCGCGGCCAGCCGGTGTTCGTCATGGCGCGGCCGGACGGGCGCCAGATCTGGGTCAATTTCGCCTTCCCGGACAACGGCAAGATGGACGTCATTGATACCCTGGCCGGCAAGGTCGTGCACGCCTTCGAGCCGGGCAAGGGCATCCTGCACATGGAATTCACGCCGCGCGGCGAGAACGTCTGGCTCTCGGCGCGTGACGACAACAGGGTGCTGATCTACGACACGACGACCTTCGCCCGCGTCGGCGAAATCGCCGCCGACAATCCGTCCGGCATCTTCTTCACCACGCGCGCTGCGCGCATCGGCTTCTGAAGATGGACGACGCCCTCGAGTTCCACCTGCTCAACGATTTTCAGCGCGATTTCCCGCTCTGTCCGGCGCCCTTCGCCGAGCTGGCGGCGCGCCTCGGGGTCGCCGAAAAGGCGGTGCTCGGCGGTCTCGAGAAGCTGCGCCGCGAGGGCAAGATTTCGCGCGTCGGCGCCGTCTTCGCGCCCAAGCGCATCGGCGCCTCGACGCTGGCGGCGATGGCGGTGCCGCCCGAACAGCTGGCTGCCGTCGCGGCTGCGGTCAACCGCTTCCCCGAGGTCAATCACAACTACGAACGCGAGCACCGCTACAACCTGTGGTTCGTCGTCACCGCCGGCAGCGAAGGCCGCCTGCAGGCGACGCTGGGGGCCATCGAAAAGGCGGCCGGCTACCCGCTGCTGGCCTTGCCGCTGCTCGAGGAATTCCACATCGATCTCGGCTTTCCGCTACAGGGCAACGTGGCGAAGAACGTCGCGACGGCGCGTGAGGTGCATCCGGTGGCGCCGATCGGTGAGGCCGAGCGTCGCCTGGTGTCGGTCCTGCAGGAAGGCCTGCCGCTGTTCATCCGCCCCTTCGCGCTGATCGCCGAGCGCATCGGCGCCTCGGAAAACGAGGTCTTGGCGCGTATCGGCAACTGGCTGGAGGACGGCGCGATCAAGCGTTTCGGCGTCGTTGTCCGCCATCATGAACTGGGCTACACGGCCAACGCCATGCTGGTGCACGACATTCCCGACGAACGCGTCAGCGAACTCGGTCGCGCGCTGGCCGAGGAGCCGGCGGTGACGCTCTGCTACCGCCGCCCGCGCAAGCTCCCGGACTGGCCGTACAACCTCTTCTGCATGATCCACGGCCGCGAACGGGCGGAAGTCGAAAGCATCATCGCCGACCTGCGCCAGCGCCACGGCTTGAACGATTGCGCCCACGACGTGCTGTTTTCGCTGACCCGCTTCAAGCAGAACGGCGCGCGCTATGCTTGAGATTGACGCGGTCGACCGGCAAATCATCGACAAATTGCAGGGCGACTTCCCGCTCTGCGAACGCCCCTACGCCGCGGCGGCCGAACGCCTCGGCATCACCGAGGACGAGTTGCTGGTTCGCCTGCAGCGCCTGCTCGACGCCAGGGTGCTGACCCGCTTCGGACCGATGGTGCAGATCGAGCGCATGGGCGGCGCCTTCGTGCTGGCCGCGCTGGCGGTGCCGGAAGCGCGCTACGACGAGGTGACGGCGCTGGTCAATGCACTGCCGCAGGTCGCCCACAACTACCGCCGTGAGCACGCCCTGAACATGTGGTTCGTGCTGGCCACCGAAACGCCGGCCGGCATCGCCGAGGCGGTCGCGCGCATCGAGGCCGACACCGGTCTGCCGGTCTTCGCCTTCCCCAAGGAGCGCGAGTATTTCGTCGAGATGAAACTGGCGGCGCGCGCATGAAGGATGCCCTGCGACTCGACGCCATTGATCGCGCGCTGATCGTCGCCACGCAGGGCGGCCTGCCGCTCGTCGCCCGGCCCTATCAGGCGATTGGCGAGCAGGTCGGCATTGCCGGCGACGAAGTGATGCGCCGTCTGCAGGCCATGCTCGAATCCGGCGTCATCCGCCGCATTGGCGCCGTGCCCAACCATTATGCCATCGGCTGGACAGCCAATGGCATGACGGTGTGGGACGTTCCCGATGTACGCGTCGACGAACTCGGCGCCCGCGTCGGCGCGCTGGATTTCGTCACCCATTGCTACCGCCGGCCGCGCGCACTGCCCGATTGGCCGTACAACCTGTTCGCCATGGTGCACGGCAGTTCGCGCGACGAGGTCCGGGACAAGGCCGCGCAGATCGCCGAACTGCTCGGCGCCGACTGCCGCGCGCGCGACGTGCTCTTCTCGACGCGCATCCTGAAAAAGACCGGCCTGCGGATCTGAAAATCCGGCCTGCCGAATTTGCAGGTGGCCTGCCAAATTGGCATGACGCGAAAATTTGTCGAATCAACGGGTTAGCGTTTTTACGGGGAGGCACGTCTGTCAATTTGGCATGACGCGCTTTTTCGTCGCCTTTGGCGTGCGCGCAATAACCGTTGTAAATCATATGGTTGGCGGATTTCTCCGGATTGGCACGGTGTGTGCAGAACATTCACCACCCGTGCAAGGGGCGCGGGACGCCTTCGCCGACAGATGCGAGGGCGGTGAATTCATTACAATCCATCATATGTGAGGTATTACATGAAGAAGATCGCTACCGTTATCGCCATCGCCGCCGCTTTCGCCGCCAACGTCTACGCTGCTGACCAGAAGGGCATGTCCGGGATGGAAGGCCAGAAGGGCATGTCGGGCATGGGCGGCATGTCGGGCATGGAGGGTCAGAAGGGCATGTCCGGGATGCAGGGCATGGAAGGTCAGAAGGGCATGTCCGGTATGGGCGGCATGTCGGGCATGGAAGGCAAGAAGTCCAAGTCCAAGCGGGAAGGCATGTCGGGCATGGGCGGGATGTCCGGCATGGGTGGTATGGAAGGCAAGAAGTAACACGCTCCGTGATGCGAGTGAGGCAGGGCAGGCCAGCCTGCCTCGCTCCCGATTCGACTCTGGCGAAAAAATGAAAAAATCGATTCTGGTGTTCGGGTGGTTGGCGGTTGCCGGTGGCGCCGCGGCGCAGGCACAGGAATTCATCGGCGGCCTGACGCCGGACAGGCGTCCCGAGGGGGCGCCCGTCATCACCGTGTTCGAACAGACGCCGGCGTGGCAGGCGCAGGCCCGGCACGGCATCGCCGCGCCGCAGACGGGGATCGCCTTCCTGAACGATCAGGGCGCCTGGTATACCCCGTTCATTCATCCCAACAGCACCGGCCGCTACGACATTCGCGGCTTTTACAGTGCCCAGGGAGCCAAGGAATAATCATGACGAACCCGAAAGTCGGGATTGCGATCCTCGCCCTGGTGCTCGGGGCGTCGCTGGTCGGCGGCTTCGCCGGCTGGCAGATTCGCCAGCAACAGGCACAGGGGGCGGGCGGCGTGCACGATGCGGACAGCGCGTTCAAGGGGCACAAGGACATCCTGCGCGCCACCTACGACCCCATCCATTTCCGGCACGCCATCGAAACCGCGCGCGACGAACAATGCCTGGCATGCCATCGCGAAGTGCTCGAGGACAAGGTCCGGACCCATTCCCCGGCCGGCATCAAGGCCGGTTCCAGCAAGGCCTGGTATCAGCAGCTCAGCACCTACAGCGGAGAGCAGGACACCTTTCATCGCCGTCACCTGACCTCGCCGCTGGCCAGGGAACTGATGAACCTTTCCTGCAACACCTGTCACCAGGGCAGCGACCCGCGCGACGAAGCCCAGGGCACGTCGGCGACCGGGACGCCGCAGAGCGACGACGGCTTCACCCTGCGCAAGACCGTCAATCCCGAAACGACCTGCCTGAAATGCCACGGCCAGATGAACGCGACGGTGATGGGCTTGCCCGCGCCATGGCCGGGTGCGAAGGAGATGTTCGGCAACTCCTGCATCACCTGCCATGCCGCCATCCGCACGGTCCGGCATCGGGTCAGCTACCTCAAGGCCGAGGCGATCGAGGCGGCGGGGCAGAAGAATGCCGACGTCTGCTACGGCTGCCACGGCGGGCGGGCCTGGTACCGCATCGAATATCCCTATCCGCGGCATCCGTGGGAAGGCATGGCGCCGGAGGTGCCGGACTGGGCGAAGAATCGTCCGCTGACGAGCGAGGCCCGTTTTACCCTGCCGGCCGGCGGACAGAATACGAAATAAGGACGCAGCATGGACACGCAACGCAACTGGCTGGATGTTCTCAATCCGCAGCGCCGCAGCTTCCTCAAGACGGTCGGCGCCGGCGCGGCGGTGGCGACGACCGGCGGCCTGGTCGAAATCGGGCTCGGCGAGCAGCAGGCGATCGCTTTTCCCTACGCGCCGTATCCGCGCGACGACGACCTGACGACCGTCGTCACCTCCTGCGACCACAACTGCGGCTCGCGCCACATGCTGGTCGCGCACAAGAAGGGCGACGTCATCGTGCGCCTGTCGACCGACGACGGGCGTTACCAGGAAGGCGGCAAGTTCGGGCTCGACACCGAGGAGGCACCGCAACTGCGCGCCTGCCTGCGTGGCCGCTCCTACCGTTCGCGCCTCTACTCGCCGGAACGCCTGCTCTACCCGATGCTGCGCGTCGGCGAGCGCGGCGAGGGCAAGTTCAAGCGCGTGTCGTGGGACGAAGCCCTCGACCACGTCGCCAGGAAGATGGTCGAGATCAAGCAGAAGTACGGCCCGACGGCGATCCTCGACCAGGCCTACGCTGGCACCTCCTACGGCGTGCTGCACAAGTCGGACCAGATCGAGGGACTGCTCGCCCGTTTCCTCGGCATGTTCGGCTGCCGCACCAACTCGTGGTCGGTACCTAGCTACCAGGGCACGACCTTCAGCTCGCGCATGACCTTCGGCACCATCACCGACGGCAACGAGGACGACGCCTTCGCGCACAGCAAGCTGATCATCATGTGGGGCTGGAACCCGGCCTACACCTTCCACGGCGGCAACACCTTCTACTACATGCGGCTGGCCAAGCAGCGCGGCTGCAAGTTCGTCGTCGTCGATCCGCAATACACCGATTCGGCGGCGAGCTACGACGCCTGGTGGATTCCGATCAAGCCGAACACCGACGCCGCCATGCTGGCCGGCATGGCGCACCACATCTTCGCCAACAACTGGCAGGACCAGAAGTTCATCGACAAATTCTGCCAGGGCATGGATGCCGGCACGACGCCGGCGCAGTTCGCCGACCGGGAGAACTTCAAGGATTACATTCTCGGCAAGTACGACAACATGCCAAAAACGCCGGAGTGGGCCGAGCAGATTTGCGGGGTTGCTGCGGTCGACATCAAAAAACTGGCCGAAATGTACGCCACGACCAAGCCGGCGGCGCTCAAGGCGAGCTGGGCGCCGGGCCGCGCCAGCTACGGCGAGCAGTACAACCGGATGGCGGCGGCGCTGCAGGCGATGACCGGCAACATCGGCATCCTCGGCGGCTGCGCGGAAGGCGTCGGCAAGGGCTGGCACGCCGAGGCCGTGGCCTATCCCTACGACGAGTACGCCAACGTCTGGTACGCCTCGATCAAGTCCGACCGCTGGGCGCACTGCGTGCTCAACTATCCGAACCTGAAGCGCGAGGAACTCGGGCTATGGCCGCGCAACGATGAACTCGACGGCAAGATTCCCAACATCAAGGCGATCTTCTGGCACGGCTCGGACTGGTTCAATCAGCTGACCAACGTCAACAAGGAGATCCAGGCGATCAAAAAGCTGGAGTTGGTGGTCTGCATGGACTCGACCATCACGCCGTCCGGCCTGTGGGCCGACGTGCTGTTCCCGATCGCCACCCACTTCGAGCGCCACGATGTCGGCTTGCCCTGGTACAAGGGGCATTACTACATCCACCGCCCGAAGGTGATCGAGCCGCTGGGCGAATCGAAGACCGACTTCCAGGTGTTCACCGAGCTTGCCTACCGGATCGAGAAGCTCGACCCGACGGTCAAGGATTTCGGCAAGCGCTACAACCCGAAGGCCGGGCGCGACTATTTCCAGAACAACGACGCGACCGACGAAGCCTATCTGGTCGCCTGGTGGAAGCGCGTCCAGGAACATCAGGGCGTGAAGATGTCCTGGGAAACCTTCAAGCAGCACGGCGTCTACAAGTTCTCCCTGAGCAAGCCGCTGGTCGCCTTCGAGGAGCAGATCAAGGGCGGCGTGCCGTTCGAGACGCCGTCGGGCAAGATCGAAATCCTGTCGACGACGCTGGCCAACATCAAGGACTGGACGCGGACACAGTACGGCTACGAGATTCCCTACATTCCGAAGTGGATCGAGCCCTTCGAATCGCTCAATCACAAGAAGGTGGAAAAATTCCCCTTCCACATGATCACGCCGCATCCGCGCTGGCGCACCCATTCCATTTTCCACAACATCCCTTGGCTGCGCGAAACCTACCAGCAGGAGGTGACGATCAACGCGAAGGATGCCGCGAAGCTCGGCATCAAGACCGGCGACATCGTGGAAATCTGGAACGAGCGCGGCAGGGTGGTGGTGCCGGCCTACGTGACTGAGCGCTGCATGCCCAACGTGGTGGTGCTGTTCGAGGGGGCGTGGATGGATCTGGCCAAGGACGGCACCGACCGCGCCGGCAACCCGGATTTCCTGACCCTCGACCAGCCCAGTCCGGCCGGCGCATTCGCGTACAACACCATCCTGGTGGACATGAAGAAGACCGCGCTGGACCACCGGCCGGGCTGGGATGTGCAGGCCACATCGCGCTCGGCAGTGTTCCGCCGGGACAAGTGAGGCGAGCATGGTCAAGAAGGTCGACAAACAGGAACTCGAACAGGCCATCCGGCGCAAGGTGGCGCAGACTTACGAGCCGGTGAGGCCGGCGGTGCAGCTCGGCTTCGTGCACAACAACGTCGATTGCATCGGCTGCCGCGCCTGCGAGATCGCCTGCAAGGACAAGAACGGCCTGCCGCCGGGGCCGCGCTTCCGGCGCGTCATGTACATCGAAGGCGGCAACTATCCCGAGGTCTTCGCCTACAAGGTGAACATGTCGTGCAACCACTGTGCGGAGCCGGCCTGCCTGCCGACCTGCCCGACCGGCGCGATCTGGAAGCGCGCCGACAACGGTGTCGTCGACATCGACTCGACGCTGTGCATCGGCTGCCGCAAGTGCGAGGCATCGTGCCCCTACGGCGCGCCGCAGTGGGATCCGCAGGCGCAGGTGATCAAGAAGTGCAACATGTGCATCGACGAGCTGGAGGCCGGGCGCAAGCCGTATTGCGTGATGGCGTGCATGATGCGCGTGCTCGACATCGGGCCGGTCGAGGAGATCTGGAAGGGAACGCTCAAGACCAAGGCCGTCGGGCCGCACGAGCAGGTCGTGCGGCAGGTCAGGAACATGGCCGACCCGCGGCTGACCAAGCCGTCGATCGGCTTCGTGCCGCACAGCAAGGGGCGCGTCGACGGAAAATAAGCTTCCTCCGTGATGGATCGCTGCGCTGCGTTGGGCAGATTTGCCGACCGGGCGAGCGGTCGTTTGGGTATGCTTGCCGGATATGCCTGATTTCGGCCGGATTCCTTCGCTTTCCCTCGGGCAGCGCATGCTGCGCCAGGTGCTGCTGGTCGCCGGCGGCGCTTCGCTGCTCTTCGGCCTGCTCTTCCTCGCGCTCTACCGCGACCAGCTGGCGCGCGAAAAGGCGGCCGCCTCCGAACAGATCAACCAGCTGCTGCGCGTCGCCCTCGAAAACGCCATGCTTAAGCGCGACGTGCCCGGCCTGCGCGAGATCGTCGCGCGCATGGGCAGCCTGCCCGGTATCCGCGACGTGATGATCCTGGCGCCGGCCGGCGAGGTACGTTTCGCCTCGCGGCCGGAGAATCTCGGGCGTCACCATCCGGAACTGGCGCGGGCCGGTGCCGGCAACCGTTTCGTCGACGCGCCGGACGGCGGCGAGATCCTGCGCGCCATCAACCCGGTGCCCAACCAGGCGCAGTGCGTGGCCTGCCACGGTCCACTCGAAAAAAACCCCATAAATGGCGTGCTAGTCGTCGACTACCGCGCCGATACCCTGCGCAGCGATGCCTGGCGGAGCGCCGCCCTGTTCGCCCTCGCCGGCGCCGTGGTGCTGGCGCTGACGCTGCTCTCGCTGTGGCGTCTGCTCCGGCAGCGCGTCGTCCGGCCGCTGGCCGAGCTCGACGCCACCGCGCGCGCCCTGAGCGCCGGCGATGTCGCACTGCGCGCCCGGGTTGCCGGCACCGATGAACCGGCGCGTCTGGCTGCCAGCTTCAACCGGATGGCGGACAGCCTGGTCGAGCAGATCGCGCTGGCCGAGACGCAGCAGGCTTACCTGCAGGAACTCCTCGACAGCCTGCCGGACGGCGTGCGTGTCATCCGCCAGAGCGACCTGCGGATCGTCGCGGTCAACCGCGCCTATTGCGCCCAAATGCAGGTGAGCGAAGGCGAGGCGCTGGGGCAGCACTGCTACGCCTCCAGCCATCAGCGCGAAGCGCCGTGCCCGGCGACGCTGGTGGTTTGCCCGGCGGCGGAACTCACGGCGCCCGGGGCGGCGCTCAAGTGCCGTCACCGGCATCGCACCGCGGCGGGGAAAGAGTTTCCGGTCGAGGTTCATGCGGTGCTGATCGAGCGCCGGCACGGCGATGCCACCGAGCGGCTGATCGTCGAATCGACCAGCGACCTGTCGCATGTCGCGCGGCTGTCGCAGGAGCAGCGCCTTTCCGAACTCGGGCTGCTCGCCGCCGGCATCGCCCACGAGATCCACAACCCGCTCGGCTCGATCCGGCTCGCGGTCGAGGGCCTGTTGCGCAGCCTGCACCACGGTACGGCCGATCCGGCGCGCCTGGCCGCCTATCTCGAAATGGTCAATGCCGAAATCGACCGCTGCACCGGCGTCACCCAGCGCCTGCTGCTGCTGTCGCGCCTGCCGCAGCAACAGGCCCAGATCGTCCCGCTCAACCCGGCGGTCGGCGATACCCTGCAGCTGCTCGAATACGATGCCGGCAGCCATCGCATCACCCAGCACGTTGCGCTTGATCCCGCGCAGCCGCGCATCCTGGGCGACGATAGCGATCTGCGGATGCTGATCCTCAACCTCGTCCAGAACGCTCACCATGCCATGCCGGCGGGCGGGGATCTACACGTGTCCACCTCGGTCGAGGGGGCGTCGGCGGTCATCGCGGTCCGTGACGCCGGCACGGGCATTCCCCCGGAAAAGATCGGGCGCATCTTCGATCCCTTCTTCAGCGACCGTGCCGATGGCGAAGGCGGCACCGGCCTCGGCCTGACCATCTGCAGGAGCATCGTCGAGCGCTACGGCGGGCGGATCGAGGTGGACAGCACGCCCGGACGGGGCACGCTGTTCAGGGTCGTATTTCCCCTGGTGGATGGTGGCTGAATGAAGAAACTCGTCCTCGTCGTCGATGACGACCGCGTGTTCAACCGCCTGTTGGTCGAGCAGATCGCCGAGATGGGCCTCGACGCGTTCGGCGCCCACAGCTGGCAGGAGGCGCAGCAATTCCTTCAGGAGAGCGAACCCGACCTCGTCCTGCTCGACCTGAAATTGCCCGATGCGGACACGCCGCAACTCGTCGAAACGCTGTCCGGGCAATTCCCGATCGTCGTCCTGACCGGCTACGGCTCGATCCGCAACGCGGTCAGCCTGATCCAGGCTGGCGCCGTCGAATACCTGACCAAGCCGGTCGGGCTCGACGAATTGGAAATCACCCTCCGGCGCGAACTCGACAATGCCGAGCTGCGGCGCCGCAACGCCTTCTATCGCCGGCAACTGGCATCGCGCCGGCCGGGGCCGCTGATCGGCAACTCGCGGGCGATGCACGAGGTCATGAACCTGGTCGAGGCGGTGGCGCCCACCGACGCGACGGTGATGATCCAGGGCGAATCGGGGAGCGGCAAGGAAATGGTCGCCCAAGCCATCCACGAGGCGAGCCGGCGCCGCGGCCGCGAGATGGTCACGGTCGACGGCGGCACCCTGCAGGAAACCCTGTTCGAGTCGGAACTCTTCGGCCACGAGCGCGGGGCATTTACCGGCGCCGAGCGCCAGAAGAAGGGGCTGATCGAAGAGGCCGAGGGGAGCACGCTGTTCCTCGACGAAATCGGCGAAACCAGCCAGGCCAACCAGGCCAAGCTGCTGCGCGTGCTCGAAACGGCGACCTTCCGGCGCCTGGGCGGGACGCGCACCCTGAAAGCCGATGTCCGCTTCGTGGTCGCCAGCAACCGCGACCTGGAGGCCATGGGCCGCGACGGCACGTTTCGCAGCGACCTCTACTTCCGCCTGGCGAGCTTCGTCATCAAGGTGCCGCCGCTGCGTGAGCGGCGCGAGGACATCCCGCTGCTCGCCGAGCATTTCCTGCAACGTTTCGCGCGCGGGGTGGAGCGCCGCCTGACGCCCGAGGCGAGCGAACTGCTGACGGCCTACGACTGGCCGGGCAACGTCCGGGAGCTGCGCAACCTGATCGAACGCGCCGTCATCCTGGCCGGCAGCGAGGCGCGGATCGGCGCCGAACACTTCGGCCCACTCGTCGGGCGGCGCAACGATGCGGTCGTCCTGGCCTTCGAGCACGAACCCAGCCTCGGCGACATCGAACGCGACTACCTGCGCCACACCCTGCTGCGCCACGGCGGCAACCGGGCGCGCGCGGCGGCGGTGCTCGGCATCAGCGAACGCAACATCTACCGCCTGATCAAGCAGTACGAACTGGGGGACTGAGGGCGGGGCCGCCGGCCGGCAGCCCCGGGGTTCCGGTCAGGCTTCGGCGATGCGCCCGGCGATATGGGCGAGGGCTTCCTCGACCTGGTCGATCAGGATCAGGCACAGGTCGCCCGGCCGCAGGCGGGCCAGCGCCGTATCGATGGCGATGAACTCGCCGGTGATCGCGTCGATGTGCTTGGTGCGGCTGGCGTTGGCCAGACCTTCGCGCAGCAGGCCGATGACTTCGCCGTCCTCGCGGCCGCGCTGGCAGGCATCCTGGTAGAGGATGACGTCGTCGAAGGCTTCGCCGAGAATCTCGGTCTGCTGGCGGATGTCGTCGTCGCGCCGGTCGCCGGCGCCGCTGATGACCACCGAGCGGCGCACCGCCGGCATGTTCTCGATGGCGCCGACCAGCGCCTGGATGGCGTCCGGGTTGTGGCCGTAGTCGGCGATCAGCGTAGCGCCCCGGTAGTCGAAGACGTTGAAGCGGCCGGGGGCGGTCGCGGCGTCACTGACGAAGCCGGCCAGCGCGCGCTCGATGCTCTCCCAGGAGAGGCCGAGCGCCCAGCCGGTCGCCGTGGCGGCCATCGCATTCTCGACCTGGAAGCCGATCGTGCCGTTGCGGGTGAGCGGGATGCCGGCGAAGGGGATGCGGTGCTTGCGGCGCCCTTCGCTGCAGACGATGGCGTCGCGTTCGACATGGACGACGCGGCGGCCCTGGGCGCGGTGCGTCGCCAGCACCGGATTCATCCGGTCGCGGGCGAAGAAAATGATGTCGCCCTGGCAATGGTGGGCCATCGCGGCGACCACCGGGTCGGCCGCGTTGAGCACGGCGGTGCCAGTCGGCGCGACGTTCTCGACGATCACCCGCTTGACCACCGCCAGCTCGTCGACCGTGGTGATGTAGTTGAGGCCGAGATGGTCGCCGAGGCCGATGTTGGTGACGACGGCGACGTCGCACATGTCGAAGCCGAGACCCTCTCGCAGCACGCCGCCGCGCGCGGTCTCGAAGACGGCGGCATCGACGTCGGGGTGCATCAGCACGTTGCGGGCACTGCGCGGGCCGGAGCAATCGCCATTATCGATCTGCTTGCCCTGGATATAAACGCCATCGGTGCTGGTCATGCCGACGCGCTGGCCGTTGGCCTCGAAAATGCGGCCGATCAGGCGGCTGGTCGTCGTCTTGCCGTTGGTGCCGGCGATGGCGACGACCGGGATGCGCGCATTGTCGCCATCCGGGAACATCATGCCGACGATGGCCTCGCCGACCGCGCGGCCCTTGCCGAACGAAGGATCGAGGTGCATGCGCAGGCCGGGCGCGGCATTGACCTCGACGATGCCGCCGCCCTGGTCTTCGAGCGGTTTGTGCATGGTGTCGCAGACGACGTCGATGCCGGCGATGTCGAGGCCGACCGTCTGCGCCGCGGCGATGGCGGCGGCCGCCAGCTCGGGGTGCACGTCGTCGGTGACGTCGGTGGCGGTGCCGCCGGTCGACAGGTTGGCGTTGTTGCGCAGCACGACGCGCACGCCGCGCGGCGGTACCGAATCGGCGGTGAAGCCCTGCTCGGACAGGCGGGCCAGCGCGATCTCGTCGAACCGGATCTTGGTCAGCGAGGTGGCGTGACCGTCGGAGCGGCGCGGGTCGCTATTGACGATATCGACCAGTTGGCGGACGGTGTGCCTGCCGTCGCCGATGACCAGCGGCGGGTCGCGGCGGGCGGCGGCGATCAGCTTGTCGCCAATGACCAGCAGGCGCCAGTCGTGGCCCGGCAGGTACTTCTCGACCATGATGTCGTCGCGGAACTCGATGGCAACGCGGTAGGCGCGGCGCACCTGTTCCTCGCTCGTCAGGTTAACAGAAATGCCTTTGCCCTGATTGCCGTCCTGCGGCTTGACGACGACCGGCAGGCCGACCTCCTGTGCTGCAACCCAGGCATCGTCCTCGTCCTCGACCGGACGGCCGTAGGGAACGGCGACGCCGGCGGCGTGCAGCAGTTTCTTGGTCAGTTCCTTGTCCTGCGCAATCGATTCGGCGATGGCACTGGTGAAGCTGGTTTCGGCGGCCTGGATGCGCTTCTGCTTGCTGCCCCAGCCGAACTGGACGAGGCTGCCCTGCGTCAGGCGGCGGAAGGGGATGCCGCGGGCCACGGCGGCCGAGACGATGGCGCCGGTCGAAGGGCCGAGACGGATGTCCTCGTCGAGTTCGCGCAGTTCCTTGAGCGTACCTTCGAGGTCGAAGGGCGTGTCGTCGAGCGCCGACAGGCAGAGCTGCTCGGCGCGCTCGAAAGCCAGGCGGCCGACGTCTTCCTCGGTGTATTCGACGACCACCTGATAGACGCCGGTTTCGACGGTCTGCGCCGTACGGCTGAAGGTGACCGGACAGCCGGCCTGCGCCTGCAGGCCGAGCGCCGCGAATTCGAGCGCGTGGGCCATCGACACGGTGTCGAGGTGGTCGGAAGGGATGAGATCGCCGAGCTCCGGGAAGCGCTCGCGTAGGCGGGCTTCGAAGCCGGGCAGGTGGGCGATGGCGACTTCGGCGCCCTCGCAGGAGACGATGGCCTGGATGGCAGTGTGCCGGCTCCACAGGTTGGGGCCGCGCAGGGCACGAATGCGGGAAACGTCCATGACGCTGGATTCCTTGTTATTTCCGGGCGGTGGCCGGCTTCCGGGCCGGCTGCGGATTCTTGGCGCGCTGCGCGAGCAGGGTGGCCGGGTCGGGAAGGGCGAGGCCGAAGGTCTTGACCCCCGTCGTCAGCACGTCCTGGCTGAGGCCGAGCGCCCAGCCAGCAGCGACGCCGGCCAGCACGTTGGCGATTTTCGGAGGCGCCTTGGCCTTGCCGATGTAGGGGGCGTCCACCAGGCGGCAGAGCCTGATCTCGTCGCTGCCCGAACGCAGGACGATGCGGTTGTCGGCCACGGTGACCCCGCGCTTGCCGGCCGCCAGGTGGGCGACCAGCACCGGGTTGGCGGCATCGCAGGCGAAGAAGATCACTTCGCCGTCGCACAGTTCGGCGAAATCGGCGACCAGTTCGTCTTCGGCGTTTAGGACGGCGTGGCCGTCCGGCAGCACGACGTCGACCTGGGTGCGGAAGATCGAGCGGTGCGTCGTGTAGTACTCGCCGCCGGTCGGCTGCACGTCCCAGCGCGCGAGATCCTCGTCGGCCGGCACGATGTTGGTGATGACGCCGACCGCGCAGCGATCGTAGGACAGCCCCTGGCCGAGGATCACGTCGGCGCCGTTCTCGATCACCGCCGCCTCGACGGCGCGGTTGAGCAGCAGGCGACGGCCGCCTTCCCAGTTCGCGGCGCTGGTCTTCTGGACCTGGCGGCGGCCGAGGAAGATGCCGTCGCGGCAGGCGAGGCCGACGTACTGGGCGGAGAGGTAGAGCAGGCGGGCGATCAGCTTGGCGACGGCGTTGGTGCCGTGCGTGCCGCTGACGCCGACCAGCGGGACGCGGCCGGACTGGCCGGCGGCGAACAGGTTGTCGACGATGGCCTGGCCGACCGGACGCGGCTTGCCGATGCCCGGCTTGATGTGCATCAGCAGGCTGGGGCCGGCGTTGACCTCGACGATGGCGCCGCCCTGGCTGGCCAGCGGCTGCGAAATGTCCTGGCAGACGAGATCGATGCCGGCGATGTCGAGGCCGACGACGCGGGCGGCCAGCGAGGCGACGGCGGCGGTGTCGGGATGGACTTCGTCGGTGCAGTCGAAGGCGTGGTTGGCGTTGCGCTGGATCAGCACTTCGCGGCCAGCTTCCGGCACGCTGTCGGCGGTCAGCTTCTGGCGATCCAGTTCCATCTGGGCAGCCGTGTCGATGCGGATGATGGACAGCGGATGCAGCTCCGTCGTGCCACGGCGCGGGTCGATATTGATCTGGGTGTCGATCAGCGTCTGCACGGTCGATTTGCCGTCACCCGTGACGGTGATCAGGTCGCTGCGATTGGCGGCGACCAGCTTGCCGCCGATGACCAGCAGGCGGTGTTCGATGCCCTGGATGGAGCGCTCGACGAGCACGCCGGAGCCTTCCTCGACGGCGATGGCGTAGGCCTTGCGCACGTCGTCGGCACTCTTCAGATCGATGAAGACGCCGCGGCCGTGGTTGCCGTCGGTCGGCTTGACGACGACCGGGTAGCCGATGTCCTCGGCGGCCTCGCAGGCGTCGTCGGCGTCGTCGACCTCGCGGCCTTCCGGAACCGGCACGCCGACCGAGGAGATCAGTTCCTTGGTCAGGTCCTTGTCGCGCGAGATGGTTTCCGCGATGGCGCTGGTCTGGTCCGTTTCGGCCGTCCAGATGCGGCGCATCGCGGCGCCGTAGCCGAGCTGGACGAGGTTGCCGTCGTCGAGCAGGCGGATGTGCGGGATCTTGCGCGCCTCGGCGGCATTGACGATGGCGGCGGTCGACGGGCCGAGGTACTTGCGGTCTACCTTGCGGCGCAAGGGCCTGATCGCCTCGGCGAGATCGAAGGGTTCGTCGTGGATGGCGGCGAGCAGCAGTTCGCGGCCGATGTCCAGGGCCAGGCGGGTGCATTCCTCGTGGAAGTTGCTGACCACCAGCTTGTAGACGCCGCGCGTCGTCGTTTCGCGGGTGCGCCCGAAACCGTCGGGCAGCCCGGCCTGGGTCATCAGTTCGAGAACGACGTGTTCGAGGATGTGACCGGCCCACGTGCCCTCTTCGAGGCGGCGCAGGAACCCGCCGCGCTCGTCGTAGTTGCAGCGATGCTCGACCAGCGACGGCAACCAGGCGGTGAGGCGCTCGTAGAGGCCGGGAATCTTGTTGGAGGGGAGATCTTCGAGTTCCCCGATGTCGATCCAGCTTTCGATGGCCGGGGGGTAGGTCCAGATGCTTGGGCCACGCAGCGAAATGGTGTCCCGAAAGATGATGTCCTTTTTCTTCATGCTCTTGGCTGTGGCTCCGATGGCCGGCGGTGATGAATTTTTGATTTCAGCATTATTAACGGTTTCACGCCATTTGCGGCTGACCGCGGTGCAAAAATGTCACGATCCGGTACGCGCCGTTACACGGCGGACCACTACAGAAAGCGGTCGAGCAGCTTGCGGCTGTGGCGGTCGAGGGTCGTCAGGTCGCGCACCAGGAAGTGGATGCCGTTGGCGTCGGCGATCAGCAGGCGGGTCTGGCTCAGGCGGCGGATGTCTTCCTCGCCCTTGAGGATCAGCTCGGCGGCGCCACGGTCGGTGACGAGCTGCCAGGTGCTCGGGCAGGCGAAGCTGGAAACGCCAACGATGCGCTTGATCTCCGGCACGAACTCGCGGCTGGCCAGGTATTCCTCGATCAGCTGCGCGATGGCCGGCGGCAGGTCGGCGAGCTTCTCGATCCATGCCACTTCGTGCCCTTCGAAATTGACCAGCGACAGGCCTTCGTCGGGGGCGGCGATGGGAAAGGCGCGAACCGGCGTCACGCCTTCGTGGACCTGGCCATTTTGGGCCGTCAGGACCAGTCGACCGTAGCTGTCGCGTTGCAGTTGGAAATTGGCGTTCGACATGGTGGGCGGTCAGTCCGTGTGGGTTTTCGGCAGGTCGGGGCTGCGCGGCAGCATGTCTTCGGTGTCGACATTGCGGGCCTGCGCCATGTAGAGCTTGAAGTAATGGCCTTCGGCTTCCATCAGCTGGTCGTGGTTGCCGATCTCGACTATCTTGCCGCGATCCATGACGACCAGCCGGTCGGCCTTGCGCAGTGTCGACAGGCGGTGGGCGATGGCGATCGTCGTGCGGCCCTTGACCAGGTTGTCGAGGGCTTTCTGGATTTCCTTCTCGGTCTCGGTGTCGACCGCCGAAGTGGCTTCGTCGAGGATCAGGATGCGCGGGTCGATCAACAGGGCGCGCGCGATCGAGATGCGCTGGCGCTCGCCGCCGGACAGGCCCTGGCCGCGTTCACCGACCAGCGAGTCGTAGCCGTGCGGCAGGCGCAGGATGAACTCGTGGGCATGGGCGGCGCGGGCTGCGGCGATGATCTCCTGGCGCGTCGCGTTGGGCTTGCCGTAGGCGATGTTGTCGGCAATGGTGCCGAAGAAGAGGAAGGGTTCCTGCAGCACGAGACCGATGTGCTGGCGGAATTCGGCGACCGGCACCGAGCGGACGTCGACGCCGTCGATCAGCACCTGGCCTTCGGAAACGTCGTAGAAGCGGCAGATCAGGTTGACCAGCGTCGACTTGCCGGAACCCGAATGGCCGACCAGGCCGATCATCTCGCCGGGCTGGATGACCAGGTCGACGTCCTTGGTGACGGAGCGGGTGCCGTAGCGGAAGCTGGCCTTCTTCAGTTCGAGGCGGCCGGTGACGCCGGACAGGTGCACCGGGTTGGCCGGCTCCGGCACGCTCGAAACGTGGTCGAGAATGTCGAAGATGCGCTTGGTCGACGATGCGGCGCGCTGGACTGCCGAGACGATGCGGCTCATCGAATCGAGGCGGGTGTAGAAGCGGCCGATGTAGGCGAGGAAGGCGGTCAGCGTGCCGACGGTGGAGTCGCCCTTGGCGATCTGCCAGATGCCGAAGATCCAGACCACGAGCAGCCCGACTTCGGTGAGCAGCGTCACGGTCGGGGTGAACACCGACCAGGTCTTGTTCAGCTTGTCGTTCATCGCCAGGTTGTGCTCGTTGGCGGCGCGGAAGCGGTCGCCCTCGCGCTTTTCCTGGGCGAAGGCCTTGACGACACGGATACCCGGGATGGTGTCGGCCAGCACGTTGGTCACCTCGGCCCAGACGCGGTCGATCTTCTCGAAACCGGTGCGCAGCTTTTCGCGGACGAAGTGGATCAGCCAGCCGATGACCGGCAGCGGCAGCAGCGTCACCAGCGCCAGCCACGGGTTGATGGTGAACAGGATGACGGCGGTCATCGTGATCATCAGCACGTCGGTGGCGAAGTTGAGCAGGTCAAGGGAGAGGAAGATGTTGATGCGGTCGGTCTCGTTGCCGATGCGCGCCATCAGATCGCCGGTGCGCTTGCCGCCGAAGTATTCGAGCGACAGGCCGAGCAGGTGCTCGTAGGTGGTGGTGCGCAGGTCGCGGCCGATGCGTTCGGAAACCAGCGACAGGATGTAGGTGCGGATCCAGCCCAGTACCCAGGCCAGCATGGCGGCGCCGAGCAGGCCGCCGAGGTACATCGAGACCAGTTGCCAGTCGATTGGCTTGCCGTTCTGGAAGGGGATCAGCACGTCGTCCATCAGCGGCATGGTCAGGTAGGGCGGGACCAGCGTCGCGGCCGTCGACGCCAGCGTCAGTGCGAAGCCGAGGAAAAGCTGCCAGCGGTAGGGCCGGGCGAAACGCCACAGGCGGAACAGCGTCCACGTGGACGGGGCGACGGTGGCTTCGCGCGTGCAGATCGGGCATTCGTCCTCGCCCGGCGGCAGCGGCGCCTTGCATTTCGGGCAGATTTCCACCGTCGACCGCAATACGGGCCGGCCGGCGGCTATGCTGTCGCGGTGCAGGTCGAATTCGGCGATGACGCTCAGCGCGGCGAGGTTGCGGCCTAGCGTGTAGCGCCAGCAGGCCAGCCGGCCCTGCTCGTCGATCAGTTCCAGCGCGCCGACACCGGCGTGGTCGACATGGTTGAGCGCCAGCCCGGCGCGCAGCGGCCAGGCCTGCCATGTTTCCTCGCCCGGCGCGCGCGCCAGCACGCGCCGGTCCGTAACAACGACCAAGCCGCTGGCGTATTGCAATCGGCCGTCGAGGTCGGTTTCCACCCAGGCCTGGGTCGTCTCGCCGGGCACCAATTGCGGCTCGACTGCGGCGGCCCAGTGGCCGGGGAGCGCCGGCTCGGTAGCGGCGTTAATTTGTGCAGTGGGGGACATTTGGCGAGTATACCGCGCAAGGCTTCGAATGCCTGCCTAACGCCCCATTTTCCCGGCGGTTGACGCACGTCAAGGAGTCGCCGCCCGCGCTGCCGTTGAATACGGCGTAGCCTTCAGCAAGGAAATCCATGTTTCGCATCTCCCAGTACATGCAGGAAATCGCCGCCCCGACACCGCTCGGCCCGAAGCGCAACCCGCCCGGCCCGGTGGTGATCTGGAACCTGATCCGGCGCTGCAACCTGACCTGCAAGCATTGCTACTCGATTTCCGCCGACACCAACTTTCCCGGCGAGCTGACCACCGGGCAGGTCTACACGGTGATGGACGACCTCAAGGGCTTCAAGGTGCCGGTGCTGATCCTGTCCGGCGGCGAGCCGCTTTTGCGCCCGGACATCTACGACATCGCCAAGCGGGCCAAGAGCCAGGGCTTCTACGTCGGGTTGTCGTCGAACGGCACGCTGATCGACGAGCGCAACATCGACCGCATCGCCGAGTGCGATTTCAATTACGTCGGCGTCTCGCTCGACGGCATCCGCGAGACACACGACAAGTTCCGCCGCCTGGACGGCGCTTTCGAGGCGTCGCTGAAGGGCATCCGCCTGTGCCGCGACCTCGGCCTGAAGATCGGCGTTCGCTTCACGATGACGCAGGACAACGCGCACGATCTGCCCGGCCTGCTGAAGCTGGTCGAGGACGAGGGCATCGACCGCTTCTATTTCTCGCACCTCAACTACGCCGGGCGTGGCAACAAGAATCGCAAGGACGACGCCCAGCACCAGCTGACGCGGCGGGCGATGGACCTCCTCTTCGACACCTGCTGGGACTACAACCAGCGCGGGCTGGAGAAGGAATTCACCACCGGCAACAACGACGCCGACGGCGTCTATTTCCTGTACTGGGTCCGCCGCCGCTTCCCCGATTCGGCCGCCCATGTCGAGGCCAAGCTGCGCCAGTGGGGCGGCAATTCGTCGGGCGTCAATGTCGCCAATATCGACAATCTCGGCAACGTGCACCCGGACACCATGTGGTGGCACCACAACCTGGGGAATGTGAAAGACCGGCCGTTCTCGCAGATCTGGCCGGATACGTCGGATGCGCTGATGGCCGGCCTCAAGCAGCACCCGCGGGCGGTCAAGGGGCGCTGCGGCGCCTGCGCCTACCTGGCGATCTGCAACGGCAACACGCGCGTCCGCGCGCAGCAGATGACCGGCGACGCCTGGGCCGAAGACCCGGGCTGCTATCTTTCCGACGAGGAAATCGGGCTATGAACCTGAGCTGGAAAATCCTGGTCCCGGCCGGCTTCGCCGCCTACTTCCTGTTCGGCATGGCGCAGCTGGCCGAGGCGGCGGACGTTGCCGCCAATTACAAGCAGCATTGCGCCGCCTGCCACGGCGCCGAGCGCCTCGGCGGCATCGGCCCGGCGCTGCTGCCGGAAAACCTCGCCCGCCTGCGCAAGCCGGAAGCCGAAAAAGTCATCCGCGAGGGCCGCCCGGCGACGCAGATGCTTGGCTTCGGCGACAAGCTGTCGGCCGACGAGATCAAGGCGCTGGTCGACTTCGCCTACACGCCGATCAAGCCGATGCCGGTCTGGGGAGAAGCCGAGATCAGGGCTTCGCGCATCGTCAATTTCGCGCCCGGCAGCCTGCCCGGCAAGCCGCAGTTCGCCGCCGATCCCCTCAACCTGTTCGTCGTCGTCGAAAGCGGCGACCACCACGTGTCCATCCTCGACGGCGACAAGCTGGAGCCGATTCACCGCTTCCCGACCCGCTTCGCCCTGCACGGCGGGCCGAAATTCACGCCGGACGGGCGCTATGTATTTTTCGCCTCGCGCGACGGCTGGATCACCAAGTACGACCTGTGGAACCTCAAGGTGGTCGCCGAAGTGCGCGCCGGCATCAACACCCGCAACGCCGCAGTGTCGGGCGACGGCAAGTGGGTCGCCGTGGCCAACTACCTGCCGCACAGCCTGGTCATCCTCGACGCCGATCTCAATCTGAAGAAGATCCTGCCGGTGGCCGACAAGGACGGCAAGGTCTCGTCGCGCGTTTCGGCGGTCTACGACGCCGCGCCGCGCCAGAGCTTCGTCGCCGCGCTGAAGGACGTCAAGGAGGTCTGGGAGGTCTCGTACAATCCCAGCGCGCCCGACCTGCCGGCCGGCATGATCCACGACTTCAAGTACAAGGAGGGTGCTTTCGTCCCCGGTTTCCTCAACCCGCAGCGCAGCCAGCTCGACGACTACCTCGACGACTTCTATTTCACCCAGGGCTACGATGAGGTGATGGGCGCCTCGCGCAACGATTCGAAGAGCGCCGTCAGCGGCCAGGTGGTCAATCTCGACGCGCGCAAGAAGATCGCCGACCTCGAACTGCCCGGCATGCCGCACCTCGGATCGGGCATCAGCTGGAAATGGGGCGACAAGACGGTCATGGCAACGCCCAACCTCAACGAGGGGCTGATCAGCATCATCGACATGCAGACCTGGAAGACGGTCAAGCAGATTAAAACGCGCGGCCCCGGCTTCTTCATGCGCAGCCACGAGAACAGTCGCTACGCATGGACCGATTCGATGATGAGCAAGGAGTTCAAGGACACCATGCAGATCATCGACAAGGACAAGCTCGAAGTCGTCGCCGAACTCAAGCCGGAACCGGGCAAGACCTTCGCCCACGTCGAGTTCACGAAGGATGGCAAGTACGTGCTGGCCAGCCTGTGGGAAATGGACGGCGCGCTGATCGTCTACGATGCCGCGACGCTCAGGGAAGTGAAGCGCCTGCCGATGAAGAAGCCGGTCGGCAAGTACAACGTGTGGAACAAGATCAGCAAGTCGGAGGGGACGAGCCACTGAGGGCTCATCCGGTTTCGGGGCGAAAACCGGCGTCCACCGCAACGGTGCGCTGATTACCGCGGCCACCTCCGGGCGCAGCATGCCCGCCCGTCGTGGTCGATGACCGGCAACGAACGGCCGGTTTGCTACCGGCGGCGACCCGCCCGGTCAGCTACAGGCGGCACGGATGATGCGTTCGGTCGTCGCCGCGTCGACCCCGGCGTGGGTGCCGAGCGCGGCATTGCCGTGCGCCAGGACGGCGGCGAAGACGCGGTCGGCGGCATCGGCCTCGACGATCCCGGCCTCCCGGAGGTGCGTCGGCATGCGCAGGCTGCGATAGAAAGCCTCGATCGCGGCGATGGTGGCTTCGGCGCCCGGCTGGTCGAGGCCGAAGACCTTGCTCCCCATCTGTTCCAGCTTGGCGCGCTTGGGCTCGATCAGTTCGCGCAGCAGGGCCGGCTGGATGATCGAAAGCGTGCGGCCGTGATCGATGTTCCACAGGGCGGTCAGCTCGACGGCGATGCGGTGGGTGATCCAGTCCTGCGGCACGCCGACGCCGACGATGCCGCACAGCGCCTGGTTGGCTGCCCACATCAGGTTTTGCTGCCAGGTCGTCTCGCGTCTTCGCTCAAAGGTGTCGGCCAGCGTCTTCAGCGTCGTCAGGACGGCTTCGGCGTAGCCGTCCTGGACCAGCGCGCCGACCGGGTAGGTCAGGTATTGCTCGCAGACGTGGACGAAGGCGTCCACGATGCCGTTCTCCAGCTGGCGGTCCGGCAGGCTGGACATCACCTCGGGATTGAGGATGGCGAAGCGCGGGCGGGCTGGCGGAACGTAGAAGACGCGCTTTTCCAGCGTCGACTTGCGCGTGACGACGGCGCCGACGTTTGATTCCGAGCCGGTGGCCGGCAAGGTCAGCACGATGCCGACCGGCAGCGCCTGCCGAGGATGGAACCTGCCGCTCACGATATCCCAGCCGTCGCCGTCGTACAGCGCCGCGCAGGCGACGTACTTGGCGCCATCGGCCACCGAGCCGCCGCCGACGCCGAGGATGAAACCGATTTTTTGCACTTTTGCGAGGTCGACCGCAGCCGTCAGGGTTTCGAGCGTCGGGTTGGGCTCGACACCGGCGAATTCGACGACCGCGCGCCCGGCGAGCGCCTCCGTCACCTGGTCGTAAACGCCGTTGCGCTTGATCGAGCCGCCGCCGTAGAGCAGCAGCACCTTGGTGTCCGACGGTACGAGGTCGCCCAGCCTGGCAAAGCTGTTCGGCCCAAAGACGATCTGCGTCGGGTTGTGGTAGCTGAATTCAAACAGGTAAGACATGGTCGGCTCCTCCTTGGCGACTGGGCGGCACGGGAAAGTCACATCGTCCGGCTTCGCCGCTGCCGTTTCGGATGCTTCCGGGCGCCGTTGCTGCGCGTCATGCTTTCGCGATCTCAAGTTTAGGCGTTGGGGCAGCCAATAGCACAGGCGCGATACGCCAGCCGTAGCGCGATAGCGCCAATGTATCGTCGCTATAGCACCAACTCAATAGAAACTGAAACACTAGTTGACTAAGCTGCGTAGTGAATAACCCCCGTTCAACCAAAAAGAAATGGAGAGACTCATGAGCAACGAAGAAAAGTGCCCATTTGCCGGCATGCACGGTGGAAAAACCACGGTCGGCATCCGGTCGAACCGGGACTGGTGGCCGAACCAGCTGAACCTCAACATCCTGCACCAGCACGCCCCGGCGTCCAACCCGATGGACGCGGGTTTCGACTACGCCGAGGAATTCAAAAAACTCGATTTCGCCGCGCTGAAGAAGGATTTGTATGAGCTGATGACCGACTCGCAGGAGTGGTGGCCGGCCGACTGGGGCCACTACGGCGGTCTCTTCATCCGCATGGCCTGGCACAGCGCCGGCACCTACCGCACGGCCGATGGCCGGGGTGGCGGCGGTACCGGCAACCAGCGTTTCGCACCGGTCAACAGCTGGCCCGACAACGGCAACCTGGACAAGGCGCGCCGCCTGCTGTGGCCGATCAAGCAGAAATACGGCAACAGGATCTCGTGGGCCGACCTGATGATCTTGGCCGGCAACTGCGCGCTGGAGTCGATGGGCTTCAAGACCTTCGGTTTCGGCGGCGGCCGCGCCGACATCTACCAGCCCGAAGAGGACATCTACTGGGGCGCCGAGAAGGAATGGCTGGCGACCAGCGACAAGCCGAACAGCCGCTACTCCGGCGACCGCCAACTGGAAAACCCCCTGGCCGCGGTGCAGATGGGCCTGATCTACGTCAATCCCGAAGGTCCGGACGGCAACCCCGATCCGGTCGCCTCGGGCCGCGACGTGCGCGAAACCTTCGCCCGCATGGCGATGGGTGACGAGGAAACCGTCGCCCTCACCGCCGGCGGCCACACCTTCGGCAAGGCGCACGGCGCCGGCGATCCGGCGCTGGTCGGTCCCGAACCGGAAGCCGCGCCGATCGAGGCGCAGGGCCTCGGCTGGATCAACAAGCTCGGCACCGGCAAGGGCGAATTCACTACCACCAGCGGCATCGAAGGCGCCTGGAAGCGCAACCCCACGACTTGGGACAACGGCTACTTCGACACCCTGTTCGGCTACGAATGGGAACTCACCAAGAGCCCGGCCGGCGCCAATCAGTGGGTGGCGAAGGACGTCAGGCCCGAGGACATGATTCCCGACGCGCACAACCCGGCGAAGAAGCACCCGCCGATGATGACCACGGCCGATCTGTCGCTGCGCTTCGATCCGATCTACGAGCCGATCGCACGCCGCTTCCACAAGGACCCGGCGGCCTTCGCCGACGCCTTCGCCCGTGCCTGGTTCAAGCTCACCCACCGCGACATGGGGCCCAAGGCCCGCTACCTCGGCCCGGAAGTCCCGGCCGAAGACCTGATCTGGCAGGATCCGGTGCCGCCTGTCGATCACCCGCTGATCGACGCTGCCGACATCGCCGACCTGAAGGCGAAGATCCTTGCTTCCGGCCTGTCGATCGCCGAACTGGTGACGACCGCCTGGGCCTCGGCCTCGACCTTCCGCGGCTCCGACATGCGCGGCGGCGCGAACGGCGCGCGCATCCGCCTGGCGCCGCAGAAGGACTGGGCAGCCAACCAGCCGGCGCAACTGGGCAAGGTGCTGACGACGCTCGAAGGCATCCGGAAGGCATTCAACGACGCGCAGAGCGGCGGAAAAAAAGTGTCGCTGGCCGACCTCATCGTGCTGGCTGGTTGCGCGGCGGTCGCCGCGGCGGCCCAGGCTGCCGGACACGCGGTGACGGTGCCCTTCACGCCGGGTCGCACCGATGCTTCGCCGGAACAGACCGACGCCGCGTCCTTCGCCGTGATGGAGCCGGAAGCCGACGGTTTCCGCAACTACCGGAAGGCGGCCTACTCCGTGTCGGCCGAGGAAATGCTGGTCGACAAGGCGCAGCTCCTGACGCTGAGCGCGCCGGAAATGACAGTCCTCGTCGGCGGCCTGCGCGTGCTCGGCGCCAACACGGGCGGCTCGCCGCACGGCGTGTTTACGAAACGGCCGCAGACGCTCACCAACGACTTCTTCGTCAACCTGCTCGACATGGGTACGGTATGGTCGCCCACGTCGGAGGCCGGCGACACCTTCGAAGGGCGCGACCGCAAGACGGGCGAGCTCCGGTGGACCGGCACCCGCGTCGACCTGATCTTCGGCTCCAACTCGCAGCTGCGCGCCCTGGCCGAGGTCTATGCGCAGGACGACGGCAAGGAGAAGTTCGTGCGTGACTTTGTCGCGGCCTGGAACAAGGTGATGAACCTCGACCGCTTCGATCTGAAGTAAGGGCCGGGCCGGCGCCCGGGTGCGCCGGCAACGGGAAGATCAGGGGCAGTGCCGGAGATTCCGGACTGCCCCTGCTTCATTGGGTTGCCGGCGGCCATTTCCGGTTCGCCGATCGGATCTGCTGCGGTCGACGGCAAAAATCGGCCAAAATCGGGGTCATGTCTTCTGCGCAACCATCCCGACCACTCACGGCGGCATCCCGCCAGTTGCTGGTCGTCGTCGCGGCGCACTGGGAGAGCCGCGCCGGGCGCTTGCGGCGCTTCGCCCGCGCCGGCGTCGACGGTGGCTGGCAACCCGTCGGCGACGCGCTGGCGGTCAGCCTGGGGCGCGCTGGGCTGGCGTGGGGGCGGGGCCTGCATCCGCCGGTCGCCGGGGCCGGGCCGCTGAAGCGCGAGGGCGACGGTCGCTCGCCGGCCGGTGTTTTCGCGATCACGGCGTTGTTCGGCGATGCCGACAGCCCGCTGGCACGCACCGCGAAACTGCCCTACCTGGCGGCCAGCGCCGCGCTCAAGGCCGTCGACGACCCGGCGTCCGCGCATTACAACCGGATCGTCGACCTGTCCTCGCTGGCGCAGCCCGACTGGACATCGTGCGAGGACATGCTGCGCGCCGACGGCCGTTACGCGATCGGCGCCGTCGTCGCCCACAACGCCGATCCGCCGCTGCCGGGCGCCGGGTCGTGCATCTTCCTGCACGTCTGGGAATGCGCAGGGGCACCGACCGCGGGGTGCACGGCGATGTCCCGCGCCGCCATGAGCGACCTTGCCGGATGGCTGGACGGAGCGGCGGCACCGCTGCTGGTGCAACTGCCGCAGGCGGAATACGAGCGCAAGCGCGCGGACTGGGCGTTGCCGCCGTTCATCCCGTAGCCGGTCGGTGCGCCGTGTGGCGTGCCGGGCGACATGCCGTCGCGGTGACAGTTGCCGGCGGCGCCGATAGACTGACGGCCTTTCAGCCATCCCGTCCCTGCCCGTGCTCAATCGAATCTGGACCGCCTTCATCCTCGTCGGCTTCGTCGCGGCGCTCGTCCAGACGCTGCAGGGCGACCTGGCGGTGTTCACCCGCGTCCTCAACGGCCTGTTCGACACGGCGAAAACCGGCTTCGAGATCGCCCTCGGGCTGGTCGGCATTATGAGCCTGTGGCTGGGGGTGATGAAGATCGGCGAGCGCGGCGGGCTGATCCAGTTGTTCGGGCGGGCACTGGCGCCGTTCTTCCGCCGCGTCTTTCCCGACATTCCGCCCGGCCATCCGGCGAGCGGCAGCATCGTGATGAACGTCAGCGCCAACATCCTCGGCCTCGACAACGCGGCGACGCCGCTCGGCCTCAAGGCGATGCGCGAGCTGCAGGAAATCAACCCGCACAAGGACACGGCGAGCAATCCGATGATCATGTTCCTGGTGCTCAACACGGCCGGCATCACGCTGATTCCGACCTCGGTGATCGCCATCCGCCAGAGCATCGCCTTGAAGCAGGGGCTGGTCGGCTTCAACGCCGCCGACATCTTCCTGCCGACGCTGCTCGGCACCTTCGTGTCGTTCTGCGCCGGGCTGGTTGCGGTGGCGGTCTGGCAGCGCATCAACCTGTTCTGCCGGCCGGTGCTCGCCTTCTTTGCCGGCTTCGCGGCGCTGATGGGCGGGCTGTATTTCTGGCTGGCCGGCATGCCGCCCGAGCAGATGGCGCAGATGATCGGCCTCCTCGGCAGCGGCATCATCGTGTCGATCATCGTGCTCTTCGTCGCCGTCGCGGCGTGGCGCGGGATCGATGTCTATGAAAGCTTCGTCGAGGGCGCCAAGGAAGGCTTCGGCGTCGCCGTACAGATCATTCCCTACCTGATCGCCATGCTGGTGGCGATCTCGGTCTTCCGCACCACGGGCTGCATGGATTACGTGATCGGCGCCATCCGCGCCGGCGTGCTGGCGCTCGGCCTCAACGACGATTTCGTGCCGGCGCTGCCGGTCGGGCTGATGAAGACGCTTTCCGGCAGCGGCGCGCGCGGCCTGATGGTGGACGTGATGACGACCTACGGCGTCGATTCCTTCCAGGGCAAGCTGGCTGCGATCATCCAGGGGTCGACCGAGACGACCTTCTACGTGCTGGCCGTCTATTTCGGCAGCGTCAATATCACCAAGACCCGCTACGCCGTGGCCGGCGGCCTGATCGCCGACGCCGTCGGGCTGGTCGGCGCGATCCTGATCGGCTACGCCTTCTATCACTGAAAAACGGCAGGGCTGCTGCGGTCGACGGGCAAAAATAGGCGAAAATCACGGTTTTCCGTTGCCGGCCCGTCGCGTGTCCAGGATCGTCTTCTTCAACAAGCCCTACGGCGTCCTCAGCCAGTTCACGCCGGAAGGCAAGTGGCGGGCGCTGGCCGAGTTCATTCCGGTCAAGGACATCTATGTCGCCGGCCGCCTCGACGCCGACAGCGAGGGGCTGTTGATTTTGACCGACGACGGCAAGCTGCAGGCGAAGATCGCCGATCCGCGGCACAAGCTGGAGAAGACCTACTGGGCGCAGGTCGAGGGGACGCCCGACGAGGCGGCGCTTGACCGTCTGCGCGCCGGCATCGCACTCGCCGACTTCACCGCGCAGCCGGCCAGGGTGCGGCGCATCGACGAACCGGCCGACCTCTGGCCGCGCGACCCGCCGATCCGTTACCGCGCGGCGATCCCGACGTCGTGGCTGGAAATCCGCATCGCGGAGGGCAAGAACCGCCAGGTCAGGCGGATGACGGCGGCCATCGGTTATCCTACGCTCCGCCTGGTTCGCGCCGCCGTCGGGTCGGCGACGCTGGATGGTCTGGCGCCGGGGCAATGGCGGCAGATCGACGGCAGTTACAAGGATTTGCAAGGAAAATTCAATGAATAAGATTGTCGCCGCCCTCTGCGGGCTGACCCTGAGCGCGGCCGCCGGGGCCCAGAATGCAATGCCGGTACTCGAGCTGAACGCCGGTTTCCACCGCATCGAGGCCGAGGTCGCCGCCACCGACCAGAACCGCCAGGTCGGCCTGATGAACCGCAAGGCGATGCCGCCGCAACGCGGCATGCTCTTCGTCTTCCCGCAGGAAAACACGCACTGCATGTGGATGCGCAACACGCTGATCCCGCTCTCCGTCGCCTTCATCGATGCCGATGGTGTCATCATCAACATCGAGAACATGCAGCCGCAGACCGAGGACAACCATTGTGCCAAGGTGCCGGCGCGTTACGCGCTGGAAATGAACCTCGACTGGTTCGCCCAGCGCGGCATCAAGCCGGGGATGAAGCTGAAAGGCATCGAGAAGGCGCCGCGTCCGCAGTGATGAAGCGCAGCAAATGGCGGACCCGCCTGGCCGGTGGCCTGCGCGATCCGCTGCTCCGTTCCTGGCTGA
This sequence comes from Dechloromonas sp. H13, assembly GCF_009469615.1. GTDB lineage: Bacteria > Pseudomonadota > Gammaproteobacteria > Burkholderiales > Rhodocyclaceae > Azonexus. Next base: position 360,059 of record NZ_SSXX01000002.1, read on the forward strand.
CCGAGCCGGGCTCGCTGACTGCCCGCTGCCAGCGTGCCAGCGCCAGCTTCCGCGTGTGCCTGCTGCGCTACGGCAAGGGCCGGCCGCTGGCCGACGAGTCCGCCGGCGGCCGGCGCGGACGCGAACCGGCGTGGGTGCGCGAAGTCCTGCTCGAATGCGACGGGCGCCCGGTCATTTTTGCCCATACCACGCTGTCGACCGCAACCAGCGGCCGCCTGACGCGCTGGATGAGCCGCCTCGGCAGCCGTTCGCTCGGCTCGCTGCTGTTCGCCCATCCCGGGTTCCGGCGCGAAGCGATCGAGTACCTGCGGCTCGACCGTCGCCATCCGCTCTACCAGCGGGCCGCCGCCGTCGCCGAAGTTGGCGACCACCTGTGGGCGCGGCGCTCGCTGCATCGCCTCCGCGCCCAGCGCGTGCTGGTGACCGAGGTCTTCCTGCCGGCGATTACCCGCCTGCGCTGACGCCGGTCGACGCCGGAAGTGGTTTCCGGCGGCGGTAATCCGTTGCGCGAGCGCCGAAAGCCGGCCCGAGGGGTGTGCATCCGTGAGTTATTTCATTGCATTCATATGGTTGCACGGTATTCTTCATAAATTGAAACAAGGTTCGTTCGCCATGCGCGCCGACCGGCCCCCGGACTACAAGAATGTTCGCTGATCTTCCCCTTTTTCGCTTCCGGACCGTGGCGGCCCTGATGCTGGCCGCAACCACCCCGGCCGCCTGGTCGCAGACGCCGCCGGCATTCCATCCCAACGCCGGCACGCTGCTGAATATTTTTGCGCCGCCGGTCGAGGGGCCGACCCTGCCGGCGTCGGCATTGCCGCTGCCGGCGGACGAGAAGCCGGCGGGCGACATGGCGCAGGGTTCCGTCAAGGTGTCCCGCTTCGTGATCGAGGGCGTCAGCCTGCTGCCGCCGGCCGAGGTCGAGGCACAGCTTGCCGAACTGGTCGGACGCGACGCCACGCTCAACGACCTGCGCCTGGGGGCGGGGCGCATCACCGCGCTCTACCGGGAGCGCGGTTATTTCCTGGCACGCGCCTACGTGCCGCCGCAGGAGATCGTCGGCGGCGTCGTCCGCATCGCCGTGCTGGAAGGGCGCTTTGACCGGGTGGATGCCGCCGGGTCCGAGCGACTCGGCGCCGATGTGGCGGGCCGGACGCTCGCCGCCCAGGGCGTCGTTGCCGGGCAACCCGTCGAGCAGGCCGCGCTCGAGCGCAGTCTCATCCTCCTCGAGCAAAAGGCCGGTGCGCCGGCATCCGCCCTGCTGCAGCCGGGCGCCACCATCGGCACCTCCCATCTGCAGGTCGACACCCCCGCCGGTCCGCTGGTCGGCGGGTCGCTCGGCGCCGACAACTACGGCAACCGGTTTACCGGCCAGGGTCGGGCCACCGCCTCGCTGGCCCTCAACAGCCCGCTCGGCATCGGTGACCGCGGCAATCTCTGGCTCGCCTATTCCACCGGGGCGACCGCCGTCTTCGGTTCCTATCAGGTGCCGGTCGGCTACGACGGGTTGACCCTCGGCGCAAGCGCCGCCTACTACCGCTACGATCTCTGCTGCCAGTTCGCCGCTCTCGACCGCGCCGGCGACGCCGCGGTCGCCGGCATCCAGGCGCGCTATCCCCTCGTGCTGCGGCAGAACGCGGTGCACTACGTCGGCCTTAGCCTCGAACGCAAACGCCTGACCGACACCTGGACGGGCGGTGATCTCGACGACAAGCGGATCAATGTCGCCGTTCTCTCGCTCGACGGCGCCGCGGCGGCTGCCGCCGGGCAGGTACGCTACCGGCTGGCGCTGACCGGCGGCGACGTCCAGCTCAAGGGACCGGCGGATTTCGTCCGGGCCAACGCGGCGACGGTCGACACCGCGGGAGGCTACGGCAAGCTGTGGGGGCAGGGGGAGTTCCTCCATCCAGTCACCGGCTGGAGTTTCCTCAACCTGCGCCTGTCCGGGCAGAGCGCCAGCCGCAACCTCGATTCCTCCGAGAAATTCCTGCTCGGCGGCTTCAACGGCGTGCGCGCCTATCCGGAAGGCGAAGCGGCCGGCGACAACGCCTGGCTGGCCCGCCTCGACTGGGTGTTCCCGCTGACCGCCGCCGCCATCCCGGGCAAGGCGTCATTCCGTGTCTTCGCCGACAGCGGCGCGGTGTGGATCGTCGACGATCTGCGCGGCGGGCGGGCCGATCCCGGCATCCGCAATCACTACTCGCTGTCCGGCGCCGGCCTTGGCCTCAACTGGGCGCTGCCGCGCAGCGTCTCCCTGACTGCCTATGTCGCCACGGCAATCGGTGACAACCCGGGCGCCTCGGCCAGCGGCAACAATGCCGACGGAAAGAGCAACAACACGCGCGGCTGGGTCGGCGCGGAATGGGCCTTCTGATCATGAACAAGACATACCGTCTCATCTGGAACCACCGTCTCAACGCCTGGGTCGTCGCCTCCGAGCTGACGCGCGCCAGTGGCAAGAAATCCTCCTGCCGCACCCGCGCCGGCGTCGCCGCCGTGGTCCTCGCGCTCGGCACCAGTCTGCCGCTCGCCGCCGCCGATCTGCCACCGGGGGCCTTGCCGACCGGCGGCACGGTCGTCGCCGGGCAGGCCGACATCGTCGCCAGCGGCACGCGCATGGACATCACCCAGGGCAGCCAGAAAGCCATCATCAACTGGCAGGGTTTCGACATCGGCAGCCAGGCGCAGGTCAACTTCGCCCAGCCCAATGCCTCGGCCGTCGCCCTCAACCGCGTCAGCGGCCCGGCCGCGACGCGCATCGAAGGTCAGCTCACCGCCAACGGCCAGGTTTTCCTGATCAATCCCAACGGCGTCCTGTTCGGCAACGGTGCGCGGGTCAACGCCGGCGCTTTTGTCGCCTCGACGCTCAATATCCGCGACGACGATTTTCTCACCGGCAATTACACTTTCACCGGCACCGGTGGCGCCATCGAGAACCAGGGCGCGATCTCCGCCGCGCCGGGCGGCTACCTCGCCTTCATCGCCCCGAAGATCACCAACGCCGGCACGCTCAGCGCGCCGCAGGGCACCGTCGCCATGGGCGCCGGCGAGCGCGTCACGCTCAATTTCGCCGGCGACCGCCTGGTCGGCCTCAGCGTCACTGCCGCAACGCTCGACACCCTGATCGAGAACCGCCAGGCCATCCGCGCCGAGGGTGGCGCCATCCTGCTCACCGCCGCCGGCGCCGAAGCAGTCACGCGCGGCGTCATCAACAACAGCGGCGTGCTGGAAGCCGGCAGCCTGACCGCGGACGGCGGGCGCATCGTGCTCACGGCCGGCAACGACATCAATTTCGGCGCCGGATCATCGGTTGCGGTCGACGGCCAAAAAGGCGGCGAAATCACCGTCCAGGCCAAGGCCGGCACGCTGCTGGCCGACGGCAGCCTCTCGGCGCGCGGCGCGAGCGGTACTGGCGGCAGCGTCCAGCTCCTGGGCCGCCAGGTCGGCCTCGTCAATGCGGCGCAGGTCGATGCCTCGGGCGCAACGGGTGGCGGGACGGTTCTGATTGGCGGGGATTACCAAGGCGGCAATGCGGCGGTGCAGAACGCATGGCGCACCTACGTCTCGCCGGCGGCGACAATCAGAGCCGACGCCCTGCAGCAGGGAGATGGCGGCAAGGTCATCGTCTGGGCGGACGACGCGACGCGCTTCTACGGCAAGATCAGCGCGACCGGCGGAACGCTGGCCGGCAACGGTGGCTTCGTCGAAGTTTCGGGCAAAGGGTATCTCGACTTCAACGGCGTGGTCGACACGGCTGCCCTGAACGGCAGCGTCGGAACGCTGTTGCTTGACCCGACCAATATCGAAGTCGTCAGCGGGGGCACGGCGACGCTGGCCCAGGTCAATCAGTTTACCGACCCGGATCTCACCGCATCGTGTGCCGCATTCGGCAACGCGGCCTGCAGCCGCATCGCGCCGACGACGATCAACGCGGCAACCGCGAACGTCGTCCTGCAGGCAACCAACAACATCCTCTTCACTAACGCGGTCAGCATGACAAATCCCGGCTGGAGCCTGACGGCGACGACCCAGACCGGCAACATCACGGTCAATGCGCCGATCGTGACGGCCAACCGGACGACGAGCGGAACCACCGGTGCAGTGACCCTCACCGCCGGCGGCAACGTGGTGCTCAACGCCGACATTGCCACCGGCAGTGCGACGGTGGCCGACGCGGCCGGAAACACGACGGCGGCATCAGGTGCGATCACCGTCACCGCCGTCACGGGCATCTCCGGCGCCGGGCGGCTGATCACTGGCAATGCCACCCTCACCGGCGCGGCGGCAGGGACCGAAGCAATCCGCTCCGGCAACATCACGCTCAATGTGACGGGCGCGGGTGCCATCGGACTCGGTGGCACGAATGCCCTGACCATTGGCTCGGCCACCGGAAACGGCGCCGGGTCGACGGCAACGACCGGAAACATCACGTTCACCAGCGCCGACCGCATCAATAACGGCACCGCCGGCAGTGCCATCGATGTCTCGTTCGGGGCAGCAACGGGCGGGGCAACCAACACGGTCGGCTCGCTGACCGCCACGACCGACGGCGGTGCAGGTGCCAGCGGCGAGATCGTCATCACCAGCGGCGAGGCGCTGCGTCTGGGTGCCATTAACGCCGGTGGCGGCGCTATCACGCTCGACGTCGGCGCAGCAACGACGTCGGCGGGGGTGATCAGCGGCACTGGAACGTCACTGACCAAGCTGGGGGCGGGCACGTTGACCCTGTCCGGTGCCAACACCTATACCGGCGCCACCAACATCAATGCCGGCACACTGGCACTCGGGGCGGCCAACCGGATCGCGAACACGAGCGCGGTGACTGTTGCATCGGGCGCGACATTTAACCTGGCGAACTTTGCCGAAACGGTTGGTTCGCTGGCTGGGGCGGGTAATGTCACACTGGGCAGCGCGACCCTGACGGCGGGTGGCGACAACACGACAACGAGCTTCTCGGGTGTGGTGAGCGGTACCGGTGGGCTGATCAAGGCAGGTACCGGCACGCTGACGCTGTCCGGTGCCAATACCTACACCGGCACGACGACGATCAGCGCCGGCACCCTGGTCGCGGCGAACAATACAGCACTGGGCACCACGGCCGGAGGTACTGTGGTCTCCGGCACTAACGCAAGCTTGGCGCTCCAAGGGGGTATCACAATCGGGGCGGAAACACTGAGCCTGAATGGAACCGGTGTCGGCACCAACGGCGCATTGCGCAACCTCAGCGGAAACAATACCTGGGGCGGTACGGTGACATTGGCAGGAACAACGGAGATCCAGTCCGACGCCGGCACGCTTACCCTCAGCGCTGCCAATTCCGTGACGGGTACCAACCGGGCGCTCACCATCGACGGGGCAGGCGATACGGCCATTAACGGCACCATCACCACGGGCACGGGCACATTGACCAAGAATGGTACGGGCACGCTGACGCTGTCCGGCGCCGATACCTACACCGGCGCGACCAGCATCAATGCCGGCACGCTGGTGGCTGCAAACAACGGGGCCTTGGGTACTGCTGCGGGTGCGACCACCGTCGCGTCTGGCGCGACCCTGGCCCTGCAGGGCGGGATCACCATTGCCGACGCGCTGACACTTAACGGTACTGGCGTCGGCGGTGGCGGAGCCCTGCGCAATCTCAACGGGAACAACACGACTAGCGGGGCGGTGACCCTGGGGGCAGGTGGCGCCCGTATCAATTCCGATGCCGGTCTGCTGACCATGTCCGGCGCGATTGGCGGGGCGACACGACCACTGACTCTCGGTGGTGCCGGCAATACGACGATCAGCGGCGCGATCGGCACGACGTCCGGAACACTGACCAAAGATGGTAGCGGCATATTGACGCTGTCCGGCACAAACACCTACACCGGTACGACGACGATCAGCGGTGGAACCCTGCAGGTCGGGAATGGCGGCACAACCGGAACGCTGGGAACCGGGGCCGTGATTGACAACGCCGCGTTGGTGTTCAATCGGAGCAATATATTAACCGTCGCTAATGTGATCAGCGGGAACGGCACGGTGACGCAAGCAGGAGGTGGAACCACCATCTTTACCGGAAACAATACGTATTCGGGTACAACGACAATCAGTGCCGGCACCTTGCAGGTCGGCAATAGCGGTACCAGCGGGAGCCTCGGAACGGGGAACGTGATCGATAACGGCAGTTTGTCCTTCGCGCGTTCCGACACCTACACCGTCGCTAACAACATCAGCGGCACGGGGTCACTAACCAAGACCAACTTGACCGGCGCGCTGACACTCTCAGGGAACAACACCTATACGGGCACCACCTTCATCAACGGCGGCAGCCTGACAGCGGCCGGCGGCAATGCCCTGCCTGATTCCTCCCCGGTCACACTGCTCAATAACGCGAGTGCCGTGCTCAACCTGGCAAACAGTGAAACAATTGGCGACCTTTCCGGTGGAGGAGCAACCGGTGGCAACGTCACGCTCGGTGCCAATACGCTGACGGTCAATCAGTCCGGTTCGACGGTCTATGCCGGCCTGATGAGCGGGACGGGCGGACTGACCAAGATCGGCGCCGGCACACTGCAATTGTCCCATGCCAATACCTACACGGGTACGACGAATATCCAGGCCGGAACGCTGGCAATCGGCGGCAGCGAGAATATCGCCGATGCCAGTACCGTTAACGTGGCATCCGGCGCCACCTTTGACCTTCGGGGGTTCAATGAAACCATCGATGCCCTGACGGGCGGGGGCGCGGTGACTAAGACGGGCACCGGGGCCACCACGCTGACTGTGGGCTTTAACAACGGATCGGGCGCCTTCTCGGGCGTGATCCAGAACCCGACCGGCACCCTGGCCTTGACCAAGATCGGCACCGGTACGCAGACCCTGTCCGGCGCCAACACCTATAGCGGGGCGACCTCGATCAATGACGGTGCGCTCATTGTCGCGAACAACGGGGCACTGGGTGATGCTTCGAGCGGTACCAACGTAGGTGCTGGCGGAACCTTGGCCTTCGATGGCGGCATCACCGTTGCCGACACGCTGGCCATCACTGGCACAGGCTATAGCGGTGGTGGCGCACTGCGCAACCTCGTTGGCAACAACATGGTGACCGGCGGCGTCACCCTGAGCGGTTCGGCCCTCATCGTAACGGATGCCAATTCCACGCTGACCATTTCGGGTGCACTCAACGGGGCAGGGAGGGATCTGACTGTCGCCGGAACGGGCAGTTTCATCGCCCAGAACGCCACCAATGACGTCGCGTCGCTCACCGCGACCAACGCCGGCAGCGTCGCGTTGCGCGATGCCAATGCGATCGCCTTGAACGGTTCGACCCTGGCCGGTAACCTGCTGGTGCAGGCGGGCGGCGCCCTAACGCTCAATGGTGCGATCACGGCAAACGGCACAGGCGACACAATCACGCTTTCCGGAACGCGGTTTGTCAATTCGGCCGGTGCGAGTGCCCTGGCGGCGCCGAACGGGCGCTGGCTGGTGTGGTCGAGCAACGCCAACCCCTTCGGTGGCGCCACGCCCGACGTTCGCGGCGGGCTGGCCTACGACTTCAAGCAGTACAACGCGATCTACGGGGTAACGCCCGTCCAGGGGGCCGGCAACGGCTTTCTCTACACCCTCGCGCCGACCATCACGCCGGGGCTGACCGGCACGGTGAGCAAGGTCTACGACACGACGACCACGGCGACGCTGACCGCCGCGAATTTCACTCCGACAACCGGTATGGACGGCGACGTCATCGCGATGACCGGCACCGGCGCCTACGACAACCCGAACGTGGCGGGTAGCCCGACCAAGTTGGTCACGGCCTCTGGCATTGCCGCGACAGTCACATCGAGTATCGCCGAAGGCAGCAAGCCGGTTTATGGCTATACGCTCACATCGACGACCGCGAGCGCGAACATCGGCGAGATCACCCCGGCGGCGCTGACCGTGACCGGCGCGACGACCAGCAGCACCTACACGGCCAATGCCCAGACCAACACCTTCGGCACGACGGGGCTGCTCGGCAGCGACAGCGTGACCGGGGTCAGTGGTCTCGGCACCGGCACCAACGTCGGTACTTACGCCGACACCCTGTCGAACGCCACCGGCACCGGTCTTTCCAACTACACCATCAGCTACGTCAACGGCAGCCTGCAGATTACGCCGGCGGCGCTGACCGTGACCGGCGCGACGACCAGCAACACCTACACCGCCAATGCCCAGACCAACACCTTCGGCACGACGGGGCTGCTCGGCAGCGACAGCGTGACCGGGGTCAGCGGTCTCGGCACTGGCACCAACGTCGGTACTTACGCCGACACCCTGTCGAACGCCACCGGCACCGGCCTCTCCAACTACACCATCAGCTACGTCAACGGCAGCCTGCAGATTACGCCGGCAGCGCTGACGCTCAACGCCGTTACCGGTACCAAGGTGTACGATGGCACCGTCAACTCAACCGGCACGGTGGGTATAACCGGCCTGCTGGGCGGCGACACGGTGAGCGGGTTGAGCCAGAGCTACCAGAGCAAGAACGTGCTCGGGGCCAATGGCAGCACCCTGCAGGTCAATGCCGGCTTCGTCATTAACGACGGCAACGGTGGTGCCAACTATACCGTTACCCAGAACACGGCGAGCGGCACCATCACGCCTGCTCCGCTGGCCATCACTGCCGATGACAAAACGCGGCCGATCAACACGCCGAATCCAACGTTTACAGCGACCTATGCCGGATTGGTGGGCGGCGAAACACCGGCCGATCTTTCGGGTGCGTTGCAGTTCTCGACGCCGGCAACGGTAGCGTCCCCGGCAGGCGATTATCCGATCACGCCGTTCGGCCAGTCTTCCGCCAACTACAGGATCACTTATCTGGATGGCCGGTTGCAGGTCGTCGGTCAGCCGGTGACTCCACCGATCGTCCCGCCTGTTCCGCCAGTTGCCCAAGGTGACCGCTTCGATCCGCAGGCAGTGGCAGCGACCTACATGGACGCCGTGCCGATGGTGGGGCAGGTTCCCGCCGTGCTGTATGTGTCCGACCAGGATGATCCTTCTTCCTTGCCGGATGCGGCGCGGATCCGGGTTGTCGGGGGCGGCCTGAACGTCAGCCGATAGACTTCAGGCAAACGGGGCGGCGCCTTCCGGCGTCCGCCCCGTCATTTTTGCCCAATCCAGGCCGTCGACCGCAACCAACGGCTGTTGCCGCCAAAGTCCGTGATATCCGCGGGTGCGGTGCGTGCCACGTCGACTTGAGCCCGGCGCGTGCTGGTGACCGAGGTCTTCCTGCCGGCGATCATCCGCCTGCGCTGACGCCTTGGTAGCCGAGGCGCCGCGACAGCTGGTCGGCGGCGGCGAGCATCGCCTTCGCGACCGGGCTGTCCCATTCCACGTCGAAATCGCCGACGGAACCGAGCGAGGTGATGGCGGCGACCATCGTCCCGGTATGGTCGAACACCGGCGCGCTGAAGCCGTTGATGCCGGGGGTCAGGCTGCCGGTGGCGCGCGAGATGCCGTGCGCGCGGATCTCGGTGAGCGTCTTTTCGAGCTGGCGGCGGACCGTGGTGATCGCCGTCTTGCCCGATTCCGCCGTCGCGCGCAGTTCGTCGTCGAGCATCTGCTTGAGGAAGGGTGAGCGGAAGAAGGCGGCGAACGCCCGGCCGGTCGCCGATTTGCACAGGGATAGCACGGTGCCGGCGCGCAGCGTGATGGTGACCGGCGCTCCGGCGTCGACGATGCGCACGATGGTCGCGCCGCGGTTGCCCCAGACGCCCAGCGCCACCGTTTCCTGGATTTCCTCGCAGAGGTTTTCCAGGATCGGCCCGGCCAGGCGCACAGGGTCGAGGCGCCCGAGGCCGGCGAGGCCGAGATCGAGCGCATAGCTGCCGAGGTCGTAGCGCCCGCTGGCGCTGTCCTGTTCGACCAGGCCGATGCGCATGAAGCTGACCATGTAGCGGTGCGCCTTGGCCGCCGGCATGCCCGCCCCCTTGGCGATGTCGCGCAGCATCATCGGCCGGTTGGCCGCCGCCAGCACGCGCAGAAGGCGAAAGCCCACTTCTATCGACTGTATTCCCTGGCGGTCGCCGGCTACTTTGGTGATCATGGAATTCTCGCGCGGTAAAAAGCTTGATTTTATGTGTTTATGCCGCTCCGCAGCGGCGAATATAATCACGGGATCAATAACAGGGGGATGATATGCGCGCGGTGCTGGTGGCAAATCCGAAAGGTGGAGCGGGCAAGACGACGTTGGCGACCAATCTCGCCGGCTATTTCGCGAATCAGGGCAAGCAGGTCACGCTGTGCGACCTCGACCGGCAACAGTCGTCGCTGCGCTGGATGGCCTTCCGCGACCCGGACCTGGCGCCGGTGACCGGTTACTTCGCCGGCAACCAGATTGTCCTCAACCTGCCGCAGGAAGCCGACTGGGCGGTGCTCGACGCGCCGGCCGGCCTGCAGGGCTACAAGCTCTCGGACTACCTGCGCACCGTCGACAAGGTGCTGGTACCGCTGGTGCCGTCGATCTTCGACATGGCGGCCACCGAGGACTTCCTCAACTCGATCCGCAACGAAATGCGCGGCCGGCGTGGCAGCCTCGGCATCGTCGCCATGCGCGTCGACCCGCGGACACGGGCTGCCGGCATGCTCGAGGAATTCCTCAAGCACTTCGACATTCCCATCGTCGGCTACCTGCGCACCACGCAAAATTACGTCAACGTCGCCGCCGCCGGCCTCACCATCTTCGATCCGCCGCGCGCGCGCCACAAGCGGGACATCGAGCAGTGGGAAGGCGTCCTGGAATGGCTGGCAAGCTGATCGGCCGAAATTCGCGAATCACCGTTGACAGTATTGGGGAAGGCGTGGATAATGCGGCCCTCTGACGGACGCGGGGTGGAGCAGTCTGGCAGCTCGTCGGGCTCATAACCCGAAGGTCGCAGGTTCAAATCCTGCCCCCGCAACCAAAAAACACTTAAAAGCCAATCGCTTGCAGCCGATTGGCTTTTTTGTTCATGGGCACCGAAAACTGCAGTGTCCATCGTTCAATTCTGGACCCCTGGCAAGCGGGGCGGATCAACTCATCTTCCGGAACAGCGCACGATACACGAGGCGCATTTTGCCGAGTTGCTCGGGATCCGGCTCCCGGGGGCCGTAACGGTATAGCTCGAACAATCGCGTCATCTCGCTGGCCTCGACGCGAATGCCGTCCCTGAACTGGATGGCATCCTGCAGGAATTCCTGGCAATTGGCACTTGGCGCGCGCGGCGTCTCGCTGAGGGCGAACAGTCGCTCCATCGCCTGGTAGTATCGCCGGGCTCCCGCAACGCCGGACGGGTGCCGCCCGAGCATGCCCAGTCGCAGGTAGTCGAATCGCGTCCGCAGCCAGATCCCGGCCCTGGCCTCGCGCAACAACAGGATGAGTACCGCCAGCAGCACAAGTGCCAGCAGCGAAAGCGCGATCAGCCAGGCCAGGGTCCGATGTTCCTCGAGCCACTGCCGGATGCTGTTCATCAGTGCCTCGAGTGTTTCGATGATGGGCGCCAGTGCCTGCCGGATGTCTTCGTCCAGACTGGCCATCTGCCGGATGGCCGCCGATTGCCAGGCAGGCATGCCGGGACGGCTTGCCGCCTCGCGCATCTCCGCCGGGGTGGGCCAGCCGCGTCCGGGCAGGAGTTCGTAGCCCTGCCCGGACTCCCCTTCGGTTTCTGCGCCGCCGGAAGAGCTTCCCGCGCCGCTGCCTTGCCCCTGTCCCCCGCTGCCTTCCTGTCCCGAACCGGTACCTTGCCCGGACTGTGTGGTATCGCCTTCGGCTTGCCCGGCGCCGCCGTGTTCCTGTCCTTGCCACAGCCAGCCGATATTTGTCGCTTGCCCGTAGCGCCATTGCAGATAGGGCCAAGAGACCTGTGGCGTGGCGATATACAGCATGGCACCGATGCCCAGGATGACGGCGGTCGCTGAGGCGATGGCCAGTCCCTGCCCGGCATGTGTCGGCGCGGCCAGGCTGGCCTGTCGCAGGTCGAGGGCGCGGCGGCTCACCTGTTCGGAAACGAGCGTGAAGACGACGGTGACGATGTAGGGGATCAGATAGAACAGCATCGTCCAGTCGGCGCGGTAGTGCGTTGCGGCGAACATGACCATGACCGCCGACACCAGCAATCCGAAATGGAGTTGCCGGCGGGTCGTCGTCACGCAGTTCATCGAGGCCTGCAGGATGACCAGGATGTAGAGTCCGGCACGCGGAAAGCCCCACATCGGGATGAAGATCAGGATCGAGACGACGGCACCGAGCAGCAGGACCGCCTTTTGCTGCTGCGGGCCGCTTTCGTTGGCCTGGCCATGTTGTTTCCAGCCGACCAGCAAGGTCCAGCCGAAGACCGCTGCCCACAAAAACATTTCGAAACCGAAACTGCCGTACCGGATATCGAGAAACGCATTGCACGCCACGGCGAGCAGGAGCGAGGCATAGAGGCCAAGATAGGCCGGCAGGTAGGTTAGCGGCGGGCTCATGGGTTGAACAGCGGCACGAGGTCGTCACCTTGGCGAACGGAAATGTAATGCGCGCCCAGCTCCAGCAGCGCCGCCATCAGCGTCGCCGGGTCCGGCAGCGAGCCAGGAAGCGCCTTCCCCGCCGGAAGAAAGCTGGCCTGGTCGAAGGCGATGGCGAAAATATGTGCCTGGCGGGCCCGCAGGGTCGCCAGCGCCTGCAGGGTGGCGGCGGTGCGGGCGTTGTTTTCGGAGAGAAAGACGACCACCGTTTCGCCGCGCAGACACTGCGGGCCGATTTCCGTCAGCAACCGCGCGTAGGGGGTGGTGCCGTCGCCCGCAACGACCGCGAATTCGTCGAGGATGCCCTGGTAGTGCGCGTCGCCGGTGCCCTGCAGACCACGCAGCGGGCGCTGGCCATCGCCGGCAATCCGGATGCGGATGCTCTGGGCGCAGGCGCAGCGCGCGATCGAGGCAGCGATGCGGACCGCGTATTCGAAGGTGGCCTCCCGGCCGTGGCCGAGGTTCGATTCGGCCGCCTGGTCCAGTGCGATATAAAGGCAGGCCGAGGCAAGCGGTTCATACTCGCGGACCATCAGTTCATTGAGGCGTGCCGTCGTCGGCCAATGCACGTGACGCGGGTTGTCGCCCCGGCGGTATTCGCGCAAGCCGGAGAATTCGGCGGCCCCCGCACCTTCGGGCAACAGGTAGCCGCCGCGATGGATCTGGCTCGGTGCGCCATGCAGCGGCAACGCGAGAATGGTGAATACGTCCGGGTAGATCGTCAGCGCCTGGATTCCGCTGTTGCTGCGCATCCTCGCCTCGGACAGGCCGAGGGGAAAGCTGGACGCCAGGCTCACCGGGCCCAGCCGATAGTAGCCCCGCCTTTCGCACAGGACGGGCACGGCGAAGCGCCGACTGGCGCGTCCCGGCAGATAGGCCAGCAGACCGAGGACCTTCTCGCCGGCATCGCGTTTCCGGTCGGCGAGGTCGACAAAGGGCAGGCGATCGACCAGTTCGACCATGAAGCGCGGCAACCAGCCATGGTTCTCGACTTCCACATCGAAATGGATGGTTTCACCTTCTTCGGCTCGCGTCGGTCCGGACCGGCTGACCGCGAGATGCCTGACCAGCCAGCGCGGCCAGACGAACCCGGTGATCAGCGTTGCCGTCAGCAAGGCGCCGATCGCCCACGGGAAGGCCTGCGCGCGATTGATGGCGGCGAGATAGGCGACTGCCGTCAGCGACATCAGGACCAGGACTTTGCGACGCGCCGCAAGCCAGTTGGACAAGGCTCCCAAGCCCATGAATCAGACCGGCGGCGGCAACTGGTTCAGGATTTCAGCCAGTATCTGGGACGCCGTCCTGCCGGCCGCCGCGGCTTGCGGCCGAACGATGAGGCGGTGTTCGAGCACGGCGCCGGCCATGGCCTTGACGATGTCGGGCGTGACGAAGGCCTGCCCGCGGAGAAAGGCCATGCCCTGCGAACCGCGTGCCAACGCCAGGGTGCCGCGCGGGCTGACGCCCAGCCGCAGGTCGGGATGCGTCCGGGTCGCCGCGCCGATGCGCACGATGTAGGCAGCGACGTCGGCGCTGACGAATACGGACTTGACCCGATCGCGTGCCGCCAGAACGTCCGACTCGCCGATGACCGGTTGCAGGGCGTCGATGGGATGACTTTGCGCCTGCGCCGCCAGTATCCGCACTTCCTCGTCGAGGCTGGGGTAACCGACGTGCAGGCGCACGAAGAAGCGATCAAGCTGCGCCTCGGGGAGCGGGTGCGTGCCGGCCATGTCGATCGGATTCTGGGTCGCGAGGACCATGAAGACCTTGGGCAGGTCGTAGCTGACGCCGTCGACGCTGACGCGGAACTCTTCCATGCATTCCAGCAGGGCTGACTGGGCGCGCGGCGTGGCACGGTTGATTTCGTCGGCCAGCAGGATGTGGGTGAATACCGGGCCGGGACGAAACTCGAAGTCGGTCGTCCGCTGGTTATAGATCGGTACCCCGGTGATGTCCGACGGCAGCAGGTCGGGGGTGCATTGCAGGCGCTTCATCTCGACATTCACCGAGCGGGCCAGGGCGCGGGCCAGCATGGTCTTGCCGGTTCCCGGGACGTCTTCGAGCAGGACATGGCCGCGACAGATCAGTGATGCGACGGCCAGTTCGATGACCGAACGTTTGCCGACGATGACCTTCTCGACATTGGAAATCAGCGACTCGATCGCCTCCATGAAATCGTTCTCCCTGAACGTGGTTGTTTTATGGAATTGTCCCATGGCTGCCAACCGATATTGGCACGGCATGGAAAGTGATGGAAAGATAGCAGATGCCAGGGCGCCGGGCACCTGTCGGAAGCGACAGGTGGCGCCAATCGACGGGGGCGCGGCCCTCGAACCGCCATGACGATGCTTTGGCCCGCCCGCGCCCGGGGGTGAATTGCCCAGTCAGGAAATCCGGGATGGCGAAAATTGGTGCACTGCAGTAAAATACGGACTGATTAGACATTTCAGCCTATCTCGTTCGCCAAGAATCGCCCCGCCGCAGCCTGTGCGGATGCTGTCGATCAATTCTCCGACGAGCCGGTATGGGGTCGCAGCAGAGGATCAAACGACCTAGCCCGGTGGCGAAGAAGGCACGAGCCGGCCCCCATAACACAGTGATCTGCCAACCCGTTCCCCATCGCCTGCCGACCGGCAATCATCCGCTGCAATTCGTCATCGCCCTGCGTGCGATCGCGGCGACGATCATCGTCTGGCACCACTTCGCCATCTATCCGCCGTTGCGGGAGTGGGCGGCGCCGCTGCTGGGCGACGTGCTCGACTGGCTGGCGCAGAACGCCAGGACGACGCAGGTGTTTTTCGTGGTCGGCGGCTACGTCATGGCCCGCAGCATGAGTGCCCGCTGCTGGAGCATGCGTCGGATCCGGTCGTTCGTCGTGCAGCGCTACTGCCGGCTGGGGCTGCCCTATCTGGGCGCCATCGCGATGATCCTGCCGATCTACGTGCTGGCGCGCGACTGGCTGCCCGAGCAGGTTGTCGGCCAGGCGCCGACGCTGCCGCAGCTGCTGGCACACCTGTTCTTCCTCCAGGGTATTCTCGGCTATGAACAGCTGTCGGCGGGCCTGTGGTTCGTCTGCATCAATTTCCAGCTCGGCCTGGTGTATGCCGCCAGTCTCTGGCTGCGCGACACCGTCGGGCGGGGTAAAGTCGATTTCGTCGGCCTGCTGGGCTGGCCGCTGCTCGCCTTTTCGCTGTTCTACTTCAATCTCAACGATGCCTGGGACAGTTGGTGGCTCTATTTCTTCCCCTATTTCTTCATGGGGATCGTCATCCACCGGAGCGTGCGGGGCGAGGCCCACAAGCTCGAATTCTGGCTCTGCCTGCTGCTCTTCGTTGGTGCGATGACCTTCGAATGGCGCTGGCGACTGCTGAGTGCGCTGCTGGTCGGACTGCTGCTGTTCGTTGTCGAACGGCGCGGCTTGGGCGCGCGCTGGCCGCAGATGCGGATGGTTTCCTGGCTCGGGAAGATTTCGTTCAGCCTCTTTCTCGTGCATTTCCCGGTGCTGGTCCTGGTCGGCACGGTGTGGACCCGTCTCGACTGGGTATCGCCGGCGGCCGGTGTCACCGGGCTGTTCGTCGCGTATGGCCTGAGCCTGCTGGTGGCGGAACTGTTCTACCGCTTCGTCGAGCGTCCCGCCGCCCGGCTCTACCGCCAGAAGCCGCGCACCGAGGCGGACGGCGATGTCTTCCGGCCGGCGCCCCGGAAAGGTCTCCGCGCGCCGGTCTTCGATACCCGCTGAGCGTCGCCCGGCCCCGGGCCGGCGTGTTCAGTCCCGCAGGCGGCGCTGCATCAGCAGCGCGTAGATCGCCGGGATCACCGCCAGCGTCAGCACGGTCGATGAAATCATGCCGCCGACCATCGGCGCCGCGATGCGGCTCATGACCTCGGCGCCGGTGCCGGTGCCCCACAGGATCGGCAGCAGGCCGGCCATGATCGCGGTGACGGTCATCATCTTGGGGCGCACGCGTTCGACGGCGCCTTCCATGATCGCGGCGTAGAGGTCGGCCGGTTGCGGTCGACGCCCTTCGGAGGCACATTTTGCCTGCACCGCCGTCCATGCGTGGTCGAGGTAGATCAGCATGATGACGCCGGTTTCGGCGGCGACGCCGGCCAGCGCGATGAAGCCGATGGCGGCGGCGACGGAGAGGTTGTAGCCGAGCAGCCACATCAGCCAGATGCCACCGACCAGCGCGAAGGGCACCGAGAGCATGACGATCAGCGTTTCGGTGAGGCGCCGGAAGTTCATGTAGAGCAGCACGAAGATGATCAGCAGCGTAAGCGGCACGACGACCTTCAGCTTGGCGATGGCGCGCTCCATGTACTCGAACTGGCCGCTCCACGTCACGTAGGTGCCGGGCGTGAATTTGACCTGCTCGTTGACCGCCTTCCGCGCCTCGGCGACGTAGGAACCGATGTCGCGGTCGCGGATGTCGACGTAGATGTAGGCCGAGAGCAGCGCGTTCTCGGTGCGGATGGCCGGGGCGCCGGTGGCGATCTTCACCTCGGCCAGCTGGCCGAGCGGCACCATGCCCGCCGCGCCGCCCATTTCCCCGGGCACCGGCACCAGCACGTCGCGAGCGATGGCCTGCGGGTCGCTGCGCAGGTCGCGCGGGTAGCGCACGGTGACGCCGAAGCGCTCGCGGCCTTCGACAGTGGTGGTGACCATTTCGCCGCCGAGCGCCGCCGCCACCACGTCCATCACCTCGCCGACAGTTAGCCCGTAGCGGGCGAGCGCCCGGCGGTCGGGCACGATGTCGAGGTAGAAGCCGCCGGTGATGCGCTCGGCGAAGGCGCTGCTGGTGCCCGGCACGGTCTTGACGACACGCTCGATTTCCTTGGCCAGGCGCTCCATTTCGACGAGGTCGGTGCCGAAGACCTTGATTCCGACCGGCGTCCGGATGCCGGTCGACAGCATGTCGATGCGCGCCTTGATCGGCATCGTCCACGAGTTGGCGACACCGGGGAACTGCAGCGCCTTGTCGAGCTCGGCGATCAGCTTGTCGGTGGTGAGGCCGGGCCGCCATTCGGATTCCGGCTTGAGGTTGATCACCGTCTCGAACATTTCCAGCGGCGCCGGGTCGGTCGCCGTCTGCGCGCGGCCCGCCTTGCCGTAAACCGAAGCCACTTCCGGGAAGCTCTTGATGATCTTGTTCTGCGTCTGCAGCAGCTCCGCCGCCTTGGTCACCGAGAGGCCGGGCAGGGTGGTCGGCATGTAGAACAACGTGCCCTCGTTGAGCGTCGGCATGAATTCGCTGCCCAGCCGGCTGGCTGGGACGACGCTGAGCGCCAGCACGGCGACGGCGGCGGCGATGGTCGCCTTCTTCCAGTTCATGACGCCGGCGATGATCGGCCGGTAGATGCGGATCAGGAAGCGGTTGATCGGGTTCTCGGCTTCCGGGCGGATCTTGCCGCGGATGAAGAGCAGCATCAGCACCGGCACCAGCGTCACCGAGAGGAAGGCGGCGGCCGCCATCGAGAAGGTCTTGGTCCATGCCAGCGGGGCGAACAGCCGGCCTTCCTGCGCCTCCAACGTGAACACGGGCAGGAAGGAAACGGTGATGATGAGCAGGCTGAAGAACAGGGCCGGGCCGACTTCCTTGCACGCCGTGATGATGGCTTGGGCACGGGCATCGGAACCCATCCCCCTCCCGGCCTCCCCCTTGAAGGGGGAGGAGCGTGCGGCCCCCTCCCCTTCAAGGGGAGGGGTGGGGTGGGGATGGGTCGCCTCCAGCCGTTCCAGATGCTTGTGCGCGTTCTCGATCATGACGATCGCCGCGTCGATCATCGCCCCGACGGCGATCGCGATGCCGCCCAGGCTCATGATGTTGGCGTTGATGCCGAGCGCCCGCATGCCGATGAAGGCGGCGAGAATGGCGACCGGCAGCATCAGGATGGCGACCAGCGCCGAGCGCATGTGGAACAGGAAGACGATGCAGACCAGTGCGACGATCAGGCTTTCCTCGGCCAGCGTCCGCTTCAGCGTGGCGATGGCGCGCCGGATCAGCTCGGAACGATCATAGACGGTTTCGATGCTGACGCCGGCCGGCAGCCCGGCCGAAAGCTCGGCGACCTTCGCCTTGAGGTTGTCGATGACCTCCAGCGCGTTCTGCCCGTAGCGCGCCATGGCGATGCCGGAAACCACCTCGCCGGTGCCGTCCAGTTCGGTCAGGCCGCGCCGCTCGTCGGCCACCAGTTCGACGCGGCCGATCTCGGCGATGCGCACCGGCGTGCCGTTCTGCGCCTTCAGTACCAGGTTCTCGATGTCCTCCCGGCCGCGCAGGTAGCCGCGGCCGCGCACCATGTACTCGGTTTCGGCCATTTCCAGCGTGCGCCCGCCGACGTCGCGGTTGGAATTGCGGATCGCCTCGGCGACGCGCATCAGCGGGATGTTGTAGGCCCGGAGCTTGGCCGGATCGACGGTGACCTGGTACTGCTGCACGAAGCCGCCGATGCTCGCCACCTCGGCGACGCCCGGCGCCTTGGCCAGTTGATAGCGCAGATACCAGTCCTGCAAGGTGCGCAACTCGGCCAACGTTTTGTCCTTGGCCAGTAATGCGTACTGATAGACCCAGCCGACGCCGGTGGCATCCGGCCCGAGCGTCGGACTGACGCCCTTCGGCAGCTTGCCGGCGACCGAATTGACGTACTCCAGCACCCGCGAGCGCGCCCAGTAGATGTCGGTGCCGTCCTCGAAGATGACATAGACGAAGGACGCGCCGAAGAAGGAAAAGCCGCGCACCACCTTCGATTTCGGCACCGAGAGCAGGGCGGTGGTCAGCGGATAGGTGACCTGGTCCTCGACTACCTGTGGCGCCTGGCCGGGGAATTCGGTGTACAGGATGACCTGCACGTCGGAGAGGTCGGGGATGGCGTCGAGCGGCGTCCTGGCCAGCGACCAGACGCCGGCGATGACGATGAAGGCGGTGGCCAGGAGGACGAGGAAGCGGTTTCTGGCGGACCATGTGATGAGGGTGTTGAGCATGATTTATTCGCTGCGCATCGGTTTGGCCGCTGCTTTCCGCCTGCCGGCGGGCGTACTTTCTTTTGCTTCGCCAAAAGAAAGTAGCCAAAGAAATGGCGACCCCAGGTTTTGCGCCCGGCTGCGCCGACTTCCCTGCGCTACTCGCCGGGCCGGGCGGCTGCGGAACTCGGGGCTGCGGCCCTCAGACAGTCCTCGCCGACTGCCCCCGGCCCGTCTGCGTTGCTCGGCGCGCCACATGGGGACCCGGAAAGGCGTCGCGGCACAACCGGCAAAGAAGGAAAACGCTTTGCTGTGGTCGACCCTCCAAAATGGCCAAAAATGCGGAACGCCCTTCGCACACCCTCGGTTTTTCGGGCCCCTTGAGAGGCGCTGAGCAACGCAGGCGGGTCGGGAGCAGTCGGCTTGCCTTGTTTGAGCCGCAGGCGAGTTCAGGCAAGCCGCCCGGCCCGCCGAGTAGCGCAAGGGACCGGGCTTGCCCGGCGCCGACCCAGGGGTGGCCTTTTCTTTGGCTACTTTCTTTTGGCCACCCAAAAGAAAGTATGCCCGCCGACCAGGCGGAAAACGGCGTATCAAGAAAACCGCCCGCGCATCAGGCGCGGAACCCGACGCATCGGGCCACCAGATCATTTCCTCACCAACGAAGTAATCACCCATTCCCCCGCCTGCCGCTCGACAAACTCGAACGTCACCGCCGTTCCCGGTTGCACCCCGGACACCAGTGCCGGGTTGGCCAGCGCGAAATCCATCTTCATCGCCGGCCAGTTCAGGCTTGCCACCGGCCCGTGGCTGATCGTCACGCTGCCGGCCGCGAGGTCGATGGCGTTGAGCGTTCCCTCGGCCCGGTGGCCGACGGCGGCCGGCTTCGCCGCCGGGTCGGGGGTCTGCATGCCGCCGAGTGCCGCCTTGAGATTGCTTTCGGCATCGATCAGGAAGTTGGCCGCGGTGACCACCAGCTCGCCTTCCCGGATGCCTTCCAGCACCTGCACGAAATCCCCGCCGCGCTGGCCGAGCTTGACCGGGCGCGGGTCGAAGCGGCCTTCGGCGAGCTGGACGACGACCACCTGGCGCGCGCCGCTGTCGATCACCGCCGAGACCGGCACGGTCAGCACCGGGGCGGCGCCGCCGGTCGGGATGTCGACGTCGGCGAACATCGCCGGCTTGAGCCGGCCCCTGGGGTTGGGCAGTTCGATGCGCACCGGCACAGTCCGTGTTTCCGCCTTGAGCGTCGGATAGACGTAGGCGATGCGGCCGGTGAAGACTTCGCCGGGGTAGGCGTTGATCCGGATATTGGCCTTCTGGCCGACGTGGACCGCGCCGATGTCCTGCTCGAAGACGTCGGCCTGGACCCACACCGACGAGATGTCGGCGATCTGGAACAGCGTTTCGCCGGGCATGAAGCGCATGCCCTGGACGGCCTTCCGGTCGGTGACGATGCCGGCCACCGGCGAGCGGAAGGTCAGGGTGCGTTTCGCGTCCCCCGATTTGGCCAGCGCCTTGACCTGTTCGGCGGAAATGTCCCAGTTCTTCAGCCGCTGCAGGCTGGATTCGGCGAGCTGGCGCATGGCGCCCTGCGCCTCGCCGCCGGCCTCGCCCAACTGGGCGACGCCCTGCGCGGCGAGCGCGTATTCGCGCTGGGCGGAGACCAGTTCCGGGCTGTAGACCTCGAACAGCGGCTGGCCGCGGCCGACCGGCTGGCCGCTGGTGTTCACGTAGAGGCGCTCGATGTAGCCCTCGAACTTGGCAGTCACCGCGTAGCTGCGGCTCTCGTCGATCTCGACGCGGCCGCTGGCGCGCACGCTGCGGTCGAGCACCTGCAGGCGCGCCGGCGCCGTGCGCACGCCCAGTTTCTGGACCTTGCCGGGGTTGATCTTCAGCCCGCCGTCGTCCGCGGCCTCGTCGTCGCCTTCGTAAACGGGCAGGTAATCCATGCCCATTGGGTCCTTCTTGGGGACCGGCGAGGTGTCGGGCAGGCCCATCGGGTTGCGGTAGTAGAGCAGCTTTTTGGCCGGTTTCTGCGTGTCGACCGCAGCCATCGGCGTGTCGCCGTCGTGGTTCGGCTGCGCCAGGCGGTAGCCGGCGAAACCGCCGGCGGCCAGGGCGATGAGGGCGACGGTCAGGGTGGTGCCGGTGTTCACAGGTCTTCTCCGAGCAGGCGTTCGATTTCGGCGAGCCGCTGCTGCTGGCCGGCCTGGGCGCGCAGCAGGGCGAGCTTGGCGTTGCGGATCTGGCGCTGGGCGTCGAGCAGCGTGGCGAAATCCACCTTGCCCGTCTCGTAGCCGGCGAGCGCCGCCTTGAAGGTCAGTTCGGCCTGCGGCAACAGGCGGGTGCGGGTGATGTCCTCGGTCGTGCGCGCCGCCTCCAGGTTGGCGACGGCGCCGCTCAGCTCGCCGTGCAGGCGATGGCCGAGCGCCTCCTTGCGCGCGGCGGCGGCTTCCAGCATGCGCTCGGCCTCGCGTTCCTGGCTGCGCCGGGTGCCCTGCTGCAGCGGTATGTTCAATTCCAGCATCAGGTTCCAGGCGTCGACGCGGTCCTGCACCTGCATCGGCTGGACGCCGACGATGAAGTCCGGGAAGTTGTTGCGGTAGGCGAGGTCGCGGCTCTTCCCGGCGCCCTCCAGGCGGGCGGATTCGACGGCCAGCTGCGGGTTGCGGGCGCGCAGGCGTTCGCCGAGCACGACATGGTCGAGGCGCGCCGGGATCGGGCGCAGGGCCTCGGGTGTCGCCAGCGGCGCGTCGGCATGGCGCGCCAGCATGGCGTTGATGAAGGTGCTCAGGTGGTGGTACTCGGCCTCCATGCCGACCAGTTCGGCTTCCATGCTGCTGCGCTCGACCTGGGCGCGAATCGCGTCCTGCTGCGCGGCCAGGCCGCCGGCGTAGCGGACCTGGGCGATCTGCTCGAGCTGGCGGCCGAGGGCGATGTTCTCGCGCATCAGCTGCAGCGTCCGGTGGGTCAGCCAGTACTGCGCGTAGAGCCCCTTGATGCGGCCGGCCACCTCGGCCCAGGTGTCGGCCGCCCGGCCGCCGGCCTGCTCGGCCTCGGCCTCGGCGATCTCGCGCTTGAGGTCGCGCTTGCCCCAGAACGGCAGCGGCTGCGCCAGCAGGTACTTGGTGTCGCCGACGCGCGACGGTGACAGCGTCGCGTTCTGCGTGCCGTTGCGCGTGATGTTCTCCAGCTCGACGCGCAGGAAGGGGTCGGGCAGGGCGCCGGCCGGCCCGATCCGCTCGCGCGCCGCCTCCGCTTCCAGCTGCGCCAGGCGCAGGTCCGGGCTGCCCTCGCGGGCGGCCGCCAGCAGCGAATCGACGCTGGCGCCGGGCAGCGGCTCGGCGGCGCCGGCGGGCAGGGCCGCGGCAAGGAAGAGGGCGACGAGCAGCGGAGCTTTCATGGCGGTGACGGGCTCAATGGCGATGGCGCCGGCCATCCTTGTGGACATGCTCGCCGGGCGCGGTGGCCGGGGCGGCCGGAGCGGATGGCTCGCTCGCCGGCGCCGGCGCGGCGGCGGCTTCGACCGCCGGCGGCGGGCTGGCGAAGGCCGCCGCCGAGACCCCGACCCCGTGCCGATAGACCATTTCGCCGCCCAGCCAGCCGGTGAAGGCGAAGCTGCCGGAGAGCAGCAGCAGGGCCGGCAGCAGGCCCGCGCTGACGCCTCGTCCACGCCGCAGCCGGAAACCGTCCCACAGCGCGAGTATCAGCAGGCCGCCGGCGGACAGCTGCGCCCAGTCGCGATGGCGGGTCATGACGCGGTGGCCGGCGGCATCGTGCTCGACCGTCAGGTAGGCCTGCCAGCCGAGGCCGACGGCGGCGACGGCGCTTAACGCGGCGAGCGGCAGCAGCAGGCGGGCGCAGGCCGGCAGCAGCGGGTGCGCCGGGCGCAGGCGGGCGGCCAGCAGGAGCAGCGTCGTCGTGATCGTCAGCGCAATCGGGAAGTGGACGATCGCCGGATGCCAGTTGGGAACGATTTCAGGCATCGCGGGCCGGACTACTTCGCCATTTCGTAGCGGCTGACGACGGGCGTGCTGCCCCGCATCTCGGCCGCGAAGCGGATCCGGTCGCCGGCCTTGAGCTTGCCCAGCCACGCCTTGTCGGCGACACCGAAGGCCATCGTCATCGGCGGCATGCCGATGCTGTCGAGCTGGCCGTGCTGGATGACGACCTCGCCGGCAGCCTTGTCGATCTTCCTGACCGTGCCGTCGCTCAACGGCGCGGCCTTGGCGGCGGCCGGCGGCGGGCTGGCGTGGTGGTCGTGCTGGGCGAAGGCGGGCAGGCTGAGGCCGAGCAACAGGGAGAGCAGCAGACGCATGGCGGATTCCTCGAAGAATGTTTCCCGCATTGTCGGCTGCCGCGGTCGACGGCCTCCTGACGGCAGGATTACAAGTTTGTAATCCTGCGTGCTGCCGACGGCGCTTGCGGCTACTGATAAATTGGCATAATGTGCCAATCGGAACATTCAAAGCGCGAGGGCACCATGGCTACCCGAAATGTGGTTCTAACCGATCACCAATCAAATTTTGTCGAGAAGCTCGTGAAGTCAGGGCGTTACCAGAATGCCAGCGAGGTCCTGCGGGAAGGGTTACGCCTGATCGAGCGCCGCGAGTCCGAGGACGAAATACGCTTGACCGCACTGCGTGAAGCGGCACGTCTCGGCATTGCCGACATCGAGGCCGGCGATTATCGCAGCTTCGATTCGGCAGCAGCCCTGGGTGAACATCTGGCCACATTGACTGCCAAGGCGATCGGCGAATAGTGGCTGGCAACGTTTGGACCGTTCGCCTGACGGCAAGCGCCGCAGCGGATTTTCGGCAAGTCCTGGGCTGGACGGCGGAGAACTTCGGTACTGCACAGGCCGGAACATATGCCGACACCCTGTCTGCCGCGCTGCAGGCCTTGTCTGCCGGCCCCGCCACCATCGGCATCAAGGCGCGCCCCGAAATCGGCGCCGACATCAGGACGCTGCACGTTGCACGGCAAGGACGCAAGGGCAGGCACTTTGTCCTTTTTCGGGTGACCAGCGTCGATGGACAAGATGTCATCGATGTGCTGCGACTGCTCCATGACAGCATGGATTTGAAACGCCATTCACCAGCGGATGAGGCTGGCCCGGCGAAGACGCGACAATGAAAATCCTCATCGTCGAAGACGAAGCGAAGACCGGCGATTATCTGAAGCAGGGGCTGAGCGAGGCCGGCTTCACTGCCGATCTCGTCCGCAACGGGGTGGACGGGATGCACGAGGGGCTGGCCGGCGAACATGACCTGCTGATCCTCGACGTCAATCTGCCGGGGCTCGACGGCTGGCAGGTGCTGCAGGCCTTGCGCGCCGCTGGGCGTGACCTGCCGGTACTGTTCCTGACGGCGCGCGACCAGGTCGCCGACCGCGTCAAGGGGCTGGAGCTGGGGGCCGACGACTACCTGGTCAAGCCCTTCGCCTTTTCCGAGCTGCTCGCCCGCGTGCGCACCCTGCTGCGCCGGGGGCGGGCGCGGGAAAGCGCGGTGCTGGCCATCGCCGATCTCGAACTCGACGTGCTCAAGCGCCGCGCGACGCGCGCCGGGCAGCGCATCGACCTGACCGCCAAGGAGTTCGCGCTGCTCGAACTCTTCCTGCGCCGGCAGGGCGAGGTGCTGTCGCGCAGCTTCATTGCCTCGCAGGTGTGGGACATGAATTTCGATTCCGACACCAACGTCGTCGAGGTTGCCATCCGCCGGCTGCGCGCCAAGGTCGACGACGATTTCGCGCCGCGCCTGATCCACACCCTGCGCGGCATGGGCTACGTCATGGAAATCCGCTGACCGTGGCGCGCTGGCACCATTCGCTCACGCTGCGCCTGGCGCTCGCCTTCGCGCTGCTGGCGACCCTTGTCTTCGCCGCCCTCGGCATCTACCTGAGCCGTTCGGCGGATAGCCACATGGCCGAGCTCGACGCCCACGAACTGCTCGGCAAGCTGGCGCTGGCGCGCCACATCGGCAGCCGGGAGCAGTCGCCGGCGGCGCTCGCTGCCCGGCTGGCCGATGCCCTGGTCGGCGAGCACGGGGTGCTGGTTGCGGTCGACGGTGAAAAAGGGCCGATTTTCACCTGGCCCGCGGACGACCAGGCCGCGGTGCTGGCGTCGGCGCCGGCCGGGATCGGCGATACGCCGGTGCGCCTGACGCTGGCCGGGCAGGACCTGCGGATCGTCGCGGGGCGCATGGAAACGGCCTGGGGCGAGACGGTGCGCGTCGTCGTTGCACGCGACATCCATCACCACACCACCTTCCTCGACGAGCTGCAGCGCGACTTCTGGCTGGCGGTGCTGGCCGCGGCGCTGCTCACGGTCGTCGTCGGCATGCTGATCGCCCGCCGCGGCATGCGGCCGGTGCGCGAACTGGCGCATGCCGCCGGGCGCATCTCGGCCGGCCAGCTGGCCGAGCGCATTCCCGAGCGCGACGTGCCGCCCGAGCTGGCCGAGCTGGTCGCCGCCTTCAACGCCATGCTCGGGCGCCTGGAGGAATCGTTCCGGCGCCTGTCCGATTTCTCGGCCGACCTCGCCCACGAGCTGCGCACGCCGATTCACACCCTGCGCATGCAGACCGAGGTGTCGCTCGGCAAGGCGCGCGACGCCGACGAATACCGCGACCTGCTGGCCTCCAACCTCGAAGAATACGAGCGCCTGTCGCGGATCATCGGCGACATGCTGTTCCTGGCCAAGGCCGATCACGGCCTGGTCGTTCCCGAGCGCCAGGCAGTCGCGCTGCGCGCGCTGTGCCAGCGCCTGCTCGACTACTACGGCATCCTCGCCGAGCATCTCAGCCTGCGGCTGGACGGCGCCGAGGTGACCGTGCACGGCGACCGCCTGATGCTGGAGCGGGCAATCGGCAACCTGCTGCTCAACGCCATCCAGCACACGCCGGAAGGCGGCCGGGTCGACGTCGGGATCGGCGTGGACGGCGACTGCGCGGTGGTCGGCATCGTCAATTCCGGGCCGGCCATCCCGCCGGCGGCGCTGGAGCGCATCTTCGACCGCTTCGTGCGCCTCGACAGCACTGCCGAAGGCAGCGGCCTCGGGCTGGCCATCGCCCGTTCCATCGTTCTCGCCCACCGCGGCACCATCGCTGCCCGTGCCGCCGGGCAGGTCACCGAATTCACCATCCGCCTGCCGCTCGGCACCGGCTGAACGCAGATCGCGCTTGCCCAGGCGGCCATCTTTCGTCCAAGCTTCGCCGAAACGCGCACGAGGCCAACCATGGAAATTTCCCAGATCACCCAGGCGCTGCGGCAGGATGTCGTGTGGGTCGTGTTCCTCAATGTCCTGCTCCAGCAGATCGGCCTGCCGGTGCCCGCCGTACCGACCCTGCTGCTCGCCGGCAGCCTGGTCGCCGCGCCCGGCCTGCTCGGCAAGGTGCTGGCGGCGGCCATCGTCGCCTCGGTGCTCGCCGACTGGATCTGGTACCTGGCCGGCCGCGCCTTCGGCTACCGGGTGCTGGCCGGGCTGTGCAAGCTGTCGATCAATCCTGGTTCCTGCGTCAGCCAGACCGAGTCCCGCTTCATCCGCTGGGGCGTCGCCTCGCTGGTGGTCGCCAAGTTCATTCCCGGCTTTTCCACCGTCGCGCCGCCGATCGCCGGCTCGATGCGCATGGCGCTGCCCGGCTTCCTGGCCGCGGCCGCCGTCGGTGCCGCCCTGTGGGCCGGGCTGGCGCTCGGCGCCGGCTGGCTCCTGCGCGAGCAGGTGCATGCGGCGCTCGCTGTCCTCGACGAGCAGGCGGGCAGCGCCCTGCTCATCGTGCTCGCCGTCGGCGCCGTCTGGCTGGGCTGGAAGCTGTGGCAGAAATACCGCTTCCGGCAATTCTGCACGGTGCCCCACATCACGCCGGACGAACTGCTGGCGGCGCTGGCCGGCGAGCAGCCGCCGCTGTTCCTCGACCTGCGTGGGGCGACGATGATCGCCGCGACCGGCCCGATTCCGGGGGCGACGGTGGCCGAGCACGACTTCCTGCTCGACGCCGTCGGACACTGGCCGAAGGAGCGGCCGATCGTCACGCTCTGCGCCTGCCCGGAAGACGCCGGCGCGGTCCAGGCCGCCCGCCGCCTGCTGGAAGCGGGCTACCTGTCGGTGCGCCCGGTGCAGGGCGGCTACGAGGCCTGGCTGGCCGCCGTCGCGAAGGCGTAGCAGGCCGGCGCGCTCCGGCTCACGCCTGTTCCCACGGCGGCACCGGGTTGAAGGTCCGTTCCAGTTCGTTCAGGAAGACCCGCACCTTCGGCACGCGCACCCGGTTGGGGGTGTAGCAGGCGTAGAGGTAGCGGCCGAAGCTGCTGACCGGCTCCCAGTCGCCGAGGATGGCCTGCAGGCGGCCGCGCGCCAGTTCCGGGCCGCACAGGTAGGTCGGCAGGATCGCCAGGCCGTGGCCGGCGAGCACGGCGTCGAGGATGCAGTCGACGTTGTTGAAGTCGAACTTGCTGGCGACCGGGATGCTGATCTCTTCGCCGGCGCGGTCGACCAGCCGCCAGGTGCGGCCGTCCTCCGGCAGCATGTAGCTGAAGCAGGGGTGATGGGCCAGGTCGTGCGGCGTCTTCGGTTCGCCGTGCGCGGCGAAATAGGCGGGCGTGCCGCAGATCAGGCGCTTCATCGGTACCACCTTGCGGGCCACGGCGTCCTGCGGCGGCGCCCGCGTCAGGCGCAGCGCGAGGTCGATGTTGTCGTCGACGAGGTCGACCAGCGCGTCGGTCAGCACCAGCTCGCAGCCCAGGTCGGGATACTTGGCGACGACCTGCGGCAGCAGCGGGGCGATGTACATGCGGCCGAAGGTGATCGAGGCGCTGATGCGCAGCACGCCGCGCGGCGCGTCGCCGAGGTTCCTGACGGCGACCTCGGTGCCGTGGATCGCCTCCAGCGCGCGCAGTGCGTGCTGGTGGAAGACCTCGCCGGAAGGTGTCAGGCCGAGCTTGCGCGTCGAGCGCTCGAAGAGGCGCACGCCGAAGGTGCGT
This sequence comes from Dechloromonas sp. H13, assembly GCF_009469615.1. Classification (GTDB taxonomy): domain Bacteria; phylum Pseudomonadota; class Gammaproteobacteria; order Burkholderiales; family Rhodocyclaceae; genus Azonexus. The sequence goes on from NZ_SSXX01000002.1 coordinate 388,503, forward strand.
TCGAGCTCGGCGACCTGCTTGCTGACCTGCGCCCGCGTGCAGTCCAGGCGGCGGGCGGCGGCCGCCATGCTGCCGCTTTCGACGACCTTGACGAAACAGTCCCAACTCGCGAGCCATGCCATGTTGTCAATGATCCGTTGACGTAATGGCAAGAATTATGGGCTATTTGCCAACCAAATTGACAACTATAGTTGCCTCGTCTTTCAAAAACGAACTATCGAGCGGGGAATTTCATCATGTTGCGTTCATTGTTGGGCCGGCCCGACGTCCTGGTCACCACGCTGGCGGCTGCCGGCATCCTGATGGTCACCATGGGCGCGCGCCAGTCGCTCGGGCTGTTCGTCGCCCCGCTCGACGCGACGACCGGGCTGGGCATCGCCACCATCAGCCTGGCGCTGGCGATCGGACAATTCACCTGGGGCGCCATCCAGCCGGTGGCCGGCGCGGTGGCCGACCGCTACGGGCCGCGCACCGTGCTGATCGGCGGCCTGCTGGTGCTGGCCCTGGGCAGCGCCATCACCCCGTTCATGGGCAGCGGCTTCGGCCTGATCGTCTCGCTCGGCCTGCTCTCGGCCATGGGCTCGGGGGCCGGCAGCTTTTCGGTGCTGATCGGTGCCGCCGCGCAGCGCCTGCCGATCGAGGCGCGCGGCTCGGCCTCGGGCGTCATCAACGCTGGCGGCTCGTTCGGCCAGTTCGTCTTCGCACCGATCCTGCAGAAGCTGATCCAGTCGGTCGGCTGGATGGGGGCGATGTGGGCGATGGCGGTCATGACCCTGGCCGCGCTGCCGCTGGTCGGCCGCTTGACCAAGGCGGCACCGGCGCCAGCCAAACACGCCGAGCACGACACCGGCGTGCTCAACGCGGTCGGCAGCGCAATGAAGGATCGCAGCTACCTGCTGCTGCACGCCGGCTTCTTCACCTGCGGCTTCCATATCGCCTTCCTTGTCACCCACCTGCCGGGCGAGGTCAACCTGTGCGGCCTGCCGCCGTCGGTGGCCAGCTGGTCGCTGGCGATCATCGGCCTGGCCAACATCTTCGGTAGCCTCTACGCCGGCTCGTGCATCTCGCGCTACCGCAGCAAGTACGTGCTGGCCGCCATGTACGGCTCGCGCGCCGTGCTGATCGCCCTCTACCTGATGCTGCCGCGCACCGAGCTGAACTTCTACCTGTTCGCCGCCGGCCTCGGCTTCACCTGGCTGGCGACCGTGCCGCCGACCGCCGCCATCGTCGGCAAGCTGTTCGGCATCCGCTACCTCGCCACGCTGTTCGGCCTCACCCTGCTCAGCCACCAGATCGGCGGCTTCCTCGGCGCCTGGCTCGGCGGCCTGGCGATCACCCGCTTCGGCGACTTCGGATGGATGTGGTACGCCGACATGGCGCTCGCCGCCGCTGCCGCCATCCTCAACCTGCCGATCCGCGAGGCGCCGGTGGCCCGGGCGCTGGCTCCGGCCTGAAACCAGGAGAAACCATGATGAGCACATTGCGCCCCGGCGTCTCGATCGCCACCCTCAACGAACGCGGCAGCGAATACCTGCCCGGCTATCTCGGCATCGAGATGCGCGAACTGGCCCCCAATTCGCTGACCAGCCGGATGCCGGTCAGGAAGCTCCATTTCGCGCCGAACGACTTCCTGCACGCGGCGAGCGTCGTGGCGCTGGCCGACACCACCTGCGGCTACGCGACCATCGCCCATCTGCCGGAAGGCGCGCAGTCGTTCACCACCATCGAGCTCAAGAGCAACCATCTCGGCACCGTCCGCGACGGCAGCATCGCCTGCGTGGCGACGGCGCAGCACCTCGGGCGCAACACGCAGGTCTGGGATGCCGTGGTCACCGACGAGGCGGACGGGCGCCAGCTGGCGCTCTTCCGCTGCACGCAGATGATCCTCTGGCCGAAGGGCTGACCGCAGCCTGACGGCATCCGGCGATTAGGGCGGGGCGGAACGATGCCGGCGACCCGGCCCCGCGCACCGCTCGCTCCGGCGGATCACTCGGCGAGCTGGCCGATCAGGTATTTCTCGAGAAGCTCGCCGGCTTCCGCGGAATGCGGCCGGCCCCGGGTCTTGGTCCGGTAGGCTTCGGAGGCCTCCTGGCCGCACCAGGGGACGATGATGCCGGGCTTCGTGGGATGCAGCGGCAGGTAGGGGGTCAGGTCGTAGACCTTGCCCTCGATCGCCATCCAGCAGTCGTCCGCCTGGCCATGGCGCGATACCTCGGCCAGTGGAATCCGGCTTGCCGGCAGGATGGGCTGTGGAGCCTCGATCGTTGGCGAGGGTGGCGGGCTGAATAACCAGACAAGCAGGACCGCCACGCAGAACAATCCGGTTCCGACAGTGAAGGCAACGCGCATCATCGGAAATCGAATCTTTCGAAGTGGATTCGTGACGCCGCCACGCCGCGGGCCGCCAGGATCCCGATGACCGAGTCGAGCAGTCCCGGCGGTCCGCATAGGTAGCAGTCGCAGCCGGCGAGGCCGCTCGGGTCGGGGATGAGGCGTTCGATATCGGGATCGGAGGCCCCGGTGGCCAATGCGACGAGACTCAGGCTGTCCTGCCCGGCGGCGATTTCATTCAGTTCCCCGATGTAGGCGGCGTCGGCGCTTTCCCGATACAGGTAGATCAGTCGGGTCGGCTGCGTCAATGGTCGTGCCCGCAGCAGGGCCAGGAAAGGGGTGATGCCGATGCCGCCGGCGACCCACAGGCCCGGCGTCGCCCCGGCATCGGCAAGAAAGGCGCCGAACGGGCCTTGCACCCTTGCCGCGAAGCCGCACTGCACGTGCTGCAGGCGGGTCGTGCAATCACCGAGCGCCTTGATCCCCATGGCAATCTCGCCATCCTTTCCGATGCGGCTGAGCGAGAACGGGTGATATTCGCCGAAGCCCTTCCAGCTGGGGGCATCGGCGAATGCGGCCAGCACGAACTGGCCCGGGCGGGCGGTGATGGCGGTTGCCAGCGGGCGCAGCGAGACCTCGATCAGTGCGTGGGCCGGGTGATCGACCCGGGTGACCACATAGGGGTGCGCCGCCTGGCCGCTGTCGGAACGCAGGAAACGCCAGAGCATCAATGCGATCGCGGCGGCGGGTACCCAGAGCAGCCAGTCGTCGAGGCCGAGATACACGAGATGCAGGATCGCCAGCACGACCGCTGCGGCGAGCGACAGGTGGAGCCAGCGCCACTTGTCGTAGGCCAGGGCTCGGGAAAACGCGAGCGCGAGGCCGAGCATCATCGCCAGCAGGGAAGCCCACCCGAGTTGAACCGCAAGGCTGTTCCGCAGCGGGCTGAGCGCTGGCCATGCCAGGGATGGCGCTTCGCTCCAGGCATCGACCGACAGGGCGAGGGGATGGAGCAGCAGGACAAGGTAGGCCAGGGTGCCCGAACGATGATGCCATCGATACATGCGCTCCAGACCCCCCATCCATTCCGCCAACCAGGATTCACGGATCATGAGCAGAAGGCTGACGAGCAGCAACCCCCAGCCGAGCCAGCCGCAGACGATGGCAACGCTGCGCCAGAATGCGAGGTCTTCCGGGAAAGCCCAGAATACCGGCAGCCCGACGAGGATGACGGCAGCGAGCGGGAGTGCGAGGTGGCGCCGGGGTGACATGGGGGCGTCCGCCTACCGTTGCGGGACGGCAGGTGAGAGGTGGCTGCAAAAGTCGCGACGCCCGGCGCCGAGCTGCCTTCCCTCGCGGCGGGCACGTTCTTCCATGGCCTGATGGTGTTCGCGGCGATAGGCCTGGCATTCATCGTAGGATTTGAAGCCGCGAATCCTGGCCTGATGCCCTATCCGTTCTTCGGGAGACATCAGGTCCCAGCCGCTGGTGTTCTGGTCGCTTGCGCGCCATGGCCCGCGCGCGAGCGAGGAAGCGCATGCGGCGAGCAGGCAGGCCATCAGGAGCGTATTCCGCAGCGGCCGTGAAACGACCGTGGCTGCTTCGCTGGCGGGTGTCGGGTCGAGAGGCTTCCGGGGCACGGTACGGGCAATCAAACGGGCAGATTGCACTTTACCTTGATTGGCAAGGCGATGGGCGGCACCGGTGGCGCCGGCCAGGGTGCGACCGTGTCCCGGGCGCCACGTTTGAAAGCCCTCGTCCCCGGTGTTCCGGGCCGCGGACTTCTCGCTTCCAGCGGCTGGGAAATCCCGGTTAGCGTTGCGGGCAGGGCTGCAGCGGCGCCCCGCCCGCAACGGCATCGCGTTTCTCGACGCCCTTGAGCACCAGCAGCAGCAAGGTGCCGACGACCATCACCGCGGCCGCCAGGTAGAGGCCGGCGTCGTAGCTGCCGAAGCGGGTCGCCAGCCAGCCGGTGAGCGCCGGCGCCAGGATCTGCGCGGTGCCGTAGGAGAGCGTCATCTTGCCCATCATCTTGGCCGGGCGCGTCGGGTAGTAGCGGCCGGCCATGGTCAGCACCAGGCTGACCATGCCGATGAAGGTGCCGCCGAAGAGCAGCGCCCCGAAGATCGCCGCGACCAGGCCGCCGACGACGACCGGCAGCAGGATGCCGACGATCTGCAGGACGGCCGCCGCGATCAGGGCGTTGAGGTCGCCGATGCGGCGGGCGATGAAGTCCCAGTTGATGCAGGCCGGCGCGGCGCCGATGCCGATCGCCAGGAAGACCAGGTTGCCCTGCCCGGCGAGGCCCGGCAGGCGTTCGATGATGGCGACGATGAAGGTGGCGCTGACCACGTAGCCGACCCCGGCGCAGAAGTAGGCGGCCATGAACAGGCGCATGAAGAGCGGACTCGGCGGGTTGTCCTCCAGCTTCTGGCCCGACTTCGTCACGCCGCTGGTGTCCGGCGGCGGCAGCCAGCGCAGGGCGGGAACCAGCAGCAGGCAGCCGATCGCCGTGAAGGCGAACCACTGCTGCCGCCAGTCCAGCCAGTGGCTCATGACGGCGACCGCGGCGGCGCAGCCGGCGATGCCGATGCCGATGCCGGCGAAATGGATGCCCAGCTCGCTGCGGTGATGGTGGCGGATCAGCCAGTTGAGGATCAGCCCGGTGCCGAGCAGCATGCCGGCGGCGCTGGAGAGGCCGGCGACGAAGCGCGACAGCGCCCAGACCGTGACGTCGGTAGTGAGGCCCATGACGACGGTGCTGAGAATGGCGACCACCATGCCGATGCGGTAGAGGCGGTCCTTGAGCGCCAGGTCGCTGATCAGCGAGGCGATCAGTGCGCCGCTCAGGTAGCCGGCGTAGTTGATCGCCGCCAGCCAGCCGGCCTCGGCGACGCCCAGCCCGGCCTGCGCCTGCATCAGCGGCAGCAGCGGCGTGTAGGAGAAGCGGGCGACGCCGAGCACCAGGATCAGGCTGAAGATGCCGGCGCCGAGCACCTTGATGCGCTCTCTCTGTTCGCTCATGGGGTTCTCCTTCTTGATTTGATGGGAGAACGATAAACAGGGTAAGCTATCGAATCAAATGAATTGTTAAGAACTGATCATTCGTTTTTGGAGATTGTTCGATGGAGCTCGTCGCCCTGCGCACCTTTCAGACGGTCGTCGAGGAAGGTGGCATCCTCGCCGCCTCGCGCAAGCTGAACACCGTCCAGTCGAATGTCACCAGCCGCATTCGCCGGCTCGAAGAGGAACTCGGCGCCGAGCTGTTCTTCCGCAAGGGGCGCGGGCTGGAACTGGCGCCGTCCGGCCGCGTGCTTCTCGACTACGCGCGCCGCATGCTGCTGCTCGAGCGGCAGACCAGCGCCGCCGTGCGCCAGGTCGGCGAGAGCGTCGGCGAACTGCGCATCGGCGCCATGGAAACCTTCGCTGCGCTGCGCCTGCCGGCGGCGCTCAAGGCCGTGCGCGCCGGGCATCCACGCCTCGAACTGCGTGTCCATACCGACACCAGCGCCTTCCTGATCGACCGCGTGCTGGCCCACAAGCTCGACTGCGCCTTCGTCGCCGGGCCGGTCATCCATCCCGACCTGGTGTTCGACGAACTGGTGGTCGAGGAGCTGGTGCAGGTCTGCGCCGTCGGCGCCAGCCCGGTGCTGCAGCCGCTGATCCTCTTCCGCGAAGGCTGCGCCTACCGCAGCCGGGCGCTCGCCTGGCAGCGCGCCATCGGCCACGCGGTCGCCGACGCCATGGAATTCGGCACCCTGGAAGGCATCCTCGGCTGCGTCGCCGTCGGCCTCGGCTGGACCCTGATGCCGCGGCGCGTCGTCGAGCAGTCCGCCCATGCCGCCGACCTGGCGATCGAAAGGGTGCCCGACGAGATCGGCCGCGTGCCGACCGGCATGATCACCCTGCGCGACGCGCCGCCGATGGCGGCGTTGAAGACGCTGGCCGCCGCGCTGACGACGCCCTGAAAGGGCCTCATTCAGCGCTCTCCCGGCCGGTTGCGGTCGACCCGGAAAAGCGGGCCATTTCCATGACGGGCTACTGCAGGCGATAGCCGGAATGGCAGGCGACGCAGGCGCCCATGACGTCGGACAGGGCGCCGACCGCTGGCCGGACGTCGCCGGTCACCGCGGCATCCCGGGCGACGACGGCGAACCGGCTGGCGCTGCGGTGCATCGCCGTGCCCGCATCCTGCATCCCTTTAGGCATGAATTTCGCCGACTCGTGGGCGCCGTGCAGGGTCAGGGAAGTCATGCCGAGCCGGCTTTCGGCGACGTCCGCGGCGCGGTCGTAGTCGGCGCGCGACAGGGCGGACTGGATTTCCTGCAGTGCCAGCAGGTGATCGCGCATGTTGGCCAGCGTGTGCTCCCGCATCTGGGCAGGGAATTTCACCGCCTGCCGGGCATCCTTCGCCGTCGTCGGCGCCGGCGCGCCGGCCATGTGCTGCTGGTGCAGCGCCGGGTCGTGCTGCTGGGCGAGGGCCGGCAGCGCCAGGGCGAGGGCGGTGAGGGGGGCGATCAGGCGCATGGGGAGTCTCCGTTGGCGTTGTATGGCCGGGCAAGATAAGCTCGCAGCCGTGTCCATCCCTATGATCGCGATCATATGACCACGCCCGCCGCCGACCTCGTCTGGCCGCAACGTCCCGAGTTCGCCGCCATGCCGCCCGCCCTCAGGGCCGCCGCGCAGGCGCGGCGCTATGCCGCCGGCGCGGCCCTGTTCAAGCTGGGCGAGGTGCCGCAGCGGATGTTCTACGTGGCGCGCGGCGAGGTGCGCCTCGGGCGCTGTTCTCCCGATGGCGGGGAAATCGTGCTGCAACGGGCGCGCGACACCTTCCTCGCCGAAGCCAGCATCGAATCGCCGGTCTACCACTGCGATGCCATCGCCGCCGAAGAGGCGGCTGTCCTCGCCTTCCCGATGGCCGCGTTCCGCCTTGCGCTCGCCGAGTGTCCCGAGTTCCGCAACCGCTGGATGTCCCACCTGCTGCGCGAGATGCGGCGCAGCCGGACCCAGTGCGAGCGCCTGGCGCTGCGCGGCGCCGCCGCCCGCGTGCTCCACTACATCGACAGCGAAGGTGTCGCCGGCCGGGTGGTGCTGCCGCCCACGCGCAAGGCGTGGGCCGCCGAGCTGGGGTTGACGCACGAGGCGCTCTACCGGACGCTGGCCAGGCTGACGCGGGAAGGGAAGGTCGCGGTGGATGGGCAGGTCGCCCGCCGCCTGCCGGGAAAGCCGGCCGCCGCCTGAGCGGCCACAGTGGAATCGGTGCCGCCGGCCGTTTACCTGGCCGCCGCCGGCAGCCGCTTGATCCAGTCGCGCTGCGCCTCGCCGCGCCGCTTGTCGGTCAGGCGCTCGATGATGCGCTGACGGACGTCGGCGAAAGGCAGCATGCCGCTCGCCAGGATCTCGTCGCAACGCACGAGGTGCAGGCCGATCGGCGATTCGAGGACGGCGCTGATCTCCCCCTCGGCGAGCGCGAAGGCACTCGGTTCGAGCTCCGCGTAGAGCTGCTGGCGCTTGACGACGCCGAGCTGGCCACCCTCCATCGCGGTCGGGCATTGCGAATGGCGCAGGGCGGCGGCAGCGAATTTTTCGGTATTTTTGACGGTCGACCGCAGCCCTTCGAGTTGCACTGCGGCCCTGGCCTTTTCCTGGTCGTTGTTGAAGGTGATCAGGATGTGACGCAGGCGGCGGGCCTCGGGGCGGTCGAAGGCTTCCGGGTGCAGGCGGTAGTAGATTTCGGCATCGACGGCGGTGACCGGCGCCGCCTGCGAGGCGACTTTTTCCAGCACGGCCTCGACCCGCAGGTCGCGTTCGACGGCCTTGTCGAGATCGCCGGCGGCGAGGCCGATGCGTTCCAGGTCGTGCGCCAGTTCGTCCGGATTCGGGTAGCGCTGGCGGATCTCCTTCAGGCGCGTCTGCAGCGTGGCGGCCGGGACGACGACGTTGGCGGCCTCGCGGCTGGCGAGGATGCGCTGCTCGATGCTGTCCTGCTTGCGGGCGACCTCGGCCAGGCGGTTGCGCTCCGGGTCGGAGAGCGTTTCCGGCGCTTTCTTGAAGAGTTCCCAGGAAAGTTTCAGTTCAAGATAGCCGAGCTGCATCGCCTCACTCCTTCGCTTCGATCGCCGTCAGCGCGTCTTCCGGAATCTGCAGGACGCGGCCCGGCAGGCTGTCGAAGTGGATGTGGTAGGCGACGCCGCCGGGCGCGTCGCGGATCACCTTGATCACCTCGCCGAGGGCGCCGACGGGAACCAGCACCTCGCCGCCGACCGAGAGTCCCTTGGCCGCGCGAACCTTCTCGCGGAATTCGAAGCGCGACGGCAGCCACGGGTCGTCGGCGCCGATCAGCTCCTCCTCGCGGCAGCCGACGACCTTGCCTTCGTCGAGGAAGTTCACCGAGTAGATGATCTGGTCCTGGAGGAAGGTTCCGACATCGACGACATAGCCGATGCTGCCGCGGCGAACGAGGAAGGCGCCCGGGTCGAGGCCGGGGTAGGTCCCGTCGTTGCGGACGTTGCGGGTCAGACGTACGGCCTCGCCGTAGTCCCAGCGGGCGTCCATCATTGGCGGAACACCTTGTCGAGCGAGACGAAGGAACTCATCCCGCCATCCGGCCTGGCCTGGTTCTGGAAGACGGCGAAGACCTTCTCGGTCAGCGAGTCGGAGGTGACGAAGTCCTGGTAGGCGCGTTCCAGCCACAGGCGGTAGATGCCGCGCTGCTGCGCTTCTTCCGGCGGCAGGTTGGGCGCCTGCTTGGTCAGGTAGTCGTGGAAGCGCTGCAGGATGTGCAGGCGGTTCACATGAACGACGGCGGGGTCGTAGGGCACCTCGAAGTAGTCGAGGAAATCTTCGGCGGAAACCAGGTCTTCCATGGCTTCGGCAAGGGTCAGGGTGTCATCCATGGGGCCTCCTCAGGCTGCGGCTAGGTTCAGTGAAGGGTTGTCGGCGTCGGCCGCGCCGTCGCACTGGAATTCATCGACGACTTCGAGCAGCTTGGCGGCGCCGAGGTGGTCGCGGCTGTCGAGGGCGGCGAGCCGGGTCAGGCGGTCGCGTGATTCGGCAATGCGCCCGAGGCGCAGCAGGACGACGCTTTCGGCCTTGAGCGCCAGCAGGTAGAAGCGCAGCAGGCCGAAGGAAATGGCGGCGGCGGTGCCGAGCTGGGCTTCGTCGATCTGGCGCCAGTCGCTGGGAATGCCGAGATGGCGGGCGGCGATGCGCTTGGCGTGGTCGGCGACGATCAGCACGTCGGCCAGCCGGTGCTGGTAGAAGTAGTAGCGGTAGAGGCCGACCAGCACGGTCAGGTGCTCCGGGGCGATCAGGTGGGCGCGCAGCAGCGCCATCTCGGCGTCCGGGCTGCCGTAGTCCTCGGCGGCCTGGGCGATCAGGCGCTCCGCCTCGACGGGCAGGGCGTCCTCGAAATACAGCTTGCAGTCGGAGAAGTCGAGCAGGTCCATGGGGCCCTCAGTGCATGGACTCGTGCTCGCAGCACAAGTCGCCGGCGGTACAGGTTTTACATTGCCCGGTGTGATCGGACGGCGGCGGTTCGTTGCGGACTTCGGCCAGTTCCTTCTCCAGCGTCTCGATGCGCTCGATCAGGCAGGCGATGGATTTGGCGACCGGGTCGGGCAGCAGGTTGTGGTCGAGGCTGATGCCGTTTTCCGGGCGCTGGCCGCCGGCCCGCGTATCGACGATGCGGCCCGGTACGCCGACCACGGTGCGGTCGGCCGGCACGTCCTTGACGACGACCGAGTTGGCGCCGACGCGCACCCGCTCGCCGATGCTGATCGGCCCGAGGATCTTGGCGCCGGCGCCGACCACCACGCCGCTGGCCAGCGTCGGGTGGCGCTTGCCCTTGTTCCACGAGGTGCCGCCGAGCGTGACGCCGTGGTAGAGCGTGACGTCGTCGCCAACTTCGGCGGTCTCGCCGATCACCACGCCGGCCCCGTGGTCGATGAAGAAGCGGCGGCCGATGGTGGCGCCGGGGTGGATGTCGACATTGGTCAGCGTGCGCCCGAGGAAGGACAGGAAGCGCGCCGGGAAGCGCCAGCCGGAACGCCACAGGCGGTGCGACAGGCGGTGGGCGAGGATGGCATGGACGCCCGGGTAGGTGGTCAGCACCTCCAGCGTCGAGCGGGCCGCCGGGTCGCGCTGGAAGACGCAGGCCAGGTCTTCCTTGAGGGTTGCCCAGAGGCCGGGCGCGGCCAGTGCGGTTGCGGTCATGGTCATCGCTTCAGACATGTTGGGGGCTCCGGACCGAAGCCAGGAGGGCGCGCAGGTCGGGCGTCTCCGGCGGATGCTTGTGTTCGGCGACGAAGTTGCGGACGCGCGGCAGCAGCGCCTGCGCCTCGCCGTCGTCGACGGTGATGCCAAGCCCGGCATAGACGACCTGCACCGCGCGCGAGCCGGAATGCTTGCCGAGCACGATGCGGTGCGCCTGGCCGACCTCGCGCGGGTCGAAGCCCTGGTAGTTGTCCGGATGCTTGAGCAGGCCGTCGACGTGGATGCCGGCCTCGTGCGTGAAGGCGCCGGCGCCGACGACGCTCTTCTGCCACGGTACGGCGCGCCCGGAAGCGCTGGCCACCTGGCTGGAGAGCGCCGGGAAGCCCTTGAGATTGACGCCGGTTTCAATGCCGTAAAGCTTGGTCAGGCCGAGCACCACTTCCTCCAGCGGCGCATTGCCGGCGCGCTCGCCGAGGCCGTTGACCGTCGTGTTCACATGCGTGGCGCCGGCCTTGCAGGCGGCCAGCGTGTTGGCGGTGGCCAGCCCCATGTCGTCGTGGGCGTGCATCTCGATTTCGAGGCCGGTGTTGCGGCGCAGGGTGGAAATCCGCTCGAAGGTGGCGAACGGTTCGAGGATGCCCAGCGTGTCGGCGAAACGCAGGCGGCGGGCGCCGGCACGTTCGGCGGTTGCGGCCAGGGCGCACAGGAAACCCATGTCGGCGCGCGAGGCGTCCTCGCAGCCGAGGCCGACTTCGAGGCCGAGGCTGAGCGCGGCGCCGATGTATTTCGGCAACTCGCGCAGCAGCCAAGCGCGGTCCTGCTTCAGCTTGTAGGCCAGGTGCTGGTCGGAAGCCGGCACCGAGATGTCGATCAGATGGGCGCCGAGGCCGGCGCAGGCGGCGATGTCGGCGGCGTGCATGCGGCTCCACACCATCAGGCGCGGCGCCAGCTTGAGCGCGGCGACGGCGCGGATCGAATCGCGCTCCTCCTCGCCCATCGCCGGGATGCCGACTTCCAGTTCCGGCACGCCGATGGCGGCGAGCTGGCGGGCGATGCCCAGCTTTTCGTCCAGCGAGAACGCCACGCCGGCCGACTGTTCGCCGTCGCGCAGGGTGGTGTCGTTGATGGTGACGAATTGCGGCTGGGTCATTGGAAGTCTCCTTGCCGAGCTTCTAGCAAGGGCGGTGCCAGCGACCAAGTCATTGAAAAATAAAGGTTCATGATTGCGCCGGTGCGGCCGTGTCGGCTTCGTGTCGCGAACCTGACAAGCGCCCGCGTGTCGAACGCGAAACGAGTGTTTCCTTCAGTGTCCCGCGACGAAAGGAGCGCATCATGAACGAGCCTGCCTGCGAACTGCTGTCCGACGCCGAAGAACTCGAATGGTCGCTGCGCGTCGATCTCGCCGCCTGCTATCGCCTGGTCGCGATGTTCGGCTGGGACGACCTGATCTTCACCCACATCTCGGCGCGCGTGCCCGGCCCCGAGCACCAGTTCTTCATCAACCCCTACGGCATGATGTTCGACGAAATCACCGCCTCCAGCCTGGTCAAGGTGGACCTGCTGGGGCGCAAGGTCGAGAGCAGCCCCCACGACATCAACCCGGCCGGCTTCGTCATCCACAGCGCCATCCACGCCGCCCGCGAGGACGCCCAGTGCGTGCTGCATGTCCACAGCGTCAACGGCGTCGCCGTCTCTGCGCAGGAGGCGGGCGTCCTGCCGCTGTCGCAACATTCCATCTTCGTCCTCTCGTCGCTCGCCTACCACGACTACGAAGGCGTCGCCCTGGTCGACGACGAAAAGCCGCGCCTCGTGCGCGACCTCGGCGACAAGCGCTTCCTGATGCTGCGCAACCACGGCCTGCTGACCGTCGGCCGCTCGGTCGCCGAAGCCTTCGTCGCCATGTATTTCTTCGAGACCACCTGCATGATGCAGGTGCGCGCGCAGAGCGGCGGTCAGCCTCTGCGCCGCATCGGGCAACCGATCATCGACGGCGCCCAGGCGCAGTGGGAACAGGTCACCCGCGGCGTCGGCGGCGGCCTCGCCTGGCCGGCGCTGCTGCGCAGGCTCGACCGGGTGAATCCGGGCTACCGCGCCTGAGCGGTTGCCTGCCAAAGACAAAGGAGACGCACGATGAAACCCAATCCCGTCGGCTGGTTCGAGATTTATGTGCAGGACATGGCGCGCGCCAGGAAATTCTATGAATCGGTTTTCCGGACCACGCTGGAAAACCTGCACGCCGCGGATGCGGAAATGTGGGCCTTCCCGATGGCGCCGGATCTCTGGGGCGCGGGCGGCTCTCTGGTCAGGATGGCCGGCTGCCCCCCGGGTGGCAACAGCATCCGGGTCTATTTCAGCTGTGACGATTGCGCCGTCGAGGAAGGCCGGGTCGCCCAGGCGGGCGGGCGCGTCGAGCGCGCGAAAGCCTCCATCGGCCAGTACGGCTTCATATCGCTGGTGGTCGACAGCGAGGGCAACCTGATCGGCCTCCATTCGATGAAATGATTACCGGGGGGCGCGCCCCCACCGGTTGCGGTCGACCGCCCGCAAAGGCCAGAAACCGGCCGGCCGCATACTTGGACGTCATTGCATTGTCTGCCACAATCATGCGCTCAACCCACCATGAGGACCGGACCATGCACAAGGATGTGAAGACGATGCTCGCCGGCGGCCTGATCGCCGTCGCGCTTCTGGGGGGCTGCGGGAAGAAGGAAGATCCCGTCAGCCAGGCGGCGAAGAAGGATGTCGCGGCCGGCGTGCCGGCGCCCGGCATCGCCGAGGTCAAGGCCATCGCCGAGGAAGCCTTCATCTACGGCCTGCCGATCGTCATGAACTACGGGGTGATGTACGAATTCGTCATCGACAAGAACTCGAATCAGTACAAGGCACCGTTCAATACCATCAACAACCAGCATCGCGTCTTCACCTGGGAGGACACGGCGATCCCCACGCCCAACAGCGACACCCCCTATTCCATGGCCTGGCTGGACCTGCGTGCCGAACCGGTCGTCATTTCGGTGCCGGCGGTCGATCCCAAGCGTTACTACTCGGTGATGCTCAACGACGGCAACACTTTCAACTACGGCTACATCGGCAGCCGCGCCACCGGCAGCGAAGCCGGCGACTACCTGATCGCCGGCCCGCGCTGGAAGGGCGAGACGCCGCCGGGAATCAAGAAGGTATTCAATTCGACCACCGATTTCTCGCTCGCCGTGTTCCGCACCCAGTTGATCGACGCCAAGGATATGCCCAACGTCGAAGCCGTCCAGGCCGGCTACAAGGTGCAGCCGCTGTCGGCGTTCCTCAACCAGCCGGCACCGGCCGCTCCCGCTGCCGTCGAGTGGCCCAAGTTCGACAAGGACCTGGTCAAGACCGAATTCTTCGAGTTCCTGGATCTCGCCCTGCAGTTCGCGCCGGCCGGTCCGGAAGAAGAAGCGATCCGCGCCAAGCTCGCGAGCATCGGTATCGGCCCGGGCAAGAAGTTCGCCTTCAAGGACCTCTCGCTCGAGCACAAGGCGGCGGTCTTGCTCGGCATGAAGGAAGGCGACAAGAAGGTCGACGAGAAGGTCGCCAGCATCGGCAAGTCGATCAACGGCTGGCACGTCGGCTCGGCGTTCGGCGACCGCGCCTTCTACAACGGCGACTGGCTGCTGCGGGCGGCTGCCGCGCGCGCCGGCATCTACGGCAACGATGCTGCCGAAGCCATGTACCCGATGACCAAGACCCTAGCCGACGGCACGGTGCTCGACGGCGCCAAGCACAAGTACACGCTGACCTTCGCCAAGGATCAGTTCCCGCCGGTCAACGCCTTCTGGTCGGTCACCATGTACGACGCCAAGAACCAGCTGCTGGTCAAGAACCCCATCAACCGCTACCTGATCAATTCGCCGATGCTGTCCGGCATGAAGAAGAACAAGGACGGTTCGCTGACCCTCTACATCCAGAAGGATTCGCCGGGCAAGGACAAGGAAGCCAACTGGCTGCCGGCCCCCGATGGCGATATCTATCTGGTGATGCGCCTCTACTGGCCGAAGGACACGCCGCCCTCCATCCTGCCCCCCGGTTCCGGCACCTGGAACCCGCCGGCACTCGCCATCGCCGACTGACGGCGTCGTCAGGCGGCCGCCCGCGCCGGCTGCGGTCGACCGCCAAAAAAGGCCAAAAACCACCCTCACTCCTCCCCCTTCAAGGGGGAGGCCGGGAGGGGGATGGGTCAGGTGGCAATCTCCCGGCCATAACCCATACCCACCCGAATCCTGCCCTTGACGGGGAGGGTGCGTTTTCATCCGACTGGCCCCGCGCCAATCCCCGTCCGCCCGCGGCGCGCATGAAGATCGGGTATCCTTCCCGGCATTCGCAACCGCACCGGTCCGCCCATGACCCCCGCCCAATTCATCGCCAAATGGCGTGACAACCCGCTCTCCGAACGCGCCGGGTCGCAGCCCTTTTTCATCGACCTGTGCGCCATGCTCGACGTCGCGCCGCCCGACGACCCCGACCACTACTGTTTCGAGCGCGGCGCCACGCGCACCGGCGCCGGGCACGGCTGGGCCGACGTCTGGAAGCGCGGCCACTTCGGCTGGGAGAACAAGGGCCCCGGCGGCGATCTCGGCGGCGCCCTCAAGCAGTTGATGACCTACGCGCTGGCGCTCGACAACCCGCCGCTGCTCGTCGTCAGCAACCGCGACGTCACCCAGATCCACACCCATTTCACCGGCACCCCATCCGAAACCCACACCATCCGGCTCGCCGACATCGGCACCCCGGAAAACCAGCAGAAGCTGCGCTGGCTATTCACCGACCCCGAAAAATTCCGCCCCGGCCGCACCGTGCAGGACATCACCGCCGACGCCGCCGGCCGCTTCGCCAGCATCGCCCGCTCGCTCACGGATCGCGGGCACGACCCCGAAAAAGTCGCCCACTTCCTCATCCAGTGCCTGTTCTGCATGTTCGCCGAAGACATCGGCCTGCTGCCCAGACGGTTGTTCGAGCGCGTGCTCGACAAGCGCGGCGGCGACACCGTCAAGCTCGGCGCCGCGCTCGGCGAACTCTTCCGCGCCATGCAGGCCGGCGGCGATTTCCTGCTCGAAGACATCGCCTGGTTCAACGGCGGCCTCTTCGCCCGCATCGAGCTGATCGAGCTCGCCCCCGGCGAAATCGACGCCCTGCATGCCGCCAGCAAAATGGACTGGAGCGCCATCGAACCCGCGATCCTCGGCACCCTGTTCGAGCGCGGCCTCGACCCCAGGGTTCGCGCCCCGCTCGGCGCCAACTACACCGACCCCGGCACCATCATGAAGCTGGTCGGCCCACTCGTCGTCGAACCGCTGGCCCGCGAATGGGCTGCCGCCCGCGAACGCATCGGCGCCCTCGTCGGCAAATACCACGCCGGCGGCAAAGGCTCGCAAAGCGCGCTCAAGGAAGCGCAAGGCCTCTTCCTCGGCCATATCGAACGCCTGAAGAACTTCCGCGTCCTCGACCCCGCCTGCGGCTCCGGCAATTTCCTGTACTTGAGCCTGCGCGCCCTCAAGGACCTCGAACACCGCGCCAACCTCGACGCCGAAGCCCTCGGCCTGCAACGCCAGTTGCTGATCGAAACCAGCCCGGCCAACGTGCTGGGCATCGAAATCAACGCCTACGCCGCCGAACTCGCCCGCGTCACCGTCTGGATCGGCGAGATTCAGTGGATGCTCAGGAACGGCTACGACTGCCGGCGCAACCCCATCCTGGCCACCCTCGACCACATCGAGCACCGCGACGCGCTGTTGAACGAAGATGGCAGCGAGGCCGACTGGCCGGTGGCCGACGTCATCGTCGGCAACCCGCCGTTTCTGGGCGACAAGATGATGCGCGGCGAACTCGGCGCCGATTACGTCGAACGCCTGCGCAAGCGCTTCGACGGCCGCGTGCCGGGCGGTGCTGACCTCGTCACCTACTGGTTCGAGAAAGCGCGGGCGCAGATTGCCGCCGGCCAACTGCAAGCCGCCGGCCTCGTCGCCACCAATTCAATACGCGGCGGCGCCAACCGCAAGGTGCTGGAACGCATCGTCGACACGACGCGCATCTTCGAGGCGTGGAGCGACGAAGCCTGGGTGAACGAGGGCGCGGCGGTGCGTGTGTCGCTGCTTGGATTTGGCCCTTTTTTCGGGGTCGACCGCAACAGCCGGTTGGATGGGGTGGAAGTTGATGCGATTCACGCCGATCTGACGACAGGCGTTGGTGTTGATCTAACGCAGGCGCTGCCATTGACCGAAAACAGCAATACGTCATTTATTGGCACCCAGAAAACCGGTGCTTTTGATGTTCCTGGGGAGATGGCGCGTGCCTGGTTGAAACATCCCAACCCAAACAACAAGGCTACAGCAAACGTCGTTCGGCCTTGGGCAAACGGAATGGACATTACTCGTCGGCCTTCTGATACGTGGATTATAGATTTTGGCCATTCAACGCCAGAGGCCGATGCGGCCTTGTATGAGTTGCCATTTACGTATATCGAGGAGCTTGTACGCGTTGGCCGCGAAGGTAGTCGCGAGGCTATTGCGAGCAAATGGTGGTTACACACTCGGCCTCGCCCAGAAATGCGGGCTGCGCTTGAGGGTTTGAGCCGCTATCTCATAACGCCGAGAGTTTCAAAGCACCGGCTATTTGTGTGGATGCCTCTAGCGACACTTCCGGATAGTGCCACTTCAGTTATCGCCCGCTCCGACGACACTACCTTCGGCATCCTGCATTCCCGCTTCCACGAACTCTGGTCGCTGCGCCTCGGTACCTCGCTCGAAGACCGCCCGCGCTACACCCCGACCACCTGCTTCGAAACCTTCCCGTTCCCCGCCGGCCTGACGCCGCGCGATACCGCCGTCGGCGCGCCGTCCGGCCCGCTGGCCGAACGCATCGCCGCTGCCGCCCGCCGCCTGAACGAGTTGCGCGAAAACTGGCTGAACCCGGCCGAATGGGTGGACTGGGTGCGCACGACGGAAGAGGAAAAGGCCGACTTCCCGCCGCGCCCGGTGGCCAAACCGGGCCACGAGGCCGAACTCAAGAAGCGCACCCTGACCAACCTCTACAACGCCCGTCCGGCCTGGCTGGACCTCGCCCACCGCGAGCTCGACGCGGCGGTCGCCGCCGCCTACGGCTGGGCCGATTACACCCCGGAACTGCCCGACGACGAGATACTGCGTCGCTTGCTGGCGCTCAACCTGCAGCGCGCCGCCGCCTGATCCGACGCCGGCCGGGCAGGGCGCCGGCCGCTTTTATTGACATGTCACGTGCGGATTGCCTTTGCACGATTTCCGCCTACACTGGATTCATCCCTTCGTTTTCCGGGCAGCGCCGCATGGCCGGGTCATCCGGCAGGAGACCATCGGCGCCGGTCCGCCGACGATTCACCCACGCAAGCGGTTTGCGCCCGTCTGCCCGCGGCAGGCGTGGCGGTGTTGCAGCGGCTCGCTGCTTGTTGTCCGACGAAGGAGAAAAATCATGGCAACGCTCATTTCATTGGTGTCGTTCACCGACCAGGGCATCCGCAACATCAAGGATTCCCCGGATCGCTTCCTGGCTTTCCAGGCGCTCGCGGAAAAGGCAGGGCTCAAGGTCAAGGCCGCCTACTACACCATCGGCCAGTACGACATGGTGATCGTCGTCGAAGGCAACGAGCAGGCGGCGGTGGCCGCCATGCTCAAGGTCGGCTCGCTCGGCAACGTGCGCTCGCAGACGCTGCATGCCTTCTCGGTCGACGAAATGCGCGGGATGCTGGCCGGCATCTCCTGATCCGTCACGACCGGCGGCGGTGCTGATGTTTCGTTGCATGTAACGTGATCCGGGGCTATCATCGGGTTGCATGTAACTACATCGATTCAGGAGCAAGACATGACGACAAGTGTTTCGGACCGCGTACAAAAGCATCGGACAGGTTTGCGTGCCTCCGGCCTGCGCCCGGTCCAGATCTGGGTGCCGGACACCCGTCGTCCCGGCTTTGCCGAGGAGTGCCGCCGCCAGTCCCATCTTTTGCGCGACGATGCGCTGGAGCGGGAAACCCTTGAGTGGCTGGCGGCTGCAGCCGACACGGATGACTGGGAATGAGGCGTGGCGATCTGGTCACCGTTGCGCTGCAGGGGGCGTATGGCAAGCCGCGCCCGGCGCTGGTGATTCAATCCGACCTTTTCGATGAACACCCGTCGGTGACGGTGTTGCCGATCACGAGCGAACTCCGCGCGACGCCGCTGTTTCGCATCACGATCGAGCCGGATGCCGGCAATTGCTTGCGCCAGGCTTCACAGGTCATGGTCGACAAGGCGCAGACCATTCCCCGCGAGAAAATTGGCGAGACATTCGGCCGCTTGAGCAATGAAAACCTGCTGGCGGTCAATCGCGCGTTGGCGGTGTTTTTCGGTTTCGCGTAAGGCGGTCCTGCTGCGGTCGACGGCCGGACAAGGGCAAAAATCGGGGCGCAGTTCGGGCGGCGGTGGGCTAAAGTGAAAACAGTCATCCGCTGCACATGACGAACGTCTGGCGCCGACCTCCGGCACATGGTGGGGGCGCCCGGCTCCGATGGTTTCTCACTGAAAGGGACATCATGAAACTGACCCAGCTCCTCGCGGTCGCCACGCTGGCGATCTTCTCGTTCACCTCGACCGGCGCCCTGGCGCAGTCGGAGAAGGAAAAGAATCAGGCCGAGGTCAATGCCAAGGCCGAGCAGACGCTCAACGACTTCTTCAAGGCCAAGCCGAAGCTGAAGGCCGAGGTGAAGAACGCTGCCGGCTATGGCGTGTTCACCACCTACGGGCTGAGCTTCCTGGCCGGCGGCAGCGGCGGCAAGGGCGTGGTGCACGACAACAAGACCGGGAAAAAGACCTACATGGATCTCGCGCAGGCGAGCGTCGGCCTGCAGATCGGGGCGTCGGAAACCCGTTATCTGTTCGTCTTCAAGGACGCCAAGGGGATGCAGACCTTCATCGATTCCGGCTGGGAAGCCGGCGGTGAAGTCGGCGCCGGCGCCGGTGCCGGCAAGCACGCGGCCGGCGGGACGGTCGGCCAGTTCACCTATGGCAACCTGTACAGCCTGACCAAGAACGGCTTCCAGGCCGGCGGCGCGATGGGCGGCACGAAGTTCTGGAAGGACAAGGACCTCAACTGATTCCGGGCGCGCTGGCTTACGCAAAGGCTCGCGCGCATCTCTTTCCGGTAGCTTGGATTTCGCATGCTGCAATGCATTAATTTGTTTGCCGAATTATTGAGAATGCATTGACAGAAGCCTAATATCGGCTTGTTGCAAGGCAAAAATATTTGCAACGAGCATTTCAACCGATATAGGTGACACCATGCCCCATACTCATGCGCATACGAAGGCCGAAGCTGTCCACGAAGCACTGGACGAATACGTCGAGGCACACCACCACTCGCCGGAAATTCACGAGAAGGCGCGCATCATCTCCAACGCGATCACGCAGTGGGAGCACGAAGAGGTGGATCTGCGCCACCCCGCCCCGGCAGCCGGCTGACGGGCCAGTGCCGGCGGGCGACAGCGCCGGGCCGGGTGCCCGGCATCGCCTTGTGCGCGGACGCCGGGGCACAGAACGATACGCTTTGTTGCAAACCGTTACTTGAACCCGGGCGCGCCGGCCCTTATCTTTGCTCCATGCGCTGACCAGACATCAGCCTGACGGCCCCACCTCCCTCCCTCCCCCCAACGGGCCGTCCAGAAAGCCTCGCACTTCCCCCGGTGCGGGGCTTTCGCCTTTCTGGGCCGGGGGTTCCGGATTATGCTTGCGCCCGTGTGCGGCGGAGGCGACGAACCACGATGGCGGGAAGGCGAAGGAAGAAGGCAGTGCGGGTGATTCACCAGTCGGTCGGGCCGCTGCCGCTGCGCCTGGCCGACCGCTTCGTCGGTCGCCGGCTGGTCTTCAGCGACGCCAGCCGGCAGCGCCACGGCGGGCTGGCCGTGGTGCTGTTCGGCGAGCCGGACGAAGCACCGCTGGTCGCCACGCGCACCGTGCCCGTTGTCGGCAGCAACGAGCTGGAACTGCAGGCCGCCCTGTTCGGGCTGCAGCAGGCGCACCGGCATTTTCCCGGCGAACCCTTCGCGCTGTTTTCCGACAACCAGGATGCGGTGATCCGCCTCGACCGCGCCCGCCTGCACGGGCTGGCGCAGGATCCGGCGCTGGCCGGCATGTTCGGCGACCTGCAGATCGCCGGCGTGCTCGACCATGCCGCCCTGTGCTGGGTGCCGGGCCACGCCGGCTGCCGCGGCAACACGCTGGCCGACCTGCATGCGCGCGCAGCGGCGTGCCGGGGTGGCGCGCCGTGAGCCGTTACCAGGAACTCGCCGATCTTTCGCAAAGGCTGATCGCCGACGGCGTGCTGCGCGCCGGCGACCGCCTGCCGTCGGTGCGCCAGGCCTGCCGCATCCACGACGTCAGCCCGATCACCGTGACCCAGGCCTATTACCTGCTCGAAAGTCGCGGTCTGATCGAGGCGCGCCCGAAGTCCGGCTATTTCGTCCGCGCCCGCCTCGGTCAACGCCTGCCGGAACCGGAAATGAGCCAGCCGGCGGCCAGTTCGACACAGCTCGAGGTCAGCGATTTTATTTTCCAGATTCTCGAAAGCGTCAAGGATCCCGCGGTGGTGCCGCTGGGCTCCAGTTTTCCCAGTCCGTATCTGTTCCCGCTCGACAAGCTCGGCCGCTTTCTCGCCAACGCTGCACGCCGGCTCGACCCGCTGGCGACGGTGACCGACCTGCCGCCGGGCAACGAGGAGCTGCGCCGCCAGTTGGCCCTGCGTTACCTGGCGCACGGTGCCACCGTCTCGCCGCAGGAAATCGTCATCACCTCCGGCGCCATGGAGGGACTGAATCTCTGTCTGCAGGCGGTGACGCGGCCGGGCGACCTGATCGCCATCGAGTCGCCGACCTTCTACGCCGGGCTGCAGGCCAGCGAGCGCCTCGGGCTCAAAGTCATCGAAATTCCCAGCCACCCGCGCGAGGGCGTCAGCCTGCCGGCGCTGGAAGAGGTGCTGCGCCAGCATCCGGTCAAGGCCTGCCTGTTCATGCTGAATTTCTCGAATCCGCTGGGCTGCCTCGTCCCGGACGAGCGCCGCAAGGCGCTGCTCGAACTGCTGCGCCGCCACGAGGTGCCGCTGATCGAGGACGATGTCTATGCCGAACTCCACTTCGGTCCGCAGGCGCCGCTGTGCAGCAAAGCCGAGGACCGCGAGGGCCTGGTCATGCACGTTTCGTCGTTCGCAAAATGCCTGGCGCCCGGCTATCGCGTCGGCTGGGTGGCAGCCGGGCGCTACGCCAGCCAGGTTCAGCGCCTGAAACTGTCCACCAGCCTGGCGACGACGGTGCCGGTGCAGATCGCGCTGGCCGAGTACCTTAAACATGGCGGCTACGAAAATCACCTGCGCCATCTGCGCCGCACCCTGGCCAGCCGCGAAGCGGCGATGACCGAGGCGGTCGAGCGGCATTTCCCGCCCGGCACCCGCCTGGCGCGGCCGCAGGGCGGCTATTTCCTGTGGCTGGAACTGCCGCAGTCGGTTGATGCCCTGTGGTTGCACCAGCAGGCGCTGGTGCGCGGTATCAGCATCGCACCCGGCCCCATCTTCTCGGCCAAGCGCGAATTCGGCAATTGCCTGCGCCTCAACTTCGGCCATCCCGATTCGCCGGAACAACAGGCGGCGATCGCTACCCTCGGGGAGCTGGCCGCGGCCGGTTCATAGCGTCGCCCAGTGGGCGAACTGGGTGCCGAAGAAGGCGGTCAGGAGCAGGGCGAGTGGCGTGAAGGCGATGAATCCGTGAAGCGTGCGATCGATGAAGGGATGCGTCTGCGGTGCTTCGATGAAGCGCTGGACGACCAGCCTGCCCTTGACCCAGACGATGGCGGCGACCAGCAGCGGCAGCCAGGGTGCGCCGTGGAACCATTGGCCGATGCCGAGCGAGAGCAGCGTCAGGGCGACCAGGGTGAGCCAGGCGAAGGTCAGTGTCGGCAGATTGGCCGGGGGAAGTTTCCTGTTGGCGTTCATGGTTCAGGCGAGGACGTAGAAGAACGGGAAGATGACGAGCCAGATGATGTCGGTGGCGTGCCAGTAGCTGGCCAGGGCTTCGAGGCCGTCGTGGTCGTCGGGCGTGTAGCCGCCGCCCAGGTGGCGGGCGAGCACCCAGAGGATGCCGAGAATGCCCCAGGTGGCATGGACCAGATGGTTGAAGGTCAGGTAGTAATAGACGGTGAAGAAGATGCCGGAATCGCCGTCGATGCCATGCGCCAGGTTCCAGCGGATTTCCAGGTACTTGGCGACCGGGTAGCCGAGCGCCACGACCAGCCCGGCGACCAGCCACCAGAGCGAGCGGCGCCGTTGCCCGGCACGCATCGTCGCCACCGAGCAGGCGATGAAGAAGCTGCTGGTCACCATCAGCAGGGTGATGACCGTCCCGGCAAGGCGCGAAAGCCGTTCGGTACCCTGTTCGAAGGCGTCCGGAAAGTGGGCGCGGGCGACGAAATAGACGATGAAGAGCACCAGGAACTCGACGAACTCGCAACAGATGCCGACCCAGATCCCCTTGTTGCCGGGAATGCGCCCGCTGCTCTCCCGTTCTGCCGGCGGGTCGAATGCCGGTATCGCTGCCGCTGTCATGTCTGCTGCTCCTGAGGGATTCGATGGCGGAATTGTTGCAGTCCGGCAAAAAAAGCACAGATACAGAAAAGTTGATTTTCTATGCGCACAGTTGCCAGGCGTCGGCGTCCGGGATCGCGAATCTGTTCCTATAACAAATCGGATTAACTGAAACTGTTCCCATTCTTGGCGCGGTGTTCTACTTGCCTTTCAGATCGCCCGGGGAATTCGTCCCCGCGCATCGTCATCAGGAGCGAGGGCAGGATGGGCAAAACAGTCAGCAAGGTGCGCGAGGCGAAGCTGGAGCTTTACCGCAGGAAGGGGAAGATCCACGCCAGGGAGACCGCGGGCCGCTTCAACACCCTGCGCTGGGCCATGGTTTGGCTTACCCAGAGCATTTTTTACGGCGCCTGCTGGCTGACCTGGGAGAGCGACGGCCTGCGCCGGCAAGCCATTCTTTTCGACATCGCGCACGAGAAACTGTACCTGTTCGGCCTCGTCCTCTGGCCGCAGGATGCGTTGCTGCTGGCTATCGTGCTGATCCTGGCGGCGACCGGGCTGTTTCTCGTCACCGCGCTGGCCGGGCGGCTGTTCTGCGGCTTCGCCTGCCCGCAGACGGTGTACACGACGATCTTCACCTGGGTCGAGGCCCGGGTCGAGGGCGACCATCTGGCCCGCCTCAGGCTCGATCAGGCGCCAAAGGGCGCGCGCAAGCTGCTGTTGCGGTCGACCAAGCACGGACTGTGGTTTTTGATCGCCGCGTGGACGGCGATCACCTTCGTCGGCTATTTCACGCCGATTCGCGAACTGCTGCCCGCCCTCCCGCGCTGGGAAGTCGGCCCGTGGGAAGGTTTCTGGCTGATCTTCTACGCCGCCTTCACCTACGTGCAGGCGGGGCTGGCCCGCGAGGCGGTGTGCCAGCACATGTGCCCGTATTCGCGCTTCCAGGGCGTCATGTTCGACGACACGACGCGCAATGTCGCCTACGACCGGCAGCGCGGCGAACCGCGCAATCTCCGCCGGCAGGCCGGGAATACCGGCGACTGCATCGATTGCGGCATCTGCGTGCAGGTCTGCCCGACCGGTATCGACATCCGCGATGGCCTGCAATACCAGTGCATCAACTGCGGCCTGTGCATCGACGCCTGCGACGAGGTCATGGACAAGACTGGCGCGCCGCGCGGGCTGATCCGCTTCGCCTCGGAACGGGAGCTGGCCGGGCAGGCGCAACCGGCCGGGCTGCGCCAGCGCCCGCGGGTCGCCGCCTACGCTGCGCTGCTGGCTATCTTCGCGGCCCTGGGGGCGTGGACCTTGAACCAGCGCTCGCTGCTGCTGGTCGACGTGCTGCGCGACCGCGGCGCCCTGCTGCGCGAAACCGCCGACGGCCGGATCGAAAACGCCTACACGCTGAAGCTGATGAATCTGGCCGAAGCGCCGCGCGATTTCACGGTCGAGGTCAGCGGCCTGCCGGGCGTCGAGATCGTCGGGGAGCACGAGTTCTCGGCCGCGCCCGGCAGCATCCGGCCGGTTTCACTGACCGTCTCGGCCCCCGGAGACAATTCCCTGTCCGGCATCCAGCCGATCAGCTTCCGCATCACCGCCCGACAGGCGCCGGCCACCAGCGTCGTCGAGAAAAGCAGCTTCGCGCTGCCCTGACGGCGCGCTGGTCCGCCCGGCTGGCGTGCGCAGCTGCGAGCCGCCGCTCGCCGTCAATGCTCCTAACCCGGCCGTTGCGCGATCAGCCCGAAGTGGTAGGGCGCCGCCGCCTGCAGGTCGACCGGCGCCACCGACGCGAATCCGGCTTCCGCCAGCCATGCCGCGCATTGCGCCGGCGTGGGGCGGATGGCGAGCGGTGGACCGCGCGGGGTGTCGATATCGCTGCGCCAGTGAATCACCGAAAGGATGCCGCCGGGGCGCAGGTTGCGGAAAGCCTCCCGGAGCAGGGCGAGCGGCGCCTCGATGTGGAGCAGGTTGAACACCATGGCGTGATCCTGGGAGGCATTCGCCAGCCCGCTGCCGTGGTCCGCGAAATCGCGCAGGACGGTGCGGAGGTTTGCGTGACCCGCCATGGCAGCGCGTTGGCGGACGAGGGCGATCATGCCGGGTTCGATGTCCAGCGCGGTGACCAGCCCAGCGGTGCGACGGGCTGCGGGCAGCGTGAACGTTCCGTAGCCGCAGCCGAACTCGACCAGGTTGCCGGCCTGGCCGCCGGTGCCGAGCAGTCGCTCCAGAACCCCCGCCGGGTCGAAGAAGGATGACCAGGACGCTTCATCGGGCATCCCGCTCTCGCGCCCCTTCATGCAGGTTCCCGGCCTTGTCGATTCAGTGTTTTGCCGGCGCACTGGCCCGGGCTGCCGCGTCGAAGCCGCCCTTGGACTTCCACTCGGCGTAGCCGCCCTGCAGGATGCGGACGTTGTCGTAGCCGGCGACGCGCAGGGCGAACCCGGCCTGGGCCGACAGGGTGCCGGTGTTGCAGTAGATGAGCACCGGCTGGTCCTTCGGGATGCTGCTCCGCCTGGCCAGCGCCTGCCGCCATTCGAGGTTGACGGCGCCCGGGATGTGCTCCCTGGCGTACTGGTCCTTGTCGCGGGCGTCGATGACGTGGAATTTCTTCCAGTCCTCCTTCGGTATCTGCTCCGGGAAGATGGTGGCGCCGCCGTAGTCGACGAAATCGAGGTATTCCTCCATGGCCTTCACGGCCTCGTCGTTGGCCAGGGCGGGCGTGGCCGCCATCGCCAGGGCGAGCGCTCCGGCGCGCATCAGCTTGAATGGCATCTTGTCTCCTGTTGGGGTTGTGGCTGGGTCGTGTGGCTAGAAAACGAGCACCTTGTCGGCGGCGGCCGTCCACTCCGCCAGTTCCTTCAGGGTGCCGCGGCGCGCGCCCTCGACCAGCTGCTCTTCGCTCAGGCCGCGGGCATCCATGCAGGTGCCGCACAGGGCGACCTCACCGCCGGCCATGTGCACCATGTCTCCGGCGTTGTAGTAGCCTTCGGGCACTTTCTGGCCGGCCTTGGCGCAATTGACGGCATCGCCCAGCAGGAAGACCCGCACCGTCTGGCCGCCCGTCTTGGCCAGCACCCGTGCCAGGCGCAGCGCGTTGTAGCTACGTTCGGTGCCATATGGGGCATCGTTGAGGATGAACAGGGTGGTCATGGTCGTTCTCCCGAGTGAATATCGCGAAGCTGCTCGCCGTCCGTATCGGGAACAGGCGGCTGGCGCTCGATGGGCAGGCCGCTGGCCAGCCATTCGCTCACGCCGTCGGAAATCTTGTGGGCGGTGTAGCCGCGCTGGCGCAGCAGCCGGACCGCCTCGTCGGACATCAGGCAGAACGGACCGCGGCAGTAGGCGACGATTTCCTTGTCCGCCGGCAGATCGGCCAGTCTTTTTTCGAGTTCGGCGAGCGGCATTGAACGGGCGAACGGCAGATGGCCGGCCTCGTATTCTGCGGCGGGGCGGACGTCGATGACCAGGACGTCGCCACTGCGCGCCTTGGCGAGCAGCGACGCCCGGCTTTCCGAACTCAGCGCATCGGGCGCCGCCGTCATCTGCGCCAGCGCGATGCGCAGTTCGACCAAGTGTTCCTCGGCGACTTCGCGCAGATTGACCCACAGTCGGCCGACATCCTCCCCGCTCAGGCGGTAGTTGATGAACTTGCCGGCGCGGCGTGTTTCGACCAGGCGCGCCTCGCGCAGCGCCCGTAGGTGCGCGCTGGCCAGCCGCATGTCGATCCGGGCCTGCGCGGCCAGGGTTTCGACGGTCTTCTCGCCCTGCGCCAGCAACTCGATCAGTTCGAGGCGCTTCGGGCTCGACAACGCCTTGCCGATGCGCGACACGTGTTCATAGAGCTGGGATTTGGTGATGTTAGGCTTCATGAAAACAATCTAGCGATTGTTAGAGTGAAAGTAAAGGCCGGATCCATTGAAGGTCACCGGGAAGCAGGCCGGCAGTCCGTACCGGCACCATGCGCGCTATCGCGCTTCCGATCCGGAACGGCGGATCCGGCGTGCCTTGGCGATGGTCGGCAAGGCGCCAATGCCGGTTTTGCCTCAATCGTGGGGTCGACCGCAACAGGTACCGGCTGTAGCCCGCCGCCGTCGAAAGCCGCCCCGGCCGGAATCGCGCTGCGGATCCCCGTTCAGACCGAATACGGCCGGTGCAGCCAGCCGCGCACGACATCGACGTCGCGCTGCGGCAGGTAGGCGAAGCCGGCCAGGGAATCCTCGACGACCGCCTGGGCGACCCAGTGCGGGACGGCCTTGGTAGTCAGCATGTGGAAGTACCAGGCCATCGGGTAGCCGGTTTCGCGGTCGAAGTGGGTCAGCGCGTCCTGCAGCTTGAGGCCGCTGGTGCCGGTGGCGGCGGCGAATTCCGGCGGGTCGCCGGCCAGCGTGGCGATCGGCTGGGCGCGGAAGACCGGCTGGTGGTAGCGGTCGAGGTGCTCGCGGGTGGCGATCACCCAATGGTTGTAATAGGCGCTGGTGTGGGCGGCGCTGCTCTTCGCCCAGTCTTCGAGCATGCGGTGGATCGAGGCCGGCTCGGGCTTTTGCGCCAGCATGCGCTTGAGGAAGGCGCCGATGTGCTGGATGCGGCGGAAGGTGTAGAAGGGCAGGTCGACCGCCTGCGGATTGTCGGCGCCGCCGCGCGGGTCGACCAGTTCCTCGAGCGAGCCGGGTTCGTTGACGAAGAGCTGGTGGACGCGCATTTCCTGCAGGTCCTCGATTTCCAGCTGCAGGAAGCCGTCGCTCTCGTCGCCGGCCGAGGCGACCAGGTAGTGCGTCTGGCCGACCAGGCGGGTGGCGAACAGGGTCTGGTCGGCGAAGTCGTCGATCAGCCGGTGGAAATCGCCGTCGCGCTCGTCGAGCGCGTCCTCGACCCAGGCCTCCAGGTTGTCGCTGATCCGCCGGCCGTCGCCGTCGAGGATGCCGCCCAGCCGGTACCAGCCGCCGCGGCTCATCGCGTGGCGGAACTTCCAGTCGGGCAGGGCGACGCTCAGGGCCTTGACCAGGGCACCGGGGCCGCTGCTGACCGGAACCTTGGCGCAGGTTTCGACGATGGCGGGGGCGAGCGACTTGCAGTATTCCGTCCAGGCCAGGGTTTCTTTCATCGGGAGTTCCTCGTGAGCAGGCGAAGTGTCATTCGGCGAGGCGGGCCTGCGCGGCTTCGCGCACCTCGAGTTCCGGGTCGCTGGTGAGCGGCTGCAGGAATTCGCGCGGGGCGTTGCCGACGGCGGCCAGCCGCACCCACCATTCCTCGTCCTGCAGCAGCGCGGCGGCGAGGCCGGGGAGGGCGCGCTCGGCGACGACGGCGCGGACTTCCGGCTCGGGGTCGTTGGCCAGCATGTGCAGGGCGAAGGGCGGCAGGCGGGAGGCGACGACCTTGCGCACCTCGCGTTCCGGGTCGCGCGCCAGCTTGGCGAGCTGGCCGTGCGGCAGGCGGCGGGCGACGGTGGCGCGGATCAGGTAATCCGGGTCCTCGATCAGGCGGACGAGCAGCGGCTCGGGCAGGCGGGCGGCGACCGACAGGCGCACCTCGCGGTCGGGGTCGCCGACCATGTCGACCAGTGAGTCGACCGGCAGGCGCATGGCGACGACGCGGCGGACCACCTCGTCGGGGTCGGATTTGAGTCCGAAAATGGCGTCGACCGGCGCATAGCGGGCGGCGATTGCGCGCCGCTCCCAGAAGATGTCGCCCAGGTAGTCGCGCGCCAGTTCCGGGTTGCCGCGCAGGAAGCGGTCGATCTGCCGGCCGCTGTGGGCGCGGATGCAGGCGTCGCCCGGCGTGCAGCGATGCGCGTTCAGGTAGTCCGGGTAATAGACGCAGCCGGAACAGAGGCCGAGGCGGCCGACGCCGGCCTCGGCGGGGCGGCTTTCATTCCTCATCGACCTTGGCGGCAACCAGAATGCCGGTGGCGGAGCCCGGATCGTTGGTCAGCTCCAGGCAGTGTCCGGAGGCGCCGGAGATCAGGTAGAGGTCGTAGCCGTCGACGCTGAAGGCCGGCCTGTAGCGCGGCGAAACGTCGTCCTCGCCGCACTCGGTGAAATGCATCCCGGGAAAGCGCTGGCGCAGCGAGGCGGCGCGCGCGTCGAGCAGGGTCGCTTCGCCGACCTGGGCGAGCTGGGTCGGGGTGATCATGCCGGCTCCTCGTTTTCCAGTTCTTCCTCGAAGCGTGCCAGCGACGCCGCCGGGACGCCCATGATCTGGGCCAGCCAGGGCGGCGGGCAGGACAGACGGCCCTGCAGTTCGGCCAGCACCTCGCGGGCCGGACCGCCGACCGGCTTCTTGACCGGATGGACGCCGGCGCGCACCACCTTGGCGGCAGCCGGGCCGCCGATCGACTGGATATAGACGATCTGGCAGTCGCCGATCAGCGCCGAGCGGGCGGCATTCTTGTCTTCGGCGGTGTCGGCCTCGGCCGTGCTGCGCACGTCGATCAGCTTGATTGCCTGCTGGCCGACCTGGTAGACCAGGAAGCGGTCGCAGGAGCCGAAGTGGCCGTCGAGATTCTCGCCGCGGTTGGCGGCGACGGCGACGCGGATCGAGCCGGGCATTTCGCCGTCGGCATAGGCTTCGATGGCGGGGAAGTCGGTGTGCTCGATCCCCTGTCCCCAGAGCAGGCGGACGGCTTCCTTGAGCTGTTCGGGTTCGACGCCGACATGGCAGCCCTGCTCGGCGAAGTCGCCGGCGAGGATGGCGCGCAGATCCTCGACCGTCAGCTTGCCGAGCTTGGCTTCGGTCAGCGGGGCTTCGAGCTTCTCGATCAGGGCACCGACGAAGGCCTTGACGTCGAGGCCGTCGAGGGCGCGGGCAGCCAGCGCGATGCGCAGCGCGGCTTCGCGGGAGGCGATGGGGGTGGGCGACATGGTGGGCTCCTGGCAGCGTCTTCAGTGGAGCGTCCGCGTGGCGCGGACGCTCGGCTCAAGCCGCTGGGTTCAGGCGGCGCTGATGCAGCCCGAGGGGCAGACGTCGACGCACAGCGGGGAATCGTTGTGGCCGTCGCATTCGGTGCAGGTCGCGGCGTCGATCTTGTAGAAGATCTTGCCGGAACTGATCGACTTGGTCGGGCAGACCGGCTTGCAGTCGCCGCAGGCGGTGCACATGTCGGGATCAATCTTCATTGCCATGATGCTCTCCTTTCAATCCGCCTTCGCTGGCTAATCGGCTGGCTGGGCGGTGAGATTCAACAACAAACTTAGTCCTCGGCGGCGCCGAGGCGCTTGGCACGCAGGGAAATGGGCAGGCGGGGCGGTTTGGCGATCGGGTCGATGTAGTAGGTGCCGCCGTTGTCCAGCTTCAGCTCGCCGCCCCATTTTTCCGGGGTGTCGAATTCGATGGACTCGATGGAGGCTTCCAGGTCGCGCTTCGGAAGGTAGAACACCAGCCCGCCGCCGGCACCCTGCTGGATCATGATGTTGGCCATTTCGGCTCCCTTAGGTTCGTTGTCACTGCACTTCGCGCCGATGCCCCGCCGCCGTTGCCGGTCGGCGGGGCTCGGGTCGGACCGCCTTAGCGGACCAGGTCGAAGTTGTAGTCGGTCGTCCCCATGCCGATCGTTTCCTTGTCGAGTTGCTCAAGGACGGCGTTGGTCAGTTGGGTGACCACGGACATCATGCCTTCGTAGCCCATGGTGGTGGCACGATGCTGATGGTGACGGTCGAAGATCGGGAAGCCGAGGCGGATCAGCGGTACTTCGAACTCTTCACCCTTGTGGCGGGTGTCGCGCTGGATGTACTTGCCGTAGCTGTTGCCGATCAGGAAGTCCGGCTTGTCCGTGAAGCACAGGCTGCGCATGTGCCATAGGTCGTTGCCGACATAGACCTTGCCCAGGGTGCCGAAGGGGCTGGAAGCGAGCAGCTTCTCGACCGCCTTGCCCCAGCGCTTGTTGGCGTTGTGGGACAGGATGTGGGTCGGCTCGGCGCCAACTTCCAGCAGGATCTTGACCATGCCCATGACGAAGTCCGGGTCGCCGTAGATGGCGAACTTCTTGCCGTGCAACCAGGCGTGGCTGTCGGATATCAGGTCCATGCAGCGGCCGCGTTCCAGTTCCAGCGAAGCCGGGATCGGCTGGCCGGTGACTTCGGAGACCTTCATCAGGAACTCGTCGGTCCACTCGACACCCATCGGGATGTTGAGCTTCGGAATGTCATGCTTCCAGGTGTTTTCGACGAACTTCTTCGTCTTTTCCAGCTGGGCCGGTTGCATCAGCAGCGTGGTGATGGCGTTCGGTGCGTCCTTGACTTCGTCCATCGTCGTGCCGCCGGAGTACATGCGGAATTCACCGTCAGCCGGGGTGTCGAAGACATCGGTCGGGTCGGAGAGCATGGTGTAGCCGACGCCCATCTCGGTCAGCATGCGCTTGATGACGCGGTAGTTGCCGAGGTAGGTTTCGAAGCCGGGAACGATGTTGACCTTCTTGTTCGAGCCGACGACCTTGCCTTCCATGCTGTTCAGCGTGAAGTAGCGCAGGATGCCTTCTTCCATGTTGTCCCAGCCGGTGGTGTGCGAACCGACGAAGGACGGGGTATGGGCGAAGGGAACCGGGTACTCCTGCGGCACGTGGCCGGCCTTCTTGGCGTTGTTGATGAAGGCGTTGAGGTCGTCACCGATGACTTCGGCCATGCAGGTGGTGGAGACGGCGATCATGTCCGGCTTGTAGATGGCCTTGGCGTTTTCCAGGCCGTCGAACATGTTCTTCTGGCCGCCGAACACCGCGGCGTCTTCCGTCATCGAGTCGGACACGCAGGAGCACGGCTCCTTGAAGTGACGGTTGAAGTAGGTGCGGAAGTAGGCGACGCAGCCTTGCGAACCATGCACGTAGGGCAGGGTCTTGTGGAAGCCGGAGGCGCAGAGGACGGCGCCGAGCGGCTGGCAGGCCTTGGCCGGATCGACGGTCAGGGCTTCGCGCTGGAAGTTGAGGTCCTGGTATTCCTTGGTGGTGGTCCACATGAAGGTTTCCCACACCTTTTCCGGGCCGTGACCTTCCTCGAACTGCTGACGCTTTTCCGTCAGGTTCTTCTTGTAGTCATCGTCGCGGAACAGCGGATAACAGGGTTTGATCTTTTCTGCGGTTTGCATTGCTATCTCCTTGCCCGTACCGCTCATCTGCAGTGCCGGGCGCAAGGTTGATGATCGGGGCCACCGGGAGCGGGGCGGGTGAAGACCTCAGGGCCGCAATCACCCGCCGCCGCAGCGGCTTTCCAGTTCCTGAAACTCAGGCAGCCTTCTTCACTTCTTCTTCAGCGACCTTCTTCCACGGCGGGGTCAGGTTCTTGAAGGTTGGGTTGGAAAGGGCGATGTCCATGTCACGGGCGAAGATGGCGAAACCGTCGTAACCGTGGTACGGACCGGAGTAGTCCCAGGAGTGCATCTGGCGCAGCGGAATGCCCATCTTCTGGAAGATGTACTTTTCCTTGATGCCGGAACCGACCATGTCGGGCTTGAGGCGCTTGACGAACTCTTCCAGCTCGAAACCGGTGACGTCGTCGTAGAGCAGGGTGGCATCGCCCATTTCCTTGATCGTGCGGTCGTAGTCGTCGTTGTGGGCGAATTCGTAGCCGGTGCCGATGACTTCCATGCCGAGATCTTCGTAGGCACCGATGACGTGGCGCGGACGCAGGCCGCCGACGTAGAGCATGACCTTCTTGCCCTGCAGGCGCGGTTTGTACTTGGCGATGATCTCGTCCATCATCACCTGGTAGCGGGCGATCATGGCCTCGGTCTTCTCCTTGACGGTATCGTCGAAGAAGGCGGCGATCTTGCGGCAGGATTCGATGATCTTGGTCGGACCGAAGAAGTTATATTCCAGGTAGGGAATGCCGTACTTCTCTTCCATGTGGCGCGAGATGTAGTTCATCGAGCGGTAGCAGTGCAGCAGGTTCAGCTTGACCTTCGGCGTGTTCATCATCTCGGCCAGGGTGCCGTCGCCGGACCACTGGGCCACGACGCGCAGACCCATCTCTTCGAGGAGGATACGGGTCGCCCAGGCGTCGCCGCCGATGTTGTAGTCGCCGATGATGGCCACGTCGTAGGGGGTGGATTCGTAGGGCTGGCCGTCGCGCTTGTCGAGCACCCAGTCACGGATCGCGTCGTTGGCGATGTGGTGGCCGAGGGACTGCGAGACGCCGCGGAAGCCTTCGCAGCGAACGGGAACGACCGGCTTGTCGATGGCGGCGGCAGCCTTCTTGGAAACCGACTCGATGTCGTCGCCGATGAGGCCGATCGGGCACTCGGACTGGACGGATATGCCCTTGTGCAGCGGGAACAGTTGTTCGATTTCCTCGATCAGCTTCGCCAGCTTCTTGTCGCCGCCGAAGACGATGTCCTTTTCCTGGAAGTCCGAGGTGAAGTTCATCGTGCCGAAGGTGTCGACGCCGGTGGTGCCGACATAGTAGTTGCGGCGACCGGCGCGGGAATACTGGCCGCAGCCGACGGGGCCGTGCGAGATGTGGATCATGTCCTTGATCGGACCCCAGACCACGCCCTTGGAGCCGGCATAGGCGCAGCCACGGATGGTCATGACGCCGGGCAGGGACTTGCGGTTGGATGTGATGCACTTCTTGGATTGTTCGACGGAAACGTCGTTGGCGGCCAGGTGCTTGGTGCGATCCTTCTTGGCCTTGTCCGGATAAACCTCCAGCACCTCGGCAATGAGGGCTTCGGTTTCTTCGCGAGTCATGGTGCTCATGTTTTCCTCCTGACGCCGCTACCAATCTGTAGCCGGCGTGCTGGTTGAAATTGGCGGGTGCCTGCGCACCCGCCCGGGACGTGCAGGTGTTGCTTAGGCGGCCAGTTCGGCGGCGGTCTTGCCAACGACGGACTCGTCTTCCGCTTCCATGATGCCGAATTCCATCAGCAGCTCTTCCAGCTCTTCCATCTCGATCGGGGTCGGGATGACGAAGTTGGTGTTGTTGACGATCTTGGAGGCCAGCTGACGGTACTCGTCGGCCTGCTTGTGCTTCGGATCGTATTCGATGACGGTCATGCGGCGGATTTCGGCGTGCTGGACGGCGTTGTCACGCGGCACGAAGTGGATCATGGTGGTGCCGAGGCGGGCGGCCAGGGCCATGATCAGTTCGTCTTCGCGGTCGGTGTTACGCGAGTTGCAGATCAGGCCGGCCAGACGGACACCGCCGGAGTTCGCGTACTTCACGATACCCTTGGAGATGTTGTTGGCAGCGTACATGGCCATCATTTCGCCCGAGCAGACGATGTAGATTTCCTGCGCCTTGTTCTCGCGGATCGGCATGGCGAAGCCGCCGCAGACCACGTCGCCGAGCACGTCGTAGAAGACGAAGTCGAGGTCTTCGTCATAGGCGCCTTCTTCTTCCAGGAAGTTGATGGCGGTGATGACGCCGCGGCCGGCACAACCGACGCCGGGTTCCGGGCCACCGGACTCGACGCACTTGACGCCACCGAAACCGACCGAGAGAACGTCCTCGAGTTCGAGATCTTCGACGGAGCCGGCTTCGGCAGCCAGGTGCATCACGGTGGTCTGAGCCTTGCTATGCAGGATCAGGCGGGTCGAGTCGGCTTTCGGGTCGCAGCCGACGATCATCACTTTCTTGCCGGATTCGGCCAGCGCAGCCACCAGGTTCTGGGTGGTGGTGGACTTGCCGATGCCGCCTTTGCCGTAAATGGCGCATTGACGCAGTTTTGCCATGGTGTAATCTCCTTAGTCTGTCAGTCGATTTGCGAGGAATCAGTGAGAGTCGCACCTCACCTTCTGCACGGACCGTGCCAGGTCGACTGGCAGACCTCAAGCGATTGAATTTTCGATGAAAATTGAAAAACAGCCGGCGCTGGTCGGCATGTCGGCATCCGACAATTCCCCTACACCTTGTAGGGGTGACGACAACGCGGCGAGCGCAAGCGAGACAAAGCCGTACTCGGGAGACGACAGTCTCCTCTCTAACTTGTTGCGAGGCGGCCGCGGGCTTGAGACCGTGGCAACTCACAACGCGGCGAGCGCAAGCGAGACAAAACCCTGCTCAGGAGACGACAGTCTCCTCTCTGACTCCTTACGCAGCAGCCACGGGCTTCCGGCCGTGGCAGCGCACAAGGCGTCGCTACCGCGCGAGGCGCGCCTGCCGATCAACCGCTGCAACCTGCCGGCCGTCGTGCTGGGCAGCCTGACCTACCAGCGGCATCCCTCGCCGCTGATGCTCGACGGCGTCGCCGAACTCCACGGCGATCTCTTCCGCCGCCTGCAGGCCGCCGCGCCGGAGGCGCGTGCGGCGGTGTTCCGCGATTACCTGACCGTGCATTTCCGGCTCGAACGGCCGGAGGAGATGGGCTTCACCGGGCAGAAGAAAAGCCGGGCCAAGGCCAATTACGTGCGCATGATCCGCGGCTGGAGCTTCGATTCGGACAGCCGCGAGGGCGCCGTGCTCAAGGGCTGGGTCGAGTCGCGCTTCGGCCTGATGCCCCGGCACCACGGCCAGCCGCTGCGCGATCCGTCGGGCGCGGCCTACCGGCGCTACCTGGAAATGCGTTCGCAGGGCCTCTACGGCACCAACGCGCTGGAGGCCCAGCTCGACCTGGTCTATGCCTTCTGCCAGCAGGAACTGGCGCTGCGCCACCCGGGCGCCCGCCACGTCACCCTCTATCGCGGCGTCAATCGCATGGCCGACCACGAGGTGCTGGCGAAGGGCGACGGCGGACACCACGTCATCCTGCTCAACAACATCAGCTCGTTCACCCACAGCCGCGAGCGTGCCTGCGAATTCGGCGACTACATCCTTGCGGTCGACGTCCCGCTGAGCAAGATTTTCTTCCACTGCGGCCTGCTGCCCGGCGTGCTGCAGGGCGAGGACGAATTCCTCGTCATCGGCGGCGTCGTCGATGTCACCCTGTCTACGCTGTGAGTGTCGCGCCGACCCACATTCTGCTAACGGGAGTCATGCCCATGCGCCATTCCCTGCTTCCGGCGCTCGTTGCGTCGTCCTTTCTCTTTCTGGCGGCCTGTGCGAGCCCGCCCAAAGAGCAGCCGCCGGCGGCCGGCAATCCACAGCTCGAACTGAAGCTGGCGAGCGGCACCTACAACTGCGAACAGCGGGTGCGCATCCAGGTCAGGCGCGAAGTCCGCGACAAGGTGAATTACCGCATCAATCTCGTCTGGAACGGCGACACCTACCGCCTTGAACGCGATCCTTCCCATTCGGGCCTGCCGCGCTTCGAGGACAGCGCCAGCGGCCTGGTGTGGATCGACCTGCCGTGGAAGAGCATGCTGCTCGACGGCAAGACCGGCAAGCCGCTGGTCAACGAGTGCCGCCCGGCCTGAGGGGCGTGAGGCGGGCGCTCAGCGATCGGCGTCCCTGACGTCCGCTGCTGCAGCGCCGGTTTCGTCGTCCGGCACGGGCGGCAGGTCGGGTAGCGGGGATTCCTGTGGTGCCGCCGGCAGTTCGAGCGGCAGGGTTTCGGGCCGGGCCAGGCCTCCCTCGATCTGTCCGGCGATGTGATCGACCGCTGCCATGACGCTGCTGGCGGGGTCTTCCGTCAGCGTGCGCCACTGCTCGTCGAGCGCCGCCGCCAGGTTCTCGCGGAGCTGCGCTTCCAGCGCCGGCCGCTCGCTTTCGTGCGCCAGCGCGCCGAAGCCGGCGGCACCCAGTGAAATCACCATGCCGGCAACGCCGCCGACCGCTGCCGCGGCAGCGCTGGCGCCGCCGCTGACGGCGAGCCTGGACATCATTTTTTCGCTGGCCTGTTCGGCCGCCGGCGAGATGCGGGCGCCCGACGGACCGGTGCCGGCCTCGCCGGCCGCCTTGCGGATCCGGGCGTTCAGTGCCGCGTAGGCCGGCAGCCGGGCGAGCGGATCGGCATCGACGAGTTCACGCAGCGAAGCGCCCGGCGCGCCCGGCGATGGCGGCGCGATTGCCGGAATGTCGGCGAGCCGGCGGTCGAACTGGTCGCGCGGCACACCGTGGCGGCGCGGGATGGCCTGCAACTGCTCGCCGAGCAGGCGCACGTAGAGGGTCGTCGTCCGGTCCCTGACCGCCGCAGGATCTATCTCCCGGGCGACCGGCGCCAAGACGCGCCCGTCGTATTGTTCCTGCAGGTAGGCGGCCAGTCGTCGCACGGCGGGGTCGTTGCCCTCGCCGTCGTTGAGCTTGTACCAGGCGACCCGGATCGCCAGCCATTGCCGGGTCCAGTAGCCGGTGAGCCAGGGAATGAAGTCCGACTCGGTGCGCTGGTGAACGAGTTCCCGCCAGCGCGCCATGAAGCCGTGCGCGTAATTGCGTGCCGGTTCACGCGCCGCCTGCGACGCGGCGACGATGTCGCCGTCGACCTGCAGCCAGGTATCGTCGGCGACCTGCACCGGCGGCGGTCCGGGCGCCCGCTCCGGCGTGGCGCAGCCGGCCGTCGCCAGCAACAGGGCGATGCCGAGGGCGCGCAGGATCGAGGCCGTGCGCCCGCCAGCCGGGTTCGCCGGCACCCGCTTGCCAGCCATGTTCATTCTTCCATCCTGGTCATCATCTGACCGCCATCGTCGAATGCGGGCGGGGATGCCCGATGCGTCATTATTCATCTTTGCCGGTCGCGGCGACAGCACTGCCGGCGGGCGATGCGATAAACTGCATCCCGGCCGTGCCGATGACAACCGGCTAGCGTGGCGGGGCGGCGATAGCGGATGACCAACAGACGAAACAAGGAAACGTGATGATCATGACCATCAGGAAAAATACGGGGGCGGCTGCCGTGCGCGGTTTGGGTGTTTGTCTCGTGGCCGGCGCGGCGACGCTGTTCGCCGGCTGCCAGGCCTACGACGCCGCGCTGGGCAGCGGCACCAGCGTGACGGCGACCGACAGCGCGCGCCTGACGAAAAGCGGGTTTCTGAGCGACTACGCGCGGCTCAAGGCCAATCCGGCAGCGGGCGGCATCGAGTGCTGGCGCGACGCGCGCCTCGACGCCAAAAAATTCGACAAGGCGATGATCTCGCGCATCGTCGTCTCGCTCGTGCCGCCGAAGAGCGGCGAAGCCGGCGAGCAGCCGATGATCGATCCGAACGATCTCAAGACGCTGACCGACTACTTCCACGATTCGCTGACCAAAGCCCTCAAGCCGCAGATGCCGGTCGTCGACAAGGCGGGGCCAGGGGTCGTCGTGATCCGCATCGCGCTGACCAATCTGGTGCCGACCAAGGTGGCCGACAGCCTGACCGGGACCCTCGTTCCGTACGCCTTCATCGCCGAAGCGGGGTCCGGCGTGGCCACCGGCCGTCCGGCGGGGTCGACCCCTTACCTGGGCGAAACCGCGATGGAGATGCAATTCCGCGACGGTGCGAACGGCGCGATTCTCGCCGAATGTCGCGATACCCAGATCGGCCGCAAGTACGCCGCCGATGTCGATGCCGGCGCGGTCGGCACGGCGCAGACCTGGGCCAGCGGCTACATGAACTCGTTCCAGGCGTGGTCGTATGCCAAGAACGCCTTCGACAAGTGGTCGATGCTGGTCGCCAAACGCTTCGCCGAACTGCGCGGGGTCGCGGTCAACTAGGGCTGTTCGCCGACCATTCCCCGGCCGGGTGCGGCCGGGGGCGTTCCGGGGGTGAGCGCGCCTGAGCGGGCGGCGGGGCCGTTGTCGGGCCAGCCGCGAAACGCCCTGTCGTAAACACGACAATCGCGCGGCGCTGCGTCCGGAAAGGCGCGCCGCTGCGTCCTTCGGCGCCGGGCGTGGAATTTGCTGTGGAGGGGGGAGACCCACTTCAGAGCAAAAGACATGACCCCAGAACTTCGCGCAAAACTGCTGGCCGGCCTCAAGGACGGCAGCATCGTTCCCTATCTCGGCCCGGGCGTGCTGGCCGACGTCAAGAATGTCGCGACCGGCGCGCCGATTCCCGCCGACAGCGATTCGCTGATCTACGCGATGAACGACGGCAAGCCGATGGCGCCCAAGCTGATGTACGAATTTCCGCGCGCGGCGATGAACGTCGAATTGAAGCGCGGGCGGACGACGGTGACCAAGTTCCTGACCCGCGTCTACGGCGAGACGCAATGGACGCGTGCTGCGGTCCACGACTGGCTGAAGGCGATTTCGCCGCATTACGTCATCGACATCAACCGCGACACGCAGCTGCAGGATTCCTACGCCGACCTGCCGCACAACCTGATCGTCGGCATCGCCCGCATCGGCGGCACCGATTTCCGCTACAAGCTGTATTTCTGGGACGGCGCCGCCTACCGGAAGACCGAGGTGATCAACCCGGCGCTGCCTATCCTGTTCAAGCCGATGGGCACGCCGAAGCCGGAGGCCGTCTATATCGCCTCCGATGCCGACTACGTCGATTTCATCACCGAGCTGATGGGCGGCTTCTCGATCCCGCCGGAAATCAAGGAATTGCGCAAGGGCAAGCAGTACCTGCTGCTGGGCATGCGCCTGAACCGCGACACCGAGCGCATGGTCATGGCCGACATGATCTACAGCGCCGCCGAGCCGGCCGGCTGGGTGTTCATCAGCGAGCCGACGGAAAAGGAAAGGCGCTACTGCAGGAAGATCGGCCTCGAGATCATCGACGCCGACATTTTCGAATTCATCGGTGCCGCGCAGCCGGCCTGAACCAGTTCATAAAACGGGAGGAAAAACCATGTTGTTGAATCGCTACGAACCCTATTTCTTTAACTCGAATTTCCGCGAAGCGGCCAGCGAGGCCGGCTGGGAAGGCTATCGCGGCGAACTGGTGGTCATTGAGGGGGAAGTCGCCGATGACCAGGGCCGCCGCAAGCCGCCCCATGCGCTGTTCAAGCAGGCCACCGTGCTCGCCCAGGGCGACGAGCTCAAGCTCATCTCCGGTTCGCTGGAGGAGTTGCAGCACTGGCCGCACTTCATGGAAAAGTTCGGGGCCGACTTCACGCCGGCCACCATCGCCGTCATGTTCACGGTCAACATTCCCAAGCCCTTCGTGTCGACCATCAACGGCGCCACCGTCGTCTTCATCCCGCTGACCGAAGGCCTGTGCTGGAATGAGCTGATCGACCTGGCGGCGCTGGAAAAGGGCGATTTCAAGGGGCAGGGGGCCGCCGACAAGATCGTCACCGTCTTCAACGCCTTGAAGGGCAACAAGTACAAATATCCGGAAGTGTCGGTCGAGGAAGCGCTGAAGACCACCAACAACGCCAAGCGCGAAGTGCACGGCGCGGTCTGATGCCCTGGGGCGAACGTTATGCGCTCGGAGTGGCCGAGATGGACGCCACCCACCGGGAATTCGTCGAACTGGCCGATGCCCTGCTGCTGGCCGGCGACGACGAGTTCCCGGCCCTCTTCGCGCAGCTGGCCGAGCATACCCGCCGGCATTTCGAGGACGAGGGCAGGCTGATGAAAAGCTGCCGCTTTCCGGCGATCGGCGAACACCACAGCGAGCACCTGCGGGTGCTCGGCGAGCTGGCCCATTTCGGGCGCGGCGTCGCCGCCGGCCGCCTAGGCCTGGCGCGCAAGTACGTCATGGGCCTGCCAGACTGGTTCGCGACCCATCTCGCGACCATGGATGCGGCGCTCGCCGGCTGCCTGAAGCGCGGCTGAACGATGCAGCAGCCGCAGCCGCCGAAGTTTCCCGTCTGTCCCAGCGCCGCCCTGGCCGACGGTCAGCATCGCAAGCTGACGATGGTTTTCGAGGGGCGCAAGGAGGAATGCCTGCTCCTGCGCTTCGACGGCCGGGTCTATGCCTACCTCAACCGCTGCGTCCATATGCCGCCCCGGCTCGACTGCGAGGAGGCACGGATTTTCGACGCGACGGGGCGCCATTTGCGCTGCTCGATGCACGGCATCGTCTACCAGCCGCAGACTGGCGCCTCGCTCAGCGCCATGTGCGAGGGCGAGCGCCTGCGCAGCGTCGGTGCCTATGAGGAGGAAGGGGAGGTCGGCATCGCCGACTTCCGGGTTGCCGCTGCCGGCAATTAGATCGGCTCAGCCCCCGGCCAGTTGCAGCAGGGCGGCGGCCTGCCGTTCGCAGGCCTGGTGCGTTGCCGGGTCGAGGGCGCGCAGCCAGCGCCGCGGGATGGCGTCGAGGCCGTAGCGGGCGCCGGCCAGCATGCCGGCGATGGCGCCGGTGGTGTCGGCGTCGCCGCCGCGGTTGACGACGTCGACCAGGCAGTCCTCGAACGAGGCGTTGGCGAAGAAGGCCTGGAACACCGCCTGGATGGTTTCGACGACATAGCCGCTCGGGTTGTCGCGACGCTTCCGGTCGTAGGCGAAAACCGGGTGACGGCGGACCAGTTCGGCGGCCCGCTCGCGCTGCACGGCGTCGGCGTCGCGGCCGGCGAGGAAGTCGGTCACCATGAAGACCAGCGTCTCGCAGGCGGCGTCCGAGAGCGCGTTGTGGTGGGTGACGTGGGCCTGGGCGCGGCTGGCAAAAACGGCCGTTTCAGGCGGTCGACCGTAGCAGGCGAGCGCCACGGGCAGGACGCGCATCGCCGCGCCGTTGCCGGCATCGTGCTCGGAAGCGGGTGCTTCCGGGTTGCCGGTCTTGCGGAACTGGATCAGGTTGCGGCGCACGGTGTTGCCGATGTCGACCGGCTTGCCGCGCATCCAGGCATCGAAGGCCTCGGCGGCAGCCGTCGCGTCAACGCAACCTTTGGCGAGGATGGATTCACCGAGCGCCAGCGACATCGTCGTGTCGTCGGTGACCTGGCCGGCCTTCAGGCGGAGCCAGCCACCACCGCTGATCTCGCGGTGCGAGCCGTGCTGGTGGCGGATCTCGCCGGGGGTCAGGAATTCGACGGTGGCGCCGAGGGCGTCGCCGATGGCGAGGCCGAGGTAGGCGGCGGTACCTTTGGCCAAGTGTGGCAACTCCCACGGCGGCGGGCTGGCCCGGCGGCGGATCGGGGCATTGCGGGCGATCAGTTCTCCGGTCCAAAACATTTCGCGTAATCCTTGCATTCGCCGCAGGAGGGGGCCGGGCAGACGTAGATGCCCTCGCGCGAGCAGAACTGGCGATAGAGGAATTTCTTCCACTTCATGTCGCCGGTGTTGGCACGGGCGAGTTCGGGAAAATTCAGCAGCATCAGCCGGCTCAGTTCGTCGCGGCAGCTCAGGCCGAGATCCTGCCACAGATGGTCGCGGCCGGCGCAGGCGGTGGCGACGATGTCGGCGATCCACAGTTCGGAGTGGCGCGCGCCGGCGCGGTGGTCGAGCAGCAGTTTCTGCAGGTCGCTCCATTCCGGGATCGCTTCGGGCTGGTGGAATGTTGCGGGTGCTTCGAAACCGGGGAAGTAGTCGGCGACGAGCTGCCGGTAGCAGTCCTCGGCGAGGCCGAGGCGGGCCGGCAGGCAGCCGCTGTCGGCAGCCTGGCCGGCCAGCATGCTGGCCAGCAGGGAACGGTTCGGATCGCCGGCGGCCGCCGCCGCGGCCGGCGTCGCCAGCAACTCGGCGAGCACCAGCGCGCGGTAGGGCAGGCGATCCGGACCGTTCATGGCGTCGTCACTTGCTGGGGTACTCGACCAGGATGTCCTCGTCGCGGATGATCATCTGGCAGGCGAGGCGCCACTGGGTCGGCGGGATGTCGTCGACGTACATCTGCTCGATCTGCGCCTTGGTGATGTGGCCGAGTTCGGTCAGCGCGGCGACTTCACGGACATTGAGCGGGCCACCCATCGGGGCGCGCTTGCCGTCGACCGACGAGACCTTGACCAGACAGGTGCCGCAGTTGCCTTCCTGGCAGCCGAAGTCGATCGGGATGTGGTGTTCCTTGGCCAGCGCGAGGATGGTCTGGGTGTGGCTGCCGGCGACGGCGTAGACCGTCTTGTCCTTGTGCATGGGACTGCTGAAGGTGATGAGGGCCATTGTTTGGTTCTCCTGGTAAGCGGGTTGATTTGGATTTCTCTGTTTTTCGGGTTGGGCGATTGCTTTTAATCTTGTTCGGTAGCGGCGCTCAGGCCGGCTTGACGACGATGTCGCCGGAAAGGATCTGCGCCTGGCAGGCCAGGCGGTGGCCGCGCGGCGCCATGTTGTCCTTGAGCACCTGGTCTTCGAGAATGCTCGGCGGGGCGAGGTTTTCGCCGCCCGAGACGATCTTGGTCAGGCAGGTGCAGCACTCGCCTTCGCGGCAGCCGTAGGTGATGCCGGCGCCGACTTTCTCGGAGACTTCGATGAGGCGGGTGCCGGCCGGCA
Source organism: Dechloromonas sp. H13 (assembly GCF_009469615.1). Classification (GTDB taxonomy): domain Bacteria; phylum Pseudomonadota; class Gammaproteobacteria; order Burkholderiales; family Rhodocyclaceae; genus Azonexus. The sequence continues at coordinate 431,742 of NZ_SSXX01000002.1, forward strand.
CGGTGACCGAGACGCCGATATCCTGAAAGGTGACTTTGGCTTTTGGCATTGTTTTCTCCCTGTAATCAGGCCAGTGCGGCCATGTCTATTTCGCGGTGCTCGACCTTGCCGGTCAGGTGGCGGGCCAGGCTTTCACCGAGGTCGCGGCATTGTTCGAGTTCGCCGGCGTCGGGCACTAGCTTGATGCGCAGCCCCTCGACCGGGACGCGCATCTTGAGGCCGCGCAGGCGGTCCTCGATCAGGCGCACCGCCTCGCCGCTCCAGCCGTAGGAGCCGAAGGCGGCGCCCAGCTTGCCCTTGACGTTGACCGTGGTCAGCGACGAGAGCACGTCCCAGATCGGCTTGACCGCATCGGCGTTGATCGTCGGGCTGCCGAAGGCGAGGCCGTCGGCTTCCTCGATCAGGTCAGTGAAGATGCCCGACTCGCCGCCTTCGAGGTCGTACAGCGAGACGCGCACGCCGCCGATCGATTCGGCGCCGGCGGCAAGCGCCTCGGCCATGCGCCTGGTGTTGCCGTAGGCCGAGATGTAGAAGACGACCAGCGTCTTCTCGCTGCGCGCCTCGTTGAACAGGCGCGGTGTCGCCAGCTCGCGGTAGCGGTGCACGTAGTCGCGCGGCTGGTGGCGCAGGATCGGGCCATGCGCCGGGGCGATCAGGTCGAGGTCGAGCGGTTCGATCAGCGCCACCGCGTCGAGCACGTACTCGCGGAACGGCCGCATGATGTGCGCGTAGTAGTACTCGAACGAAAAGCGGAAGTCGCCGACCGAATCGTTGAACAGGCGGGCGTCGCAGAAATGGCAGCCGAAGATGTCGCCGGTGAACAGCACGCCGTCCTCGACGAGATAGGTGCACTGCGTATCCGGCCAGTGCAGGTAGGGCGTGTGCAGGAAGCGCAGGGTGCGGCCGCCGAGGTCGACCTCGTCGTCGGTGGTGACCGGGATGTACTCGGGTGCCTTCTCGCCGGTCGGCTTGAGCAGCGCCTTGAGCATCATCTGGGCGCGGCTCGACAGATAGACCTTGGCCTGCGGCGCGCGCTTGAGCAGTTCGGGCAGGGCGCCGCTGTGATCGGGCTCGAGGTGGTTGAGGACGATGGTGGTGATTTCCTCGTACCTGGCCACCGTTTCGAGGCGGCGGAAGAAATCGTCGGCGAAGTTTTCCTTCACCGTATCGACGATCGCCACGCCGTTCTCGCCGCGCACGACGTAGGCGTTGTAACTGGTGCCGTTGGCGGTTTTGAGGATGATGTCGAAATTCCGCAGATGCGGGTCGAGGGCGCCCACCCAGTGGACGCCCGGTGCGATTTCTACGGCGCCGTCAGTGAGTGCCGCAGCAACCATGGCTGCTTTCCTCTGCCTCATCATCGTGAGCATGGCTGCCGCAGCTGCCGTGCCCGGCCGGGCCATGCACGCAGGCTTCGATGTCGCCTTCCGGCAGCTCGACGTTTTTCAGCCCGATCCAGGCGTCGACCGCAGCGATGTCGAAACCGACCCGCCGCTCGTCGCCGACCTCCATCAGCGGCCGGCGAATCAGCAGCGGATTGGCGAGCAGCAGTTGCAGGGCATGCTCGAACCCGATGTTCTCCGGCACGATCTCGCCCGACTTGACGGCCGGCGCGCTCGGGTTGAACCACTGGCCGATCGGCAGCCGGCCGAGAAAGGCGAGCAGCCGGTCGGCCGTCCACGCCTCGGTCTTGAGACTTTTGGCCTGGACGGTGTGGCCGGCGGCGGCGAGCAGGGTCTTCTGGCGCAGATTGCCCTTGCAGCCCGGCTTCTCGTAGAAGGTGACGACCGCCACGCTAGGCCGCCTCGCGCCAGAGGCCGAATTCCTTCAGCTTCTCGATGGGGATGCCGGTCAGCGAGCCGGGCGGGTTCAGGAACTCGCCCAGTTCGTTGACGATGGCCATCTCGATCGGGCAGATCGCGGCGCACTGCGGATCGGCGTGGTCGCCCAGGCACTCGGTGCACTTGCCGTCGTCGATCAGGAAGTGCGGGGTGTCCTGGTAGATCGCGTCGTTCGGGCAGACATCGACGCAGGCCCAGCAATTGACGCAGGATTGGGTGATTTGCAGGGCCATTTACGCCACCTTCAGGCTTTCTGCGGCGGGAAGCAGTTTCCCGGTCGCCGCGATTTCCTTGTACACCGCCATCACGGCGTCCTCGATCGGCTCCATCGCATGTTCGCCGTTCGGCGCGATGCCGGCAGCTTCCAGCTTGGCCCAGGGCTCGTAGCCGACCTTGGAACAGAGGACGACCTCGCAGCCGGCGAGCACGCGGATGTTGCGGTCGAGCAGCGATTCTGTCGCCCCGGCTTCGACCACGTCACCATCGCCGCAGGAGTCCATGCCGCCGCAGTAAAGCTCGGTCTTGCGGTGGCTGATGAAGCGGACGCCTTCCGGCGAGGCTTCGTAGATCAGGAATTCCTTGGCGTGGCCGAAGTGCTCGGCGACGACGCCGTTCTTGCCGGCCACCGCCATCAGCACCGGGCGCGAACCTTCGGGAATGCCCTCGGCTTTCGGCTTGACGATGCCGCGCTTGGCGTCCAGCTTCTCGATGATCTCGTCGTGGACAACCTTGCGGCGGACCATGGCGGCTTCGTAATCGACATCCATGACGTCGATCTTGTCGAGCGTGAACTCGTCGCCGCGGTCTTCGCCCAACAGGCCGACCGCATCGGCGCGGCACTGGCGGCAGTGGCGCATCATCGCCATGTCGCCGGCACAGGCGTCCTGCAACTCCTGGAGCTGTTCCGGCGTCGGTTCCGGCTGTTCCATGATGCCGTAGTAGGTGCCGTGCTCGGGTTCGGCGATCAGCGGCATGACGTTGTGCAGGAAGGCGCCCTTGGCCTTGACGATCTTCGAGACTTCCTTGAGATGCTCGTCATTGACGCCGGGGATCAGCACGGAATTGACCTTCACCAGGATGCCGCGGTCGGTCAGCATCTGCAGACCCTTTTGCTGCTGCTCGATCAGGATGCGCGCGCCTTCGACGCCGGTGATGCGCTTGTTTTCCCAATAAATCCACGGGTAGATCTTGGCGCCGACTTCCGGATCGACGCAGTTGATGGTGATCGTCACATGGTCGATGTTGTGTTTGGCGATTTCGTCGACGTATTGCGGCAGGCTGAGGCCGTTGGTCGACACGCACAGCTTGATGTCCGGGGCGCGCGCGGACAGCTGTTCGAAGGTTTCAAAGGTGCGGCCCGGGTTGGCGAGGGGGTCTCCCGGTCCGGCGATGCCGAGCACCGTCATCTGCGGGATCTCGGCGGCAACGGCGAGTACCTTCTTGATCGCCTGGTCGGGCGTCAGCAGCTCGGAAACGACACCCGGACGCGACTCGTTCGAGCAGTCGTACTTGCGGTTGCAGTAGTTGCACTGGATGTTGCAGGCCGGGGCGACGGCGACGTGCATGCGGGCGAAGTAGTGATGCGCTTCTTCCGAATAACAGGGGTGGTCCTGCACCTTGGCGCGGATGTGGTCGGGCAGGTGGCCCAGGGCGTCGGGCGCGGTGCCGCAGCCGCTGGAAGAACAGCCGCCGCCTTCCGCTGCCGGCGCGTTGTTGCTGATGACTGGAAGTTCCACGATGAAAGCTCCTCGAATGCTGTGCGGAGCCTTTTCAGCAATCGCTGTGCCAGTTGATTTAGTTATTCAAAATCAGTTGGTTGCCGGATTTTCGGCAAGGCCGTGTCGGCCGTCTTGTCGGGAATGCGACAGAGGGCGGGCGATGGCTGCCGGGATGGCTGGAGACGCAGTGTGGCGGAGTTTTCAGGGAAGGCGGTCGAGGTCAGCTAATTGAACCTAGTGCTCAATTATCACAATCGGCCATCACCTGCCGTTGGCTGTTACGTTTGAATTCGTCACGTTGAGTGGAAGCAAACAGCTGCTTTACGGCGCCGAAATTGGAACCCGAACTGGCTCAACCTGGCCAAAAGCGGACAAGGACCGTGTTATTATCATCACCGCTAGTAGGAAGTGAGGACGACCTCACCTCTCCAGTTCATCCGGGGACGGCCCCTCTTTTTTGAGGAGCCGTTTATGAACTGGATAATTCTTTTTGCAGCCGGACTGCTGGAAGTCGGCTGGGCAATTGGTCTCAAATACACCGAAGGTTTCACCCGGCTCTGGCCAACCGTGTGGACAGTTCTGTCCATGCTTTTAAGCGTTGGCTTGCTCGGTGTCGCGATGAAGTCGCTGCCAGTCGGTACCGCCTATGCGGTTTGGGTTGGGATTGGCGCTATCGGAACCGTAGTAATGGGAATGCTCTTGTTTGGAGAGTCGGCGACCACAATGAGATTACTCAGCCTTCTTCTCATTTTTATCGGCATCGTTGGCCTAAAGCTCTCAGCATCCTGACAGTCCGCTTTGGGTCGGGTGTACCCCGTGGCGACTGGCCGTTTCCGGGAAGCGGAGTTCCAGTGACCGCTTTCCGGCAATGAATTCGAAGAACTGACTGACGCAAGCCGACCCGAAGGAGGCGGTCACATCGTCTGAAACCTAACGGCGGAAAAGGATAGTTAGCAGTCGGACGAATCAGACCTTAGTACCCTCATCAATTGCATTTGATACAAGCGTTGCCATGGCCCCCGCCATATCGCCAGAGACTTTCCGCAAGCCCGCGACCGTTCCCAGTCGATCCTGCATATGCTCATCGCGACTGACCTTGAGCTTGCCCTCCAAGCGATCGATAGGAATTTCGATACCCACGATGGCGCGTAGCAGCTTGTCAATGTACTCGGGTGGCGCATCATTCACCCGCCACGGAGTAGGCTGATTCGCTTCGCTCGCCCCGGTGAGTTGATTCAGCATCGCTAGCAGCCATTCGCGGTCTTCTATCGCACGAGCGATGCCATGCACATGCGTGACAGCATAGTTCCATGTCGGTACCACCTTCCCATGCTCGGCTTTGCTTGGATACCAGTTCGGCGTAATGTAGGTCTGCGGCCCCTGAAACATCACCACCGAAGCGATTCCGGCTTCCAACTCACGCCACACCGGGTTAGCCCGCGACACATGCCCAATGAGTGTGCCTAACTCTCCCTTACTCCGTTCAAGATAAAACGGCACGTGATTGGCGATCAGTCCATTCGGACCAGCAACTACCCATGCCCCAAGGGGGTACTCTTCGATGAGTCCCGCAATGGCTTCTTGGTCGTTCTGTTGGTGATACCTCGGTATGTACATGGTTACTCTCTCAAAAGCCATTCAGAACGTGGCGTACCAGCATCGCAGCCATCACCCACATGGTCAATCCGATCAGTCCGTCCATGACCTGCCATGCCCGTGGTCGTACAAAAACCGGCGCTAACCAACGTGCGCCGAACCCCAGCAGGCCAAACCAGACCATGCTGGCCGTACTGGCACCCATGACAAACCACCCGCGCAAGGCCGCCTCGTGCTGTGCGCCAATGCTGCCAACCAGCAATACGGTATCCAGATAAACGTGTGGATTAAGCAACGTGAAGGCGGCCGCCTGGGCGATCGCTGCTCGCTGGCTCAGCCCTTCACCACCCGTCGTTGCATTGAGTTGGTGTGAATTTCCCGCTCGGCGCAACGCCTGAACACCGTAATACGCCAGAAAGACAGCACCACCGAGCGATAGTGCGCGAGCGAGATTTGGGCTTTCCCCCAATGCCTGCGCCATGCCCATAACGCCCGCAGTAATCAATATGGCATCGGCCAGCGCACAAAACGCCACCACACTACCCACATGCTCGCGGCGCAAGCCTTGGCGCAAGACGAAGGCGTTCTGTGCGCCGATGGCGACGATCAGCCCGAAGCTCAATGCCAGACCTTGAATGAAGACCGATAAAAACATCCGTGCCGTTCCTGCAGCTGTGATGGCGTACAGATTGCCTAACGCATCAAATGAAGGCAAACTATCTTTAATGCAGTCACATTAACAAATCTAACGAGTGCTCGATTACGATTCCTTGTTTGCTCTGGCCGCCGTGATCCGGGAGGGTAGCTTTGATCGTGCTGCACGCTCGCTCAATGTCACCCCGTCGGCGGTGTCACAGCGGATTCGGTTGCTGGAGGAACGCATCGGTTCCGCCTTGGTGATACGGGGCCAGCCTTGCCAGGCTACGGAAATGGGGCGGCGACTGTGCCAGCACATTGACCGTGTGCGCCTGTTGGAACAGGAACTGCACGACGCTTTGCCGACACTGGCGACAGAGGGGACCGTCCGCGTCCGATTGCCAATTGCCGTCAATGCCGACAGCCTCGCCACATGGTTTGCACCCTCGGCGGCCGCCTTTGCTGCAGAAAGCCCTGTACTGATCGACGTTGCTGTCGATGATCAAGATCACACGGCAGAATGGCTGCGCAGCGGTGTTGTCCTGGCAGCTGTCACCGGTTCATCCCGGCCGACAGTGGGCTGTAACAGCCAAGTCTTGGGTGCGATGCGCTATTTGGCAGCAGCAAGCCCGTCCTTTATGGAACGGTATTTCAGTGACGGGGTGGGTGCTGGGACATTGGTCCGTGCGCCGAGTCTAGTCTTTAACAGTAAAGATGAACTGCAGACACGCTGGGCGCATCGCTTGTGTCATCGGCACGTGGAGTTGCCACGCCATACCTTGCCCTCTCCCCAGGCGTTTGTCACCGCTTCGCTGGCAGGCATGGGTTGGGGGATGCATCCAATGTCGCTTATTGAACCTTACTTGAAGACGGGTGCGTTGGTAGAACTGCTGCCTGATAAACCGTTGGATGTACCGTTGTACTGGCAGCAGGCGCGTGCATCATCCACGCTGTTGGATGGATTGAGCAAGGTAATTCTGGCTGCCGGGCGTGCTGCGTTGATACAGCCGAATTCCTGAAGAGCCGCCTATTTACCGAAGGGCCAGATTCGATAGATAGCGGACTTCTAAAGGGCCGCTTTCTGGAATTGGCGACCGACTGCAGTTGGCCGATAGCGAGAGGCCACCAGCGGCCACTTTGTAGCACTCCAGTTCGCAGAAACTGCTTTTGGCTGAATGGCCGCTCAGGAGAAGGCCGACTGGCCGGATTGGGTCGATAAGGTGAGTCCAAGTTTTTCGGAAGCGGCCATTCATTGCCAAGAATGGCGGGTTCCCACACCCGCTTGCGCGGTACGGCGTTTCAGCTAATGACCAGATGCGCCCCGGCGCGCCGCACCGGCATGGCGAACGCGAACAGGTCAGCGCTCGCAGCCAGTTCCAGGTCGTCGTGCGGCAGGTTGGGCCAGGTGCCGGCGGCAAAGCGCCGGCCGAAATCGGAGTCGCGTACCCGGCGGACGAAGGGGGCGGGGGCGGCCGGTTCGCCGCGCAACAGGGACTCGATGTAGTCGGCGCAGGCGATGTCCTCGTCGCCGTCGCGGTCGATCCATTCGCCGGTGATGACGAAGCAGATTTCCTGGGCGCCAGAGGCGCGGATCGCCGTCGCCGTCGCCTGCGCGCAGACGAGGCTGGCGGCATAGAGATGGCGCGCCTGGCGGAAGCGCTGCAGGCCCTGGACGCCGGCCGCCGTGCTGAGCACGATGTGTTTCCCTGCCAGGTCGGCCTGCATCAGCCGGGCGGGTGAGTTGCCGAAGTCGAATCCGGGCACCGGGTCGCCGCCGCGCACCGCGCCGACCGACACGGAATTCGCGATCCGGTCGCGCAGCGCGCTGGCTGCGGCGATCCCGTCGACCGGATAGACCGCCGCCGCGCCTCTGGCCAGCGCCACCGCCGCGGTCGTGAACGAGCGCAGCACGTCGATCACGACGACCGTGTCTTCCGAGTGCTGCAGGTTCTGCAGGCGGTTGAGGAAGAGGCGGGAGAATTTCATGGCCGATGAGTAACGCGGGATTCGCTGCTTTCAGCATAGCTGCCGTTATGCGGAGTGCGCAAAAATCTCCCGCCCCGGCAGCCGGGGCATGCCTGGCAAAAAGTGCCGCGGCGCTTGTCGCGTTGACCACAAGCCGATTTTTCCTGCCTTTGAATTCAATGGCTTGGCCGATGGCGTCGCTCTTGCTTGGTCTCCGGCATGAAGACCCATCTCGACTGGTCGGCCTACGACACCTACGGCGTCGGCGACGCCTACGCCGGCATTCCGGCCACCGGCGGCGACTACGCCAAGGCGGTGGCCGTCTGCATGAACAATCACCAGTGCCAACGCGACGGCAAGGGCGTCATGTGCCCGAGCTACCGCATCACGCACGATCCGGCGCACTCGACCGGCGCCCGGGTCAAGGCTTTCAAGGCGGCGCTCAATGGCGAGCTGGGCGAGCGGCCGTTCACGCATCCCGGCCTCGCGGCGGCGATGGATCTCTGCGTCTCGTGCAAGGGGTGCAAGAAGGAGTGCCCGAGTGCCGTCGACATGACGCTGATCAAGACCGAGTACCTCGCCCAGCGCAACGAGCAGTCCGGCCTGCCGCGCCGCGCCCGGCTCTTCGGCGGCCTGCCGGCCTGGCTGCACGGCCGGCGGCGGACGTTGGCGCTGCTGGTCGGCTGGCGCAACGCCTCGCCGCTGCTGGCGCGGCTCGCCGGACGCTGGCTGGGCATCGCACCGGCGCGGCCGATCCCGGCGCCGGCCGCTTGGCCTTTCAGGCCGGAAAAAACCGACAGCTGCGGTCGACGCGGAAAAGTGGTGCTTTTTGTCGATACCTTCACCCACTACTACACGCCGGAAGTGGCGGCGGCAGCCAGCGCCGTGCTGCGCGCCGCCGGTTATGCGGTCGAGGTGCTGCAGCCGGCGGCCGACGACGCCGAACCCGGGCGCCCGCTGTGCTGCGGCCGGACTTACCTGTCGCAGGGCATGGTCGACGCGGCGAAGCTGGAGGGCCGGCGCATGATGGCAGCGCTCGCCCCGGCCCTGGCGGCGGGAACGCCGATCGTCGGCCTCGAACCTTCGTGCCTGCTGGCGCTGCGCGACGAGTTCTACAGCCTGTCACTCGGCCCCGGCGTGGCGCAGCTCGGCAAGCAGGCCTTCCTGTTCGAGGAATTCCTGATGCGCGAGGGCAACAAGGGCCTGAAGCTGGATCTCAGGCCGCTGCCCGGCGGCCGCGCGGTGGTGCATGGCCATTGTCACCAGAAGGCCTTCGGCGCCATGAAGGCGGTGAAGAAGGTGCTCGGCTGGATTCCGGAATTCGAGTTCGACATCGTCGATGCCAGCTGCTGCGGCATGTCGGGCAGCTTCGGGCTGGAGGTAGAGCATTACGAGGCGTCGGTGAAGATGGGCGAACTGGCCCTGTTGCCGGCGGTACGGGCGGCGCCTGCTGATGCGGCGATCGTCGCCGACGGCTTTTCCTGCCGGCACCAGATCCGGGACGGCACGGGGCGCGACGCCGTGCACGTCGCCGTGCTGCTCGCCCGCGCGCTGGCCTGAGGTTCAGGCCGGCAGCGGGGCCGGGGCCAGCGGGAGGCGCCCGGTGGCGAGGTAGACGGCGCAGCGCTCGATGTATTCGCGGGTGCTCTTGGGCATCGGCGTGCGCGCACGGGCGATGTAGAAGATCAGGTCGCGGCCCTGGCGCAGCAGCAGCAGGCCGTCGGAAACGCGGTGGCCGTGCGGGTCGGCCCTGTCGTTGTCGATCGTCTGCGGCAGCGGGGTGAAGTTGGCCAGGCGCTCGGCGGCGGTGACCAGCTGCGCCCAGACCTCGAAGATGTCGTGGTCGGTGCGCAGGTTCTCGGCCTTGACCTTGGCGGTCTCGGCGAAGTCGCGGATCAGGCCGGCGACCGAGGCGAAGGCGGGAACCTGCGTGAAGTTTTCGACCATGGCGTCGGCGATGCGATCGATGTCGCGCATCGTCTGGCCGATCTTGATGTAGCGGCTTTCGTAGAAGTCCTCGAGCGGGATCGAGAAGGCGCGGAAGGGTTCTCCCCACAGTTCGTCGATGCCTTCCTCGCCGCTGCGGTGGAGCACGAAGCGGCCGAGTTCCATGGCGTCGAGCAGGCATTGGCCGCATTCGCGCATCAGCGCGTCGTCGCTGCGGATCTCGATGCCGTCGGCCTGCAGTTCGACGAGCTTGCGAAAGATGTCGGTTGCGCGGTTGAAATAGGCGCCGGCCAGCATGGCCGCCTTGACGCGCTTGCGCGCCGGGTCGGTTTCCGCGGCGTGGGCGGCCTTGGCCTCGTTGAGGCGGGTGCCGGGAATGTTGAGACCGTGCTCGGTATGGTTGAACAGCCGCCGCGTCAGCCCCTCGATCAGGCGCTTCTTGGCTTCCAGGGTGTCGGCCGGCACCGGGTAGGTCTTGATCCAGTAGCCGTCGTAGAACACGCGCTCGGCGCCGTCGATCATGCGGCGGGTGCCCTCCGGCGGACGGCTGTCGGTCTCGGAGGGAAGTTCCAGTTGGTGCACGTTGAACATGGTGAACTGCTGCCGGTGAGCGGGAATGAACATCAAGCAAAAAACATGCGGAAAACTTCGGCTTCCGTAATGCACTGATTTTATGCGGGAAACCGGCGCCTTACCCGGGCGCCCCGGTCCGCGGATGCTTCAGGGAGGTGCATTATGCGCCCGAAGCGGGCGAATGTGTCAGGCGAGCAGGGCGACGGCCTTGATCTGCGCCCGCAGCGCGAGGCCGGGGCGGATCGCCAGCTTGTCGGCCGAGCGCCGGGTGATGCGGGCGAGCAGCGGGTCGCCGCCGACGTCGAGGCGGACCAGCACGTGGCCCGGCGTGTCGGTCGGCGCCAGGTCTACGACGGTGGCGTCGACGCAGTTGAGGATGCTGGTGTGCACCTGCGGGACGAGCGCCAGGCTGACGTCGCGGGCGTGGATGCGGCAGCGCAGCGGGGTGCCGGGCGGCTCGCCGCGGCGCGAGACGAAGATGGCGCCGCCGGGGAATTCGAGGCGCGTCAGGTCGTCGGCCTCGTGCGCCGCGACCTTCGCTTCGATGACGACCCCGGCGTCGTCGGCGAAGGCGGCCGGCAGGTCGATGCGGCCGAGTACCTCCTTGAGCGGGCCGCTGGCGACGACGCGGCCGGCGTCGAGCAGCACGAGGTGGTCGGCCAGGCGCGCCACCTCGTCAGGCGCGTGGCTGACGTAGATGACCGGGATCGCCAGCTCGCGGTGCAGGCGCTCCAGGTAGGGCAGGATCTCCAGCTTGCGCTTGAGGTCGAGGGCGGCCAGCGGCTCGTCCATCAACAGGATGCGCGGCGCGGCGAGCAGGGCGCGGGCGATCGCGACGCGCTGGCGCTCGCCGCCGGAGAGCTGGCTCGGGGCGCGGTCGAGCAGATGGGCGATGCCGAGCAGTTCGGCGATTGCGGGCAGCCGGAAGCCGTTGGTTGCGGTCGACGCCCGTTTTTGCCCGAATTCCATGTTGCCGCGCACCGAAAGGTGCGGGAACAGGCTGGCTTCCTGGAAGACGACGCCGAGCGCCCGGCGGTGCGGCGGCACGAACAGGCCACGGCTTTCGTCCTGCCAGACCTCGTCGCCGACGGCGACATAACCGGCGGCGGCGCGTTCGAGTCCGGCAAGGGCGCGCAGGCAGGTCGTCTTGCCCGAGCCGGAATGGCCGAACAGCGCGCTGACGCCGCGCCCGGGCAGGGCCAGGTCGACGTCGAGCGTGAACTCGCCGCGGTCGACCCGGAAGCGGGCACGGATTTCGCCGCTCATGCCGCCTTGCGCCGCGCCGGGTTGAAGGTGTACAGCGCCAGCAACACGACGAAGCTGAACAGCACCATGCCGCCGGCCAGCCAGTGGGCTTGCGTGTATTCGAGCGCCTCGACGTGGTCGTAGATCTGCACCGAGACGACGCGCGTCCTGCCCGGAATGTTGCCGCCGATCATCAGCACGATGCCGAATTCCCCGACCGTGTGGGCGAAGCCGAGGATGGCGCCGGACAGGAAACCGGGTCGGGCGAGCGGCACGGCGACCGACCAGAAGGCGTCCCACGGGCTGGCGCGCAGCGTCGCGGCGACTTCCAGCGGGCGCTCGCCGATCGCCTCGAAGGCATTCTGGATCGGCTGGACGACGAAGGGCAGCGAGTAGAAGGTCGAGGCGATGACCAGGCCGGGAAAGGTGAAAGGCAGCAGGCCGAGGCCGATCGCCTGGGTCAGCTGGCCGATCGGCCCGTTCGGCCCCATGGTGACGAGCAGGTAGAAGCCGAGGACAGTCGGCGGCAATACCAGCGGCAGCGCGACGACGGCGCCGACCACGCCCTTGAGCCGCGAACGCGTGCGTGCCAGCCACCAGGCGATGGGGGTGCCGACGAGCAGCAGCAGCACGGTGACCACCGTGGCCAGCTTGAGCGTCAGCCAGACGGCGGCGAGGTCCGGGGCTTCCATGAACGATCAGTGTCTCGAGAACAGGTCGCGAATCTTACACAGGCTGGTCGTGATGTCGAAGCGCGGGTCGGCCAGTGCCTCGCCGGCCAGGATGCGGGTGATGGCGACCGCCGGGTCGTGTTCGCCGGTCAGCAACACCTCGGTGCCACGCTTCTTCATGTGGCGGACGAAGCCGTCGCCGGCGCTGTGGGCGACGACGATGTCGACGCCGTCGAGCGGGTGCGCCCGGTCGTCGGCGAAAACGTGCAGTACTTCATCCTTCGCCAGGTCGATGCGCCGCGGGGCGGGCAGCAGCTGGTTGGACTGGTGGGCGGAAAGGTCGTAAAGCAGCCATTCGCGGGCTTGCCCGGCGTGGCCGCTGACTTCGGTGAAATCCTTGGTGGCGATGGCGATCTTCATGGGGTGCTGGGCCTTGTCTGGAGAGCGGTCAGGGTTACCGCCACGTCGCGCGGCGGTGCGAAGTAGGGGGCCGAAGTGACGAGAATGTCGGCCCCGGCCCGCGCGTACGCTTCCGCATTAGCAGAATTTATGCCGCCCGCCGCGGCGATGCGCGTCCGGGTGCCTGTGGGAAATTGCCGGCGGATGCGGTCGACGGCTTCCGGCGGCAGTTTTTCGAGCTGCACGATGTCGGCGCCGGCCTGTTGCCAGCGCAGCGCCTCGGCCTCGTCGCCGACCTCGACGACGACGGCGCGCTCCGGCCATTGCCGGCGCAGGCGGCGCACCGTGGCGGCCGGCGCTTCGGCGCCGAGAAAGCAGCGATGCTCGGCGAAGACGAGCAGGGTTTCCGACAGGCTCAGGCGGTGCGGGCTGGCGCCGCCGCACAGCACGGCCTTGATCGCCGCCGCCTTGGTGCCGGGAAAGTTCTTGCGCGTGCAGGCGACGGCGATTTCCGGGTGGCCGCGGCGGGCGGCGGCGACGATGTCGGCGGTCGCCGTGGCGATGCCGGCGAGGTATTCCATCAGCGTCTGCGCCGTCTTCCAGACCTGGTGCAGGGCGGCGGCATCGCCGGCCAGGGTCAGGATTTCCGCACCGGCGGCCAGCCGCTCGCCGCTGGCGCGGACCGGCCCGGCGCCGGGCAGGCCGCGCAGTTCGCCCATGCGCAGCGCCTCTTCGACACCGCACAGCACCATGGCATGGCGCGCCCGGAAAACCATGTGCCCCGCCTGCCCGCCGATGCCGAGGGCGCAGGTCGTCGCGTCGCCGAACGGCGCGTCGTCGGCGAGCAGGGCTTCGAGGTCGGGGTCGGGCAGGCGGTAGGGATTCATGGCGGTCAGCGGGGCGGACGGTCGGAAAGGCTGTAGAACGGGCGGGTCGGGATGCGTTCGTCGTCGCCGCGCAGCTGGCGATAGATCAGCCAGCGGTCGTCGCACAACCGCCAGCCGCGCACCGCTTCGCCAGCGGTGACGACGGTGTAGAAATCCTCGTCGTTGTCGGAGCGCCCCTCGGTCAGCACGTAATCGTGGGCGTAGAAGCACAGCGCCCCGTCGGCATCGCGGCCGAGGACGCGCCAGGCCGGCATCTCGTATTCGACGTGGCGGGTGAAGTCCAGCGCTTCGACGACCATGGCGGCCCAGCGCGCGGGCAAGTGGCGGCGCCAGTCGACCGGGCTGGCCGCCGCCCGCGGCGGGGTGCGGCCGGGGTGGAGGTGGGACCGCGGGCTCATGGTTGCGGCAATTCGTAGCCGAACGACCGGATGACGCCCTTCGCCTTGTCGCCCTTCAGGTAGGCCATCAGCGCCAGCGCCGCCACCTTGTCCCTGCCTTTGGCGAGGATCACCGCATCCTGGCGGATCGGCTCGTGCAGCTGGCCCGGCACGATCCAGCCCGAACCTGTGCCGATCCGGCCGTTCTTGATGACCTGCGAGTAGGCGATGAAGCCCAGTTCAGCGGCGCCGGTGGCGACGAATTGCTGGGTCTGCGAAATGTTCTCGCCCTGGACGAACAGCGGCTTCAGGCTCTCGGCGACGCCGAGCTTGCCCATCGCCTGCAGCGCGGCGGCACCGTAGGGGGCGGTCTTCGGGTTGGCGATGGCCAGGTGCCGGAAGCCGCCTTTTTTCAGGATCTCGCCCCGGGCGTCGACCAGGTCGGGATTGGCCGACCACAGCACCAGCGTGCCGATGGCGTAGGTGAAGGCGCTGCCGGCGACGCCGTGGCCCTCCCTGACCAGCCGCGCCGGCGTCTCGTCGTCGGCGGCGAGCAGGACTTCGAAGGGCGCGCCGTTGACCACCTGCGCGTAGAACTTGCCGGTGGCGCCGTAGGACAGGACGGCCTTGTGCCCGGTATCGCGTTCGAAGAGCGGGGCGATGACCTGCATCGGGCCGGTGAAGTTGGCGGCGACGGCGACCTGTACCTCGTCGGCGTGGGTCAGCGTGGCGACGGTTGCGGTCAACAGGCAAATCAGGGCTTTTTTCATGCTGGGGACTCCGCTCAGGCGTATTTGCAAAGGATGACGGCCGAGGCCTTGAACACGGCGCAGGCCTGCCCGCCGACCGCCAGTCCGAGGCGCTCGACGCTGTCGTGGGTGACGACGGCGCAGACCGACTTGCCGCTCTTCAGGCTCAGCGTGATTTCGGCATTGACCGGGCCGTCGTGGATGCGCGTGATCTCGCCCCACAGCTGGTTGCGCGCGCTGGTTCTCACCGTCGGGTCGTCGAGCAGCAGCACCGACGACGACTTGACCAGCGCGTTGATCTCCATGCCGATGGTCAGCCCCAGGTTTTCGGCCGAATCGATGGTGATGACGGCGACGATCTCGTTCTCGTCGTCGAGCCGGATGCGCACCTCGTAATCGACGTGCCCTTCGCGCAGGCCGACGATGTGGCCGGCGAACTGGTTGCGCGCGCTGGTCTTCATCGACATGCGCCTGAGCAGCTGCTGGAACTGGCGGAAATCGCTGGCCTGGCCGTCGTTCATGCTGTCCATCAGGCGGTCGAGCGCGGCCTGGTATTCGGCTTCGAGTGCCCGGTAGAGCGCGACGACCTTGCGCCCGTGTTCGGTGAGCTGCGTGCCGCCGCCGTTGCGGCCCCCGGTCGAGCGCAACACCAGCGGCTGGTCGGCCAGGTTGTTCATCGCATCGACCGCATCCCAGGCCGCCTTGTAGGACAGCGGCACGGCTTTTGCTGCCCGCGAGATTGAACCATGCGCCTCGATCGCCTCCAGCAGGCGGATGCGGGTGTCACCGAGAAAGGTGCCGAACTCGCTATCGACTTCAAGTTTGCCGCGCAGGCGGTGCAGGCTCGTATCCATGGCTTCGTGATATGTTTATTTATATAGCGATGACTATAACCTAGGTTGGGCGTGGGCGAATATTCAAGATTTTCTAAGGCGTTATGGTTGAATTGACCAGACGGTTGGCGTTAGATTGTGGGCAACCCGACAATAATTCGTTACTTAGTTTTGTATATAGCGAGAACCGGGCCAGGCACCTCAACCCGACAAGGAGAACAGCATGAAGGTCAGCGCACGCAACGTATTCAAGGGCAAAATCACCACATTGGTCGATGGCGCGGTCAACGCCGAAATCGAACTCACCCTGCCCGGCGGCGACAAAATTGTCGCAATCGTGACGGAAGGCAGCGTCAAGGCGCTCGGCCTCGCCGTCGGCAAGGAAGCCGTCGCCTACGTCAAGGCGCCCTGGGTGATGCTGCTTTCCGGTACGGCGGACGTGAAATTTTCCGCCCGCAACCAGCTCGCCGGCACCGTCAGCGAGATTCGCAAGGGGGCGGTCAATACCGAGGTGGCAATCACGCTGCCCGGCGGCACCATGGTGCATGCGGTGGTCACCAACGAGGCGGTGCTCGAACTCGGCCTCAAGGCAGGCGCCCCGGCCAGCGCCTTGATCAAGGCCAGCAACGTGATTCTCGGGGTGCCGGCCTGAAGCGCCCGGGCGCCTAGCGGTCGCGGTCCGCCGGCAGCGCCCGGCGGGCCTCGACGAACCAGTTCTCGAGCGCTTCCAGCTTCGGCTCCAGTTCGGTGAACAGTCCGCCGGTGAAGGTTTGCCAGGCGTCGGCGTGCTTTTCGGGAACGGTGGTAAGGACCGGGATGCCGAGGGCCATGATGCCGAGCATTTCGGCGGCGAAGCCCTGGCCGATCGCCTCGAGGCCGGCGAAGCGGTTGAAGATGGCGAGGTCGGCGCCTTCGGTGGCGATGCGCCGCATGACGGCGGTGGCGTCGGCGATGCCGGCGGGGTCGACGCGGCACGACTCGGAGCAGCTGCCGAGGTCCTGGGTGATCGGATAGAGCGTGCCGTCGTCGAGGTCCACCAGCGAGACGCTGCAGCCGTTGCCGGTCTGGCGCATTTCCTGGATCAGGCCGCGCACGCGCCAGCCGCGTTCGATCAGCGCGAGGGCGAAACCGGCGACGAGGTCGTCGACACCGGCACCGCCGCGCACGGCGGCGATGATCGTTGGTGGCGAAGGGGCGGTGATCGGGTTCACGGCGGGCTCACGGGCGGCGGTTCGATGCCCGCTATAGTGCGGCAAACGGCGCCGCGCCTCAATGACATTCGGGCGCTCGGCCGCTTGGCGCGCGGTTGCGGCATGTAGCGGGCGGGCGTGCGCCTCAGGCGTCGAAATGCATGGCCAGGCTGGCCAGCACCTGCGGCAGCGGCAGGTTTTCCTCGGACTCGAGGATGCCGGGCACCGGATGCGGGTATTCGTAGAAGATGCCGTAGGTGCCGGTGCGCTGCCCGTGCAGGTAGACATGGGCGCGCAGCTTGTCGAGCTCGGCGTGGCGCAACGTGACGATATGCGGGTCGGCACCGTCGTCGGGCACGATGTCGCAGGCCTGGGCGATGCGCTCGTCGAGCGATACGAGGACGCGGCGGATTTCGCGGGATTTGGGGGCGGCCCAGGGGTTGGCGTTCATGGCATCAGCTCCGGTCGGATTTGCGCCAGCCAGGCGTCGAGCCGTTCTTCGGTCAATACCGGCTGGTTGATCTGGTCGAGGGCGAGGCCGAGGAAGAGCTCGCCGTCGACGGCTTGCGAGGCGTTGAATTCGTAGCCGGCGGTCGGCCAGTAGCCGATCGGGCGGGCGCCACGCGCAACCAGGGCGTAGTGGATGATGCCGATGGCGTCGACGAATTCGTCCGGGTATTTCTTCTGGTCGCCGAGGCCGAAGATGGCGACGACCTTGCCGGAAAGGTCGACGGCGGCCAGCTGCGGCAGGAATTCCTCCCAGCTCGGCTGGGCCAGACCGGTCGACTGCCCCGGCAGTTCGCCGTCGCCGAGTGTCGGGCTGCCGAGGATCAGGGCCTCATAGGCAAGGAACTGCTCGAGCGTGGCGCGGCCGATATTGACCGGAGCGTCGGCAGCATCACCCAGTTTCCTGGCGATCTGCTTGGCGACCAGCCGCGTGCGGCCGGTGTCGGTGCCGAAGAAGATGCCGATTTTTGCCATTTTTCAGGCGTCGACCGCAACATCCTGGGTCAGCTCTTCCGGCAGGCAGCCGACCGGGTGGCCAAGGCTGCCGTCGGGGCCATTCTCGAACTGCACCAAGTAGATTTCCCGGCTTTCGTCCATCTCGGCGACGCCGTAATGGACGATCACCCCGCGCGTGCCGGCGGCGGCGATCAGGCCTTCCTCATCCTCGATGCCGGGCATGCCGCCATCGTTGAGGATGTCCTCGGCGGCGAAGACCATGTCGCCGATCTCGTATCTGACGGTTTCCATGATCTCAGACCCAGACGTCGGCCGGCGCCTTGAGGCGCTCGACCGGTTGGTCGAAGAGCAGGTGCTCGTCAATGATCGTCGCCACGTCTTCCGGCTTGACGCCGGTGTACATGACGCCTTCCGGGTACACCAGCACGCTCGGGCCGAGGTGGCAGGGGCCGAGGCAGCCGGTGTTGGTGAGCTGGAAGCCGGACGCCCACAGGTTGCGGGTGGTGAATTCGTCCGAAAACGCTTGCCAGGTCTGGCCGCAGCCCTTTTCCTGGCAGGAACCGCGCGGGTGGCCCTGGGGGCGGCCCTGGACGCAGACGAGTACGTGTTTCTTCGGTCTTGGCATGCTGTTCTCCTTGTCGATGGCTAGCCTGTTGCAAGGGTAGTGCCAGGTGTTAATTCAATGAATTCAGTGGCTTGTCCGATTGAGGCATTGTCGGCTATGCGACAACCGGGGTTTGCCCTGGCGTTCGCCGCATGTCTCGCAGGAAGCCCGCGGGCAGCGTCGCCGCCATGCACCGGTGGCGAGCACGCCGCTTCAACATGGTGCGACTTTCCGGGTGCCGTCGGTGCCTCAGAACTCCATTTCCAGTTCCTCGATGTCGTCCGGCTCGCCCTTGGCGGCGTCTATCCATTCCTGCATTGCCGGCAGCGCCATGATGGTCTGGCAATAGGCGGCACAGGCTTCGTCGAGGGCGACGTCGTAGGTCACGAAGCGAGTGGCGACCGGCGCGTACATGGCGTCGGCCAGGGTAGGTTTCTTGCCGAACAGGAACGGGCCGCCGTAGCGCTGCAGGCAGTCGTTCCAGATCTCGGCGACGCGCTCGATGTCGCCCTTGGCGCGCGACCAGACGGTGAATTTGGGGAAGCGCGCCTTGAGGTTCATCGGCAGCGCCGAGCGCAGGGCGCTGAAGCCGGAATGCATCTCGCCGCACACCGAGCGGCAGTGTGCGCGGGCGGCGGCATCGGCCGGCAGCAGCCCGGCCTTGGGCTTGATTTCGTTGAGATATTCGCCGATCGCCAGGGTGTCCCACACCGAAATGTCGCCGTGCGTCAGGCGCGGCACGCGCACCGAGGGGGCGAGCAGCAGCAGTTCGGCGCGGGCGCTGGCGTCGTCGGCTTCGACCATTTCCTCGACGAAGTCGATGCCGGCCAGGCGGGCCATCAGCCAGCCGCGCAGCGACCAGGACGAGTAATTCTTGCTGCTCAGGGTAAGGGTTGCGACGGGCATCGGATTCGGTCTCCACAAAAAGGGAAAGGCGCTGCGAGGGCGCGCTGCGTGGCTGTTTCTTAGCAAGGCACATGCCAGTGGACTGGCCGCCGGCGGCATGCGCTTTGCTTGTATCGGCTGTCGCCCACTTGCCGGAAACATGACCATGACCGCGTTCAGCCCTGCATTGCATTACCAGGCCTACCAGGCCCTGGCAGACCTCACGACGCCGATGCGCACGGTGGCCCGCCACCTGGCGCCGTGGCTGCATCACAGCCTGTTCTGGTTCCCCGAGAGCAAGGGCCTGCGCAAGGCCGCCGCCGCCTGCGAGGTGCTGGCGCTGGCCGGGCTGACCCACGCCCGCCCGCCCTTCGGCATCGACAAGGTGGAAACCGAAAACGGCATCGTGGCGGTGAGCGAGGAGGCGGTGTACGCGACGCCCTTCTGCACCCTGCAACGCTTCCGCAAGGAAAACGCACCCGAAGGCGAACCCAAGGTGCTGCTGGTGGCGCCGGCTTCCGGCCACTTCGCGACGCTGCTGCGCGGCACGGTGGAAACCCTGCTGCGCGACCACGATGTCTACGTCACCGACTGGCACAACGTGCGCGACATACCGCTTTCCGCCGGCCCTTTCGACCTCGATGCCTTCATTGGGCACATCATCGCCTTCGTCGACTGGCTCGGCCCGCATACCCATCTGGTCGCCGTCTGCCAGCCGACGGTGCCGACCCTGGCCGCGGTCGCGGTGATGGCCGAGGAGAATCACCCGCACCAGCCGCGCAGCATGACGCTGATGGCCGGGCCGATCGACTGCCGGATCAACCCGACCGAGGTCAACCGCCTGGCCACCGACAAGCCCATCGAATGGTTCGAGAAGAACCTGATCGGCACCGTCCCGCTGCGCTACAAGGGCGCCCTGCGCAAGGTCTACCCCGGCTTCCTGCAGATTTCGGCCTTCATGAGCATGAACCTCGACCGCCACAAGGAATCGTTCCGCAAGATGTACGCGCACTATGCAGCCGGCGAGACGGCGAGCGCGGTCGGCATCAAGGAGTTCTACGACGAATACCTGGCGATGATGGACCTGCCCGCCGAGTTCTACCTGCAGACGGTGCGCAAGGTCTTCCAGGAATACCACCTGCCGAAGGGCAAGCTCGAATATAAGGGCCGCCTGGTGCGCCCGGAACTGATCCGCCGCACCGCGCTATTCACCGTCGAAGGCGAGCGCGACGATATTTGCTCGATCGGCCAGACCCTCGCCGCCCACGATCTGTGCAGCAAGCTGGCGCCATACCGCAAGCAGCACCACCTGCAGGCCACCGTCGGCCATTACGGCGTGTTCAACGGCAAGCGCTGGCAGCGCCAGATCTACCCGCGGCTGCGGGATTTCATTCATGCGTTCGACGAGTGAGGGTGAAGCGCCCCTACAAATCCTCGATTCCGGCCCGAATTTCATCCGCTCTGGCCTGCGTGACATCCAGGGCTGCCGGACTCATTCCGGCGAGTTGACGATAGACCATGCCCAGCCTTGGGTTGCTCGACAAACGTTGGCTGTTGCGGGCGAAAAAATCCCAGTACAGCGCATTGAAAGGGCAGGCGCGCTCGCCGACACGCGCCTTTTTGTCGTAATGACAGCCCTTGCAGTAATCGCTCATGCGGTCGATGTAGGCAGCGCTCGACACGTAGGGCTTGGTCGCCAGCTTGCCGCCGTCGGCGAACTGGCTCATGCCGACGGTGTTGGGCAGCTCGACCCATTCGAAGGCGTCGATATAAACGCCGAGATACCAGCCATGCACGGCGGCCGGATTCAGTCCGGCGAGCAGCGCGAAATTGCCGATGACCATCAGGCGCTGGATATGGTGGGCGTAGGCATGTTCCAGCGATTGGCCGATGGCGTGCGCCAGGCACCGCATTCTGGTTTGGCCGGTCCAGAACCAGGCGGGCAGCGGCCGCTGGTGATCGAAATGATTCTGCATTTCGTAGCCGGGCATGTTGGCCCAATAGACACCGCGCACGTACTCGCGCCAGCCGAGTATCTGTCGGATGAAACCTTCCGCCGCCGCCAGCGGTACGCGCCCGGATTCATAATCCGCGGCCGCCTTGGCAACGACCTCGCGCGGATTGAGCATCTTCGTGTTCAACGCGAAGGAGAGCAGCGAATAGAAAAGCCGCCAGGCGCGAAAGGTCAGCGCGTCCTGGAAATCGCCGAAATGCGGTAGCGCTTCGGCGATGAAATCGTCCAGCTGCTGCAAGGCTTCGGCCCGGTTCAGCGGCCAGCGAAAATGCTGCGCACTCGGCTCGCCGAAACTGGCCACACCGGCCAGCTGGATGCTCTGCCAGAGCGCCGAATGATCGTGTTCACCACGCCAGTCGGCCGGTTCGCGCGGCAGGCCGGGCCAGGGCTTGCGGTTGTCGTGATCGAAATTCCACTGGCCGCCCAGCGGCTTGCCCGGGCCGGCCATCAGCACGCCGTGGCGCATGCGCATCTGGCGGTAGAAATGCTCCATCAGCCATTGCTGGCGCCCGGCAAAAAGCTGTGCAGCTTCGTCGCGGCGGCTGTAGAAGTGCTCGCTATCGGCCATCCGGCCGGGGATGCCGAGCTGGCGGGTGTACTCGGCGAGTTGCTGGTCGAGCCGCCATTCGTCGGGCGCCTGGTACTCGAAGGCATTGGCCGAATAGTCGGCGATCAGCGCATCCAGATTGGCCGCCAGCGATTGGCGGTTGGCCGGGTCGTCAATCGCCAAGTAATGCACACGATGGCCCGCAAGGCGTAGCTGTCGGGCGAAGTCGCGCATGGCGGCGAAGATGGCGATGATTTTCTGGGCGTGGTGCAGGACGTAATCGGTTTCCTGGCGGATCTCCATCAGCACGTAGAGCACCGCGTCGTCGGGCGCCGCAAACCAGCTGTGTTCCGGATTGAGCTGGTCGCCGAGGATCAGGCGCAGCGTGGTCATGACTTTTCCTGGCGATTGCGCCGGCAGCGCTCGGAGCAATACTTAACTTCTGCCCAAACCGTCGCCCATTTTTTGCACCAAAAATACGGTCGACCGCAGCAAAGGCAGATTTTGCTCGGCAGATCGCATTTTTTCCGGGCGCGCATTCAGGAATACCGGCCGGGTCAATTCGTGTCGTTCCGCTTGTGCTCGACCCAGATCAGCTTGTCGGTGGCAAAGCCAAGCGCCTGCGCCTGAGCGAGCAGCTGTTCGCGAACCTCGGCCGGCAGCGTCCTGTCACGGGCGAGAATCCACAAATAGTCGCGGTCCGGACCGGCGACGAGCGACCAGCGATAGTTCTGTTGATCGAGCGCAATGACGTGATAACCACCGTAGAACGGGCCGAAGAATGACACCTTCAGCGACGCGGTATTGCTGTCGCCGATGAACACCGCGCGGCCGACGGCTTCCTTCCACGCCTGGCGCTGCGTGTCGTAACCGCGGTTGATGACCTTGACGCTGCCGTCTCCCTGCAACTGGTAGGTGGCATTGACGTCGCTCATGCCGCGCTCGAACGAATGGTCGAGCCGGGCGATTTCGTACCACTGGCCGAGGTAGCGATTGATGTCGAACGACGTGACCGGCCGCACGCCGTCAGGAGGCGCAGTCGCGCAGGCGGCCAGGGTCAGGGCGAAGAGCAGGGCGAGGAGGGCAGGGCGAAGAGACGACATGGGCAGGCTTTCGGAACGCGACTCGGGGAATTTTTGAGAACTGGATTGACTTTATTTTGTCCTAGACAAAAATGGAAAGCAACCACAATAATTTGCTCATCAGCCCTTAAATGTTCAACCAGATGAATTTCGTTCTGGACGAAATGAAAGTAACCGAGGAAACGACATGACCAGATCGGCAATCGTCACCGGCGCCTCGGGCGGTGTCGGGCGGGCCATGGTGGCTCGACTTGCTGCCCGGGGTTGGCAACTGATCGTCACCAGCCGCCGGGCAGAGCACCTGGCGGCAGCCTTCGGTGACCAGCACCTGCAGGTGGTCGCCGATTGCTCGACGCCGGCCGGCGCCCGCCAGATTCTGCAGGCGGCCAGGGATCACCGGATGCAGCCCACCGCGCTGGCCCATTGCGTCGGCAATATTCGCCTGGGCGCCATGCACCGCATGAGCGAAGCGGATTTCAACGATTGCCTGAGCGCCAATCTGATCAGCACCTTCCACACGCTGGCCGCCTTCGTCGGCGCCCTGCGCGAGGCCCGCAGCCCCGGTGCCGCCGTGCTGGTCTCATCCGCCGCTGCGCGCATCGGCACCCCCAACCACGAAGCCGTCGCCGCCGCCAAGGCCGGGCTGGAAGGCATGGTCCGCGGCGCTGCCGCAACCTATGCCGCCAACGCCATCCGGATCAATGCTGTGGCGCCCGGCATCATGGAAACGCCGGCCTCGGCGGGGGTCATTGCCAGCCCCGCCGCCCGCGAAGGTGCCGCCCGCCAGTACCCGCTGCCGGGCATCGGCTCGCCGGACGAACTGGCCGAGCTGATGGTCTGGCTGCTTTCCGACGCGGCCGCCCGCGTCACCGGACAGGTCTGGTCGCTCGATGGCGGTTTTTCCAGCATCCGCCCCCTGGTCAAGTGAGGTGCATCATGGCTGAAGAAAATCCTGTCGCGCTGCCCCGCACCGTCGCCTGGCTCGGCTACGGCGGCCTGCTCCCCTTTCTGGCGCTGGCGCCGGCCAGCCTGCTCGACTACCACCATGGCGCGGTATGGAGCGATGCGCTCTACGCCTACGGAGCGATCATCCTCAGTTTCATCGGCGCCCTGCACTGGGGACTGGCGATGAGCCTGCCCGAACTGAGCGAACGCCAGCGCTCGGCGTGGTTCACGTGGAGCGTCGTGCCGGCCCTGATCGCCTGGCCGGCCGTCCTCTTATCGCCACCGCTGGCCGCGCCACTGCTGGTCTTCGGCTTTATCGCCCACTACCTGCAAGACCTGCGGCTGGCCCGGCAGGCGAGACTGCCGGGCTGGTACCTGCCGCTCCGCCTGCGCCTGAGCAGCGTCGCCGTCATCTGTCTGGTGGCCGGTGTTTTTGCATCCTGCGTTTAACTTCGTGATTTGCATGGAGGTCGCGCCATGAACCTGTTCAATCGCCTGCCCGGTTTTACCCGCACACCGGCCGGGAAGGAACGTGTCGTCCTCCGCCGACTCCCCCGGGCATTCCTGCTCGGCTCGCTGCTGCTCGCCATCCCGTCGCTACTGGTCCGGCTGCTCGCCGGCACGGATGAAGCGCTGGCGGTCACCACTACGGACATTTATGTCATCAGTCTGGTCATCCTGCACTGGACGGTTGTATTCACCGTCGGCATTGCCGCCTTCATCATCATGATGATGAAAGGACCGGCCTATGTCGCCGACGCCTATCCGCTGAACGAAGCGGAAACGCTGGATGAAGCACAAAAATGGAAGCCGGCAAATGAAAAGCCACATGGCCGTTGAGCGGGTAACCAAGTCGTCGGCCGTTCCCGACGGTCGCTGGTCGCGCCTGGCCCGGCTGGGTTCGCTGGCCGGCGGGGTGGCCGGCAGCATGCTGGCCGAAGGGGCGCGGCAGTTTGCCCGGGGCAAGCGGCCGCAAATGCATCAACTGCTGCTCACGCCGGCCAACGCCCGCCGCTTGGCCGACCAACTGGCGCAATTGCGCGGGGCGGCGATGAAAGTCGGGCAGTTGCTGTCGATGGATGCCGGCGAACTGTTGCCCCCGGAACTGGCCGAAATCCTCTCCCGACTGCGCGCCGATGCCATCCCGATGCCGATGAGCCAGGTTGTCAGCACCCTCAACGCCAACTGGGGAGAAGGCTGGGATCGGCATTTCGAGCGTTTCTCCTTTACCCCGATGGCGGCGGCCTCGATTGGCCAGGTGCATTTTGGGCAACGCAAGGATGGACGAAAAGTCGCCGTCAAAATCCAGTACCCCGGCATCCGCCGCAGCATCGACAGCGATGTCGACAACGTTGCTACCTTGCTCCGCGTTTCCGGCTTGCTACCGAAGTCTCTGGACATCAAGCCGCTGCTCGACGAAGCGAAAAAGCAGCTCCACGACGAGGCCGACTACCGCCGCGAAGGGGCCTGCATGATGCAGTTCTCCAGCCTGCTGGCCGATGCCGGCGAGTTCATGGTGCCGGAAATGCACGACGATCTGACGACGGAAAACATCCTGGTCATGACCCGCCTAGACGGCGATGCGGTAGAGACCTTGATTCACCTGCCCCAGGGCGAACGCGATCGCATTGTGAGCCTGCTATTTCGCCTGCTGTTTCGCGAAATCTTCGAATTCCGGCTGATCCAGACCGACCCGAACTTTGCCAACTATCGCTATGCGGCAGAATCACAACAGATCATCCTGCTCGACTTCGGCGCTACCCGCGCCTATCCGGTGGCGATGGTCGACAGTTATCGGCGACTGATGAACTGCGCCATGCGTCACGACCGGCTGGGCATGAACGAGGCAGCCATGGCCATCGGCTATTTTCAGCAGGACATCAAGGAAGGCCAGCGCGAGGCCGTCCTCGACATTTTTGCGCTGGCTTGCGAACCCCTCGGCCACATGGGCGAATACGATTTTGGGACATCCGACCTCGGCGTACGTATCCGCGACGCCGGTATGGTACTCGGCATGGATCGCGACTTCTGGCACACGCCGCCGGCCGACGCGCTCTTCCTGCATCGCAAGCTGGGCGGGCTTTATTTGCTGGCAGCGAAACTAAAGGCACGGTTGAATATGAACGGCTTGGCGGAAAGCCTGCTCGGACTGGAAACGACGGTCACCGAAGCTGAGGGCTGCTTGCTGCGGTCAGCCGGGAAAAACGGCCAAAATTGAAATCACGCCCATGGCTGCCGTGATTTCAAATCCGCTCAGTTGGTCAAACTTTCCCCTTTGACAGCCTTTCCGTTGAACTTGCCGGCCTAATGGATCAAAAATCGAAGCAGCCGAGCGCGGGTTAGATCCAAGAGTCGCTGCCCGACTGCATTCTCCAATCCCGACAGGACGCCTTGATTAGCCTGCGGTTCGGAAAAACCCACGGTTGTCCCATCGGCCAAAATTGGCCACGCTGTTCAGAACTGCTTGACCTCGATATTCAGCGTCTGGATGCGGTAGGCGATCTGGCGCGGGGTCATGCCGAGGATGCGGGCGGCCTTGGCCTGGACCCAGCCGGCCTGCTCGAGCGCGGCGATGACGCGCTCCTTTTCCGAGAGGTTGGGGTCGTCGATATCGACCGCCTCGGAAATCGGCCCGGAAACGGGGTTGACCGCAACCGGTGCCGCCAGGCCGCGCTGCGGGCGCGGCGGGGTGCGTTCGCGGCTGCTCGGGAAGCGGATCAGGTCGACGTCGATCTTGCCATCCTCGGACAGTACGGCGGCGCGTTCGAGGCAGTTTTCCAGCTCGCGCACGTTGCCCGGCCAGTCGTGACTGGCCAGTCGGCGCTGCGCCATGTCGGTCAGGCTCAGCTTGCGTTTCTGGTCGTTGCCGATCTTGGTCAGCAGGTGGCGGGCGATTTCCGGAATGTCCTCGATCCGCTCGCGCAGCGGCGGCAGGAAGAGCGGCATGACGTTCAGGCGGTAGAAGAGATCCTCGCGGAAATCGCCCATGTCGACGGCGGTTTCGAGGTCGCGGTGGGTGGCGGCGATGATGCGGACGTCGACCTTGATCGTCTTGCTGCCGCCGACGCGCTCGAATTCGCCTTCCTGCAGGATACGCAGCAGCTTGGCCTGGAAGGGCGCCGACACTTCGCCGATTTCGTCGAGGAACAGCGTGCCGCCGTGCGCCTGCTCGAAGCGGCCCTTGCGCGATTCGACGGCGCCGGTGAAGGCGCCGCGCTCGTGGCCGAAGAGTTCGGATTCGAGCAGGTTCTCGGGCAATGCCGCGCAGTTGAGGCGCACCATCGCGTTGCGCGCGCGCGGCGAATTGTAGTGGATGGCGTTGGCGATCAGTTCCTTGCCGGTGCCGGTTTCGCCGCGGATCAGCACGGTGGTGTTCCACTTGGCGACCAGACGCGCCTGCTCGAAGACGCGGCGCATCACCGCCGAGCGCCCGACCATGCTGTCGAAGCCGAACTGGTGGCGGACGGTGCGCCGCAGCAGGTCGCGTTCCTCGAGCAGCGACGACTTCTCCTGCGCGACTTCCATCGACAGGCGCAGGCTCTGGCCGATCAGGTTGGCGACCATCTCGACGAACTGGGCACGCTCCTCGAGCAGGCCGTCCTCGGGCGCTTCGGGCTGGACGGCGAGGACGCCCTTGAGGTCGCCGCCGACCTTGATCGGCACCGCGACGAAGGGCAGTTCGGGATCATAGACCTGTTGCCGGTTGAGGAAGCGCGGCTCGTCGGCGGCGCGTTCCAGCTTGATGGTGCGCGGCTTTTCCAGGACCAGGCCGATGACGCCTTCGCCGGGGCCGTACTGGGCGTCGTCCTGGATCGGGCCGTCCGGGGTGTAGATGGTGTGGATGTTGAGCTTGCCGCTCTCGGCGTCGACGACGGCGATCAGGCCGCGTGTCAGGCCGGCCTCGTCGTGCAGCACGCGCAGGACGTCGCGCAGCGTGCCGTTGAAGTCGAGCGAGCGGCTGAGGACACGGCTGACCGCGTAGAGCGCGGCGAGCAGCAGGAGGTTGAGTTCGTGCGTCCGGCAGTAGCCGCCGGGGGGCGGACAGTCGTCGGCGGAATGGATGATGTGTTCGTGCATGCTGTTCTCGGGTGCGCCTGGCCTCAGATCGGGTCGCCGTCGAGACGGAATTCGACGATCGCCGCGCAGCCGCCGCTCGGGCTTTCCTCCAGGTCGATGATGCCGCCGTGGTCGGCGACCACCTGCTGGGCGCGCGACAGGCCGGTGCCGATGTGGCGGCCGCTGCCGTTCTTGGCCGTGAAGAAAGGCTCGAAGGCCTTGTGCCGCCATTCGGGCGGGATGCCGGGGCCGGAGTCGACGACCGCAACCACGATGCAGTCGTGGTCGACGATGCTGGTCAGGCTCAGTTCGCGGCGCTTCCAGCCCTTGACGTTCATCGCCTCGATGGCGTTGTCGACCAGCGCCTTGAACAGCATGCGCAGTTGCAGCGGGCGGCCGATGATCGGCGGCAGCGTGGCGGCCGGTTGCCAGTCGACGACGACGCCGGCGGCGAGCAGGCGTGGCGTGCAGATTTCCAGCACGTCGCGCAGGATTTCGTTGAGGTTGATGCGGACGACGATCTCCTGCGGGCTCTGCGGGATCACCTGGCGCAGCGATTCCATGTGCTCGCGGCTGGCCGCCAGCGCCTGCTGCAGGACGCCGGCGCTGGCCGGGTCGCGCCGCTGCAGCACCGAAGCGGCCGAGGCCATGACGTTCATCGGCTCCTCGAGGCGGAAGATGGCCGCCGAGAGGCCCTCGCGGATGGCGGCGGTGCGCTCCTCGTCAGCCAGCACGGCCTGCAGGGCGGCAGCGCGCGCGCGCTCCTGTTCCTCGCGCAGCGAACTGACGTCGGTGATCACCAGCAGCAACCCGGGCTGGCCGGCGGCGCAGAAATAGCTGTCGGCGCAGTCGCTGTGCATGTCGATCGCCGAGGCGCTGACCGACAGCCAGCGCGGGCGACCGGCGGCGCGGTCGATGCGCGATTCGCGGCTGGCGAAGCTGCAGCGTTCGGGGTCTTCGGCGAGCGCCTGGCGCCAGTGCGGCGACAGGCTGTCGAGCAGCGTGTGGGCCGGCTCCTTGGCGTGCAGGTCGCTGACCAGCTTCTTGTATTCCTGGTTGTCGAGGATCACGCGGCCGCTCTGGTCGAGCAGGGCGAAGGCCACCGGCGCGGCGTCGATCACCGATTCGATCAGCATCTTCTGGTTGCGCACCTGGCGCTCCAGGCGGTGGAGCTCGGTGATGTCGCGGTGCATGCCGAGGAAATGCGTCGTCCGCCCCGCCGCGTCGACGACCGGCGAGATGGTCAGTTCGGCCAGGTAGAGCTCGCCGTCCTTGCGCCGGTTGAGCAGCCTGCCGTGCCACGGCCGCTGCGCCGCCAGCTCGGTCCACATTTCCTGGTAGAGCGCGGGCGGCGTCGTGTGGTTGGACAGGGTCGACTCGTTGCGGCCGACGATTTCGCCCTGCGCGTAGCCGGTGACGCGGGTGAAGGCGTCGTTGGCGAACAGGATGTTGGCCTTGGGATCGGTGATCGAAATGGCCAGGTCGGCCTGGTCGACCGCCTGGCGATAGACCTCGGGCGGCAGTTCCGTCTTCTGCTGAACGGGGGGCTGTTGGGCACGGGTTGCAGCCGGCATGGTGGGCTCCTGGCGAATGCGTCGGGTTGATTCGGGTTAGTGCGAATTAACTAGTTCTAGCAGCTTCCGTGCCTTTGCGCCGCGGGCCGCGGCTTGGCGGCCAGATGTCAGGCTGGCGCGGCAAATGCGACGAAAATCCTGTCGGGTTTGCGACATTCGCAGCGGCGCAGTTTTGCCCTGTTTTGGTGCGTCGACCGCAGAAGCGTGCATCGGCGCGGGATTGCGGGCGATTGCCGGTTTTGGCACGGCTTGTGCATCGCAGCTGTCGGAAAAACTGGAATCCGACAGCCATGAGCGAATTCATCCTCCTGCTACTCTCCACCGCCCTGGTCAACAACGTGGTGCTGATCAAGTTCCTCGGCCTGTGCCCGGTGATGGGGGTGTCGAAGAGCGTCGACAGCGCTTTCGGCATGGGGCTGGCGACCACCTTCGTCATCACGCTGGCGGCCGGCGCCTCGTGGATGCTCGACAACTGGCTGCTGCAGCCGCTCGGCCTGGGCTACCTGCGCATCCTGACCTTCATCCTGGTCATCGCCGCGGTGGTGCAATTCACCGAGATGTTCATCAAGAAATCCAGCCCCGGCCTCTACCAGTCGCTCGGCATCTACCTGCCGCTGATCACCACCAACTGCGCCGTGCTCGGCGTCGCGCTGCTCAACGTCGAGCAGAAGTTCAGCCTGTTCAAGAGCCTGCTCTACGGTTTCGGCTCGGCGCTCGGCTTCACCATCGTGCTGCTGATCTTCGCCGGGCTGCGCGAGCGCGTCGCGCTGGCCCGCGTGCCGGCCGCCTTCGCCGGGGCGCCGGTTGCCTTCGTCACCATCAGCCTGCTGGCCCTGGCCTTCATGGGCTTTTCCGGTCTGAACGTTTAAGGGAGAACACGACCAATGATCGCTGCCATCCTCAGCCTGACCCTCCTCGGTGCCGCCCTCGGCATCATCCTCGGCGTCGCCAACAAGTTCCTCGCGGTCGAGGGCAATCCGCTGGTCGACGAACTGATCGCCATGATGCCCGGCTCCAACTGCGGGCAGTGCGGCTTCCCCGGTTGCTCGGGCGCGGCGAGCGCGATTGCCGACGGCAGCGCGGCGCCGACCTGCTGCCCGCCGGGCGGCAAGACGCTGGCCGCGGCGATCGCCGCCAAGCTCGGCCTGACCGTCGATCTCTCGGCGATGGCCGACGACGGCCCGAAGATCGCCGTCGTCGCCGAGGAGCTGTGCATCGGCTGCTGCCGCTGCAGCAAGGTGTGCCCGACCGACGCCATCATCGGTGCCGCCAAGCAGGTGCATAACGTCTTTCGCGAGGCCTGCACCGGCTGTTCGAGCTGCGTCGAAAAATGCCCGACCGAGGCGCTGGTCATGAAGCCGGTGCCGGTCACCCTGCAGCACTGGGTCATGCCCAGGCCGGCGTTGGCGTGACCCTGGGCAGACGAGGATAAGACATGGGATTCATGAACCTCTTCAAACACTTCCTGGCCGACGACTGGGGGGTACATCCGGACGACCGCAAGCGGCCGGCCGCCGATCAGCCGGTGCGTGTCATGCCGGTGCCGGCCCGGCTCTACCTGCCGTTGCAGCAGCATCTCGGCGGCCCGGCGCGGGCCGTCGTGCTGGTCGGCCAGAAGGTCAGGAAGGGCGAGCTGATCGCCGAGGCGCAGGGCATGGTCTCGGCGCCCATCCACGCGCCGACCTCGGGCACGATTGCCGCCGTCACCGAAATCACTGCGCCGCATCCCTCCGGCCTCACGCTGCCGGCGATCATCCTCGACGCCGACGGCGCCGACGAGTGGTGCGAACTGTACGGCTGCGACGATCCCTTCGCGCTGGCGCCGGCCGAGGTCGGCCTGCGGGTTGCGGCTGCCGGCGTCGTCGGCCTCGGCGGCGCGGCATTTCCCTCGGCAGTCAAGCTGAACGGCGCGGCCAAGGCCAAGGTGACGACGCTGGTCATCAACGGCGGCGAGTGCGAACCCTATCTCTCCTGCGACGACCGCCTGATGCGCGACCGCGCGGCCGACATCGTCGACGGCATCCGCATCATGTTGCACGCCACCGGCGCCGGCGTGGCGCTGGTCGGCATCGAGGACAACAAGCCGGAAGCCATCGCCGCCATGCAGGCGGCCGTCGCCGGCTGCGACACCGTGCAGATCCGGCCGGTGCCGGCGCGTTACCCGATGGGTTCCGAGAAGCAGCTGATCCAGGTGTTGACCGGGCACGAAGTGCCGGCCGACGGACGGGCCTTCGATGTCGGCGTGGTGGTCCACAACGTCGGTACGGCGCTCGCCGTACGCGCGGCGATCCGCGAGGGCAAGCCGCTGATCGCGCGGCTGGTCACGGTCAACGGTAATTGCGCCGCCGCGCCGGGCAACATCGAGGTGCGCGTCGGCACCCTGGCCGAGGAAGTCATCGCCTTCGCCGGTGGCCTCAAGGGCGATGGCATCGGCCTCGCCCGCCGGGTCATGGGCGGCCCGATGATGGGCCTGCAGATTCCCCACTGGCGCGTGCCGGTGGTCAAGGGCACCAGCGGCATCCTTGCCTTCGATACGGCGGAAGTGGCCGAGCAGGAGCCGAACCCCTGCATCCGCTGCGGTTCCTGCGTCAAGGCCTGCCCGATGGGACTGCTGCCGCTGGAAATGAGCGCGCGCATCCGCAACGAGGCCTACGGCGAAGCCATCGACATCGGGCTCAAGGACTGCATTGCCTGCGGCTGCTGCGCCTACGTCTGCCCGTCGAAGATTCCGCTGGTCCAGTATTTCGTCCATGCCAAGGGCGAACTGGCAGCGCAGGACCGCGCCAAATTGCGCACCGAGGCGACCAAGAAGCTCGCGTTGCAGCGGCAGGAAAGGCTGGAGCGCGAGGCGCGGGAGAAGGCCGAGGCGGCGGCCAGGCGGAAGGCCGAGCGGGAGGCAGCGGCAGCGGCCAAGGCGGCGGCTTCTGCGGCGCCTGCTTCGGCTGGGGAGGTGGCATGAGGGTATTGACTTCTTTTGATGCGCGGCTTTCCGCCTGCCGGCGGGCGTACTTTCTTTTGCTTCGCCAAAAGAAAGTAGCCAAAGAAAAGGCGACCCCAGGTTGCGCGGTCGGCGTTGCCGACTCCCCTGCGCTACTCGACGGGCCGGGCGGCTGCGGAACTCGGGGCGTTGCCCCTCAGACAGTCCTCGCCGACTACCCCCGGCCCGTCTGCGTTGCTCGGCGCTCCACATGGGGACCCGGAAAGGCGTCGCGGCACAACCGCTCTGCCTGCTGCGGTCGACCCAGAAAAACGGCCATTTTTGCCCGTCGACCGCAACACTCCCTCCGGTTCTTCGGGCCCCTTGAGAGGTGCCGAGCAACGCAGGCGCTGGCGGATAAAGGGCGAGGACTGTCTGAGCCCCGCAGGGGCGAGTTCCGCAGCCCCCGCCAGCGTCGAGTAGCGCAGGGAACCCGGCGCAGCCGGGCACCGACCCAGGGGGGGCTTTTTCTTTGGCTACTTTTTTTTGGCCACACAAAAGAAAGTACGCCCGCCGATCAACGGCGGAACCCGACGCATCAGAAAAGACCTCCCGCGCGTCAGGCGCGGAAGCCAGCGCTTGCCCAAAACCCTGCGGTTCAGCCAACCCCGAAAGGAGCCACCGCATGACCCCGGCCACCCTGACCGCCCAGCCGGTCGCCTCCCCCCACGCCCACGGCGGCAACTCGGTGATCCGCACCATGCTGCGCGTCCAGCTGGCGCTGGCGCCGGCCACGCTCTACGGCTTCTGGCTGTTCGGCTGGCCGTCCTTCTTCCTGTGGCTTCTGACCATCCTCTCCTGCCTCGGTTTCGAGGCGCTGTCGCTGAAGCTGATGGGCGTCACCCGCATCCGGCGCACGCTGTTCGACGGCTCAGCGGCGCTCACCGGCTGGCTGCTGGCGCTGACGCTGCCGCCGTGGGCGCCGTGGTGGGTAGCGGTGGTCGGCAGCTTCATCGCCATCGTTATCGGCAAGCAGGTTTTCGGCGGCGTCGGGCAGAACGTCTTCAACCCGGCGATGGTGGCGCGCGTCGCGCTGCTCGTCTCCTTCCCGGTGCCGCTGACGCAGTGGGTCCATCCGCTGCCGCTGACCTCGCTGGCGGCGCCCGACTTCATCGATGGCCTGCGCATTTTCCTGACCAGCCTGCCGCAGCCGGACGCGATGGCCAGCGCCTCGCTGCTCGGCTACACCAAGACCGAGATGTCGCGCGGCATCGACCTGCTGCATTCGCTGGCCGGCGGCGGCGCCCCGGCGCTGTCGTGGCTCGGCACGCGCGCCGGCAGCTTCGGCGAATCGGCGTCGCTGCTGATCCTCGGCGGCGGGCTCTACCTGCTGCTCGCCGGCGTCATCACCTGGCATACGCCGGTCGCCGTGCTGGCCGGCCTGGCGATTCCCGCCGCCATCGGCCACGCCGTCGATCCGACGCATTACCTGAGCGTTTCAGCCCACTTGCTGTCGGGGGCGGCGATGCTTGGCGCCTTCTTCATCGCCACCGATTACGTGACCTCGCCCAACACCGCGGCCGGGCAGATCGTCTTCGGCCTCGGTATCGGCCTGCTGACCTGGGTCATCCGCAGCTACGGCGGCTACCCCGAGGGCATGGCCTTCGCCGTGCTGCTGATGAACGCGCTGACGCCGGTCATCGACCGCTTCGTCAAGCCGCGCATCCTCGGCCGCGACCGCAAGGGCAAGCCGCTCGATATTCCGGAAAGCAGGGGGAACTGAGATGAACTTCGAAGCCTTCCGCGAGAAGATGGGCTACCAGCCGCTACTGCTCGGCGCCTTCGCGCTGCTCGCCAGCGGGGCGCTGGCCTGGGCCTCGGCGGCGACCGGCGAGGCGATTGCCGCCGCCGAGGCCAAGGACCTGCGCGACTCGCTGTCGGAAGTCCTGCCGCAGGGCATGGCCGACAACGATTTCCTGACGGATACGGTCGACCTCGAAAAAGGCGGCAAAACCGTGACCATCTACCGCGCCCGCTCGGGCGGCGAGGTCAGGGCGGCGCTGTTCAAGGTCGCCGAGCGCGGCTACGCGGGCGACATCCAGGTGCTGATGGCGGTCGACAGCGACGGCCGGACGCTCGGCGTGCGCGTCCTCAAGCACAGCGAAACGCCGGGCCTCGGCGACAAGATCGAGGTCAAGAAGGATCCGTGGGTGAAGGGCTTCGACGGTCGCTCGCTGGGCGACCCGAGTCCGGAAAAATGGGCGGTCAAGAAGGATAGCGGCATCTTCGACCAGTTCGCCGGTGCGACCATCACGCCGCGCGCCGTGGTCAAGGCGGTCAAGGGCGGGCTGGAGTTCTACGCTGAACACCGCAAGGAAATTCTCGGAGGCCAATTATGAGCGACAACTACGGCAGCATCATGAAGGAAGGGCTGTGGGGGCAGAACGTGGTGTTCGCGCAACTGCTGGCCATGTGCCCGACCATGGCGGTGACGACCAGCGGCACCAACGGCCTCGGGATGGGGCTGGCGACGACGGCGGTGCTGGTCGTCTCCAACATCCTGGTCTCGCTGATCCGCCATACGGTCAGCTCGCAGGTGCGCATCCCGGTCTTCGTAGTGCTGATCGCGACGCTGGTGACAATCGTCGACATGGCGATGAACGCCTGGCTGCACGACCTCTACAAGGTGCTTGGCCTGTTCATCGCGCTGATCGTCGTCAATTGCGCCATCCTCGGGCGCGCCGAAGCCTTCGCCGTCAAGAACGGCGTCGTCGCGTCGGCGGTCGACGGGCTGGCGATGGGGCTGGGCTTCACCGGCGCCCTGACGGTGATCGGCCTGATCCGCGAATTCCTCGGCGCCGGCACGCTGTTCGCGCAGGCCTCCAACCTGCTCGGGCCGTCCTTCGCCTTCCTCGAAATGAAGCTGCCGGGCTACGGCGGCGCCCTGCTGATGATCCTGCCGCCGGGCGGCTTCGCCATCCTCGGCTTTCTGCTCGCCGGCAAGCGGGTCATGGAGAGGCGCCTTGAACAACGCGCGGCGGCACGGGCCGAGCCGGTCGCCGCCTGAGGAGAACGAAGATGCAGATTGGCGTTGCCTATTCCGAACCCGGCCAGCAGATCTGGCTGAATATCGAGGTGCCGGACGAGTCGACCGTAACCGACGCGATCGAACGTTCGGGCATCCTCAAGCAGTTCCCGCACATCGACCTGGCGACCCAGAAGGTCGGTGTCTTCGGGCGCCTGGTCAAGCTCGACGCCGCCCTGAAGGCGGGCGATCGCATCGAGATCTACCGCGCTATCATTGCCGACCCGGCGACCGTGCCCCGCAAGGACATGGCCGACGAAGATTAGTTTCCAAACCTTCCGAAAGTCCCGCATGTTTCGCTCGTTGCCCCTGCTCGTCCTCTGTTTCTCGATCTTCCCCGCAACCGCCCACGCCGCCGGCAACCTGCCGACGCTGGCCGGCATCCCGGTGGATTTCATCCTGTTCGCGCTGACCCTGCTCGGCGTCGCGCTGTTCCACAATGCGACGCTCTACGTGGCGCTGACCGGGCTGGCGACGATCAGCCTGTACAAGATCCTCTTCACCGGCTTCAAGACCGGCGCCGGGGTGGCCGGCTTCGTCGGCCATCTCGGGCATGAATGGGTGACGCTGACCAACCTGTTCTGCCTGCTCACCGGCTTCGCGCTGCTCGCCCGCCATTTCGAGAAGAGCCACGTACCGGTGATCCTGCCGAAGTTCCTGCCGGATGACTGGAAGGGCGGCTTCGTGCTGCTGGTCATGGTCTTCGTGATCTCCGGCTTCCTCGACAACATCGCCGCGGCGCTGATCGGCGGGGCGATGGCGCACCAGCTGTTCAAGGCGAAGGTCCACATCGGCTACCTGGCGGCGATCGTCGCGGCATCCAACGCCGGCGGTTCCGGCTCGGTGGTCGGCGACACGACGACGACCATGATGTGGATCGACGGCGTCAGCCCGCTCACCGTGCTCGACGCCTACGTCGCGGCCGGCGTCGCGCTGCTCATCGTCGGCTACTTCGCCGCCCGCCAGCAGCATGCCTACTCGCCGATCATCAGACACTCCCATGCCCACACCCACGTCGACTGGGGGCGCATCTTCATCGTCGGCCTGATGCTGGTTTTCGCCGTGGCGACCAATGTCACGATCAATCTGCGCGTTCCGGAACTGGCCGAGCATTTTCCCTTCATCGGCGTCGCCGTCTGGGCCGCCATCATCCTGACCATCCCGGTCCGTCGCCACGACTGGGAAGTGCTGCCGGAAACCGTCAAGGGCTCGATCTTCCTCCTCTCGTTGGTGCTTTGCGCCTCGATGATGCCGGTCGAGGAGCTACCGGCCGCCTCCTGGCAGTCGGCGCTGACGCTCGGCTTCATTTCCGCGCTCTTCGACAACATCCCGCTGACCGCGCTGGCCCTGCGCCAGGGCGGCTACGACTGGGGCGTCCTGGCCTATGCCGTCGGCTTCGGCGGGTCGATGCTGTGGTTCGGCTCGTCGGCCGGCGTCGCCCTCTCCAACATGTATCCGGAAGCCAAGTCGGCGGTGAACTGGGTGCGCCAGGGCTGGCATGTGATGCTCGCCTACGTCGTCGGCTTCGCCGTGCTGCTCGCCGTTCTCGGCTGGCATCCGGAAGCCCCGCACAAGGCGGCACCGCCGGCCGTCCCGCTCGAAGCGCCAGGTCACTGATCCTTGTCGGCCGGCAAGGATCAGGAGGGGCTCTGCGGAGCCCCTTTTTTCATGTCGTGTTTGCGACAAAAAACGAGCATTTCCTGCACCATGTCGGTGCCCTGAAAATTTAATGTAACTGCATGAAAAAGAACAATATTTAGCACCTATAATGCGCGCCCTTTCAAAGCAAGAACAGGTTGCGTTCATGACCCCGATTTCCTCCCCCGACACCGCCACCCGCCTCGGCGAAACGCATGGCTACCGCTTCGACGGCGATTTCGTCCACCTCAACGCCGAGATCGATTTTTCCGACGCCGAACTGACGGCGGCGCAATCCTGGGCGCTGCAGCTGTGGGCCAGCGACCGCGGATTTGCCGGCGCCGAGCCGGCCGGCGTCAAGGTCGCCGAATTGCCGATCCAGCCGCTGCCCGGCCGTTTTTGGGCCAGCGGCTACTGCAGCGCCATGCCGCCGGCCGGCCCGGCCAGCCAGTCGCTCGCCCTGGCGCTGGTCGCCCGCGCCGCCGACGGCCGGCCGCAGGTCCGCGATCTGGCGGTCTATCCGGCCGGTGAAAGCTTCCTGCAGCCGCGCCTGGTCGGCGAGGTCGACTGCAAGGTGGCCGATGGCGCCGTCGAACTGGCGATCGAGACCATCGCCAATCCGCGCGCGGCCGACAACCTGAGCGGCACGCTTGTCCTCGAAGTCTGGGCGCTGGATGCGCCTTATGCCGGTGGCAGCTGGTCGGGCAGCCCGGTGGCCAGCCTCGTCCTCGGCGTGCTGGGCGGTAGCGGCGAGTGGTCCGCCAACCGGTTCACCCTGTCCGGCGCCATGCCGGCGGCGGGTGCCGCGCTGACCGTGATGCTGCGCGAATGGACGCCGGCCGGCTACGTGACGCGCGATTACCGCAATTTCGCCGCCGCACCGGCCACGGTTGAAAAGGCCGTCGTGGCGAAGCCGGCGACCGCAGCCAAACCGGCGGTCACGGGCACGGCTGCTGCTGCCGCGACGCTCGTTAAAGCGAAACCCGCTGCCGCGGCGAGGCCGGCAGTTGCGGCAAAGCCCGCCGAGATCGCCAAGGCGCCGGCTGCCAGGACCGAAAAGCCTGCCGCGCAGCCGGCCGGCAAGGTGGGCGCCGCCAAGCCGGCAAGCGGCAAGGCGGTTTCGGTCAACACCGCCAGCGAGGCCGAATTGAGTGCCGTCAAGGGATTGCCGCCCGCCGTCGCCCGCGCCATCGTCGCTGCCCGGCCGTATGCCACCCTCGACGAAGTGTGCAAGGCCAAGGGCATGGGGCCCAAGCTGCTGGCCAGGCTGCGCGACCAGCTCGCCCTGTAAGGCGATTTGTCGCGCCGGCCGGGGATTGTCGCATTCGTGACAATCCCCGTGCCTTGAAAACCTTTGTAAAACAATGAATTGAAGGTGGCACCCGTCTTGCTAAATGCTGTCCGGACCTCTGGAGAACAGCATGAAAGCCAGCGAAATCCAGGCCCTGCTCGACGAGCCGGCCTGTAGCCACAACAAGAAGGAAAAGTCGGGTTGCGCCAAGCCCAAACCGGGCGCGACCGCCGGCGGCTGTTCCTTCGACGGCGCACAGATCGCGCTGCTGCCGATCGCCGACGTCGCCCACATCGTGCACGGGCCGATCGCCTGCGCCGGTTCGTCGTGGGACAACCGCGGCACGCGTTCCTCGGGCGCCACGCTCTACCGCATCGGCATGACCACCGACCTGTCGGAGACCGACGTCGTCATGGGCCGCGGCGAGAAGCGGCTGTTCCATGCCATCAAGCAGGCGGTCGACAGCTATTCGCCGCAGGCGGTCTTCGTCT
This sequence comes from Dechloromonas sp. H13, assembly GCF_009469615.1. Taxonomy (GTDB): domain Bacteria; phylum Pseudomonadota; class Gammaproteobacteria; order Burkholderiales; family Rhodocyclaceae; genus Azonexus. Next base: position 470,461 of record NZ_SSXX01000002.1, read on the forward strand.
ATAACACCTGCGTCACCGCGCTGATCGGCGACGATGTCGACGCCGTCTGCAAGGCGGCCAGCGAGCGCGCCGGCATTCCGGTCGTGCCGGTCGATGCCGCCGGCTTCTATGGCACCAAGAACCTCGGCAACCGGCTGGCCGGCGAGGCGATGTTCAAGCACGTCATCGGCACCCGCGAGCCGGTGCCCGCCGCGCCGCGCGCCGACGGGCTGCCGACCTACGACGTCAACCTGATCGGCGAATACAACATCGCCGGCGAGTTCTGGCATGTCGCGCCGCTGTTCGACGAACTCGGCCTGCGCATCCTGTGCACCCTGTCGGGCGACTCGCGCTTCCACGAGGTGCAGACCATGCACCGCGCCCGGGTGAACATGGTGGTGTGCGCCAAGGCGCTGCTCAACGTGGCGCGCAAGATGGAAGACAACTTCGGCATCCCGTTCTTCGAGGGCAGCTTCTACGGCGTCCAGGACATGTCCAACGCGCTGCGCGATTTCGCCCGGATGCTCGGCGATCCCGACCTGACGGCGCGTACCGAGGCGGTGATCGCCCGCGAGGAAGCGAAGTCGAAGGCCACCCTCGAACCGTGGCGCGAGCGCCTGACCGGCAAGCGCGTGCTGCTCTACACCGGCGGCGTCAAGTCGTGGTCCATCGTCTCGGCGCTGCAGGATCTCGGCATGAAGGTCGTCGCCACCGGCACCAAGAAGTCCACGGAAGAGGACAAGGCGCGCATCCGCGAACTGATGGGCGAGGACACCAAGATGATCGACGACGGCAGTCCGAAGGCGCTGCTGTCCACCTACCACGAGTACAAGGCCGACATCCTGATCGCCGGCGGCCGCAACCTCTACACGGCGCTCAAGGCGCGGATTCCCTTCCTCGACATCAACCAGGAACGCGAGTTCGGCTACGCCGGCTACACCGGCATGGTCGAACTGGCGCGGCAATTGGCGCTGTCGATGGAAAGCCCGGTCTGGCAGGCGGTGCGCAAGCCGGCGCCGTGGGCCCGGCAGAGCGGTCCCGGCACCGTGCTGGCGGCCTGAGGAGCGCGACATGGCAGAAATCGTCCATTCCAAGAAGGCGCTGGCGGTCAATCCGCTCAAGGTCAGCCAGCCGGTCGGCGCCTCGCTGGCCTTCCTCGGCCTCGCCCGCAGCCTGCCGCTGATGCACGGCTCGCAGGGGTGCACCGCCTTCGGCAAGGTCTTCTTCGTGCGCCACTTCCGCGAGCCGATTCCGCTGCAGACGACGGCGATGGATCAGGTATCGACCATCATGGGCGCTGACGAGAACATCGTCGAGGCGCTGCGCGTGCTGTCCGACAAGAGCAAGCCGGACATCATCGGGCTGGTCACCACCGGCCTCTCGGAAACCCAGGGCACCGACATCCGGCGGGCATTGCGCGACTTCCGCACCGCGCACCCGGAGTTCGCCCACGTCGCCGTGGTCCCGGTGAATACGCCGGATTACGTCGGCTGCCTGGAAAGCGGCTACGCACTGGCCATCGAATCGCTGATCGAAACGCTGGTGCCGGAAGGCCAGAGCGCCGGCAAGCGGCCGAAGCAGGTCAATGTGCTGGCTTCGGCGATGCTGACGCCGGGTGACATCGAGGCGATCAGGGAGTGGATCGAGGCCTTCGGCTTGCGCGCCATCGTCGTGCCGGACATCGGCGATTCGCTCGACGGCCACCTGGTCGAGGCGGAAACATCGTCGCTGACCCTCGGCGGTACGCCGCGTTCGGAAATCGGCATCATGGGCGAGTCGACCGCAACCCTCGTGGTCGGGCCGTCGCTGAACAAGGCGGCCGACATCCTGAAGAAACGTACCGGGGTGCCCGATTACCGCTTCGCCGGCCTGCTCGGCCTCGACGATTGCGACGAATTCACGCAGGCGCTGGCGGAGATTTCCGGCAAGCCGGTGCCGGAAAGGCTGGAGCGCCAGCGCGCCCAGTTGCAGGATGCGATGGTCGACTGCCACTTCATGATCGGCTTTGCCCGCGTCGCGCTGGCCGCCGACCCCGACCTGCTCGGCATGCAGGTGCGCTTCCTGACCGGCATGGGCGCCGAGATCGTCGCCGCCGTCAGCCCGCACAAGCACGACAGCCTGGCCGGCCTGCCGATTGGAAAGGTCATCATCGGCGACCTCGAAGACATGGAAAAGCAGGCCAGGGAGGGCGCCGCGCAATTCATCATGGCCAACTCCCATGCCGCCGAAACGGCGAGCCGCTTGGGCCTGCCGCTGCTGCGCGCCGGCTTTCCGCAATACGACCACGTGGGCGGCTATGCCCGCACCTGGGTGGGCTACCGCGGCACGCGGCAGGCCCTGTTCGATCTCGCCAATCTCATGCTGGGACAACACCATGAACTCGAACCCTATCGATCAATCTACTGGGCCGATTCCCGCCCCGGTGAGCGCCATGTCCTCTCGACGTCTGCAGCTGGTCTGGTCCATTAAGCAGGAGCCGGAAGCCGTGCTCAAGGTCGCCTTCGCCTCCACCGACCGGACCCGGGTCAACCAGCACTTCGGCGCCGCCGAGGGCTTCGTGGTCTACGAAGTGACGCCGGACAAGGCGACCCTGGTCGGCGTCGCCGAGTTCGCCGAGGAGGCGATGGACGGCAACGAGGACAAGCTGGGCGCCAAGGTCGATTTCCTCGCCGGCTGCGCCGCGGTGTACGTGATGGCGATCGGCGCCTCGGCGATCAAGAAGCTGATGGCCAAGGGCATCCAGCCGATCCGCGTCGACGAGGTCGATGCGGTCGACGATCTCCTGGGCGAGATTTCCCGGGCCATGAGCGCCGGCGGCGTCACCTGGATCGACCGCGCCATCGCCGCCCAGACCAGGGCCGGCGATGCCGACCGCTTCGCCAGCATGGAAGAAGAGGGGTGGGAGGGATGAGCGCCAAAATGATCGAACACCGCGGCATCGTCCAGCGCGTCGAGGGCGGCAAGGCCATCGTCGCCATGGAGACGGCGGGCTGCTCGTCCTGCGGGCAGGGCAGCAGCTGCGGCATCGGCAAGATGGCCGGCGGCCGGCCGGCGACCCTGCTCACCCTGCCGGTCGGCGGCGACGTCAAGGCCGGCGACCTCGTGCTGATCGGCCTGCCCGAGAGCAAGCTGACGCTGTCGGCGCTGCTCGGCTACCTGTTTCCGGCCTTCGCCATGCTGTTCGGCGCCTGGCTCGGCTCGCTGCTCGAAGGTTCCGATGGCGCCACGGCGCTCGGGGCCATCGCCGGCTTCCTGGTCGCGCTGGCCATCGCCCGCCTCGTCATCGGGCTGGCGCCCGGCCTGCTGCCGGCGCCGCAGCTGATTCCGCTTTCCAACCATTCCAACGCATTCCCCAAGGAGTAAGACCATGAGCGAAGCCATACTCGAACGCGACCCCATCCTCGACACCGATTTCATCAAGGAGATGGCCCGCCAGATGCGCGCCCTCGACACCTACGGCACCTACCAGGGCTGGAGCGTCGAGAAGATCCTCGATCCCTACGTGCTGACCAAGGAGCGCAAGGCCGAGATTCCGCTCGTCGGTGATCCGGACGACGTCACCATCGCCCGCGTCAAGGCCTTCTACAACGCCATCGCCGTGCTTATCGAGAAGGAGTGCAAGCTGCTCGCCGTGCCGCTGGTGCATCTGACGCACGAAGGCTTCGGCCGCGCCCTGATCACCGTCGGCAAGCTGGTCGCCGTCGACCGCACCCTGCGCGACGTGCATCGCTTCGGTTTCGCCAGCCTGTCCAAGATGAAGGACGAGGCCGACAAGATCCTCGGCGTCGCCCTCGAGCGCATCGGCCAGTATCCGGCCGTCGCCGGCCTGTAAGCGGAGGCAGTGATGAGCGATGAAGAAATCGCCGCCCTCGACAAGGAAGTGAAGAAGCTGAAGCGCATCGCTTCCGAGTGGGCCTCGCAGATGCACGACCTCGTGGAGGATCGCCTGCCGGCGGCCTACCAGGAGATTCCCGGCATCGCCCAATCCACCTTCGAGGCCTGCCAGGCCTGGGCCGATGCCAACGCCCGCCTGGCCGCCGCCCAGAAAGGACAACCCGCATGATTACCGGACTCACCCGCGGCGGCGTCGAATGGACGCCGCAATTCGCCACTCATCTCGACCAGTCCAAGTGCATCGGCTGCGGCCGCTGCTACAAGGTCTGTCCGCGCAACGTGCTCGACCTGGTCGAGCGCGAACTCGATGACGACGATGACGATGACGACGACAACATGATGGTGATGTCGCTCGCCAATCCCATGGACTGCATCGGCTGCGGCTCCTGCGGGCGTGTCTGTCCGAAGGACTGCTACACCTACGCGCCGGCCTGAGGCATGCCGCGGCTTTCCGAAGTTTCCGCCATGGCCGCGCAGGGCGAGGCGGTGTGCAGCGCCCTGCGCGGCCAGGTGGAAAAACTTGGGTTATCGATCGGCGACGAGCCGGTCTGGGCCGCTGCGACATTCGAGGAAACGACCGATCCGTTCTCGCAGGAGGTCAGCGTCGTCGCCTACTGGCGTGGCGGCCAGCGCTTCGGCAAGGCGACCTTCTTTCCCGACGGCCGCGTCTTCGCCGAATACCAGGTACTGCTGCCACATCCGGCCAACGGGGACAGCTATGTGGATTCGGTGCAAATCTGGGGTCGACCGCAGCAACTGCGCGGCGAGGCCGTGATCGCCGACTACCTGAAGTAGGCGATGAGCGTTCTGCCCCGCCTCATCCTGATGCACAAACACAGGACCAGCGGGCGCGTCCGCTTTCTCTGCTTCAGCGCCGGCGTCATCGCCTTCAGCCCCCTGCCGGCCCTCGCGGCGCTGCGCGACGAGGACTATTCGCCGACCCTTCGTTTTCATCCGACTGCCGTCGTGCGCGAGGCGGAAATCCACCTCGGCCTGCCCGAAGGCGCCATCGAGCCGGTGGCCGAGTTCAGCGCCTGGGTCGATACGCCGGCCGGCGACGTGCCGGTGCTGCTTGCCGCCTTTGCCGACATCGATCCACCCTTCGCGGCGGCCGAGCGGACCCGTAGCCGCTTCATCGCGATCACCGAATCGCGTCTCCTGAGCGAAGTCGAGCGCAACCTGCTGCGGCGCGCCTACGAACACGTCCTCGGTTGATTGTCGCAAATGCGACAACGCCGGTTCGGCGAACAATTCAATGAATTCAATTGGTTGTAGTGGTTTTGCGGGATGGCACAGGGCTTGCAATGAACAGCCCATCTACTCTGGGAGAATCGCCATGATCAATCTGACCCCCGCTGCCATCAAGGCTGTCCAACGCTTTATCCGCGGTTCCGAAACGCCGGTCATCGGCCTGCGCCTGGTGATTTCGGGCGGTGGCTGCTCCGGCCTCCAGTACGGCATGAAACTCGAAGCCGAGAAGGCCGACGACGACTGGGAACTCGAGGTCGAAGGCGTCAAGCTGCTGGTCGATCCGATGACCTTCCCGATGATCGACAACGTCAATATTGATTTCGTCGACACCCTCACCCATACCGGTTTCAAGTTCGACAACCCGAACGCCAGCTCGCAGTGCTCCTGCGGTTCCTCTTTCTCGGTCTAAGGAGCGCTCGCCATGTGGGAATACTCTGACAAGGTCCGCGAACATTTCTTCAATCCGCGCAACTCCGGTCCGCTGGAAGAAGCCAACGGCATCGGCGATGTCGGTTCCATCCAGTGCGGCGACGCGCTGCGCCTGATGCTGAAGGTCGAACCGGAAACCGAGATCATCCAGGACGCGCATTTCCAGACCTTCGGCTGCGGTTCGGCGATCGCTTCCTCGTCGGCGCTGACCGAGATCATCAAGGGCATGACGCTGGACGATGCCCTGAAGGTTTCCAACCAGGACATCGCCGACTATCTCGACGGCCTGCCGCCGGAAAAGATGCACTGCTCGGTGATGGGCCGCGAAGCCCTGCAGGCCGCCATCGCCAACTACCGCGGCGAGGAATGGTCTGACGACCACGAGGAGGGCGCCCTGATCTGCAAGTGCTTCGCCATCGACGCCGTCATGATCGAGGACGTGGTCAAGGCCAATGACCTGAATACCGTAGAGGAAGTGACCTTCTACACCAAGGCCGGTGGCGGCTGCGCGGCCTGCCATGAAGGCATCGAGGAAATCCTCGCCAAGATCAAGGCCGAACGCGCCGGCCCCGGCGAAGTGTCGCCGCCGCCGGCCTGCCCGGCGACGCCGGAAGCGCCCAAGCCGCCGAGCAAGAAGCTGTCGATCGTCGAGAAGATCAAGAAGATCGAGGAAGTGCTGGAATCGGTCCGTCCGATGCTGCAGCGCGACCACGGCGATGTCGAGCTGGCCGACGTCCAGGGCAAGAAGATCTACGTGCACCTGAAGGGCGCCTGCTCCGGCTGCATGATGGAAGCGGCCACCCTGGGCGGCATCCAGCAGAAGATGATCGAAACGCTCGGCGAACTGGTGCAGGTGCTGCCGTCGTCGCACATGCCGGTCGAAGCCTGAGCACTACACACAAACTCCAACAGAAATTGCAAAGGACAGCGCCATGGAACCGATCTATCTGGACAACAACGCCACCACGCGCTGCGATCCCGCCGTGGTCGAAGCCATGCTTCCCTTCTTCACCGAGCATTTCGGCAACGCCTCGTCGATCCACGCCTTCGGCAGCGAAGTCGGCAAGGCGCTGAAGAAGGCCCGCGGCCAGGTGCAAGCGCTGCTCGGCGCCGAGCACGACTCGGAAATCATCTTCACCTCCTGCGGCACAGAGTCCGATTCGACGGCCATCCTCTCCGCGCTCAAGGCGCAGCCGGACCGCAATACGGTGATCACCACCGTCGTCGAGCATCCGGCCATCCTGACGCTGTGCGAATGGCTGGAAAAGGAAGGCTACATCGTCCACAAGCTGAAGGTGGACAAGAAGGGCCGCATCGACATGGACGAATACAAGTCCCTGTTGAACGACCGCGTCGCCATCGTCTCGGCGATGTGGGCCAACAACGAGACCGGCACCATCTTCCCGGTCGAGGAAATGGCTGCGCTGGCGTCCGAAAAGGGCATCATGTTCCACACCGACGCGGTGCAGGCGGTCGGCAAGATTCCCATCGATCTCAAGAACACCAGGATCGACATGCTTTCGCTTTCCGGCCACAAACTGCACGCGCCCAAGGGCATCGGCGTCCTCTACCTGCGCCGCGGCTGCCGCTTCCGCCCGCTGCTGCGCGGCGGCCACCAGGAACGGGGGCGGCGGGCCGGCACCGAGAACTCGGCATCCATCGTCGGCCTCGGCGTTGCCTGCGAACTGGCCATGCAGCACATGGAAGAGGAGAACACCACGGTCCGGCGTCTGCGCGACAAGCTGGAAAAAGGCATCCTCAGCCAGATCACCCATTGCTTCCCGACCGGCGACACTGGCAACCGCTTGCCCAACACCAGCAACATTGCCTTCGAATATATAGAAGGCGAAGCCATCCTGTTGCTGTTGAACAAGATGGGCATCGCCGGCAGCTCGGGCTCGGCCTGTACCTCGGGGTCGCTCGAACCTTCGCATGTGATGCGCGCGATGGGCATTCCCTATACGGCCGCTCACGGCACCATCCGCTTCTCGCTGTCCCGCTATAACACCGAAGCGGAAGTGGACCGGGTGATCGCGGCAGTGCCGCCCATCGTCGCCCAGTTGCGCAAGCTTTCTCCCTATTGGAGCGAGAAGGGGCCGGTCGCCAATCCCGAAGCCGCCTTCGCCCCGACTTACGCCTGACGGCAATCCGTCTCTCTCTGTAGCAACCTCGGTTGGACCCCGGAAGAAATTCCGGGGTCATTTTTTGTCGAAAATCCGATAAGTCTGTTGACGTCTTTTTTGATGTGTATATAATGCGCACCTCTCTGCGGTGCCGGGGTTTTTGGCGGGTGCGGCGGAGAGGGGGGCGGAAAAAATGTTGTACGAAGTGCTTGACGAGATGTAGAGAGTGCTTCATAATTTCGCTTCTCTGCTGCTGACGAATCAAACGAAACGGCGCGGCAAACGATCTTTAAAAACTTGAACAACCGATAGGTGTGGGTGCCTTGATGTGAAGCGACTTCGGTCGCAACAAAGTATTAAGGCAATCACACGGATGGAGAGATCCATCGAGGTAGAGAAATCTACCGTCAGTGAATTGCGAGTTAAGTTGGATTGAACTGAAGAGTTTGATCCTGGCTCAGATTGAACGCTGGCGGCATGCCTTACACATGCAAGTCGAACGGCAGCGGACCTTCGGGTGCCGGCGAGTGGCGAACGGGTGAGTAATGTATCGGAACGTACCTTTCAGTGGGGGATAACGTAGCGAAAGTTGCGCTAATACCGCATATTCTGTGCGCAGGAAAGCAGGGGATCGCAAGACCTTGCGCTGATTGAGCGGCCGATATCAGATTAGCTAGTTGGTGGGGTAAAGGCCTACCAAGGCGACGATCTGTAGCGGGTCTGAGAGGATGATCCGCCACACTGGAACTGAGACACGGTCCAGACTCCTACGGGAGGCAGCAGTGGGGAATTTTGGACAATGGGGGCAACCCTGATCCAGCCATGCCGCGTGAGTGAAGAAGGCCTTCGGGTTGTAAAGCTCTTTCGGCCGGGAAGAAATCGCATGGGCTAATACCCTGTGCGGATGACGGTACCGGCATAAGAAGCACCGGCTAACTACGTGCCAGCAGCCGCGGTAATACGTAGGGTGCGAGCGTTAATCGGAATTACTGGGCGTAAAGCGTGCGCAGGCGGTTTTGTAAGACAGGCGTGAAATCCCCGGGCTCAACCTGGGAACTGCGCTTGTGACTGCAAGGCTAGAGTACGGCAGAGGGGGGTGGAATTCCACGTGTAGCAGTGAAATGCGTAGAGATGTGGAGGAACACCAATGGCGAAGGCAGCCCCCTGGGTCGATACTGACGCTCATGCACGAAAGCGTGGGTAGCAAACAGGATTAGATACCCTGGTAGTCCACGCCCTAAACGATGTCAACTAGGTGTTGGGTGGGTAAAACCATTTAGTACCGTAGCTAACGCGTGAAGTTGACCGCCTGGGGAGTACGGCCGCAAGGTTAAAACTCAAAGGAATTGACGGGGACCCGCACAAGCGGTGGATGATGTGGATTAATTCGATGCAACGCGAAAAACCTTACCTACCCTTGACATGTCTGGAATCCCGAAGAGATTTGGGAGTGCCCGAAAGGGAGCCGGAACACAGGTGCTGCATGGCTGTCGTCAGCTCGTGTCGTGAGATGTTGGGTTAAGTCCCGCAACGAGCGCAACCCTTGTCGTTAATTGCCATCATTTAGTTGGGCACTTTAACGAGACTGCCGGTGACAAACCGGAGGAAGGTGGGGATGACGTCAAGTCCTCATGGCCCTTATGGGTAGGGCTTCACACGTCATACAATGGTCGGTACAGAGGGTTGCCAAGCCGCGAGGTGGAGCCAATCCCAGAAAGCCGATCGTAGTCCGGATTGCAGGCTGCAACTCGCCTGCATGAAGTCGGAATCGCTAGTAATCGCGGATCAGCATGTCGCGGTGAATACGTTCCCGGGTCTTGTACACACCGCCCGTCACACCATGGGAGCGGGTTCCGCCAGAAGT
>NZ_SSXX01000002.1:485000-767379 GCF_009469615.1 Dechloromonas sp. H13
GCTGCGGTTCAGCGGCCCACTTTGCTTCCCAAAAGCGAGCCGGTGGCTGCAGCGACGGTTGCCGAGTCAGTCGCCAACCCAGGGAAGGCCGCACTGCCGCCCACGTCGCGGGGTGCCGCCGTGGAGAACGGGCCGTGGTATGAAATGGTCGCCGCGCTCCAGTTGAACGGCCTGGCGCGGGAACTCGCGCAGCATTGCGAACTGCGCGAACTCAGCGACGGGGATTGCGTACTTCGCCTGGCGCCTGCGCACGGCCATCTGCAGATGAAACCGGCGCCCGATAAATTGCGCCAGGCGTTGAGCGATTATCTGGGGCGGCCGATCGCGTTGCGCTTCGAATTGGCGCAGACCGAGGCCGATACCCCGGCGGCAACCGTCGGGCGCGAGCGCCGAGAACGCCAGGACCAGGCGATTGCCTCGATCGAACAGGATTCCTTCGTCCGCGATGTCATCGAAAGTTGCGATGCCTCGCTGGTCGAATCGTCAATCAAACCCATCGAATAGCGGAGATACATACATGATGAAGGGTGGTTTGGCTGGTCTGATGAAACAGGCCCAGATGATGCAGGACAACATGAAGAAGGTGCAGGAGCAGCTGGCTCAGACCGAAGTCGAAGGGCAGTCCGGCGCCGGCATGGTCAAGGTCGTGATGACCTGCGCTCACGATGTCCGCCGGGTCAGTATCGATCCTTCGGTTCTCGATGACAGGGAAATGCTCGAGGATCTGGTTGCGGCAGCCGTCAATGACGCCGTTCGTCGTGGCGAGGAACTGAGCAAGGAAAAGATGGCCGGCTTCACGGCCGGCATGAACCTGCCCCCGGGCTTCAAGCTGCCGTTCTGAGCCTGTGAATCCATCGGGCCTCGAAGCGCTGATCGAGGCGTTGCGCTGCCTGCCCGGCGTCGGGCCAAAATCGGCACAGCGCATGGCCTACCACCTGTTGCAGCACGACCGGAAGGGCGCGCAGCGTCTCGGTGACGCCATCGCGCATGCCGTGGCATTGATCCGCCATTGCCAGCGCTGCAACACATTTACCGAGAGCGAGATTTGCGAGCGTTGCGCGTCGCCGCGCCGCGACGCATCGTTGCTTTGCGTCGTCGAAACGCCGGTCGACATGAACATGATGGAGCAAACGCAGGCCTATTCAGGGCTCTACTACGTCCTGATGGGGCGCATTTCTCCACTCGACGGCGTTGGCGCGCGCGAACTCGGGCTTGAAAGACTGTTGTCCCGGATTCTCGACGGCGCGGTGCGCGAGGTGATCCTCGCCACCAACTACACCAACGAGGGGGAGGCGACGGCCCACTACATCATGTCGATGCTGAAGCCGAAGGGCATCACGGTGACGCGAATCGCCCGCGGCGTACCGGTCGGCGGTGAACTCGAGTACGTCGATAGCGGAACTCTGGCGCAGGCATTGCGCGAGCGCAGGACTTGCGCAGATTGACAATGGCTTTTATCGCGAGTTCCGTTGTCGTATAATTTAGCGTTTATTTTTAATCCCATCCAATTCCTTTAGGGGTCAGCGTTATGAGCAATCAAGGAAAAATGGACTGCGGCAGGCGGCGTCTGATCGTCGCTACCGCGGCCGTCGGCGGGGTAGGTGCGGTTGCCGCACTTGTGCCGTTCGTCTCCAGCTTGCTTCCGTCCGAGCGTGCCAAGGCTGCAGGCGCTCCGGTAGAAGTCGATATCGGCAAGCTTGATGCCGGCCAGATGATGACCGTCGAATGGCGAGGCAAGCCGGTCTGGGTCATCAACCGCACCAAGGCCATGCTCGAAACCCTGCCCAAGCTCGACGACCAGGTCGCCGATCCGAAATCCGAGAAGCCGCAGCAACCCCAGTACGCGCAGAACGAGCATCGCTCCATCAAGCCGGAATACATGATCGTCGTCGGAATCTGCACCCACCTCGGTTGTTCGCCGTCTTCCAAGTTCAAGGCCGGTGCCGAAGAAGGGATGCCGGCCAACTGGCTGGGCGGCTTCCTGTGCCCCTGCCATGGTTCGACTTTCGACTTCGCCGGCCGCGTCTTCAAGGCGAAGCCTGCCCCGACCAACCTCGAAGTGCCGCCGCACGTGTATCTTTCCGATACGCGGGTTCTGATCGGCGAAGACAAAAAGGGAGCGTAAGAAATGGCTGCTGGCAATTTCGAAAAGTACAAGTCCGACGGCTCCATCGGGGGCAACGTGCTGGAGTGGGTCGACGCCCGCTTCCCGGCAACCTCGATGTACAAGGGACACCTCTCCGAATACTACGCGCCGAAGAATTTCAACTTCTGGTACTTCTTCGGTTCGCTGGCCCTGCTGGTCCTGGTCATCCAGATCGTCACCGGCATCTTCCTGGTCATGCACTACAAGCCGGATGCCGCGCTGAACGCCAACGGCGTGCCCATCGCCTTCGCGTCCGTCGAGTACATCATGCGCGACGTCCCGGGGGGCTGGATCATCCGCTACATGCACTCCACCGGTGCTTCGGCCTTCTTCATCGTGGTCTACCTCCACATGTTCCGCGGCCTGCTCTACGGTTCCTACCGCAAGCCGCGCGAGCTGACCTGGCTGTTCGGGGTCGGCATCTTCCTGGTGCTGATGGGCGAGGCTTTCTTCGGTTACCTGCTGCCGTGGGGGCAGATGTCCTTCTGGGGCGCGCAGGTGATCGTGAACCTGTTCTCGGCCATCCCGGTCATCGGCCCCGACCTCTCGATCATCATTCGCGGTGACTATGTCGTCGGCGATGCCACGCTGAACCGCTTCTTCTCCTTCCATGTCATCGCCTTCCCGCTGATCCTGCTCGGCCTTGTCGCGGCGCACCTGCTGGCACTGCACGAAACCGGCTCGAACAACCCGGATGGCATCGACATCAAGGAAAACAAGGACGAAAACGGCATTCCGCGCGACGGCATCCCGTTCCATCCCTATTACACCGTGAAGGACATCGTCGGTGTCGTGGTCTTCCTGATGGTCTTCTCGGCCGTGCTCTTCTTCGCGCCGGAAGGCGGCGGTTATTTCCTGGAAACGCCGAACTTTTACCCGGCCGACCCGCTGAAGACGCCGCCGCACATCGCGCCGGTCTGGTACTTCACGCCGTTCTACTCGATCCTGCGTGCCATGGTCTGGAACTTCTTCGGCCTCGACGCCAAGTTCTGGGGCGTGGTGGCGATGGGTGCCTCGGTCGTGATCTTCGCCTTCCTGCCGTGGCTGGATCGCAGCCCGGTGCGTTCGATCCGCTATCGCGGTCCGATCTACAAGACGATGCTGACCATCTTCGTGATCTGTTTCTTCATCCTCGGCTATCTGGGTACGCTGTCGCCGTCGCCGATGGGCGAACTGGTTTCCCAGGTCTGCACGGTGTTCTACTTCGGATTCTTCCTCGGCATGCCGTGGTGGTCCCGCATGGACAAGTTCAAGCCGGTCCCCGAACGTGTGACGATGAAGTGAGAGGATGCATAAAATGAAAAAATTCCTGATCACATTGCTCTTCGCGCCGATCATGGCCTTTGCCAGCGGCGGCAATGTCCATCTCGACAAGTGGCCGGGTTCGGTGAGCGACAAGGCGGCCCTGCAGAACGGTGCCAAGCTGTTCGTCAATTACTGCCTGAACTGCCACGGCGCTTCCTACATGCGCTACAAGACGCTGACGGAACTGGGCCTGACCGAGCAGCAGGTTAGGGACAACCTGATGTTCACGTCCGACAAGATCGGCGGGCTGATGGCTGTCGCAGCGCGTTCCGACGAGCAGAAGCTGTGGTTCGGCGCGACGCCGCCGGACCTCACCATCGTTGCCCGTGCCCGCGGCGAAGCCGGCAATGCCGGCGCCGGCGCCGACTGGCTCTACACTTACCTGCGTTCCTTCTATCGTGACCCGAACCGTCCGACCGGCTGGAACAACGTCGTGTTCGAAAATGTCGGCATGCCCAACCCGTTGTGGCAGCTGCAGGGCCAGCAGGTGCGGGATCATGAGTCGCACAAGCTGGAAATGGCGGTGCCCGGTCAGCTTTCCCCGGCTGAATTCGACAAGGCGGTTTCCGACCTCGTCGGCTTCATGGTCTGGATGGGCGAGCCGCAGCAGGAATTCCGCCGTACCCTGGGCTGGTTCGTTCTTGCCTTCTTGGCACTGCTCTTCGTGGTTTCCTACGCTTTGAAGAAGGAATACTGGAAAGACATTCACTGATCCAACACGGATCAGCTGACGGCATCGCGGGTTTGGCTTCGGCCGGCCCCCGGTGCCGAATCTCATTTTGAGGGTAACACCAATGATGAACCTCTACTCGGGCACCACCTGCCCATTCAGCCATCGCTGCCGCATCGTCCTTTACGAAAAAGGCATGGATTTCCAGGTCATCGATGTCGACATGTTCAACAAGCCGGAAGATCTGGCTGTCATCAACCCGCACAACCGCGTGCCGGTTCTGGTCGAGCGCGATCTCGTGCTGTTCGAGCCAAACATCATCAACGAATACATCGACGAGCGTTTTCCGCATCCGCAGCTGATGCCTGCTGACCCGATCATGCGGGCCCGCGCCCGCCAGCTGCTGGTCGGCATGGAGCGCGAGATCTTCTCGTTCATGGAAGTGCTCGAGAAGAACGGCAAGACCGCCGACAAGGCGCGCCAGGAAATCCGTGCCCGCCTGACCGAGATCATCCCGATCTTCAACAAGCAGAAATTCATGCTGGGCGACGAATTTTCCATGCTCGACGTGGCGATCGCGCCGCTGCTGTGGCGCCTCGACCATTACGGCATCGACCTCGGCAAGGCCGCGGCGCCGCTGATGAAATACGCCGAGCGCATCTTCAGCCGCCAGGGTTTCATCGACGCCCTGACGCCGTCCGAAAAAGCGATGCGCAAGTAAGGCATGGAACTGCCCTCGACCAAGCCCTATCTTGTCCGGGCCATCTGGGAATGGTGCTGCGACAACGGCTTCACGCCATACATCGCGGTCCAGGTCGATGCGCGTACCAACGTACCGCGCGAGTTCATCCGTGATGGCCAGATCGTGCTCAACCTTGGCCCCGATGCGACCAACAAGTTGCAGATTGGTAACGATCTGATCGAATTCCAGGCCCGCTTCGGTGGCGTCGCACGCCAGCTGTCGGTGCCGGTCGACCGGGTGTCGGCGATCTATGCGCGGGAGAACGGCGCCGGGATGGCTTTCGAGGTCGGTGACGAAGGCGGCCAGGCGGCCGAGGAGGCCGCAGAGCCGTTGCCTGAAGACGCCGCCGATGAAAATCCGGAGCCGCCACGCCCTGAAGGAGGGCGTCCCAAGCTGCAGCGCATCAAATAGGGACATTAGTTGCGGTCTACGCACCAAAACAGGGAGATTTCCGCAAGGAGTCTCCCTTTTTTATGCCCAATCCCGTGATTTTCTATATGGCACGCCTGTTGCTCTAAGGCAGGCCGGAAGGAAAATCATGAAAACGGAAGTCAAATCCACCTGTTGTTACTGCGGCGTCGGCTGCGGTGTGCTGATCGAAACCGAGGAGGGCAGGATTGCCGGCGTTCGCGGCGACCCTGAACACCCGGCCAATCGCGGGCGCCTATGTACCAAGGGTGCGACCCTGCACCTGACCGCCGACCCGACCTATCGCCTGCAGTATCCTGAGCGCCGCGCGACGCGCGGCGGCGAACGCCAGCGCGTCAGTTGGGATGCTGCCCTCGACGAAGCCGCCGAGCGCTTCGCCGCGACCATCCGCGCCCACGGCCCGGATTCGGTCGCGTTCTACATCTCGGGCCAGTTGATGACCGAGGACTACTATGTCTTCAACAAGTTGGCCAAGGGGCTGATCGGCACCAACAACGTCGATACCAATTCGCGGCTCTGTATGTCGTCGGCCGTCGCCGGCTACAAGCAGACGCTGGGTGCCGATGCGCCGCCGTGCAGCTACGCGGACATTCTGCAGGCCGGGCTTATCTTCATCGCCGGCGCCAACCCGGCGGTCGCGCATCCGATCGTCTTCCGCTACATCGAGGATGCGCGGGCGGCCAATCCCGACCTGAAGATCATCGTCGCCGACCCCCGCCGTTCCGAAAGTGCCGAGATCGCCGACCTCCACCTGCCGATCAAGCCGGGCACCGACATCGCCCTGTTTAACGGCATGCTGAACATCCTGATCAACGAAGGCCTGGTCGATCCCGATTACATCGCCGCGCATACCACCGGCTTCGAGGCGCTGGCCGACATCGTCAAAAATTACCCGCCTGCAATCGCCGCCGATATCTGCGGCATTCCGACCGCCGACCTGCTGCAGGCGGCGCGCTGGTTCGCCGCCAGCGGCGCATCGCTGTCGCTGTACTGCCAGGGGCTTAACCAGTCGGCGCACGGCACGCACAACAACGCCGCCCTCATCCACCTGCACCTGGCGACCGGGCAGATCGGCCGGCCGGGCGCCGGCCCGTTCTCGCTGACCGGCCAGCCCAACGCCATGGGCGGGCGCGAAGTCGGCGGCCTCGCCAACCTCCTGTCGGCACACCGTGATCTCGGCAATCCGGCGCATCGCGCCGAGATGGCGCGCTTCTGGGGCGTGCCCTTCGTTCCCGCGCGGCCCGGCAAGTCTGCGGTCGACCTGTTCAAAAGCCTGAAAACCGGCGAGATCAAGGCGGTCTGGATCGCCTGCACCAACCCGGCGCAATCGCTGCCCAACCAAGCGGCCGTGCGCGAGGCGCTGCAGGCCGCCGAGTTCGTCGTGCTGCAGGAAGCCTACGGCAACACCGACACCGCCGACTACGCCGACCTCCTGCTGCCCGCCAGCGGCTGGGGCGAAAAGCACGGCACCGTGACCAATTCGGAGCGCTGCATCAGCCGCGTCCGGCCGGCGGTGGCGGCGCCCGGCGAAGCACGCCACGACTGGGAGATCGTCGTCGATTTCGCCCGCCGCCTCGGCCGGAAGCTGGATCACGCCGGCGTCGACCGGCTGTTCCCCTACGACGATGCCGAAGCCATCTTCAACGAGCACCGCGAGACTACGCGCGGCCGCGACCTCGACATTACCGGCCTGAGCTACGCGCTGCTCGAAGCCGACGGGCCGCAGCAATGGCCGTACCCGGAAGGTGCCAGCGCCGGCAAGGTCCGCCTCTACGAGGACGGGCGTTTCCCGACCGCCGACGGCCGGGCTCGCTTCGTCGCCGTCGAGCACCGGCCGACCGCCGACGTGCCGGCCGAGGAAGCGCCGATCAGCCTGCTCTCCGGTCGCATGCGCGACCACTGGCACGGCATGAGCCGCACCGGCACGGTGCCGCGCCTGTTCAATCTCGAGGATGAGCCGCTGCTCGCCATGCATCCCTGCGACATGCGCCATCGCAACCTGGAAAGCGGCGATCTCGTGCGCGTCACCAACGCCCGCGGCGCAATGACCGTCCGCGTCGCCGAGCGTCCTGGCCTGCAACGCGGCCGCGCCTGGATGCCGATGCACTGGGGCAGCCAGTTCATGAACTCACCCGGCGCCAACGCGCTGGCCTGCGACGCCGTCGACCCCTATTCCATGCAGCCGGAACTGAAGCATGCGGCGGTGCAGATCGCCCGCGTCGACTTGCCTTACCCGCTGGCCATCGTCCGTCGCTGCGCCAGTCGCAGCGACGCGCTGGTCCTGATGCAGGAAGCCAGATCAAAGATTGCCGCGTTTCCCTATGCGACGATAGCGCTGTACGGACGTAGCAGCCCGCTGGTGGTTTTCCGGGCAGCGGCGGCCGCTGCCGTCGATGACGCGCTGATCGCCGAACTGGACCGCCTGTTCGGCATGGATACCGACGACGGGGCCATCGTTTACGTGGATGCCCGGCGCAGCATCGCCAAGAAGGCGATCGCCCGTGAGGGCAGGCTGCTGGGCGTGCGGCTGGCCGGCGAGACGCTGGCGCAGGGCTGGTTGAAGCAGGCGATGGCGGAGGACGAACTCGACGCCAGCCTGATTCGCCTGGCGCTGGCGCCGAGTGCCAAGCCGCCGGTGACGGTGGCGCCGCGCAACATCGTCTGCAAGTGCGCCGACGTCAGCGACGTCCAGATTCAGAAGGCACTGGCCCAGGGCGCCGACCTGGCCGGCCTGCAGGAAAAGCTGAAATGCGGCACTTTTTGCGGGTCCTGCGTGCCCGATGTCAAGCGCATAGTGGCACAATATGGGACACAAGAAGCTGCGGCAGCCTGACCGCGGCTGGAGGAGACGATGAGTTACGCCCAGTACATCAAGGAAATCGGTCGCGGCGCCGAGGGCGCGCGCGACCTTTCCGCCGAGGATGCCCAACGCCTGTACGCGGCCATGCTCGATGGCGGTGTGCCTGACCTCGAGCTCGGGGCGATCATCCTCGGCCTGCGCGTCAAGGGCGAATCGCTCGACGAGATGCTCGGTTTTCTCGCGGCCACCGAGGAGCGCACCGAAATCATGCTGCGGCCGCACGGACGCGTGCGCCCGATTGTCCTGCCGACCTACAACGGCGCCCGCAAGGAAGCCAACCTGACCCCGTTGCTGGCGCTGATGCTGCAGCGCTTCGGCGTTCCCGTGCTGGTCCATGGCCTGCTCGAAGGCTATGGCCGGATCACCAGCGGCCACGTGTTTCGCGAACTCGGCATCATGCCGGCGGTTTCGGTGACCCAGGCGCAGGCGACGCTCGAGCAGAAGGGGCTGGCCTTCGTGCCGCTCAGCGCCATGGCGCCCGGCATCCACAACCTGCTCGCCCTGCGCGCCCGCCTCGGCGTGCGCAACAGCGCGCACAGCCTGGTCAAGATGCTCGACCCCTTCCGCGGCGAGGGCGTGCTGGTGGCGGCGGCGACCCACCCGGATTTCATCGAACTGATGCGCGACATGCTGCTGGCGCTCGATCGTCCCGGCCTCCTGCTGCGCGGCACCGAAGGCGAGCCGTTCGCCAATCCCAAGCGCCGGCCGCGCCTCGAATACGTGCATGACGGTTGTGCCGACATCCTGTTCGAAGCCGAGCACGACAGCCTGCGTGCCTTGCCCAACCTGCCCGAGGGCACCGATGCGGTGACCACCGCCGCCTGGATCCGCCGCGTCCTCGATCATCAGCTGCCGCTGCCCAAGCCGATCGCCAACCAGCTGGCATGCTGCCTGTTCGCTTCCGGCTACGCCGAGGACTTCAACCAGGCCAAGGCCATCGTCGCCGTCGAAGCCAGCAGTCTGGCCGCCAACGGCGGCTAGAAATTCCCCGTTTTGTTGCACCGCAACGGGCTGTGGCGCCCGTGTTTGGTGCAGGTCTGCTGCGGTCGACCATGTTGAAATGTAAAAAATCAACGGCTTAGATTGCTGGCACGGTGATTGCGAGCATCTGGCCAGGACAGCGATAGCCCGCCAACGAAGGCGGCTTCGGCCTAACGGCCAACCCTGTGGCAACGACGTCATGCGCTGATATGAATTTTGCACCCCCGGGTGCGCGCAACGTTGGAGCCAAACATGAGCAAACCCCGTCTCGTCCTGATCGGCAATGGCATGGCCGGTGTCCGCACCGTCGAAGAACTGTTGAAGATCAAGCCGGATCATTACGACATCACCATCTTCGGTGCCGAACCGCACCCAAACTACAACCGCATCCTGCTTTCCCCGGTGCTGGCCGGCGAAATGACCATCCAGGAAATCGTCCTCAACGAACTGGACTGGTACAAGGAAAACAACATCACGCTGCACACCGGCAAGCAGATCGCCAAGATCGACCGCGTGAACCGCAAGGTCGTCGCCGATGACGGCACCGAGGAGCACTACGACCGCCTGCTGATCGCCACCGGCTCGACGCCCTTCATGCTGCCGGTCCCCGGCAATGACCTGCCTGGCGTCATCGGCTACCGCGACATCAAGGACACCGACGAGATGATCGACGCCGCGACCCGCCACAAGCACGCGGTCGTCATCGGCGGCGGCCTGCTCGGCCTGGAAGCGGCCAACGGTCTGAAGCTGCGCGGCATGGACGTCACCGTCGTCCATCTCGGCCCGTGGCTGCTCGAGCGCCAGCTCGACGAAGTCGCCGGCCGCATGCTGCAGAAGTCGCTCGAAGACAAGGGCCTCAAGTTCCTGCTCGAAACCCAGACCGAGGCGCTGATCCAGGGCGAATCCGGTCGCGTCGCGGCGATCCGCTTCAAGGGCGGCATGCAGATCCCGGCCGACCTCGTCGTGATGGCCGCCGGCATCCGCCCCAACTACGGTTTGGCCGAAAAGTCCGGCATCTACTGCAACCGCGGCATCGTCGTGAACGACACGATGCAGACCTACGATCCGAAGATCTATGCGGTCGGCGAATGCGTCAGCCACCGCGGTATCGCCTACGGCCTGGTCGCCCCGCTGTTCGAGCAGGCCAAGGTCGCCGCCAACCATCTGGCCGGCTACGGCATCGGCCGCTACACCGGCTCGGTGACCTCGACCAAACTCAAGGTGACCGGCATCGACCTGTTCTCGGCCGGCGATTTCATGGGTGGCAAGGACACCGAGGAAATCGTCCTCAACGACCCGCACGGCGGCGTGTACAAGAAGCTGGTGATCAAGGACAACAAGTTGGTCGGCGGCGTCATGTACGGCGACACCGCCGACGGCCCGTGGTATTTCCAGCTGTTGAAGGACGGCCGCGACATCCACGACATCCGCGATTCGCTGATCTTCGGCCAGAACCTGGTCGGCGACGTCGGCCACGCCGGCAAGAGCAAGGCCGCCGAAATGGCCGATTCGGCCGAGGTCTGCGGCTGCAACGGCGTGACCAAGGGCGTCATCGTGCAGGCGATCAAGGCCAAGGGCCTGTTCACGCTGGACGAGGTCAAGAAGCACACCAAGGCCGCCTCGTCCTGCGGCTCCTGCGCCGGTCTCGTCGAGCAGATCCTGGCGTCGACCATCGGCGGTGCCTACACCCCGGCGGCGCTCGATACCAAGCCGATGTGCGCCTGCACCGACCATTCGCACAAGGCGGTGCGCGAGGCCATCGTCGCCCAGCACCTGACGACCAAGGAAGCGATCTTCAAGGCGCTCGAATGGAAGACGCCGAACGGCTGCGACAAGTGCCGCCCGGCGGTGAACTACTACCTGATCTCGACCTTCCCGCACGAAGCCAAGGACGATCCGCAGTCGCGCTTCATCAATGAACGCGCCCACGCCAACATCCAGAAGGACGGCACCTACTCGGTCGTGCCGCGCATGTGGGGCGGCCTGACGACGCCGGCCGAACTGCGCGCCATCGCCGACGCCGCCGAGAAATACAACGTCCCGACGGTCAAGGTCACCGGCGGCCAGCGCATCGACCTGCTCGGCGTCAAGAAGGAAGACCTGCCGAAAATGTGGGCCGACCTCAACGCCGCCGGCATGGTCTCCGGCCACGCCTACGGCAAGTCGATCCGCACCGTGAAGACCTGCGTCGGCGCCGAGCACTGCCGCTTCGGCACGCAGAAGTCGATGACCATGGGCATCAAGCTCGAGAAGATGCTGTTCGACATGTACTCGCCGCACAAGGTCAAGCTGGCAGTTTCCGGCTGCCCGCGCAACTGCGCCGAAGCCGGCATCAAGGACGTCGGCGTGATCGGCGTTGATTCCGGCTACGAGCTGTACATCGGCGGCAACGGCGGCATCAAGACCGAAGTCGCGCAGTTCCTGTGCAAGGTCAGGACCGACGAGGAAGTCATGGAATATTCCGGCGCTTTCCTCCAGCTCTACCGCGAGGAGGGGTGGTACCTGGAGCGCACCTGCCACTACATGGAGCGCGTCGGCCTCGACTACATCAAGAGCAAGATCCTGGAAGACGAGGAAGGGCGCAAGGCGTACTACTTCCGCCTCCTCGACTCGCTGAAGGACGCCAAGGATCCATGGCAGACCTCACGCGAGGAACAGCCGATCAAGCAATTCATCCCGATCAAGCTCGAAGCCTGATCACCGGAAAGGACACAAGAACATGAGCAACTGGAAACTGATCTGCAAGCTGGACGACATCCCGCAACTCGGCTCGCGGGTCGTGCAGCGCGCTACCGGCGGCGACATCGCCATCTTCCGCAATGCCGAGGACGAGGTCTTCGCGCTGCACGACAAGTGCCCGCACAAGGCCGGCCCGCTGTCGCAGGGCATCGTCCATGGCCGGCGGGTGACCTGCCCGCTGCACGGCTGGAACATCGGCCTCAATGATGGTCAGGCCGTGGCGCCCGACGTCGGTTCGTGCTCGACCTTCCAGGTCAAGGTCGAGAACGGCGAGGTCTATCTGGCCCTCTGAGCGGCTTAAGCACTACGAGGGCCGGCAGTGCCGTCGGCCCGCTCGGTCCCAATGGTGGGATCCAGCTTCCCCGGCCTTGAGAGCAGGCCCGGGAGGTTCCAAAACAAACCAAATCCGAAAAGGAAACCACCATGGCCTATCTGGCACCCACCGAATTCGTCACGAAGATGATCGACGCAGGCGAATCGAAAATCTTCATGTCCACCCGCGACACCCTGATCCGCGCCTACATGGCCGGCGCCATCCTGTCGCTGGCTGCGGCCTTCGCAGTGACCGTCACCGTCCAGACCGGCCAGCCGCTGGTCGGCGCCATGCTTTTTCCGGTCGGCTTCATCCTGCTCTACCTGCTCGGTTTCGACCTGCTGACCGGGGTGTTCACGTTGTGCCCGCTGGCCCTGATCGACAAGCGCCCCGGCGTCACCACGAACGGCGTCCTGCGCAACTGGGGGCTGGTGTTTGTCGGCAACTTTGCCGGTGCGCTGACGGTGGCGGTGATGATGGCCATCATCTGGACCTATGGTTTCACCGAGGCGCCCAACGCTGTCGCCCAGAAGATCGGCACCATCGGTGAGGGCCGTACGGTGGGCTATTCGGCCCACGGCGCCGCCGGCATGCTGACGCTGTTCATCCGCGGGGTGCTGTGCAACTGGATGGTGTCCACCGGCGTCGTGTGCGCCATGATCTGCACCAACGTTTCGGGCAAGATCATGGCCATGTGGATGCCGATCATGGTCTTCTTCTACATGGGCTTCGAGCACTCCATCGTCAACATGTTCCTATTCCCGTCCGGCCTGATGCTCGGCGGTAACTTTACGATCATGGATTACCTGATCTGGAATGAAATTCCGACCGTTGTCGGCAACCTCGTCGGCGGTCTGGCCTTTGTCGGTCTGACGCTATATTCGACGCACGTCCGCACGGCACCGAAGCGCAAGGCCATCTGATCCGTCCCGGTGCATGAAAGAGCCTCCGCCGCCTGGTTGGGGGCTTTTCCAATTTTGGGCAGAATTTCGCGGTCGACCGCAGCAGAGGCAGAATTCCCATGAGCCGTCATCTCAAAGTCGCTGTCGGGCAGTATTCCGACAAGGGGCGCAAGAACCTGAATCAGGATTTCCACGGGGTTTGCCTGCCCAGGGAGCCGCAGCTTTCCGCCAAGGGCGTCGCCGTGGCGCTGGCCGACGGGATCAGCAGCAGCCAGGTCAGCCAGGAGGCGGCGCAGTCGGCGGTCACCGGCTTTCTTGAGGATTACTATTGCACCTCGGACGCCTGGTCGGTGAAGAAATCCGGCGAGCATGTGCTGACGGCGACCAATTCCTGGCTGCATTCGCAAACCCAGCAGAGCCAGCACCGCTACGACCGCGAGCGCGGATACGTTTGCACCTTCAGCGGCCTGGTCATCAAGTCCACGACGGCGCACCTCTTCCACGTGGGCGATGCGCGCATCTACCGGCTGCGGGGGGGCGAGTTGATCCAACTCACCGAAGACCACCGTGTCTGGATGAATTCGCAGCAAAGCTACCTCGCCCGCGCCCTGGGTATGGATCGCAAGGTGGAGATCGACTATTTGCCGGTGCACCTGGCCGTCGGCGACCTCATGATCCTCTCTACCGACGGCGTTTACGAGCACACCGACCTCGGCGCCGTCCAGAGCGCCCTCGCCGCCGGTCCCGACCTCGATGCCGCCGCCCGGGCGATTGTCGAGGGCGCCCTGGAACGCGGCAGCGGCGACAACCTGACCATCCAGTTGATTCGTATCGACGAATTGCCCGATCCGGAAGCCAACGAAGTCTTCCGGCAGATTTCCGACTTGCCGTGCCCGCCGCAACTCGAAGCGCGCAATGTTTTCGAGGGCTACCAGATCGTTCGCGTCATCAAGCGTAGCGCGCGCAGCCACATCTATCTGGCGGTCGATAGCGACACCGGCGAGCGGGTGGTGATCAAGACACCCTCGGTCGACATGCAGGTCAACCCGGCGGCACTCGAACGCTTCCTGCTCGAAGAATGGATCGCCCGCCGCATCAATAGCACACATGTCCTGAAGCCGTGCTCGCAGACAAGGCAGCGCCAGAGCATCTACGTCGTTACCGAATACATCGAGGGCCAGACCCTGACGCAATGGATGATCGACAACCCCAAGCCCGATCTGGCAACGGTGCGCGCCATTCTGGAACAGGTCTCCAAGGGCCTGCAGGCCTTCCACAGGCTGGAGATGATCCATCAGGACCTGAAACCCGACAACATCATGATCGACGGCACCGGTACCGTGAAAATCATTGATTTCGGCGCCACCCGCGTTGCCGGGCTCGAAGAAGTGGAAACGCCCATCGAGCAGATCAACCTGCTCGGCGCGGCACTCTACGCGGCGCCGGAATATTTCCTTGGCGAACAGGGTGGCCAGCGCGCCGACCTTTACTCGCTTGGCGTCATTGCCTACCAGATGCTCTCCAGCGGCTTTCCCTACGGCACGCAGGTGCCCAAGTCACGCACCAAAGCGGCGCAGAAAAAACTCGTCTACAAGAGCGTGCTCAGCGAAGAGCGCGAGATTCCCGCCTGGGTCGACGACGCCATCCGCAAGGCTGTGCACCCCGACCCGCTGGAGCGCTACGACGAAATCTCGGAATTCATCTACGACCTGCACCACCCGAACAAGGATTTCCTCAACAAGACCCGCCCGCCACTCATCGAGCGCAACCCAGTGATTTTCTGGAAGGGGGTTTCATTCGTGCTTGCGGTATTGCTCGTCGTTTCGCTGGTGGCACGGGCGCACAGCATCGGCTGACGCGGTCAACCGGGAGTCTTGGCCAAAAATGGCTGGCGGGCACGCCATTGGCCGAGGCGGATCCGGTGGAGGGCAAGACGGGTCATACGGAGCGCTTTGGTATCGGCGCGAAAACAATTGCTGCACCGCAATGAAGAACGGTGCATTGAATTGGTGCGGTTTGACCGGGAAGGCTGAAGCGAAAAGCCCGATTTTGGCGCGAAACGGACTTGGCACGGTAATCGCTTACTCAAAAATAACGCCGTAGCACCTACCAATGGAGGTAGGTGGATGACAACGATGTCCACGTTGATCTAATCCTTTCAAACTAGGGGTCGTCTTCGACCCTGCTACGAGAGCACGCACATGGACAAAAAATCATTCCTGCAGGCCGGCCATACGCCGACCCTGCTCGCCGCCTTCCTCTACTTCGACCTCGCCTTCATGGTCTGGGTCATCCTCGGCCCGCTCGGCGTCGGCATCGCCAAGGATCTCGGACTGAGCCACGCCGAAAAGGGCCTGATGGTCGCCACCCCGGTGCTGGCCGGCGCGCTGCTGCGCATCGTCATGGGCATTCTGGTCGATCGCCTGTCGCCCAAGAAGGCGGCGATCATCGGCCAGGTCGTCGTCATCGGCGCCATGCTCTATGCCTGGTTGGTCGGCGTCCATTCCTACGGCGAAGTGCTGGTCCTCGGCCTCTTCCTCGGCGTCGCCGGCGCCTCCTTCGCCGCCGCGCTGCCGCTCGCCTCGCGCTGGTATCCGGCCGAGCACCAGGGCACGGCGATGGGCATCGCCGGCGCCGGTAACTCCGGCACCGCCCTCGCCGCGCTGTTCGCGCCCGGCCTGGCCGCTGCCTTTGGCTGGACCAACGTCTTCGGCATCGTGCTGATTCCGTTGGTCATCGTGCTGATCGCCTTCGTCTTCATGGCCAAGGACGCGCCGGACGCGCCGCCGCCCAAGACCTTGGCCGAGTACCTGAAGGTCCTCAAGGACAAGGACGCCTGGTGGTTCATGTTCTTCTACTCGGTCACCTTCGGCGGCTTTGTCGGCCTCGCCTCGTCGCTGGTCATCTACTTCAACACCCAGTACGGCCTCGACCCCAAGATGGCGGGCTTCTTCACCGCCGGCTGCGTCTTCGCCGGCTCGCTGGTGCGCCCGATCGGCGGCAACGTCGCCGACCGCGTCGGCGGTGTCAAATCGCTGACCGTGATGTACATCTTCGCCGCCATCTTCCTGGCCATTGTCAGCTTCGGCCTGCCGGAAGCCTGGATGGCGCTGGTCGTCTTCGTATGCGCCATGCTCTCGCTCGGCATGGGCAACGGCGCCGTGTTCCAGCTGGTGCCGCAGCGCTTCAAGAAGGAAATCGGCGTCATGACCGGTCTCGTCGGCATGGCCGGCGGCGTCGGCGGCTTCTACCTGGCGTCCAGCCTCGGCTACTCGAAGCAGATGACCGGCAGCTACCAGATGGGCTTCCTGATCTTCGCCGCGCTGGCCGTGCTCGCCCTGGTCGGCCTGACCGGCGTCAAGACCCGCTGGCGCACGACCTGGGGCGCCAGCCACCTGACGACGGCCAAGATCTGATCACGCAACCCCGACAGAGAGAAGAACAATGAAAAGAAGGCAATTTCTGGCGTCGACCGCAGCGCTGCTGTTCGCCCCGACGGTTTTCGCCGCCGAAGCGGGCAAGGGCAGCCTGACCGTGGGCGCGGCGATCAACAAGGCCGGCCGCCAGCGCATGCTGTCGCAGCGCATGGCCAAGGCCTACGCCATGCAGGTGGCCGGCGTCATGCCGGACAAGGCGGGCAGCCTGCTCGAACAGTCGCGCCGCCTGTTCGAGGCGCAGCTCGCCGAGCTGAAGACGCTGGCGCCGACCGAGGCGATCCAGGCTGCGCTCGCCGATCTCGACAAGGCCTGGGCGGCCTACCGCGACGTGCTCGGCCGCCCGCGCACGCCGGAAAACGGCCGCCTGGTGCTGGTCGAGTCCGAGAAGACCCTGCGCGCCGCGCACGCGCTGACCGGGCTCTACGAAAAGCAGGCGGCGAACGGCGCCGGCCATCTGGTCAACATTTCCGGCCGCCAGCGCATGCTGTCGCAGCGCATGGCCAAGTGTTTCCTGTTCGAGCAGTCGGGGGTCGGTTCCGACCAGCTGAAGAGCGAGCTGGAGGCGGCGCGCCGCGATTTCGTCGCCGCCCTGGCCGAACTCAACGCGGCGCCGCAGAACACGCCGGAGATCCGCACCGAACTGGGGCTCGCCAACACGCAGTGGCTGTTCTTCGAGCAGGCGCTCAACGGCAAGGAAAGCCGCGACATCGCCGCGCGCAACGTGGCGACGACCAGCGAGCGCATCCTCGAGGTGATGGACGGCCTGACCGGCCAGTACGAAAAGCTGGTGCGCGCGTGATGGTGCGGCGGGGCGGTGGCGCGCGGGCAGGGTAGTATCCGCTCCATGGGAACCCAGCAGAACAACCGCCTCCGCCTCGCCGTCGGCCATTCCTCGCTGACCGGCCCGCGCGAGCGCAACGAGGACTATTGCGGCGTCGTCACGCCGGAAGGCCAGGAGCTCGCCAACAAGGGCGTCATTGCCGCCGTCGCCGACGGCATCGGCGGCCACAAGGGCGGGCGCGAGGCGGCCGAGTACACGGTGCGCGGCCTGCTCTCCGACTATTTCGCGACGCCCGACACCTGGGGCGTCCCGCGCGCCATCGAGACGGTGACGACGGCGCTCAACCGCTGGGTGATCGCCGAGGGCAGCCGCAACGCCGAGCTGGCCGGCATGGCGACGACGCTGTCGGTCCTCGTCCTGCGCGGTCGACGCTACTACACGGCCCATATCGGCGACAGCCGCATCTATCGCCTGCAGGATGGGCGCTTGCTGCCGCTGACCGTCGACCACACCTGGGAACACCCGGAACTCAACAACGTGCTGTCGCGCGCCATCGGCCTCGACCCGCGCGTGCTAATGGATTTTACCGACGGCGACCTGGCGGTCGACGATCGTTTCCTGCTCGTTTCTGACGGCATCTGGGGCGTCCTGCCCGATGCGCTGATCGCCGAGGTGCTGCTCGATCACCCCGAGCCGCAGGCCGCCGCCGCCGCGCTGACCAGCCTGGCGCTGGCCCAGGGCGGCCACGACAATGCGACCGCCGTCGTCGTCGACGTCCTCGCCCTGCCGGCGAACAGCCTGCGCGACAGCCTGGAGAGTGCCGCCAGCCTGCCGTTGCCGCATCGCCTCAAGGTCGGCCACGAGCTGGACGGGCTGATCGTCGAGGAAATCCTCCACGATGCACGGGAAACGCTGCTCTACCGCGTGCGCAATCCGCGCAGCGGCCAGCAGCTGGTGCTCAAGACCCTGCAGCCGACTATGACCGGTGACGCCGACGCGAGCGCTGCGCTGCTGATGGAGGAGTGGCGGGCCCGGCGCGTCGTTTCGCCCTTCTTCCCGCAGGTCGTGCCGGCCGAGGACAAGAGCTGCCTCTACTACCTGATGACCTGGCACGCCGGCGCGACGCTGCAGGCGCGGCTCGACGCCGACCAGCATTTTCCGGCCGGCGAGGTGGTGCGGCTCGGCATCGCGCTGCTCAAGGGCATCGCCACGCTGCACCGGCTCGACATCGTGCATCGCGACATCAAGACCGACAACCTCCACCTCGGCCAGGACGGCGTGCTGCGCATCCTCGACCTCGGCGTCGCCCTCAGCCTCGGCGAGCGCAAGCCGGACGATCCCGTGGGCCAGGCCGGCACGCCGTCGTACATGGCGCCGGAGCTGTTCGAGGGGGCGCCGCCGGCGCCGGGCTTCGATCTTTATGCCGCCGGTGTTACGCTGTATCACCTGCTGACCCGCAAATATCCCTATGGCGAGATCGAGCCCTTCCAGAAGCCGAAATTCGGCGAGCCCGCCCGCCCGACCCGCTGGCGGCCGGAGATTCCCGGCTGGCTGGAGAACCTCCTGCTCAAGGCCGTGGCGCGCGAGGCGAAGGACCGCTTCGAAACTGCCGAGGAGTTCCTGCTGGCGCTCGAACGCGGGGCCGCGCGGCCGGTCGCCGCGCCCGGCCGGCAGCCGCTGGTGCAGCGCAACCCGCTCATGCTGTGGAAGCTCGTCGCCGCGGCATCGCTCGCGGTCAACCTCGTTTTATTGCTCAAATTGCTGCGCTAGCCGCGGCGGGGCGACGGCATGAGCCGGGCGCCGATCGCCGGTGACCAGCGGATGCCGGCCGGCGTCTGGGTGCTCGGCTTCGTCAGCCTGCTGATGGACGTTTCGTCGGAGATGATCCACAGCCTGCTGCCACTGTTCATGGTTACCACGCTCGGGGCCAGCGCGCTGGTCGTCGGGCTGATCGAGGGGCTGGCCGAGGCGACGGCGCTGATCGTCAAAGTGTTTTCCGGTGCGCTCAGCGATTACCTGGGCCGGCGCAAGGGGCTGGCGGTCTTCGGCTATGCGCTGGGGGCGCTGACCAAGCCGGTGTTCGCGCTCGCCTCGGGCGCCGGCATCGTCCTCGCCGCCCGCCTGCTCGACCGCATCGGCAAGGGCGTGCGCGGCGCTCCGCGCGATGCCCTGATCGCCGACCTCGCGCCGCCGGCGATCCGTGGCGCCGCCTTCGGGCTGCGCCAGTCGCTCGATACGGTCGGCGCCTTCGTCGGCCCGCTGCTCGCCACCGGGCTGATGCTGCTTTGGGCCGACGACTTCCGGGCAGTCTTCTGGGTTGCCGTGATTCCCGGCCTGCTCGCCGTCGCCCTGCTGTGGGCCGGCGTCCGCGAGCCGCACCGGGCGCAGCCGGAAAGGCGCGGCAACCCGATCTCGCGCGCCAGCCTGCGGCGGCTGGGGGGCGCCTACTGGTGGGTGGTCGGTGTCGGCGGGCTGTTCACGCTGGCCCGCTTCAGCGAGGCCTTTCTCGTTCTGCGCGCGCAACAGTCGGGCATCGCGCTGGCGCTGGTGCCGCTGGTCATGGTCGCCATGAATCTCGTCTATGCGCTGGCCGCCTACCCGTTTGGCCGCCTGTCCGACCGCGTCAGCCATGCCGGTTTGCTGGCCGGCGGCCTGCTGGTGCTGGTCGCCGCCGACCTGGTGCTGGCGGCCAGCGTCCACTGGGGCGCGCTACTGGCCGGGGTGGCGCTGTGGGGCATCCATCTCGGCATCACCCAGGGGCTGCTGGCGACGATGGTCGCCGCTACGGCGCCAGCCGACCTGCGCGGCACGGCGTTCGGCTTCTTCAACCTGGTCAGCGGCGTCGCCATGCTGCTCGCCAGCCTGTGCGCGGGGCTGCTGTGGGATCGCTTCGGGGCCGAATTCGCTTTTTACGCCGGCGCGGCGTTCAGCCTGGTCGCCCTCCTGGCGCTTGCCGGACGGCCACGCGGAACGCCGTCGCGCGGGTGATTTCCGTTCGCCGCAGGCGGGCGCATACTGTACGTGTCTGCACCGCTGGCCTTCCGGCCGTCCGGGCGGCATAATCCGCCACCTTTCAGGAGTTGACCCATGACCACGGCCCTCATCCTTTTCGCCCACGGCGCCCGCGATCCGGAATGGGCCAATCCGCTGCGCCGCGTCCAGGCGGCGATCCGCCAGCGGGCCGGCGACAAGGCGGTCGAGCTCGCCTTCCTCGAATTCATGGCGCCGACGCTGGCCGACTGCGCGGCGGGGCTGGTCGCCGGCGGCGCGTCGGAGATTGTCGTGATTCCGATGTTCATCGCCCAGGGTGGCCATCTCAAGCGCGACGTGCCGGAAATGCTGGACCGCTTGCGGTCGACCCATCCGGCAGTGCGATTTTCATTGGCGGGGGCGATCGGCGAGCACGAAACCGTCGTCCAGGCCATGGCGGCGGCGGCGTTGCAAGCGGCTGGTTCGGAGTTTGCTTAACCCCCCGCATGCTTACCGTACTCGTCATCGATGAATCCCGTTCGCGGGCTGGAGAAATCTGCGCCGGGCTGGCGCTCGCCGGCTATCAGGTGGCCGCCATCCTGGCCGGCTCGGA
This sequence comes from Dechloromonas sp. H13, assembly GCF_009469615.1. GTDB lineage: Bacteria > Pseudomonadota > Gammaproteobacteria > Burkholderiales > Rhodocyclaceae > Azonexus. The sequence goes on from NZ_SSXX01000002.1 coordinate 505,889, forward strand.
AAACCTGACGGCAGAGGTGGAGAAACTCCAGCCCGACGTCATCCTGATCGACACCGACAGCCCGAGCCGCGACACGCTGGAAAATCTGGCGGCGATGCACAAGGACATGCCACGGCCGGTCGTCATCTTCACCCAGGAAGACGGCCAGGCGACCATCCGCGACGCCGTCAGGGCGGGCGTTTCGGCCTACGTGGTGGATGGCCTCGATCCCAGGCGCATCAAGCCCATCGTCGAGGTGGCGCGCGCCCGTTTCGAGGATACGCAGGCACTGCGCCGCGAGCTCGACGAGATTTCGCAGAAGCTTTCCGAGCGCAAGCTGGTCGACAAGGCCAAGGGCGTGCTGATGAAGGCGCGCGGGCTCGACGAGGACGCGGCCTACCACGCCATGCGCAAGCTGGCGATGGAGCGCGGCCAGACGATGGCCAAGGTGGCGCGCGACGTCATCGACATGGCGCGCGTCCTACTCTGACATTCCCCGTTGTTGTGCAGGGGAAGTCGCTTGCTGCACTGCAACAGTGCATGGCCTGGCGGCAGGCGCCGGGCGAATCCGGCAAAAAAACTCCATTAGAATCATATAGTTCCAAGTAACTAGTTACAAATAACTAGTCCTGGCACGACCATTGCGATGGTCCTCGTGAAACGCACGGTCAATGGCGGCCGGGCAGGAATCCGATCGGTTCGGTCGGATTCCGGGGACAAGGGCGTCCACCTGTGCTGCCGGGATTTTGCGGCATGGGTGTGGCGCCCATTTTGTTTTTCGATTCAAGCAATCAAGGAGCAAGCAATGGAAGACAACACTCTGGCGCCTAAGTCCAAGTCGTCCTTTTCTCGTCGTGACTTTGTTTCAGCCGCTTTGGGAGCATCGCTAATGTCCATGGTACCCCCCGGCGTCCGCAGCGGTGCCTGGGCCGCCGGTTCGGATGCCCCCGAAAAGAAGGAAGTCAAGATCGGCTTCATTCCCCTCACCGACTGCGCCTCCGTCGTCATGGCGGCGGTCAACAAGTTCGATGAGAAATACGGCATCAAGATCATCCCGACCAAGGAAGCCTCGTGGGCTTCGGTGCGCGACAAGCTGGTCAATGGCGAGCTTGACGCCGCCCACGTGCTGTACGGCCTGATCTACGGCGTGCAGTTGGGCATCGGCGGTCCCAAGAAGGACATGGCGTCCCTGATGACCCTGAACAACAACGGTCAGGCGATCACGCTTTCGAACCAGATGCGCGACAAGGGCGCGACCGACGGCGCCAGCCTGGCTGCCCTGATCGCCAAGAAGGAAAAGGAATACACCTTCGCCCAGACCTTCCCGACCGGCACCCACGCCATGTGGCTGTACTACTGGCTGGCGGCCAACGGCGTCAATCCGCTGAAGGACGTCAAGACGATCACCGTGCCGCCGCCGCAGATGGTGGCCAACATGCGCGTCGGCAACATGGACGGTTTCTGCGTCGGCGAGCCGTGGAACAACCGCGCGATCATGGACAACATCGGCTTCACCGCGGTGACGACGCAGGACATCTGGGTCGACCACCCGGAAAAGGTGCTCGGCACCACCGCCGAATGGGTGCAGAAGAACCCGAATACGGCGCGTGCCATGGTCGCCGCCATTCTCGATGCCGGCAAGTGGATCGACGCCTCGCTGCCGAACAAGCAGAAGACGGCCGAAACCATCGCCCAGAAGGCCTACGTCAATACCGACACCGAAGTCATCGTCGCCCGCATGCTCGGCCGCTACCAGAACGGCCTCGGCAAGAGCTGGGACGACAAGAACCACATGAAGTTCTTCAACGATGGGGCGGTGAATTACCCTTACCTGTCCGACGGCATGTGGTTCATGACCCAGCACAAGCGCTGGGGGCTGCTCAAGAGCCATCCCGATTACCTGGCGATCGCCAAGCAGGTCAACCGCATCGACGTCTACAAGCAGGGTGCCGCCGCCGCCGGCGTCGCGCTGCCCAAGAGCGACATGCGCAGCAGCAAGCTGATCGACGGCGTCGTCTGGGATGGCAAGGATCCGGCGAAGTACGCCGACGGATTCAAGGTCAAGGCCTGAGGGCCAGGGAGAGAATCATGAGCGCAATGACGATGAGCGGTGATTTTGGCCTTGAAAAGCCGGTCGACCGCAGCACAAGCAGCCAGCCGGTCGCGGAAGTCGCCGCCGAACCGGCCAAGGAAAAGAAAATGGAAAAAGCAGCAACCCTGGCGGTCGCCGAAACCGGCACGCCGATCGGCGAAAAACTGGGCGCCTTCGGCCGCGCCATCCTGCCGCCGGTACTCGGTCTGGTGGTACTGATCGGTCTCTGGTATGTCGCCACCCACAAGGGCGGCAGCATTCCCGGGCCGGTCCAGACCTGGGACGCAGCGGTGGCGCTGTTCTCCGACCCGTTCTACCGCAACGGGCCGAACGACCAGGGCATCGGCTGGAACGTGCTGTCCTCGCTGCAGCGCGTCGGCATCGGCTTCGGCTTCGCGGCGCTGGTCGGCATTCCGCTCGGCTTCATCCTCGGTCGCTCGGCCTTCCTGTCGGCCATGGTCAACCCGATCATCAGCCTGCTGCGTCCAGTGTCGCCGCTGGCCTGGCTGCCGATCGGCCTGCTGGTGTTCAAGAAGGCCGACCCGGCGGCGACCTACACCATCTTCATCTGCTCGATCTGGCCGATGATCATGAATACCGCCCAGGGCGTCCAGCGCGTGCCGCAGGATTACCTCAACGTCGCCCGCGTGCTGGCGCTGTCCGAGTGGAAGGTCGTCACCAAGATCCTCTTCCCGGCCGTGCTGCCCTACATGCTGACCGGCATCCGCCTGTCCATCGGTACCGCCTGGCTGGTCATCGTCGCCGCCGAAATGCTCACCGGTGGCGTCGGCATCGGCTTCTGGGTGTGGGACGAGTGGAACAACCTGAAGGTCGAGCACATCATCATCGCCATCTTCGTCATCGGCATCGTCGGCCTGATCCTCGAACAGAGCCTGATCCTGCTGGCCAAGAAGCTGACCAAAGAATCGTCGTAAGGAGCGCACATCATGGAAAAATTCGTACAGATCGAAGCGGTGGGCCAGACTTTCGACACCAAGAAGGGCAAGTTCGTCGCCCTGCGCGATATCGACCTGACCATCAAACAGGGCGAATTCATCGCGCTGATCGGCCACTCCGGCTGCGGCAAATCGACCCTGCTCAACCTGATCGCCGGCCTGACCCGGCCGACCACCGGCGTGCTGCTCTGCGACGGCCGCGAGATCGGCGGCCCGGGACCCGAGCGCGCGGTGGTCTTCCAGAACCACAGCCTGCTGCCCTGGCTGACCTGCTTCGAGAACGTCTACCTGGCCGTCGAGCGCGTGTTCGGCGCCAAGGAGGGCAAGGCCAAGCTCAAGGAGCGTACTGCCGCTGCGATCAGCCTGGTCGGCCTCGACCACGCCAGCAGCAAGTACCCGCATGAAATCTCCGGCGGCATGAAGCAGCGCGTCGGCATCGCCCGTGCGTTGTCGATGGAACCCAAGGTGTTGCTGATGGACGAGCCCTTCGGCGCCCTCGACGCGCTGACCCGCGCCAAGCTGCAGGACGAGCTGATGAAGATCTGCGAGGCCACCCGGGCGACCACCGTCATGGTCACCCACGATGTCGACGAGGCCGTGCTGCTCTCCGATCGCATCGTCATGATGACCAACGGCCCGGCGGCGACCATCGGCGAAATCCTCGAGGTCAAGCTGCCGCGCCCGCGCGAGCGCCTGACCCTGGCGCACGACCCGGCCTACATCGACTACCGCGCCGCGGTGCTCGAATTCCTCTACGAAAAGCAGGCGCACGTCGAAAAGATGGCTGCCTGATCCGTGTACCGCCTCCATCGTCGCTAAGCTCTCTCTCTCCACTAGCGACCTTTGCCCATCGGCTCCCGCCGGTGGGCTTTTTTTTGTCCTTTGATTCATCTGCTTGCATTTTCGGCAAGCGGCGGGCTAAGGTGCCGGGCATCGCACAAACGAGGCATCGATGTTTGCTTTTCCCGGCAAGCTGTCCCGCAAGATCGTTGGGACGCTGTTCGTCTTCTTCCTGGTGGCCCTGTCGGCCATCGGCATGACGCTCTACCTTTCCTGGCAACTGGAAGGCGTGGCGGCGGCGATCAACGATGCCGGCAGCCAGCGCATGCGCACCTACCGGATCGGCCACCTGATGGCGCGCAGCCTGGAACACCATGATGTCGCCGTCGACCGCAGCGTGCAAAGCGAAGTGGAGCGTTTCGACCGGGTCCTCCTCGATCTGCGCCAGGGCGATCCGGCGCGGCCGATGGCGCCGCCGCGCGATGTCGACGTCCAGGCCCGCCTGCTGGCCGTCGAGACGGCCTGGCGCCAGACGATGCGCCCGCAGGTCGTAGCCTTTCTCGGTCACCCGCCGGCGCAGCGCGCTGCCGCGCTCGACGGCTTCGACGACGAACTGGAAGGCTTCGTCGGCGGCATCAACGACCTGGTGCTGGCGATGGAGCACAGCTATGCCGCCAACACCAACCTGCTGCGCACGGTGCAGGCGGCGCTGATCGTCCTCGCCACGATCGGCACGGCGGTCCTGATCCGCTTCTTCATGCAGCTGGTGATCCGCCCGGTCGGCGAACTGCAGGCCGGCATCCGGCGCATGGCCAACGACGATCTGGCGGTACGCCTGCCGGTCACCCGGGATGACGAGCTGGGCAGTTTGGCGAGCGGCTTCAACCAGATGGCCGAGCATTTGCAGCGGGTTTACAACACACTGGAAGAACGGGTCGCGGCGGAAACCCGCAGCCTGGCGGAGCGCAACCGGGAACTCGGCATCCTCTACGGGATTACCGCCTTTCTCAGCGAACCGGCGCCGCTCGAAGCCGTCTGCCAGGGGTTTCTCGGGCGCATCCGCAACGCCCTCGGCGCCGATGCCGGGGCCGTGCGCCTGTACACCGCCGATACCGAGAAGCTCTACCTGATGACGCACGAAGGCCTGTCGGAGGAGTTCGTCTTCCGCGAAAGCGAAATGAACTGCAGCGACTGCCTGTGCGGCGATGTCATCCAGACCGGCAAGCCGGTCGCCTTCGCTACGCTCAACCCGCCGCCGGGCATGAAATTGCGGACCTGCGTCCGCGAACGCTTCGCCACGGCGACCGCCTTCAACATCCTCTACAACAAGCAGCGGATCGGCGTCTTCAACCTCTACTTTCGCGAACAGCGCGAAGTTTCCGAGCAGGAGTTCAATCTGCTCGAAACCCTCGGCCAGCACCTCGGCGTGGCCGTCGAGAACCAGCGCCTGCGGTCGCGCGAGAAGGAACTGGCGGTGTCCGAGGAGCGCAACCTGCTGGCCCAGGAACTGCACGATTCGATCGCCCAGGGGCTGGCCTTCCTCAACATCCAGGTCCAATTGCTGCAGGATTCGCTACGCAAGGGGCGCGCCGACGAGGCCATGCAGACCGCCGGGCAACTGCGCGAAGGGGTGCAGGAGAGCTACGACGACGTGCGCGAGCTGCTGGTTCACTTCCGCACCCGCATGCACCAGTCCGACCTCGATTCGGCCATCGTCGCCGCTCTCGAAAAATTCGAGGGGCAGACCGGCATCGCCACCGGCTTCGAGCGCCAGGGCAGCGGGGCGCCGCTGGAGCCGACCGACGAGATCCAGATCATGCACATCGTCCAGGAGTCTCTGTCCAACATCCGCAAGCATGCGCGGGCCGGCCGGGTGGCGGTGACGGTGCGCCGCACGCGGCGCGAAATCGAGGTCGTCGTCGAGGACGATGGCGGCGGCTTCGACCCGGTCAACGAACCCAACGTCCTTTCCGAGCGCCACGTCGGTCTGCGCATCATGCGCGAGCGGGCGCACCGGATCGGGGGAGAATGTCAGATTACGTCGGCGCCGGGCAAAGGCACGCGGGTGCGCTTCGTCCTGCCGAAAAAACAAGCAGAGGTTGCCTGAAATGACTGAAAAAATTCGCGTATTGCTGGTCGACGACCATGTCCTGTTCCGCAGCGGGGTCAAGGCGCTGCTGCAGCGCCACGACGACTTCGAGGTGCTCGACGAGGCCGGCGACGGCCTTGAAGGCATCAAGCGGGCGCGTTCGCTGCAGCCGGACGTGATCCTCCTCGACCTGCACATGCCGGGCATCAGCGGCCTCGAGGCGGTCAAGGTGATCACCGAGGAAATCCCCGGCGCCCGGGTGCTGATGCTGACCGTTTCGGAGGATGCGCAGGACCTGATGGAGGCTCTGCGCGCCGGCGCCAGCGGCTACCTGCTCAAGAACATCGAGATGGACGCGCTGCTCGACGCCATCCGGCGGGCGGCCGAGGGCGACTCGGTGGTGTCGCCGCAGATGACCGCCAAGCTGATCCAGGGGGTGCGCGAACAGCCGGGCGCGGCGAGCCAGGTGGTCGAGCGCGACAAGTTTTCACCGCGCGAGCGCGACATCCTGAACTGCCTGGCGCAGGGCGAAAGCAACAAGGAAATCGCCCGCGCCCTCGATCTGGCGGAAAGCACGGTCAAGATCCATGTCCAGAACATCTTCAAGAAGCTGAACATGACGAGCCGCGTGCAGGTTGCCCTCTACGCGGTCGAGCACGGCTTCGGGCCGCAGTCGCGCCACGTCTAGGCGGGGCGGTTGCTTAGTCGACGAGCGGCTGCGGGCAGCGCTGCCGGAAATTTTCGTAGGTGGTGCGATGTTTGGCGGCGACTTCCGGTTCGCCGCGGTCGACCGCCTTTTCGGCACGGTTTCTGAGGATTTCGCCGAGATAGGCCAGGCCGTTTTCGGAGCGCAGGAGATTGCTGCCGATCAGCACGGCGACGATGGGCGGCAGGTTTTCCTCTTCGGCGATGGCGACGACCTCGTCTTCGGTCAGGCCGCACATGTCGATGCAATCCTTCAGTGCAAGCATGGTCTGTTTCCTTGCTCCTTGTTCCTGTTATTTCCGACTGGGGCGAACAGTCATGGTTCCGCAGACTTTGTATCCGTCTGTCGGCAAAAAGAACCCGGCCACTCGGGTCGGGTTCGCGACCGGTCGGATGCCGGTCAGTCCTCGGCGGAGGAGTCTGGAAACGCTTCAGAGCGGCATCGGATGCGTGCGCTGCAGATGCTGGTAGGTTTCCGCGAGATCTCTCGCATGCTCGACGTGGCCGCATTCTAGGGCATGTTCCATGTTCTCGACAATCATCGAGTGCAGTTTGAAAACACCCTCCGGCGAACTCAGCAGGGTTTCACCCAGTTCGGCGGCAACGGCCATCGGGAGATGCTCGTGTTCCGCGACGGCTTCGATTTCGCCGCGGTCGAGATCGCAATAATCAAGGACGTCCTGAATGGAAAGCATGTATTCCTCCTCGGGCATGGCAAAGATAACGGGGGAGTGGCATTGAATTGCCGGTTATCGTTGTTGTGTCCGCCTTGTCGTATTTATGGGTGGAGGATCATTATATTTTTAGGTGGAAAAACCTAAAAAAACAAGGTTGACCGCAGCAGCCCTTCAGATGCGCAGCATCCCGCCGGGCAGCGGGTGGGCGAGTTGCAGGCGGGTGAGGGTGGGCAGCAGGTCGAGGCCGGTTTCCTTCTTGAGGCGCAGCGCCCGGTCGCGCAGGTCGTCCAGCGTGATGGCGACAGCTTCGCCGCCGGTGGCGAAGGCGATGGTATTGCCGCTGTCGCACGACGGAAGTACGGCGATGCGTCCGTCGAAGGCGGCCGCCAGGCGTTCGACGCTGCCGGCGAAGCCCTTGTTGCGTCCAAGGAGGTTGACGCAGAGCAGCCCCGCGTCGGTGAGCCGGGTGCGGCAGGCCTGATAGAAGGGCAGGGTGTCGAGCGCACCGGCGCGGGCGTCGGCGTCGAAGCCATCGACCAGGATGTAGTCGAAGCGGCGCTCGCCGGCCAGCATGAATTCGGCGCCGTCGCCGATGACCACGGCCAGGCGGGCCGGATCGTCCGGCAGTTTGAAGAACTGGCGGGCGATGTAGTCGACCTGCGGGTTGATTTCGACGACCGTGCTGCGGCAGTCGGGCAGGTTGCGGTAGATGAACTTGGCCAGCGAGCCGGCGCCGAGCCCGACCAGCAGGGCGCTGCGCGGCCAGCTGCCGGTGCCGCCGCGCAACAGCAGGCCGGCCATCATTTCCCGCGTGTAGGCCAGTTCCAGCGACCACGGCCGGGCGATCCGCATCGCCCCCTGCACCCATTCCGAGCCGAAATGCAGGTAGCGCACGCCGGCCTCTTCGCTGATGTCGACGGAATGCCGGGGAGGGGATTTCCTGGTTTTCACGATGGCATGGGCGGTGGTATGGCGTGCCACTCCGGGCCTCCGGAGCCGGGCGGCGCAGCCGGTCAGAAGCGGTTCGGTTCCTTGCCTTCCTTGACGGCCCAGTACATCAGGACGATCCAGCCGATCAGCGGGATCAGGTACAGCAACTGGAACCAGCCGCTCTTGTCGATGTCATGAAGGCGCCGCGCGCCGACCGCCAGGTTGGGCAGTGCGAGGGCCAGGCTGGCCAGATTGGACAGCGTGTCGTTGACCATCGCGGTGCCCACCAGCACCAGGAAGGCGAACAGTTCCCACCACCAGAATTCGGAGCGCGGGGCGCGCCCGCTAAAGTCCGCGTACTTGGCAAAACAGGTCTTGATGGCTTCACCGAATGTCATTTCATTGGACTCGCTTGATCGAAATGACGAAGTCTACCGGAAGTGATTCGCTCTGCATAACCGGAGGCGGGGGCGCGAACCCGGGTCAGTTCGCCACCTTCCGCCAACCCCGGGATTCCATGCAGTGGTGCATGGCCCTGACCTGGGCGCTGGTGACCATGCCGTCGGCGCCCGAATAGGTTTGCAGCTTGCAGTAGCGCTGGTCGGCGCCGAGATCGCCACCCGGTTTTTCCCAGTGCCAGGAGGCGCAGCCGGCGAGGCCGACGGCGCCGGCGAGCAGCACCCGGCGCAGGCGCATGGGCCGGGTGCCAATCATGGCGCCGCCGCCCTTTCCCTGGCCACTCGTTCGCTCACGTCCCGGGCGACCGCCACCGAGCCGATTGCCGTGCCGGTACCATCGGCGACGATGGCGAAGCTCATCTCGACGTAAAGCTTGCGTCCCGACTTGTGCTCGGCGCGCGTTACAGTCGGATGTCCGTGCAGCCGCGTCGCGCCGGTTTCCATGGCGGCGTCGAAGCCGCGCCAGTGGGCGGCGCGCAGGCGCTCGGGGATGATCAGGTCGAGGCTCTGCCCGAGCGCCTCGTCGAAGGAGTAGCCGAACAGCGCCGTGGCAGCGGCGTTCCAGCGTTCGATCAGCCCCTGCCGGTTGGCATAGATCACCGCATCGGCGGTCTGCTCGAGGATCAGGTCGCCCAGCGCCTGCGTTTGCGGCATGTCGATCCTCCCCGCGATTCAGGAAGCCTTGCGTTTGCCACCCTGGAGCAGGGTGGCGAACGCCCAGCTGGCCAGGCTGTAGACGATCGACCCGAACAGCGCGGCGACAAAACCGTCGACCCGGAAACCGCGCAGGATGTCGCCGGCGAACCAGAACAGCAGCGCGTTGATGACGAAAAGAAAGAGGCCCAGGGTCAACAGGGTGACCGGGAGGGTCAACAGGATGAAGATCGGCCGGATCACGGCATTCACCAGGCCGAGTATCACCACGGCGATGAGCGCGGAGAAGAAGGTCTCGATGTGGACGCCAGGGACGATGTAAGGCACCAGGAGCAAAGCGACCGCATTGAGCAGCCATACCAGAACGAGCTTCATCGGGTTCGTGCCTTTCTCGTGTGATTGGATTGAGACCTTGCGACTGTCGCCGCTCAGGAAATTCGGTGCATCACAAACATTTGGCTGGCGCCCCCAGGTGGAATCGAACCACCAATTCGCCCTTAGGAGGGGCGTGTTATATCCATTTAACTATGGAGGCGGCGTGCGTGCCGGCAGGCGCGCATTGTACCGGGGGGCGACCAATTTGGGATAGATGCCCCAACCGCAAGCCGTTAGAATGTCGCATCCGAACCTGACTCGGCGCCTCGCGGGGCGCCGTTTTCCATTGCGCCATGCCTTACCTGAAACTTTCCGACGCCTGTCTCGCCTATGGCCACGTGCCGCTGCTCGATCATGCCGATTTCCAGCTCGATCCGGGCGAGCGGGTGGCGCTGATCGGCCGTAACGGCACCGGCAAATCCTCGCTGCTGGCGGCCCTCGCGGCCGGTTCCGGGCGCGGCCGGCTAGATGATGGCGAAGTTTGGGTGCAGCCCGGCATCCGCGTCGGCTACGTGCCGCAGGAACCGCCGTTCGATCCGCGGTCGACCGTGTTCGAGGCGGTCATTTCGGGCATGGGCGAGGCTTCCCGGTTGCTCGCCGCCTATCACGAGGTGTCGCACCGGATGGCCGAAGGCGGGGGCGATCACGATGCCCTGCTGGCGCAGATGGAAAGCCTGCAGCACGAGCTGGAAGCCTGTGGCGCCTGGGCCTACGAGGCGCAGGCCGAGAAGGTCATCGACCGTTTCGGACTCGACCCTGACGCCAACGTCGGCAGCCTGTCCGGCGGCCAGAAGAAGCGCCTGGCGCTGGCCCAGGCGCTGGCGGTCGCGCCCGAGGTGCTGCTGCTCGACGAGCCGACCAACCACCTCGATATCGCCGCCATCGAGTGGCTGGAAAATCTGCTGATCGAAACCGGCGTCACCCTGTTCTTCATCACCCACGACCGTTCCTTTCTCGACCGCGTGTGCACGCGCATCGTCGAGCTCGATCGCGGGAAGCTGGCCAGTTTTCCCGGCAGTTTCAAGGACTATCAGCAGCGTAAGGAGGCTTTGCTGCACGAGGAGGCGCTGGCCAATGCGCGCGCCGACAAACTGCTCAAGGAAGAGGAAATCTGGATCCGCAAGGGCGTCGAGGCGCGGCGGACGCGTGCCGTCTTCCGCGTCCAGCGCCTGGACAAGCTGCGTGCCGAACGCCAGGCGCGGCGCGAACGCATGGGCAAGGTCAATCTGCAGCTCGATGCCGGCGACAAGAGCGGCAAGCTGGTCGCCGAACTGGAGCATGTGAGCAAGCGCTACGGCGAGCGGGTCATCGTCCGCGATTTTTCGGCGCGCATCCAGCGCGGCGACAAGATCGGCGTGATCGGGCCGAACGGCGCCGGCAAGACGACGCTGTTGCGCATGATCCTCGGCGAATTGAAGCCCGACGAAGGCAGCGCGCGCCAGGGGACGAAGATCGATGTCGCCTATTTCGACCAGTTCCGCACCCAGCTGAATCCGGATGCGTCGTTGGTCGATGTCATTTCACCGGGATCGGATTACGTCGAGATCGGCGGCGCGCGCAAGCATGTGATCGGCTATCTCGAAGATTTTCTCTTCGCCCCGGAGCGCGCCCGTTCGCCGGTCAGTTCGCTCTCCGGCGGCGAGCGCAACCGCCTGCTGCTGGCCCGCCTGTTCGCGCGGCCGGCCAACGTGCTGGTGCTCGACGAGCCGACCAACGACCTCGACATCGAGACGCTTGAGCTGCTCGAAGAACTGCTCTCCAACTACGACGGCACGCTGTTCCTGGTCAGCCATGACCGGACCTTCCTCGACAACGTGGTGACGCAGACGATCGCTGCCGAAGGTGATGGCGCATGGAAGGAGTATGCCGGCGGCTACAGCGACTGGGCGGCCTACAAGGCGAGCGTCCAGAAGGAGGCCGGCCGGCCGAAGGGCGAGGGCAAGCTGGCGGCGAAGGCGGCCGAACCGGCGAAGGCGCGGGCCGACAAGCTGTCGTGGAAGGAGCAGCGGGAACTGGAGGCACTGCCGGAAAAAATCGCTGCGCTGGAGGACGAGCAGGGTGCCTTGACCCGGCGCCTCGAAGACCCGGCCATCTACCAGACCGACCCGGCCGGCGCGCAACAGGCGGCCACGCGACTGGCGGCGATCGACGACGAACTGATGGCGCTGCTCGAACGCTGGGAAGCGCTGGAAGCGCGGGCCGGGAATCCGGCGTAGGCGCAATTTCCGGCGTGCTGCTCGCAAAATGGGTGGCACTGCGAGGACGGTAGCTGGTCGGCGGCCATGCGATAATGGCGCCCATTTCGTCAATTCCGATCCGCCATGCGCTACGCCATCGTTCCGGTCACGCCCTTCGAGCAGAACTGCACCATCTTCTGGTGCGAAAAGACCCGCCAGGCGGCGGTGATCGACCCCGGCGGCGATATCGACCGCATCCTCGGAGTGCTGCAGCAGGAAGGCCTGACGCTGGCCAAGATACTCGTCACCCACGGCCACATCGACCATGCCGGCGGCGTCGGCGCGCTGGCCGCGCGAACCGGCGTGACGATCGAGGGGCCGCACGAGGAGGATCGCTTCTGGATCGTCGGCATGCCGCAGCAGAGCAAGATGTTCGGTTTCCCGAACGTGACCAGCTTCGAGCCGGACCGCTGGCTCAAGGCCGGCGACAAGGTGCATTTTGGCGAGGTCGAACTCGACGTGCTGCATTGTCCCGGGCACACGCCGGGCCATGTCGTCTTCTACCACGCGCCGAGCAAGCTGGCGCAGCTCGGCGACGTGCTTTTCCAGGGCTCGATCGGCCGCACCGACTTCCCGCGCGGCGACTATGACACGCTGATCCGCTCGATCCACGAGCAACTTTTCCCGCTCGGTGACGACGTCGAGTTCATCCCCGGACACGGGCCGATGTCGAACTTCGGTGAAGAACGCCGCTACAACCCCTTCCTGAGCGGCAAGTACGGCTGATCCGGGCTTTTCACGGCCTGTTGCGGTCGACCACGTTTTTTGGCCGATTTTCAAAAGGTGATGCGATGACTCCGGATTACTGGCAACAGGCGGCGCAGGAGCTGGCGGCCGCCGACGAGCGCATGGCCGAGCTGGTCGCGCGCTACGCTGGCCTGGGTCTGGTGTCGCGCGGCGATCCGTTCGGTACACTGGCGCGCTCCATCGTCGGCCAGCAGATTTCGGTCAAGGCGGCGGATGCGGTGTGGGGGCGTTTTGTCGCGGCGGTCGGCGAGGTTTCGCCGTCAGCGGTATTGGCGGCAGGCGAGGAAGGGCTGGCGGGTTGCGGCCTGTCGCGGCGCAAAAGCGAGTACGTGCGTGACCTGGCCGCGCATTTTGCCAGCGGGCGGCTCGATCCCGCGGAGTGGGTGTCAATGGACGACGAGTCGGTGATCGTCGCGTTGACCGAGGTGCGCGGCATTGGCCGCTGGACGGCGGAAATGTTCCTGATCTTCAACCAGTTGCGCCCAGACGTTTTTCCGCTTGACGATATTGGGCTGCAGCGGGCGGTGCATGAACGTTATTTCGGGGGCGAGAAGCAGCCGCGCAAGACGCTTGCCGCCTGCGGCGAGCGCTGGCGGCCTTGGCGTTCGGTGGCCACCTGGTATCTGTGGCGCAGCCTCGACCCGCTGCCGGTCGAGTATTGAGATTGGCATTACGGCCTTTGGGGTAAAATACGCGCCAACCAAGAAAACGGGCTGTCCATGAAAACAACTTTCCTAGACTTCGAGCAGTCGATTGCCGACCTCGAATCCAAGATCGAAGAGTTGCGCTTTGTCCAGGATGATTCCGCCGTCGATATCGCCGAGGAAATCGGCCGGCTGGAAAAGAAAAGCGCACAGCTGACCAAGGACGTCTATGCCAAGCTGTCCCCGTGGCAGATTTCCCAGGTGGCGCGCCATCCGCAGCGGCCCTATACCCTCGACTACATTTCGCTGATCTTCACCGACTTCGAGGAACTCCACGGCGACCGCGCCTTTGCCGACGATCACGCCATCGTCGGCGGCCTCGCCCGCTTCAACGGCCAGCCGGTGATGGTGATCGGCCACCAGAAGGGGCGCGACACCAAGGAAAAGATCCACCGCAATTTCGGCATGCCGCGCCCCGAAGGCTATCGCAAGGCGCTGCGCCTGATGAAGCTGGCCGAGAAGTTCGGCCTGCCGGTGATGACCTTCGTCGACACGCCGGGCGCCTATCCCGGCATCGACGCCGAGGAGCGCGGCCAGTCCGAGGCGATCGGCCGCAATCTCTACGTGATGACGGAACTCAAGGTGCCGGTGATCGTCACCATCATCGGCGAGGGCGGTTCCGGCGGCGCGCTGGCGATCGCCGTCGGCGACGTCGTTCAGATGCTGCAGTACTCGACCTATTCGGTGATCTCGCCGGAAGGCTGCGCCTCCATCCTCTGGAAAAGCGCCGAAAAGGCGCCGGAAGCCGCCGAAACGATGGGTATCACCGCCCAGCGCCTGAAGACGCTGGGCCTGGTCGACAAGATCGTCAGCGAGCCGCCCGGCGGCGCCCACCGCGACTACGCGGCCATGGCGCACAATCTCAAGAAGGCGCTGCAGGACGCCCTCAAGAACCTTTCCGCGCTGTCCACCGCCGAACTGCTGGCCACGCGCTACGAGCGGCTGATGAGCTATGGCCGCTTCAAGGAACACGCCGCCAAGTAGTCTCCCGGCCCGCGTCGCCGCCTTTCTCGCCGCCCGGAAGGCGGGCGGCGGGCGTTTGAGCGTCGGCCTTTCCGGCGGTTGCGACTCGGTCGTCCTGCTGCATCTCCTCGTCGCAGCGGGATTCGGCGACCGGCTCGACGCCGTTCATGTGCATCACGGCCTGTCGCCCAATGCCGAATCGTGGGCCGGCTTCTGCGCCGATTACTGCCGGCGCCTCGGCATCGCCTGCCATGTCGCGCAGGTCGATGTCGACCTGCGCAGCGGCCTCGGCCTCGAAGCGGCGGCCCGCACCGCCCGCTACGAGGCCTTCGCGGCGCTCGCCGCCGATACCCTGCTGCTCGGGCATCACCAGGGCGACCAGGCGGAAACCCTGCTGTTCAACCTGCTGCGCGGTAGCGGTGTGACGGGGGCGGCGGCGATCCCGGTTGACTGGCGACAAGGGCGGCTGCGCATCCTGCGCCCGTTGCTCGGCGTTTCGCGCGAAGAGATCGAGGCCTATGCGCAGGCGCACGGGCTCGCCTGGGTCGATGACGAGAGCAATGCCGATACCGCGCTGACCCGCAATTTCCTGCGCCATGAGGTGCTGGCCGCAATCGCCGGCCGCTTTCCGGCCGCCGAACGGAATCTGGCCCAGGCCGCCGGCCACTTTGCCGAGGCCGACGTCCTGCTCGGCGAACTGGCGGCCAGCGACTGGCAGGCGGCGGCCGACGGCGACGCACTGTCGCTAGCGAATCTGCGCGCCATGTCGCTGCCGCGCCTCAAGAATCTGTTGCGCCATCGCTTGCGCCTGCTGGGCTGGCGGGTGCCGGCGGCGGCGCGGCTCGATGAATTCGCCCGGCAACTGCAGTGCGCCGGGCCGGATCGTCATCCGGCGCTCGATCTCGCCGAGGGCAGCATGGTCGCCGGCCGGGGGCGCCTGCGCTGGGTCGGCCGGGGGTAACAATCTGTTACCAAGCGCCTTTCCGCTGCAAGGACCCTTCAGTTACAATCCCCGGATTATTTTATTGCTCAACAGGCCATGATTACCGGATCCCTTGTCGCCATCGTCACGCCCATGCAGGAGGACGGCAGCCTCGATTTGAATTCCCTGCGCAACCTGGTCGATTTCCACGTGCGCGAGGGTACCGACGCCATCGTCGTCGTCGGTACCACCGGCGAGTCCCCGACCGTCGATGTCGAGGAGCATTGCGAGCTGATCCGCGTCACGGTCGACCATGCTGCCGGCCGTATTCCCATCATCGCCGGCACCGGCGCCAATTCGACGGCCGAAGCCATCGAGCTGACGAAGTTCGCCAAGAAGGCGGGCGCCGACATGGCGCTGTCCGTCGTGCCCTACTACAACAAGCCGACCCAGGAAGGCCTATATCGTCACTTCAAGTCGATTGCCGAAGCGGTCGACCTGCCGATCCTGCTCTACAACGTGCCGGGCCGCACCGTGGCCGACATGAGCAACGACACCATCCTGCGCCTCGCCCAGGTGCCGGGTATCGTCGGCGTCAAGGACGCCACCGGCAACCTCGACCGCGCCTGCGACCTGATCGCCCGCGCGCCCAAGGACTTCGCGCTGTACACGGGCGACGACATGACTGCGGTGGCCACCATCAGCCTGGGTTTCCACGGCGACATTTCGGTAACCGCCAACGTCGCTCCGCGCCTCATGCACGAGATGTGCGTCGCCGCCCGCAACGGCGATATCGCCCGCGCGCGCGAAATCCACTTCAAACTGCTCGGCCTGCACCGCGACCTGTTCTGCGAAGCCAATCCGATTCCGGTCAAGTGGGCGGTGCAACAGATGGGCCTCATCCCGGGGGGCATCCGCCTGCCGCTGACCACCCTCTCCGAAGCCAGCCAGGCTCGAGTTCTTTCCGCCATGCGCCTGGCCGGCGTCATTGCCTGACCGACGGAGCAAACATGAATTATCGGCTTTCCAGCCTCACGCTGGCGTTGTTGGCGGTGACCGTCGCCGCTTGCAGCAGCATCAGCGATGTCATTCCGGATTCGAAAAAGGTCGAATACAAGTCGGCCGGCAAGGTGCCGACTCTGGAGGTGCCTCCCGATCTGTCGCAGATCGCGCGCGACGACCGCTATGCGGTTCCCGACGCGGCGGGCAAGGGCAGCGCGACCTTCTCGGCCTACAGCGCCGATCGCACGCCGGCGGCCCAAGCCCAGAATGCGACGGTTCTGCCCAAGGTGGACAAGGTGCGCGTCGAGCGTTCCGGCAACCAGCGCTGGCTGGTCGTTACGGCATCGGCCGACCAGTTGTGGGGGCCGGTCAAGGACTTCTGGCAGGAGACCGGTTTCATCATCGTCGTCGAGCGGCCGGATGCCGGCGTGATGGAAACCGATTGGGCCGAAGACCGCGCCAAGATCGGCGGCGACATCATCCGCAACACGATCGGCAAGTTCCTCGATTCGCTCTACTCGACGGGTGAGCGCGACAAGTTCCGCACCCGCTTCGAGCCGGGCGCCGAGCCGGGAACCACCGACATCTTCATCAGCCATCGCGGCATGGAGGAGGTTTATACCTCGTCGGCCAAGGACGATACGCGCTGGCAACCGCGCCCGCCGGATCCGGAACTCGAAGCCGAAATGCTGCGCCGCCTGATGGTCCGCCTCGGCTCGGAGAACCAGCGCGCCGCAACCAGCGTCGCCGCAGCCAAGGCCGAGCCGCGTGCCAAGCTGGCATCGAACAACGACGGCACCGGGACGCTGGAAGTCTATGAGCGTTTCGACCGTGCCTGGCGACGGGTCGGTCTGGCGCTGGATCGGGTCGGTTTCACCGTCGAGGACAGGGATCGTTCGAAGGGACTGTATTTCGTCCGCTATGTCGACCCCGAGCGCGATACCAAGAAGACCGACACCGGTTGGTTGAGCAAGCTGAATTTCTGGAAGAGTTCCGATCCGGTGGTCGATGCCAAGGCGCAGTATCGCATCTACGTCAGCGAGTCCGGCGCGAACAGCACGGTCCAGGTTCTCTCCAGCGAAGGCGGGACGGACAAGTCGGAAACGGCCAAGAAGATCCTTGCACTGCTCTACCAGCAGTTGCAGTGATCCGCTTCGCGTCGCTCGGTAGCGGCAGCGCGGGCAACGCGCTGCTGGTCGAGAGCGGCGCCACCTGCCTGATGGTTGATTGCGGCTTCGGGCAGCGCGAGACGCTCCGGCGTCTCGCCCGCGTCGGACGGTCACCCGAAGATTTGTCCGGCATCCTGGTTACCCATGAACATGGTGACCATGTTGGTGGTGTTTTCCCCTTTGCCCGGCGCTACGGCCTGCCCGTCTGGTTGAGCTATGGGACGTTGATGGCTTGTGAAGCTGCCGCACGGGGTGTCGATGTGCGCATTGTCGACAGCTGTCGGCGGTTCCATGTTGACGCGCTCGAAATACAACCCTTCCCCGTGCCGCACGATGCGCGCGAGCCGCTCCAGTTCGTCTTCTCGGACGGGCTCCGGCACCTCGGGCTGCTGACCGATGCCGGTGAGGTTACCCCGCATATCCGCGATGTTCTTTCGGGCGTCGACGCCCTGATTCTGGAATGCAACCACGATGCGGCCCTGCTGGCGGCATCGAATTATCCGGTGTCGCTGCAGCGGCGGATCGCCGGACGTTTCGGCCATCTGGAAAACAGCGTGGCGGCCGATCTCCTGCGGGCTATCGACTGCAGCAGGTTGCAGCATCTGGTAGCGGTGCACCTGAGCGAGAGTAACAATCGTCCTGATTTGGCGCTGCGGGCGCTGGCCTCGGCGGTCGATGGCGTCGACCTGCGGGTCGCCGTGGCCTGCCAGGCGGAAGGTTTCTCCTGGCGACAGATCGATTGAGGGTGAACGAAAAAGCGGGGCCGCAGCCCCGCTTTTGCTGAAGCCCGAAGAATTACTTCTTGGCTTCCATGCCGGCCATGCCAGCTTGCGGAGCGGCAACGCCAGCCTGGCCGGCTTCGCTCTTGGCTTCCATGCCGGCCATGCCAGCTTGCGGAGCAGCCATGCCGGCCATGCCAGCCTGCTCGGCGGGCTTGGCAGCTTCCATGCCGGCCATGCCAGCTTGCGGGGCGGCCGGGGCCGGAGCGGCGGCAGCAGGGGCGGGAGTCGGAGCGGCAGCCTTCGGCTCTTCCTTCTTGCCACAGGCGGTCAGGGCAACGGCAAGCAGGGCAGCAACGAGAATGGACTTATTCATGGGATTTCCTTATCGACAAGTAGAAAAAGTGCAGCCAGAAAAATTCGATGGCCGATAGGCCAATCACTTTTAATTATATCAATTTTTGATTGCGACGCTCGAAATGCTGCGCCGCAAGAAGGACTCGCAGTTCACAAACCGAGCGTTGTCGTGCTGACCGGCGTGCCGCCTTCGGCCCATATCTCGTCGAATCGCCGACGATAAGGCATCACTTCGTCGCTTTCGTCGAGCAGCAGTTTGCATCTCGGCTGATTGCGATCGAAGCGGATCAGTGCATGTGCATCGTCGACCAGGATCATCGAGTCGCGCAGGTGAGCCAGGTGTTCCGGCGTTTGTTGCACCGCGCTATTGTGGCTGTAGGTGGTCAGCAGTTCCTGGAGGATGGGGTGGCGTTGCTGCAACGGCATCGCGTCGCGCAAGGCGATGCGCAGGCAGTCGGCGCGCACCGTGGATAGCGCGGCCTTGAGCATGGCGATCCGTTCGGGGGTTTCGAGGTGCAGATGCCCGAGGTCCTCGTCGTAAATGCAGATTCGCTTGCGGGCGAGCGCCAGAATGCGATCTATCGCGGTCTGGTAGTCGGGCCAGGAGGTAAATAGTTCGCGGGACATGGCCTGTAGTTTAGACCATTGTTAAAATTCGCGCTTTTTCCGGAGCAGTTCATGCCGATCGGGGTTATCGAATCGCTGGATCATGAAGCCCGTGGCATCGCCCGTCTCGAAGGCAAGACGATATTCGTGGACGGCGCCTTGCCAGGCGAAACCGTCGAGTATGCGAGCTTCCGGAGAAAGTCCAGTTACGAACTGGCGCACCTGGTCAGCGTGCTCTCCGGCTCGCCGGCGCGGGTGAAGCCGCGCTGCGAACATTTCGGCATTTGCGGCGGGTGCGTCATGCAGCATCTCGACCCGATGGCCCAGGTCGCGGCAAAGCAGCGGGTACTCGAAGACAGCCTCTGGCACATCGGCCGTCTGCGCCCCGGACAGATGCTGGCGCCGATCCATGGCGAGCCCTGGGGCTATCGTCACCGTGCCCGCCTCGGCGTGCGCAAGGTGCCGAAGAAGGGCGGGATGCTGATCGGTTTCCACGAAAGGCGCAGCAGCTACATTGCCGACATGCGCTCGTGTGCGGTGTTGCCGCCACATGTCTCGGACCTGCTGTTGCCGTTGCGCGAGCTTTTCGCTGCGCTGTCGGTAGCCGAACGCCTGCCCCAGGTAGAAGTGGCTGTTGGCGAGCAGGGTACCGCACTGGTCCTGCGCATACTCGAACCGCTGAATGCGCGCGACGAGGATTTGTTGCGCCAGTTCGCGGACCGACATCGCATCGTCTTCTATCTCCAGCCCAAGGGGCCGGATACCGCCTATCGCTTTCATCCCTTGCCAGGGCCACGACTGTCATACACCTTGCCGGAATTCGGCCTGGAGCTCGACTTCCGGCCGACCGACTTCACCCAGGTCAACCACGCGGTCAACCGCGTCCTGGTGCGACGCGCCCTGCGGCTGCTCGATGCGCAGCCGGGGGAGCGGATCGCCGATCTCTTCTGCGGGCTTGGCAACTTTACCTTACCGATTGCCCGCTCCGGCGCCACGGTGGTCGGGGTCGAGGGGAGTCCGGCGCTGGTCGAACGCGGTCGGCAAAGCGCTGCCGCCAACGGGCTCGCCGACCGTGTCGAATTCGCCGTTGCCAACCTCTTCGAATGCACGACAGCGTCGCTGGCGGCGCTTGGGCGCTTCGACAGGATGTTGATCGACCCGCCGCGCGAGGGCGCGATCGAGGTGGTCAAGGCCCTCGGCGAGGATGGTCCGCGGCGGATCGTCTATGTCTCGTGCAATCCGGCCACGCTGGCGCGCGATGCCCAGGTGCTGGTCGCCGTCAAGGGTTATGGCTTCACGGCTGCCGGGGTGGTCAACATGTTCCCCCACACCGGGCACGTCGAATCGATCGCCGTCTTCGACAAGGCATGAAAAAGGGCGGCCATAGCCGCCCTCTCCTGCAGTGAATCAGTGTTGTAGGGGTCAGTCGCGTTCGCCGGTGAAGGCCATGATCAGCTGCAGCAGGCTGACAAACACGTTGTAGATGTCGAGATAGACCGCCAGGGTCGCCGAAATGTAATTGGTTTCGCCGCCCTGAACGATGCGGCTGATGTCATAAAGAATGTAGGCCGAAAAGAGCGCGACGACGACGGCGGCGATGGTCAGCGACAGGGCCGGAATCTGGAAGAAGATGTTGGCGACGGCGGCGAGCAGCACGACGATCATGCCGATGAACAGGAACTTGCCCATCCCCGAGAAGTCGTGCTTGCTGACGGTTGCGACAGTGGCCATGGTCAGGAAGATGGCGCCGGTGCCGCCGGCAGCCAGACCGATCATCGAACCGCCGTTGGAGAAACCGAGGGCGACCTGCAGGATGCGAGACAACATCAGGCCCATGAAGAACGTGAAGCCGAGCAGAAGGGCGACTCCCAGGCCGCTGTTCTTGTTCTTTTCAATGCCCCACATGAAGCCCCAGGCGATGCCCAGGAACAGCATGAAGGCCATGAACGGGCTGCCGGCCAGGAAGCTGAACTGCATCTGGATGCCGACCAGCGCGCCGAGCACCGTCGGGATCATCGACAGGCCGAGCAGCAGATAGGTGTTGCGCAGGACGCGGTTTTGCTGGAACGCAAGTTCCCGGGAGCCTTGGCCGGCGATATTGAAGTCAGTTTGCATGCGAATTCTCGTTTTCCATTGTTGATACAGCGACTAAGACTAATCGACGGGGCACAAAGTTTCAACCGAATGTTGCCGCCATGCGGCAGGTGAGCGCGCATCGCGCTGTGCTAGAATTCGCGCCCTTGGGGCTGTGGCAGAGCGGTTGAATGCACCGGTCTTGAAAACCGGCGTGCCGAAAGGCATCGTGAGTTCGAATCTCACCGGCCCCGCCAATTCCTTCCGGTTGCGTTCAGTCCGTGCCGGTCGGTCTCACCGCATCGGCCCAGCAGTTGGGGGTTTCGTACAGGCGCACGCGCTCCAGGCGCAGATGGTTGCCGTAGGTATCGCGGTAGACCTCGTTCAGGCGGTCGAACGCGATCCGCGCAAGGTTCTCGGCGGTCGGCACGCGGTCGAGAACGACCGTCTTGTGGTCCGGCAGCGAGTCGAGGAAGTCGATCACAGCGCGATCGCCGGCAAAGGCGAGGAAGGCATGGTCCCACGCGTCCACCAGGTGCGCCTTGGCCAGATCCTTGACCAGCGAAAAATCCATGACCATGCCGTTGGCGGCGTCGCCGGCCTTGTCGATGATGTTGCCCGACAGCGAGACTTCGATGACGTAGCGGTGGCCGTGCAGATGGCGGCACTGGCTGCGATGGTCGGGGATGCGGTGGCCCGCGTCGAATTCGAGGCGGCGGGTGATCAACATGGCGGATTCGTCCGTTAGGCGGTCGCGGATTATACAATGGACCCATGCTGACAATCGAAGACCACCGGCGCGACAGCGCCGGGCTGCGCTATGTATATCCCGTGATCTCCCGCCGGGCGGGCGGTGTGTCCGTGGGCATCAACCTGAACGTCAACAATGCCTGCAACTGGGCCTGCGTCTATTGCCAGGTCGACGGCCTGACGCGGGGTGGGCCGCCGCCCATCGATCTTGACCTCCTCGAACGGGAATTGGCGGGTTTTCTGGACGATGCGCTGCATGGCGACTTCATGGCGCGCGAAGTGCCGGCCGAGGCGCGGCGCCTGATGGACGTGGCCTTTTCCGGCAATGGCGAGCCGACGAGCGCCTTCGAGTTTCCCGATGCGGTGCGGCGCGTGCGGGGCGTTCTGGAAAACTTTGGACTGGCCGGGACGCTGCCGGTGCGCCTGATTACCAACGGCAGCCTGCTGCAACGCCCGGCGGTGCAGGAAGGCATCCGCGTGCTTGGCGAACTGGGCGGCGAGGTGTGGTTCAAGGTCGACCGGGCGACGGCGGCCGACGTCATGGCGATCAACGGTGTGCCGCTGGAGGCCGAAAAGGTGCGGCGCAACCTTGAGTCATGTGCCAGCCTGGCGACCACCTGGGTGCAGACCTGCTGGTTCGCCCTGGATGGACAGGCGCCCGACGCCGTTGCGCGGGATGCCTATTGCGGCTTGCTGAAACCGCTGGCGGAGCGTCTGGCCGGCATTCATCTCTATGGCCTGGCGCGGCCATCGCAGCAACCGGCGGCGCCCCGCCTGCAGCGCTTGGCGATCACGGCGCTGGAAGACTTCGCCGAAGAAATCCAAAAAAAAACAGGCATCCGGGTACTGGTTTCCCCGTGATGCCTGCTGCTGCGGTCGACGGCCTTTTCAGGCCGATTTTCACGCGGCCTTCTTGCCCTTGCTGCGCGCCGACTTCTTGAGCGACTTGTAGAGTTCCGGTTCCTGCGCCTTTAGGTACTCGATGACATCCCAGTCCTCACGCTTGATCGCCTTGATGTCGATCTGCTCGACATGCACCAGGCGCAGCAGTTCGCGCACCGGTTTGGGCATATTGCGGCCGCTTTCATAGCGTGAACCACCGCTCTGCGTCACACCGAGGGTGGACCAGAATTGTTGCTGGTTGAGGCCGAGTTTGCGCCGGATTTCGCGGGCGTCGATTTTTTCGATGGTTTTTACAGTTGTCATCATCTACTCTCCATTCGCCAGATTTCTGGACTTACCCAAGCATCCTAGCGATTTATGACTTAGGTAATATAACGAATTGTATAACTCGTTATGACATAAGACAAGTGCCAATGCCATAAGTTTCTCCGGAATCGGAAGTGCGCTCCGTCAGCAGTTTCGTGCCCCGGATTTTCGCCAGGCGGACCGGATCGCAATGCCCGGCGCTTCCCCAATCGGGCCGGATGCTCTAACATCCCGAGACCAATAATCGACACCATCCGGAGAGGCATCATGAAGGTCAGGGAGATCATCCAACTCAAGGGCGGCACGTTGTACACCACGACGCCGCAGCAGCTCCTCGCGAAGGCCATCGATACCATGGCGGAACTCGACGTCGGCTCGCTGGTGGTCATGGAGTCCGGCAGAATGGCCGGCATGCTGACCTTCCGCGAGGTGCTGCAGGCGATGCGGCAGCACGACGCCTGTCCGGTCGGCGTGACGGTGGGCGACGTGATGGTCAGGAACCCGGTGACGGCATTCCCGGAAATGGAAGCCAACGACCTGCGTCGCCTGATGATCGAAAAGCATTCGCGCTACCTGCCGGTGATCGATGGTGACACGCTGCTCGGCGTGATTTCCTTTCTCGACGTCGCCAAGGCCGTTCTCGAAGAACAGAGCTTCGAGAACAAGATGCTCAAGAACTACATCAAGAACTGGCCTGACGAGCCGCAGGCCTGACCGGGTTCAGGCGGGAAAGGGCGGCTGCGGCCGCCCTTGTGCTTTATGGCGGGCGTCGTCCCGATGGTCGTGGCCGGTTGCGGTCGACCGCCCGGATGAGGGCTTTTTGCCCGCCATGATAAACTTCCGCATTAACTTTTGACTGTCATTCCCCATGTCCGGCAATACTTTTGGCACCCTGTTTACCGTCACTTCATTCGGCGAATCCCACGGTCCGGCAATCGGCTGTGTCGTCGATGGCTGCCCGCCCGGACTGGCCCTTTGCGAAGCCGATATCCAGTCCGAACTGGATCGCCGCAAGCCGGGCACCTCGCGCCACGTGACGCAGCGCCGCGAGCCGGATGCCGTCGAGATCCTCTCCGGTGTTTTCGAGGGCAAGACCACGGGAACGCCGATCGCGTTGCTGATCCGCAACCAGGATCAGCGCAGCAAGGATTACGGCAATATCGCCGAGACCTTCCGGCCCGGCCATGCCGACTATACCTACACCCAGAAATACGGATTCCGCGACTACCGCGGCGGCGGCCGCTCCTCGGCGCGCGAGACGGCGGTGCGCGTGGCGGCCGGGGCGATCGCCCGCAAGTGGCTGAACGAACGTTACGGCGTCAGCATCCGCGGCTGGATGAGCGCGCTCGGACCGATCGAGATTCCCTTCGTTGCGGCCGACGACATCGACGGCAACGCTTTTTTCGCGCCGAACGCCGGGCTGGTGCCTGAACTGGAAAACTACATGGACAGCCTGCGCAAGTCGCTCGATTCCGTCGGCGCCCGGATCACCGTCATCGCGACCGGCGTTCCACCGGGCTGGGGCGAGCCGGTGTACGACCGTCTGGATGCCGAAATCGCCTACGCGATGATGGGCATCAACGCGGTCAAGGGGGTCGAGGTCGGCGCCGGTTTCGCGTCCGTCGCGCAGAAGGGTAGCGAACACGGCGACGAGATGACGCCGCAGGGGTTCGTCAGCAACCACGCCGGCGGCATCCTCGGCGGGATTTCCACCGGCCAGGACATCGTCGTCAACATGGCGATCAAGCCGACGTCGTCGATCGCCCAGCCCCGCCGCTCTGTCGACATCCAGGGCAATCCCATCGAGGTGGCGACCCAGGGCCGGCACGACCCGTGCGTCGGCATCCGCGCCACGCCCATCGCCGAAGCCATGCTGGCGCTGGTGCTGATGGACCATGCGCTGCGCCACCGGGCGCAATGCGGCGATGTCGTCTGCCGGACGCCGCGCATCCCGGGAAAAATCGCGTAAAATCTGGAGCTTTTTGCCGCTCGTCGAGCGAAAATGTCGTCACAGGGAGAGTTTCATGCAAGTCGATCACCACGATCTCCATCACGATTTTCCGGAATTTGCCGACGCGATTCACGCGCTGAAAGCCGGTAACGCCCACTTCGCCAGGCTTTATGGCAGCTACCATCGCCTGACCGGCAAGGTCGAGGACCTTGAGGAAAACGACATGCCGGTGGCCGATTTCACCATCGAAGACATGAAGAAACAGCGCGTCAAGCTCAAGGACGAGCTCTATCACATGCTGCTGGCCTTCCGCGCCGGCCAGCAGGCCGCACGCGCCTGACCGGCGTCCCGGCCCGACGGTGCATCCGGTAAAATCGCCGGATGCACGTTCTGCCTTACTGGCGCCTCTCGGGCTATTACTTTTTCTATTTCGCCTTCATTGGCGCCTTCTCGCCCTATTTCGGGCTCTATCTTCAATCCCTGAATTTTTCCGCCTGGGACATCGGCCTCCTGATGTCGCAGATGCAGTTGATGCGCCTCTTCGGCCCCAACCTGTGGGGCTGGCTGGCCGATCGCTTCGGGCGGCGCATGGCCATCGTCCGCCTGGCGGCCGTCGCCGGACTGGCCGGCTTCACCGCGTTTTTCTGGCTCGACCGGTTGGGCGGCATGCTGATCGCGATGGCGGTCATCGCCTTTTTCTGGAGCGCGGCACTGCCGCTGGTCGAGACCCTGACCTTCGATCACCTGCGCGAGGAGCGCGGGCGCTACAGCCGCATCCGTCTGTGGGGATCGATCGGCTTCATCGTCGCCGTGCTCGGTACTGGCGCCGTGCTCGACGTGCTGCCGCTCAACGGCGTGCTCTGGGTGTGCTGGGGCATCCTGGCCGGCATCCTGGCGCTGGCCGTCGTCCTGCCCGACACGCCGGCGGTGACGCATGCCCATGACAGCCTGCCGGTCACCGCGATACTGCGCCAGCCGCATGTCCGGGCGCTGCTGGCCGCCTGCTTCGCCATGTCGGCCGCCCACGGCGCGCTCTACGTCTTCTATTCGATCCACCTTGCCGACTACGGCTATGGCACGGCCGAAGTCGGCGGCCTGTGGTCGCTCGGCGTGCTGGCGGAAATCGTCGTCTTCATGCTGATGGCGCGGCTGACGCGGCGCTATTCGCTGCGCCGCCTGCTGCTGGCGAGCTTCGCCGCTGCCG
Source organism: Dechloromonas sp. H13 (assembly GCF_009469615.1). Taxonomy (GTDB): domain Bacteria; phylum Pseudomonadota; class Gammaproteobacteria; order Burkholderiales; family Rhodocyclaceae; genus Azonexus. Next base: position 532,197 of record NZ_SSXX01000002.1, read on the forward strand.
TGCTGCGCTTCCTGCTGATCGGCTGGGGCGTCGAGTCGCTGCCGGCCGTGGTGCTGGCGCAACTGATGCACGGGCTCACCTTCGGGGCCTATCACGCCGCGGCCATCGCCGCCGTCAATCTCTGGTTTCCCGGGCGGGCGCAGGGGCGGGGGCAGGCGCTCTATTCGAGCATCTCGTTCGGCGCCGGCGGTCTGCTCGGCGGGTTGATCAGCGGCTGGACGTGGGACGCCATCGGCGCCGGCTGGACCTTCACCCTCGCCTCGGCCTTCGCCTTGGCCGGCTTTTTCCTGGTCTGGCGCTGGGTGCGCGAGGCGGTTGCGGTCGACGCGTCCGACGGGGCAAAAACCGCCGATCCTGTGCCATAATTTATTGCTTTACGGCCCATTCGAAGCGTTCAATGCCGAAGACACTTTACGACAAACTCTGGGAGAACCACGTCGTCCATCAGGAAGCTGATGGCACGGCGCTTCTCTATATCGACCGTCACCTGGTGCACGAAGTGACCAGCCCGCAGGCCTTCGAGGGCCTCAAGCTGGCCGGCCGCAAGGCGTGGCGCATTTCGTCCATCGTCGCCACGGCCGACCACAACACGCCGACCGACCACTGGGACGAAGGCATCAAGGATCCGGTTTCCCGCCAGCAGGTCGAGACGCTCGACGCCAACATTCGCGAAGTCGGTGCCTTGGCCTATTTCCCGTTCAAGGATCCGAAGCAGGGCATCGTCCATGTCGTCGGTCCGGAAAACGGCGCGACCCTGCCGGGGATGACCGTCGTCTGCGGCGACTCGCACACCTCGACGCACGGCGCCTTCGCCTGTCTGGCGCATGGAATTGGCACCTCGGAGGTCGAGCATGTGCTGGCCACCCAGTGCCTGCTGCAGAAGAAGTCGAAGACCATGCTGATCTCGGTCGATGGCAAGCTCGGCAAGGGCGTCACCGCAAAGGACGTCGCGCTGGCCATCATCGGCACCATCGGCACGGCCGGCGGCACCGGCTACGCCATTGAGTTCGGCGGCAGTGCGATTCGCGGCCTGTCCATGGAAGGCCGCATGACCCTGTGTAACATGGCCATCGAAGGCGGTGCACGCATGGGCTTCGTTGCGGTCGACGACACCACGATCAATTATTTGCAGGGCCGTCCGTTCTCGCCGAAGGGCGAAATCTGGGACAAGGCCGTCGCCTACTGGCGGACGCTGCATTCCGATGCCGGTGCGCAGTTCGACCGCGTCGTCACGCTCAAGGCCGAGGATATCCGGCCGCAGGTGACCTGGGGCACGTCGCCGGAAATGGTCGTTGCCATCGACGCCGTCGTGCCCGACCCGGCTCGGCAGGCCGATCCGGTCAAGCGCGAGGGCATGGAGCGCGCCCTGCAGTACATGGGCCTGAACCCGAATACGCCGATCAAGCAGATCGCCATCGACAAGGTATTCATCGGATCGTGCACCAACTCGCGCATCGAGGATTTGCGCGAAGCGGCTGCGGTGCTCAAGGGCCGCCATGTCGCGTCCAACGTCAAGCTGGCGCTCGCCGTGCCGGGTTCGGGTCTGGTCAAGCGCCAGGCCGAGGCGGAAGGACTGGACAAGGTGTTCGTCGCCGCCGGATTCGAATGGCGCGAACCGGGTTGTTCGATGTGTCTGGCGATGAACGCCGACCGCCTGGAGCCGGGCGAGCGTTGCGCCTCGACCTCGAACCGCAATTTCGAGGGGCGCCAGGGACCGGGTGGAAGGACGCATCTGGTCAGTCCGGCGATGGCGGCGGCGGCGGCGATCGCCGGGCGCTTCGCCGATGTGCGTGACGTTCTCTGAGGATCGGGACATGGATAAATTCATTCGCCTTGAGGGCCTGGTGGCCCCGCTCGATCGCAGCAACGTCGATACCGACGCGATCATTCCCAAGCAGTTCCTGAAGTCCATCAAGCGTTCCGGCTTCGGCCCGAACGCCTTCGACGAATGGCGCTACATGGATGTCGGCCAGCCCGGGCAGGACAGTTCAAATCGTCCGAAGAACCCGAATTTCGTGCTGAATCAACCGCGCTATCAGGGCGCCGAGGTGCTACTGACGCGCGCCAACTTCGGTTGCGGCAGTTCGCGCGAACACGCCCCGTGGGCACTGCTGGATTTCGGTTTCAGGGCCATCATCGCCGAGTCGTTCGCCGATATCTTCTTCAACAACTGCTTCAAGAACGGCATCCTGCCGATCGTGCTGCCGGCTGCCGAGGTCGAGGCGCTGTTCCAGCAGGTCGAGGCGACGCCCGGCTACAAACTGGTCGTCGATCTGCCGGCACAGGCCGTCGTGCGTCCGGACGGCCACGGCATCCCGTTCCAGATCGACGCCTTCCGCAAGGAATGCCTGCTGAACGGCTGGGACGACATCGGCCTGACCCTGCGCCATGCCGAAAAGATCAAGGAATTCGAAGAAAGACGCCGCATCGACCAGCCCTGGCTGTTCGCGTAACGAGGAGAGAGCATGAAGATTTGTGTCCTGCCGGGTGACGGCATTGGTCCCGAGATCACCGCCGAGGCGGTGCGCGTCCTCCGGGCGCTCGATCTCAAGTTCGAGATGGAAGAGGCGCTGCTCGGCGGCGCTGCGGTCGACGCGACCGGCGAACCCTATCCCGAAGCGACCCGGAAGCTGGCGCGCGAGGCAGACGCCGTGCTGCTCGGCGCCGTCGGCGGTCCGCAGTGGGATGGCCTGCCGCGCGAGCAGCGGCCGGAGCGCGGCCTGCTCGGCATCCGCAAGGATCTTAACCTGTTCGCCAACCTGCGTCCGGCCATCCTCTACCCTGAACTGGCCAATGCCTCGACGCTGAAGGCGGAAGTCGTCGCCGGGCTGGACATCCTGATCGTCCGCGAACTGACCGGCGACATCTACTTCGGTCAGCCGCGCGGCGTGCGCGAGGAAAACGGCGAGCGCGTCGGCTTCAACACCATGGTCTATAGCGAGTCGGAAATCCGCCGCATCGGCCATGTTGCCTTCCAGGCGGCGCAGAAGCGCAACAAGAGGCTGTGCTCGGTCGACAAGATGAACGTGCTCGAATGCACCCAGCTCTGGCGCGACGTGATGATCGAGATCGCCCACGACTACCCGGATGTCGAACTCAGCCACATGCTGGTCGACAATGCCGCGATGCAACTGGTCAAGGCGCCGAAGCAGTTCGACGTGATGGTTACCGGCAACATGTTCGGCGACATCCTGTCCGATGAGGCCTCGATGCTCACCGGTTCGATCGGCATGCTGCCGTCGGCGTCGCTCGACGACAAGAATAAGGGCCTCTACGAGCCGTCGCATGGCTCGGCACCGGACATCGCCGGCAAGGGCGTGGCCAATCCGCTGGCCACCATCCTGTCGGCGGCGATGATGCTGCGCTACACCTTCGGGCTGGAAGAGCAGGCACTGCGTGTCGAAAATGCGGTCAAAAAAGTCTTGGCGCAAGGCTATCGTACCGGCGACATCTATGAGCGCGGTACCAACAAGGTCGGGACGAAGGAAATGGGCGACGCCGTGCTGGCGGCGCTGGCGTAAACCGAACGGCGGTTTCGGGCGTTATTCAAAGATTAATTCGGAGAGAGAGTCATGAAAAAGGTTGGTCTGGTCGGTTGGCGTGGCATGGTCGGTTCCGTGCTGATGCAGCGCATGGTCGAGGAGGGCGATTTCGCCCATATCGATCCGGTGTATTTTTCCACCTCGGCAGCTGGCGGCAAGGCGCCGGCGTTCGGCGGCAAGGAAGCCTCGCTGCCGCTGCAGAACGCCTCGGATATCGAGGCGCTGAAGGCCTGTGAAATCGTCATCACCTGCCAGGGTGGCGACTACACCAAGGAAGTCTTCCCCAAGCTGCGCGCCGCCGGTTGGAACGGCCACTGGATCGACGCCGCCTCGGCGCTGCGCATGGCCGACAACGCCGTGATCATCCTCGACCCGGTCAACATGAACGTGATCAAGGATGCGCTGGCCAAGGGCGGCAAGAACTGGATCGGCGGCAACTGCACGGTCTCGCTGATGCTGATGGGCCTCGGTGGCCTGTTCCAGAACGACCTGATCGAATGGGCCACGTCGATGACTTATCAGGCCGCTTCCGGCGCCGGCGCGCAGAACATGCGCGAGCTGATTTCCCAGATGGGCGCCATCCATTCGTCGGTGGCCGACCTGCTGGCGGACCCGGCTTCGGCGATCCTCGACATCGACCGCAAGGTCGCCGAGACGATCCGTTCCGATGCCTTCCCGAAGAAGAACTTCCGCAACACCCCGCTCGCCGGTTCGCTGATTCCATGGATCGATGTGCCGGTCGAGAATGGCCAGTCCAAGGAGGAATGGAAGGGCGGTGCCGAATGCAACAAGATCCTCGGTCGTCCGGCCTTCCGCGCGCCGGGTTCGATCCCGATCGACGGCCTGTGCGTGCGCATCGGCGCCATGCGCTGCCACAGCCAGGCGCTGACCATTAAGCTGAAGAAGGACGTGCCTCTCGACGAGATCAGCGACATGCTGGCCAAGGCCAACCAATGGGCCAAGGTCGTGCCCAATGACCGCGAGATCTCGGAGCGCGAACTGACCCCGGCCGCCGTCACCGGTACGCTGACCGTGCCGGTCGGCCGTCTACACAAGATGGCCATGGGGCCGGAGTATCTGGCCGCCTTTACCTGCGGCGATCAGTTGCTGTGGGGCGCGGCCGAGCCGCTGCGCCGCATGCTGCGCATCCTGCTCGACGCGTGATCGTCGAAATTGCCCGATAAAAATCCGGGGCTGCGGCCCCGGATTTTTTATGTTGGAAATATGCCAAAAGTTGCTGTTTAGAACCCGGATTAGCTTGCATTGCTAAGTGCATGATGTTAATTTGAAAGTCCCGAATTCGACGCTCAGGATGGGTGGCGCCGTGACAGATATGACCAAAACAAACTTCAAGAAACGCGCAGGGGCTTTGGCCGTTGCTTCCTGCCTCTCGTTTGCCCCCTGGCTGGCCGAGGCCGCCGGACTGGGCAAGATTACCGTGCTCTCGGGGCTCGGCCAGCCATTGCGCGCCGAAATCGAGATCAATGCTTCGAAGGCCGAATTGGCTGCGATGTCGGCGCGACTCGCGCCGCAATCCGCGTTCCGCGAGGCCGGTATCGACTATGCGTCGGCGCTCTATGATCTGCGCTTCGCCATCGACAAGCGGAGCAATGGCACCCCCGTGCTGAAGATCACTTCCGGCAAGCCGGTGAACGATCCCTTCATGGATATACTCGTCGAACTGAACTGGCCGGCTGGCCCTGTCATTCGCGAATACACCTTCCTGCTCGATCCGCCGGAAGTGGCCGCCAGGGCGGCGGGGCGTCCGGTTTCCACGGCGGAAGCCCGGGTCGTCGAAACTGTCCGTGGCGGTGGTGCGGCAGCGGCGGCGACGCCTGCCGCAAGGTCCGATGCGCCGAAGTCGGCAGCGCCGATGCCGAGAACGATTGCGGAACCGAAGAAATCCTCCGAAGCGGGAACGCATGTCGTCCAGCCGGGCGAAACCTTGCGCAAGATCGCGGGGGAAACCAAGTACGACGGCGTCTCGCTGGAGCAGATGCTGATCGGCCTGTTCCAGAAGAATCCCGACGCCTTCATCGGCGACAACATCAATCGTCTCAAGGCTGGCGCCATCCTCAACGTTCCCGACAAGGCGACCGTGGCCGCGGTGCCGCCAGCCGAGGCCAAGAAGGTCTACGTTGCGCAGGCCGCCGACTGGAACGCCTACCGTCAGAAACTGGCCGTAGCAGCCGGCAAGGGCCAGGCGAAGCAGGACGAGGCGGCCCAGGCTGCTTCGGGCAAGATAACTGCGCGCGTCGAAGACAAGGCTGCGCCGGCGGAGCAGGCCAAGGATCAGGTCAAGGTTTCCCGTGCCGACCTGCAGGCCAAGGGGGCGGCTGGTGGCAAGGCGGCGGCGGTTGAGGAGGAACTGATCGCCAAGGACCGTGCCCTGAAGGAAGCGCAGGATCGCCTGGCGATCCTGGAAAAGAATGTCGTCGAGCTGCAGAAGCTGGTCGACATGAAGACTCAGCGTCTCGCCGAACTGCAGCAGCAGGCAGCTGCCAACAAAGAGGCAGTCAAGCCGGCGACGCCAGCCGAGCCGCCGAAACCGGCAGCGCCGGTCGAGCCGCCGAAGGCAGCTGAAGCGGCGCCGGTCGTCGAGGCGCCGAAGGCAGTAGAGCCCGCTAAGCCTGTCGAGCCGCCGAAGGCGGCGGAAGAGCCCAAGCCGGTCGAAGCATCCAAGCCGGCCGAGGCGCCCAAGGCACCGGAGGTGGCGAAGAAGGCGGCACCGGCACCCGAACCCGAGTCGGGCTTCGACCCCTTGCCGTTGCTTGCTGGTGGTGGTCTGGTTGCCCTTCTGGCGGGTTATTTCTTCGCCCGCCGGCGGCGTAACGAACCTGAGCCGGCGCTCACCGCCGCCGAGCCCGGACCGTCGAGTCTGGGGCCGAATTCGGTGTTCAGGATGACTGGTGGCCAGAGCGTGGACACCGGTAACGTACCGTTGCAGACCGGCGAATTCAGCCAGACGGGCCCGGGCACGATCGACACCGACGAAGTCGACCCGGTTGCCGAGGCCGACGTCTACATGGCGTACGGCCGGGATGCCCAGGCCGAGGAAATCCTGATCGAGGCCTTGCGCAAGGATCCGCATCGCACGGCGATTCACGCCAAACTGCTTGAAATCTATTCCAATCGGAAGAGCGTCAAGCAATTCGATACGCTGGCCAGCGAACTCTATGCGCAGACCGGCGGCGTTGGCCCCGAATGGGAAAAGGTCGCAGCCATGGGGGCTGCGCTCGATCCCGAAAATCCCCTTTATTCCGGCGCACGTCCGGCCGCGACGCCCGAAGGCGAAGCGCCTCAGGTGGCCGCGCCGGTCGAGGCCGGCCGGGCGACGATGGTCCTGCCCGGTACGCTTGGCGTGATGGCGGCAGCTGCGGTCGAGGAGCCACTCGTCGTGCCCCAGCTGCCGATGGAGGAGGTGGCTCAGGCACCGGCAGTCGCGCAGGAAGCCGATTTTTCGGAAACGATGATCAGTGGCGACGTCAAGGCGCTGGATTTCGATCTGGGCATCGAGCAGCAAACGGCGCCGCAGCCGGAACCGACCCAGGTGCAGGCGCCGGAGATGGTTGCCGCGCTGCCGGAAATCGAGGCGCTCGATTTCGATCTCGGCGCGCCGCCGGCGGAGCCATTTGCCGCGACCGAAGTGAATCCGCAGTTGGCGGCCAGCGATACGCTGATTGTGGGCAATGCCGATGTCGCCAACGATTTTTCGCAATCCTTCATCGGTCTCGAGGCGACCACGGTTCAGCCGGGCGCTCTGGCGCAGCCGGAGGCCGGCCAGATCGATTTCGAACTGGATACCGCTGCCCAGGCAGTCGAAACCGTGGTCAATCCGGTGGCGATGCAGGGAACTATGAGCGGCGAGTATGGCAGCGACACCATCGTCAATCCGCAGATCCAGGGTACCTTGCCCGGGGACCAACTGGCGGAAACCATGGTCAATCCGACCCTGGTCAACGAGCAGCCGGGCGGCGAGCTGACGGTGACCGACGGCATGGCCGGGATGGCTGTCGGTTTCGATGCGCCCAGCGAAGAGGATTTCGACGTCAAGCTCAGCGAATCGGTCTTCATCGGGCAGCCGATGCCGGTTCCCGAATTCGACATGACCTCGATCAATCTGGATCTCGCCAGCGATACGCCGGAGCCGACCCAGGTCGTCAGCCTGTCCGGCGGCGACGGCCAGGGTGGCGGGCAGTTCAGCGAGGAAGTCGGCACCAAGCTGGCGCTGGCCAAGGCCTACGAGGAAATGGGCGACCATGCCCAGGCGCGCGAACTGCTGGAAGAAGTGATTGCCGAAGGCAGTGGCGACGTGGTCGACCAGGCGAGGGAGATCATCGGTCGCCTGCGCGGTTAAAATTCGCTTTTAACGCTTGGCACATGGCCCCCGCGTGGGGTCATGTGCATTTCTGGGGCCGGCTTTTGCATCCATCTTCGGCATTGCTGATTTGCCTGACGGCGATCGTCGTCATCCAGTTTCTCGGTTATGGCGGGCTGGGGCTGGTATTTCTCCTGCTGCTGACCGGCATTCGCGCCCTACTGCCCGGTTGGTGGAAATTGCTGCGCCGCCTGCGCTGGTTGCTGGCCAGCGTCTGGCTGATCCTGGCCTACGGGACGCCCGGCGACGCGCTCCTCGACGCGGCGTGGCTGCCGACCCATGAAGGGGTGGCCGAAGCGACGCTGCATGTGGCGCGTCTGACGCTGATGCTGGGTTGCCTGGCCTGGCTGTTGGGGTCGCTCGGGCAGCGCGGGCTGCTGGTCGCGCTGGTCTCCCTGCTGCGCCCGCTGGCGCGTTGCGGTGTCGCCACCGACCGGCTGGTCGTCCGTCTGTCGCTGGTGATGGAAAATCTGCAGGTCGAATTGCCCAAGGGCGCCTGGCGCGACATGCTGGACGGCAATCCAGGCGGCGGCGACGGTCCGGCGAGCTTGCAGGTCGAGGTGCCGGCCTGGCGCTCGCTCGATTACCTCGTCTGCCTGGGCGCGGTGGTATTTTCGCTATGTGCAGTCGCATTGGGGTGAGCATGACGTCGAGAATTGCCCTCGGAGTGGAATATTGCGGAACAGCGTTTCGCGGCTGGCAGAGCCAGGCGCACGGCACCACGGTGCAGGATGCGCTGGAATCCGCCGTGCGCGAGATCGCCGGGCAGCCGGTCGGGGTCACCTGTGCCGGGCGCACCGACGCCGGCGTCCATGCCAGCCAGCAGGTCGTGCATTTCGATGCGCCGGCCGCGCGCCCGCTGACGGCCTGGGTGCGCGGCGTCAATTCGCATCTGCCCGATGGCGTCGCGGTGCGCTGGGCGCAGCCGGTCGGCGACGAATTTCACGCCCGCTTCAGCGCCCGCGGCCGGCGCTACCGCTACCTGCTGCTCAACCGGCCGCAGCGCCCCGGGTTGTGGCAGGGGCGGGTCGGCTGGTTCCATGGGCCGCTCGATCTGGCAGCGATGCAGGACGCCTGCGGTCGACTGCTCGGCGAGCACGATTTTTCCGCCTTTCGGGCAGCCGAGTGCCAAGCCAAATCGCCGGTCAAGACGATGACCGACGCCGCAGTCCGTCAGTGCGGGGTGATGTTCATCTTCGATTTCGCGGCCTCTGCCTTCCTGCATCACATGGTGCGCAACCTGGTCGGTACCCTGGTCCAGATCGGCAAGGGGGCGCAGCCGCCCGCCTGGGTCGACGAACTGTTGCAGATGCGGGACCGCAGGCTGGCGGCACCGACCTTTTCGCCCGACGGGCTGTATTTCCGCGGCCCGGTGTATGAGCCGCACTGGGGCCTGCCCGATCCGGCCGACGATTTTCTGGATGGAATGCTGACATGAGCACGCGCATCAAGATCTGCGGACTGACCCGCGAAGAAGACGTCGATGCCGCCGTAGCGGCCGGTGCCGACGCTGTCGGTTTCGTCCTCTATCCGCCCAGCCCACGCTACGTGACACCGCAGCGGGCGGCCGAACTGGCGCGGCGCGTGCCGCCCTTCGTCGACGTCGTCGGCCTGTTCGTCAACGAGGCGCCGGATACCGTGCGCGCGGTGTGCGACGTCGTGCCGGTCAGCCTCCTGCAGTTCCACGGCGACGAGACGGCCGCCTATTGCCGCCAGTTTTCAAGACCCTGGCTGCGGGCGGCACGGGTGAGGCCGGGCCTCGATCTGGTAGAATTCGCCCGCGCGTTTCCCGATGCCCGCGGGCTGTTGCTGGACGCCTTCGTCGAGGGGTATGGCGGCGGCGGCCATGTCTTCGACTGGACGCTGATTCCGCCGGGGCTCCCGGCGTTTTTGGTGCTTTCCGGCGGGTTGACCGCAGCCAACGTGGGCGATGCCATCCGGCACGTGCGGCCGGTTGCGGTCGACGTCTCCTCGGGGGTGGAAATGGGCAAGGGCATCAAGGATCACCAAAAAATCGCCGCCTTCGTGGCGGCAGTACGGAAAGTCGATGAATCACTATAACTTCCCCGACGCCAAGGGCCATTTCGGCCCCTACGGTGGCGTATTCGTGGCCGAGACGCTGTTCGGCGCGCTCGACGAGCTGAAGGCCGCCTATGCCGCCGCCCAGGCCGACCCGGCGTTCCGCGCCGAATACGAATACGAGCTGAAGCACTTCGTCGGCCGTCCGTCGCCGATCTACCATGCCAAACGCTGGTCCGACCTGCTCGGTGGCGCGCAGATCTACCTGAAGCGCGAGGACCTCAACCACACCGGCGCGCACAAGGTGAACAACTGCATTGGCCAGGCCATGCTCGCCCGGCGCATGGGCAAGCCGCGCGTCATCGCCGAGACCGGCGCCGGCCAGCACGGCGTCGCCACGGCCACCGTCGCCGCCCGCTACGGCATGGAATGCGTCGTCTACATGGGCAGCGAGGATGTCAAGCGCCAGGCGGCCAATGTCTATCGCATGAAGCTGCTCGGCGCCACCGTCGTGCCCGTCGAATCCGGCTCGAAGACACTGAAGGACGCGCTGAACGAAGCGATGCGCGACTGGGTCACCAACATCCACAACACCTTCTACATCATCGGCACGGTCGCCGGTCCACACCCGTATCCCATGCTGGTGCGCGACTTCCAGAAGATCATCGGCGAGGAATGCCTGGTGCAGATGCCGGAAATGGCCGGCCGCCAGCCCGACGCGGTGATCGCCGCGGTCGGCGGCGGTTCCAACGCGATGGGCATCTTCTACCCCTACATCGACGTCGAAGGCGTCCGCCTGATCGGCGTCGAGGCCGCCGGCGAGGGGATCGAGACCGGCCACCACGCCGCCTCGCTGACCGCCGGCGTGCCGGGCGTGCTGCACGGCAACCGCACCTACCTGTTGCAGGACGAGAATGGCCAGATCGTCGAGACGCATTCGGTCTCGGCCGGCCTCGACTACCCCGGCGTCGGCCCGGAACACGCCTGGCTCAAGGACATCGGCCGCGCCGAATACGTGCCGATCAACGATGCCGAGGCGCTCAAGGCCTTCCACAACCTCTGCCGCCTCGAAGGCATCATCCCGGCGCTCGAATCCAGCCATGCGCTGGCCTATGCCGCCAAGCTGGCGCCGACGTTGCCGAAGGACAGGATTCTGCTGGTCAACCTCTCCGGCCGGGGGGACAAGGACATGCATACCGTGGCCGAAAAATCCGGGATTGTCTTCTGATGTCGCGTATCAAATCCGCTTTTGAACGCCTCAATGGCGAGGGCCGCAAGGCGCTGATTCCCTTCATCACCGCCGGCGATCCCGATGCCGCGCTGACCCTGCCGCTGTTGCAGGCGCTGGTCGCTGCCGGCGCCGACGTCATTGAGCTCGGCGTGCCGTTTTCGGACCCGATGGCCGACGGCCCGACCATCCAGCGCGCCTCCGAACGTGCCCTGGCCAGGGGCATGAACCTGCGCAAGGTGCTGGCGCTGGTCGCCGAATTTCGCAAGACCGACGGCACGACGCCGATTGTTCTGATGGGCTACGCCAACCCGATCGAGGCGATGGGCCTCGACAGGTTCGCCCGCGCGGCGGCCGACGCCGGTGTCGACGGGGTGCTGGTCGTCGACTACCCGCCGGAGGAGGCAGAGTCCTTCGGCGCGGCGATGAAGGCCAACGGCATGGATCCGATTTTCCTGATCGCCCCGACGTCGACCGCGGAACGAATCGCCCAGGTGGCCCGCATTGCCAGCGGTTACGTCTATTACGTGTCGCTGGCCGGGGTGACCGGCTCCGGCGCCTTGAATGTCCAGGCGGTGGCCGAGCGCCTGCCGCTGATCCGCCAACAGACCGGCCTGCCGGTCGGCGTCGGCTTCGGCATCCGCGACGCGGCGACCGCCGCCCGCATCGCCGCCTTCGCCGATGCCGTCGTCGTCGGCAGCCGCATTATCGAAGAAATTGAACAATCGACGGCCGCAACGGCCTGCGCCAACGTCAAGGCGCTGGTGGCGGATATCCGTCGTGGTGTGGATGAGGTGAAACAATGAGCTGGCTGACCAAACTGCTGCCCCCCAAGATCAAGCGCGAACCGGGGCCGCAACGGCGCGGTGCGCTGCCCGAAGGCCTGTGGAGCAAATGCCCGTCCTGCGAGGCGGTGCTCTATGCCACCGATCTCGAGAACAACCTGCAGGTCTGCCCCAAGTGCGGCCACCACAATCGCCTCGACGCCCGCCAGCGCCTCGACCTGCTGCTCGATGCCGAAGGCCGTTTCGAGATCGGCAGCGAGGTCGTTCCGGTCGACAGCCTGAAATTCAAGGATTCCAAGTCCTACCCCGAGCGCCTGATGGAGGCCAACCAGGGAACCGGCGAGAGCGATTCGCTGGTCGTTCTGCAGGGCGCCATCAAGACCATGCCGGTGGTCGCCGCCGCCTTCGAGTTCGACTTCATGGGCGGTTCGATGGGCTCGGTGCTCGGCGAGCGTTTCGTGCGCGGCGTGCAGGTCGCGGTCGAGCAGAAGATGCCCTTCATCTGCATCACCGCCTCGGGCGGCGCCCGCATGCAGGAAGGGCTGTTCTCGCTGATGCAGATGGCCAAGACGACCGCCGCGCTGACCAAGCTGTCGGAGGCCGGCCTGCCCTTCATCTCGATCCTGACCGACCCGACCATGGGTGGCGTCTCCGCTTCCTTCGCCTTCGTCGGTGACGTCGTGATCGCCGAGCCGAAGGCGCTGATCGGTTTCGCCGGCCCGCGCGTCATCGAGCAGACGGTGCGCGAGACGCTGCCGGAAGGCTTCCAGCGTTCCGAATTCATCCTCGAGAAGGGCGCGATCGACATGATCGTCGACCGCCGCGAACTGCGCGACCAGGTCGCCCGCGTGCTGGCACTTTTGCAGAAACTGCCGGCCGCCGCTTGAAGACGCTCGAAGACTGGCTGCGCCACCTCGAAGGCCTGCATCCGAAAGGGCAGGCCGGGATCGAACTGGGGCTGGAGCGCATCCGGCGCGTCAAGGCGGCGCTCGGGCAGACGCAGCACTGCCCGGTGGTCATCGTCGGCGGCACCAACGGCAAGGGCTCGACCTGCGCCTACCTCGAAAACATCATCGATCGCGCCGGCTACCGGGTCGGCTGCTACACCTCGCCGCACCTGCTGGCCTACAACGAAAGGGTGCGCCTGAACGGCCGGCCGGTCGACGACGAAACGCTGTGCGCGGCCTTCGCCCGCGTCGAGGCGGCCCGGCAGCAAACCGGCGTCGCGCTGACCTATTTCGAGTTCGGCACCCTGGCCGCCTGGGAGGTGTTCGCGGCGGCCGGCGTCGAGGCCGCGATTCTCGAAGTTGGCCTCGGCGGGCGGCTCGATGCGGTCAACGCCTACGAACCGGACGTTTCCATCGTCACGACCGTCGATCTCGACCACACCGACTGGCTGGGCACGGACCGCGAGTCGATCGGTTTCGAGAAGGCCGGCATCTACCGCCCGGGAAAGCCCGCCCTGTGCGCCGACCCGCAGCCGCCGCAAAGCCTGCTCGACCACGCGGCGGCGATCGGTGCCGACCTGCGCCTGATCGGCCGCGATTTCGGCTTCGAACGGCCGCGTGCCGAAGGCAATGAAAACCGGCTGCAGTGGCGCTGGTGGTGTCGTTCCGGCGAGCAGGTCGTCAAGCGCGCGCTGGCCTACCCCGGCCTGCGCGGCCCAACCCAGCTCTACAACGCGGCGGTCGCCCTGGCGGCGCTCGATGCGCTGGGCGGCCGACTGCCGGTGACCATGCAGGCGATCCGGCCCGGCCTGATCGAGACCGAGTTGCCCGGCCGCTTCCAGGTCGTTCCCGGCAAGCCGGCTATCGTCCTCGACGTCGGCCACAACCCGCAGGCGATCCGAGTGCTGGCCGACAACCTGTCGGGCATGGGCTTCTTCGACCGCACCCATGCCGTGCTCGGTATGCTGCGCGACAAGGACATCGTCGGTGCGCTGCAGCCGCTGAAGGACCGGGTCGATTTCTGGCACGTGGCGACGTTGAGCGGACCGCGCGGCACCGCTGCCGAGGAACTGGCGGCCATCATCGCCGATACCCGCCTCGGCGGCGAGGTCGTTTGCCACCCCTCGCCGCAGGCCGCGATGCAGGCGGCCAAGGGGCAGGCCGCTGAAAGTGATAGAATTCTGGCCTTTGGATCCTTCTACACGGTGGCCGGAGCGCTGCAGGCGCTGCGGGGCAAGCCCTAGTCATGGAAGACAACGACGCCCAGACCCAACTCAAGAAACGCGCACGTCGCCGCCTGGTCGGCGCCGTGGCCTTTGCCTCGGTGGTCGCCGTGGTCCTGCCGATGGTGATGGACCATGAGCCGCGGCAGACGGTACAGGATGTCGAGATTCGCATTCCGGGCCAGGACGAGAAGCCGTTGACGCCGAAGGTGGTCATGGCGCCGGCCGAAAAACCGGCGTCGAAGACGCCCGAGCCGACGGCCGCCGACAGCAAGCCGCCGGTGGCGGCGGAAGCGGCACCGGCCGCCAGGCCGACGGCGCGGGTGATGGAAGTGACCAAGGACAAGCCGGCCGAGAAGCCTGCTGAAAAACCGGCCGAAAAGACCGCGGAAAAGTCACCCGAGAAGGCACCGCCGAAAGCCGCCGAAAAGCCGGCGCCCAAGCCGGAGAAGGCACCCGAGAAGGCCGTCGAGAAGCCCGCGACCAAGGAATCCGCGGCCGACGCCAAGCGCGCGGCGGCGATTCTTGCCGGGCAGGGCGCCGCGCCGGAAGCCGCGCCCGCCAAGTCCGGCGAATTCGTGATCCTGATCGGCGCCTTCGCCAACGAGGACAACGTTCGCAACTTGCGGGCCAAGCTGGCCGAAAGCAACATCAGGACGTTCAGCGAACCCTTGCAGACGCCGGGCGGCACCAAGACCCGGGTACGGGCGGGCCCCTTCGCGAGCCGCGAGGCAGCCGAGAAGGCGCTCGAGAAGATGAAGCAGGCCGGCGTGTCCGGCGTGATTTCCGGCAAGTGATGGCGACCTTCGACTATGTCGTCCTCGGCATCGTCGCCATCTCCCTGGTGATTGGCTTGTGGCGGGGCGTGGTGAGCGAACTGATCGCGCTGGCCGCCTGGGTGCTGGCCTTCATGGCGGCGCTCGAGTTCGGCGCCGCCAGCGGTCAGGCAGTGTTCGCCGGGATCGTCGATCCGGCGCTGCGTGCGCTGGCCGGCTGCGTGCTGGTCTTCGTCGGCGTGCTGGTCGCCATGTCGCTGGTGCGGCTGGCCGTGCGCAGCATGGTCAAGGCGCTCGGGCTGAGCCTTTCGGATCGTCTGCTCGGCATGTTCTTCGGCCTGGCGCGCGGCATCCTGCTGGTGATGCTGCTGGTCGCCGCCGGCGGCATGACCTCGGCGCCGCAGCAGCCGTGGTGGAAGGATGCGACGCTGGCCCCCCCCCTGGAAACGGCCGTTCTGGTAGCCAAACCCTGGCTGCCGGACGATCTGGCAAAAAAGATTCGATTCAGTTAGGCAGGAAGAAACTATGTGCGGGATTCTCGGTGTGATGGCGACGACGCCGGTCAACCAGTTGCTATACGACGGACTGATGGTGCTCCAGCACCGCGGCCAGGACGCGGCGGGCATCGCCACGGCGGAAGGCAACACCTTCCATCTGCACAAGGGGCCGGGGCTGGTGCGCGACGTCTTCCGCACGCGCAACATGCGGGCGCTGCCCGGCAACTGGGGGATCGGCCACGTCCGCTACCCGACCGCCGGCTCGGCCTACAACTTCGCCGAAGCCCAGCCGTTCTACGTCAATTCGCCGTTCGGCATCGTCCTCGGGCACAACGGCAACCTGACCAACGCCGAACAGCTGAAAGGCGAGATGTTCCGGCTCGATCGCCGGCACATCAACACCAATTCCGATTCCGAAGTCCTGCTCAACGTGCTGGCGCACGAACTGCAATCCGCCGCACACGGCTATGAGCTCGATGTCGACAGTATCTTCCAGGCGGTCGCCGGCGTGCATCGCCGCTGCCGTGGCGCCTATGCCGTGGTGGCGCTGATCGCCGGCTACGGCCTGCTCGCCTTCCGCGATCCCTACGGCATCCGCCCGCTGGTCTATGGCCAGAACGAGACCGAGGCGGGGACCGAATATCTGGTCGCCTCCGAATCGGTGGCGCTCGACACCCTGGGCTTCAAGATGGTGCGCGACATCGAGCCGGGCGAGGCGGTGTTCATCGACCTCAACCACCAGTTCCACAGCCGCCAGTGCGCGCAACAGCCGACCTACGCACCGTGCATCTTCGAATACGTCTATCTGGCGCGGCCGGATTCGGTGATTGACGGAGTCTCGGTCTACGAAGCGCGCCTGGCGATGGGCGAGCTGCTGGCCGAGAAGGTGCGCAAGAACATCCCGGTCGACGAGATCGACGTCGTCATCCCGATTCCCGATTCGAGCCGGCCGTCGGCCATGCAGCTGGCGCAGACGCTGGGCATTCCGTTCCGCGAAGGCTTCGTCAAGAACCGCTACGTCGGCCGCACCTTCATCATGCCCGGCCAATCGATGCGCCGGAAATCGGTGCGCCAGAAGCTCAATACCGTCGGCCAGGAGTTCCGGGGCAAGCGCGTGCTGCTGGTCGACGATTCCATCGTGCGCGGCACGACCAGCCGGGAAATCGTCGAGATGGCGCGGGCCGCCGGCGCAATCAAGGTCTACTTCGCCTCGGCGGCGCCACCGGTGCGCTTCCCCAACGTGTATGGCATCGACATGCCGACGCGCGCCGAACTGATCGCCACCGGGCGGACGGATGCCGGCATCGCCGCCGAGATCGGCGCCGATGCGCTGGTCTATCAGGATATCGACGCCCTCAAGCAGTCGGTGACGACGATCCGTTCCGACCTGACCGTCTTCGAAGCCTCATGCTTCGATGGCTGCTACATCACCGGCGACATCGACGAGTATTACCTCGATGCCGTCGAGGGCAATCGCGGCGGCAAGGCGGCCAAGAGCGACGAGGACGGCGACGGCAAGGCCTCGCAGCAGCTCGTGCTCGGCCTGGCGGCCGGGGGGCAGGACTGATGGCCGGTTTCGACGACGCCACGCCGGCCTACCGCCCGGAGACCCTGGCCGTGCGTGCCGGCCAGGAGCGCAGCCAGTTCGGCGAGCATGCCGAGGCGCTCTACCTGACCTCGAGCTTCGTCTTCAAGAGCGCGGCGTTGGCCGCCAAGCGCTTTTCCGGCGAGGAGGAGGGCAACGTTTACTCGCGCTTCACCAACCCGACCGTCACCATGTTCGAGGAGCGCCTCGCCGCCCTCGAAGGCGCCGAGGACTGCGTCGCCACGGCCAGCGGCATGTCGGCGATCATGGCGCTGGTCCTCGCGCACCTCAAGAGCGGCGACCACATCGTCGCCTCCAGCGGTCTGTTCGGCGCCACCGTGCAGTTGTTCTCGAATATCCTGGCGCGTACCGGCATCGCCACCACCTTCGTGCCGCAGACCGACCCGACGGCCTGGGAAGCGGCGATCCGCCCGGAAACGAAGCTGTTCTTCCTCGAAACGCCGTCCAACCCGCTGACGGAAATCGCCGATATTTCGGCGTTGACCGCAGCAGCCCATGCCCGGGGCATTCTGGTCGCCGTCGACAACTGTTTCTGCACGCCCATCCTGCAGCGTCCGCTCGAACTGGGCGCCGACCTCGTCGTCCATTCGGCGACCAAGTTTCTCGATGGCCAGGGGCGCGTGCTCGGCGGTGCCGTGTGCGGCCCGAAACGGCTGACCGAGGAGGTCTTCAAGTACCTGCGTACCGCGGGCCCGACGCTTTCCGCCTTCAACGCCTGGGTCCTGCTCAAGGGCCTGGAGACGCTGAAGATCCGCGTCGAGGCGCAGTCGGCCAATGCCCTGCAACTGGCGCGCTGGCTCGAAGCCCATCCGAAAGTGGCGCGCGTCTTCTACCCCGGCCTGCCGTCGCATCCGCAGTATGAACTGGCGCAGAAGCAGCAGAAGGGCGGCGGCGCCATCGTCTCGTTCGAAGTGCAGGGCGCCCGCGAGCAGGCCTGGCAGGTCGTCGACCATTGCCGGCTGCTGTCGATCACCGCCAACCTCGGCGACACCAAGACCACCATCACCCATCCCGCATCCACCACGCACGGCCGCATCCCCCCGGAAGCCCGGGCGGCGGCCGGCATCGGCGAGGGCCTGCTGCGCATCGCCGTCGGCCTCGAAGCCGTCGAAGACCTGCAGGCCGACCTCGCGCGCGGCCTCTCCCTCATCTGACATTCAGGCGGCACCCGGCGCACGCCGGGTGCTCCGCCACGGAGTTCCCATGCATTTTTCCGACCTCGGCCTCAAGGCCGAAATCCAGCGCGCCGTTGCCGAACAGGGCTACGACACGCCGACCCCGATCCAGCAGCAGGCGATTCCCGCCGTGCTCGCCGGTCACGACCTGATGGCCACGGCGCAGACCGGCACCGGCAAGACCGCCGGCTTCACGCTGCCCATCCTGCACCGCCTGGCCTCTGGTCCGAACGACCGCCTGACCCGCGTCGCCCGCACGCCGCGCGTGCTGGTGCTGACGCCGACCCGCGAACTGGCGATCCAGGTCGAGGAAAGCGTGCGCACCTACGGCAAGCACCTGCCGATCAATTCGCTGGCCGTCTTCGGCGGCGTCGGCATCAATCCGCAGATCGCCAACCTGCGCCGCGGCGTCGATATCCTGGTCGCCACGCCTGGCCGCCTGCTCGACCACGTGCAGCAGAAGACGGTCGACCTCGGCAGCATCGAGATCTTCGTCCTCGACGAAGCCGACCGCATGCTCGACATGGGCTTCATCCGCGACATCCGCAAGATCATCGCGCTGCTGCCGAAGCAACGGCAGAACCTGATGTTCTCGGCCACCTTCTCGCCGGAAATCCGCGAACTGGCGGCCAGCCTGTTGCACCAGCCGGTATCGGTCGACGTCGCGCCGCGCAACACGGCCGCCGAGACGGTGACGCAGAAGGTCATCGAGACCAACCGCGAGCAGAAGAAGGACCTGCTCAAGCACCTGTTCGAGTCGCGCGGCCTGCACCAGGTGCTGGTCTTCGCGCGCACCAAGCACGGCGCCGACGCGCTGGCCCGCACGCTCGACAAGGCCGGCATCAAGTCGGCGGCCATCCACGGCGACAAGTCGCAGGGGGCGCGCACGCGCGCGCTGGGCGACTTCAAGGACGGCAAGCTGGTCGCGCTGGTCGCCACCGACATCGCCGCGCGCGGCATCGACATCGACGCGCTGCCCTACGTCATCAATTACGAACTGCCCAATGTCGCCGAGGACTACGTGCACCGCATCGGCCGCACCGGCCGCGCCGGCATGGAGGGCGAGGCCATCTCGCTGGTTTGCCACGACGAGCGGCCGCAGCTGAAGGACATCGAGAAGCTGATCAAGCGCAGTCTCGAACGCGTGGTGATCGCCGGCTTCGAGCAATCCGCTACCGCCGCACCGCGCCCCGTGCCGCCGCCGCGCGGCCCGCGCAAGCAAACTGCGTCGGGCAAGCCGCAAAGCCAGAAAATGGGCCAAAAATCCGGTCGACCGCAGCAGCATCACAGCGGCAGCCGGCACCGCTAGAAAACCTGCATCCGGCCAGGTCTGATCGCTTGGGCGCAGTATTGACCGTCCAACTCGGCTACCATGGATTTCCCTTGCCAGAGGAGGAGCCACCATGCAGCCATCCAGCCTCGCCGGAAAGCGCATTCTCGTCACGCATGCCGATGCCTTCATGGGCCCGGTCCTATGTGAGGTGTTCAGGGAGCACGGTGCGACCGTCATCGCCAACGTGCTCCGACTGCTGGCGCCGGACGAACCGGCCCGCGCGCTGGCCGAGGCCGGCCAGGTCGACGTGCTGGTCGCCAACCTGGCGATCGAGGCACCCACGACACCGGTCGCCGATGCGGATGACCAGGAGTGGGGTTCCGTATTCAATGCGCTTGTGACGCCATTGCCGCGCCTGGTGCGGGCCGTCCTGCCACAGATGATCGGGCGCCGCAGCGGCAAAATTCTGGTCATGGGCAGCGCTTCGGCCCTGCGCGGCATCAAGCGGGCTTCCACCTACAGCGCCGCGCGGGGCGCCCAGCTGGCCTATGTGCAATCGGCTGGCGTCGAACTGGCGCCGTATAACATCCAGATGAATGCCATTGCCCAGAACTTCGTCGACAATCCGACCTATTTCCCGGCCGAGGTGCAAGCCAATCCTCGCTTTCAGGAGCGACTGAAGCGCGAGGTTCCGCTGGGGCGGCTGGTCGGCGCCCGCGAGGATGCCGAATTCGCGGCGTATCTCTGCGGCGAATCAGCCAACTGCTTCGTCGGGCAGGTCTTTCCCGTGTGTGGCGGCTGGGTGGCCCGCTAGCCGCGTAGCGTCGATGATGGATATTCCGCGAGCGGCCCCGTTTCAGCCGGCCTCGCGGATCAGCGCCAGCAGTTCCTCGCCGTAATGCTCGATCTTGGCGCCGCCCATGCCGGTGATGCCGGCGAGCAGGCCGTGGCTGGTCGGGCGGGCCTCGGCCAGTTCGCGCAGCGTCCTGTCGTGCAGGATGACGTAGGCCGGGACGGCCTGCTCCCTGGCAGTGTCGGCGCGCCAGCGGCGCAACAGCTGGAACAACGCCTCGTCGGCCGGCGCGAGATCGCTGACCACGGCGCTGCTGCTGCTGCGCGATGGGGCCGACTTGCGCCTGGCCGGCCGGCGTAGCTGTACCGTGCGCCGGCCCTTGAGCACTTCGCGGGCGGCTTCGGTCAGCTGCAGCGCGCCATGCTCGGCCATGTCGACATGGACGAGGCCGGCCGCCGCCAACTGGCGGAAGACGCTTTTCCAGGCGTGGTCGTCGAGGTCGCCGCCGACGCCGAAGGTCGGCAGTCGGTCGTGATTCCATTGCCTGACCTTGTCGGTCGCCTTGCCGCGCAGGATGTCGGTCAGGTGCGTGACGCCGAAGCGCATGCCGGTGCGGAAGATCGCCGACAGCGCCTTCTGCGCCGCCTGCGTGCCGTCCCACAGTTCCGGCGGTTCAGCGCAGACGTCGCAATTGCCGCAGGGCTGGCGTTCCTCGCCGAAGTAGTCGAGCAGCACCTGGCGCCGGCAGCGCGGCGCTTCGCAGTAGGCGAGCAGGGCGGTCAGGCGCTGCGCTTCTAGGATCTTCTGGCCCTCGCCGGCACCCGATTCGGCGATGCGCGCGTGCTGTAGGGCGACGTCCTGCATCCCGTAGGCCATCCAGGCTTCCGAGGGCTCGCCGTCGCGGCCGGCGCGCCCGGTTTCCTGGTAGTAGGCTTCGATGCTCTTCGGCAGGTCGAGGTGGGCGACGAAGCGCACGTCCGGCTTGTCGATGCCCATGCCGAAGGCGATGGTGGCGCACATGACGAGGCCGTCGTCGCGCAGGAAGCGGCGCTGGTTGGCGGCGCGCTCGTCGGCCGGCAGGCCGGCGTGGTAGGGCAGCGCCGGGTAGCCTTGCTCGGAC
Organism: Dechloromonas sp. H13; assembly: GCF_009469615.1. Classification (GTDB taxonomy): domain Bacteria; phylum Pseudomonadota; class Gammaproteobacteria; order Burkholderiales; family Rhodocyclaceae; genus Azonexus. The sequence goes on from NZ_SSXX01000002.1 coordinate 553,559, forward strand.
AGCCAGGCGGCGGTCTCCTCGACCTTCTTGCGCGACAGGCAATAGACGATGCCGGCCTGGCCTTTCCGTCCGGCGAGGAAGCCGAGCAATTGCTTCCTGGCGTTGTCCTTTTCGACGACGGTGTAGCGGATGTTCGGCCGGTCGAAGCTGGAGAGGAAGACGCGCGCTTCGCCGAGGCCGAGGCGCTGCAGCATCTCGTTGCGCGTCGCCTGGTCGGCGGTGGCGGTCAGCGCGATGCGCGGCACCGCCGGGTAGCGTTCGTGCAGCGCCGAGAGCTGCAGGTATTCGGGGCGGAAGTCGTGGCCCCACTGCGAGACGCAGTGCGCTTCGTCGATGGCGAACAGCGCCAGCTTGCCGGCTTCGGACAGCGCGTCGAGCAGGGCCAGCGTACGGTCGAGTAGCAAGCGCTCGGGGGCGATATAGACGAGGTCGAGGCCGCCGCTGAACATGGCCTGTTCGACCGCCTGCGCTTCGCGCCAGTCGAGGGTGGAGTTGAGGCAGGCGGCCTTGACCCCGAGTTGGGTCAGCGCATCGACCTGGTCCTGCATCAGCGCGATCAAGGGCGAGACGACGACGGCGCAGCCCGGGCGGAGCAGGGCGGGGATCTGGTAGCACAGGCTCTTGCCGCCGCCGGTCGGCATCAGCACCAGCGCGTCGCCGCCGCCGGCGACGTGGTCGATGATCTCGGCCTGGGCGCCGCGGAAGGCGGGATAGCCGAAGGTAGCGCGCAGGACGTCCAGGGCGCCGGTTGCGGTCGACGTCATTTCAGGGCCGATTTTCAGGCAGCACGGCTTCGCGGGCCAGCGTCGCGCCGTCCCAGACCAAGCATTCGCCGCGCTCCTCGTGCCAGTCGGCGAGTACCCAGCGTTCGACGTGGATGCCGTCGACGATGTGGTCGTGCGTCGCCGGGCGATGCGTGTGGCCGTGGATGAAGGTGGCGTAGGCGTGGTCGCGCAGGAAATCGTCGGTCGCGGCACCCTGCAGGTCGCTGTACGGCGGGTTCATGGCCTGTTGGCGTGAGCGGCTGCGCCAGCGCATCCAGCGCGCCACGAGGCGGCGCAGGAAACGCGGGCGGCCGAGCATCCTTGCCTGCCATTCGGGCGTGCGGACGCGGGCGCGGAAGGCCTGGTAGGCGGTGTCGTCCAGACACAGCGCGTCGCCGTGCGAGAGGACGAAGCTCCATTCTGGAAGCTGCAGGTCGCAGGGGTCGGGTAGCAGGCGGACGCCGCTGGCGGCAGCGAACCCTTCGCCGAGCAGGAAATCGCGGTTGCCGTGCTGGAAATAGATCTTCACGCCGGCGTCGCTGGCGGCACGCAGCGCGGCGACGATCTGCGCGTGGTAGGGGTCGTCGATGTCGTCGTCGCCGATCCAGACCTCGAACAGGTCGCCGAGGATGTAAAGCGCGTCGGCCTGGCGGGCACGGCCGGCCAAAAAGCGGAGGAACAAACAAGTCGCCCCGGGTGACCGGGGCGACAGGTGCAGATCGGAGATGAAGAGGATCAAACGATCTCGGCCTTCTCGATGATCACGTCTTCCTTCGGGACGTCCTGGTGGAAGCCCTTGTTGCCGGTGGCGACGGCGCGGATCTTGTCGACCACGTCCATGCCCTCGACGACCTCGCCGAACACGCAGTAGCCCCAGCCCTGGCCGGACGGCGCCTTGAAGTCGAGGAAGTCGTTGTCGACGACATTGATGAAGAACTGGGCGGTCGCCGAATGCGGGTCGCCGGTGCGCGCCATGGCGATGCTGCCGCGCTTGTTCTTGAGGCCGTTGGCGGCTTCGTTCTCGATCGGTGCCCTGGTCGCCTTCTGGTTCATGCCCGGCTCCATGCCGCCGCCCTGGATCATGAAGTTCTTGATCACGCGGTGGAAGACGGTGTTGTCGTAGTGGCCGGCCTCGACGTAGGCGACGAAGTTGGCGACCGTCTTCGGGGCTTTCTCGGCGTTCAGTTCGAGCGCGATGACGCCGTGGTTGGTGGTGAGCTTGATCATTGGGAGTCCTTATTTCTCGGAAATGATGGTGACGCTTTTGATGATGACCGGCGTCGTCGGCACGTTCTCGTACATGCCGGCGTTGCCGGTCGGCACCCTGGCGATCTTGTCGACGACGTCCATGCCCTGGGTGACGCGGCCGAACACGGCATAGCCGTAGCCGCGCGGGTCGGCCGCCGTCTTGTGGTTGAGGAAGTCGTTGTCCTTCAGGTTGATGAAGAACTGGACGCGCGCCGAATGCGGATCCTGCGTGCGCGCCATGGCGATCGTGCCGCGGTCGTTCCTGAGGCCGTTCGCCGCCTCGTTCTGCAGGGCCGGGGTGCGTGTCTTCTTCTCCTCCATCGCCGTGCTGAACCCGCCGCCCTGGATCATGAAGCCGTCGATGACGCGGTGGAAGACGGTGCCTTCGTAGAAGCCATGCTTGGCGTTGTAGAGGAACATCTCGACTGTCTTGGGCGCCTTCTCGGCGTTGAGTTCGAGCGTGATCTTGCCCAGCGAGGTGGTCATTTCGACGGTCGGCGCAGCCCAGGCGGAGAGGGCGATGAGCAGGCCGGCGGCGAGGGTGGAGACTTGCTTCAGCATCGGGGAATTCCTTCGCGGTGAATGGTCGATCAGCGGCCGGGCTTGCCGTTGCCGTTGCCGTTGCCGTTGCCGTCGACGGCTGCCGCCGGCTTGCCGGCGGGCGCGGCGATCAGTTCATGGGCCAGGGCCAGCTTGGCCTTGGCCGTGCGGCTGCCGGCATCGAGCTGCACCGCCCTGGCGTAGGCCTGGCTGGCCAGCTTGGCGTAGAGGTCGCCGAGGTTTTCGTAGGCGACGGCATAGGACGGGTGGGCCTGGATGGCCATCTCGAGCGCCATGCGCGCCTTGTCGTACTGCTTCTGGCGGGCATAGAGCACGGCCAGGTTGTTGTACGACTCGGGCATTTCCGGGTACTCCTCGGTCAGCCGGGTGAAAATGGCAATCGCTTCGGCCGGGCGGTCAGTCTCGGAATAAATGACGCCCTTGAGAAAGCGCGCCTGAGCATCGTCGGGGGTGGCGCGCAGCAGGGCGTCGACCTTTTCCATGGCCTGCACGTACTGGCCGCGCTTGATATGGCGCTGGGCATCGGCGAGATCGTCGGCGAAGGCCGGCGCGGCGGCCGCGACTGCCAGCCCGACGGCGATCGCCCGCAGGGTTCGCGAGACCCGGAAGCGCGGCTGTGGCAGGGGAACGGAAGTCATCGCTATGCTATACTCGGCGCCGGTTTACAATCGTTCGATTCTACCAAGAACGCCGGCCTTTCCAAAGCTTCCAGACGGCTGACGGCGTTGCCGGAACTCCCTTCCCATGCTCAAAATCCACAACTCCCTGAAACGGGAAAAGCAGCTCTTCACGCCCATCGAACCGGGCAAGATCCGCATGTACGTGTGCGGGATGACCGTCTATGACTACTGCCATCTTGGCCACGCCCGCGTCATGGTCGTCTTCGACATGGTCTATCGCTGGCTCAAGGCCAGCGGCTACGACGTGACCTACGTGCGCAACATCACCGACATCGACGACAAGATCATCAAGCGCGCCAGCGAGAACGGCGAGACGATTCAGCAGCTGACCGACCGCTTCATCGCCTGCATGCACGAGGACGCCGACGCGCTGGGCGTGCTGCGCCCGGACCACGAGCCGCGCGCCACCGAGTACGTGCCGGAAATGCTCGACCTGATCGGCAAGCTGGAGGGCAACGGCCTCGCCTACCGGGCGGCGGACGGCGACGTCAATTACGCGGTGCGCAAGTTTCCCGGCTACGGCAAGTTGTCCGGCAAGTCGCTCGACGACCTGCGCGCCGGCGAGCGGGTCGAGGTCGATTCGGCCAAGCAGGACCCGCTCGACTTCGTGCTGTGGAAGCACGCCAAGGCGGGCGAGCCGGCCTGGCAATCGCCGTGGGGTGACGGCCGGCCGGGCTGGCACATCGAGTGTTCGGCGATGAGCTCGAAGCTGCTCGGCCAGCATTTCGACATCCACGGCGGCGGCCAGGATCTGCAGTTCCCGCACCACGAGAACGAGATCGCCCAGTCGGAAGGCGCCAACTGCTGCACCTTCGTCAATTACTGGATGCACAACGGCTTCGTCCGCGTCGACAACGAGAAGATGTCGAAGTCGCTCGGCAACTTCTTCACCATCCGCGAGGTGTTGCAACGCTACGATGCCGAGGTGGTGCGCTTCTTCATCCTGCGCGCCCACTACCGCAGCGCGCTGAACTACTCCGACGCGCATCTCGACGACGCCAAGCGCAGTCTGGACAGCCTCTACTTCGCCCTGCGCGACGTGCCGCCGGTGGCCGTGGAGATCGACTGGACGCAGGGCTTCGCCGCCCGCTTCGCGGCCGCGCTGAACGAGGATTTCGACTCGCACGGGGCGATCGCCGTGCTGTTCGAGCTGGCCGGCGAGGTCAATCGCCAGCGCAGCGGCGAGCTCGCCGGTCTGCTGCAGGCGCTGGCCGGCGTCATCGGTCTGCTTGAACGCGCGCCGACGGCCTATCTGCGCGGCGGCGGCGCGGCGGCTGGCGGGCTGGACGAGGCGGCCATCGAGCGCATGATCGGCGACCGCGCGGCGGCCAAGAAGGCGCGCAATTTCGCCGAAGCCGATCGCCTGCGCGACGAACTGAAGGCGGCCGGCATCGCGCTCGACGACAGTCCGCAGGGAACGACCTGGCGGCGGCTCTGAAATGAAAAACGGCCTGTGAAAACAGGCCGTTTTTTCTGGTCGACCGCAGCCGGGCCTACTTGAGCACCTTGCCGCCCGGGCCGACGACCGTCAGTTCGACGAAGCGCGAGCCCTGCCGGTTGGTGGCGCTGTAGGCGACCTTGAGGCCCCCCATGTCCAGGCTGGTGCTTTCCAGCGCGGCCATGTACTTCTCGCGGGTCAGGTCCTTGCCGGCGCGCTTCAGTGCATCGACCGTGACGCGCGCCATGGCATAGGCCTCGATGCCGTAATACGAGTAGCCGCCCTTGCTGCCAACCAGCTTCTGGTAGTCGCGCACCATCGGCACGATGTCGTTCCACGGATACGGCATGACCTGCGAGATGCCGATGCCGCGGGCGTCGGGGCCGAGCTCGGCGACCAGCTGTTCGGTGCCGACCGGCGACAGGGTCATGAACATCGGGCTCTGGTTGATCTTCTTCATCGCCTTGACGAAGGCCGCCGTCGGCTTGTACAGCGTGACCATGACCACCGCCTGCGGCTTGGCCTTGGCGATCGCTTCGACCGCTGCCGTCACCTCGACCGAGTTGCGTTCGACAGTGGCGGCGACCGACGGGGCGAGGTTGTGCTTCTTCAACGAGGCGGTGACGCCGTCCAGCCCGGACTTGCCGAAGCCGTCGTTCTGGTAGAAGACGGCGATGTTCTTGAGGCCGAGCGACACCAGCTGGTTGACGATGGCCTCGGTTTCGTCGGCATAGCTGGCACGCACGTTGAACATGTAACGGCCGTTCGGATTCTGGGAAATCGGTTCGCGCAGGGTGCCGGCGCCGGAAATCGTGCCGACCAGCGGCACCCGGGCCGGGCCGAACACCGTGTTCATCGCCTCGGTCGTCGGGCTGGAACCGTAGGAGGCGAGCAGGCCGAAGACGTTCTTCTCGTTGATCAGGGCCTTGGTGTTGGCCACTGCGCGGTCGGTTTCATAGCCGTCGTCGAGCGCCACCAGGTTGATCTTGCGGCCATTGACGCCGCCGGACTTGTTGACCTGGTCGAAATAGGCCTGGATCACCTGGCGCATGTCGGTGCCATAGACGCCGTTGGTTCCCGAGAACGGCGAGGTCATGCCCAGCGTGATCGCGTTGTCGGTGACTCCCGGCTCGGCCGTCGCCAGCGTTGAAACGGTGATGGCTGCGACAGCCAGCAGTTGCTTCAGGAATTGCATTGTTCGTCCCCCCTGTTGAGTGCGCAGATTCTAACAGCCGAAAGGCGGCGGGGGGAACAGGGCAGGTGGCCGGCACGGGCGCCGGCCACCGGTTGCGGTCGACACCCGAAAAGTGCCGAAAATGCAGGGCGGGGTCAATCCCCGAAGAATTCCTTCACCTTGTCCATCCACGACTTGGCGCGCGGGTTGTGTTGCGCGCCGTTGTCGCGGCTGGTCGATTCTTCCAGTTCGCGCAGCAGTTCCTTCTGGCGCTCGGTCAGGTTGACCGGGGTCTCGACCACGACGTGGCACATCAGGTCGCCGTGGGTGTGGCTGCGCACCCCCTTGATGCCCTTGCCGCGCAGGCGGAAGACGCGGCCCGACTGTGTTTCGCCGGGAATCTTGATGCTGGCGGCGCCATCGAGCGTCGGAATCTCGATCTCGCCGCCGAGCGCGGCGGTGGTGAAGGAAATCGGCATCTCGCAATGCAGGTCGTTGTGGTCGCGGGTAAACACCGCGTGCGGCTTGAGGTGGATCTGCACGTAGAGATCGCCCGGCGGGCCGCCGTTGACGCCGTGCTCGCCCTCGCCGGCGAGACGGATGCGATCTCCCTCGTCGACGCCGGCCGGAATCTTGACCGACAGCGTCTTGTGCTGCTTGACGCGGCCGACGCCGCCGCAACTCTTGCAGGGGTCGGCGATGAAGCGGCCGGTGCCGTGGCACTTGTGGCAGGTCTGCTGAATCGAGAAGAAGCCCTGCTGCAGGCGAACCTGGCCGGAGCCGTTGCAGGTCGGGCAGGTCTTCGGCTGGGTGCCGGGCTTGGCGCCGGAGCCGTGGCAGACCTCGCATTCCTCCATGGTCGGGATGCGGATCTTGGTTTCCGTGCCGTGCGCCGCCTGCTCCAGCGTGATTTCCAGGTTGTAGCGCAGGTCGGCGCCGCGATAGACGTTGGAGCGGCCGCCGCCACCGCCGCCGCGGCCGCCGAAGATCTCGTCGAAGATGCCGCCGAAGGCGTCGGAAAAGCCGCCGCCGCCGAAACCGCCGCCGCCCATGCCGGCCTGCGGGTCGACGCCGGCGTGGCCGAACTGGTCGTAGGCCGCGCGCTTCTGGCCGTCCGAGAGGATTTCGTAGGCTTCCTTGGCTTCCTTGAAATGCTCCTCGGCCTTTGGATTGTCCGGATTGCGGTCCGGGTGGTACTTCATGGCCAGCTTGCGGTAGGCCTTCTTGATCTCGTCGTCGGAAGCGTCGCGGTTGACGCCGAGAATTTCATAAAAGTCGCGTTTTGACATGTCGTCTACCCGTCAAGTGACAAAGGCGCCGAGCGCCGCCGGAGTTTTCCGGAAGGCTCGGCGCCGGGCTGATGCTTCAGGACTTACTTCTTGTCCTTGACCTCGGTGAACTCGGCGTCGACCACGTCGCCTTCGTCCTTCTTCGCCTGCTGCTGGGCGCCGGCATCGCCACCGGGGGCGGCACCTTCAGCCTGCTGCTGGGCGTACATCTTTTCGCCCAGCTTCTGGGCGGCGGCGGACAGCGCTTCGGTCCTGGCGGTGATGACGTCCTTGTCGCCATCGCGCAGCACGTCCTCGACATCCTTGATCGCCTTCTCGATGGCTTCCTTCTCGCCGGCATCGAGCTTGTCGCCGTATTCGGTCAGCGACTTCTTGACCATGTGCACCATGCCGTCTGCCTGGTTGCGGGCGTCGGCCAGCTCGTGCGCCTTCTTGTCTTCCTCGGCGTGCAGCTCGGCGTCCTTCACCATGCGCTGGATCTCGTCCTCGCTCAGGCCGGAGTTGGCCTTGATGGTGATCTTGTTTTCCTTGCCGGTGGCCTTGTCCTTGGCGGTGACGTGCATGATGCCGTTGGCGTCGATGTCGAAAATGACCTCGATCTGCGGCGTGCCGCGCGGGGCCGGCGGGATGCCTTCCAGGTTGAACTGGCCGAGGCTCTTGTTGCCGGAAGCGACTTCACGTTCGCCCTGCAGCACATGGATGGTCACCGCCGCCTGGTTGTCGTCGGCGGTCGAGAAGACTTGCGAGGCCTTGGTCGGGATCGTCGTGTTCTTCTGGATCAGCTTGGTCATGATGCCGCCCAGGGTCTCGATACCCAACGACAGCGGGGTGACGTCCAGCAGCAGCACGTCCTTGACTTCGCCCTGCAGCACGCCGCCCTGGATGGCGGCGCCGACGGCGACGGCCTCATCCGGGTTCACGTCCTTGCGCGGCTCGCGGCCGAACACTTCCTTGACCTTCTCCTGAACCTTGGGCATGCGCGACTGGCCGCCGACCAGGATCACGTCGTCGATGTCGCCCAGCTTGCAGCCGGCGTCCTTCAGCGCGGTCAGGCAGGGGGCGACGGTGCGCTCGATCAGCTCGTCAACCAGCGATTCGAACTTGGCGCGGGTGATCTTCAGCGCCAGGTGCTTCGGGCCGGAAGCGTCGGCGGTGATGTAGGGCAGGTTGATTTCGGTCTGCTGGCTGGAGGACAGCTCGATCTTGGCCTTTTCGGCAGCTTCCTTGAGGCGCTGCAGGGCCAGCACGTCCTTCTTCAGGTCGACGCCGGATTCCTTCTTGAATTCGTCGATGATGTAGTCGATCAGGCGCTGGTCGAAGTCTTCGCCGCCGAGGAAGGTGTCGCCGTTGGTGGCCAGCACTTCGAACTGCTTTTCGCCATCGACGTCGGCGATTTCGATGATCGAGATGTCGAAGGTGCCGCCGCCGAGGTCATAGACGGCGATCTTCTTGTCCTTGGAGGACTGCTTGTCCATGCCGAAGGCGAGCGCAGCGGCGGTCGGCTCGTTGATGATGCGCTTGACTTCCAGGCCGGCGATGCGGCCGGCGTCCTTGGTGGCCTGGCGCTGGCTGTCGTTGAAGTAGGCCGGCACGGTGATGACGGCTTCGGTGACTTCTTCGCCGAGGTAGTCTTCGGCGGTCTTCTTCATCTTACGCAGCACTTCGGCGGAAACCTGCGGCGGGGCGATTTTCTTGTCGCGCGCCTCGACCCAGGCATCGCCGTTGTCGGCCTTGACGATCTTGAAGGGCATCAAGGCGATGTCCTTCTGCACTTCCTTCTCTTCGAAGCGGCGGCCGATCAGGCGCTTGACGGCGTACAGCGTGTTCTTCGGGTTGGTGACGGCCTGGCGCTTGGCCGGTGCGCCGCACAGGATTTCGCCGTCGTCGGTGTAGCCGACGATGGACGGCGTGGTACGCGCGCCTTCGGAGTTTTCGATGACCTTCGGCTGGCCGCCTTCCATGATGGCGACGCAGGAGTTGGTGGTGCCGAGGTCGATGCCGATGATCTTGCCCATGTTCGTTTTCCTAGATGTGAATGACTGATGTTCGTGAATTGGGGGCGGTGCCCCCGATTTCAAGCGTCTGCCGCGGTCGACCGCGGAAATCGCCGGTTTTTCATTTGCCCTTGGCGACCATGACCAGCGCCGGGCGCAGGACGCGCTCGGCGATCAGATAACCCTTCTGGAGGACGGTGACGACGGTGTTGGCGTCCTGCTCGGAATCGACCATGCCGATTGCCTGGTGCTTGTGGGGGTCGAACTTCTCGCCGGCCGGATTGACCTCGACCAGGGCGTTCTTCTCGAAAGCCGAAACCAGTTGCTTGAGGGTCAGCTCGACGCCCGACTTGAAGCTGTCGACGGTCTGTTCCGGCACGGCCAGCGCGGCTTCCAGGCTGTCCTTGACGGCCAGCAGTTCGCCGGCGAATTTCTCGACGGCAAACTTGTGTGCCTTGGCGATGTCTTCCTGGGCGCGGCGGCGGATGTTCTCGCCCTCGGCCTTGGCGCGCAGCCAGGCGTCGTAGTGCTCGGCGGCCTTCAGTTCGAGGGCGCGAAACTGTTCCTCGACGCTCGGCAGCGTATCGGTGTGCTCGTGCTCGTGCGCGGCGGGCGCGGGGCTCGCCTCGGTGGCGGGTTCGTTGCCCAGCAAGGGTTCCTGGGGGGTTTCCGGGGTGGACATGGACGCTTCTCCAAAAAAGTTGGTGGATAGTTGGGGGCGCCATTTTGCATTTCAAGAGGCGACTGCAAATATTCGGCAGGCGGTCGGCGAATGGCCGGCGCGCGGGCCGCGTGCTACGATCGTTCCCTTGATCGGATCAGCACGAGGCGCATGGAAACGATAGGCAAATACCGGGTGGTCAAGGAACTGGGCAAGGGGGCGACGGCTACGGTCTACCTCTGCGCGAGCCCGGATTCCGACCTTCCCGTCGCCGTCAAGGTCATCCGCTTCGGCCAGGACTGCGCGGCGATGTCGCGCCGCCTGCGCAAGCTGTTCCGGAACGAGGAAATGGTCGCCCGCCGCCTCGATCACCCGAATATCGCCAAGGTCTACGAAGGGGTGGTCGAGGAGAACTTCGCCTACCTGGCCATGGAATACATCCAGGGCTTCTCGCTCGAGGCGCATACGCGGATCGACAAGCTGCTGCCGCTGCATCGCGTGATCGGGATCATCTTCAAGTGCTGCATGGCGCTCGACAGCGCCTACCGCCAGGGCATCATCCACCGCGACATCAAGCCGGCCAACATCCTGGTCCGGGGCGACGACGAGCCCATGCTGGTCGATTTCGGCCTGGCGCTCAACCTGAACAAGAACATGGATCGCGATTCGACCTTCATTACCGGGGTGGGGTCGCCGTCCTACATGTCGCCGGAGCAGGTCAAGGGCTACCAGCTCAACCAGAAGACCGACCTCTACTCGCTCGGCGTCGTGCTCTTCCAGTTATTGACCGGCCGCCTGCCGTTCCGCGCCAAGAACCAGGCGACGCTGATCTACCGCATCATCAATACCGAGGCGCCCGACGTCACCTCGCTCAACCCGGGCCTGCCGGAAGGGCTCAACGCCATCCTGCGCCGGGCGCTGGAGAAGGATCTCTACAGCCGTTACCGCAACGGCGCCGAGTTCGCCAAGGACCTGGCGGCGGTGCGCTACCAGATCGTCGGCGACGACGACACGGTCCAGGACAACCGCCACTTCGAGATGCTGCGCAAGCTCGCCTTCTTCACCGAATTCGAGAACGTCGAGCTGTGGGAGATCCTGCGCATCTCCGTCTGGCGGCAGATCGCCCCGCGCGTGACGATCATCCGCGAGGGCGAGAGCAGCAAGGTCTTCGGCATCGTCGTCGAGGGCTACGTGGAAATTTCCATCGCCGGCCGAACGCTTTGCCGGCTCGGCGAGGGCGAGGTGGTCGGCGAGGTGGCCTACCTGCATCCGACCAGCGACGAGCGTTCGGCGAGCGTCGTGACGCTCGAGAACACGCTGTTCCTCGAGATCAACGCGCCGGCCCTGGCCCTGGCCTCGGAGGAATTGCAGGAACGCATGCGTACGGCGCTGCTCGGCAAGATGATCGACCGCATGCGGGATGTGAACCGGATCGCCGCCGCGCTCGGGACGCCCGCCGTCGAGTCGGCGCAGAGCCTGATGGCCGGCTCGACGCGCGCCGCGCCGGGAACCGGGCTCGATCTCGAACTGGCGCCGCCGTAGGTGTTTCCGCAGCGTTCCCGTCGCGACTGGCGGGGTGTTACAGGTGCGCCCGGACCCAGCGCCGCAGCGTCGCCGCATCGACGGCCCCGCTCTGGCGGGCGATTTCGCGTCCGTTCCGGAAAATGGCCAGGGTCGGAATGCTGCGGATGTTGAAGCGGGCCGCCAGTTGCTGCTGGCTTTCGGTGTCGACCTTGGCCAGGCGGACGGCGGGTTCCAGTTCGCCGGCGGCGCGGGCGAAGGTCGGCGCCATGGCCCGGCAGGGGCCGCACCACGGCGCCCAGAAATCGACGACGACGGGCAGGTCGCTGCGCCCGATGTGGCGATCGAAATTGGCGGCGGTCAGGTCGACCGGCTGTCCGGCAAAGATCGCCTGTCCGCACTGTCCGCACTTGGGGTTCTCGGCGAGCCGGCCGGCCGGTAGGCGATTGACGGCGTCGCAATGCGGGCAGACGACGTGCAGGGTGTCGTTCATGGTGTTTTCCCGGTATCAGAAAACCCTGATATTTGGTCGGTGGCGCCTATTTCAAGTCCTGGCGCCGAGCGCCCTGGCCCGCTGGGCGGTTGCGGTCGACGCCGAAATATCGGCAATTTCCGTCGTGCTCCAGCCGCCGAGATGGCGTTCGACGAGCGACGCCAGCGCCGCGATCCAGCCGGGGTCTTCGTTGAGGGCGGGAATGTAGTGGTATTCCTTGCCGCCGCTCGACAGGAAGATGGTCTTGCCTTCCATGGCGATCTCTTCCAGGGTTTCCAGACAGTCGGCGACGAAGCCGGGGCAGATGACGTCGACGCGGCGGGTGCCGGCCTTGCCGAGCGCTTCGAGGGTCGGCGCGGTGTACGGCTGCAGCCATTCAGCCTTGCCGAAGCGCGACTGGAAGCAGATTTTCACCTGCTCGGCCGGGAGATTCAGGTTTTCGGCGAGCAGGCGGCCGGTCTTCATGCACTCGCAGTGGTAGGGGTCGCCGAGATCGAGGCTGCGCCGGGGCAGGCCGTGGAAGCTGATGAGCAACTGGTCACCGGCTTCCAGCCGCCCGTGCTTCATCCAGTGGCTGCGCACAGTCTGCGCGAGCGCAGCGATGTAGGCGGGGTCGTCGTGGAAATTGCGCACGAAGCGCATCTCCGGCTGGTTGCGCCGGGCCAGTAGCCAGTGGCAGGCCGCGTCGACCACGGTGGCGGTGGTGCTCGCCGAATATTGCGGATACATCGGCAGCAGCAGGATGCGCGTCGCGCCGTCCGCCTTGAGCCTGTCCAGAACGTCGGCAATCGACGGCGCGCCGTAGCGCATGGCCCATACGACCGTCACGCGGTGCCCGCGCTCGCCCAGGTACCCGGCCAGCAGCTTGGTCTGGCGCTCGGTGTGGACCTTCAGCGGCGAGCCTTCGGGCAGCCAGACCGCGGCATATTTCTCGGCCGACTTCTTCGGGCGGGTGTTGAGGATGATGCCGTTCAGGATCGGCCACCACAGCGCGCGCGGAATCTCGACGACGCGCCGGTCGCCGAGGAACTGGCGCAGGTAGCGCTTGAGCGCCGGCGCGGTCGGCGCCTCGGGTGTGCCCAGATTGACGAGGACGACGGCGGTGCCGGGGACGCTGCCGTGCTGGTAGGGTGGTTCCGGCTGGAAACGTGGCATCGGTCAGTTCTGCGGGTTGGATAGGGCGCTGGACAGCAGCTTGGCGGTGATGTCCACGATCGGGATGACGCGCTCGTAGGCCATACGGGTCGGCCCGATGACGCCGACCGAGCCGACGATCTGGCCGTCGACGGTGTAGGGCGCGGCGATGACGCTGCATTCGTCGAGCGTGGCGATGCCCGACTCGCCGCCGATGAAGATCCGGACGCCGGCGGAGCGGTGCGAGACGTCGAGCAGGCGCATCAGGCTGGAGCGCTGCTCGAAGAGGTCGAACAGCTCGCGCAGGCGCTTCATGTTGGAGGAGAGTTCCTCGACGTCCATCAGGTTGCGCTCGCCGGAAATCACGTAGGGCGCCGGGCTGGCCGACAGCGCCTCGTCGCCGGCTTCGAGCGCCAGCGTCATCAGCGGCTTGATGTCGTCACGCAGTTGCTGGATTTCCGCCGACAACCGCTGACGGATCTGCTCGAAATCCATGCCCGCGTAATTCTGGTTGAGGTAGTTGGCGGCCGTCACCAGTTCGGCCGCCGAGTAGGCGCGCTCGGTGGTCAGGATGCGGTTCTGCACGTCACCGTCGGTGGTGACTATGATCAGCAGGATGCGCTTCTCGGTCAGATTGAGAAACTCGATCTGGCGGATGCGGCTGACCGAACGGCGCGGCGCCATGACGACGCCGGCGAAATGCGTGAGGCTGGACAGCAGTTGCGAGGCATTGGCGATGACCTGGTTGGCCGGCCGACCGTGCAGGGCGTCTTCCATCTGGTCGAGTTGTCGCGCTTCGAGCGGGCGCATGGTCAGCAGGGTGTCGACGAACAGCCGGTAGCCGCGCGGCGTCGGGACGCGCCCGGCGGAGGTGTGGGGGCTGGCGACGAAGCCGGCTTCCTCGAGGTCGGCCATGACGTTGCGGATGGTCGCCGGCGACAGGTCGAGGCCGGAGAACTTCGACAGCGCGCGCGAGCCGACCGGCTGACCGTCGGCGATGTAGTGTTCGACCAGGGCCTTGAGAAGTGTGCGGGAGCGATCATCGAGCATGGCAGGGCATTGTACAAAAAAGCGCGGGCGGCGCGCGCGGCCATTTTTATGCAAGAATTCGGCCCATGAAATCCAGCTTCGGCTCCTCTCGCTCGCCCAAGACCATCGCGCTGGTCGGCAAGTACCATAGCCTCGAAATTGCCGAATCCCTGCGCGGGCTGGCGGAGTACCTCCACGAGCGCGGCGTTTCGGTATTCATCGAACGCGAGACGGCTGAGCATGTCGGGCGCCAGGTCGATCTGGCGCGCTGGGTGACCTGCGGCTTCAACGACATCGGCGCCCATGCCGACCTCGCCATCGTCATCGGCGGCGATGGCACCATGCTCAACGCGGCGCGTCGCCTGTCGCGCTATCGCGTGCCGCTGGTCGGCGTCAACCAGGGGCGGCTCGGCTTCATGACCGACATCGCGCGCTGCGACATGCTGACCTGCATGGACGATCTGCTCGACGGGCGCTTCACCGCCGAGAACCGCATGCTGCTTGACGCCGAGGTGGTGCGCGACGGCAGGGAGATCGCCGCCAACCAGGCGCTCAACGACGTCGTCGTGGACAAGGGGGCGATCGGCCGGATGATCGAGTTCGAGCTCTTCATCGACGGCGAGTTCATCTACAACTTGCGCTCCGACGGCCTGATCGTGTCGACGCCGACCGGATCGACCGCGTATTCGCTCTCGTCGGGCGGGCCGATCCTGCACCCGACCCTGACCGGCATCGCGCTGGTCCCGCTGTGCCCGCATGCGCTGACCAACCGGCCGATCATCGTCAATGACCGCGCCGACATCGAACTGCGCGTCACCCATGCCGAAGACCCGCGCGTGCACTTCGACGGCCAGGTCACCCTCGACCTGAACCCCGGCGACAGCGTTCGCCTGCGCCGTTCGGAATACACCATCTGCTTCCTGCACCCGCCGGGCTACAGCTATTTCGCGATGCTGCGCCAGAAACTGCGCTGGAGCGAGGGACCCAAGGGCGTCTGATGCTGCGTCACCTTGCGATTCGCGATTTCGTCATCGTCGACCGGCTGGAACTCGAGTTCGCGGCGGGTTTCGGCGCGCTGACCGGGGAAACCGGCGCCGGCAAATCGATCCTCATCGACGCCCTGGCCCTGGCCCTCGGCGAGCGTGCCGATGCCGGCGTCGTGCGCGCCGGCTGCGACAAGGCGGAAGTGGCGGCGACCTTCGACATCACCGGTCTGCCGGCGGCCGGCGAGTGGCTTGCCGCCAACGATCTCGACGCCGAAGACGAATTGATCCTGCGTCGCGTGCTCGATGCCGGTGGCCGTTCGCGCGGCTACATCAACGGTTCGCCGGCGACCGCCCAGCAGTTGCGCGAAGTCGGCGAGTTCCTGGTCGACATCCATGGGCAGCATGCCCACCAGTCACTGCTGCGCGCCGATGCGCAGCGCGCGCTGCTCGACAGCCATGCCGGGCTGACCGGGGCCGTGCAGCAGGTCGCGGCTGCCTACCGGGCCTGGCGCGAGGCGACGCAGCTTCTGCAGTCGGCGGCGAGTGGCGCCGACGCGCTGGCGCGCGAGCGCGAGCAGCTCGAATGGCAGGTGCGCGAGCTCGACAGCCTGGCTTTCAGCGCCGGGGAATGGGCCGAACTGGAGGTCGAGCACCGCCGTCTCGGGCATGCCGCCAGCCTGATCGAAGGCGCGCAGTTCGCGCTCGATGCGCTGGCCGACGGCGAAGCGGCGTGCACCGGCCAGGTCGACCGCGTGGCGGCGCGGCTGGACGGGCTGGCCAGCTACGATCCCGCGTTGCAGGAGGTCGCCGGCCTGCTGCAGTCGGCGCAGGCCGAGCTGGCGGAGGCGGTATCCACCTTGCGCCGCTATGCCGATCGCGTCGATCTCGATCCGGCGCGCCTGGCGGAAGTCGAGCGGCGCATGGAAGCGGTCCTCGCCTGCGCCCGCAAGTACCGCGTGTCGCCGGTCGAGCTGCCGGCCTTGCTGGCCGATGGGCAGGCGCGCCTGGCGACGCTGAATGCTTCGACCGACCTGGCGGCACTTGCCGCCCGCGTTGATGCGGCCCACGCCGACTACCTGAAGCAGGCCCGGGTCCTGTCCGCCGGACGGCAGCGCGTTGCCGGCGAAATGGGTGCCGCGGTCAGCGCGCTGATGCAGCAGCTGGCGCTGGCTTCCGGGCGCTTCGAAGTGGCCTTGCCGCCGCTCGCCGAAGGCGCCGCCTACGGCCTGGAGCAGGTCGAATTCCGGGTCGGCGGTCTCGCCGGCCAGGAGGCTAGGCCGCTGGCCAGGGTGGCGTCGGGCGGCGAGTTGTCGCGCATCAGCCTGGCCATCCAGGTCCTGACCTCGCGGTCGGCCAGCGTGCCGACGCTGATCTTCGACGAGGTCGACGTCGGCATCGGCGGCGGCGTCGCCGAGATCGTCGGCCGTTTGCTGCGCGAACTCGGCGGCGAACGTCAGGTGTTGTGCGTGACCCACCTGCCGCAGGTCGCGGCGCGCGCCGAATGGCAATGGCAGGTCAGCAAGGAAACCCGCGACGGTGCGACCCTGAGTTCCATCCGGCCGCTCGGCGAAGAACAGCGCGTCCGCGAAATCGCCCGCATGCTGGGCGGCGTCGAGGTCACCGACATCACCCTGGCGCACGCCGGCGAGCTGCTGCGGTCGACCCCGGTAACGGGGCAAAAATGATCAGAGCAGACGGCTCGCAGCAAAGGCCGCCAGCAACAGGAAAAAGACGCCGCTGATCCGGTGGATCCACAGCAGCGGCAGCCGGTTGAGCAGCTTGCGCCCGGCGAAGACGCCGAGTGCCGAGGTGGTGGCCAGGGCGGCGGTCGCGCCGGCCCACACGGCGGACGGTTCGCCGGTGCTGCCGAGGCCGGCGACGGCGAGCTGTGTCTTGTCGCCGAACTCGGCGAGGAAGATCAGCAGGAAGGTAGTCGCGACGACGCCGTGTCCGGGGGCTTCCTCGACCTTGTCGTCCTCGTCTTCCTCCTCGTAGCGCAGGGCGCTGACGCCGAACCCGGCGAAGAGGACGGCGACCGCCAGCGTGACCAGCCATTCCGGCAGCCAGGCGGCGACGGCGGCACCGAACAGGACGGCCAGCAGGTTGAGGATGGCGAACGCCGCGACCGCGCCGATGACCACCGGCAGGCCGCGATGGCGGGCGGCCAAGGTCATGCAGACCAGTTGGCTCTTGTCGCCGAATTCGGCCAGACCGACGAGCAGGAAGGTCGTCCCGGCCGATGCCAGCCACGGCCCGGAGAGGACCGACGAGAAATCAGGCATTGCCGTTCAGATCAGGATTTGCCGGATTTTTCCCGGTTGGGGCAGGCGGATTTGGTGCAGTGGGCGTAGAGGTAGAGCGCGTGATCGTGGATGGCGAAGCCGCGTTCCTTGGCGATCAGGTTTTGCCGGCGCTCGATTTCCGGGTCGTAGAATTCCTCGACCACGCCGCAATCGACGCAGACCAGGTGGTCGTGGTGATTGCCGCGGTTGATCTCGAAGACCGCCTTGCCGGATTCGAAGAAATGGCGTTCGAGAAGCCCGGCCTGCTCGAACTGCGTGAGCACCCGGTAAACGGTGGCGAGGCCGATGTCCATGTTTTCGGCAATGAGCATCCGGTAGACGTCTTCCGCGGTCATGTGACGCACGGTGGCCTTCTCGAACAGTTCGAGTATCTTGAGGCGCGGGAAAGTCGCTTTCAGCCCCATGTTCTTGAGGCTTTGCGGGTCGCTCATTGTTTTGTGTCCGTTGGTGGTTGGGGCAGAGCCGCCGGTGATTTCGGGTATGATATACCGCTTCAAAGATGTTTGAGAAACTTCGGATTCGCGTATGTTCCGTTCCCCATTGCTTCATCTCTGCGCTGTGGTTTCGCTGCTGGCGGCGTGCAGCAGCCCGGCCAGCTACATCAATGCCTACAAGATCGACGTCCAGCAGGGCAATGTGCTGACGCAGGAAATGGTCGCCCAGCTGAAGCCGGGGCAGACCCGCGAGCAGGTCCGTTACATCCTCGGCACCCCGCTGCTGACCGATATCTTCCATCAGCAGCGTTGGGACTACGTTTATAGCTACCGGAACGGCCGGACCGGCGTCGTCGAGACGCGCCAGTTCTCGGTGTATTTCGATCAGGACAACCGCCT
This sequence comes from Dechloromonas sp. H13, assembly GCF_009469615.1. GTDB lineage: Bacteria > Pseudomonadota > Gammaproteobacteria > Burkholderiales > Rhodocyclaceae > Azonexus. The sequence continues at coordinate 571,667 of NZ_SSXX01000002.1, forward strand.
GGTGAAAGCGACAGGAGATGTCGATGTGGCGGATGTCGACGACCTGGCGACGCCGAAGGCCAATACGCGGCTGGTTGACTTCGGTTCCCTGCCCAAAGACGGCTCGGCGCCGCCCATGCCGCCGCCGGAAGGGCCGGGCTTCTTCAAGGGCTTGATGAATTCTCTGGGGTTGTGAACATGGCTGGAACAAGGATAGGCGTCGTCGGGGCAGGGGGGCGCATGGGGCGCATGTTGCTAGAGGCTGCGCTCAAGGATGATGGTGTGATGCTGGCCGGTGCCTTCGACGTGCCCGGCAGTCCGGCGATCGGCCAGACGGCTGGACAGCTGACCGGTCTGCCGAGCGATGTCGTGGTCAGCGACGATCTGGTCGCCGGGCTGGCGCAGATCGACTGCCTGATCGATTTCACGCGGCCGCAAGGTACACTAGAGCACATCGCGCTCTGCCGCAAGGCCGGCGTGGCGATGGTGATCGGCACGACCGGCTTCGAGGCCGACGGCAAGGCGTCAATCGCCGAGGCATCGCGCGACATCCCGGTCGTCTTCGCGCCGAACATGGCGGTCGGCGTCAATCTGGTGTTCAAGCTGCTCGATACCGCGGCGCGGATACTGAATCAGGGCTACGACATCGAGATCGTCGAGGCCCACCATCGCATGAAGGTTGACGCGCCGTCCGGGACGGCATTGCGCATGGGAGAGGTCGTTGCCGGTGCCCTCGGCCGGGACCTGAAGGAATGCGCGGTCTATGGCCGCGAAGGCGTCACCGGCGAACGCGACCCGTCGACCATCGGATTCGCCACGGTGCGTGGCGGCGATGTCGTCGGCGACCATACCGTGATGTTCTGCGGGATCGGCGAGCGTGTGGAAATCACCCACAAGGCCGGCAGCCGCATGCCGTATGCGCTGGGCAGCATGCGCGCCGCCCGCTTCCTGGCCGGGCGCAAGAGCGGCCTGTTCGACATGCAGGATGTCCTGGGGCTGCGCTGAGCGTCGCCCGGGTGTCCTGGCGGGCCCGTTCCGGGCTTGAATCGCTCCCGTTGCGACCGGGGCGAGGGGTTCCGCCGTTTGCCTGAACAACCCCTTTTCGGCTAGAATAACAAGGTTAAAAAGCACAAGCGGGGAGGCGCAAGCCTTCCCGCTTGGCACATGAATAAGCAGAAAATTCTAGGAGAGCCGGTCGTGTCGTTGCTGCCCTCATTTACTCCCGCCATTCTCGCCCTCGCCGACGGGACGGTTTTCAAGGGGCAATCCATCGGCGCAGACGGCGTGACCAGCGGCGAGGTGGTATTCAACACCGCGATGTCCGGCTATCAGGAAATCCTGACCGATCCCTCCTACTGCCGCCAGATCGTCACGCTGACCTATCCCCACATTGGCAATACCGGGTGCAATGCGGAGGATTTCGAATCCGACGCCAACTACGCCGCCGGCCTGGTCATTCGCGACCTGCCGCAGGTCGCTTCCAGCTGGCGCAGCGAGGGCGACCTGTCGTCCTACCTGAAGAAGCATGGCATCGTCGCCATCGCCGGTATCGATACGCGCAAGCTGACCCGGATCCTGCGCGAAAAGGGCGCCCAGGCCGGGTGCATCCTGGCCGGCGAGGTCGATGAGGCGAAGGCGCTGGCGCTGGCCAGGTCTTTCCCCGGACTGGCAGGCATGGATCTGGCCAAGGTGGTTTCGGCCAAGGCAGGCTATGCCTGGACCGAGGCCGAGTGGACGCTGAAGGGCTACAGGCAGCGCAGCGAAGAACGTTTCCATGTTGTCGCCTACGACTTCGGTGTCAAGCGCAACATCCTGCGCATGTTGGCCGAGCGCGGCTGCCGCCTGACCGTGGTGCCGGCCCAGACGCCGGCCGCCGACGCGCTGGCGATGAATCCGGACGGCATCTTCCTGTCGAACGGCCCTGGCGACCCGGAGCCGTGCGATTACGCCATCGCGGCGATTCGCGAATTCCTGGCGAGCGGCAAGCCGGTCTTCGGCATCTGTCTCGGTCATCAGCTGCTGGCCCTGGCTTCGGGGGCGCGGACGGTCAAGATGAAGTTCGGTCACCATGGTGCCAATCATCCGGTCAAGGACTTGGATAGCGGCCAGGTGTTGATCACCAGCCAGAACCACGGCTTCGCTGCCGATGCCGACTCGCTGCCGGCCAATGTCCGGGTAACGCACGTTTCGCTGTTCGATGGTTCGCTGCAGGGGATCGCCCGCACCGACGTGCCGGCCTTCTCCTTCCAGGGGCACCCGGAAGCGAGCCCGGGGCCGCACGACGTTGCCTACCTGTTCGACCGCTTCATCGACACCATGACGCGCGGCGTGGCTGCGCTCAACAACGCGCAATAAGCAGCGGCACTCAGAGAGATACACAAGATGCCGAAACGTACAGACATTCAAAGCATCCTCATCATCGGCGCCGGCCCGATCATCATCGGCCAGGCCTGTGAATTCGACTACTCCGGCGCCCAGGCCTGCAAGGCCCTGCGCGAAGAGGGTTACAACGTCATCCTGGTTAACTCCAACCCGGCGACCATCATGACCGACCCGGAAATGGCGGATGTGACTTACATCGAGCCGATCACTTGGCAGGTCGTCGCCAAGATCATCGAGAAGGAGCGCCCGGACGCGCTGCTGCCGACCATGGGCGGTCAGACCGCGCTGAACTGCGCGCTTGACCTCGATCGCGAGGGCGTGCTGGCCAAGTTCGGCGTCGAGCTGATCGGGGCCTCCAAGGAGGCCATCGACAAGGCCGAGGATCGCCAGAAGTTCAAGGACGCGATGACCAAGATCGGTCTCGGTTCGGCCCGCTCGGCCACCGCGCACAGCATGGAAGAGGCATACCAGGTGCAGGCCGCCATCGGCTTCCCGACCATCATCCGTCCGTCCTTCACGCTGGGCGGCACGGGCGGCGGCATTGCCTACAACATGGAAGAGTTCGAGACCATCTGCAAGCGCGGTCTTGAAGCCTCGCCGACCAACGAGCTGCTGATCGAGGAATCGCTGCTCGGCTGGAAGGAATACGAGATGGAAGTGGTCCGCGACAAGGCGGACAACTGCATCATCGTCTGCTCCATCGAAAACCTCGATCCGATGGGCGTGCACACCGGCGACTCGATCACCGTCGCGCCGGCCCAGACGCTGACCGACAAGGAATACCAGCTGCTGCGCAACGCGTCGATCGCCGTGCTGCGCGAGATCGGCGTCGATACCGGCGGCTCCAATGTGCAGTTCTCGATCAACCCCAAGGATGGTCGCTGCATCGTCATCGAAATGAACCCGCGCGTCTCGCGTTCGTCGGCGCTGGCTTCCAAGGCCACCGGCTTCCCGATCGCCAAGATCGCCGCCAAGCTGGCGGTCGGCTACACGCTCGACGAACTGGCCAACGACATTACCGGCGGCAAGACCCCGGCCTCGTTCGAGCCGTCGATCGACTACGTAGTCACCAAGGTGCCACGTTTCGCTTTCGAGAAATTCCCGCAGGCCGACTCGACGCTGACCACGCAGATGAAGTCGGTCGGCGAAGTCATGGCCATGGGCCGCACCTTCCAGGAGTCGTTGCAGAAGGCCCTGCGCGGGCTGGAAGTCGGTGTCGATGGCTTCAACCTGAAGTCGGTCGATCCGGAAACCATCGACGAGCAACTGGCCCGTCCGTCGCCGGACCGCCTGTGGTACGTGGCGGACGCTTTCGGCGTCGGCATGAGTGTCGAGAAGGTGTTCGAGCTGACCAAGATCGACCCGTGGTTCCTGGTCCAGATCAAGGAGATCGTCGATCTCGAGCTGGCGGTTGAAAAACGCGAATTTTCATCGTTGACCGCAGAAGAGCTGCGCTTCCTGAAGAAGAAGGGCTTTGCCGACCGCCGCTTGGCCTATCTGCTGAAGACGACCGAGTCCGAGTTCCGCAAGCGTCGCCATGCGCTGGGCGTACGCCCGGTCTACAAGCGCGTCGATACCTGCGCCGCCGAATTCTCGACCAACACCGCCTACATGTACTCGACCTACGAGGACGAGTGCGAGGCCAATCCGACCGACAAGAAGAAGATCATGGTGCTGGGCGGCGGTCCGAACCGGATCGGTCAGGGGATCGAGTTCGACTACTGCTGCGTGCATGCCGCGATGGCGATGCGCGAAGACGGTTATGAAACGATCATGGTCAACTGCAACCCGGAAACCGTTTCTACCGACTACGACACTTCCGACCGTCTCTACTTCGAGCCGCTGACACTGGAAGATGTGCTGGAAATCTGCGCGATTGAAAAACCGGAAGGCGTGATTGTCCAGTATGGCGGCCAGACCCCGCTGAAGCTGGCGCTGGCGCTGGAAGCCAACGGCGTGCCGATCATCGGCACGACGCCGGAATCGATCGACATTGCCGAAGACCGCGAGCGCTTCCAGAAGCTCCTGCACGACCTCGGTTTGAAGCAGCCGCCCAACCGCACCGCGCGCACCGAGGAAGATGCCCTGCGTCTGGCGCAGGAAATCGGCTATCCGCTGGTCGTCCGCCCGTCCTACGTGCTGGGTGGCCGTGCCATGGAAATCGTCCATGAGCAGAAGGATCTTGAGCGCTACATGCGCGAAGCGGTCAAGGTATCCAACGATTCGCCGGTGCTGCTCGACCGCTTCCTGAACGACGCCGTCGAATGCGACGTCGATGCTTTGTCCGATGGCGAAGAAGTGATCATTGGCGGCGTCATGGAACACATCGAACAGGCCGGCGTGCACTCCGGCGACTCGGCCTGCTCGCTGCCGCCGTACTCGCTGTCCGCCGCGATCCAGGACGAGCTGCGTCGCCAGACCAAGTTGATGGCCAAGGCGCTCAATGTCTGCGGTCTGATGAACGTCCAGTTCGCGATCAAGGAAAACGATGTCTACGTGCTGGAAGTGAACCCGCGTGCCTCGCGTACCGTGCCCTACGTTTCCAAGGCCACCGGCCTGCAATTGGCGAAGATCGCGGCCCGCTGCATGTCCGGCAAGAGCCTGAAGGCCCAGGGCATCACCGGCGAGGTCGTGCCGCCGTACTTCTCGGTCAAGGAAGCCGTTTTTCCCTTCGTCAAGTTCCCCGGGGTCGATACCATTCTCGGCCCGGAAATGAAGTCGACCGGAGAGGTCATGGGCGTCGGCGTCACCTTCGCCGAAGCCTTCGTCAAGTCGCAGCTGGCGGCCGGCGTCAGGCTGCCGCGCTCCGGCAAGGTCTTCCTGTCGGTCAAGGACAGCGACAAGGCCAAGGCCATCGAGATCGCCCGTCACCTGCACGAGGCTGGTTTCCACCTGGTTGCCACGCGCGGCACCGCGCATGCCATCTCGGCGGCCGGCCTGCCGGTGCAGCCGGTAAACAAGGTGACTGAAGGCCGCCCGCATATTGTCGACATGCTCAAGAACAACGAGATTGCGCTGATCATCAACACGGTGGAAGAAAAGCGCGGCGCGATCAACGATTCGCGCTCGATCCGCACGACCGGCCTGCAGGCCCGGGTGACGATGTATACGACGATCTGGGGCGCCGAGGCTGCCGCGGAAGGCATCCGCAATCTCGGGGAACTGGTGGTGTATCCGATTCAGGCGCTGCACGAGCAGCTTCACTAAGACCAATCCAAGCCGCCGGGTCGCTCCGCAAGGGCGCCGGCGGTTTGCTTTTGCTGGAATAGAAAATGAGTAAAGTTCCGCTGACCGTGGCCGGTGCCGAAAAATTGCGCGCAGAACTGCAGCGCCTGAAGACGATCGAGCGACCGAACGTCATCGCGGCGATCGCCGAGGCGCGTTCGCACGGCGACCTTTCGGAAAATGCCGAATACGATGCCGCCAAGGAGCGTCAGGCCTTCGTCGAAGGGCGCATCCAGGAGGTCGAGGGCAAGTTGTCGAACGCCCAGATCATCGACCCCAAGCTGCTCGATGCCGATGGTCGTTGTGTCTTCGGTGCCACGGTGGAGATCGAGGACCAGGATTCCGGCGATGCCGTGATCTACCAGATCGTCGGCGAGGATGAGGCCGACATCAGGAACGGCAAGCTGTCCGTCGCTTCGCCTATGGCGCGGGCGCTGATCGGCAAGTATGCTGGCGATATCGCCCAGGTCCAGGCGCCGGGCGGCCTTCGGGAATACGAAATCATCGACGTGCGTTACGAGTAGGCAGCGTTGCGCAAGCTTTCCGAGGCCCTGTACCTGGCGGTCGTCACCCTTTGGGTGGGCGGGATGTGGGCGATCGGCTACATCGTGGCGCCCGTGCTGTTCGCCAGCTTGGGCGATCGCCAGTTGGCGGGCCTGGTCGCCGGCAGGCTGTTCGCGCTGCTCGGCTGGATAGGCCTCGGCAGCGCCGTCTACCTGCTGGCCTTTCTGGTCTTGCGCAACGGCAGCCAGGTATTCGGGCGTGCCGTCTTCTGGCTGGTGATGGTCATGGCGGCGCTGACGGCGGCCAGCCAGTTCGGCATCCAGCCGCTGATGGCGCAACTGAAGGCCGATGCCTTGCCGCGGGAGGTGATGGAGAGCGTGCTGCGCGACCGCTTTGCCGCGTGGCACGGCATTTCGAGCATCCTCTACCTGGTGCAGAGTCTGCTCGGGCTGTGGCTGGTCGTCTGGAGCAGCCGGGGGCTGAAGTGATCAGCCCTGGAAGCTGCGCTTGGTCTTGCGCGGTGCGCTGGCCGGGCGCCCGGTTTTTGGGCTTTTCAGGGCGTTGACCGCAGCAGCCTTGGCTGGCGCGGGACGATAGACCACCAGCAGCTTGCCGATGTGCTGAACGGCCGCGGCGCCAAGCGTGGCGCAGATCTGTTCGAGGTAGGCGAGGCGGTTTTCCCGGCTATCGCCATAGACGCGAATCTTGATCAGTTCGTGCGCCGACAGATTCACCTCGATCTCCTTGAGGACCGCCTCGGTGAGTCCGTTCTCGGCGATCGAGACGACGGGGTTGAGGTTGTGGGCACGGGCACGCAGTTCGCGGCGCTCGACAGACGATAATTGCAGCATCGGTAAACCTTTCAAAAACGGCATTTTAGCGAATGAAAAGAACCAGAACCAGCAAGGCGTGGATGCGGGAGCATCTCAATGACCCGTATGTGCAGCTCGCCCGTAAGGAGGGCTGGCGTTCGCGGGCCGCTTTCAAGCTGATGGAGATGGACGAAAAGGACCGGCTGCTCAAGCGCGGCGAGGTGGTGGTCGACCTCGGGGCGACGCCGGGCGGCTGGTCGCAGGTGGCGGTCAAGCGGGTCGGCGACGGCGGCTTGGTGCTGGCGCTCGATCTGCTGGAGATGGAGCCGATTCATGGCGTCGAGTTCATCCAGGGTGATTTTCGCGAGGACGATGTGCTGCGGACGCTCGAAGAAAAACTGGGCGGGCGTCAGGTCGGCCTTGTAATGTCCGACATGGCCCCCAATATGTCCGGTGTACCGCTCGTCGATCAGGCGCGGGTCATGTACCTCGCGGAACTGGGCCTCGAGTTTTCCAAAGCCCATCTGAAACCGGATGGTGCTTTTCTGGTCAAAGTTTTTCAGGGAACGGATTACGAAAGCTTTCTTCGTTCCATGCGCGAAGCGTTCAGGACGGTTGCCGTGCGCAAGCCCGATGCATCGCGCGATCGGAGTGCCGAGCTTTATTTGCTCGGGCGTGTATTGCGTTGAAAGTTATGTATAAAATGGCGTTTTTATCGCTCGACGCTGTAGAAGGAGAGCAAGCTTGAACAACATGTTCAAAAACCTCGCAATCTGGCTGGTCATCGGACTCGTGCTGATGACCGTGTTCAATCAGTTCAACACCCGCCAGGTGGCGCAGGGTTCGATGGAATATTCGCAGTTCCTCGAAGAGGTCAAGCAGGGCCACATCAACAAGGTCGTCATCGAGGGTCGCACGCTGAAGGCGACGACCACCGACGGCAAGCGCATTACTTCCTACGCGCCGCCCGACCTGTGGCTGGTTTCCGACCTGCTGAAGAACGGCGTCAAGATCGAGGCCAAGCCGGAAGAGGAGCCCTCCTTCCTGATGAACATCTTCGTCAGTTGGTTCCCGATGCTGCTGCTGATCGGCGTCTGGGTCTTCTTCATGCGCCAGATGCAGGGCGGCGGCAAGGGCGGCGCCTTCTCCTTCGGCAAGTCGCGCGCCCGGATGACCGATGAGGCGCAGAACACGATCACCTTCGTCGACGTCGCCGGTTGCGACGAGGCCAAGGAAGAGGTGCAGGAACTGGTCGACTTCCTGCGTGACCCGTCCAAGTTCCAGAAACTCGGCGGCCGCATTCCCAAGGGCGTGCTGATGGTCGGTAACCCGGGCACCGGCAAGACCCTGCTCGCCAAGGCCATCGCCGGCGAAGCCAAGGTGCCGTTCTTCAGCATTTCCGGTTCGGATTTCGTCGAGATGTTCGTCGGCGTCGGTGCCGCCCGCGTCCGCGACATGTTCGAGAACGCCAAGAAGCACGCGCCGTGCATCATCTTCATCGACGAAATCGACGCGGTCGGCCGCCATCGCGGTGCCGGCCTCGGCGGTGGCAACGACGAGCGCGAGCAGACGCTGAACCAGCTGCTGGTCGAGATGGACGGCTTCGAGGGTCATGCCGGCATCATCGTCATTGCCGCGACCAACCGTCCCGACATTCTCGACCCGGCGCTGCTGCGTCCGGGCCGTTTCGACCGCCAGGTCGTCGTGCCGTTGCCGGACATCCGCGGCCGCGAGGAAATCCTCAAGGTGCATATGCGCAAGATCCCGATGTCGGGCGACGTCAAGGCCGACATCATCGCCCGCGGCACGCCGGGATTCTCCGGTGCCGACCTGGCCAATCTGGTGAACGAGGCCGCCCTGTTCGCGGCGCGCGGCAACAAGCGCCTGGTGGACATGGAGGATTTCGAGAAGGCCAAGGACAAGATCATGATGGGCGCCGAGCGCCGCAGCATGGTCATGTCCGAGGAAGAGAAGCGCAATACCGCCTACCATGAATCCGGGCATGCCGTGGTCGCCAAGCTGGTCCCGAAATCAGACCCGGTGCACAAGGTGACGATCATCCCGCGCGGCCGTGCCTTGGGCCTCACCATGCAGTTGCCCGAGCAGGATCGTTACGCCTACGACCGCACCTATCTGATGAGCCGCATCGCGGTGCTGTTTGGCGGCCGGATCGCGGAAGAGCTGTTCATGAACCAGATGACCACCGGTGCTTCCAACGATTTCGAGCGGGCCACCTCGATGGCGCGCGACATGGTGACGCGCTACGGCATGTCCGATCTCGGCGTGATGGTCTATGGCGAGAACGAGGGCGAGGTCTTCCTCGGCCGTTCGGTGACGCAGCACAAGAACGTGTCCGAGGCGACGATGCAGAAGGTGGATGCCGAAATCGGGCGCATCATCGACCAGCAATATGCGCTTGCGCGCAAGCTGCTGGAAGAAAACCGTGACAAGGTGGAGGCGATGACCCAGGCATTGCTCGAATGGGAAACCATCGACGCCGAGCAGATCGATGACATCATGGCCGGCCGGCCGCCGCGTCCGCCGAAGCCGACGCAGAGCACGCCGCGTGCCTCGACCCCGAGCGACTCGCCGGGCGCCGAGCCGAGCGCGCCGGCAACCGCCTGACCAAGGTCTTTCATTGCAAGCCGGGAGTTCTCTCCCGGCTTTTCCTTTTTTGCCATGAGCATTCTTCATTGCGGCCGCTACAGGCTGCCACTCGATCGCCCGCTTGTCATGGGCATCGTCAATCTCACGCCGGATTCATTGTCGGGCGACGGAACGGGATCGGATGTCGGTCGCGCCATCGAACATGCCCGTCACCAGCTCGATGCCGGCGCCGACATTCTCGATATCGGTGCCGAATCGTCACGCCCCGGGGCGATTCCGACGCCGGAGGCTGAAGAATTGCGTCGGCTGATCCCGGTGCTCCGCGAAATTGCCGCCTGGAATGTGCCGGTTTCCGTCGATACCTACAAACCGGCTGTCATGCGTGCCGCGCTCGATGCGGGGGCGGCCATGATCAACGATATCACCGCGCTTGGCCATCCTGGCGCCCTCGAAGCGGTTGCTGCAGGTGATTGTGCTGTCTGCCTGATGCACATGTCCGGCGAGCCGGGAACGATGCAGCAGGCGCCGCACTACGACGACGTGGTGGGCGAGGTGCGGGAATTTCTCGCCACGCGAGTGGCGCGCTGCCAAGCCGCGGGGATCGCCGATGATCGCCTGGTGCTCGACCCGGGGTTCGGCTTCGGCAAAACGCTGGCGCACAATTTGGCCCTGTTTCGGGCGTTGACCGCAACCGGCAGCCACCAGCTGCCGTTGCTCGTCGGCGTCTCGCGGAAATCCATGCTGGGAGCCATTACCGGCCGGCCGGTCGAGCAGCGTCTGGCGGCCAGCGTTTCCGCCGCGCTGCTGGCGGTGCAGAAAGGTGCGAAAATATTGCGCGTGCATGACGTCGCGGAAACAAGGGATGCGCTGGCGGTGCTGGCGGCCATGGAACAGGGAGTGGAACAGCAATGAGCAGAAAATATTTCGGCACTGACGGTGTGCGGGGTCGGGTCGGTCAGGCGCCGATAACCCCCGATTTCGTGATGCGCCTCGGCTATGCGGCGGGCAAGGCGCTGCTGGGGCAGACCGCCATGCCGGACGGCGAGCGGCCATCGGTTCTGATCGGCAAGGACACGCGGCTTTCCGGGTACATGCTCGAATCCGCGCTGGAGGCGGGTTTTTCGGCAGCCGGGGTCGACGTCTGCCTGGTAGGGCCGATGCCGACGCCGGCGGTGGCCTATCTGACGAGGGCGCTGCGTCTGCAGGCCGGGATCGTCATCTCAGCCTCGCACAATCCCTATTACGATAATGGAATTAAGTTCTTCTCGGCCCAGGGCACCAAGTTGCCCGACGAGGTCGAGCTTGCCATCGAGCAGGGAATCGACCAGCCGATGGGTTGCGTGCCGGCTGCCGAACTCGGGCGCGCCAGGCGGATCGACGATGCGCGCGGCCGCTATATCGAATTCTGCAAGAGCACCTTTCCCAACGATCTCGATCTGCGCGGCCTCAAGATCGTGGTCGATTGTGCGCATGGGGCAGCCTATCACACGGCGCCGAACGTCTTCCACGAGCTTGGCGCGGAAGTCGTGACGATCGGCTCGCAGCCCAATGGCCTGAACATCAACGACGGGTTCGGGGCGACGGCCCCCAAGGCCTTGTGCGACGCGGTCTTGGCGCACCGGGCCGACCTCGGCATCGCCCTCGACGGTGACGCCGACCGCCTCCAGATGGTCGATGCCGGCGGCAGGCTCTACGACGGTGACCAGTTGCTCTATGCGATCGTGCGCAGTCGGGCGCGCCATGGGCAGGTGAAGGGCGTCGTCGGCACCTTGATGACCAATCTGGCCCTGGAGCATGCCCTGGGCAAGATGGATATTCCCTTCGCGCGCGCGGCGGTTGGCGACCGCTACGTGGTCGAAATGCTGCATGAAAAAGGCTGGCTGTTCGGCGGCGAGAACTCGGGGCATATCCTTGCCCTCGATCGTCATACGACAGGCGACGGCATCGTTGCGGCGCTGCAGGTGCTTGCGGCGCTCAGGGAGGCGGGTGGCGACCTCGCCGGCCTGCTTGGCGACTTGCGCCTCTACCCGCAGAAGCTGATCAATGTTCCTCTGGCGCGGGGTTTTCCATGGCGGGACGATGTCTCGATTCAGCGCGGACTCGGCGACGTCGAGGCGCGTATCGCCGGGCGTGGACGGGTATTGCTCCGCGCCTCCGGCACCGAGCCGCTGTTGCGGGTGATGGTGGAGGGGGAAGACCCGAAGGAGGTCCTGGCGGCGGCTGAGGAACTGGCTGCAGTGGTGCGCGAGGCGGCGCAGTGAAGTGGTATTAATCCCTTTGATTCTTGACCGCAAAACCTGCCGGCCGCTATAATCCTCGGGTTTTTTGCCAACGGAATGGCCTGTCACATGCGCAAGAAGCTCGTTGCTGGAAACTGGAAAATGCACGGCAGCCTCCAGGCCAATGCAGCTTTGCTCGAACGCCTGAAGGCGGGAATGCCGGGGCTTCAGTGCGAAGTGGCGGTGTGTGCGCCGTTTCCCTATCTGGCACAGCTTCAGGCGCTGCTGGCGAGTACGCAGGTGCGCTGGGGGGCGCAGTCGGTAAGTGAACATGTGTCCGGTGCCTATACCGGAGAGGTGTCGGCTGCGATGCTCTGCGAGTTCGGTTGTCGCTACGTACTGGTCGGGCATTCGGAGCGGCGCAGTCTGTTTGGTGAAAGCGATGCGGTCGTCGCGGCCAAGTTCGTGGCTGCCCGCGAGGTTGGCCTGGTGCCGATCCTCTGCCTGGGAGAAACCCTGGCGGAGCGAGAGGCGGGAGCAACGGCTGCGGTTGTTTCGCGGCAGTTGGACGCAGTGATCGATCGTGCCGGCGTTGCTGCTCTGGCTTCGGCGGTTGTCGCATACGAACCGGTCTGGGCGATAGGAACAGGTGTGACGGCGTCACCTGCCCAGGCGCAGGAGGTGCATGCGGCAATCCGGAAGCGGGTGGCTGATCTGGATGCGGGGTTGGCGGAAGGGCTGCGAATTTTGTACGGTGGTAGCGTAAAGCCGCAGAATGCGGCGGAATTGTTTGCGCAGGACGATATCGATGGCGGTTTGATCGGTGGGGCTGCGCTGGTTGCGGATGATTTTCTTGCGATTTGCCAGGCGGCAGGTTGATAGGCGTAAATAATGAACTGGCTTTTTTCTCTTCTTCTCACTGTCCATATTCTCGTGGCGCTGGCCATCATCGGGCTTGTGCTGATGCAGCATGGCAAGGGGGCAGACATGGGTGCGGCTTTCGGTAGCGGTGCCTCGGGCAGTTTGTTCGGCGCGACCGGGTCGGCCAATTTTCTTAGTCGAACCACCGGCATTCTGGCGGCAGTGTTCTTCATCACGAGTCTCAGTCTTGCTTATGTGGCTTCGCACAAGCCAAAAACGACTGGCAGTGTGATGCAGGAAACGGTACAATCGCAGCCGGTTTCGCAGCCTGCGGCGATGGGTGGTGAGTCGCCTGTGGCGCCGGCGGATGCGGGTTCCAAGGCAAGGGATATTCCGAAGTGACGCAAGGTGCCTTGCCCGGCATGAGTCCTCGCCGGGTGGGGTAAAGAAGCAGTGCCGACGTGGTGAAATTGGTAGACACGCTATCTTGAGGGGGTAGTGGCGCAAGCTGTGCGAGTTCGAGTCTCGCCGTCGGCACCAAAAATGGGGGCAGTGGCTGCATAGCACGCTGTTTCGTACAAGAAACTGAATATTGGCGGCGGATCATGGAAAACTACTTTCCAATCCTGATGTTCGTTCTCGTGGGGGTCGCGATCGGCGTTTTGCCCGTGGCGATGGGTTTTCTGCTCGCTCCCAGTCGACCGGATCCCGAAAAGCTCTCGCCCTACGAGTGCGGTTTCGAAGCATTCGAAGATGCGCGCATGAAATTCGATGTGCGCTATTACCTGATAGCCATTCTCTTCATTCTGTTTGACCTGGAAATCGCCTTCCTTTTTCCGTGGGCGACGATTTTCAAGGATATCGTCGCGGCCGAATCCATCAAGCTGTTCGGCTTTATCGAGATGCTGGTCTTTGTTGCTATCTTGGTCATTGGTTATGTCTATGCCTGGGCCAAGGGTGCTCTGGAATGGGAATAAGGCTCCGTCATGGGTATTGAAGGCGTCCTGCAGGAAGGGTTTGTCACCACGACGGCTGACAAGCTGATCAATTACATGCGCACCGGCTCGATGTGGCCGATGACCTTCGGTCTGGCGTGCTGCGCGGTCGAAATGATTCACGCCGGCTGCTCGCGCTATGACCTCGACAGGTTTGGTGTCGTTTTCCGTCCCAGTCCGCGCCAGTCCGACGTGATGATCGTGGCCGGCACCCTGACCAACAAGATGGCACCGGCGCTACGCAAGGTGTACGACCAGATGGCCGAGCCGCGCTGGGTGATCTCGATGGGTTCCTGTGCCAATGGTGGTGGCTACTATCACTATTCCTACTCCGTCGTGCGCGGTTGCGATCGAATCGTGCCAGTGGATATCTACGTGCCGGGTTGCCCGCCGACCGCCGAGGCCCTGCTTTACGGCATCATCCAGTTGCAGAACAAGATTCGTCGCACCAATACCATCGCTCGTTAATTGCCAAGGCTGATCCGATATGTCTGCCAAGCTGGAAACGCTTAGCCAAAATCTGCAGAAGCACTTCGGTGACAAGTTGCAGTCCGTCAAGCTTGCGCTCGGTGAGTTGACCATCGAAGTTGCGCCCGCCGACTATCTGGCGGTGATGACCTCCCTGCGTGACGAGCCTGATCTGGGTTTTGCGGAGATCATAGATCTTTGTGGCGTCGATTATTCGACCTATGGCGATGGCGCCTGGACTGGTCGTCGCTTTGCTGCAGTTTCGCATTTGCTGTCGATTTCCAACAACTGGCGTTTGCGCGTTCGGGTTTTTGCCGAAGATGACGAATTTCCGTCGGTGGATTCCGTGACATGTGTGTGGACCAGCGCAAACTGGTTCGAGCGCGAAGCCTTCGACCTTTTTGGTATCGCCTTTGTCGGCCACGTCGACCTGCGTCGCATCCTCACCGATTACGGTTTCATCGGCCATCCTTTCCGCAAGGATTTCCCGATTTCCGGCCATGTCGAAATGCGCTACGACCCGGATCAGGCTCGAGTTATCTACCAGCCGGTGACGATCGAGCCGCGCGAGAATACCCCGCGCATTGTGCGCGAAGATACCTACGGGGATCCTGCCCATGGCTGATATTCGCAATTTCACACTCAACTTCGGTCCGCAGCACCCGGCGGCGCACGGCGTTCTGCGTCTGGTGCTGGAACTCGACGGTGAGGTGGTTCAGCGCGCCGACCCGCATATCGGACTTCTGCATCGCGCCACCGAAAAGCTCGCAGAAACCCGGACCTGGGTTCAGTCCGTTCCCTACATGGACCGTCTGGATTACGTGTCCATGATGTGCAACGAGCACGCCTATTGCTTGGCGACGGAAAAGCTGCTCGGCATCGAGGTGCCGGAGCGCGGCAAGTACATCCGCACGATGTTCGACGAGGTGACGCGAATCCTCAACCATTTGTTGTGGATCGGCTGTCATGCGCTGGACGTCGGGGCGATGACGATGGCGCTCTACACGTTCCGCGAACGTGAAGATCTCATGGATGCCTACGAGGCGGTTTCAGGTGCTCGCCTGCACGCAGCCTATTATCGTCCGGGCGGCGTCTATCGTGATCTTCCGGATCGCATGCCGCAGTACGAAGAATCCACCTGGACGAGCGCGAAAAAGGCCAAGGAGTTAAACGAGAATCGAAGCGGATCATTGCTTGATTTTCTTGAGGACTTCACCAATCGCTTCCCGACCTATCATAGTGAATACCATACCCTGCTGACCGACAACCGGATCTGGAAGCAGCGTCTGGTAAATATCGGTGTCGTCTCTCCCGAGCGGGCATTGCAGATGGGCTTTTCCGGGGCGATGTTGCGTGGTTCCGGGATTGCATGGGATCTGCGCAAGAAACAGCCGTATGCAGCTTACGACAAGGTCGATTTCGATGTGCCGATTGGCGTGAATGGCGACAGTTACGATCGCTATCTGGTGCGCATGGAAGAAATGCTTCAGTCCAATCGCATCATCAAGCAATGCATCGAATGGCTGCGCAAGAATCCCGGGCCGGTGATTACCGAAAATCACAAGGTTGCACCGCCGCCGCGCGAAAACATGAAATCCAACATGGAAGAGCTGATTCACCATTTCAAGCTCTTTACCGAGGGGATTCATGTTCCGCCGGGCGAGGCCTACGCTGCCGTCGAGCACCCAAAGGGTGAGTTTGGCATCTATTTCATCTCCGATGGCGCCAACAAGCCTTATCGCATGAAGATTCGCGCGCCGGGCTACGTTCACCTCGCGGGCATGGACGAAATGTCCCGTGGCCACATGATTGCCGACGTCGTTACGATTATCGGTTCCCAAGATATTGTTTTTGGCGAGATCGACCGCTGATGTTTTCCGCTGAAACCCTCCAGAAATTCGCCCGCGAGGTCGCCAAGTATCCCGCTGACCAGAAGCAGTCCGCGGTAATGGCCTGTCTTGCGCTTGCCCAGGAAGAGAAGGGCTGGTTGCCTCCGGAATGCATCGAGGCAGTCGCGGTATACCTCGGTATGCCCCCCATGGCAGCCTACGAAGTTGCTTCCTTCTACAACATGTATGACCTCAAGCCGGTCGGCAAGTACAAGATCACGGTCTGTACCAATCTGCCTTGTGCCTTGTCCGGTGGCTATCACGCCGGTGAATACGTCCAGAAGAAGCTCGGTATCGGCTACGGTGAAACGACGCCTGACGGGAAATTCACCCTGAAGGAAGGTGAATGCATGGGCGCCTGTGGCGACGCACCGGTGATGATCGTCAACAATCGCAGCATGTGCAGCCACATGCATCCGGAGCAGATCGACAAGCTGCTGGAGGAGTGCAAATAATGGCAATGCTTGGATCGATCAATGGCGTCCTGATGGAAGGACTTGATGGCGACAATACCTGGCGCCTCAAGGATTACGTTGCGCGTGGCGGCTACGCTCAGTTGCGCCGTATCCTGGAAACCAAGATGTCCCAGGAAGAGGTTATCAGCGAGGTCAAGAAATCCGTGCTGCGCGGTCGCGGAGGTGCGGGTTTCCCGACTGGCTTGAAGTGGTCCTTCATGCCGCGTTCCTTCCCGGGCGACAAATATGTCGTCTGCAATACCGACGAGGGCGAGCCCGGAACCTTCAAGGATCGGGACATCATGCGCTACAACCCTCATTCGGTGATTGAGGGGATGGCCATCGCCGCTTACGCGATGGGTGCCAACCGCGGGTATAACTATGTCCACGGTGAAGTCTGGGAAATCTACAAGCGCTTCGAGGAGGCTCTGGACGAAGCGCGCGCCGCGGGGTTCATCGGGCAGAACATTCTGGGTTCGGGATTCAATTTCGAACTTTTCGCCCACCATGGTTACGGTGCCTACATCTGCGGCGAAGAAACTGCGTTGCTCGAATCAATCGAGGGCAAGAAGGGTCAGCCGCGCTTCAAGCCGCCGTTCCCCGCCTCTTTCGGTCTCTACGGCAAGCCGACCACGATCAACAATACCGAGACCTTCGCTTCCATTCCCTTCATCTTGAAGATGGGTGGCGAGGAGTACCTCAATCTCGGCAAGCCGAACAATGGCGGTACCAAGCTGTTTTCGGTATCCGGTCACGTCAACCGCCCCGGCAATTACGAAATTCCCCTCGGTACGCCGTTCTCCACGTTGCTTGAAATGTGCGGCGGCATGCGCGGTGGGCGCAAGATCAAGGCGGTCATTCCCGGTGGTTCCTCGGCGCCGGTCATCCCCGGTGCGGTGATGATGGACACCACGATGGATTACGACAGCATCAGCAAGGCGGGTTCCATGCTGGGTTCCGGTGCCGTCATCGTCATGGACGAGACGGTATGCATGGTCAAGGCGCTGGAGCGTCTGTCATTCTTCTATTACGAAGAGTCCTGTGGTCAATGCACCCCATGCCGCGAAGGTACTGCCTGGATGTACAAGGTGGTCCATCGGATCGAGAACGGACTCGGCAAGCCTGAGGATCTGGATCTCTTGAACAGCGTGCTGGGTAACATCATGGGGCGCACCATCTGTGCCCTCGGCGATGCGGCGGCACTGCCGGTGCAGAGCTTCCTCAAGCATTTTGGCAGCGAATTCGAATACCACATCGAACACAAGACCTGCCTGGTTCCCAAGAATGTGCAGTGGGCGGGCAGCGGTTTCCACAAGGTTCAGGCCTGAACGAAACCTTCCAAGCGATAGATACGAAAGAACTGGCTCCAAGGTAGCGACATGCTAGAAATCGAGATCGACGGCAAGAAAGCGCAAGTACCCGACGGCAGTACGGTGATGGATGCCGCGCAGCAGGTGGGTGTCTATATCCCGCATTTTTGCTACCACAAGAAACTTTCGATTGCCGCCAACTGCCGGATGTGTCTGGTTCAGGTGGAGAAGGCGCCGAAGCCGCTGCCTGCTTGCGCGACGCCGGTTACCAATGGCATGAAGGTATTTACCCACTCCGATCTTGCCGTCAAGGCACAGAAAGGAGTGATGGAGTTCCTGCTGATCAATCACCCGCTCGATTGCCCGATCTGCGATCAGGGCGGCGAGTGTCAGTTGCAGGACATGTCGGTTGGTTACGGCCCAATGAAGAGCCGCTATACCGAAGAAAAGCACGTGGTATTCCACAAGAACGTCGGTCCGCTGATTTCCATGGAGGAAATGAGCCGCTGCATTCACTGCACCCGCTGTGTCCGTTTTGGCCAGGAGATCGCCGGGATCATGGAACTCGGCATGGCCAATCGCAACATGCATTCGGAAATCACCACCTTCCTGGGACGTACCGTCGACTCGGAATTGTCGGGCAACATGATCGACCTGTGTCCGGTCGGTGCGCTGACTTCCAAGCCCTTCCGCTATACCGCCCGCTCCTGGGAGTTGCAGCGCCGCAGGTCGGTTAGCCCGCATGACTCCGTCGGGGCAAATTTCGTGGTCCAGGTCAAGCACGACAATGTCATGCGTGTCCTGCCGCGCGAAAACGAGGCGGTGAACGAGTGCTGGATTTCCGACAAGGAACGTTTCTCATACCAGGCGTTGAACTCCGATCAACGTCTCGTCAAGCCCATGGTCAAGCAGGGTGGCGAATGGCGCGAGGTCGACTGGAATGTGGCCCTCGATTACGTCGCGCATGGCCTGAAAGACGTCGCGCGGGAATTTGGCGGCGATGCGGTGGCTGCGCTCGCTGCCCAGAGTTCGACGCTTGAGGAGTTGCACCTCCTGTCGAAGGTGATGAAGGGCCTGGGAAGCGGCAACATCGATTTCCGTCCGCGCCAGAGTGATTTTGGTACGGACTTCAAGCGCACCGGTGCACCGTGGCTCGGCATGCGGCTGGCCGATATCAAGGACCTGGATGCTGCTCTGGTTGTCGGTTCCTTCCTGCGCAAGGATCATCCTCTGATTGCCCAACGCCTGCGCCAGGCTGCCAAGAAATACACCAAGGTCAGTTTGATCTCCGTGACTGCTGACGATCAGTTGATCGATTTGCACGCCAACCTTTCTGTTGCTCCGTCCAACCTGGCCCATAGCCTGGCGGCGGTGGTCAAGGCAGCGGCCGAGATCAAGGGGGTCGCCGTTCCGGCCGGACTGGAAAATGTTGCCAGTGGAGAGGTTGCCAAAAAAATTGCGCAAAGCCTGCTTGAAGGTGAAAAGCGTGCGATCTTCCTTGGCAATGTCGCGACCCAGGCGGTTGATGCGACACAATTGCATGCCTTGGCGCTGGAACTCGGGAAGTTGACCGATGCGGTTGTCGGCTTCCTCGGGGAGGGGGCCAACACCGTGGGTGGCCATGTCGGCTGGGCGTTGCCCGCCGGTGCGAACGCACGCCAGATGTTCGAGCAGCCGCGCAAGGCCTACGTGCTGATGGGACTGGAGCCGGAATTCGATTGTGCCGATCCGCAAATGGTCGTTGGTGCGCTGAAACAGGCCAGTCTCGTCGTCTATATGTCAGCCTTCAAGCATGCTCCGGCGCTTGAATACGCCGATGTGATGCTGCCGATTGCACCCTATACGGAAACCGCCGGGACGTTCGTCAATACCGAGGGTCGGGTGCAGAGTTTCAACGGCGTCGTCAAGGCGCGCGGAGACAGCCGCCCTGCCTGGAAGGTCCTGCGTGTGCTCGGCAATGTGCTGAATTTCGACGGGTTTGCTTACGAGACGAGCGAAGCGGTGCGTGATGAAATCATCGGCAAGGGAACCGAATTTGTCTCCGGCCTGGACAATGGCTTGAGCGGTGTGGCGATCAAACTGCAGCCTTTGTCCACGAGCGGAATGGAGCGTATTGCCGAGGTGCCGATTAACTTTGCAGATCCGATGGCGCGCCGCGCGCCGGCGCTCCAGCAAACTGCTGATTCGATAGCGCCTGCGGCCCGCATGAACGAGACGACGCTGGCCAAACTAGGTATCGCCGGTGGGCAGCCGGTGCGTGTCAGGCAGGGAGCCGGCGAGGCGATTCTCAATGCCCAGCTCGACAACACCGTTCCCGACGAGTGTGTTCGCGTTGCGGCGGCACATCAGAGTACGGCGGGCCTAGGCGCTATGTTCGGCCTCATTTCCGTGGAGCGTGCATAAATGGATGCACTGATGAATTTTGGACAAGGGGTGTTCGGTGGTGCGTGGCCCGCCGTCTGGGCCCTGCTCAAGATCGTATTGATCGTTGCGCCGCTGATGCTTAGCGTTGCCTATCTGACTTGGGCGGAACGCAAGGTGATCGGCTACATGCAAGTGCGTATCGGCCCCAATCGTGTCGGGCCGTGGGGTCTGATCCAGCCGATTGCCGATGGTCTGAAGCTGCTGCTCAAGGAAATCATCGTTCCGAGCGGCGCCAACAAGGGTATCTTCATCATTGCGCCCATGTTGGCGATCGCTCCGGCACTCGCCGCGTGGGCTGTCGTACCTTTCACCGATTCACTGGTCCTCGCCAATATCGACGCCAGCCTCCTGTACATCATGGCCATCACGTCGATGGGCGTGTACGGGATCATCCTGTCGGGTTGGGCCTCCAACTCCAAATATGCGTTTCTCGGCGCCATGCGCGCATCGGCGCAAATGGTATCGTACGAAATCTCGATGGGTTTTTCGTTGATCTGTGTCCTGATGGTTTCGAACAGTCTCAATCTGGTCGAAATCGTCAATGCCCAGGATCACGGACGTTTTGCGAGCTGGGGTCTGGGGATCCTTTCCTGGAACTGGTTGCCGCTGCTTCCCATGTTCCTCGTCTATCTGATTTCCGGAATCGCCGAAACCAACCGTGCGCCTTTCGACGTGGCCGAGGGTGAATCGGAAATCGTCGCCGGTTTCCACGTTGAATATTCGGGTATGGCTTTTGCGGTCTTCTTCTTGGCCGAATATGCCAACATGATTCTGGTGTCGGCGCTGACCTCCATCATGTTCCTTGGCGGTTGGCTGTCGCCGGTCGGGTTCCTGCCCGATGGTGCACTCTGGCTGTTTGCCAAGATGGCCTTCGTACTCTTCCTGTTCCTCTGGTTCCGCGCCACTTTCCCGCGTTACCGTTTCGACCAGTTGATGCGTCTTGGCTGGAAAGTTTTCCTTCCGGTTTGCCTCGTTTGGCTCGTCGTCGTGGGCGTCTGGATGATGTCCCCGCTCAATATCTGGAAGTGAGGAGAGATCAATGGGTTCGATGAAGGAAATCTTCAACAGCCTGCTCCTCAAGGAGCTGCTGAAGGGCATGTCGGTAACGGGCAAGTATTTCTTCGCACGCAAGATTACCGTTCAGTACCCCGAGGAAAAGACGCCCCAGAGCGCGCGCTTCCGCGGATTGCATGCCTTGCGCCGTTATCCGAATGGCGAGGAGCGTTGCATTGCCTGCAAGTTGTGCGAAGCAATCTGCCCGGCGCTGGCGATCACCATCGAGGCAGAGCCCCGTGACGACGGCTCGCGTCGTACCACGCGCTACGATATCGATCTGACCAAGTGCATTTTCTGCGGATTCTGCGAGGAGGCGTGTCCGGTGGATGCGGTCGTCGAGACGCGCATCTTCGAATACCACGGCGAACGGCGGGGCGATCTCTACTACACCAAGCAGATGCTGCTGGCCAACGGTGACCGGTACGAGGCGCAGATCGCCAAGGATCGCGAACAAGATGCACCTTACCGATAACAGGTACGAGCGATGGATTTTCAGACCCTAGTCTTCTTTTTCCTGTCGGCGATCCTCATATTCGCCAGCCTGCGCGTCATTACCGCGCGCAATCCGGTGCATGCCGCATTGCACCTGATTCTCGCATTCTTCACCTGCGGGGGTATCTGGGCGTTGCTGCAAGCCGAGTTCCTAGCGATCGCGATCATTCTCGTTTATGTCGGTGCAGTCATGGTGCTGTTCCTGTTCGTCGTGATGATGCTCGACATCAACCTCGACCGGATTCGCCAGGGCTTCTGGAGTTATCTGCCGCTCGGCGCGATGCTCGGGATTCTGATGGTCATGGAAATGGGACTGGTTCTGGGCGCCAAGTATTTCCAGGTACCGGCTGCCGAAGCCATGGTTCCGGCCGGCGTGTCGAACACCAAGAGCATCGGTGCCCTGATGTTCACCGACTTCGTCTATCCGTTCGAACTGGCGTCTATCGTCCTGCTCGTCGGCATGATTGCGGCGATCGTCCTGACCTACCGCGGTCCCAAGAGGTCGAAATACACCAATCCGAATCAACAGGTCTTCGTCAAGGCGAAGGATCGTGTCCGCGTACTGCAGATGCCTGTAGAAAAAGACTGAACCCGGGGCGCCAATGCTTACTCTTTCCCTCTCGCATTTCCTCATTCTGGGCGCGATCCTGTTCGCGATCAGCGTGGTCGGCATTTTCCTCAACCGGAAGAATCTTCTGGTGTTGCTGATGGCCATCGAACTGATGCTGCTTGCGGTCAACATGAATTTCGTGGCGTTTTCGCACTATCTTCAGGACCTTTCCGGACAGATCTTCGTTTTCTTCATCCTGACCGTTGCCGCCGCCGAATCGGCAATCGGCCTGGCCATACTGATCGTGCTGTTCCGCAACCTGAAGAGCATCCACGTGGATGACCTGGGTAGCCTGAAGGGTTAAACATGGAAATGCAAAAACTCTACCTCCTGGTTCCCCTGGCTCCGTTGTTCGGTGCCATGATCGCAGGCCTTTTCTGTCGCGTGATTCCGCGCTGGGTCGCCCACACCGTGACCATCGCCGGGGTTGCCGTCGCCTTTGTCGCATCGGTGATCATTTTCAGGGATGTGCAGGCCGGACACGTCTTCAACGGCCCGGTCTATACCTGGCTGACCAGCGGCGACTACAAATTCGAAGTGGGCTTCCTGATCGATACGCTGACCACCACGATGATGCTGGTCGTGACCTTCGTGTCGCTCATGGTGCATATCTACACGATCGGCTACATGCAGGAAGATCCGGGCTACAACCGTTTCTTCAGCTATATCTCGCTGTTCACGTTCTCGATGCTGATGCTCGTCATGAGCAACAACTTCATGCAGTTGTTCTTCGGCTGGGAAGCGGTGGGCCTGGTTTCCTATCTGCTGATCGGTTTCTGGTATACGCGTCCGACGGCGATCTTCGCCAACATGAAGGCCTTCCTGGTCAACCGCGTCGGCGACTTCGGTTTCATTCTCGGTATCGGCCTCGTGCTGACCTACTTCGGTACGCTCGATTACGCTACCGTCTTCCAGAAGGCGCCCGAATTCGCGAATGCGACGATCGCCCTGTTCGGCGAGGGATCGAGCGTTTCGCTGATGACCGCCACCTGCATCTGTCTGTTCATCGGCGCCATGGGCAAGTCGGCCCAAGTACCTCTGCACGTCTGGCTGCCCGACTCGATGGAAGGCCCGACACCGATTTCGGCGCTGATCCACGCTGCCACGATGGTGACTGCGGGCATCTTCATGGTCGCCCGGATGTCGCCCCTGTTCGAACTCTCCACCACGGCGCTTTCCTTGGTGCTGGTCATCGGCGCCATTACCGCACTGTTCATGGGTTTCCTGGGTATCATCCAGAACGACATCAAGCGTGTGGTCGCCTATTCGACCTTGTCCCAACTGGGGTACATGACCGTCGCGCTCGGTGCGTCGGCCTACTCGGTAGCCATCTTCCACCTGATGACCCATGCCTTCTTCAAGGCCTTGCTCTTCCTCGCGGCGGGTTCGGTGATCATCGGCATGCATCACGATCAGGACATCCGCAACATGGGCGGCCTGCGCAAGTACATGCCGATCACGTGGATCACATCGCTCATCGGTTCCTTGGCGCTGATTGGTACGCCCTTCCTGTCCGGCTTCTATTCCAAGGATTCGATTATCGAAGCTGTCGCGTTGTCGCATATTCCAGGTGCCGGTTTCGCCTACTTCTCGGTGCTGGCCGGGGTCTTCGTGACCGCCTTCTACTCCTTCCGCATGTACTTCCTGGTTTTCCACGGCGAGGAGCGCTTTGGCAAGGCTGATGATGAGCATCACCACGAGCATCATGGCGACCACGATGACGAGGAGGTTGCCCACGACCACCACCACGGACTGGCGCCTGGCCAGAAGCCCCACGAAACGCCGTGGGTCGTTACTCTCCCGCTCGTTCTGCTGGCCATCCCGTCCCTGGTTATCGGCTACCTGGCGATCGGCCCCATGGTCTTCGGCGACTACTTCAAGGGTGTCATCTTCATCGATCATCACGCCCACCCGGCGATGGAGCATCTTGCCGAGCATTTCCATGGCGCCGCGGCAATGGGCATCCATGCCCTGACGACGCTGCCGTTCTTCCTGGCACTGGCCGGCGTGGTGGTTTCGTGGTTCTTCTACATGAAGCGTCCCGACATCCCGGCTGCGATCCAGCGTCGCTTCTCCGCCATCTATACCCTCTTTGAGAACAAGTACTACTTCGACAAATTCAACGAGGTGTTTTTCGCCGGCGGTGCCCGCCTTCTCGGCAAGGTTTTCTGGCGAGGTGGCGATGTGTCGGTGATCGACGGCGTCATCGTTAACGGCTCGACCAAACTCGTTGCAATGATTTCCACCGTGACCCGGACCTTCCAGACCGGTTACGTCTATCACTACGCTTTCACCATGATCATCGGTGTCTTTGTCCTGATGACCCTGTGGATCAACCGCGCCTAGCGTGAATAGTTCGCAGACAAGCAAGGAATAACATGTCGACTTACCCGCTGCTATCTCTCGCAATTTGGATTCCGATCATTGCCGGACTCGTGGTACTGGCCACGGGGTCCGATCGCAATGCACCGCTGGCGCGGATGCTTGCCCTGTTCGGCGCGGTTGCCGGATTGCTCGTTTCCATTCCCTTGTGGACCGGATTCGATATCGCCAATGGCGGCATGCAGTTCGTCGAACTCAAAACCTGGATTCCGCGTTTCAACATCAACTATCACCTGGGTGTTGACGGCATTTCGATGCTCTTCGTCGTGCTCAACAGCTTCATCACGGTCATCGTGGTTGCCGCCGGCTGGGAAGTGATTCAGGAGAAGGTCGCGCAATACAATGCAGCGTTCCTGATCATGTCGGGCCTGATGAACGGCATTTTCAGCGCCCTCGACGGTGTGCTCTTCTATGTGTTCTTCGAGGCCTCGCTGATCCCGCTGTACCTGATCATCGGTGTTTGGGGCGGGCCGAACCGGGTCTATGCCGCTTTCAAGTTCTTCCTGTTTACGCTGTTCGGTTCGCTGCTGTTGCTCATCGCGCTGATGTACCTCTTCATCCAGTCGGGCGGCAGTTTCTCCATCCTCGACTGGCACAAGCTGCCGATCGCGCTCGGCGCGCAGATCTGGCTCTTCCTGGCGTTCCTGGTCGCCTTCGCGGTCAAGGTGCCGATGTGGCCGGTCCATACTTGGTTGCCGGATGCGCACGTCGAAGCACCGACCGGGGGCTCCATTGTGCTGGCGGCCATCGCGTTGAAGCTCGGCGCCTATGGTTTCCTGCGGTTCTCGCTGCCTATCGCGCCGGATGCCTCGCAGGAACTGTCGGGCCTGGTCGTCGCGCTTTCCCTCATCGCGGTGGTTTATATCGGCTTCGTCGCGCTGGTGCAGGCCGACATGAAAAAGCTGGTCGCCTATTCCTCGATCGCCCACATGGGTTTCGTGACCCTGGGCTTCTTCATGTTCAGCGCCATGGGCATCGAGGGTGCGCTGGTACAGATGGTCTCCCACGGCTTCGTTTCCGGCGCCATGTTCTTCTGCATCGGCGTCATGTACGACCGTGTGCATAGCCGGCAGATCGCGGACTACGGCGGCGTGGTCAATACCATGCCCAAGTTCGCCGCCCTGTTCATGCTGTTCTCGATGGCCAACGCCGGTCTGCCTGCCACTTCGGGTTTCGTCGGCGAATTCATGGTCATCCTCGGGGCCGTCAAGTTCAACTTCTGGGTAGCCTTCGCTGCCGCCAGCTCGATGGTCATCGGTGCCGCCTACACCCTCTGGATGTACAAGCGCGTGATTTTCGGCGATGTCGCCAATCACCACGTGGCGGAACTCAGTGACATCAACAACCGGGAGTTCGCCATTCTCGGCGTGCTGGCCATCGGTACCCTGTGGATGGGCCTCTATCCCCAGCCTTTCACGGAAGTCATGCACGCGTCGGTCACTGACCTGCTGCGTCACGTCGCCATCAGCAAGATTCAATAAACGGTAGCCGACATGTTCGACAATTTCGTTGTCCCCGATCTCCTGCCCGCCGCCCCGGAACTGTTTCTGGCGTTCATGGCGCTGGTCATTCTTCTTGTTGATCTGACGGTCAAGGACAGCCGGCGTACGCTTACCTTTGCGCTGGCCCAGCTGACGCTGCTCGGATGCGCTGCCATTCAGCTGTTCACCAGCACGGGGGACGTCGTCTATACCTTCAGCAATATGTTCGTCGACGACCTGATGGCCGATCTGCTGAAGCTCTTCCTCTACATGACGGTGATCGTCGTGTTGTTCTACTCCCGTGGCTATGTGATCGACCGCGCGGCGATGAACAAGGGCGAGTACTACGTTCTGGCCTTGTTCGCGACGCTCGGCATGATGGTGATGATCTCCGCCAATCATTTCGTCACCATCTATCTCGGCCTCGAGTTGCTCTCGCTCTCGCTCTACGCGATGGTCGCCATGAACCGCGAGTCGGTCGTTTGCTCCGAGGCGGCGATGAAGTATTTCGTGCTCGGCGCGCTGGCTTCCGGCCTGTTGCTCTACGGCATGTCGATGATCTACGGCGCCACCGGCACCCTGGAAATCACCGGTATTGCCGAGCGCCTCTATGGCGGCGGCGTGAACAAGTCGGTCCTGACCTTCGGGCTGGTTTTCCTGGTGGCCGGTCTTGCCTTCAAGCTGGGCGTGGTGCCGTTCCACATGTGGATTCCTGACGTCTATCACGGTGCCCCGACTTCTGTGACGCTGTTTATCGGTTCCGCTCCGAAGCTCGCGGCGTTCGCGATCGTCATGCGTTTGCTGGTGAACGGCCTGATCACCATGGCTCAGGACTGGCAAGCGATGCTGATCATCCTGTCGGTGCTTTCGATGGCCATCGGCAACCTCGCTGCCATCGCCCAGACCAACCTGAAGCGCATGCTGGCCTACTCGGCGATTTCGCACATGGGCTTCATGCTGCTCGGCATCACCACCGGCGTCGTCGGTGGCGATGCCCGTTTCGCCCTGAATGCCTACAGCTCCGCGATGTTCTACGTGGTGGCCTATGTCCTGATGTCGGCCGGCACCTTCGGCGTGATCCTGCTGATGGCGCGCGCCGGCTTCGAGGCCGACGAACTCGACGACTTCAAGGGCCTCAACAAGCGCAGCCCGTGGTTCGCTGGCATCATGTTGATGCTGATGTTCTCGATGGCCGGGGTACCGTTCTTCATCGGCTTCTTTGCCAAGTTTGCGGTGCTGCAGGCAGTCGTCGCGGCCGGTTACATCTGGCTGGCGGTGGTCGCGGTGCTGTTCTCACTGATTGGCGCCTTCTATTACCTGCGCGTGGTTAAGCTCATGTACTTCGACGTGCCGGTCGATCCTTCGCCGCTTTCCGCTTCCATGGACATGCGGGTCCTCATTTCCGCCAACGGCCTGGCGGTGGCCCTGCTGGGTATCTTCCCGCAAATGATCATGTCGCTCTGTGCCTACGCGCTGTTGCGTTCCCTCTGATCGTTACCGGCAACACACAGGAATGCGCCCCGGTCTTCGGGGCGTTTCCATTTCTGGAGTTCGAAAATGAGCCATGACAGCCACCTGATCGAATCGGAAATCGCCAGCGAAACGGTCTTCAAGGGAAAGCTGCTGGAGGTGCGCAAGGACAGGGTCCTGCTGCCGGATGGCAAGGAGTCGCTCAGGGAATACATCGTTCACCCGGGCGCCGTGGTGGTTCTGGCCTTTCTCGACAACGGCAACCTGCTATTCGAGCGGCAGTTCCGTTATCCGCTGCGGCGGGTATTTCTCGAACTGCCGGCAGGCAAGATCGATCCTGGCGAGGCGATCCTCGACACGGCGCGCCGCGAATTGCTCGAGGAAACGGGCTATGTGGCCAGCGACTGGGAATACCTGGGTGTGATGCACCCGTGCATCGGCTATTCCGACGAGCGAATCGAGATCTTCGCGGCGCGCGGGCTGCATTTCTCCGGGGAAAAGCAACTCGATCACAACGAGTTCCTGGAGGTGGTCGAAGTGGCCCCGGAGGCCGCGAGAGCGGCCGTATGGAACGGCCAGATCACCGATGCCAAGACGGTAACCGCGCTATTCTGGCTGGATCGTCCCTGACCGGATGACCTGAAAATCGCCCATTTTGGGCGGTCGACCGCAGCAGGCGAAAAAAAGCCCCGGGAAAACCCGGGACTTCGTTTTTCGGGGTCGCCGCAGGTCAGCCGCAGGTTCCGACCGCGCCGCAGGCGGTGCAGAAATCGCAGCCGTCCTTGCGGATCATGGTGTGGTTGCCGCATTCGCTGCACAGTTTGCCCTGCGTCGGGTGCACCGTGTTGCTGGCGTCTTCCGGCGCCTTCAGGATGCCCATCTGCTGCAGCGGGAAACCGTATTCGTCGAGGATGCCCAGCATCGCATAGCGATGGATGATCAGGTTGGCGATGTAGGCGACCGTGGACGGGTAGGTCTGCTGTTTGCGCGAACCGGGCACGAAGGCCATGAAATCGCCCAACGGTTCCGGGTAGTCGAGCAGCTTGCGCAGCTTCATGCCGATCCACGCCGGGTCGAGCACTCGCATGTCGAGCGAGAGCAGCTTGCACAGGCCGTCGAGCGAGCGCGGATAGTTGCCCGAGAGCCACATTGAGTAGGGACGGGTGACGCCGTCGGGTAGCGTGATTTCCTTGAGGCCGAGGACGAAATCCTCGCCGGTGGACGGGTTGCTGACATCGACCGTCCAGGACAGCGTGCCATCGGTGCCGGTCTTCGGCTCCTTGGCGCTGAACAGCGCATCTTTCACCGGTGTCGGGCCTTCATGGCGGAGGGCGCCGAGCTGTTCGACGCGCCAGCGGATGATCTGCGCCATCGCGGAGACCACCGACGGCACGCGCTTGCGCTCGCCATGCGGCGGCATCGGCATCTCGAAGGATTCGCCCGGGGTCTTGGCCAGCGCGTCGAGCTTCATCTCGAGCCAGCCGTGGTCGTTGGCACGCATGTCCATCGACAGGGTCTTGGCGACGGCGCCCAGGCCGCGCGGTTCGGCCGGGCCGTTGGCCCAGACTTCGAAGGGCCAGGCGCGGCCTTCCGGTTCGACGTGGCCGACGAACAGGGCGAACTTGCCGATCGGCGAATCCAGCATGTAGGTCCAGCACAGGTTGCCCTCCGGCAGGCTGGGGCGGTTCGGCCAGCGCAGGCTGGAGAGGACGGGGGCCGGCAGATCCTTGATCGACAGGCGGCGGTTGGCGTCGGAAACGAAATCCTGCGGCGCCTTGGCGTCGACCGCAACCGCCTCGACCTTGGCCGGCTCGACGGAGAGCACTGAGCCGAGAACGCTGTTCGGGCGGTAGGTCGCCAGGCCCTTGAGCCCCGATTTCCAGGCGCTCATGTAGAGATCCTGGAAGTCTTCGTAGGGGTAATCGGCCGGCACGTTGACCGTCTTGGAGATCGAGGTGTCGATATGCGGAGCGACGGCGGCCACCATGTCTTTGTGCGCCTGGGCCGAGATTTCCAGCGCCGTGACGAAATAATCCGGCAGCTTGTTCACGTCACCGCCGAGGTGGCGGTACAGGCGCCAGGCGTAGTCCTCGACTGAGTATTCCTTGAGCGTGCCGTCCGGCATGCGCTTCTTGCGGCTGTAGGTCCACGAGAAGGGCGGCTCGATGCCGTTCGAGGCGTTGTCGGCGAAGGCCAGCGAAATCGTGCCGGTCGGCGCGATCGACAGCAGGTGCGAGTTGCGCAGGCCGTGCTTGCGGATTTCGGCCTTGACCTCGTTGGGCAGGCGCGAGGCGAAATTGCCGCCCGAGAGGTAGAGCTCGGCGTTGAACAGCGGGAAGGCGCCGCGCTCCTTCGCCAATTCGACCGAGTACAGGTAGGCGGTATCGCGCATGTGCTCGGTGATGCGGGTGGCCATGGCGCGGGCTTCCGGCTTGTCGTACTTGAGGCGCAGCATGGCCAGCGCATCGCCGAGGCCGGTGAAGCCGAGGCCGACACGACGCTTGTTGGCGGCTTCCTGCTGCTGGCGCTCGAGCGGCCAGTGGGTGGCATCGAGGACGTTGTCGAGCATGCGGGTTGACACGCGGACCACTTCGGCGAAGCCATCGAAATCGAACTCGGCCTTGTCGGAGAAGGGGTGGCGGACGTAAAGGGTCAGGTTGATCGAACCCAGGCAGCAGCAGCCGTAAGGCGGCAGCGGCTGTTCGGCGCAGGGGTTCGTCGCCTCGATCACTTCGCAGTAATTGAGGTTGTTGTCCTTGTTCATGCGATCGAGGAACAGGATGCCTGGTTCGGCATGGTCGTAGGTCGACTTCATGACCTGGTCCCACAGGTCGCGGGCCTGGACCTTGCGGTAGACCCACAGGCCGTCCTCGCGCTGGTAGGCGCCGCCCGAACGCATCTCGGTGTTGGGCTCGGCGCGGTGGGTCAGTTCGACCTCGCCGTCGCTGTCGACCGCTTCCATGAAGGCATCGGTGACGCCGATCGAGATGTTGAAGTTGGTCAGGTCGCCCTTGTCCTTGGCGTGGATGAAGACCTCGATGTCCGGGTGGTCGCAGCGCAGGACGCCCATCTGGGCACCGCGGCGGGCGCCAGCGGATTCGACGGTCTCGCAGGAACGGTCGAAGACGCGCATGTAGGAGACCGGGCCGGAGGCGCGCGACTGGGTGCCCTTGACGTGGGCGCCCTGCGGCCGAATGCTGGAAAAGTCGTAACCGACGCCGCCGCCGCGGCGCATGGTTTCGGCGGCCTGTGCCAGCGCTGTGTAGATGCCGGGACGGCCGTCGGTGGTTTCGACGATGGAGTCGCCGACCGGCTGCACGAAGCAGTTGATCAGCGTCGCCTGCAGATCGGTGCCAGCGGCGGAATTGATGCGGCCGGCCGGAATGAAGCCGTTTTCCTGGGCCCACTGGAAGCGGGCCTCCCAATGGGCGCGATCCTTTTCCTGCTCGACCTGGGCCAACGCGTAGGCGACGCGGCGACGTACGTCGTGGACGTTGGTTTCCTTGCCCTTGGCGTATTTTTCGATCAGCACCTCGCCGGAGATTTCCTGCTCGGGAAGCGGCGGAATTTGCGGCGGTGCGGGGATGTCGGTCAGCGACAGTTGTTCGGAAACTGGACTCATTCTTTGCTCCTCGGCGTGGCAGGGCTGATCGTGCCTGTTGATTTTCGAATGAGCAATAATCTACTAGATATAGTAGGTCAATGCAATATGTTGACTATATACGGGGTCATGTGCCTTTCAAGAAAGCTGTTTGTCATGGTGCCGGAAAGGCTGAAAAAACAAGGCCCCGGCGCCTTTCGGGGCCGGGGCCTGCACAGAAAATGTCGTGCTCAGAGGGCGAGGAGCGTCTGCGCGTGGTGGGCCATCATCCACTCCTCGTTGGTCGGGATGACCAGTACGTCGACGCTGCTGTTGCCGGCGCCGATGTGCAGGTCGTGGCGGGCGTTGGCTTCCGCATTGAGGCGGATGCCCAGCCACTCGGACTGCAGGCAGACACGGCGACGCACCTCGGCGGCATGCTCGCCGATGCCGCCGGTGAACACCAGGGCGTCGAGGCCGCCGGCGGCGGCGGCCAGCGAGCCGAGTTCGCGGACGATGCGGTAACAGAACAGGTCGACGGCCTCCTGGGCCTCCGGCTTGTCGCTGGCGAGCAGGGTGCGCATGTCCTGCGAGATGCCGGAAACGCCGAGCAGGCCGGACTCCTTGTAGAGCATCTTCGTCATGTCTTTGACCGACAGACCCTTGGTTTCCATCAGGTGCAGCACGACGCCTGGATCGAGATTGCCGCAGCGGGTGCCCATCATCAGGCCGTCGATGGTCGAGAAGCCGAGGGTGGTGCCGAGGCACTTGCGGCCGACCATCGCCGCCATGCTGGCGCCGTTGCCGAGATGGGCGACGACGACGCGGCCTTCGGCCCGGGTCGAGTACTGGGGCAGGGCGCGGGCGATGTATTCGTACGACAGGCCGTGAAAGCCGTAGCGCTTGATGCCTTCGGCGGTGACCCAGCGCGGCAGGCCGAACAACTGGGCGACGGGGGGCTGGCTGCGGTGGAAGGCGGTGTCGAAGCAGGCGACCTGCGGCACCTTGGGCAACAGGGCCTGCAGGGCCTCGATGCCGGCGACGTTGTGCGGCTGGTGCAGCGGTGCGAGGGGGACGAAACCGGCCAGATTGCCAAGGACCTGGGCGTCGATGATGGTCGGCGAGGAGTAGAGATCGCCGCCATGCACGACCCGGTGGCCGACGGCGACGATTTCCCAGTCGGCGTGGCTGGCGGTGAACCATTTGAGCAGGGCGTCGAAGGCCTGCGCATGGTTGACCTGCTGGCCGGCCAGCATCTGGTCGGCAATCCGCTCGCCGGCCTGGTTCTTGGCCACCATTTTGGTGGCCGCGGTACCGATGCCGTCGATCTGCCCGGACACCTCGGCCGCCGGGGAGATGGGGCGGGCGAGGGGGAACAGCGCGAACTTGATCGACGACGAGCCGGCATTGATGGTGAGAATGCCACGTGACATTTATGCAACTCCCTTGATTCGGTTGGCGTGGGCGACGAGCGCGGCGATCACGCACGATGCGGTACGGGTTTCCGCGGTGTCGGCACGGCTGGTGAGGACGATGGGTACCCGGGTGCCG
The DNA here is from genome assembly GCF_009469615.1 of Dechloromonas sp. H13. Taxonomy (GTDB): domain Bacteria; phylum Pseudomonadota; class Gammaproteobacteria; order Burkholderiales; family Rhodocyclaceae; genus Azonexus. The sequence goes on from NZ_SSXX01000002.1 coordinate 604,419, forward strand.
AGCACGATGCCGGCAGTCAGGGCGTTGGCGAGGTATTCGAGCTGCTTGGCCACCATGTTACCGGATTCGAGATCGGGAACGACGAGGATTTCGGCGTGGCCGGCGACCGCCGACTTGATGCCCTTGGTCTTGGCGGCAATGATGGAAACCGCGTTGTCGAAGGCGAGCGGGCCATCGAGAATGCCACCGGTGATCTGGCCGCGGTCGGCCATCTTGCACAGCGCCGCGGCGTCGAGCGTGGACTGGATTTTCGGGTTGACCGTCTCGACCGCCGACAGGATCGCCACCTTCGGCTCCGGAATGCCGATGACGTGGGCGAGTTCGATGGCGTTCTGGATGATGTCGACCTTTTCGGCCAGCGTCGGCGCGATGTTGATCGCCGCGTCGGTGATCAACAACGGGCGGTGATAGGTCGGCACGTTCATCAGGAAGACGTGGCTGATGCGGCGCGAGGTACGCAGGCCGTTGGCGCGCGAAACCACCTCGCCCATCAACTCGTCGGTATGCAGGCTGCCCTTCATCAGCGCCTCGGCATCGCCGGTGCGCACCAGCGAAACCGAGATGGCCGCCGAATCATGGCTGTGCCGGGCATTGACGATGCGGATGCCGTGCAGGTCGATGCCGAACTCCTCGGCGACGGAACGGATCTTGGATTCCGGACCGACCAGGATCGGTTCGATGATCCCTTCCTGAAAGGCGATGACCGGCCCCTTGAGCGATTCCTTGTCACACGGATGGGCGACCGCCGTCGGAATCGGTTCCAGGCCCTTCACCATGCCCAGCATCTGCTGGTAGCGCTCGTGCTTGTTGTCGATGCTGACCTGCGGGCGATGCACTTCCGCCATGTGGGAGACCTTCTCGGTCGGCGCCAGGACTTCGGCGGTGCCGCGCACCACCTGCAGGTTTTCCTGGTTGGTACACACGCAGTCGAGGATGACATGCTTGTTGTGATCGAATTTCTGCTTGGCGGTCACCGTGATGGTGATCGTGTCGCCGATGGTCACCGGGCGCGCGAAGTGCAGGGAGGAGTCGACCAGGATCGTGCCGGGGCCGGGGAAGCGGGTGCCGAGCACGGTGGAGATCAGCGAGCCGCTCCACATCCCGTGCGCCATGACCTCGCGGAACATGCCGCTTTCCGCATACTGCGGATCATTAGCGCCGGCGTTGAAATCCCCGGTCAGGACGGCGAACAGCTTGACATCCTCGGGCATCAGCGTGCGCGTGAGGCTGGCGAAATCGCCGACCTTGATCTCGTCGTAAGTCTTGTTGACGACGTACCGTTGTTCGCTTTCTTCGTGCATCTCGAGCTCCCGGTAAAACTGTGCGGGCTGGGTAGTCCACATTGGCTGGTTGGTAGTATAGTGTGCTGCAGTGCAGCAAACAATGTCGTTCGTGTAACGCGCCAGTCGGGTCAATGAAGGAATATCGCCGTTTCCGGATTGTACTCCTCCGACTTTTCAGGGCATCCGTTCTGGTGCCCTGGCAGGCGAGAGCGGGTTGGGGCGGTGGCTGTTTCCGTGCTGCGCCGCATCATCCCTGGCTGGCGGTAAGTGGATGAATATTGATCGATAAAGGGGCACAAGAAGGTCCCGATTTACTTGTTAAAGGAAAACAGCATGAACTCGATGAACGAACAGACTTCCGTGGCCGGAGCTTCGCCGGTGCTCCCCCTGGCTGGCAAGAAGGGCCTGATCACCGGTGTCGCCAACGACAAGTCCATCGCCTACGCGGTGGCCAAGGCGGTGCGCGCACTCGGTGCCGACATCGCACTGACCTACCAGAACGAGAAAACGGCCAAATACACGCAGCCGCTGGCCGAGGCGCTGGGCGCCAGGCTTTTCGAGAAACTCGACGTGGCGCATCCGGGCAGCCTGGAGGGCGTCATCGAAAAATGCGGCGCCGAATTCGGCCAGATCGACTTTGCCGTGCATTCGATGGCCTTCTGCCAGGCCGACGACCTGCACGGTCGCGTCATCGACACCTCGGAAGCCGGCTTCGACGCGGCGATGAACATCTCCTGCCATAGCTTCCTGCGCATGGCCAAGGCGCTCGAGCCGCTGATGAGCGAGGGCGGCGCGCTGATCACCATGTCCTACCTCGGTGCCGAGCGCGTGGTGCGCAACTATGGCGTGATGGGCATCATCAAGGCGGCGCTCGAGTCGGCCGTCCGCTACATGGCCTACGATCTGGGGCCCAAGGGCATCCGCGTCTTCGCCGTGTCGCCCGGCCCGATCATGACGCGCGCCGCCTCCGGCATCGCGAACTTCGACAAGCTGCTCGAAGCCGATGCCGTCAAGGCGCCGCTCGGACATACGGTGACGATCGACGAAGTCGGTGCGCTGACCGCCTTCCTGTGCACTTCCGGCTCGTCGGGGATGACCGGCCAGACGATCTACGTCGATGCGGGAGCGCATATCGTCGCCTGAGCGAAAACGACGGGGAAGCCTTATAGTGGGCATCCCCGTTTGTCATTTGCCCGGAGCTTGCCATGCCCCCCAATTGCGGTGAACTGCTGCCCGATCCGGTACCCGTCCATCCGCTGCTCGACGGCAGGACGGAAATCGGGCGTGGCGAGAGCACCATCGTTCTCGACGGCGACGTGGTCGATGGTGTCGCGCATGTCTTCAAAATACTGTCCTCGCCCACCGACTACGCCTATTACACGGCGCCCGACCGGCCGACGGGCAAGCATTTCCCGGTCGTTTACGCCGATCATGGCGTCGTCGGCCGATCGAGCCGCGGCTTTCCGTTCCACATCGTCGAGGTCGAGAAGCTCTATCCGCTGCCCGGCAGCGGCGACGCCGCCGAGGTGGCGACCAAGTTGAGCACCTCGTATTTCGATGCCTGCCTGATGTGGCGCAACCTGGCGCAGGACATGGGGCGTATCGCCCTGCACCATCTGGTCGTGACGCCGATGGGGTGGAGCGAGACGGTGCAGCAGTCGCTCAAGGCGCTGGAGGTTTTTTCCACCGAGTATGGCGCCTTGCCCGACCTCATCAAGGCCGACAACCTGATGATGCGCAAGGATGGAACGCTCGTGTTCTCCGACCCGGTATTCATGGAATAAGGGATGACCATTCGTCAGGTGAGTTACACGTCCAGGCTGCAGGCCGAAGCGCTGGCTGCCAGCCCGCACGTCGCGGTAATCTCGATCACCGATCCGGGAACGCCCGAGGCCAGCCTCGACGCCGGCTTCAGCGATGTGCTGCGGCTGGCTTTCTTCGACGCGCTGCCCGCCGACGAGTACCTGCCGGCGCCGCTGCCCGGCCTGTTCGACCACCAGATGGCGCGTCAGATCGGCGATTTCGTGCGCGAACTGCACGCCGCGCCGGCCGACGTCTCGCTCGTGGTCCATTGCGAATACGGCGTCAGCCGTTCGGCGGCGGTCGCGCTCTTCGCCGCGGCGCATGCCGGGGCGCCGCTGGCGGCGCGCGAATTCGCCTACGACGCTAACCACTGGGTCGTCGAACTGCTCTCCCGACTCTACCCCGAACTGTCCCTCGATATCCCGGCCCGGGAGGGTGCCAGCGAGCGCCGTGCAGTGCCGCGCGTCGCCTAGGTTTCCCGCCGACCTCGCCGGTCGTTGACCTGACGCAAGAAATTGTAATTCATTGGTGCTACGCTTCCTGCTGTCATAAGCTCTTGGCGGGAGGTTGCCGTGGCCCTGAACGACATGCATACCGAGGCAGTCGCCGGAATCGTCGATCGTGTGGTGACCCGCTACAGGCGCGATCCGACCTGCATGGTGCAGATTCTGCGGGAAGTGCAGGAAGCCTGCGACTGGATTCCACCGGAAGCCATCGACCGCATGCAGGCGACCCTGGGCGTGCCGCGCACCAAGATCGAAGGCGTCGCCGGCTTCTATTCCTTCTTCTACACGCAGCCGCGCGGCAAGTACCGCGTCCTGTTCTCGGACAATATCACCGACCGCATGCTCGGCAACAAGGCGATGATGGACCGCCTGTGCAGCAGCCTGTGGGTCGAGCGCGGCAAGGTGTCGGAGGACGGCCTGGTCAGCATCGGCAAGACCGCCTGTACCGGCATGTGCGATCAGGGACCGGCGATGCTGGTCAATAACTACGCCGTGGCGGGGTTGACCGCAGCACGCATCGACGAGATCGCCGAACTGATCCGCAACAAGGTACCGCTGAGCGAATGGCCGGCCGAATATTTCAGGATCGAGGACAACATCCGGCGTGCCGACATCCTGCTCGGCAGCGACCTCAAGCCGGGCGACGCGCTGCTGGCAGCGCGGGCGCGGGCGCCGAGCGACGGCCTGATGGCCTCCAACATGCGTTCCTGGCGCGAGGGACTGCCGACCGGCCTGAGCGGTCCGATCTCGATGCTTGACGAAATCAAGCGCTCCAATTTGCGCGGCCGTGGCGGCGCCGGCTTCACGACGGCGCTGAAATGGGAAGCCTGCCGCAATGCGCCGTTGAAAGCCGGGCTGCAGCGCATCGTCGTCTGCAATGCCGACGAGGGCGAGCCGGGCACCTTCAAGGACCGCGTGCTGCTCGCGAAGTACGCCGACCTCGTTTTCGAGGGCATGACGGTGGCCGCCTACGCGGTCGGCGCCACGCGCGGCTTCGTCTATCTGCGTGGAGAGTACCGCTACATGCTCGACCACCTGAACGCGGTGCTGGCGCACCGCCGCCGCGAAAACCTGCTGGGCTCGAACATCCTCGGCATCCCCGGCGCCGATTTCGACATCGAGATCCATGTCGGCGCCGGCGCCTACGTCTGCGGTGAGGAATCGGCGCTGATCGAGTCGCTCGAAGGCAAGCGCGGCACGCCGCGCAACCGCCCGCCCTTCCCGGTGACCAACGGCTATCTGGACCAGCCGACCATCGTCAACAACGTCGAGACCTTCGCCGCGGCGGCGCTGATCGCGCTGAATGGCGGCGACTGGTATGCCGGCATCGGCACCCGGCATTCGGCGGGTACCAAGATTCTTTCGGTGTCCGGCGATTGCGAGCGGCCCGGCCTCTACGAATACCCCTTCGGCGTCAGCATCCGCCAAGTGCTGGAGGATTGCGGCGCGCAGGACACCCAGGCCGTCCAGGTTAGCGGGCCGTCCGGCATCTGCGTCGCGGCGGACGAATTCGACCGCATCATTGGCTTCGAGGACATTCCGACCGCCGGGGCGTTTACGGTATTCAACGCCACCCGCGACATGTTCCAAGTGGCGCGCAATTACGTGCATTTCTTCCAGCACGAGAGCTGCGGGTTCTGCACCCCGTGCCGGGTTGGCACCTCGCTGCTGAAGAATTTGATGGACAAGTTGGCCAATGGCGCCGGGTCGCCCTACGACTTCGCCGAAATCGAGAAACTGAACCAGCTGCTGCAGTCGATGAGCCACTGTGGCCTTGGCCACACCGCCTGCAACCCGGTGCTCGACACCATCGCCAAGTTCCGGCCGGCTTACGACAAGCGCATGATGCAGCAGGATTTCACGCCGGCCTTCGATCTCGACCGCGCGCTGGCGGCGGCGCGCCAGATGACCGGGCGCGACGATGCGGCGGCCCACCTGACCACGGAAACCGGAGGTGAAGCATGAGCCAGACCTTCATGCTCGACGGCAAGGCCATTCCCTTCGAGGAAGGCCAGACCATCATCCAGGCCGCGTCCAAGGCCGGCGTCTTCATTCCGCACCTGTGCTACCACCCGGACTTCAAGCCGCACGGTTCGTGCAAGCTATGCACCGTCAAGGTCAACGGGCGCCAGACGGCATCGTGCACCATGCGGGCGATGGCCGGCATGGTCGTCGAGAGCGATACCGAGGAAATCAACGCCGAGCGGCGGGCGCTGACCCAGATGCTGTTCGTCGAGGGCAACCATTTCTGCCCGTCGTGCGAGCAGAGCGGCAACTGCCAGCTGCAGGCCACCGCCTACCACCTGGGCATGATGTCGCCGCACTACGATCACTTCTTTCCGAGCCGTCCGGTCGACGCCTCGCACCCCGAGGTTTTGCTCGATTTCAACCGCTGCATCCTGTGCTCGCTGTGCGTGCGCGCCAGCCGCGACGTCGACGGCAAGAACGTCTTCGCGCTCTCCGGGCGCGGCATCGGGACGCATCTGATCGTCAATGCCAAGTCCGGCCAGCTGGCCGACACTGATTTCACCCTGGCCGACAAGGCGGCGCAAGTCTGCCCGGTCGGCGTCATTCTCAGGAAGCGCAAGGGCTTCGCGGTGCCGATCGGCGAGCGCAAATACGACAAGGCGCCGATTTCGGCAAGCGTCGAAACGGAGGGCCGCTGACATGAACGCCCCGACCAAAAAGCTCAAGGTCGCCACGACCTCGCTCGCCGGCTGCTTCGGCTGCCACATGTCCTTCCTCGACATCGACGAGCGGCTGTTCACGCTGCTCGACTACATCGAGTTCGACCGTTCGCCGCTGACCGACATCAAGGAGTGCAGCCCGGACTGCGACATCGGCATCGTCGAGGGCGGCCTGTGCAACGCCGAGAACGTCCATGTGCTGCGCGAGTTCCGCAAGAACTGCAAGATCCTGATCGCCATCGGCGCCTGCGCCATCAACGGCGGCCTGCCGGCGCAGCGCAACCACCTGCCGCTGTCGACCATCCTCGAAGAGGTTTATCACACCAGCCCGGGGCTGGCCAACGGCATGATTCCCAACGATCCCGAACTGCCGCTGCCGCTCAACAAGGTGCACCCGATCCACGAAGTGGTGAAGGTCGATTACTTCATGCCCGGTTGCCCCCCATCGGGCGACGCGATCTGGAAGGTGCTCACTGATCTGCTGGCAGGCCGCGAACCGACGCTCGAACACGGCCTGATGCATTACGACTGAGGTGGAAAATGACCTATCAACTTGAAACCGCCCAACACCCCGAGAAGCTGCGCCGTGTCGCGATCGACCCGGTGTCGCGCGTCGAGGGCCACGGCAAGGTCACCATCCTGCTCGACGACCAGAACAAGGTGCATCAGGTGCGCCTGCACATCGTCGAATTCCGCGGCTTCGAGAAATTCATCCAGGGCCGGCCGTACTGGGAGGTCCCGGTCATGGTCCAGCGCCTCTGCGGCATCTGCCCGGTGTCGCACCACCTGGCCGCTTCCAAGGCGCTCGATGTCATCGTCGGCGCCAGGAAACTGACGCCAGCCGCCGAGAAGCTGCGCCGCCTGATGCATTACGGCCAGATGCTGCAATCGCATGCGCTGCACTTCTTCCACCTGTGCTCGCCGGATCTGCTGTTCGGCTTCGACAGCGACGTCACTCGGCGCAACATCGTCGGCGTTGCCGCCGCGCACCCGGAAATCGCCAAGCGCGGCGTGCTGCTGCGCAAGTTCGGGCAGGAGGTGATCCGCGTCACCGCCGGCAAGCGGGTGCATGGTACCGGGGCGGTGCCGGGCGGCATGAACAAGTCGCTGACCGTTGCCGAGCGCGACGAACTGCTCAAGGACATCTATCACATCGTTTCGTGGTCGCGCGATGCGGTGCATCTGATCCAGAAGGTGCATACCCAGGACCCGGGGCTGTACAACAGTTTCGGCATCTTCCGCTCCAACTTCATGTCCATCGTCGGCCATAACGGCGATCTCGATTTCTACCACGGCACCCTGCGCGCGCGCGACGACAACGGCAAGCTGATCTTCGACGACGTCGATTACCAGCAGTACGACAAGTACATCGAAGAGGAAGTCCGGCCGTGGAGTTACATGAAATTCCCGTTCTTCAAGTCACTGGGCCGGGAACATGGCTGGTACAAGGTCGGGCCGCTCGCCCGCGTGCAGAACTGCGACCAGATATCGACCCCGTTCGCCGAGCACGAGCGCCGGGAATTCGTCGATTACGCCGGCGGTTCGCCGATGCACGCGCCGCTTGCCTACCACTGGACGCGCATGATCGAGATGCTGCACGCGGCCGAAGTCATCAAGGATTTGCTGCACGATGACGACCTGCTGAGCGACAACCTGATGGTCGAAGGCGAACGCCGGATGGAAGGCGTCGGCGTCATCGAAGCACCGCGCGGCACGCTGTTCCACCATTACCGCGTCGATGAGAACGACCTGATCACGATGGCCAACCTGATCGTCTCGACCACCAACAACAACCAGGCGATGAACGAGGCCGTGCGCCATGTCGCGCGGCGCTACCTGCACGGCCGCGAAGTCACCGAAGGTCTGCTCAACCACATCGAAGTCGCCATCCGCGCCTTCGATCCCTGCCTGTCCTGCGCCACGCACGCACTGGGCAAGATGCCGCTGGCCGTGGAATTGGTCGATCCGGAAGGAAATGTCGTCCATTCGCTGAGCCGCACATGACCGCGCCGGTCGTCGTCTTTGCCGTCGGCAACCCCAGTCGCGGCGACGACGCGATCGGGCCGGTCATCTGCGGTCGACTGGCAAAATGGCTAGCAAATGAAGGCTTGGCCGACCGCGTCGAGCTGATCGAAGACTTCCAGCTCAACATCGAGCACGCCCTTGACCTGCAAGACCGCGAACTCGCACTGTTCATCGACGCCGGCGAAAACACTCCGGCGCCTTTCATTTTTGCCCAAATTTACCCGTCGACCGCAACAAGCCACACCACCCACGCCCTGCCGCCCGAGGCCGTGCTGGAAGTCTATCGGCAGATGGAAGGCAAGGACCCGCCGCCTTCGTTCGTGCTGTGCGTACATGGGGAGAAATTCGGGCTTGGGGAACCGTTGACCACAGCTGCTGAGAATGATGCAGAGGCGGCATTCGAACTGCTGATGGGGCTTTGCCGGCAACCGATATTGGCAAAATGGGAAAGTGCGGTCACTTCGATTGGATAAACTTCAATCAACAGCCAGCCAATCGCGGTGCAGGCATGAAGAGGTGGAATAATGAACACGGTGAGATACGCCTCGGCCAACTATCGGACCAGGTAGTCACGCTGTATCTGATCGAGTTCCTTCCGGCAAGCTTCGCTAAACGCCTGTAATGGGTCGCTGCCATGTGAGGTGGCAATCTTCCGTAGCTCGGTCAGCGACATATTGGGCTCAAAATACTGTTCCAGAATCTCATCCATGGCACTTTGCGCTGCTGCGACTACTTCATCCGATGCAATCAGCCGAATTTGATTGAGAAGCGCATAGATATGTACCAGGGTAGCCGGGCTTTCGAGTGTTCGAGCGAGGGCGTCGGCGGTTAACCTTGAGCATTCGGTAATGAACTCGGCGTACAAGACTTCGCGCCGATGAATTTTGGTCCCAAGCAACTCTCGCTGGTTTTGCCCTTTTTGGGTAAACCACGCCGCCGCAATCGAGGCGGATCCGCCCACGAGAGAGCCGAGAATGGCGGAGAGCGCACTGACGATTGATGGATCCAACGATTGACCTCGTAGCGTCTAAACAAACTGGCCCAGATTGAGCCCGCGATGGATTTCAGCCTTGAGCTGCTCGATGCCCATATCGCCCCCGCCAAGCCGCGCAACGATGGGGCGCGAAGCGAGAATCATGGCAAGGCTGCCGAACAAACCCAGATGAAAAATCACCGGATTAACCCGCCGCAGCAGGCCGGCATCCATCGCTTCGTTCCACAAGGGGACACAGGCTTCGGTACTGGGGCGGAGCAATTGTTCGACAAGGTAATCGAGGCGTTCGCCGGGGTTTGAAATTTCACGGGTCACGAACATGATGATTTCTGGTCGTTCGGCGAGTCGGTCAATCAATAGGTTCAGCGCTTCCATCACCCGGATTGTCAGAGGACGATCTGGTGCATTCAACTCCTTGAGTTCAAGCAGCGTGTCTTGATGATCCTGCACAATCGCATCCACCACGGCTTGCCACAGATCGGCCTTGGAGCCGAAATGATGGGAGACCATCGAGACATTGAAGCCTGCCGCATTGGCAATGGTGCGCAAACTGACGCCGTCAAAGCCATGGCAGGTAAAGGATGAAAGCGCCGCCGTCAACAGCCCGTCGTAACAACTGGAGTCGACGCCTTTGGGACGTCCGGGAGATCGGGGCAGGGTCAGTGGGGACATTGGGAGCCAAGTATGGGCGCGTCCATGAAGGTAGGCAACGGGCAGACGCAGCGCCGCGATTTTAGCGCAATGCGCCATCCGTTTGACAATAATCAAACAACTGTTGAATTATTGTCATATGATCACGTTGTCCTGTTGATTTCCGCGCAGCAGTGGCATCACGGGCATTCCCTTAATCAATGATCAGGAGCCGAACATGTCCAACAACGAAAGCAATGAACATTTCCTTGCCGCCAATAAAACCGTTATCGATGCCATGACATCGGCTACACGGGCGATTCTTGCGGCCACCGAGAGTCTGGTGACCCTCAATCTGGAAACGGCACGCGAAGCATTCGATGCCAGCGCCGAAAATGCCCAGGCTGTGCTATCCAGCAAAAATCCGCAGGAAGCAGCAGCGGCGATGCAAAGTGCTTTGGGGAAGGCGGCAGTGGAAAAGGCAGCGGCTTACTCGCGCGGTGTGTACGAAGTTTCCACGAAAGCGGCAAGCGAACTTGGCAGCCTGTTTCAAATCCAGTTTGAAGAACTGACGAAAGTCAGCCAGGAAATCGCCCAAAAGGCAGCCAAGGCTGCGCCGTTCGGTGCCGATCTCGCCCAGGCTGCGGCCAAGCAGGCGGCGCAACTTTCGGAAAGCTACATAACCGCCGTCACCAGTGTTATGCAAACCGCCGGTGCCAAGGGAAAGAAGTAAGCGGCGCCCGCTTTCTCGGGCCCGAGTGGGCCTGGGAAAGCCTTAGGCGGGCGCTTCCCGCGCGCCAAGGCAGCTATCCATAACAGATATTCCGTTTCCCCCGGAGAAATACATGAGAACTGAAATAGCCCCCGTGCCCGCCCAAATTCCCAGCGTAAGCGAGCGCTTGGATCAAAAAGTTCATGCCGCAGTGGCAAAGGCCAATTCATCCCTATCCCTGCTTTCTGGATGGCTGGCATTTCTCGACTGGTCGGGACACCTTGCCGTTTCCCCCGGTAAACGCCTGGAACTGACGCAACTCGCCTTTGACCAGATACGCAGTCTTTCCGGGCATGTTTTCAGTGCGCTACTGGCCGCCAGCAGCGGGCAGGCGCCCGAATGCTGCGAGCCGCGTGCGACCGACCGCCGCTTCCGTGCCGAAGAATGGCATCGCTGGCCGTTCAGCATCATGCAGCAATCTTTTCTGCTCTCTGAACAATGGTGGAGTGCGGCAACGACCGGCGTATGGGGCGTATCGAAGCATCACGAGCAGATTGTCTCGTTTGCCGCCCGTCAGTTGCTCGATATATATTCTCCCGGCAATGTTCCGCTAAGCAATCCCGTGGTGCTGCACCGCAGCATTGAAGCGGGTGGCCTCAATTTGGTACAGGGCTACTTCAATGCGCTGGATGACTTTAACCGTCTTGCCAGCGGGCAAGCGCCAGCGGGCACCGAGAATTTTGTCGTCGGTCGCGATGTTGCCGCCACCCCCGGCAAAGTTGTTATGAGAAACCCCTTGATCGAATTGATCCAGTACACGCCGACCACCGAAAAAACCCACCCGGAACCCATCCTGATCGTACCGGCCTGGATCATGAAGTACTACATCCTTGATCTTTCCCCGCAGAATTCGCTGATTAAATACTTGGTCGACCAAGGTCATACCGTGTTCTGCATCTCGTGGAAAAATCCGGGTGCCGAAGACCGCAATCTGGGCATGGACGACTATCTCCAACTTGGCTTTCATGCCGCGCTTGATGCCGTCAACGCTATCGTCCCCGAGCGCAAGGTGCACGGCGCGGGTTACTGTCTCGGCGGCACCCTGCTGGCCATCGCCAATGCCGCGATGGCGCGTGATGGTGACCATCGTTTGGCGTCAATGACCCTGTTCGCCGCGCAGACCGATTTCACCGAACCGGGCGAATTGGCGCTCTTCATCGATGAGGCGCAGATCAGCGTACTCGAAGCCCAGATGAACGAGAAAGGTTATCTAACTGCTGGGCAGATGGCAGGCGCCTTCCAGTTGCTGCGCTCCAACGACCTGATCTGGTCGCGCAGCATGAACGAATACCTGCTTGGCGAACGGGCGCCGATGACCGACCTGATGGCCTGGAACGCCGATGCGACGCGCATGCCGGCGCGCATGCACGGGCAATACCTGCGCCATCTCTTTCTCGACGACGACCTGAGCGAGGGGCGCTACCTTGTGGCTGGCAAGCCCATCTCGCTGGGCGACATTCGTACGCCAATATTCTGTGTCGGCACCGAAACCGACCATGTTGCACCGTGGCACTCGGTATACAAGCTGCACTACATGACGCCGGCTGAAATGACCTTCGTTCTCACCAGCGGCGGCCACAACGCCGGCATCGTCAGCGAACCCGGCCATCCCCACCGTCACTACCGCATCTGTACAAGTTTGGGCGGAGATACCTACATGGCGCCGGACGATTGGCAAAATGCTACGCCAATCAAGGCGGGTTCCTGGTGGCCGGAGTGGCGTTCCTGGCTCAAGGCACGTTCGGCGGAACCGGGCGCGCCACCCAAGACAGGGGCAGCGGCCCGTAAATACCCGGTACTTGGCGATGCGCCGGGTCAGTACGTGTGCCAGAAATAGGCGATGGCCGTCACGCCGTCGGGGTTTATGCGTTCTGTGGTGAGCGTGCTTGTCTTCCCAGCCTATAATTCTGCTGAATAATGACCATGCAGTCAGTAACCAATCGGGTGATTTATGGATAGCGGGCGTTTGCGGAAAGTTTTCATTTTTGGCCTTTTTTCGGCGTTGACCGCAACAGGCGGGTATTTCCTCTATCAGCAGCGTCCGGCGGGTTTGCCGGCGGGGTTTGCGTCGGGGAACGGGCGGCTGGAGGCGGTTGAGGTAGATATTGCGACCAAGATTGCCGGTCGCTTGGCGGAATTGGGGCCGCACGAGGGCGACATGGTCGAGGCGGGGGCGGTGGTGGGGCGGCTGGATGCCGACGATCTGCGTGCCCAGTTGCGCGCCGCCGAGGCACTGGTGGCGCAGGCGCAGAAGGCGGTTGAGGAGGCGCGGGCCGGGGAGCGCAAGTCGCGTACCGATGTGGCGCTGGCGGGCAAGACCTTGAAGCGTTCGCAAACCCTGGTCGACAAGGGCTTTATCAGCCAGAGCAAACTGGACACCGACCAGACCGGTATGGAAGGCGCGATGGCCGGCATGGATCAGGCGCAGAGCCGGGTCGCCGAAGCCGATGCGGCGGTGGCCGCCGCCGTGGCGAAGGTGGAAAGCCTGCAAGCGACGCTGAACGATACCTCGCTGAAATCGCCGATCAATGGCCGCGTGCTGTACCGGCTGGCCGAGCCGGGCGAGGTGCTGGCGGCGGGGGGCAAGGCGCTGACGCTGCTCGATCTTTCAGACATGTACATGACGATCTACCTGCCGACCGACAAGGCTGGGCAAGTGGCGCTTGGCAGCGAGGCGCGCATCGTGCTCGACGCCTTGCCAGGGCAGCCGATTCCGGCGGTCGTCAGTTTTGTGGCGGCGAAGGCGCAATTCACGCCGCGCGAGGTCGAGACGCGCACCGAGCGCGAAAAGTTGATGTTCCGCATCAAGGTCAAGCCCGACCTGGCCTGGCTGGCGGCGCATCGCGATCTGGCCAAGGGCGGTTTGCCGGGCGTCGCCTATGTGCGGCTGGATGCCGACACGCCTTGGCCGGCCAACCTGCGGCTCGACGGGAAGTAGGACGGCATGGACCGCGTGCCGGTCGCCAGTCTCTCCGGCGTCAGCCATCGTTACGGTGCTGTGACGGCGCTGGAGGCGGTTGATGTTGTCCTGCCGGCCGGCTGCATGGTCGGCCTGATCGGGCCGGATGGCGTCGGCAAATCGTCGCTGCTGGCGCTGGTTTCCGGGGCGCGGCAGATCCAGGCGGGCAGGGTGGACGTGCTGGGCGGCGACATCGGCGAGCGCCGTTTCCGCGCGTCGGTGCAGCCGCGCATCGCCTACATGCCGCAAGGGCTGGGGCGGAATTTGTACCCGACGCTGTCGGTGTTCGAGAACGTCGATTTCTTCGGCCGCCTGTTCGGGCAGGGCAAGCGCGAGCGCGAAGCGCGCATTGCCGAACTGCTGGCCAGCACGGGTTTGTCGCCGTTCCGCGACCGGCCCGCCGCCAAGTTGTCGGGCGGCATGAAGCAGAAGCTCGGCCTGTGCTGCGCGCTGATCCACGATCCCGACCTGCTGATTCTCGACGAGCCGACCACCGGCGTCGATCCGCTGTCGCGCCGCCAGTTCTGGGAGCTGATCGACAGCATCCGCGCCCGTCGGCCGGGCATGAGCGTGCTGGTGGCGACGGCCTACATGGAGGAGGCCGAGCGCTTCGACTGGCTGGTGGCGATGGATGGCGGCAAGGTGATCGGCACCGGCACCCCGGCCGAGCTGCGGGCGCAGACCGGGCAGACGACGCTCGATGGCGCCTTCATCCAGCTATTGCCGGAGGAACGCCGGCAGGCGCACCAGGCACTGGTGATTCCGCCGCGTGTCGGCGATGGCGACGCTTACGCCATCGAGGCCGACGGCCTGTCGCAGCGTTTTGGCGACTTTACGGCGGTCGACCGCGTCAGCTTCAAGATCGAGCGCGGCGAGATTTTCGGTTTCCTCGGCTCCAATGGCTGCGGCAAGACGACGACAATGAAGATGCTGACCGGCCTGCTGCCGCCGAGCGAGGGCGTGGCCAAGCTGTTCGGCAGGGCGGTCGATGCCGGCGATCTCGAAACGCGCAAGCAGGTCGGCTACATGTCGCAGTCCTTCTCGCTGTATGGCGAGCTGACGGTGCGCGCCAACCTCGACCTGCACGCGCGGCTTTTCCATCTGCCGGACGAGCGGCGCGGCCCGCGCATTGCCGAGCTGATGCAGCGTTTCGGGTTAAACGAATACGCCGACAAGGCCGCCGCCGAACTGCCGCTGGGCATTCGCCAGCGCCTGTCGCTGGCTGTGGCGGTGGTGCATGAGCCGAAGCTGCTGATCCTCGACGAGCCGACTTCGGGCGTCGACCCGGTGGCGCGCGACGAATTCTGGTCGCTGCTGGTCGAGCTGTCGCGCCAGCAGGGCGTCACCATCTTCATCTCGACGCACTTCATGAACGAGGCCGAACGCTGCGACCGCATTTCGCTGATGCACGCCGGCAAGGTGCTGGCCAGCGACACGCCGGCCGGCCTTTGCGCGGCGCGCGGGCAGCCGAATCTTGAGGCAGCGTTCATCAGCTATCTGGAAGAGGCGACCGGGGTCGAAAAAGCGCCTGTTGCGGTCGACGGCAAAAAAGGGGCAAAAACCGAATTTGACCGCAGCAGCGCCAAAGCACAGCCCGGCGCCTTCAGCCCCCGCCGCCTGCTCGGCTACGCCTACCGCGAGGCGCTCGAACTGCGCCGCGACCCGATCCGCCTGGCCTTCGCCTTGCTCGGTTCGGTACTGTTGATGTTCGTGCTCGGCTTCGGCATTTCGCTCGATGTCGAGGGGCTACGCTTTGCCGCGCTCGACCGCGACCAGTCGCCGGAAAGCCGCGCCTATATCCAGAACATCGCTGGCTCGCGCTATTTCATCGAGCGCCCGGCGATTGTCGACGACGCCGATCTCGACCGCCGCATGCGCAACGGCGAACTGGCGCTGGCCATCGACATTCCCGCCGATTTCGGCCGCGATCTGCGGCGCGGCCACTGGCCGGAAATCGGCGTCTGGGTCGACGGCGCCATGCCGTATCGCGGCGAAACCGTGCGCGGCTACCTGCAGGGCATGCACCTGGAGTACGTGCAGCAGATCATCCGCGAGGCGACCGGCGTCGAGACCGACTACCCGGTCAATATCGTTTCCCGCTATCGCTACAACCAGGATTTCAAGAGCATCTACGCGATGGTGCCGGCGGTGATTCCGATCCTGCTGATCTTCATCCCGGCCATCCTGATGGCGCTCGGCGTCGTGCGCGAGAAGGAACTCGGCTCGATCACCAACCTCTACGTGACGCCGGTGACGCGCCTCGAATTCCTGCTCGGCAAGCAGTTACCGTACATCGTCGTGGCGCTCATCAGCTTCGTGCTGCTCGTCATCCAGTCGCAACTGATGTTCCATGTGCCGATCAAGGGCAGCCTGCTGGCGCTGAGTTTCGGGGCTTTTCTGTACGTGATCGCCACCACCGGCTTCGGCCTGCTGATCTCGACCTTCACCAGCACGCAGATCGCCGCGCTGTTCGGCACGGCGATCCTGACCATCCTGCCCACCGTCAGCTTTTCCGGACTGACGACGCCGGTGGCGGCGCTGGAGGGGGCGAGTTACTGGATCGGCCAGTTCTTCCCGGCCAGCTATTTCCTGATCGTCAGTCGCGGCACTTTCACCAAGGCGCTCGGTTTCGCCGACCTGTGGCCGCAGTTCATCGCGCTGGCCTGCTTCATCCCGGTGCTGACGGCGTTGTCGGTGGCGCTGCTCCGGAAGCAGGAGAAATAGCCATGCGCTTCGTGACGCTCTCCAATATCTACCGCCTGGGCTTGAAGGAACTGCAAAGCCTGCGCGCCGACAAGGTGCTGCTGATCCTGATCTGCTGGGCGTTTTCGGGGGCGATCTACACGGCGGCGACGGGCGCCTCGCAGGAACTGCGCAACGCGCCGATTGCGGTGGTGGACGAAGACCAGTCGCCGTTATCGCGGCGTATCGTCGGCGCGTTTTACCCGCCGTATTTCCGTCCACCGCAACAGACGACGCTGGCCGAGCTGGACAAGGGAATGGATTCCGGGCGCTTCAACTTCACGTTGGTCATCCCGCCCAATTTCCAGCATGACGTGGAGACCGGGCGCAAACCGGACGTCCAGCTCAACATCGACGCGACGATCATGAGTCAGGCCTTCATCGGCGCCACCTACATCAAGACCATCGCGCTCGGCGAGGTGAACGAATACCTGACCGGTACCCGCGACGCGACCGAATCGCCGATCAAGCTGACCACCCGCGTGCGCTTCAATCCCAACCTGATCGGCGTCTGGTTTGGCGGCGTCATGGAAGTCATCAACAACGTCACCATGCTGACCATCATCCTGGTCGGCGCCGCTTTCATCCGCGAGCGCGAACACGGCACCATCGAGCATCTGCTGGTGATGCCGCTGACGCCCTTCGAGATCATGATGGCGAAAATCTGGGCCAACGGGCTGGCGGTGCTGGTCGGCGTCAGCTTTGCGTTGCTGGTGATGGTGCAGCAGGTGCTGAAGGTGCCGATTGCCGGTTCGGTGCCGCTGTTTCTGGCGGCTGCGGCCTGCTACCTGTTCGCGGCGGCGTCCATCGGCATTTTCCTCGGTACGCTGGCGCGCTCGATGCCGCAGTTCGGCTTGTTGGTGATTCTCTGCATCATCCCGCTGTTGATGCTTTCCGGCGGCGTCTCGCCGCGCGAGAGCATGCCGCAGTTGGTGCAGAACATCATGCTGGCCGCGCCGACCACTTACTTCGTCCGCCTGGCGCAGGCCATCCTCTACCGGGGCGCGGGCTTCGACGTGATCTGGCGCGACCTGCTGGCGATGACCGGCGTCGGCGCCTGCTTCTTCACGGTGGCGCTGCTGCGCTTCCGCCGGGCGGTGACGCAGACGCAGGTGTGAGGCGCATCAGGAGCGCTGCGATCCTGGAAGGAAGCAGAATCTACTTGCCCGGGTTGTCGGCCTGCTTCGACCGTGGTGCGGAAGGCATGCCGGACGCGTCGACCCTGCGCGTTCGTTCTTCGATGAAGCGAAGCACGGTTTCTGCGGTCAGGGCGTGTCCTCGGGCACCGAAATGCGTGTCATTGGGAAGGTAGACATCGATTTCCCCAGCGGCAATCTCCGACCGGAGGGCCTTTTCCACCGGAGGGCGGTTGAGTCTTGGATCAGTCAGCAGGTCGACCACGCCGCGCGGGGGCGCAGGATCGACGAGATCGTCGTGATAGGCGCTCAACTTGTCAGGGATCGGCAGTGCGACGAACAGCGTCTTGCCATTTGACTGGACTGCCTGCTGGAGCCTGAGTAGTTGACATTCCATCACTTCGACATCCTGTTGGTTCCAGTCTTTCTTGGCCAGATCACTTGAGACGACAAGAAGTGTTTCGGGGCGGTCACTTGAGAAACGCGGTACATGCAGACGGAATGCACTGGCACCTGATTCCCATCCAAATGCCTTTCTAATGTTCTTAAGAAGAAAGTCCCTCGCGTATGTCAGTTGCTGTTCGTCATAGCGGCCAACTGGCGGCATATTCACTTCTTCGATGCGAAAATCTGGCGGAGATTTGTACACCAATGTCAACGGTTCAGTAAGTGTCGCGGACATCGGTGTTGCTTCAGTATTGCCTTCCGAATTTTTTCGGGTGTCAAGACAGGGTTGCGTATCTCCTACCAGTCGTCTCTTCGCGAACCGCTCGATCGTCTGAAAAACGAAGACGCTTGGCGGGGTGTCGCGGAACGCGGGACTTTGAATCAGGGCCATGATTTGATTTTCAACGTCGACAGCCGTACCCGATTTTTTTGCCGGGTCATCTGCGATGCTGACAACAAGTACGGAAAGGCCTTTGGCAGCCAAGTAATTTGGCCATGATTTCTCAAGGTCAAGTGAGAAAGAGTCGCCAATAATCACGACATCGTAGTGGCGGTTCAGAGTTTCAGATTGGGTGACAAGCGAGGGGCGAAACGCCAGGTTTGGCTTGTGGTTGCCGTAACGATTGTTCGAGTACCAACCGATACGTGTCAGGTCGCCGGAACCGACAATGATCATCCCGTGCATGGGAATAAGGTAGAGCGCGAATCCTATGATGGACAGCATCGCCACCAAGCCTGTCACGGCAAGCGCTAGCGCATATGATCTGTTCGAGAGCACGTCGGACCTAGAACTGGAAATAGAGGAATTCGCTGACTTTCTCGCCACTGGGGATATCTATCAGCGACCAGCCGAAAAGAATCGCGATCGCCAGTAGCCAGGCGACATTCGGCCGCCAGGTCCAGCGGGAAAGCGCGCCTTCCAGATTTTTGAACTGGTCGATGGTCGGCGAGAAACGCTGCATGATCTGCTGCGTGTTGGGTGCCAGCGTTGCAATCAGAAGCAGTTGGAGCGTCAGGTAGAGCTGGTCGCGGTAGGCTATGAACTTCGTCGTCAAAACCTGAGCACCGTTGGCGACAAGAAGTTCCTTGAGCGGATTCATGAATGACGCATTGAACCAGTGGTGGGGGAGCACGACGCCATTCAGCCCGGCCATGCCTCGAAGAATGTCAATGGCAATATCGAGATCCTTGGCGCGGAAGAATACCCACCCGACCATGACTGCAAGGAAGGTCAACAGCCATGCCCAGAAGCGCGGACTCCGCTCCTTGGTAGTGTCCGCAGCAGCACGGAAGAATGTCTGCCAAGCATGGTTGACGACGAGATACACGCCATGCAGCGCTCCCCAGACGACAAACGTCCAGCCTGCTCCATGCCAAAGGCCACCGAGAACCATGGTGACAAGCAGATTGACGTGGCGCCGCGTGGGCCCCTGACGATTGCCGCCCAGGGGAATGTAGAGATAATCGCGCAGGAAGCGCGAAAGGGTCATGTGCCATCGGCGCCAGAATTCGATAATGTTCTGTGCCTTGTAGGGCGAGTCGAAGTTTAGCGGGAACTTGATCCCGAACATGCGTGCCAGGCCGATGGCCATGTCCGAATATCCCGAGAAGTCAAAATAGAGCTGAAGCGTATATGCGAGTGCCCCACCCCACGCGAGAAACAGGTGGGGATTCGACGTTCCATCGAACACGGGGGCAACATAGCGGCCGATTTCATCGGCGAGCAATACCTTTTTGGCAAGGCCGATGGTGAAGATCGTCAAGCCGACAGCGATGTTTTCCCAATTGACGCGATAGCAGGCGGGGTTCTCGAACTGGGGCATGATCTCCTTGTGGTGGAGGATCGGCCCTGCGATCAGGTGTGGGAAATTGGTGACGAAAAACAGGTAATGGACCGGGTCGTATTCTTTGGCTTCGCCACGATAGGTATCGACCAGAAATGCGATTTGCGTAAATGTGAAAAACGAGATGCCGAGAGGAAGTACCAGATTCAGGAGCGGGTGCTGGGTATGAAGCACATGGTTGACACTCGATATGAAGAAGTCGGTGTACTTGAAATAAAAAAGCAGTGCCAAGTCGCTGACAATGCCGAAAATGAGTACCAATTTTGCATGATTGGGGGCATCACGCTCGTGTTGCCGGGAAATCGCACGTCCAACGACGAAGTTGAAAACGATGGATAGCAGAAGCAGCGCAAGGTAGCGTGGATCCCACCATCCGTAAAAGGCTAGAGAAGCGATGCCAAGCCATAGCGCAGCCCAGTTGTGGCTGGCTTTGGCGAGCAGGAAAAAGCCGGCCAGTGTGATAGGCAGGAACAGGCCGATAAATGCGTACGAGTTGAATAGCAAGGAAGAGGGGAATTTACTTGCGTAAATTGTTGTAAATTTTTGTAATTTTTCATTATCTCGCGGTATGCAACATGTGGTCAAACTACGAGCCGAGTTTGACGTTTGTTGTCATCGTTCTTGCTCAGGCTGGTGACGCAGACGCAGGTGTGAGGTGCATCAGGAATTGTTGATATGCATCATGGGCTGAAGGCCCGCGATGCGCGACTATTCCGACCGAGCGACGCCCTCATGGCGGCGTTCCTGTTTCGACATGTTTTTCCTCAGACAAGTATTCACGGCGGCTGCGGCCGCCGCCTTTTTTTCGCCGGTACTGGCCGGCGAGTCCGCCGAGCGCCAGTTCGAGGCGCTGGCCCGTCTGCCGGCAGCCGAGTTCGCGGCGATGCAGGGGCAGGCGGTCGAGTTTGATATCGATCTGGCTGCCGGTTCCGGTTTGTCGGTCGAGGTGGCGGGGGAGCGGGCGACGGTGCGCTACCGGATGGCCTTCAACCAGGTCGCCGAAGGGTGGAGCTGGCGGCCGCAGGCCGATCCTGCGGTCGACGACTATTACCGCTACAAATTCCTGCCGCTGCAGTCGGTGGCGGTCGAGCGCGGCAGCTACGAGCACGAGGACAAGATCGGGGTGCCGCAGCAGATGAAGGTGAACTGGCGCTACGACTACTTTCTCGCCTTCGAGAATCTCTACGATTTCTATCCGCGCCGCGTCGACGACGATGCCGGTTTCACCGCCGACCTGCCGGCCGGTGTCGCCGGGCATCTCGGGATGCGCGCCAGGGCGCGCCTGAGCGAGCCGGTGATCAGCGAAAGCACGACGTTCTGGAAGGCCACCCATGGCCAGCCGACCGATTTCACGCTGAAGAAGCGCTATCTGGTCGGCGTTCTGGAAGAGGTTTCGTTCGTCGACCGGGAAAGCGGCAGCGTGCTGTGCACCATCCGCCCCGGGCGCGACGGGTGCGCAGCGCGCTGACGGCCCTGCCGCCGCGCCGCGGTGGGGTCAGCGATAGACGAGGACCGGCACCTTGGAGTGGGTCAGCACCTTGTTCGTTTCGCTGCCGAGCAGGAAGCCGCTGATCCCGCGGCGCCCGTGCGAGGCCATGAAGATCAGGTCGCAGCCGGACTTCTCGGCGGCTTCGATGATCGCCTCGTAGGGCACGTCGCTGGTCGCCGCGACGGTCGCACATTCGACTCCGGCCTCGGCGCACTGCTTCTGGACCTCGCCGAGATATTCGGCGGCCTGCTGGTCGGCCAGTTCGGCGAATTTTTCCGGAGTGGTCGGGTCGATCAGCGCCCCCTCGCCAAAGTAGGCGATCGGATATTCCGGCTTGGCGAAGAAGACCGTCACCTTCGCTCCCGCTTCCTTGGCGAACGAGATGGCGCGCCGGGCGGTAGCCTGCGAGAGTTCGGAACCGTCGGTGGGAACGAGAATGTGCTTGAACATGGGTTTCCTCCTGATTGAGTCGTGCCGACAACGCGGCCTTCTGGCGATTCATGCTACGCCAAGTCGCGGCGAAGTGAAACAGGGGGCGGCGGATTCGCCGGAAGGCCCGGAAAAACTGGGTGTCCACGCCCAAAAAAGCCGGCGCCGACATGGTATAAAAAGAGGCGTACAGGTACGAGGTGAGCAGCATGTCCGAGAATTCGTCAGTCAGAAATCATGGCATCGACATCCATGACTTGAGCCCGCTGGAAACCGCCAGCATGGCGATCAGCAAGGCGGCCGATCCGTTCGGCGTCACCACCTCGCTGCTCAACGCGCAGATGGCCTGGATGATGCATCCGCAGGAACTGCTGCGCGCCGCCAGCGGCCTGTCGGGCGACCTGCTGGCCCTGCAGACGCACGTCATGCGCCGTGCGCTGGGCATGCCGTCGGCCGACGTCATCACGCCCAACCCGGACGACGTCCGCTTCGCCGACCCGGTGTGGACCGAGGCGGCGACCTGGGACATCATCAAGGAGTGGTACCTGGCCTTCACCCACCGCCTCGAGGACATGTTCTTCGAAACGCCGGGCCTTTCGGACAAGGAGCGCCGCCGTTCCGCGTTCTGGCTGCGCAAATGGCTGAACATGGTGGCGCCGACCAACTACTTCTGGCTCAACCCTGTCGCGCTCCAGCGTTTTGTCGAAACCAGCGGCGAAAGCCTGGCCCAGGGCTTCCGGAACTTCATGCGCGACGCCAGGGCGCAGAACATCCTGATGGTCGAACCCGATGCCTTCGTCGTCGGCAAGGATCTGGCGACGACGCCGGGCAAGGTGGTGTTCCGCAACCGCCTGGTGGAACTGATCCACTACGCGCCGACCACCGAGAAGGTGCGGGCGACGCCGATCGTCATCGTCACGCCGTGGATCAACAAGTTCTACATCCTCGACCTGACCAACCGCAAGAGCATGGTGCGCCACCTCACCGACCAGGGGTTCTCGGTGTTCATCACGAGCTGGAAGAATCCGGACGCGGGCATGGCCGAGGTGTGCTTCGACGACTACCTGCTCGAAGGCGTCAACGAGGTGGTGCGCGTGGCGTGCGACTTCTGCAAGGTGCCCAGGGTCCATCTGGTCGGCTATTGCATCGGCGGCACGCTGGTCACCACCTACATGGCGTGGGCCAACAAGCGCTTCGGCGCCGAGCAGACGCCGGTGGCGCACTGGACGCTCCTGACGACGCTGACCGACTTCTCGCATCCCGGCGACATCGACGTCTTCATCGACGACGCCTGCGTCGCCGCGCTCGACGAATCGATGGCCAAGAAGGGCTACCTCGACGGCAGCGAGATGGCGACCTCGTTCCGCATGCTGCGCTCGAACAGCCTGATCTGGCATTACTGGGTCAACAGCTACCTGCTCGGCGAGCCGCTGCCGCCGTTCGACGTGCTGTTCTGGAACATGGACACGACGCGCATGCCGCGCGCCATGCATTCGTACTACCTGCGCGAGATGTACCTGCACAACAACCTGATCAAGCGTGACAAGCTGACGATCGCCGGCGAGCCGATCGACCTCGATCGCATCGTCCAGCCGCTCTACGCGGTGACCGCCGAAGACGATCACATCGCGCCGTGGAACCAGTGCTACCGGATCCGCAAGTACATCAACGTCAATGCGTCGGTGCGTTTCGTCCGCTCCAGTTCCGGGCACATCCTCGGCATCGTCAATCCGCCGGTCGACCCGCCGAGGCGTTCCTACTGGATCGGCGAGCCGGAGCGCAACGAGCATTGGGAACACTGGTTCGACCGCGCCGAAAAGCGGAGCGGAACCTGGTGGGAAGACTGGGTGCGCTGGCTGGGCGAACGTTGCGGCGACGAGGTGCCGGCCTATCCGGCCGCCAGCCGCAGCTTCCCGGCACTGGCCGATGCCCCGGGCACCTACGTGCTGGAAAAATAGATTCTGCTCGCCGCTTGTGCGGGAGTGCGCGTCGCTGCTGCGCGGCGGTTTCGTCGCGACCCTAATCCGGCACTTTTTGACGGCGGTTAAGGAGCGGCCTGCCGGCCGTCCCGAGAATGGGGCCATTGCCACGCCGCGAGCCAGCCATGACCACCATCCGCACCTTCATGACCGACGACCATCGGCACTGCGACGACCTGTTCGCCGAAGCCGAGCAGGCCATCGCCAAACAGAACCTGCCAGCGGCGCAAGCCGCCTTCGCGCATTTCCGCAACGCCGTCCTCGCACATTTCGCGTGCGAGGAGAAAACCCTGTTTCCCACCTTCGAGGCCAAGACCGGCATGCGCATGGGGCCGACCCAGGTCATGCGCATGGAGCACGAGCAGATGCGAGCGCTCCTCGCTGACGCGGTCGACGCGCTGGCGCGGGGCAATTCCGACGACTATCTCGGCCTCGCCGATACCCTGCTGATCATGATGCAGCAGCACAACATGAAGGAAGAGAATATCCTCTACCCGATGTGCGACCAGCACCTGGCCGCCGAAACCCCCGAACTGCTGGCCCACCTTGAATCCGAACTGACCGAAGCATGAGCCACCCCAAGACCCCCCACGTCGTCGATGCGCGCTACATGGAGCCGCCGGAACCTTTCGTCAAGACCATGGAAATGCTCGACACCCTGCAGGCGGGAGAGAAGATGCTCCTGCTCCTCTACCGCGAGCCGCACCCGCTGTACAAGGTGCTGAAGCAGAACGGCCACAGCTACGAAACCGAGCTGCTGCCCGACGGCACCTTCGAGATCCTGATTTCGCGCTGAGCCGGACGGCCTGATTCCGCCGGGGCACCATGCAAGCGCTGCTGTCGTTCGAAAATGCGCCGCCGTTTGCCGCGCCGCTGCGCTTCTTCCTGACAGCGCCCCTGTTCGCCGTTCTGGCCGGGCTGCTGGTCGCCGTCGAGGGGCCGGCGGTCTTCGCCTCGCGCTGGATGCCGGCGGCGCTCGCCGCCACCCACCTGGTCACCATCGGCTTCATGCTGCAGATCATGCTCGGCGCGCTGATCCAGATCCTGCCGGTGGTGGCCGGCGCCAACCTGGGGCGGCCGCTGCTGGTCGCCAGGATCGTCCACGCCGGCCTCAGCGGCGGCGCCCTGCTGCTGGCCGGCGGCTTCCTGTTCGGCCGGCCGCTCCTGCTGAGCGCCGCGGCGCTGCTGCTTGCACTGACGGCGCTGATTTTCCTCGGAACGACGCTGCGCGCCCTGATCGGCGTGCCGTCCACCAGCCCGACGATCCGCGGGCTCAAGCTGGCGCTGCTCGGCCTGGCCGGCGTCGTCGGCCTCGGTGCGCTGATGGCGCTCGGCCTGGCACATGGCTGGGCGCTGCCGCTGGCGGCGCTGACCGACCTGCATGCCGGCTGGGGGCTGGGCGCCTGGGCCGGGGTGCTGCTGGCGGCGCTGGCCTATGTCGTGGTGCCGATGTTCCAGCTGACGCCGGGCTACCCGGCGCGGCCGAGCTGGTGGTTTCCGGTGGCGATGCTGGCCCTGCTGCTGCTGTGGAGCGCGGCCGTGCTCGCCGACTGGCCGGTGCTCGTCCGCCTCGTGCAATGGCTGGCGGCGCTGGCCGGCATCGTCTTCGCCGGGCTGACCCTGCGCCTGCAGGGCCAGCGGCGGCGGGCGCGCCCCGATGCGACCTACGCCTACTGGCAGTTCGGGCTGATCGCCAGCATTTTGGCCCTTTTCATGCTGTCGACCGCAACCGTCTGGCCGGCGGCGGCCGACCTCGCCGGCTGGACGCTGAGTTTCGGCATCCTGATGATCGCCGGCGGCTTCATGTCCTTCATGATCGGCATGCTCTACAAGATCGTCCCTTTCCTGGCCTGGATGCACCTGCAGAACAGCGGCCAGGCCAGGGTGCCGGCGCCGAACATGAACAGGATCCTGGCCGACCTCGCCATGCAAAGGCAGATGAAGGCCCACGCCGCGGCCTGCGGCCTGCTGCTGCTCGGCGCCGTGTGGCCCGACTGGTTCGCCCGCCCGGCCGGCCTCGCGTTCGCCTTCGCCAGCGGCTGGCTGGGGTGGAACCTGCTCGGCGCCGTCCGGCGCTACCGCTGGCATGCCGCCGATATTGCAGCTAAGCTGGCGGCCCGATGAGCTATCTCGCCCTCAAGCACCTGCACGTGACCTGCGTCGTCCTCAGCGGCCTCGGCTTCGGCCTACGCGGCTGGTGGATGGCGCGGGAATCGCCGCTGCTGCGGCACCGCCTGGCCAGGGTGCTGCCGCACGTGGTCGATACCCTGCTGCTCGGCAGCGCGCTGCTGATGGCCTGGCTCAGCGGCCAGTACCCGTTCGCCCAAGGCTGGCTGACCGCCAAGCTGTGCGGCCTGCTCGCCTACATCGGGTTCGGCACGATGGCGCTCAAGCGCGGCCGGACGCGGACCATTCGCCTGCGCTATTTTGCGCTGGCGCTCCTCGCCTACGCCTACATCGTCAGCGTGGCGCTGACCAGGAATCCGCTGCCCGGCTTGTAGCCCTGACCCGGCGTCAGAACTTGCCCAGCTTGCGGTAGAGCGTGTTGCGGCTGATGCCGAGCTGGCGGGCGGCGGCCGAGATGTTGCCGCCGACGCTTTCCAGGGTGCGCAGCGCCGCCTGGCGGCCGATTTCCTCGAGGCTGCCGGCCGCGCTGTCGAAGGGCGCGGCGGCCCACGGGTCGCTGCCGGAAGGCGGCGGGGCGGCTTCGAACAGTTCCTCCGGCAGGTGGCTTTCGCTGATCAGCGTCTCGCCGTCGTCGAGCAGCGCGATGGCGACCCGGATGACGTTGAACAGCTGACGGATGTTACCCGGCCAGTCGTAGCGTTCCATCGCCTGCAGGGCGCTTTCCGAGAAGCGCACCGGTGCCCGGTTGCCGCTCTCGGCGGCGGCCAGCTTGGCGACCATCTGGCGGATGTCGGTGCGCTCGCGCAGCGCCGGCAGGGTAACGCACATGCCGTTGAGGCGGTAGTAGAGATCCTCGCGGAACGTGCCGCGCGCCACTTCCTCGCGCAGCCGGCGGTGGGTGGCGCAGAGCAGCGAGATGTCGACCTGGATCGCCCGCGTGCTGCCGAGCGGCGTCACGCAGCGTTCCTGCAGCACGCGTAGCAGGCGGGCCTGCAGGTTGAGCGGCATGTCGCCGATTTCATCGAGGAAGAGAGTGCCGCCGTGCGCCTGCTGGATCTTGCCCGGCGCGCCCTCCTTCCGCGCGCCGGTGAAGGCGCCGCCCTGGTAGCCGAAGAGTTCGGACTCGATCAGCGTTTCGGGAATCGACGCACAGTTCAGGGCGACGAAGGGGCCGGCCTGCCGCGGGCCGCTGTTGTGGAAGCTCTTGGCGAACATTTCCTTGCCGGCCCCGGATTCGCCCTGGATCAGGATCGGGATGTCGCGGCCGAGAATGCGCCGGGCGCGGTCGATGGCCGCCTGCAGCCGGGCGTCGCCGGTATTCAGGGTGTCGAGCGTGATGGCTGGCGGGGTCGCCGTCTCCGGCCGGCGCGGCGCGCGCAGGGCGACCGGGGCCTCGTCGTAGACCCGGCCGGCGACGCTCGGCGGCGGCAACTGGCCGCGCAACTGGACATGGATGCGCTTGCCGCCGACCGAGATCTCGCAGCTCGCCTGCGGGTTGTGGCGCAGGCGGTCGATGAGGGCGGCGAGGCTGTTCTCGAAGACCATCGAGAAGTCGCGGCGCACCGCGTCGACCTGGCGGATGCCGAGGATGTCCAGCGCGTTGCGGTTGACGGCCAGCACCTGGCCATCCGGCGACACGGCGGCGATGCCTTCCTTGGGGCTGCCCAGGTAGTCGGCCTGGCGGTGGAAGCAGACCAGGATGTCGCGGGCGTGAATCGATTCGAACAGGCGCCTTTCGATGATCAGCGAGGAGAAGCGGACCAGGCCGAGGGTATGGCGCTGGTGGCTGCGGTAGTCGCCGGAGATGTCGAGGACGCCGATCAGGCGGCCATCCGGCCCGAACAGCGGACTGGCGCAGCAGGTCAGGAAACCGTTGTGCTCGAGGAAGTGCTCGCTGCCGAGCACCTCGATGGGCGCCTCTTCGGAAAGGGCGGTGCCGATCGCGTTGGTGCCGCGCTGGTTCTCGTCCCACGAGGCGCCCGCGGCGAGCGCGATGCGGTCGGCGCGGTCGACGAAATCGGCATCGCCGACGGTTTCCAGCAGCAGGCCGTTGGCGTCGGCCAGGATGACCATGCTGCCGGACTCGCGAATCTGGTCATAGACATGTTCCATGATCGGCCGCCCCTGCAGCAGCAGGTAGCGGTTGCGGTCCTGCTCGGTCTTGAGGGCGACGCGGTCCAGCGATTCGACACCGGGCAGGTGATGGGTTTCGCTCAGGCCGAAGCGCCGGCAACGTTCCCAGGACCGGGCGATCAACGGATCGACCAGGCCTTCCGGCAATTCGCCGCGATCGAAAAACAGCTGCCTGGCCTGCTGCAGCTTCTGGCCGTGCAATTCGGCCGTGCGTAATACCTGTCCCATCTCTCCTCCAGAACTCCTGCCATCTGGTTTTTGTTTTTGTGTTGTTGCAAAACGTAGCACCTGCACATTTTATTAGCAATGTGCCAAGTGCTGTCCGATACCGACCAGCAAATCGTGTGCCACCCGCAGGTGCAGCCGGCTGGCCGGTGGACCGATGTTTCCGATCCCCTGGCACAAGGTTTGCAGAAGCGTGCTGACAAAAAGCACGCAACCCGAACCTACCAAAGGAGCCATTGTGAAACATTCATTGCGAAATCTCGCCGCCGTCGCGGCAACCCTGTTCATCGGCGCGGCTGCCCAGCACGCCTTCGCCCACGGCGACGTCGTTCCCCAGGCCGTCGATACCACCGGCCTCAAGAATCTCGGCGCCGACTGGCAGAAGAGCAATCCCTACCGCAAGGATAAGACAGCGATCCGCATCGGGGATTCCGCCTTCAACCAGAACTGCGCCCGCTGCCACGGCCTGGGCGCCATCTCCGGCGGCATCGCCCCGGACCTGCGCTACCTGCCCGTGGGCGACGAGGGCGACGAGGTCTTCATGCCCCGCATCCGCAAGGGTTCGGTGCGCGACGGCCGGGTCTACATGCCGCCGTTCGAAGGCACACTGAGCCAGGAAGCCATGTGGGCGATCCGCACCTGGCTGGAAACCGTCCATGAAGACTGATCGCCGCCGCTGGCTCCAGGCCCTGGCCGCCGCCCCGCTGCTCGCGGTGCTGCCGGTGCGGGCCGACGAAATGGCCGCCATCCGCCAGCGCGGCCGCCTGCGCATCGCCGTCTATAACGACTTCCCGCCCTACGCGATGAGCGGCGGCCGCGGCATCGACGCCGAGCTCGGCCGCGCCATCGCCGCCAGGCTCGGCCTGGCGCCGGAAATCGTCGGCTTCAATGCCGACGAGGACATGAACGACGATCTGCGCAACATGGTCTGGAAGGGGCATTACCTCGGCACGCAACCGGCCGACCTGATGCTCCACGTGCCGGTCGACGAACACCTGGCGCGGGCCAACGACAAGGTTCGCATCTTCGGCGCCTACCACCGAGAATCGCTGGCGCTGGCGCGCAATCCGGAGCGGGTGCCGGCGCTGTCCGGCTCGGCGGCGGTGGCGCTGGAGATCTTCACGCGCGAGAAGATCGGCGTCGAAACCGCGACCCTGGCCGACTCCTTCCTGCTCGGCGTGCTCAACGGCCGGCTGCGCGAGAACGTCGTCCATTTCCGCACCGTGGCCGAGGCCGCCAAGGGGCTGCAGGATGGCCGCATCGCCGCCATTCTGGCGCCGCGCGCCGAGCTGGAGGCGGCGCTGGCCGGGCAGGGCAGGTTCGCCATCGACACCCCGAAGTTCGCCGAACTGCGGGTCGACAGCTGGCCGCTCGGCATGGCCGTCAAGGCCGAGGAAATGGCGCTGGCCGAAGCGGTTTCCGCCGCCGTCGCCGACCTCAAGCGCGACGGCACGGTGGCCGCGATCTTCAGGCAGCACGGCATTTCCCATCTCCCGGCCTGAGGCAGACATGCGCGCGATGCAACGACTTTCCTTCGCCCTGCTGGCCGCCTTCGCCGGCAGCGCGACGGCTGGCCCCCTGGCCTATGTGCCGAACGAAAAATCGGCCAGCGTCAGCATCATTGACACCGCCACCGACCAGCGCCGCGCCGACATCGCCGTCGGCCAGAGGCCGCGCGGCGGCGCCGCCGGCGACGGCCATCTCTATCTGACCGACGCCAAAGGCGGCAGTCTGCTGGTCGTCGATACGCGGGCCGGCAAGCTGCTGCGCAGCGTGGCGCTCGGCGCGTCGCCGGAAGGCGTCAGCCTGTCGGCCGACGGCAAGCTGCTGGCGGTGGCGGTCGAGGACGACAACAGCGTGGTCCTGCTCGCCGCGCCGGAAGGCCGGGAACTGGCGCGCATCAAGGTCGCCGGACGCAACCCCGAGCACGCCGTGTTCAGCCCCGATGGCCGCTGGCTCTACGTCAGCGCGGAAGAGGCGGAACAGGTCGATGTGATCGACGTCGGCGAACGCCGCCAGGTGGCCAGCGTGGCAGTCGGCCAGCGGCCGCGCGGCATCGCCTTCCTGCCGGATGGCAGCCGCGCCTACGTGGCCTGCGAAATGACCGGCAAGGTCTACGCCGTCGATGTCGCGCAGCGCAAAGTGGTGGCTGAAATTGCCGCCGGCCAGTACCCGAACGGGGTTGCGGTCCACCCCGACGGCCGGCTGGTTTTCGTTTCCAATGGCCGCGACGGCACGGTGATGGCGGTCGACACCGCCAGCCACGCCGTTGTCGCCATGATCCCGGTCGGCAAGCGGCCGTGGAACATGGCGCTGACGCCGGACGGCGGCAAGCTCTACGTCGCCAACGGCCGCTCGAACAGCGTTTCGGTCGTCGACACCGCGAGCTTCACGAAACTGGCCGATATCGACGTCGGCGAACTGCCCTGGGGCGTCAGCATCCGATGAGCGACGACCGTTACACGCTGCCGGCCATCGTGCTGCACTGGGCGCAGGCGATCCTCGTCGTCTGGCTGCTCTGGCTCGGCTGGACGATGACCGACCTGCCCAAGGGCGCCGGGCGCAGCGCCGCCTATGGCCTGCACAAGTCGCTCGGGCTGCTGGCCTTTCTGCTGGTGCTCGTGCGCTTCGCCTGGCGCTACCGGCATCGCCCGCCGCCCGCCGTCAGCCGCGGCTGGGAAGCGCGGCTCGCCGCCGCCGCCCACCATGCGCTTTATCTCTTCCTGTTCGTCGCCCCGCTCGCCGGCTACCTCGCCTCGTCCTTCACGCCTTACGCCATCAGGTTCTTCGGCATTGAAATTCCTAGGGCCGGCTGGCCGGACGAAGCGCTCAACGGCGTCTTCAAGCTGTTGCACCTCGCCTTCGTCTGGGGCGGCGCCGGCCTGATCGCCCTGCATGTGGCCGGGGCACTAAAACACGCGATCAGGGGCGAGCGGGTTTTGCAGCGCATGTTGCCCGGTCGGCTGTTCAACAAATGAACAACTGCTCCACGCCGGAGCAGAATTGCTCTGACCAAAGTAATAGATCGGTTGCGGTCGACCGATGAAAAAGGGCAAAAACCGGGCGTCTTGCCGTGCTACAGCACGTCCTCGGCGGCCACCAGGGTGACGCGCGGCGCGACCGCATTCAACGCGATCAGGTGAATCATCTGGCTGACCGTCGTGCAGCAGTCGCTCAGGATCTTCACCGAGTATTTGTCGGCCGACCGGGAAATCGCGGTGTGGGTCACGCAGTTCTGGGTCATCATGCCGCAGATCAGCATTTCCTCGACGCCCAGGGCGGACAGCGTCGCTTCCAGCGACGTGTCGATGAAACTGTCGGCGAAGCGCTTGATGACGATGGGCGCGTCCGGCGCCGCGGCAAGGATCGCGGGATGAATTTCGACACCCGCGGTGCCTTCGTTGAAGAACGGGGCAATCCCCCTGGCGGGGTCCGCGACGTGCTGGACAAGGATGACGGGAATCCCCTTGGCGCGCGCCCGGGCGATGGCCGCCGCGGTGGCGGCCAGAACGGCATCGGTGTTCCACAGGGGAAACTTGCCGTCGGGAAAATAATCATTCTGAACATCGATGACGATCAGTGCTTGTCTGGCCATGGTGCGCTCCGCAGGAAGTGGGTACGGGAGCATTATTGAACGCTGGCCGCATCCCTGCGAGCGGCCCGCTGGACAGAATCCGGTAATATCGGGCCATCCTGACTCGCCTGGATAAGCGCCCATGACCCGACCATCGATCGTCGTCGTCGCCTTCGACCGTATCAGTCCGTTCCACCTGTCGGTACCCTGCGTCGTCTTCGGCGACGTTCATCCCGGCGCGCCGAAATTCGATTTCAAGGTCTGCAGCATCGAGTCCGGGCCGATCAGCACGACCGCGGGATTCTCCGTCATGGCACAGCACGACCTGGCGTCACTGGAGCGGGCGGACACCATCATCGTGCCCAGCTGGCGCGATCCGGAGGAACGGCCGCCGGAATCGCTGTTGAGCGCGCTGGTCGCCGCGCAGCGCCGGGGGGCACGCGTGCTCGGGCTGTGCCTGGGCGCCTATGTGCTGGCCGCAGCGGGGCTGCTGGATGGGCGGAAGGCGACGACGCACTGGGCCTATGCGCGGGATTTCGCGCAACGCTATCCGGCCGTCGACGTCGACGCGAACGTGCTCTACGTCGAAGACGGCAACGTGCTTACGTCGGCCGGCACTGCGGCGGGGATCGACTGCTGCCTGCACATGATCCGCCAGCAGTACGGCGCCGAACCGGCCAACAGCGTCGCCCGGCGACTGGTGGTGCCGCCCCATCGCCAGGGTGGCCAGGCGCAATTCATCGAACAGCCGATCCCGGCCACGCTGAGCGGGTCACGGCTCGCCGCCCTGATCGACTGGGTGCGCGCCAACCTGAACCAGCCGCACACGCTCGACAGCCTGGCCGAAAAGGCGGTGATGAGCCGGCGAACCCTGACGCGCCATTTTCGACAGATTACGGGAACCACCGTCGGGCAATGGTTGCATGACGAGCGGCTGGCGCTGACGCAGCGCCTGCTGGAGTCGGGCGACCAGTCGATCGAAGCCATCGCGGCGCGCGCCGGCTTCGGGTCGCCGGAATCGTTGCGACTGCATTTCAGGAAGGCGTACGGGGTGTCGCCAACGACATGGCGACGGACGTTCAAGGGCTGACCTTCAGGTCGATAAGGCCTTCGTCTCGTCGACCGGCTGGTCGTGCATGACGATGCGCGACACGAAAAGGATTGCCAGGAAGTTGGCGAGGACCGCCACATAGCCTACCCAGGGGTAGCCGACGATCTGCCCCGTGCTGTCCTGCGTGATGATGAAGCCGGCCAGCGTCGTCGCCAGGCCCATGGTCAGCGATTGCACGGTGCCGTTGATCGCCATGAAGGTGCCGCGCAGCCGGGGCCGGGCCGCCGAGGTGATGATGGTCATCGCCGGAATCATGCGCCCCGATATCAGCACGAAGAAGGCCGTGGTGCAGATCACCCAGGCCCACAACGGAACGGCACCGAGGTGCGTGACGACGAGCAGCGGCAGCATCGCCGCCAGGGCGAGCCGGCGATAGACCTCGACCTTGCCGCGCCGGTCGGCCCAATGCCCGATCCGCCGCGCCGTGAAGAGCGTTGCCGCACCGCCGAACAGATAGACGACCGGAATGTCCTGCGGCGCAATCCGGACATTGCCGACCGCATAGACGGTGATGAACGGGATGACGGTGAATCCGGAAAAAATGATCAGCGAGGAATACAGCAGGGCCTTCAGATGGTTGGCATCGCGCAGCACCTCGAACATCGCCGCGAAAGGATGGGCGCGTTTCTCGCGGCTCAGGTGCTGGTGCAGTTCCGGCAGGACGAGGAAGCCGACGACGATGAAAACCGTCGACAGCAGCGCGATGAAGATGAACGGCGCGCGCCATTGGAAGTGGTTGGCCAGCCAGAGCGACAAGGGCACGCCGGCCACCGTCGACAACGAGAAGGCGGTCGCCACGAGTCCGCTGGCCCGGGCCCGGCGGGCGAAGGGAATGGCATCGCCGATGATCGTCTGGACCAGGGCGCCCATCACGCCGCCGAATGCCCCGGCGAGCCCGCGTGCCGCGAGCAGGGTGACATAGTCGGGGGCGAGGCCGCAGGCCAGCGTCGCCAGGCCGAACAGTGCGAACATGACCAGCAGCAGGCGCTTGCGCTCGAAACGGTCGATGAAGGTGGCGCCGAGCAGACCGGACAGCGCGGCGCTGAAGCTGTACGACGCGACCAGCAAGCCGAATTCATGCGTGCCGATGCCGAACGCGGTCATCAGGATCGGGCCCAGCGGCATCATGATCATGAAGTCCAGGATGTGGGCGAACTGAATGCCGGCCAGGGTGAGCAGAAGGTACAGCTCGCGCTGCCGGGAAAGACTGGAGGACATCGTGGAAGGCGCCGGAAGGAGGAACTATCGGCGCATGGTACTTCGCCGGCGCGGGATCAGGTGCGCCCCCGTCGGCGAACTCGAAAAAGAAAAGGGGAAGCGGCGCTCTGCCGCCTCCCCCGTTCCTGCCTGCGATGGCTGCCGCCATTCTCGCGGGGTTGCTGTTCTCCCCGGGTCAGGCCGTGCGGCCGGCGGTGTGCCGGCGGATGCTCAGTGCAGCGACAGGATCCACTGGATCGCTGCCTTCAGGTCGTCGTCGCTGATCTTGTCGGCGGGGTGGGGGATCATCGGCACCTGCCCCCAGTTGCCGGAACCGCCGTTGCGCACCTTGTCGAAGAGCAGGGCCGGGGCCTTGGCGTCGCCCTTGTATTTGGCGGCGACTTCCTTGTAGGGCGGGCCGACGCGTTTCTGGTCGACGGTGTGGCAGGCGACGCAGCGCGCTTTCTTGACGATGGCTTCGCCGTCGGCGTCGGCGGCGTGTGCCGATGCGGTGAAGAGGGCGGCGGCGAGCAGGGGCAGCAGCAGGGTGGCGTGCAGTTGCTGGTTCATGTGAATGGGTTCCTTGGGTTAAACGAGGCCGGCCGCCTGCAGTTCGGCCCATTCGGCGTCGGTGAACAGGCGCGAACGGGTATGAAAGGCCTTGCCGGTGTTGCCCTCGAGCGAGAAGGTGCCGCCCGATCCGTCGATGACG
Source organism: Dechloromonas sp. H13 (assembly GCF_009469615.1). Lineage (GTDB taxonomy): Bacteria > Pseudomonadota > Gammaproteobacteria > Burkholderiales > Rhodocyclaceae > Azonexus. Next base: position 639,223 of record NZ_SSXX01000002.1, read on the forward strand.
TCGATGATCAGTTGCGTGTGCTTCCAGTATTCGTATTGCGAGGCGCTGATGTAGAAGGGCACGTCGCCGATGTTGCCGAGATGCACGTCGTAGGGGCCGATGGTCAGGTCGGTGGGCAGGTAGCAGTTGGCGGCGCTGTTGTCGCAACAGCCGCCGGACTGGTGGAACATCAGGGCCGGTCCGTGGCGTTCCTTCAGGGTGGCGATCAGATCCAGCGTGGCCGGGGTGGCGATGACGCGGTCGACCATGGATTTCTCCCAAAAAACGGGGGCGGTCGCCCGCCCCCCAAGACTTGCCCGCAAAATCGGGCCGGTGGAGGAGATGAGACGCGGCACCCGCCAGCCGCTGCCGCGCCCGCGATCGGGCACGGCAGCCGGCGGGTGCCGGTGGCTTGCGCGGTTTAGAAGAAGCCCAGCTTCTGTTCGGCGTAGCTGACCAGCAGGTTCTTGGTCTGCTGGTAGTGGTCGAGCATGACCTTGTGGGTCTCGCGCCCGATGCCGGATTCCTTGTAGCCGCCGAAGGCAGCGTGCGCCGGGTAGGCGTGGTAGCAGTTGGTCCACACGCGGCCGGCCTGGATGGCGCGGCCCATGCGGTAGGCGACGTTGCCGTTGCGGCTCCAGACGCCGGCGCCGAGGCCGTACAGCGTGTCGTTGGCGATGGCCAGGGCTTCGGCCTCGTCCTTGAAGGTGGTCACGGCGAGCACCGGCCCGAAGATTTCCTCCTGGAAGATGCGCATCTTGTTGTGGCCCTTGAACAGGGTCGGCTGGATGTAGTAGCCGCCGGCCAGGTCGCCGCCGAGTTCGGCACGGGCACCACCGATCAGCACTTCGGCGCCTTCGTCCTTGCCCAGTTGCAGGTAGGACTGGATCTTGGTCATCTGTTCCTGCGAGCACTGGGCGCCCATCATGGTGTCGGTGTCGAGCGGGCTGCCCTGCTTGATGGCGGCGACGCGCTTGAGTGCCTTTTCCATGAACTTCTCGTAGATCGATTCCTGGATCAGCGCGCGGCTCGGGCAGGTGCACACCTCGCCCTGGTTGAAGGCGAACAGCACCAGGCCCTCGATGGCCTTGTCGAGGAAGCCGTCGTCCTTGTCCATGACGTCGGCGAAGAAGATGTTGGGCGACTTGCCGCCCAGTTCCAGCGTCGCCGGGATCAGGTTGTTGGCGGCGGCCTGGGCGATGACGCGGCCGGTGGAGGTGGAACCGGTGAAGGCGATCTTGGCGATGCGCTTCGAGGTCGCGAGCGGCATGCCGGCTTCGCGGCCGAAACCGTTGACGATGTTGAGGACGCCCGGCGGCAGCAGGTCGGCGATCAGTTCCATCAGCACCAGGATCGAGATCGGCGTCGATTCGGCCGGCTTCAACACCACACAGTTGCCGGCGCCGAGCGCCGGGGCCAGCTTCCAGGCTGCCATCAGGATCGGGAAGTTCCACGGGATGATCTGGCCGACGACGCCGAGCGGCTCATGGATGTGGTAGGCCATGGTGTTCTCGTCGATTTCCGAGATGCCGCCTTCCTGCGAGCGCAGGCAGCCGGCGAAGTAGCGGAAATGGTCGACGGCGAGCGGGATGTCGGCGTTCAGCGTTTCGCGGATCGGTTTGCCGTTATCGACAGTTTCGGCGTAGGCCAGCAGTTCGAGGTTGGCTTCGAGGCGATCGGCGATCTTGAGCAGGATGTTCGAGCGAGTGGTGGCGTCGGCCTTGCCCCAGGTCGGGAAGGCGGCATGGGCGGCGTCGAGCGCCAGCTCGATGTCCTCGGCGGTGGAGCGGGCGGCCATCGTGTAGGCCTCGCCATTGATCGGGGTGACGACCTTGAAGTATTCACCCTTGACCGGGGCGACCCACTTGCCGCCGATGAAGTTGTCGTACTTGGCCTTGTAGGCGATCTTGGCACCAGCGGCGCCGGGAGCTGCGTAGAGCATGTTTGTCTCCTGGTTTTAGGATTGGATTGCGAACAAATGGATCAAGGCGGGCAGGCCGTGTTCTTCCGAACGCTCGTCCTGTCGTGTCTCGTGCCTGATAGTTCGCAGGCGGCGTGCCAAGCCTGGAGTGCAGCCTTGTTTTTCAATTAAATTCATTTAAAACAGATGCTTGGATGTGAGCTTGCTGGTTTTTCAGAAATTGACATTGTCTTGGAAATGATCAGGTGCGCAGCAACTGTTCAATCCTGGAGCAGTCCAACCCGCAGTATTGGTGGCAATTACGTGGCAATGGGGCCATATGCTTCCTGGTGGTGCGTCCTGATAATGTTGTTGAACACAGGTTTGTGGCCAGGCATTCGAAATGATCGGAGGCTGACATGGATGGCAAATCACTTGTTGCGCGGGCCTGCCTGTTGGGCCTGGCAGCCTCGTTTTCCAGCGCGGCAGCAGCCGATCAGGCAAAACCCGTCAAGAAGGAAAGTGCAGCGCGACCAAGCCCCGAATCCTTGGTTGTCGACAAATGGCGCGGCACCTGGGACATCAAGGCGACAAGGCGTTGGCCGGAACCGGTGACCGCCGTCGATTATGTCGAAACCTACGAGTGGGTTCTCGACGGGCAGTATCTGCGTTCGGAGACTTCGCGCAAATCCGATGGCGGAAAAAGCATGTCAATGGTCTGGTTCGATATCAATACGAAGAATTATCGCTTCGTGATATTCGATTCAAACGGTATCGCAGTGGAGCTGCCACCCCCGACCTGGAGCGAAAGCACGCAAACCATGGAATGGCGGGGGGGATTGCTTTCCCCTGTCGCCTACACGGGGTATGCGACGTTCACGGATCCGGGCACGATTCGCTGGAAATCGCTGTTGAAGGACTGGAAAGGCACCGTTATCGTCGATATCGAAGGCACCAGCGTTCGCCGGAAGTAATCCGTCGCCATGCCGTCGTCACCCTATCTGCTCAACAGCGGTCTCCTTGTCCTCAGCGCAATCGTGCTGCTGACAGTGATGGCATCGACGTTGACGCTGATCGCGTCGACCATATTGTTGTGGCGCTATCGTCGAACCGTTGACCGTTTGATGTCGGCGTCGGCGGCCGGGTCCGACGAAGGGGCGCCAGGTCGTGCGCCGTTCGGGCAAGATGCGCCGCATGCTGCATTGCCGTCCGGAGCGGCCAGCTCTCCAGACCGGAATCTGGCCGAGCAGCGCTTTCGCCTGAGCGTCGACGAACCGTGGCGTTGCGCCCGTCGCTATGCCGTGGGCGGATTGCTGTTTGCCGCCGTTCTCGGCAGGGCGGCATGGCAGGCGTTCTCGCAGACGCAGATCAATTCCCTGAGCGCGGCGGCACACCACTACAGTTTCCTCTTCCTGATCTGGACCCTTGCCTGGCCCGTCGTGCTGACCACCAATCTGGTCGCCGCTTCTGGCTGGCGGAAGCGTTGTCTGGTCGTGCTGATCTACTTCTTCACGCTTGCGCTGCTCGGTACACTCCTCGTCACCACGCCCACGGAGGCTCCGGTCAGTCTGGGTGGAGTGAGTATTCCCGACTGGTCCGGCGAGACGCCGGTACGCCTGATCGCCAAATGGTCCCTGTTCAATCTGGCACCCACGCTATTGATCGGCGTGTTCCGGAACCGTCGCATCCGCGCGGTAGCACCTCTGGTCCTGGGCTTCATGACCGTTGTTTCCGCCGGCTTGCTTGGCGTGATGGCGGCAGTGTCGGTCTATTGGGAGTCGACCATCGCTGCCGTGACCGCCGTATCCCACTTCCTCGGCGTCGATGTTCTGTGGCCCTTCATCGGCTGTCTTTTGCTTCTGCTGGCCGTCAGCTGCATTCCCTCCGGCTTGCTTGGTTGGGGCCTGCTCGTCTGGATGCGCCGTGGCTACCAATGCAAGTCCGTCAGCGATCAATCGCTCGCCATCGATGCCCTGTGGCTGGTGTTCGCAATCTACTACGCAGCCATCCTGGCCTTTGCCGGTCCGGGCTGGGCGCTGGCCGCACTTGTAGCACTGCTGGTCTTCGGGATGACGGTGCGGATCGGCAACCGGCATGGTTTGTCCAACGTGGCGGGTGGCGAAACGGGACCGGCGCTGCTCGTGCTTCGCGTCTTTTCCCTGGGCCAACGGAGCGAGAAACTGTTCGAATTGGTCTCGAAGCAATGGCGCTATATCGGCAATGTCCAACTGATCGTTGGCCTCGACCTCGCCACGTCGACCATTGCCCCCCATCAATTTCTCGCCTTCGTCAGCGGCAGGTTGCCCTGGCTGTTCATGAACGGCCGCGCGGCGATCGAGCGCAGTGCCGGCCAGCTGGACAACCGGCGCGATCGGGACGGGCGGTTCCGGATCAACGATTTCTACTGCCATGCGGATACCTGGCGCGGTGTGCTGGTGCGGCTGGTTTCCGGAAGCGACGCGGTATTGATGGACCTGAGAAACTTTGCGCCGGGCAATGACGGCTGTGTTTTCGAAATCAATGCGCTGCTGAATACCGTGCCGCTTCAACGCCTTGTATTCGTCATCGATGCAACGACCGACAAGGCTTTTTTCAACCGGATCCTGGCCACGGCCTGTCGTGAGCTGTCTGCGGATTCGCCCAACCCAGGCTTGTTGCCGGATGCGGTGCAGCCGTTCGAACTTGCGTCGCTGCGGCAGGGCGCCCTTGAAAGCCTGCTCCAGCGTCTAAGCCTTGCGTCCGCGAGCGGAGTGCAGTCGCCGTCGGCGGCACCGGCCTGACGGGGCCGGTCTCGTATTGATCCGTGGTTCATCGACGCAGGCGGACGATCGAAGCGCCGTCTCGATTCCCGGCCTGGCCCTGAAACAGGAACCGGCCACGCGGGCCGGTTGCTCGGGGCTGCTGCGGTCGACGGCGTTTACAGGGCCAAAATCCAGTTCACCAGCAGGCGGGCGTTGCCTTCGGTGATGGCGACGGCGTTGGGCGGCATCGACAGCCCGCTGACCTTGCCTTTCCAGTGGCTGCTGTAGGGATTGGAGCCTTCGAGGACGACGCGGGTCAGGAATTCCGAGGCGCCGGGCTTGCCCTTGTATTGTTTTGCCACTTCGACCCAGGCGGGGCCGATCGGCTTCATGCCGTCGGGGCCGGGCTTGCCGGCTTCGATGCCGTGGCAGGTCATGCAGCCGCTGGTGCTGGCCAGCTTGAGCATGTCGGCGTCTTTCTTGGCGTCGGCCATGGCCATGGGGCTGGTCAGGCAGGCAGATATCAGGGCAATGGTCAAATAATGATGTTTCATGGCTTTACTCTCTTGATGATTGTGGTGTGAAAACTGGGTGATGAAACGGGATGGGGTGGCTCAGGCGGGCAGCGGGCTGCCCATTTCGACCAGGCCGCGCCGGGCGGCCAGATGAAGCAGTTTGAAATCGCTGTCGGCATCGAGTTTTTGCCGGATCAACGAGAGGTAGTTGAGGACGGTTTTCTGGCTCAGGTGCATGGAGTTGGCGATCCCGTTGGCCGATTCGCCGTGGACCAGCATGCGCAGGACTTCGAACTCGCGCGGGGTCAGGTGGTGCATGGCGGCATCGCCATCGACTGCCTCCTGGGCCAGGACGGCGGCGATTTCCGGCGAGAAGACGCGCTTGCCGAGGGCGATGCGGCGGATACCGTCGATGACTTCGTCGGGCTCGCAATATTTGGTGAGGTAACCGCGGGCGCCGCTTTTGAGGGCCTGGGTGACATGGCCGGCGCCATCGTGCATGGACAGGACAAGGACACGCAGGCGGGGGCAGCGGGCCAGCATGCCGCGGATGGCTTCGAGGCCGCTGCTGCCCTTGAGGCTGAGGTCGACCAGGGCGACGTCGGCGTGGACCCGCAGAACCAGCGCATTCGCCTCGTCGGCGCTGGCCGCTTCGCCGACCACCTCGAAATCTGGCTCGGCGCCGAGCAACCGGCGGTAACCGGTGCGGACGATAGCGTGGTCGTCAATCAGAATGATTCGGGTCATGTCTATTCTCCTGATATTGCCGCTACAACTGTGACAGCGGGATGGTTGCGCTCAGGCGCAGGCCGCCGCCGATCCGTGTATCGATGTCGAGCCGGCCACCTACCATTGCCAGTCTTTCTCGCATGCCAAGCAAGCCGCCGCAGCGGGAAGACCGGCTGGATGGCAGACCGATACCGTTGTCCTCGATGTCGAGCCGGACATCTCCCTCGGCCAGGGTGACGGTGACGGCGCAATGCCGTGACTGGCTATGGCGAACGACATTGGTCAGTGCCTCCTGAGTGATGCGGTAAAGGGTCAGGGCGGTGCTTTCGTCGATGTCTGGAAAGCGCCCGGGCAGGCTCAATGCAAATTCGATGCCGGTTTCGCGACCGCGCCAGCCGCCGACCAGTTCACGCAGCGCGTTGGCGATGCCGGCAGCGTCCAGACCATGCGGGCGGAGCGATTTGAGCATCGCGCGCAATTGCTCGCCGCTGGTCCGGATGTCGCGGCGCAGATCGCCGGCGCATTCAGCCACCGCGGCGGTATCGAGGCGGCCGGCATTGCGCGCCAGATGGGCGGCCGTAGCGTTGAGAGCGGTCAGGGTCTGGCCCATTTCGTCGTGCAGCTCGCGGGCCAGCGAGCGGCGTTCGTCCTCCTGAACCGAGATCAACTGGCGGGCCAGCGACTGCTGGGCCGCCCGCGCTTCGGCCAGAGCGGCGGCCAGTTGCTCGATGGCACCGGCGACACGGCGGAACTCGCGTAAGGCGAAGGCGGGCAGGGCGGGATCGTCTTCGCCCCGGGCCAGGCGGTGCAGGCCTTCTTCCAGCGCGCGCACCGGGCGCAGGGCGCGGTCGGCAGACCACCAGGCGACGAGCAGGGTTGCTCCAGAATAGAGCAGCAGGGTGATTAAAAGTCGAACAGTGTCATCCAGGCGCTCATCGATTTCGGAACGGGGATTGGGAGCGATGTAGAGCGTTTGTCCACCGATCCGGATTTCCCGTTCCATCGGCGCGGCAGGTGCCAGCCCAAGAATGGCGAGGAGAGGGTGTGCTGTGCCGGTGGGAGGCGGCTGGTTCCCGGTGCGGATGCGCAAGTGGCGGAATTGCGCCGAGGAGAGTTGCTCGGCGAGATTCGCCTCGCCGCTGCCAGTGGCGAGCAGGACGTTGACCAGGCGTTCCGAGGCATCGACTTCAGCCTGGATGTCGGCGCGCAGGGAATGGACCTGGATGACCAGGGCCATGGCCATCAGCCCGGCCAGCAACAGGCCGAGCGAACCGAGCAGGCGGCGGCGCAAATCCATGATTCTCCCGTTCGGGTGTTGTATGCCGGCTTGTCAGCAGGTTTCATACCTGTCACCGCGAACGCCGGGAATTTTTCCCGGAATGCCGGGGAGCAACTCCCGAGACAGGCGCGGTCGCCGCTTCCTACACTGGCTCGGCCTGTTGCCAAGGATGGGCCGCCCGGCCCGGGCGACAACGACTTTACCCTGGAGACATCTCAGAAAATGAAACCGAACAGCCTCAAATTCCGCCAGACCGTGCTCGCCACGCTGGTCGCTGCTGCCTGCAGCAGCCCGGCCATGGCCAGCAAGACCGTGAGCTGGGAAGACATCCTCAACGACGACAAGACGACGACCGACGTGCTGTCCTACGGCCTCGGCCTCAAGGCGCAGCGTTACAGCCCGCTGACCAGGATCAACACCAAGAACGTCGACAACCTGGTGCCGGCCTGGAGCTTCTCCTTCGGCGGCGAAAAGCAGCGCGGCCAAGAGGCGCAGGCCTTGGTGCATGATGGCGTGATTTATGTCACGGCTTCGTACTCGCGCATCTTCGCGATTGATGCGCGCAGCGGCAAGCGCCTGTGGGAGTACGAAGCCCGCCTGCCGGAAGATATCCGCCCATGCTGCGACGTAGTCAATCGCGGCGCCGCCATCTACGGCGACAAGATTTACTTCGGTACGCTCGACGCCAGCATCGTTGCCCTCAACAAGGATACCGGCAAGGTTGCCTGGAAGAAGAAGTTCGGCGATCACAAGATCGGCTACACGATGACCGGCGCGCCCTTCGTGGTCAAGGACCAGAAGAGCGGCAAGGTGCTGTTGGTCCACGGTTCGTCGGGCGACGAATTCGGGGTCGTCGGCTGGTTGTTTGCCCGCGATCCGGATACCGGCGAGGAGGTCTGGGCGCGGCCGATGGTTGAAGGTCACATGGGGCGCCTGAACGGTCAGGACAGCACGCCGACCGGTGATGCCAAGGCGCCGAGCTGGCCGGAAGGTCCCGACGGCAAGAAGGTCGATGCCTGGAACCACGGTGGCGGCGCCCCGTGGCAGACGGCCAGCTACGACGTGGAGAAGAACATGGTGGTCATCGGTGCCGGCAACCCGGCGCCGTGGAACACCTGGCACCGGACCAAGGAAGGCGACGATCCGCGCAACTGGGACAGCCTGTTCACCTCGGGCCAGGCCTATGTCGATGCCAGCACCGGTGAGCTGAAAGGCTTCTTCCAGCATACCCCGAACGATGCCTGGGACTTCTCCGGCAACAACTCGGTCGTCCTCTTCGAGTACAAGGATCCGAAAACCGGCAAGCTGGTTAAGGCCTCGGCTCACGCCGACCGCAACGGCTTCTTCTTCGTCACCGACCGCGAGAAGCTGACCAACGGCGCCGGCTACCCGAACAAGCCGACTTCGCTGATCGGTGCCTGGCCGTTCGTTGAAGGCATCACCTGGGCCTCCGGTTTCGATCTTAAGACCGGCAAGCCGATCGAGAAGGGCAACCGGCCACAGCTACCCAAGGATGGTGCAGAAAAGGGCGAGTCAATCTTCGTCTCGCCGCCATTCCTGGGCGGCACCAACTGGATGCCGATGAGCTACAGCCAGAAGACCGAGCTGTTCTACATCCCGGCCAACCACTGGGCGATGGATTACTGGACCGAAAAGCTGACCTACAAGGCCGGTAACGCCTACCTCGGCCAGGGCTTCCGCATCAAGCGACTGTTCGACGACCACGTCGGCACGCTGCGCGCCATGGATCCGAAGACCGGCAAGATCGTCTGGGAGCACAAGGAGAAATTCCCGCTCTGGGCCGGCACCATGACCACCGCCGGCGGCCTGGTGTTCACCGGCACCTCGGACGGCTACGTGAAAGCCTTTGACGCCAAGAACGGCAAGGAGCTGTGGAAGTTCCAGACCGGCTCAGGCGTGGTCTCCGTGCCGATCACTTGGGAAATGGACGGCGAGCAATACATTGGCATCCAGTCCGGCTACGGCGGCGCCGTGCCCTTGTGGGGTGGCGATATGGCCGACCTGACCAAGCAGGTGACGCAGGGCGGCTCGATGTGGGTGTTCAAGCTGCCGAAGGGGTTCAAGGGCTGAGCGTCAGCCGGCAGCGGGCGTACCGGGGAACCATTCCCGCCCCGGTATGCTGCCCGATGGAGACGGAACTGCATGGATTCTGTCTCCGTCGGTTGGCTTTGCCCAAGGCTGCCGGGCAAGCTTGCGAGCGAAGACGATGCGAACTGTTCATTTCATTTTTGCCCTTTTTTTCCCGTTGACCGCAGCGGTCGCCGAAGAAGCCGCCGATCCGCCAGTCATCGACGGCTGCGGCATCTGGCCGCACGCCCGGTGCAGCGGGGCCGATCTGCGCCACGCCAACTTGGCCGGCAAGAACCTGGCCGGGGCCGATTTTTCCGGCGCCAAACTGGCGCGGGCCAACCTCACCGGCGCCAACCTGGCCGGCGCCAATTTCGATGGCGCCGACCTGACGGCCGCCAAACTCAACAAGGCTGCCGCGCCGACGGCCACCTTTCGCGGCGCCAGGCTGGTCGGGGCAGATCTCGAATTCGCCCGCCTGTTCCGCGCCGATTTCAGCAATGCCGACCTGACCGGCGCCAACCTCGAAGCGGCCAAGGCCAATTTCGCCTGGTTCCCCGGCGCCAGATTGACCAACGCCAACCTCCAGGAAACGAAGATGTTCACCGTCAATCTGCGCGGCGCCGACCTTAGTGGCACTTACCGCCGCTTTACCGTTTTCCAGGATATCGACGCCGCGGGCTGCACCGGCTGCCCGACGGAATGGTGACGCCATGCGCCGCTTGCTGATTGCCCTGACCTGCCTGGCCGTCACCCACGGCACGCTGGCCGATGCCACCGAAACGGCCGTCGCGCCGACGGTCGACTACGCCAGCCTGCCGCCGCTCGGCGCCGCCTGGCTGGCTGCCAACCCATATCGCGGCCGCGAAGAGGCACCGCTCATCGGTCGCGCTGCCTACAACCAGGCCTGCGCCCGCTGCCATGGCGCCGATGCGTCGACCAACGCGGCGCCGGCGCCCGACCTGCGCAACCTCGACCGCGCCTGCCGGCGCATCGCCGATGCCGCCATCAAGGCCAAATGCATGGCCGACAACGACGCCTGGTTCGCCAAGTCGGTGCGCGGCGGCAAGATCATCGTCGGCGTCACACACATGCCGCCGTGGGACGGCGTGCTGCCGCAGGAACTGGCCTGGGCCATCCAGACTTTCATCGAATCGCACGTTGGAGCGCCAAAGTGATCTGCCACGGTCAACAGGGAAAAATGGCCAAAAATGAAAAACGGCGCGAGGGCCGAAGCCGTCGCGCCGTTTTGAGCAGGCGCTGCAGCGCCTGCCGTTGTGTCTGGTCAGCCCTTGTGCAGCTTGAACACCCAGACGGAACCGCCCTGTTCGAGGTAGTTCACGCGCTTGGCGACGTCGCCGCCCCACAGCGGCACGGCACCGCCCCAGCCGGAAACGACGCCGACGTATTGCTCGCCGTCCTGTTCCCAGGTGACCGGGGGGGCGACGATGCCGGTGCCGGTCTGGAATTTCCACAGTTCCTTGCCGGTCTTGGCGTCGAGCGCCTTCAGGAAGCCTTCCGGGGTGCCGTAGAAGACCAGGTTGCCGGCCGTGGTCAGCGCGCCACCCCAGAGCGGGGCGTAGTTCTTGTGTTCCCAGACCATCTTGCCGGTCGTCGGGTCGAAGGCGCGCATGGTGCCGATGTAGTCGTCGTTGAGCGCCTTGATGGTGAAGCCGGCGCCAAGGTAGGCCGCGCCCTTCTTGTAGGAAACCGGCTCGTTCCAGATGTCCATCGCCCACTCGTTGGCCGGCACGTAGAAGAGGCCGGTCTGCGGGCTGTAGGCCATCTGCTGCTGGTTCTTCCCGCCGAGGAAGGAAGGCGCCGAGAAGACGACCTTGCCCTTCTTGCCATCCGCATCGGCGCTCGGGTCGCCGGGGCGGCCTTCCTCGATGTAGTTCGGTCGGCCGGTCTTGAGGTCGATGCCGGTGGCCCAGGTGATCTTGTTGACGAACGGGAAGGCGTTCAGCAACTTGCCGTTGGTCCGGTCGTTGACGAAGAAGAAGCCGTTGCGGTCGGCCTTGCCGCCGGCCTTGACGATCTTGCCGTCCTTGCCCTTGTAGTCGAAGGAGACGAACTCGTTCACGCCGTCGAAGTCCCAGCCGTCATGCGGGGTGTTCTGGTAGTGCCAGGCGATCTTGCCGGTATCCGGGTCGATGGCGACGGTGGATGACGAGTAGAGGTTGTCGCCCGGGCGCAGGTGGCTGTTCCACGGCGCCGGGTTGCCGGTGCCGGCGAAGATCAGGTTGGTATCCGGATCGTAGGTGGCGCCGTTCCAGGTGGCAGCGCCGCCGGTTTCCCAGAGGTCGCCGGTCCACGAGGCGTTGGTCGTGCCGGTGATGCCGTTCTCCACCTTGTTGCCCTCCTTGTCCCAGAGGTAGCCCATGTGGCCCTCGACCGTCGGGCGCGTCCACACCATCTTGCCGGTCAGCGCGTCGCGTGCGTCCATGCGGCCGACGATGCCGAACTCGCCGCCGGAAACGCCGGTGATGACCTTGCCCTTCACGATGATCGGGGCGGCCGTGTACGAGTAGCCGGCGGCGTAGTCGCCGAGCTTTTCCTTCCACACGACCTTGCCGGTTTCCTTGTTGAGGGCGACCAGCTGGGCGTCGAGCGTGCCGAAGATGACCAGGTTGCCGTACAGCGCGGCGCCGCGGTTGATCACGTCGCAGCACGGCATGATGCCGTCCGGCAGGCGGTGCTCGTACTTCCACAGCTTCTTGCCGGAGGCGGCGTCGATGGCGAACAGGCGGCTGTACGAGGCGGTGACGTACATCTTGCCGTCGTGGATGACCGGCTGCGATTCCTGGCCGCGCTGCTTCTCGCCGCCGAAGGACATCGACCAGACCGGCACCAGATTCTTGACTGTCTTGGCGTTGACCGCAGTCAGCGGGCTGAAGCGCTGGCCCTGGGTGCCGAGGCCGAAGCTGACGACGTCGCCGGGGGTCTTGGCGTCATTGACGATGTCGGCGTCGGTGACTTCCTTGGCCATTGCCGGGCTGCCGGCAACGGCCGCGGCGGCAAGGAGCGCGATGGTAAGCGCGTGCCGCTGGGGGAGGGTATGACTGTGCATGGATGGTCTCCTTGGTTTATCCATTGATCCCGCTGCGGACCGACACAAGCGCGCCGGCCGCCGCAACGGGACGAGATGTCGGGAGGCCGCCTTCCATTCCCTGAACCGGCCCCCGGCAGGGCAGCGGTTCTGCAAGGGCTGTGCCAAGAACTCCAGGCGGCGTGCCCGCGCGCTGCCGTCAGGGGGGACGGCAAATTTCGCCGGCCAGGGATGTTCCACCCGGCCGCGGGCAGCGCTGCTTCAAATGTCACCACCTGTTCCAAACTTGCACAGCGCGGCTGCTGCGGTCGACCCGCGGGGCGGGGCAAAAATGCCCGCCGGCCCGCGGCACCGGCCGCCGGCGGCGATCGCCCGTCTTTGGCACGCGGTTTGCAGCCGTTCTCGCCAGACGCCCCGAGAGGCGAGAGGAGACGAGATGAAATTCCCCCTGACCATGGCCGCCATTGCGCTGGCCGCGCTGATGCCGCCGGCCGATGCCGCGGCCCTGCAGGAAAGCGGCGACCCGCTGGCCTCGGCACGCTGGGCCGAGATGGCAAGGACCTTCCTCGCCGGAGCGCCGGTTCTCTTCGACCCGCGCGTCAAGGTCATCGCTCCCTCGACTGCCGAGAACCCGCTGCAGGTGCCGGTCACGGTCGACGCCACGGCGCTGCCGAAGGTGCAGGAAGTGGTGGTCTTCGCCGACTTCAATCCGATCGTCCAGGTGCTGCGCTTCTTTCCCGAAGGCAGTGACGCCTACCTCGGCTTTCGCGTCAAGCTGCAGCAATCGACGCCGGTGCGGGCGGCGGTGCGCACTGCCGATGGCGTCTGGCATGTCGGCGGCACCTGGGTGACGACGGTCGGGGGCGGCTGTACCGCGCCGTCGGCGGCGGCCGCTTCGCGGGAATGGCAGCAGCGGCTCAACGAGGTGAGCGGTCGCCAGTGGCCGGAAGGGCCGAATGCCGGGCGGGTCCGCCTGCGCATCGTGCATCCGATGGATACCGGGCTGGTCGCCGGCACGCCGGCCTTCTTCCTTGAGGAGATCGCCGTCGCCGACGCAGCCGGCCAGCGCCTGATGCGCGTCCAGACCTTCGAGCCGGTCGCCGAGAACCCGGTGTTCACGCTGCATCGCGGGGCGACCGCCGGGCCGGTCGAAGCCAGCGGCCGCGACAACAACGGCAACACCTTCCGCGCCAGGATCGCTCCGTGAAACGCTGGATCGGCCCGGCCCTGAGCCTGTTCGCCGGCCTGGCGAACGCCGCCGGCTTCGATTACGCGCTGCGGGCGCAACCGGTGGCCCCGGACGTCTACGCCTTCATCGGTCGCAGCGAGGATTTCACGCCGGCCAACGGCGGCAACATCGTCAATACCGGCTTCATCGTCGCGCCGGGCGGCGTCATCGTCATCGACAGCGGCCCGTCGCGGCGCTACGGCGAGCAGATGCGCGCCGCCATCGCCGCTGTCACGCCGCAGCCGCCGGTGCTGGTCATCAACACCCACCATCACCCGGACCACTTTCTCGGCAACCAGGCCTTTGCCGACCTGCCTGCCGGCGCGCTGGCCGCGACCCGTCAGGGCATCGCCGCCGAGGGCAATTCCTACGCCGAAAACCTCTTTCGCCTGACCGGCGACTGGATGAAAGGCACCGACGTGCTGGCGCCGACCCGGACACTGGTTGGCGGCACGAGCGAGATCGCCGGCCGCCGCCTGCGCCTGCTGGCACTCGCCGGCCATAGCGGCGCCGATCTTGCCCTCTACGACGAAGCGAGCGGCGTGCTCTTCGCCGGCGACCTCGTCTTCAACGGCCGCGCTCCGACCACACCGCATGCCGACCTCGCGCACTGGCTGGCGGCGCTCGACCGGCTGGAAGCCATTACCCGCGAACCCGGCTTCATGCAGCTGGTGCCAGGTCACGGTGCGGTCGCCGGCGATGCGTCAGCGCTCCGCCAGACCCGCGCCTGGCTGGTCTGGCTGCAACAGAGCCTGCACGATGCCGCCGCCGCCGGGCTGGACATGAACGAAGTGCTGGCCCGCCCGCTGCCGCCGGAATTCGCCGATCTGCCGGTGGCGGCCAGCGAATATCGCCGCTCGGTCGGTCACCTCTTCCCGGCTGCCGAGCAGGCGGTGCTGCAATGACGACGGTTGCGGTCGACCGGCGTTTCTGGGCGATTTTCGGCCTGTCGCTCGTCATTCACGCCGTCGCCCTGGCGCTGCTCAAGACCAGGGAACGGCCGGCTGTCCTGCCGACGATCCTGGCCAGCCTGCGCCTGGTCGCCACCCCCCCCTCCGGATCGACGGCCGCGCCGCCCCCGGCGCCCGCGCCGGCCGTCGTCCCCCAGCAGGCGAGGCAGCTTCCGCCACGTCGCGAGCACCGGCCGGCTCGCCATGTGGCGGAGGCTGCTGCGCCGCCAGTCCCGGCCATGCCGGCGGCGGCCACAACGGCAAATTCTGCTGCGACGTCGTCAGTCGCCCACACCGCTCAGCCAGTGGCCGAAGCGCCGGCGGCACCGCAGGTCGCGCAGGGCAGCCTGCTCGACGCCTACCGCCAGCGCCTGACCGAACTGTTTGCCGGCCACCAGCAATACCCGGCGGTCGCCGCTCAGCGCGGCTGGGAGGGCGAGGTGCGCCTGCGCCTGTGCGTGGCGCGCAAGGGCAATCTGGTTTCCGTCCACCTCGACCGTTCGAGCGGCTTCGCGGTACTCGACCAGCACGCGCTGGCCATGCTCGACCGGCTCGCCAGCCTGCCGCCGCTGCCCGAAGGGCTGGAGGCCAGCGAGATCCAGGTCGTCGTTCCGATCAACTACCGGCTCAGGAGAGCAACATGAAGCAACCAGAAAACAGGCAGCGCGCGGTGCTGGCGCTAGCGCTCGCCACCGCCTGGGGCGCGGCGGATGCCGGCGAAACCGCCATCGAAACGCCGCGCGTCGAGATCGTCGGCACGACGCCGCTGGCCGGCATCGGCGTGCCGCGCCAGCAGATTCCGGCCAATGTCCAGTCGGCCAGCGGCCAGCAGATCGAGGAACAGGAAAGCCTCAACCTGCCGGACTTCATGGTCCGCCAGCTGCCCGGCGTCAATATGAACGAGGTGCAGGGCAACCCCTTCCAGCCCGACGTCAATTACCGCGGCTTCAGCGCCTCGCCGCTGCTCGGCACGCCGCAGGGGCTGTCGGTGTACGTCGATGGCGTGCGGGCCAACGCGCCCTTCGGCGATACGGTCAACTGGGATCTGCTGCCCACTTCCGCCATCGCCGGCATGGACCTCATCCCCGGCTCGAACCCGTTGTTCGGCCTCAATACCCTGGGCGGCGCGCTGGCCATCCGCACCAAGAGCGGGTTTACCGACCCCGGCGCCAAGATCGAGGTTTCCGGCGGCAGTTTCGCCCGGCGCAACCTGGAACTGGAGTACGGTGGCAACAGCGGTTCGCTCGGCTGGTACATGGCGGCCGACTGGTTCAAGGAAGACGGCTGGCGCGATTACTCGGGATCGGACGTCAGGCAGTTCTTCGGCAAACTCTCGCACAAGAGCGCCGCCGGCGAGGCCGACCTGACGCTGACCCGCGCCGTGACCAGCCTGACCGGCAACGGCCTGGTGCCGGATTCGATGTACGCTGCGCGCCGCGCCCAGGTCTTCACCCATCCCGACACCACCGAGAACGACCTCACCCAGGTCGCGCTGAACGGCCGCCTGTGGCTGAGCGACACGACCAGCCTGAGCGGCACCGCCTATTTCCGCCGGATCACGACCAAGACGCTGAACGGCGACGTCAATGACGAGTTCGAAGACGGCCCCTTCGATGGCGTGTCGGACCAGGATTCCGGCGCCTACAACCGGACGCAGACGACGCAGCGGGGCAGCGGCGCATCGCTGCAGTGGAACCTGAGCGGCGAACGCCACCAGCTGGCGCTCGGCGCCTCGCTCGACTACGCCAGCATGGATTTCACGCAAACGCAGGAATTAGGGCTCATCGACGCCAGCCGGGGCATTTCGCTGCTCGGGCCGGCGGTCGACCAGAACGCGCTGAACGGCACGACGCGCACCACCAGCCTCTACCTGTCCGACACCGTGACGTTGACGCCGAACCTGCACCTGACCGGCTCGGCGCGCTACAACATGAGCCGCGTCACGACCCACGACGAACTCAACCCCAACCCGCCCAACCTCGACGGCGACCACAGTTATTACAAGCTCAACCCCGCCCTCGGCCTGACCTGGCAGGCGCTGCCGACCCTCAATGCCTACGCCGGCTTCAGCCAGGGCAACCGCGTGCCGACGCCGATCGAACTGGGCTGCGCCGACCCCGCCAACCCGTGCACCCTGCCCAACGCGATGGCCGCCGACCCCTACCTGAAGCAGGTCGTCGCCCAGACCCTGGAGGCCGGCGTGCGCGGCCAGCTGGTCGGCGGCATCGCCTGGAGCGCCGGCGTCTTCCGCACCGTCAGCAAGGACGACATCCTGTTCGTAGGCACCTCGACCAGCGCCGGCTATTTCACCAACTTCGGCGAGACCCGCCGCCAGGGCCTTGAACTTGGCCTTTCCGGCAGCCAGCGCACCATCGACTGGCGGATCGGCTACAGCTACCTGCAAGCCACCTTCCAGTCGAGCGCCTGCCTGCTCTCGGAGAACAACAGTTCGCGCGGCACGGCACCGGAATGCACGGCCAACGGCCAGGACGACGAAATCCTCGTCAAGCCGGGCGACCGCATCCCCGGCCTGCCGACGCACAGCCTCAAGCTCGGCCTCACGTGGCGGGCCGCCGACTGGCTGCGCATCGGCGGCGACGTCCAGGCTTACTCCGGCCAGTACGCGCGCGGCAACGAAAACAACCAGCATCAGGCCGGCGAGGCGACTGACGCCTTCGGCAATACCCGCAGCTTCGATGGCGCCGGCCGCCTGCCCGGTTATGCCATCCTCAACCTCTTCGCCGAAGCCAACCTCGGTGCTGGCTGGCATGTCTTCGGCAAGATCAACAACGTCTTCGACCAGCGTTACGGCACGGCGGCGGCGCTGGCCGAGAACCCGTTTGCCGGCAACGGCGCCTTCCGGTCCGATTCCGGTACCTGGCGGCATGAAACCTTCCTGGCGCCCAGCGCGCCGCGCGCCGCCTGGATCGGCCTGCGCTACACCTTCGGCGGCAAGTGACCATGCCCGGCCGCCACCAGCTCAGCCTGCACACCCGCATCAGCCTGGTGCTGACCGGGCTGGCCGCCGCTTTCCTGCTGGCGCTGGCCGGGCTCTGGCTGCAGGGTGCGCGCACCGGCATCCATGAAGAAGTCGAGGCGGCGAACCGCGTCTCGCTGCAATGGCTGAAGGCGCTCACCGCTGAAATGCAGGGGGAGCCGCCGGCGGCGCAGGCCGAGCGGGTGCTCGGCACCGTCCGTCCGCTCGGCCGCATCCGCGCCAATGCGCTGGAAGTCTTCGCCGCCGACGGCCGCCTGCTGTACCGTTCGCCGCCGCCGACCTACAAGGCCGGGCGCTCGGTGCCGGGCTGGTTCGCCGCCGTGCTCGCCCCCGGTTTTGCCCCGCGCGCGCTGGAAGTCGGCAGCCTGCGCCTGGTGCTGACGCCGGATGCCTCGCGTTCGCTGATCGACGCCTGGGACGACCTGCTGGCGATGGCCGGCTGGGCGCTGCTGCTGCTCGCCGCGCTGTTCGCCGCCACGCGCCGGGCGCTCGACCGTGCCTTGCGCCCGCTGGCTCAGGTCATGCTGGCCCTCGACCGCACCGGCGCCGGTCGCTTCGATACCCGCCTGCCGGTCTTTGCCACCCCCGAACTGGGCAGGATTTCGCGCGCCTTCAACGGCATGGCCGACCGCCTGGTGGCTGCGGTCGACGCCAACGTACAGCTCGAAACCGAGCGCGAGGTCAGCGAGCACCTGCAGGCCCGCCTCGAAGCGCAACGCCGCGTCATCGCCCGCGAACTGCACGACGAACTGGCCCAGGGCATCACCGCCGTGCGCGCCTTGGCCGGCGCCATCGTCCAGCGCAGCGCCGGGCTGCCGGCGGTGCACAGCCCGGCCCAGGGCATCGTCGCCGTCACCGGCGAGCTGCAGGACGGCGTGCGCGGCATCCTGCATCGCCTGCGTCCGCCGGCCGGCGGCCTGGCGACGACCCTGGAACGCACACTGGTGGCCTGGCAGTTGCAGCACGAAGAGATTGCGCTGGACAGCCGGCTGGCGCTCGGCGCGCAGGCGGTCGGCGACGAGGTGGCGCAGGCCGTCGTCCGCATCGTCCAGGAAGGGCTGACCAACGTCGTCCGCCATGCGCGGGCGAGCAGGGTCGAACTGGACATCCGCTGCGCCGGCGGCGCGCTGCACGTTGCGCTGCGCGACGACGGTCGCGGGCGCGACGGCCGGCCGTCGCCGCAGGCCGGCAGCGGCCTCGGCCTGACCGGCATGGGCGAGCGCGTCGCCCTGCTCGGCGGCGACCTGCGTTTCGAGAATCCTGCCGGCGGCGGCTTCGCGCTGCATGCCCGGCTGCCCCTGGCCATTCCTGTGGAGGAAACACCATGAACAACGCCCTGCAAGGCATTCGCGTCCTGCTTGCCGACGACCATGCGGTGGTCCGCCTCGGCTTTCGCCTGCTCCTCGAAGGCGCCGGCGCCGTCGTCGTCGGCGAATCCGCGGACGGCGAAAGCGCCGTCCGCCGCTATGCCGAATCGACGCCCGACGTCGTCGTGATGGATGTCTCGATGCCGGGCATCGGCGGCCTCGTGGCGCTCGAACGCCTGCTGGTCTGGGATGCGAAGGCGCAGGTGCTGATGCTCTCGGCGCACCACGACGACGTCGTGCCGGTGCGTGCGCTGCGCCTCGGCGCCCGTGGCTACCTGTGCAAGCGCGCGGCGCCGGAGGAATTCCTGCGCGCCGTTGGCCAGGTGGCCCGCCGGCAACGCTACCTCGACCCCGAACTGGCGCCGGCGCTGGCGCTGGCCCAGTTCTCGGGTTCGGACAACCCGGTCGAGACGCTGACCGAGAAGGAACTCGCCGTTTTCCTCAAGCTGGCCGAGGGGCGCTCGGTCAACGACGTGGCGGCCAATTTCTGCCTCAGCCCGAGCACCGTCGGCACCCATCTCTATCACATCAAGCAGAAGCTCAACGTGCAGAACGCCGCCGAACTGACGCTGGTGGCGCTGCGCAACGGGCTGATCGAGGCCTGAGTGGACGGCGATCCGTTCTTTCCCGCCAGCCCGGCGCATTACGCCCGGCAGATGGCGGTCGGCGATGGTCATGTCGTGTATGTGGAGGAGTGTGCTGCGGTCGACGGCCTGCCGGTGCTGTTTTTGCACGGTGGACCGGGCAGCGGCTGCACGCCGTTCCAGCGCCGCCTGTTCGACCCCCGGCACTTCCACGCCATCCTGCTCGACCAGCGCGGCTGTGGCCGCAGCCAGCCGCTTGGCGCCCTTGCCGCCAACACCACCAGGCATCTGGTGAGCGATCTCGAATACGTGCGCGAGGCGCTCGGCATCCCGGCCTGGATCGTCTTTGGCGGCTCATGGGGTAGCCTGCTGGCGCTCGCCTACGCGCAGACTTTTCCGGAGCGCGTGCTGGGCCTCGTCCTGCGCGGCATCTTTCTCGGCTCGCGCGCCGAGATCGCGGCCTATGTGCAGGGCAGCCACGGCACCGCGCCCGCCGCCTGGAAAACCTTCGCCGGCGCGGTGCCGGCCGCCGAGCGCGGCGACCTGCTCGCCGCCTACGCCCGGCGCATTCTCGGCGACGACCCGCGCACCGCTGGCGTGGCGGCGCGCGCCTGGCTCGACTACGAGCGGGCGCTGATGGGCGAGCCGCCGCTGGCCGCCGCGCCGAGCGCGGTGCAGATAGCCAAGGCGCGCGTGCAGCTGCATTACCTGAGGCGCGACTGCTTTCTCGTCCCCGGCCAGCTGCTCGCCGGCATCGACCGCGTGCGCCACATCCCGGCGGCCATCGTCCAGGGCATGGCCGACCCGGTCTGCCCGCCGGCGATCGCGAAAACGCTCTACCGTGCCTGGCCCGAGGCGACCTGGCGGCCGGTGGCCGGCGCCGGCCACGGCGGGATGTCGCCGCCGATCGCCGGGGCCTGCATCCAGGCTCTCGGCTGGGTAGCGGCTTCGGTCGCCGGGTAGGGCGGCGGGGCAGGGCGGCCGCCGTCTCGCAAAAATCATGAGCCGCGATTCCCGATTTCCCCGGCGCGCCGGGGTGCCCGATGACCAACAATGAACCATCGCCTCGCAGTCGTCGAAAGGAAGATCATGCCCAAGGAACAAAACGGTCTCAGTCTGGATGGTCAGGGCAAGCCACTCTGGCTGGTCCTCGAACTGACCTATCGCTGCCCGCTGAAATGTTCGTGGTGCAGCAATCCGCTCGATTTCGAGGATTACGGCAGCCGCGAGCTGAGCACCGAGGAATGGAAAAGGGTGCTGCGCGAAGGGCGCGAACTGGGCGCGCTGCAACTCGGCTTCACCGGCGGCGAACCCCTGCTACGCGACGATCTGGAAGAGCTGGTCGCCTACGCCAGCGAAATCGGCTTTTACACCAACCTGATCACCTCCGGCATCGGCCTCACCGAAGAACGGCTGCTCGCCCTCAAGGCGGCCGGTCTGAAGCATATCCAGTTGTCCCTGCAGGCGATTCAGCCCAAGCTGACCGACGCGCTGGTCGGCGCCCGGGCGCATGCCCTGAAGCTGGAAGCGGCGCAGCTGATCAAGAAACACCATTTCCCGATGGTGCTCAACGTCCCGCTGTTCCGGCAGAACATCGGCGAAATCGACGGCCTGCTGGCCTGGGCGGTCGATCTCGGCATCGAATACATCGAGTTCGCCAACATCCAGTATTACAACTGGGCGCTGATGAACCGCGAGGAACTGATGCCGTCGCTGGCCCAGGTTCGCGAGGCCGAGCGCGTGGTGAACGACTGGCGCGGCCGGCTCGGCAATGCGATGACCATCTATTTCGTCATCCCCGATTACTACGAAGGCCGGCCGAAAGCCTGCATGAACGGCTGGGGGGCGATCCACTTGACCATCGCGCCGGACGGCGTGGCGATGCCCTGCCAGGAGGCGCGGGTCATTCCCGGGCTGGAATTCGAAACGGTCCGCGACAGGTCGCTGGACTGGATCTGGCACGACTCGCCGCTGTTCCGCAAATATCGCGGCCTCGACTGGCTGCCCGAGCCATGCAATTCGTGCGACGAAAAGGAGCGCGATTTCGGCGGCTGCCGCTGCCAGGCCCTGCTGCTCACCGGCGACGCCGCCAATACCGACCCGGCCTGCAGCAAATCGCCGCACCACCGGATGATCCAGGAGGCGGTGGCGCAGGCGGCCAAACCTTTGCGCTTCCACAAGCCGCTGGTCAAACGCTGGGCCGGCGCGGTATCGACCGACTTCATGGAGGCCTGAAGACGATGCATCACCCCTACGACACCGCGACCGGCACCATCGCCCTCGGCATTGCGCTGACCGTCGTGCTGGTCCTGCTGCTGCGCCAGCTGCCGGGCTGAGGCCATGGACGGCGCGCTGCTCGACCTGCTCGCCCGCTGGGCGCACTTCCTCGCCGGCGTCATCTGGATCGGCCACAACTATTCGAGCGTCGTCCAGCGCCCGAGCTGGCGGCCGCTGCAGGCGAGCGACCTGGCCGATGCCGGCAGCCCGCGCCTGCAAGCAGTGATCAACCGCGAACACGGCACTTTTCGCTGGGCCTCCGTGGTGGCGTGGAGCGCCGGCATCTACATGCTCTGGCAGCGCGGCTGGCTGCCCGGCGCCATGACCCTGCAGGGCGGTCTGGCGCCGATCGGCCTGGGAACGTGGATCGGCACGCTGATGCTGCTCAACCTGTGGTTCGTCCTCTGGCCGCACCAGAAGAAGGTGCTCGGTCTGCAGCCGGCCAGCGTCGAGGAAAGGCTGCGCTGCTCGCGCATCACCCATCTTTCGTCGCGGACCAACACCATGCTGTCGATCCCGCTGCTCTTCTTCATGGCGGCCGGCAGCCACGGCGGCGTCCTGTTCGGCTGAGCGGCATGGCCTGGAACTTCGCCGCCGGCCCGGCCCGCCTGCCCGATGCGGTGCTGGCGCAGGCGGCTGCAGAAATCTTCCGGCGCGGTGCCGACGGCGCCTGCGCCCTCGAACGCCCGTTCAGCGGGCCGGATTTTCGCGCGCTTCTGGCCCGCGCCAGGCAACGACTGGCTGAATTGCTCGCATTGCCGGCCAATTACCGGATCCTCTTCCTGGCCGGTGGTGCCATGCAGCAGTTCTCGATTTTGCCGCTGAATCTCTGTCGACCGCAGCAACGCGCCGCCTACGTCAATCGCGGCTACTGGTCAGCGCGGGCGATGGCCGAAGCCAGCCGGCAAGCCGATACCATCGAGTTCTTTCCACCCGCCGATGGCGTCTGGGCGCTCCCGGCCGACTGCGCCTATTGCCACATCACGCCGAACGAGACCGTCGATGGCAGCGCCTGCGCCAGCCTCCCGGAAACCGGCGCCGTGCCGCTCGCCGCCGACTGCACCTCGTCGTTCCTGACCGCGCCGCTGGCCGTCGACAAGTTCGGCTTCATCTACGCCAGCGCCCAGAAAAACATCGCCCCAGCCGGGTTGACCGTGGCAATCATCCGCGATGACCTGCTCGAACGCAGCCCGGCCGACTTGCCGGCGCCGTTCTCCTATCGCCGCCAGGCGGAGGCCAACAGCTGCGTCAACACGCCGCCGATGTTCGCCATCCAGATGGCGGCGCTGGTTTTCGACTGGATCGCCGAGCAGGGCGGCCTGACGGCGATGGCAGCCGCCGGCCGGCGCAAGGCGGCGCGGGTCTATGGCGCGATCGACGGCAGCGGCGAGGTTTTCGTCGCGCCGGTTGCGGTCGACCAGCGTTCGCCAGTCAATATCCGCTTCCACCTCGCCGATTCCGCCCTGACCGAAACCTTCATTAGCGAAGCCGCCGCCGCCGGCCTGCACCACCTGCGCGGCCATGCCCATTTCGGCGGGCTGCGCGCCAGCCTCTACAACGCCATGCCGGAAGCCGGCGCACAGGCGCTGGCCGGGTTCATCACCGACTTCGCGCGGCGCCGCGGATGAACGCGCCCGGCGCGCTGCCCTGGCTGGCCCGGCCCGGGTTGGCCGGCGGCATCGACAAGGACGGCAGCCGGGCGGCGGAACTGCTTGGCCTGGGTTTCGGCAGCGTCGAATTCGGCTCGGTCACGGTGCACCCCGTCGCCGGCTCGAATCCCGGCCTTGCCGCGCTGGTCGCCCGGCTCAGCGCGCTCGACCGTTCAGCCCCGCAACGTACCGCGATTGGCATCGGCCTCGGGCTGCCGCCCGAAGCCACCGCCGAAACCCTGGCCGACGAATGGCAGGCCGGCCTCGCCGCCGCCTGGCCGGTGGCCGACTACGTCAGCCTGAATCTGAGCGCCAGGGCCAACCAGCGCTTTCTCGCACCAGTCCACCGCCGCACCTTGCTCGCCGCCCTGCGCACCGTCGCCGCCTGCCGCGATCGATTGGCCGAAGCCGGCCGCCGCGTGCTGCTGGCAATCAAAATCCCACTGGCCGAGGCGGCAGGGCTGCTCGAAACCATGACCGAAACCGGCTTTGCGCAACTGACCGTCGTCCGCCCCGATCACCGTGCAGGCTTTGACGAATTGGCCGACTTGACCGGCGGCATTGGGCGACCAGCGCTGGTCGCAGTCGGTGGCATCCGCAATGCTGCCGATGTCGCAGCCGCCCGTGCCGCAGGGGCGGCCGGTGTCCAGCTTCATCGTCTATTCATCGAACACGGTGCCGGGTGTCTGGCGCACCTGACTTGATTGTCGACGGTTGAAGCCTATCTGCAGCCTGAAAATGTAATGGTCATCTGGCAACATTCGGCCAGTGCCTGCCGTATGCCTCTGCCATGGAGCAGCCATATAAGTTTCTGAGGCCGGCAATGCGTTTCAGCGATCGATCAGTCGGACCCGGGACATCAGGATTCCACCGGCAACGAGAAAGACACCCAGCGAAACCATGGCCATCCGCTGGCTCCCGGCAACGGCGCTGACGGCGCCGAACAACAGCGGCCCGAGCGCCGATGACGCCCGGCCGGCCAGTGCGTGAAAGCCGAAATACTCCGCAGTCCGATCAGTCGGGATCATGCGTGAGAACATGCTGCGGCACAGGCTTTGGGTCGATCCCAGAACCAGCCCGAGAACGATCACGATGGCCAGCGGCGCATATTCGCCGTCGGCCCAGCCCATCAGGGCGAGTACCACGGCCCAGATCAGCAGCGTGACATTGAGCGCCCCGCGCTGACTCCAGCGGTCGCCAAGCCAGCCGAAGAACATGGTCGCCGGAATGGCGATCAACTGGAAGGCCAGCGAATACATCAGCACCTGCTGCACGCTCAGGCCGAATGTCGTCTTGAAAAAGATTGCCGCGAAAAAGATGACCGTGACCATGGCATCGTTGAGCAGATAGTAGGCGAGCAAAAATTTCGGTATCTCGCGCTCGTTTCGCCAGTTGCAAATGGTTGCCCAAATCTGCCGATACGGGCGAATGCTGCGCGTGTTGCGGTCGACCCTGATTTCTCGAGGAAATCGGGAAATCGCTGCCAGCCCGACCACCAGCAGAAATACGGCCGTCACCAGAAATGCCTGGGCAAAATGGGATTCATTGCCGGGTACGATGCCACCGCGAATGAACGGAAGGCAAAGCAGGAAACAGGCGATCCCGCCCAGATAGCTCAAGCCCCAGCCAATGCCGGAGATGCGCGCGGAATTTTCAGGTGTCGAAATTTGCGGCAGATAGGCGTTGTACAGGGCTCCCGCCAGCAGTGAAGCCAGTTGGGCAACCGCGAACAAGGCGATGCCCGACGCGATATCGCCCTGTTCCAGCGTGACCATCAAGGCCGTTGCCAGACCGCAGGCAATCGTTGCTGCGGCCAGCCAGGTGCGGCGGTGACCATGACTATCGACAACGGCGCCGAGCCACGGGCTGATCAATCCGGCGGCGATTAGCGGCAAGGCGACGGCCAGCGACCACAGCCCATCCGCCAGCGGGTGTGCGGCAGCAATGAACGAGGTGAAGTAAATCGCATAGCCGACCGCCGGAATCATCAGCCCGTAACCATGCGCGGCGACGTCATAAAGCACCCAGGCGCCAATGGTGCCGCGCGCGGTGTGGCTTCCGGAAATCCTCACGATTTTGTCTTTGTCTCAGGTGCCGCGGGATTTTGAGGATTTGCTTTGGAGCCGAGATGGGTCGCCAGCAGCGCGTTCTCGCGTTCAACAGTTTCAGCTTCAACTTCGCGCAATCGCGCCATGAATTCCCGCGCGGCTGCAGACAAACTGCGATCACGCTTGGAGATGAACCCGTAGTTGGTATGCATCCAGGGCAAGTGACAATCGAGGATCACGAGATCTCCAGCCAGGAGCTCACGCTCGATAGCGCCGATGGTCATAAGAAGTATGGCATCGCATCCCATCGTGATTCGCCGCGCAAGGCTCATCGAATCGATCGTCACTGCCGGAAGAAAGTGCCCGGTATCCTGGTCGATCCTGCCGCCTGCCTGCCCCTGCGCCAGTATTCCTGCCAGGGCGGGCGGGAAGACGGTGCCGACCAGCGGGTAGGCAAGTATTTCTTCCAGGGTCAGTCCGCGCCTGCCGGCAAGTGGATGTTGCGGACGGCAGCAAAAGAATCCGGCGTGAACCGGTAGCGCCTCAAGCGTGAGGCGTTGTTCATCATGCCATTCGCGGATGTCTGCGACGCCCAGGTCAAAGCTGCCGCCCAGGATGCGATTGACGATCGCCAGCGGGCTGGCAGTTTCCACCCTGATCTGCAATTTCGGATAGGCGGCAATCAGCCGCGAAACCGCCGGTCCGACAGAAATCTCGAAGGGAAACGGTCCGGCGCCGATCGCCAGTTCGCCAATTTCGATCCCCTGCATCAACCGGATCTCGCGTTGCAGTTCATTCTCCTTGGCGACGATCTCCCTGCCGCGTTCGAGAATGAGGCGGCCATAGGCGGTTGGTTCCACGCCACCACTGGTCCGGTCGAAGAGTTGCACGCCCAGTGTCTCCTCGAGGTTGGAAATGCTGCGCGATAGCGCGGGCTGGGAGATATGCAACGATTCGGCGGCACGGGCGAAATTGCGGTGCTTGGCCAGTGAAAGCATCTGTCGCAACAGTTTGATATCCAGGCTCATGCAGAAATGTTATCACCGCAATCAAATCATTGCATGAAACGTAATTCGATTCTTATGTTCTAGTAATACACCGACCGTTGAGCGGTTAATTTCGTTAGTTCATCGAGGAGAGGTCCATGAACAAATTTACATGGCGCCGGGTCGCAAGCTGGCTCGTGGCGTCAGCGCTGGCGTTCATCGCGGCATCACCCGCGTTCTCTGCGGAAAAAAAACCCAATATCCTGGTCATCTGGGGCGACGACATCGGCACCTGGAACATCAGCCACACCAACCGCGGCATGATGGGCTACAAGACGCCGAACATCGACCGCATCGCCAAGGAAGGCGTCGGGTTCACCGACTACTACGCGCAGCAGAGTTGCACGGCGGGCCGCGCGGCCTTCATCAGCGGCTCGGTGCCGGTGCGTTCCGGCATGACCAAGGTCGGCATGCCCGGGGCCAAGGAAGGCTGGCAGAAGAGCGACGTCACCATGGCCACGGTGCTGAATAGCCAGGGCTATGCCACCGGCCAGTTCGGCAAGAACCACCAGGGCGACCGCGACGAGCATCTGCCCACCATGCACGGTTTTGACGAATTCATGGGTAGCCTCTACCACCTGAATGCCGAGGAAGAGCCCGAGAACCGCGACTATCCGCGAGACATGAAGCTGCCCAATGGCAAGACCTTCCTGCAGACGTTCGGCCCGCGTGGCGTGATCAAGTCCAAGGCCGACGGCAAGGGCGGCCAGACCATCGAGAACCTGGGTCCGCTGACCAAGAAGCGCATGGAGACCATCGATGAGGAATCGCTGGCCGCGGCGAAGGAGTTCCTGACCCGCCAAGCCAAGGCAGGCAAACCCTTCTTCGTCTGGTGGAACGCCACCCGCATGCATTTCCGCACCCATGTGAAGCCCGAGCATATCGGCATCTCGGGTCAGGATGAATACAGCGACGGCATGGTCGGTCACGACATGCAGGTGGGCGAGTTGCTCAAGCTGGTCGACGAACTTGGCCTGGCCAACGACACCATCGTCATGTATTCCACGGACAACGGCCCGCACTACAACACCTGGCCCGATGCCGGCACCACGCCTTTCCGTGGCGAGAAGAATTCGAACTGGGAAGGCGCCTTCCGCGTACCGGCCTTCGTCCGCTGGCCCGGGCATTTCCCTGCCGACACGACGCTGAACGGCATCGTCTCGCACGAGGACTGGCTGCCGACTTTTGCCGCCGTCGCCGGCGCCCCCGACATCAAGGAAAAACTGCTCAAGGGCACGACGCTGAACGGCCGCAGCTACAAGAACCATATCGATGGCTACAACCTGCTCGATTACCTGAGCGGCAAGGTCAAGGAATCACCGCGCAAGGAATTCATCTATGTCGGCGACGACGGCGCCGTGATGGCCATTCGTGTGGGTGACTGGAAGGCCGTCTACCTGGAGAACCGCGCCCACCAGCTGGACGTGTGGCGTGAGCCCATGGTTCATCTGCGCTTGCCGCTGCTGTTCAATCTGCGGCGCGATCCGTTCGAAAAGTCGCAGCATAACTCCAACACGTATCACGACTGGATGATTGACCGTGCCTTTGTGCTGATCCCGCTGCAGGCCGTGGCCAGCAAGTTCCTGATGACCTTGAAGGACTACCCGCCCAGCCAGAAGCCAGGCGACTGGAGCCTTGATTCGCTGGAGAAGCAGATCAAGGGCATGACCACTGCAGGCAAATAAGTTGATCGACAGCGGGGCGTCGTCATGATTGACGGCGCCCCGTTTTGCATTGAAATACGGGGTTTCCATGAAGAAAACATTGGGCAGGATGGCCGCTGTTTTGCTGAGCGCAGCGGCAGCAATTGCCTTTGCGGCCCCGGTCTCGGGTGCGGACCCGCTGCCATCCTGGAACGACACCACGTCGCGACGTGCCATCGTCGAGTTTGTCGGGAAGGTGACGCAAGAAGGCTCCCCCGACTATGTGCCGGTGCCCGAACGCATCGCCACCTTCGACAATGACGGGACGCTGTGGGCCGAGCAACCGATGTATTTTCAGGCCTTTTTCGTCGTCGACCGCGTCAAGGCGCTGGCCCCGCAGCATCCGGAGTGGACAACGCAAGAGCCGTTCGCGTCGGTGCTCAAGGGCGACATGAAAGCGGCGCTGGCGGGCGGCGAGAAGGCTCTGCTGGAAATGGTCATGGCCACGCACGCAGGCATGAGCACGGCGGAATTCGAGCAGATCGTCAAGGATTGGATTGCCACGGCAAAGCACCCGAAGACGGGGCGGCCGATTACCGAGCTGGTCTATCGGCCCATGCGCGAACTGCTCGCCTACCTGCGCGCCAACGGCTTCAAGACCTACATCGTCTCCGGCGGCGGCATCGAGTTCATGCGTCCATGGACGGAGAAGGTTTATGGCGTGCCGCCGGAACAGGTCATTGGCAGCAGCATCAAGACAAAATATGAAATCCGCGACGGCAAGCCGGTGCTGGTGCGCTTGCCGGAAATCAACTTCATCGACGACAAGGGCGGCAAACCGGTCGCCATCAACCAGCACATCGGGCGTCGACCGATCGCCGCCTTCGGCAATTCCGACGGCGATCTGCAGATGCTGCAATGGACGACTGCCGGCACCGGGCCGCGCTTCGCGCTCATCGTCCACCATACCGATGCCGAACGCGAATGGGCTTACGACCGCAAGTCGCACATCGGCAAGCTCGACAAGGCGCTCGACGAAGCGCAAGCGCGCGGCTGGACGGTTGTCGATATGAAGAGCGACTGGAAGACGGTCTTCGGGGTGTCAACAAGGCAATGAACCACCCATCCGGCATGACGACCGACTCCGCCGAGCACTCTTTCTCGCCCATCGACAACGAGCCGCCCCTGCGCTGGCAGCGCAAGCTCGGACTGGCGCCTGCCAACGGCCTGGGCGTCATGCGCCGCGCCATGCTTCTGGCTGGGCTGGCCTGGTTGGTGCCGGTGATCTGGGCGGCGCTCAACCATCGGCTCTGGGAGGGCGCGCCGGGCGAGTCGCTGTTGCAGCAC
Source organism: Dechloromonas sp. H13 (assembly GCF_009469615.1). Taxonomy (GTDB): domain Bacteria; phylum Pseudomonadota; class Gammaproteobacteria; order Burkholderiales; family Rhodocyclaceae; genus Azonexus. Next base: position 668,640 of record NZ_SSXX01000002.1, read on the forward strand.
TTCGGGATTCACGCGCGCTTCCTGCTTGCGGTCGTCCTGCTGGTTATTGCCGAAGCGACGGTACATAAGGGCTTGATGCAGATCGTCAGGCAGTTCACCGAGTCGGGCATCATCGGCACGGCAGCACGCGCACCCTTCGAACGTGTTCTGCAGGACATGCGGCGCTTACGCGACACTACACTGCCGTGGGCGCTGCTGCTTGGCCTGGTGCTCGCGTGGACGATCACGGATACGCCCGAGGCGCACACCGACGCGCTGTCGTGGGCGCTTGACGGCAATGGCCAGCTCGGCTTCGGTGGCTGGTGGGTTGCCTATGTCTCGCGACCGATCTTCGTGGCGCTGTTGCTGGCCTGGCTGTGGCGGCTGCTGCTGGTTGTGATTTTGTTCGCGCGTATCGGGCGGCTCGATCTCGCGCTGGTTCCCACGCACCCCGACCGCGCCGGCGGACTCGACTTCGTGCAGGCGCTGCCAGCGGCTTTTGCGCCAGTGAGCCTGGCGCTGTCGGCGGTACTCTCCGCGCACTGGGCGCACGACATTGTCTATCACGAGGTCACGCTGCAGGCGCTGAAGCTGCCAGCCATTGCCTTTGTGGTCATCAGCGCATTCCTGTGCCTGTTACCCCTGCTGATGCTGGCGCCCGCATTGTTGGCCACCAAGCAGCGGGCACGCCCGGCCTACGCCGCGCTGGTCGGCGAGCACGGGCGCATGGTGCACCGGCGCTGGATACTGGGCGAGCCGGTGGCCGATCCGACACTGCTCGAAGCCGCCGAAATCGGGCCGGTCGCCGATACCGCAGCCATCTATGGCGCGGTCAAGGCCATGCGCCTGGCACCGATCGGCATGCGTGCAATGCTTGCAATCGTGTTGCCGATTGCGTTGCCCATGCTGGTTGCCGCTGCGCTGCAAATCCCGCTCAAAGACATTATCCTGAAATTACTCAAGGCGCTGGTATGAACGAAGATGCTTAGCGAAATACACCGGCGTTTTTGATCCACATGCTCTGAATTTCCCCCTCTGGCACTTGCGCAAAGTGCCGCTCAGTATGTTTTCCCAACCCAGGAGATAACCATGGTACGTAAGAAACTGGTGCTCAGCCTGCTGGCGATGTCGCTTGCAGCGCCCGCTATATATGCACAGACGGCGCCACCGGCTGCCGCACCCGCTACGGCACAGGCAGTGGAAAATGCAGTCGATCCGGCATCGATCCAGGCCCTCAAGAACATGGGCGCGCATCTGCAGACCCTCAAGCGCTTCCAGGTATCCACCGAACTGACCGGCGAGCGGGTTCTCGCCGATGGTCAGAAGCTGCAGCACACGGCAACGGCGGACATGGACGCCGAGCGTCCGAACCGTCTGCACGCCCGGATTTGGAGCGCCCGCGCCGAACGCGAGCTGATCTACGACGGCAAGACGGCTACCCTCTATACACCGGCGCAGAAGTACTACTCGACCGTCGAGTATTCCGGAAATCTTGGCGAACTGGTCAAGAGGCTGGAAGACCGCTATGGCGTGGAAGTGCCGCTGGCCGACATGTTCATCTGGGGCACGCCGGCGGCATCGTTCGACAAAATCGAATCGGCAATGAATGCCGGTCAGGACTTCGTCGGCAAGGATCTTTGCGACCACTACGCCTTCCGCCAAGGCAATTTCGACTGGCAGATCTGGATCACCACCGGCGACAAGCCGTTGCCGCGCAAGCTTGTGATCACCAATCGCAATGACGAGGCCCGCCCGCAGTCGCTCCAACTGATCGACTGGAACCTGAAGCCGACGTTCAAGGACGGGGTCTTCAAGTTCACGCCACCCAAGGGCGCGACTGCGGTCGAAATTCGCCCACTGGTTCAGAAGTAAAGGAGCGCCAACATGAAAAAATCATTCAACAAATTCTTCCTGGCCCCCCTGACGGCTCTCGTTCTGGCCAGCTTTGCGCTGGCGCCAGTCGCTGAAGCCGGTCGCGGCGGCGGTGGTCACGGTGGTGGGGGCGGTGCGCGTGCCGGTGGGGGCGGTGGCGCTCATGCTGGTGGTGGTGGCAACCGGCAAATCAACAACAGCAATCGTGACGTACGTGCCAACAACGTGCGCAACACCAGCGTGAACAACGTAAATAACCGGAATACGAATATCAATGCCAATCGGAACGTCAATGTCAATGTTGATAACAACCGCGGCGGCTGGGACAACGACTATCATCCGGTGGCAACAGCGGCGGCGGTGACCGCAACGGTTGCCGTGACTTCCGCAGTCATCGGTTCGATGGTGCGCACCGTGCCGGCCGGATGCGTCCCGGTCAACTACGGCGGCATGATCTATCAGCAGTGCGGCAATACCTGGTATCAGCCGCAGGGATCGCAGTACATCGTGATCAATCCGCCTTACTGACAGTCATTCTCGCGAGGCCGGCGCTGCCGGCCTCCATTTCCCTAATTTTGTCGGCCCGTCTATCTACACAATCACAATCAACAAGATAACGTAGTCCGGTATTTGCCAACCTCTGATGATGTTCGAATGAGTGGCATCAGGCGGGCAGAGTGAAAATCATATGAACCCTGGCTTGAGTCCAGGGCAAGGGGTAAGGTTTGGAACAAATGAGAAATAGAAAACTGACGCATTGCTTGTTGGCTCCGCGTCCGCTGTTTGCGTTGAAGCTATCGATGGCAGCGCTTGCGCTCTCCGGTTTGCCGGCTACGGCAGGGGCAGCGCAATGTGGCGCGGCAGGTAACTTGCGATACCTGGGGACGACGACCGATTCAACCCGCTCAGTCTGGATTTCCGGCACCTCGGCGGGAGCCTTCAGGCTGGAGGCGGCGCAGGGAAACCAGGCGGTGGACGCGTGGAGCAAAGGCCGGCGCGGGTTGCGTGTGTCAATTTCACCGGTGGTTTCCAACGGCAATGGTGGTACGCACAAACTCTACGAGGACACTGGCGGCAATGGCTGTCTGCTGGACACCCAAAACCAGCAGGGTGGCTTTGTATTTCCCCCGGTAGTTCGTCCGCCGGGCTCGGTCCGGCCACCCATCGGTACGCTGCCACCGTCGGGCATTAAGCCAACCTTGCCGGGTGGTGTGACGCCGCCGATCGGTACGCTACCGCCATCGGGTGTGATGCCCGCCTTGCCGGGCGGGGTCACCCCGCCGATCGCCACGCTGCCGCCATCGGGCGTTAAGCCAACTCTGCCGGGTGGGGTCACACCGCCAATCGGCACGCTGCCGCCGTCCGGTGTGATGCCGACCCTGCCGGGTGGAGTCACTCCGCCGATCGGTACGCTGCCGCCGTCCGGTGTGATGCCCGCCTTGCCGGGCGGGGTCACCCCGCCGATCGCCACGCTGCCGCCATCGGGCGTTAAGCCAACTCTGCCGGGTGGTGTGACGCCACCGATCGGCACATTGCCGCCGTCGGGTGTTATGCCCACCTTACCGGGTGGGGTCACGCCGCCGATCGGTACGCTACCGCCATCGGGTGTTATGCCCACCATCCCGGGTGTTGTCACGCCACCGATCGGTACGCTGCCGCCGTCGGGTGTTAAGCCGACCCTGCCGGGTGGAGTGACGCCGCCGATCGCCACGCTTCCCCCAACGGAAATTACTCCAAGCCTGCCGGGCGGTGTCACCCCGCCGATCGGTACGCTGCCGCCTTCTGGCGAAAAAATGACCGGGAATATTGCGTTGACCGCAGTGGACGGTTACACCCCGCCGCCGACGGTTCTTCCCTGTTCGGAAATGCGGCCGAGTGAACTTGGCGGAAGTGATTCAGACCCAAGGTCCGGTTGCCATTCTCACGAACAGCAGGATCCCCAGGCCGCCAGCGAATCTGCTGCTGGAGTACCCATTACCGCAGGCCGTGACCTGGTCGAAGACACGCTATGGAACACATGGGTCGATACCCACTACACCAGCACCAGCGACCATCGCAACGGGCTCGATACGACTGGAAACGCTGGCGTGATAGTCATGGGCGCCGATCGCCGGGTCGCCAGCGATCTGGTGGCCGGCTTGCAGTTGTCGCTGGAAACATCTTCCAGCAAGGGTTTCCAGGGTGTTATGACCAGCGATTCGGATGGCTTCATGATCAGCCCCTACATGGCTTATCAGGTGTCTCCGCAATGGTCACTTTACGGCGCATTGGGACTCGGCCAATCCAACATCGACAACCGGATACTTTCGCTGAATGGCAGTTACGAAGTGCAGCGCTACTCCGCCACGCTCAATGCCCAAGGTCAATACCCCCTCGGTTCAGCCTTCGTGCGGCCAAAATTCACGCTGTCATACATGCACAACAACGCCGATGCCTACAATCTGGGCGGCAGTATTCTGGGCACGCCAATTACGTTGAGGATGCCTAAAAACAGTTACGACTTCGGAACACTCGAATCCTCCGTCGAGATCAACAGGCTGTACCGATTCGACAATGGATCGGCAGTCATGCCGTATGCCGAGCTTGGCATTGCCTATGACTTCGAGCGTCCGGATTCAGGCCGCTACCTCGACGGCGATCTAGCGTACCAGGATTCCAGCCCCTGGAGCGGAATGACGCGACTAGGCGTACGATCTCTGGTCGACAGGACAACCCTCATCGAATTCGCCGCCAGTTACTTGAGTCTGGGCACTAATGATCTGGCAATCTGGGACTTGCGGCTCTTTCTATCGCATTCGTTCTGAACACGGGCCGCAAGACAATATGCTGAGTGCGGGGCGCCATACCGGCATTTGCGACGTGTTTTGCGCTAACTCTCGATAGGGGCAGATGGCGGAAACCGTCGCTCTCCCGATGGTCAACCGGGATTGAGACAGCGTTCCGCGGCGTCCTATTTCGCTTCCAGCTCGGCAATCAGCCGGTTCAGACCGGGGTTGCCCGGCACCATCTCCGCGAGTTGCTTCGCGTAGACAAGTGCGGCTCGCCGGTCGCCGGTTTCACGGCTTATCGACAGTAGCGCACTAAGGATATCGAGATCGTTGGGGTGTCGCTTGTTGGCGCTGCGCAGCAGGGTCAGCGCCTGCTCGCGCTTGCCCGCGGAATCGACGGCGATGGCATGGACGTAGGCATAACGCGCGTTATCCGGGGCCAGCTTCGCCGCTTCGACGAATTCGTTCAGCGCCGCCATCTTGTCGCCCTTGCGCGTCAACAGCAGCCCGAGCGAATGGTGCAGGTCGGCATCGCGCGGCAGCGCCGCCAGGCCCTGGCGCAATACCTTTTCCGCATCCGGTTCGCGCCCGAGCTGGCGCAAGGCGTCGGCAAGATTGACATAGGCCCCGGGAAAGCCCGTGTCGAGCGCGATGGCACGCTCGAACGCGGCGATCGCCTCGTCGCCGCGTCCCTGCTGCAGGCGCAGATTGCCAAGGTTGACCTGGCCCGAGGGCCAGTCGGCCTCCAGCGCCAGGGCATTTTCATATTCCAGCAGGGCGGCGGCACGGGCGGCGCGCTTTCCCTCCGGGATCTGGGTATCCGGTATGTCGGCGAGGAGGCGCGCCGCTTCGATGCGCACGCCGCGCACCGGGTCGGCGAGTAGCGGCGCGCCACTGAGCACCCGGTTGGCCGGGTCAGCCCTGGCGATCATGCCCAGCGCGGCGATGCGCACCGAGGGGTCGGCATCCTGCAACAGGGCGCGCACCGCCGGCAGGCTATCGGGATTGGCATGGGGCTGGGCCAGTGTCGCTGCCGTCGCCCGGACGATTGCCGGCGCCGTCGGGCTGGCGGCGAGTTCGAGCAGGCCGGGCAAGGCGCGCACGCCCTGGGTTTCGCCGGCATGAAGAGTGTTGCCGTAGTGCGGGCGCTCGCGCCAGCTTTTGCCATACCACTGATCCATGGCGCTGGCTGCCCATTGCGGCTTCTTGTCGGTGTGGCACTGGGTACAGGCGTTGGGACTGCCCAACTTCATGGAGAGATCGGGGCGCGGGATGCGCAGGCTGTGATCCTGCCGGGCATGGATCACCATGTAGTTCTGTGTCGGCATGTGGCAGGTGACGCACTGCGCCCCCTTGCCGCCAGCTGTATGGTGATGGTGTTTCGGCACATCGAACTCGGTGGCGGCATGGCAACGGGTGCACAGGGCATTGCCTTCGGCGCGCAGCTTCTGGCTGTGCGGCTCGTGGCAATCCATGCAGGTGACGCCGTTCTGGTGCATTTTGCTTTGCAGGAACGAGCCCCAGACATAGACCTCTTCGCGCTGCTGGCCGTCGGCATGGTAGTTGGGCGCGGTGAGCATTGCCAGGCGATGGCTGTCTTCCAGCGGCGCACCGGGCGTCCGGTCTTCACTAAGGGTTGAGCGGCGGGCGTGGCAGGCAGCACAGCTGTTCATGCCGGCTGGCGCTGCCGGCTTGTCGCGCACCGCGAATCGCGCCTGCTCGTTCGGGAATGTCCACGCTTCCTTCCAGCGGCTTTGCAGCGAGGGCAGACCCTTGTCGGCCCTGGCGCCATACGGCGGCTTGGCCTGTTTGGCCCAGTCGACGTGAGTGGAAGCCGGACCATGACAGGTTTCGCAGGCGACGTTGATTTCGCTGAAGGTCGTCTTGTAGGTCTGGCTGGCCGCGTCATAACCCTTGCGCAGATTGGTCGAATGGCACTCGGCGCACTGCAGCGCCCAGTTGTGATAGACGCCCGTCCAGTGCAGAGAGTCCGTGTAGTCCGTCTTCTGTTTGGGATAAAGATGGAACCAGCGCTGGCCGCCTTCGCTTTTCGGGCGGGCGTCCCAGGCGATCGGCAGCGCCTGGTAACGTCCGCCCGGGAATGGGATCAGATACTGTTGCAGTGGATAGAGGCCGAAGGTGTAGGTGACTTCGTAGTCGGTCAGTTTTCCGTCCGGGCCGTCGGTACGCACCATGAACCTGTCGCCGCGTTTGAAGAACGTGGACTCGACGCCATCCTTCCTGAACTTCGCGTTGGCGAAGTCGCCGAGCACGCTGGTCGCCGTCGCTTCCTGCATCGCCAGTTGGTGATGTGAACCCGACCACGCCTTGAATTCGCTCTCGTGGCAGGTCTTGCAGGTTTCGGCGCCGACGTGGGTGGCTGAGGCGGCACCTGGCGCAGTGTTGGAGGTGACAGCTGGTCCAGGCGATGGGGAGGAGGCAGGGTCCGGCACCGGGGACGAAGAAACGAAAAACAGCGTGACGCCGGCAATCAAGGTGGCGAGCACCAGACCGGCAACCACGTAGCGCCTGGCTCGCGGCCTCGAACCCTCGCGGTTTGTCGGCAGCACGGCGGGCGAGCTCTTGGGTTTTGATCTTCGGGTCATCTTGTGCGCTTCTAGCGGTGGGCGGGCGTATTCGATTTTCTTTTAAACGGGATTATTGTTTTGGCAAAGGGATGCACGCCCCGAGCGGCATAGTAAGTCGAATTAGCGCGGCTTTCCATTCGTCTCCTCCAACCAGCGCAAAGCGGAGCTGATTGGCGCGGTGGCCTACCGTCCGATATGGCCGAGAGGTTATCAGTCAGTCTACGTCCTGCAGGACCGCTCCGTTCAGAAATCCGCCGCTGAGGCATCGAGATGGCGAGCGCGTCTTGTGGCACGCAGTAACCACCCATAACCAAACCACCACGCACCGGCAAGCCAGAATTGCCCGACTGCTGCGGTCCACTGCCCAAAAACGGCAAAGACCTTTTTCCACCATCTCCAGAAAACCATGAGGCCAATTTGGCCGTTTCCTGCACGGCAGGCGGAGATTTCCCGGGCAGACTGGGGCCATGAAAATACTTGTCCTTGGTTCTGCCGCCGGTGGCGGCTTCCCGCAGTGGAACTGCAACTGCCGTAATTGCGCCGGGGTGCGCGACGGCAGCGTGCGGGCCACGCCGCGTACCCAGTCGTCGATCGCGGTCAGTGCCAACGGCACCGACTGGGTGCTGTTCAACGCCTCGCCCGACATCCTGACGCAGATTCGCGCCAACCCGGCGCTGCAGCCGGGCCGTGGCCTGCGCGACACGGGCATTGTCGGCGTCGTCCTGATCGATGCGCAGATCGACCACACCACCGGCCTCTTCATGTTGCGCGAGGGCAGGCCGCTCGATGTCTGGTGCACGCCGCAGGTCCATGAAGACCTGACGACCGGCAACCCGGTTTTCAATGTGCTCTCGCATTTTTGCACGGTGCGCTGGCAGCCGGTTTCGGTCGTTCCCCCGTCGCCATTTTCCATTCCCGGGGCGGCGGGGCTGCGCTTGACGCCGGTGCCGCTGACCAGCAAGGCGCCGCCGTATTCGCCGCACCGCCACGACCCGCATCCCGGCGACAACATCGGCGTGCTGATCGAGGATGCGGCGACCGGTCGCAAGGTGTTCTACGCGCCCGGCTTCGGGGCGATGGAGCCGCATCTGGAGCCTTACCTGGACGATGCCGACTGCGTGCTGCTCGACGGGACGTTCTGGACCGACGACGAGATGATCAGTCTTGGCATCTCGACCAAGGCTGCCCGCGAAATCGGCCATCTGCCGCAATCCGGGCCGGCCGGCATGATCGCCTTGCTCGGCCGCTACGCGAAGCCGCGCAAGGTGCTGATCCACATCAACAACACCAACCCTATCCTCGACGAGGACTCGCCGGAGCGCGCCGAACTGGCCCGCGCCGGCATCGAGGTCGCTTTCGACGGGATGCTGATCGACGACGGAGACAGGAAATGAAAATGAACGATTTGCAGGCGTGGACCGCAGTAGAGTTCGAGGCGCAGCTGCGGGCGCGCAGCGGCAGCTACCACATCCACCATCCCTTCCAGGTGATGATGCACGAGGGCAAGTGCACCCGCGAACAGATCCAGGCCTGGGTCGCCAACCGCTATTACTACCAGATCAGCATCCCGATCAAGGACGCGGCGATCATGGCCAACTGCCCGGACCGCGAGGTGCGCCGCCACTGGGTGCAGCGCATCCTCGACCATGACGGCTACGGCGGCGAGGAGGGCGGCATCGAGGCGTGGATCCGCCTCGGCGAGGCGGTCGGCCTGTCGCGCGAGGACATCGTCTCGCAGCGTCTGGTGCTGCCCGGCGTGCGCTTCGCCGTCGATGCCTACATCAATTTCGCCCGCCGTGTGCCGTGGCAGGAGGCCGCCGCTTCGTCGCTGACCGAGCTGTTCGCGCCGACCATCCACAAATCTCGCCTCGACCACTGGCCGACGCATTACCCGTGGATCGAGGCCGAGGGCTACAACTATTTTCGCCGCCGCCTGACCGAAGCGCCGCGCGATGTGGTCAACGGCCTGCGCATCACGCTCGGCCATTTCAACACGCGCGAGCTGCAGGAACGGGCACTCGCCATCCTGCAGTTCAAGCTCGACCTGCTGTGGTCGATGCTCGACGCCATGCTGCTCGCGCATTGCCCGGTCCACATCGACGGCTGGGGCGCCTACACGCAGATGAGCAAGGTCTCATGATTTTCGCGAGGCGCTTTTGGCGATCGCCCGGGGGCGCCTGGCACAGGCTTTGCGGATAATCGAAACAGGAGCGGCAGGGTGCCGCTCCAATCACCAAGGAGACACACGATGAACTGGCAAACCCCGGCTTACTGCGAAATCCGCCTCGGCTTCGAAGTCACCGCCTACGTCTACGTGCGTTAAGCGGCCAGCGGCGGCGGCTGCGGCTGCGGCCGCCGCCCACGCCCGGAGTCTCGACATGACGAACACCGAACGCCCGCGGCTCAGCCCGCACTTCGTCTTCCGCTGGGAAGCCAGCCAGGATGCCCACATCCTGCTCTACCCGGAAGGCCTGATCAAACTCAATCCGGCCGCCGCCGAAATCCTCAAGCGCTGCGACGGCGAGCGCACGGCGGAAGCCATCATCGCCGACCTCAATGCCACCTTTCCCGGCCAGCCTGAAGCCATCGCCGGCGATACCCATGCCTTCCTCGACATGGCCTGTGCCAGGGGCTGGTTGCGTCCGGCCTGAAGCGCCGACCGCCTTGAATCCGAATACGCCCGGTGCCGACCGGGCATCACTGCCAAAGCCCGGTTCGCCGGGCTTTTTTTCGTTCCGGCAACGGCTTTTTCCTGTTGCGTTTTGAGTCACCGGTGCTTCAGGTGCCAAAAAACTGAACGGCGCGACGCCGCAGTTTTTCCCCGGTGGAAGATTCCCAAAAGTGCTGGAAAAGGCCGCTGAACGGCGCGTTGCGCACTATCCCGGGGTTTTCCCGGAGGGTTGGCACGGGCTTCGCAATCCTTGGGACGCGATGCCATCCGATGTGGTGGCAGCGGGGGAAGTCCGGCCGGATCGGGATCCGGTCGGCAGGGTTCACTCACAAAATTTCTGGAGACATTTCATGCAGCATAACCTGTCCGTTCGTCCGCTGGTTCTCGCCATGCTGGCCTGCGCCAGCACCGCCAGCCAGGCCGTCAGCTTCACGCACAACGACGTCACGCTCGACATCAACGGTACCGTCAATGGCTATTACGTGTTCCGCAACGCCGAGTCCACCAACCTGGCCACCGGTGCCAGCACGACCACCAAAAACAGCGAACTGACTAACGGCACCCTGCCGGGCTGGATCAACTTCGTGGTCACGACCACGGTCAACGAGCAGGACATCAAGGCGCACATCAGCTTCGCGCCGGGCATCAACAGCAATTCCCAGGTTATCGGCCTGCCGATCGGCAACAACGCCGGCGGCGCCGGCACGACCGACCCCTTCAGCCAGATCGACACGCGCAACGCTTATTTCCAGTTCGGCAACAACAACTGGGGCACGCTGAAATTCGGCCGCGATATCGGCCTGTTCGCCTCGAACATCATCCTTTCCGACATGACCCTGATCGGCGTCGGCGGCACCACGAACGCCGGCATCCCCTACAACACGACCTTCGGCATGATCGGCCACGGCTACATGTACACCGGCTTCCAGCCGCAGATCACCTATACGACCCCGACGCTGTCCGGCTTCCAGGCGTCCGCCGGCATCTTCCAGCCAAGCAGCTTCGCCGGCGACCAGACCGTGGCGCCCGGTTTCCAGGCAGTGGGCAGCTACGACTGGAAAGCCTCGGGCACCACCGGCAAGCTGTGGGTCGGCGGCGTCAGCCAGACCACCAGCTGTTCCATGAACCCCTGTGCCGTCGAGTCCTTCACCGCGAGCGGCTACGAAATCGGCGCCAAGGTCGGCTATGGCAATTTCGAAGCGGTCGCCTACGGCTTCGGCGGGAACGGCCTCGGCTTGTCCACCGTCGGCGCCCAGTTCTACAACGGAAGCGATGGCAATGGCAACAAGACGGATTCCGTCGGGTATTTCCTGCAGGGCACCTACAAATTCGGGGCAACCAAGGTCGGCGTGAACTACGGCGAAAACAAGGACAAGAACGGCTTCGTCGGCATCACCGGCGGGCCGGGCATGCAAAGTCCGCTCAACGAAATCACCAACAAGGCCTATACCGTTGGCGTCTACCATTCGCTGAACAAGTTCATTACCCTGGTCGGCGAATACAACCAGGAAAAGATCCACAACGTGAGCGACAGCAATTACGACAACAACAATCGCTCGCTTTCCCTGGGCGGCATCATTTTCTTCTGATCGACGCGCCGGTCATTGCCCGATGCGCCGGAAACCTTCCGCGCATCGGCCTCGGGCGCCCTGCGGGGCGCCCCCTGTTTTTTGGAGATTCCCCGCGGCAGCGAGTGGACCCGCCGGTGCCGGGCGACGGCGCTCAGGCGCGGTGGTTCATCAGGGCTTTCAGCCCGTTTACGTCGAGAATCCGGATGTGTTTCTGCTGGACGGCGATGAAGCCTTCTTCCTGGAACTTGGAAAAGGCGCGCGAAACGGTTTCCAGCTTGAGGCCGAGGTAGCTGCCGATTTCCTCGCGCGTCATGCGCAGGTAGAACTCGGCATGCGAGAAGCCGCGCGCCGTGAAGCGCTGCGACAGGTTGAGCAGGAAGGCGGCGAGGCGCTCCTCGGCACGCATCGTGCCGAGCAGCATCATCACGCCGTGGTCGCGGACGATCTCGCGGCTCATGACCTTGTGGAAATGGTGCTGCAGGGTGTGGATTTCCCGCGACAGGCTTTCCAGCCGCGAGAAGGGAATCGCGCAGATCTCGCTGTCCTCGAGGGCGACCGCGTTGCAGGTGTGGTGTTCGCTGCTGATGCCGTCGAGGCCCAGCAGTTCGCCGGCCATCTGGAAGCCGGTGACCTGCTCGCGCCCATCCTCCAGCAGCACGTCGGTCTTGAAGAAACCGCTGCGGATCGCGTAGATGGCATCGAAGGGCATGCCCGAACGGTACAGGTGCTCGCCGCGCTTGAGCCGTCGCCGGGTCGAAACGAGATCGTCGAGCCGTTCGAGTTCATCCAGACTGAGTCCGAACGGCAGGCACAATTCGCGCAGATTGCAGTTCGAACAGGCGGTCTTGATGACCGAGAGGGAGATCGTGCTGGTGGCAGATTGGGGAGGCATCAGGAACCCGTGTAAGCTTGATCCAGGTCAACCGAAATGTTGCCGCATCCGAACATAATCCGACCTAATCTTGGTGGTATGTTTAATGAATTTTGCAACTGAAAACCTCGTATTCGATCCTCAGATCATTCGCCGTTTCGACGTAAACGGCCCTCGCTACACGTCCTATCCTACCGCCGACCGCTTCGTCGAAGCGTTCGATTCGGAGGCGGCCAAGCTGTGGCTGGGCAAGCGCAACATCGGCGGCATCAGCCGACCGCTCTCATTATACTTCCACATCCCGTTCTGTAACACCATTTGCTACTACTGCGCCTGTAACAAGATCATCACCAAGGATCACGGGCGCAGCGCCAAGTACCTGAAATACCTGGCCAAGGAAGTCGCGCTGCAGAGCGAATACCTCGATGGCAATCACGAGGTGATCCAGCTGCACTGGGGTGGCGGCACGCCAACCTTCCTGTCGCACGACGAGATGCGCCAGTTGATGGGTGTCACGCGCAAGCATTTCAAGCTGCTCGACGGCGGCGAATACTCGATCGAGGTCGACCCGCGCAAGGTGGATCGGGAAACCGTGGCGCTGCTCGGCGAACTCGGTTTCAACCGCATGAGCGTCGGCGTCCAGGATTTCGATGAACGCGTCCAGCAGGCCGTTAACCGCATCCAGAGCGAGGAAGAAACCGCCAACGTGATCGATGCGGCGCGCGCCAACGGCTTCAAGTCGGTTTCCGTCGACCTGATCTACGGCCTGCCGCACCAGACGGTGATGGGCTTCAACCGGACGCTGGAGCGCGTGCTGGCGATGGACCCCGACCGCCTGTCGATCTACAACTACGCGCACCTGCCCAGCCTGTTCAAGCCGCAGCGGCGCATCGCCGAGCCGGACCTGCCGTCGGCCGACGCCAAGCTGCAGATCCTAGCGCTCGCCATTCGCAAGCTGACCGAGGCCGGCTACGTCTTCATCGGCATGGACCATTTCGCCAAGCCCGACGACGAACTCGCGGTCGCCCAGCGCCAGGGGCGCCTGCACCGCAACTTCCAGGGTTACTCGACCTATGCCGACTGCGACATGCTGTCCTTCGGCATCTCGTCGATCGGCAAGGTCGGGCCGACCTACAGTCAGAACGTCAAGACCCTGGACGAGTACTACGACCGGCTCGACGCCCACATGCTGCCGGTGTTCCGTGGCATCGAGCTGACCGCCGACGACATCCTGCGCCGTTCGATCATCCAGGCGTTGATGTGTCATTTCGAGCTGTCCATCGAATCGATCGAAAGCGCCCACCTGATCGACTTCCACAAGTATTTCGCCGCCGAACTCGACGATCTCAGGGAAATGGAACACGCCGGGCTGGTCAAGGTCGAACGCGAGTGGATTACCGTCCTGCCCCCGGGACGCATGCTGGTGCGCATCATCTCGATGGTGTTCGATCGCTATCTGCGCGCCGATCGCCAGCGGACACGCTACTCGAAGGTGATCTGATCCGCGTGCATCGGGCGAGGCGGGCAGGGTAAACTGCGCGTTTTCGCCCGAGTTGCCGTTCACCGTTGCAGATGCCAGATTCCGCCTATTTCGCCCTGTTCCTCGTCGGATTGCTGGGCGGTACGCATTGCGTCGGCATGTGCGGCGGCATCGTCGGCGCGCTGTCGCTCGGGGCGCCCGCCCGCTGGTCGATGCACCTCGCCTACAATGCCGGCCGCATTGCCTCCTACGCCGCCGCCGGCGCGCTGGCCGGGGCGCTCGGCGCCGCCAGCCTGGCACTCGACGGGCAGGCGCCGGTGCGCATTGGCCTCTACCTGCTGGCCAATCTGATGCTGGTCGCGCTCGGCCTCTACCTGCTCGGGGTGACGCGCGCACTGGCGTTCACCGAGCGGGCCGGCCAGCACCTGTGGCGGGTGATTCAGCCGCTGACCCGGCGCTTTCTGCCGGCCCGGACGGTCGGCCAGGCGTTCCCGCTCGGCCTGCTGTGGGGCTGGCTGCCCTGCGGGCTGGTCTACAGCGCGCTGGCCACTGCCCTGAGCGCCGGCGCGCCCGGGCGCGGCGCCTTGCTGATGCTGGCCTTCGGGCTTGGCACGTTGCCAAATCTGTTGCTGGCGGGCATCCTGCTGGCAAGGCTCAACGCGTTCGTGCGGCGGCCGGCGGTGCGCATCGCCTCCGGCCTGCTGGTGCTGGGTTTCGGCCTCTACGGGCTGCTCGGTCTGATGCGTTTGCTGCACTGGATCTAGGAGAAAGCGATGACGATGAAAATCCTGCTGGCGGTCGATGGTTCGCCCTGCGCACTGCGTGCGGTCGACCACCTGATCGGCCATGTTTCCTGGTTCCGCGAGGTGCCGGAAATCCATCTGCTGCACGTGCAACCGCCGATTCCGATCGGCCGCGCGCTGGCCCATGTCGGCAAGGAAACGCTGCACGCCCATTACATGGAGGAGAGCCGCGCGCATCTCCAGGAGGCCCAGCAGAAGCTCGATGCTGCGGGGCGTTTCCATACCACCCATATCCACGTCGGGCAGGCCGCCGAGGTGATCGCCAAAATGGCCGGGGAACTGGCGTGCGACCTCGTCGTCATGGGTAGCCACGGGCGCGGCGGGATCGCCGGCCTGGTCATGGGGTCGGTCGCCAGCCGCGTCCTGCATCTGGCGCCGTGCCCGGTGCTGCTGGTCAAATGAGCGAAGCCGCCGGCAGCCGCGTCGTCGAGTTCGCCATCGCCGGCATGACCTGCGCGGCCTGCTCGGCGCGCCTGGAGAAGGTGTTGAACCGGCAGCCGGGCATGCAGGCCAACGTCAACCTGGCGGCCGAGCGCGCGCGCGTGCGGCTCGCGGGAGAGGCCGACGAGGGCGCGGTGATCGCCGCGGTGGCGCGCGCCGGCTTCGCCGCCAGCCTCGTCGACAAGGACACGCGGGCGCGCGAGAAGGCGCGCCGGGCGGCCGACTACCGGCGGGAAATCCGCCGTTTCTGGATCGCCGTGGCCCTGACCCTGCCGCTGGTCGGGCAGATGCTGTTCATGTTCGGCAGCGCGCAGCACCATGCCGAATTGCCGCGCTGGCTGCAGCTGGCGCTGGCGACGCCGGTCCAGTTCTGGATCGGCTGGCGTTTCTACGATGGCGCCTGGAAGGCGCTGCGCGGCGGCGGTGCCAACATGGACGTGCTGGTGGCGCTCGGCACCAGCATGGCCTGGGGCTTTTCGGCGGCGGTGACGCTGTTCGGACTCGCCCAGCACGTCTATTTCGAGGCCGGCGCGGCGGTCATCACCCTGGTCCTGCTCGGCAAGCTGCTCGAGGCGCGGGCCAAGGCGCGCACTTCGGAGGCGATCGAATCGCTGATCCGCCTGCAGCCGAAGACGGCGCGCATCGAGCGCGACGGGCAGTGGGTCGAGATTCCCGTCGATGTCCTGATGCCGGGCGACATCTTCATGGTCCGTCCCGGCGAGAGCGTGCCGGTCGATGGCGAGGTGGTGGACGGGAGCTCCAGCGTCAACGAGGCGATGCTGACCGGCGAGAGCATGCCGGTCGCCAAGGCGCCGGGCGACCAGGTGTTCGCGGCAACCGCCAATGGCCAGGGGGCGCTGCGCT
Source organism: Dechloromonas sp. H13 (assembly GCF_009469615.1). Taxonomy (GTDB): domain Bacteria; phylum Pseudomonadota; class Gammaproteobacteria; order Burkholderiales; family Rhodocyclaceae; genus Azonexus. Next base: position 684,548 of record NZ_SSXX01000002.1, read on the forward strand.
GCCGGGCGACCGGCGTCGGCGAGCAGACCCTGCTCGCCGGCATCATCCGCCTGGTCGGCGAGGCGCAGGGCTCGAAGGCGCCGGTGCAGCGGCTGGCCGACCGGATTTCCGCCGTCTTCGTGCCGGTGGTGTGCGTCATCGCGCTGGCGACCTTCGCCGGCTGGTGGTGGCATTCCGGCGCTTTTGCCGAGGCGCTGGTCAATGCCGTCGCCGTGCTGGTCATCGCCTGCCCGTGCGCCCTCGGGCTGGCGACGCCGACGGCGATCATGGTCGGCACCGGGCAGGGCGCGCGGGCCGGGATTCTGGTCAAGAACGTCGAGGCGCTGGAACGAGCGGAAAAAATCGCCGTGCTGGCCCTCGACAAGACCGGCACGCTGACCCGCGGCGAGCCGCAGGTGACCGACATCGTGCCGCTGGCGGCCGATGCCGACGAGGCGCTGCGCCTTGCGGCGGCACTCGAGCAGGGCTCGGAGCATCCGCTGGCGCGCGCCGTGCTGGCGCGGGCTGCTGCGGTCGACCTGCCGAAAGTGGTTAATTTCAGTGCGACGCCGGGGGCTGGCGTGGCCGGCGAGATCGCCGGGCGGGCGCTGCGCCTGGGGGCGCCCGAGTGGCTGGGGATGGCCGACGATCCGGCGGTGCTGGGCCTGCAGCGGCAGGGCAAGACCGTCGTCGTGCTCGACGCAGGAGGCGTGGCGCTGGCCCTGCTGGCGATCGCCGATGCCCTGCGGCCGACCTCGCGCGTCGCCATCGAACGGCTACGCGCGCGCGGCATCCGTGTCGTCATGCTGACCGGCGACAACGCGGCGACGGCGGCGGCGATCGCCCATGAAGCGGGTATCGACGAATTCCGCGCCGGCATCCTGCCCGGCGACAAGGCGGCGGCGATCGCCGAACTGAAATCCGGCGGCCTGGTGGCGATGGTCGGCGACGGGATCAACGATGCGCCGGCCCTGGCCGCCGCCGACGTCAGCTTCGCCATCGGCGCCGGTTCCGACGCGGCGGTCGAGGCCGCCGACCTGACGCTGATCCGCAGCGACCTGTGCGGCGTCGACGATGCCATCGACCTGTCGCGGGCGACGCTCGGCAAGATTCGGCAGAACCTCTTCTTTGCCTTTATTTATAATGTCCTGGGGATTCCGCTGGCCGCCTTCGGCATGCTCAACCCGGTCGTCGCCGGCGCGGCGATGGCCATGAGTTCGGTATCGGTGGTGTCGAATTCCCTGTTGCTCAAGCGCTGGCGCCCGCAAGCCCGCTAGCCGTATCGAGGGGGTTGTCTGCAAGAAAACGAAAAACTGTCGTTCTACGAGGACCTGCTCGAGAGCATCGCGCGTGTCGTCTATCGCCTGAATCTGGTAACGGGGCGTTTCGAGTACATCTCGGGCGCCGCGACGACCCTGTTCGGGCTCGAACTGGACACGGTGCGCAGTGCCGGCATGGAACTCGTCGGCCGCCACATGCTGCCGGGCGACTACGAGGGGGTGTTGGCCCGCATCGCCGAGGTCGCCGCCGGTCGCCCCGGCCAGCGCGCGTCGCTGGTCGTCCACTATCGGCTGGTCGGCGCCGACGGCCGGACGCGGCATTGCCACGATTCGATGATGCTCGAGGTCGATGCCGAGGGTCGGCCGCTGGTCGCCTTCGGGGTCGTCGTGGACGTCAGCGAGCAGGTGCTGGCCGAGGCTGCGATGCATGAAAGGGAAGCGCAGTTCCGGTCGACCATGGAGGCTGCGCAGGTCGGGATCTTCGTCCTCCAGGACGGCCTGTTCCGCTACGTGAATCCCTATCTGGTCGGAATTTTCGGCTATGCGGAAGAGGAACTGATCGACCGCCTCGGGCCGCTCGACCTGATCGTCCCCGAGCAGCGCGACATGGTGCGCGAGCAGATGCGGCAGCGGGAAGCCGGCGCGCCCGGCAAGCCCTACGAACTGACGGCAGTGCGCAAGGACGGCAGCGAGTTTCCGGTCATGATCCTCGGCTCCCCGGCAAGCTACGACGGGCGGCCGGCGTCGGTCGGCACGCTGCTCGACATCACGGCGCAGAAGGATGCCGAGCGGCGCGCCCGCGAACTGGCCGATTTCGACCCGTTGACTGGCCTGCCGAACCGCCGCCTGCTCAGCGACCGCTTCACCCAGCTGCTGGCCGCGGCCGAACGCGATGGCTCGGAGCTGGCGCTGATCTTCCTCGATCTCGACCACTTCAAGCGGGTCAACGATTCGCTTGGCCACAGCGTCGGCGACGAACTGCTGTGCGCGGTCGCGCAGCGCTTGTCGACGGTGGTGCGCAAGGTCGATACCCTGGCCCGCCTCGGCGGCGACGAGTTCATCATCGCCTTGCCCGGCATCCGGGCCTCGGCGGCGGCCGAGGTCGCCTGCCGCCTGCTCGACGTCTGCGCCGCGCCCTTCGCGGTCGGCGGCCACGACCTGACGATCACACCATCGCTCGGCATCAGCCTCTATCCGGTCGACGGCAAGGATTTCGAGGCTCTGCTGCGCAACGCCGATGCCGCCATGTACAAGGCCAAGGAGGCGGGGCGCAACGCCTTCCGCTTCTATTCGAGCGAAATGAACGTGGCGACGCTCAAGCACCTGCTGATGGAGAGCGGCCTGCGCCGCGGGCTGGGCGCCCGCGAATTCATCCTGCATTACCAGCCGCTGGTCCATGTCGAGAGCGGCGGCATCATCGGCGTCGAGGCACTGATTCGCTGGCAGAATCCCGAGATCGGGCTGGTGCCGCCGGATCAGTTCATCCATGTCGCCGAGGACATCGGCCTGATCAACCCGATCGGCGACTGGGTGCTGCGCGAGGCCTGCCGCCAGGTGCGCGCCTGGCAGGATGCCGGCCTGCCGCCGCTGATCGTCGCTGTCAACGTTTCGCCGATCCAGTTTCGCCAGCCGGGCTTCGTCGACACGGTGGCCAACGCGCTCGCTGCCTCGGGGCTGGAGGCACGTTTCCTGGAGCTGGAACTGACCGAGCGCACCGTGATGCAGGATGCCGAACAGACCCTGAGCACGCTGTCGGCGCTCAACAACATGGGCGTCGAGCTGGCGGTCGACGATTTTGGCACCGGCTATTCGTCGCTCGCCTATCTGAAGCGCTTCCCGGTCGGCAAGCTCAAGATCGACCGCTCCTTCGTCCGTGACCTGGAAGTCGATCCGGACGACCGGGCGATCGCCTCGACCATCCTCAGCATGGGCCGCGGCCTGCGCCTCAAGGTGCTGGCCGAGGGGGTCGAGACGAAAGAACAGTATGCGATTCTGCGCAGCATGGGCTGCGAGCTGGTGCAGGGCTACCATTTCAGCCGCCCGCTGCCGCCCGAGCAGTTCGTCGCGTTCCTCCGGAAATACGGATTGGCCAACAAGGGATAGAACATGGAAACCAGCGTCATCAAGGTCGGCGGCATGAGCTGCCAGGGCTGCGTCAAGAACATCACCGGCGTGCTGACCGGCATCGCCGGCGTGGCGAGCGCCGAGGTTTCGCTCGAGGCGGGCGAGGCCAGGGTTGCCTACGATCCGCAGGCGGTCGCGCGCAGCGCGCTGGTTGCGGCGATCGAGGATGCGGGCTTCGATGCCGAGTGAGTTAAACTGCGCTACAGGCAACAAACCGAGAGAACAGCCGTGTCCGAAGAAAAGATAAAACTCACCGGGCTCTCCCATGGCGGCGGCTGCGGCTGCAAGCTCGCCCCCGGCGTGCTGCAGAAGCTGCTGGCCGGCGTCAGGCCGGGCATCATCCCGCCGCAACTGCTGGTCGGCACCGAAACCAGCGACGATGCGGCGGTGTACCAGATCAACGAGCACCAGGCCATTGTCGCGACGACGGATTTTTTCATGCCCATCGTCGACGATCCCTACGATTTCGGGCGCATCGCTGCGACCAATGCGATTTCCGACGTCTATGCCATGGGCGGCACGCCGCTCTTCGCGCTGGCGCTGGTCGGCATGCCGGTCAGCGTCCTGCCGCTCGACACCATCGGCAGGATCCTCGAGGGCGGCGAAGCGGTGTGCCGGGCGGCGAGCATTCCGATTGCCGGCGGCCACACCATCGACTCGGTCGAGCCGATCTACGGCTTGGTCGCCATCGGCCTGGTCAATCCGGCGCACCTCAAGCGCAACGCCGGAGCCCGGCCCGGCGACCGCCTGATCCTCGGCAAGCCGCTCGGCGTTGGCGTCTATAGCGCGGCGCTGAAGAAGGAAAAGCTGAGCGAGAGCGACTACGAGAACATGATCGCCAACACCACCCAGCTCAATACCCCCGGGCCGGTGCTGGCCTGCCTGGACGGCGTGCATGCGGTGACCGACGTCACCGGTTTCGGCCTGCTCGGCCACCTCATGGAAGTGTGCAAGGGCAGCGGGGTGCGGGCCAATGTCGAATTCTCGGCCCTGCCGTTGCTCGGCCGCGCCCTGGAGTTCGCCGATGCCGGCTATGTGACCGGGGCTTCGGGACGCAACTGGGCCGGCTACGGAGAAGCGGTGCAGCTGGCCGCCGGGCTGGGCGACAACGAACGGGCGTTGCTGACCGACCCGCAGACCTCCGGCGGCCTGCTGGTGTCGTGCACGCCGGATACGGTCACGGAAGTCCTCTCGATCTTCCTGCAGCAGGGTTTTTCGCATGTTTCGGTGATCGGCGAGATTGTCGAGGGCGAACCGGCCATTGTGGTTTCCTGAAACGGGGAGGGGGTCATGAACACGATCCACCGGATGTTGCGCTGCATGATGCTGCTGGCCGTCATCCTGGCGCCGTGGCCCTTGCTGGCGAAGGAGGCGGCGGCGCCGGAAGCGGTCCTGACCATCGCCAACCGCGACATCGCGACCTTGCGCATGACGGCGCTGGGCGGGTCGCCGGAACTCCGCGTCAGGCGCATCCACGAACGGCTCCGGCAACTCGACGAGAATGAGCTCTCGAAGCCGATCACGCGTTCGCACCTGACCATCGAGGGCCAGAAGGGCGTCGTCTATTCGATCGGCGAACGGAATATCTTCGTTCTCTACGAGGGCGACCTCGATCCCGAGGAGAAGATGGGTCTCGAAGAGACTTCGCAGCAGGTCGGGAAACGCTTCGAGCAGGCCATCGCGGCGCTGATCGAGCAGGGGCACGGCCCGGTCGTCGCCCGCGGACTGCTCTTCTCCATCCTCGCCACTGCCCTGATGGTTGTCCTGCTGTGGGGCATCCGCAAGGCCACCACGCTGGTCCTAGATCGCCTGCAGGAAAAGGTCCTGTCGGCCAACGAAGACACCCGGCTGCGCTGGGCCGCCCAGGGCTGGCTGCTGGTCAAGCGGATCGCGCAACTTCTTTTGTTGACGCTCTGGCTGTCCGTCGCCTACCTGTGGTTCACCTATGTACTGGCCAATTTCCCGCTGACCCAGCCGCTCGCCGAGCGCCTGTCCGGTTTCCTGGTGAACATGCTGGAGGGATTCGGGGAAGGGCTGGTCACCTCGGTGCCCGGACTGCTGACCGTCGGCGTCATCCTGTTCATCACCAAGGCGGCCAACGATGTCGCCGGCAACGTCTTCCAGAACGTCTATCAGGGGCGCTCGCTGATTCCCGGGGTGCACCGGGATACCGCGCACGCCACGCGGCGGCTGCTCGGCGTCCTGATCTGGGCGGTCGGCATCGCCATCGCCTATCCCTACCTGCCGGTCGCCGACAGCGAAGCGTTCAAGGGCCTGTCGGTGATGTTCGGCTTCATGCTGACGCTCGGTTCGGCCGGCATCGTCACGCAACTGATGAGCGGCCTGGTGCTGATCTATTCGCGGGCGCTCAAGGTCGGCGATTTCGTCAGCATCGGCGAAGTGACCGGCGTCGTGAAGGAGATGAGTGCCCTGTCGACCAAGATCATCAACATGCGCAACGAGGAAGTGACCATCCCCAACGCGGTCTTGGTGAATAACCCGATCAAGAATTTCACCGGGGCCGCCGGCGAACGCGGTACACTGATCTCGACGACGGTGACCATCGGCTACGACACGCCGTGGCGCCAGGTGCACGCGATGCTGATCAACGCCGCTGAACGGACGTCCGGCCTGCGTAGCCAGCCCAAGCCCTTCGTCATGCAGAAGGCGTTGCAGGATTTCTATGTCGAATACGAGATCTACGCCTACGTCGACCGCCCGCTGGAGCGCATCCAGATTCTCTCCGAGTTGCATTCGCAGATCCAGGACGAGTTCAATACCTACGGCGTCCAGATCATGTCGCCGAATTTTGTCCTCCAGCCGAAGAACAACGTCGTCGTCGGCAAGGAGCAGTGGTTCGCCGAACCTGCCGAGAAACCCTGATTTTCCTTCCGCGCGATCCCGACGATCGCCTGACGGTTGTTTCTGAAATGTAAATGCGATATATTCGCATTTGCATTGATGAACCAGCCAGCCACAGCGCCCAGCCAGCAAGGTTCCAGAAATAGCTGTTTGAGCCTGCCTGTGGCGAATTTCCCTCGTCTGGCAATCAGGCGGCCGCCTGCGCGGTCACCATGAATCTCGAACGGCATGTTCGGCCAGCCAGCCATTCCGCCAGCCAGCCTCCCCAATTGACTAGCTTGAGGAATGCCTGTGAAGAACAAGAGGGTAAAAGCGAAAGCGCCTGCGCTTTCAACGTCGGCCGCCCCCGGGGGAGCGGCGGAAAAAAGGAAATTGTTGCCGCTCGGCGCGATGGTCGTCGCCAGCCTGCTCGGTACCACCGAAACGGTTCGCGCCGAGGAGGAAAAGACCCTGTCGCCGGTCACCGTGACCGCCACCGCCGAGCCGCAGGATGGTCTGCGCGCCACTCGGACCCGGGTCGGCCGGGTCGTCCAGGACCCGCACGATGTGCCGCAGTCCGTCGTGACCGTGACCCGCTCGCTGATGGACGACCAGGACGTCAACACGCTACGCGAGGCCTTGCGCAACGTGCCTGGCATCTCGTTCAACGCCGCCGAGGGCGGGCGCTCCGGCGACAACATGATGCTGCGCGGCTTCTACACCTTCGGCGACATCTACCTCGACGGAATCCGCGACACCGCCCAGTACAACCGCGAAACCTTCAACCTGGAACAGGTCGATGTGCTGCGCGGCGCCGCCGCCATGCTGTTCGGCCGCGGCCAGGCGGGTGGCGTGATCAATCAGGTCAGCAAGACGCCGATGCTCTACGGCATCAATTCGGCCGGCGTCGGTGTCGGTACCCATGGCTATGCCGCGTTCAACGCCGACATCAACCAGCGTTTCGGCGAAACCAGCGCCATCCGCGTCAACATGATGGCGCGCGAGGAGGACAGTTCGCGTTCCAATCCGGTGTCCGGCACGACGCCGAACATCCAGCGCGCCGGCTTCGCGCCGAGCGTTTCCTTCGGGCTGGGTACCGAGCACGAACTCAACCTCAGCTACTACTACCTGATGACCAGCGACCGCCCGGACTATGGTGTGCCGTTCGCCACGAATCGGCGGCCGAACGAGAGCTATGCGCAATCCGGCGCCTACTGGGGGGTCAATGGCAATTTCGACAACAGCGACACCAATATCGCCACCCTGAACTACCTCTACCGGATTTCGCCCGACACCCAGTGGCGGACGGTGTTGCGCGCCGCCAACTACAAGCGCTCGTACTGGGCGGTGGCGCCGCAGGGCGGGGCGCCGACGCAGTACAGCCTGGCCTCGCAGGCCAAGACGCGCGAGACCGATACCGACAACGTCGCCTTCCAGAGCGATTTCAATACGACCTTCACTGCCTTCGGCATGAAGAACGAGTTCCTTGCCGGCTTCGAATACCTGTACGAGGACAGCAAGCGCTGGGCCCTGCGCAACCAGGGCACCGCGACCCGGCCGATGTACCGGTCCGGGGACTTCACCGGAGCGCCGAATACCTATAACGGCAACAGTTACGCCATCTTCGCGCAGGACACGCTGGAGTTCGTCAGCGACTGGAAGCTGCTGGTCGGCGTCCGCCGCGACGAGATTCGCGCCGACTACGTTTCGGTCACCGGCAACAGAAGCAATGCCTTTTCCGGCGACTTCGGCGAATGGAGCTATCGCACCGGCCTGTCGTGGCAGCCGGATGCGACGCAGCATTACTATCTGAGCTACAGCGACACCTTCAGCCCGACCGCCGACCTCTACCAGCTTTCCGGCAGCGCCTACCCGCCGGAGCGCGGCAACGTCGCCGAACTGGGCGCCAAATGGCTGCTGCTCGACGGCGACCTGGCTTTGCGCACGGCGCTGTTCACCGCCGAAAAGACCTGGGAGCGCAGCACCGACCTCGACTCGCCGCAATATTCCATCCTGACCAAGAAGCGGCGTACCAACGGCGTCGAACTCGAAGTCGCCGGGCGCATCACCGACAAGTGGGAAGTATTCGGCGGCGTCGCCTTCATGAGCGCCGAGATTCTCGAGGTGGCGCCCGGCGCCAACCGCAATTTCCTGCACCAGACCCCGCGCAACACGCCCGAGCAGACAGCCAACCTGTGGACCACCTACCGGCTGTTCGACGGCTGGCGGATCGGCGGTGGCTTCGAGGCCAAGAGCGAACGCTACGGCTACAACCCGGCGGGCGGCGGTACGGCGGCATTCAATCCGAACGTCGCGCCCGGCTACGTGCGCTGGGACGCCATGGTGGCCTACGAGCAACCGAAGTACAACGTCAAGCTCACCCTGCAGAACCTGTTCGACAAGCTGTATTACGACGCAATCTACGACAACGGCGGCTTCGTCTACGTCGGCCAGCCGTTCCGCGCCATCCTGAGTGCCGAATACAAGTTCTAGGCGCATCACCCACCCAGCCCCCGTCGCCCTGTGTGGCGGGGGCTTCTGCTTGAGGAAGCCATGCTGATCACCATCGACGACGTCCTGACCCCGGAAGAACTGGCCACCGCCCGCGACCTGCTGTCGCGGTCGACCTGGTCAAACGGGCAAATTACGGCCGGCCTGCAGGCGGCCAAGGCCAAGAACAACGAGCAACTGGCCGAAGACGCCGAACATCTGCCCGCCCTGCGCCGCCTGGTGCTCAGGGCGCTCGGCCGCAACGCCATGTTCTTCACCGCGGCGTTGCCGCTGAAGATCCTGCCGCCGTTCTTCAACCGCTATGCCGGCGGCAGCAACTACTACGGCTTCCATACCGACAACGCCATGCGCCAGCTGCCCGACGGCAGCGGCTATGTGCGCGCCGACGTCTCGGCGACGCTCTTCCTCTCCGACCCGGACGAATACGAGGGCGGCCTGCTGACCATCGAGGACACCTTCGGCAAGCACGGCGTCAAGCTAAAGGCGGGCAGCATGGTCGTCTATCCGTCCACCTCGATCCACGAGGTGGCGCCGGTCACGCAAGGCGCGCGCCTCGCCTGTTTCATGTTCATGCAGAGCATGGTGCGCGACCCCGGCCAGCGCCGCCTGTTGTTCGACATGGACATGGCGCTGCTCGGCCTGCGCGAAACGCACGGCGACACCGACCCGGTGGTGCGCCTGACCGGCTGCTACCACAACCTGCTGCGCCGCTGGGCCGACAGTTGATGTTCCAGGCGCCACTGCTCGACGGCATCCCGCGCGAGATCGCGGCGGTCGCCGATTACGAAGCGTACGCCCGCCGCCGGCTCGACGACAACGCCTGGGCCTACCTCGACGGCGCTGCTGGCGACGAGCTGACGCGTGCCTGGAACCGCACCGCCTTCGACAGGCTGGCCCTGCTGCCGCGCGTCATGAGCGACGTCGCCGGCGGCCACTGCCGGACGACACTGTTCGGCCACGACTACCCGAGCCCGGTGCTGCTGGCGCCGGTCGCCTGGCAGAAGCTGTTCCATCCCGAAGGCGAGCGGGCCACCGCCTATGCCGCCGCCGCGCTCGGCGCCGGGTTCATCCTCAGCACCCTGGCCAGTTGCACGATCGAGGAGGTCGCTGCGATGTCCCGCCAGGCCGGCGACGGTGCGCGCTGGTTCCAGCTCTACCTGCAGCCCGACCGCGGCCTCTCCGGCGAATTGGTGCGGCGCGCCGAGGCCGCCGCTTACGCGGCTATCGTGTTCACCGTCGACGCGCCGCTCAGCGGCATTCGCAACCGCGAACAGCGCGTCGGCTTCCAGTTGCCGCCCGGTGTCGACTCGGCCAACCTGCTGCGGTCGACCGCCGAAAACGGGCAAAAACCGCCGCCCGGCGGCAGTGCCGTGTTCGACGGCCTGATGCGCCACGCGCCGACCTGGCGCGACCTCGAATGGCTGCTGGCGACGACGCGCCTGCCGGTCATCGTCAAGGGCGTGCTGCACCCGGATGACGCGGCGCGCGCCGTCGACCTCGGAGCCGCCGGCATCGTCGTCTCCAACCACGGCGGCCGCACGCTCGACACGCTGCCGGCCAGCCTCGACGCCCTGCCGGCCATCACCCGCCGGATCGAGGGCCGCGTGCCGATCCTGCTCGACAGCGGCATCCGGCGCGGCAGCGACATCTTCAAGGCGGTCGCGCTCGGTGCCTCGGCGGTGCTGATCGGCCGCCCCTACATCCACGCGCTGGCCGCCGTCGGCCCGCTCGGCATTGCCCACGTGTTGCGCCTGTTGCAGGACGAACTGGAGGCAACGATGGCGTTGTGCGGTGTCGTCCGCCTCGAGCAGATTACCGCCGAACATTTGTACGACCATCCCGCAAGGAGAAGCAACGCATGAAAATACGCCTTTCGCTGATCGCTTTCGCGCTGGCTGCCGCCAGCTTTGCCGCCCCGGCGCAGGACAAGGTGCTCAATCTCTATTCCGCCCGCCACTACCAGACCGACGAGGCGCTCTACGCCAACTTCACCCAGCAGACCGGCATCCGGATCAACCGCATCGAAGGCAAGGAAGAGGAACTGATGGAGCGCATCAGGAACGAGGGCGCCAACAGCCCGGCCGACGTCTTCATCACGGTCGACGCCGCGCGCCTGGCCAAGGCCGACGAGCTCGGCCTGTTCGCGCCGGTGAAATCGAAGGTGCTGGAAACGCGCATCCCGGCCCACCTGCGCACCGCCACCTGGTTCGCCTTCTCGACCCGTGCCCGCGTCATCATCTACAACCGCAGCGCGCTCAGGGCCGAGCAGGTGCAGACCTACGAGTCGCTCGCCGATCCGCAGCTGAAGGGCAAGCTGTGCAGCCGTTCCGGCGCCCATCCCTACAACCTGTCGCTGGTGTCCTCGCTGATCGCCCATGATGGCGAGGCGCAGACCGAGGCCTGGGCGCGCGGCGTCGTCGCCAACTTCGCACGCGCGCCGAAGGGCGGCGACACCGACCAGATCAAGGCGGTCGCCGCCGGTGAGTGCGGCGTCGCGGTGTCCAACACCTACTACCTGGCGCGCCTGGTCCGTTCCGACAAGATCGACGACCGGCGCATGATGGAGCGCGTCGGCATTGTCTGGCCCAACCAGGCGACGACCGGCACCCACATCAACATCTCCGGTGGCGGCATGGTCAAGACCTCGAAGAACCAGGAGGCGGCGGTCAGGTTCCTCGAATACCTGGCAAGCGACGAGGCGCAGCGATATTTCGCCGACGGCAACAACGAATGGCCGGTGGTCGACGGCGTCGTCACCAACAACCCGGCGCTGACGGCGCTCGGCAAGTTCAAGGCCGATCCGCTGCCGATCGGCATGCTGGCGAAGAATATGGTCGCCGCGCAGATGGTGCTCGACCGGGCAGGGTTCCGTTGAGCAGCGGGGCAGGCCAAACGAAAACGGGAGCCGCGGCTCCCGTTTTTTGCTGTCTTCGGCGATCCGTCAGGCGGCTTCGCGCAACAGGACCTTGCCCGGCTTGCCGTTGCCGCCGTTCGCTTCCTGCAGGCATTCGTGGGCGCACGAGGCGCAGCGGCCGCAGTCGCGCGTGACGCCGAGGTCGCGGCGCAAATCCTTCAGCGTGCGGGCGCCGCCCTGGGCGGCTTCACGAATCTGGCGGTCGGTAACGGCCTGGCAGACGCAGACGTACATTCCGGAGCTCCTGCTGTTTATGTAAATGCGAACAATTCGTATTTTATTGAGGTGAGAATGATTGTCAACAACAATTTCGCGGCGACCGGGCCGTCGTGATTTTGTGCCATTTCCGACAGTCGACCGCAGCCGTCCACCCGTGCAGCAATAGACGGGCCAGCCGCGAATCGAGCGGCCGGAAAATGAAAAAGCCGCAGGCGGGCTGCGGCTTTCTGGCGGATGGGCAGGGCCTGCGGTCAGTCGCCGCTCGGCTCCATGTGCGCCTGCAGGTAGTTGGGCAGGGTCACGTCGACGATCAGGGTCTGCTGAGTCTCCAGCCAGTCGATGGCTTCCTCGCAGTGTTCGAGCAGGTCTTCGAGCAGGTCGCGGCTGACGTAGTCCTGCAGCGTTTCGCACAGGGCGATGGACTCGACCAGCAGCGGGCGCTGGATTTCGCGCTCGTACTTGAGGTCGCCGGCCAGGCATTCGACGACGTCCTCGCCGATCATCAGCTTGCCGAGGTTTTGCAGGTTGGGCAGGCCTTCGAGGAAGAGCACGCGCTCGATCAGTTCGTCGGCCTCCTTCATGACGCGGATCGACTGCTTGTACTGGTAGTCGTTCAGCTTCTCCAGTCCCCAGTTGCGGAACATGCGGGCGTGCAGGAAATACTGGTTGATCGCCGTGAGTTCGTTCTTGAGCACCTTGTTGAGGGCATCGATGATCTTCTTGTCGCCTTTCATGGTCGCTCCTTACGCCGGGGTATCGGAGCCCATCTGGCTCTGCTGGTAGTTCTGCAGGCCGACCAGGTCGATCAGGCCGATCTGCTTTTCGAGGTAGTAGGCGTGGTCCATCTCGGTGTCTTCCAGCTGCACGCCGAGCATGTCGCGGGTCACGTAGTCCTGGGCCTTCTCGCAGGCGGCCATGGCCTTCTTGAGCTCGCCGACGACATGGTATTCGACGTCGAGGTCGGCCTTGAGCATTTCCGGCACGGTCTTGCCGATCTTCAGCGGCGCGCGCTTGGAGAGGTCGGGCTTGCCTTCGAGGAACAGGATGCGCTGGATCAGGGCGCGCGCATGCTGGCGCTCGTGGTCGGATTCGTGCAGTGCCTTCTCGGCCAGGCGGGCAAAGCCCATGTCGGCGTACATTTCGCCATGAATCAGGTATTGGTCGACTGCGGTCAGCTCGCCGGCCAGCAGGCCGTTGAGGATGTCGATGATTTTCTTGTCGCCTTTCATGTGCTTCTCCGGAAATCGTGGGAAATTCGGCTGGCTGGCGAAATCGGCTGGCTTGCCGGAGCAACCATTCTAGGCGACGCCACCGTGTCTTACCAGACGAAGAAAACCAGCGTCCAGATGCCGGCCATCGGGGCGACCGGGAGAAGCATCGCCGCGCGGGCCAGCATCCGGCGCCAGGGAACGGCGTCGGCATATCTTGAAAGACAGAAGGCCAGCCACAAGGTTCCCAGGCAGCCGGCAGCGAGCAGGGCGATGCGGAAGGTGGGCAGCCAGCCGAGCCAGACGTGCTCGGCCTTCAGGTGGCTGACGGTGAGCATCGACAGGCCGAGGATGACGCTGGCGGCGGCGAGCGGCGCCAGCGCCAGGGTGAAGCGCTGCCAGGTCAGGCGGCGGTCGCCGAGCAGCCGGGTGGCGAGCGCTGGGCCGACGAGCAGCAGGCTGCCGAGCAGGAAGCCGCCGCCGAGCAGGTAGGCGAGAATCAGCGCGCCGTCGAGCCAGGTGAACAGGTCGCTGGCTTCCGGATAGTGGGTCAGTAGCCACCACGGCACGTCGTTGTCGAGCAGGGCGAAATGCTCGTGCTCGACCAGCCAGTCGGCGAGTGCCAGCTTGATGTGCAGGAACCACGGGCTGACGGTCCACTGGAAGGCGGCGGTGGCGACGCCGAGCACGCCGTAGACCAGGGTCAGGGCGTCCGGCGTGCGGGCGGCGGCGTCAAGGTCGAGCACTTCGCTGAACGGCGAGCGGGCGCGCAGCGCGACGGCCTCGCGCTGCCCGGCACAGCGCCCGCAGGCGTGGCACTCGGAGGCGCTGGTCATGCGCCGGACGTCGACCAGCGGTGCGCAGTTCACCGGTTCGTAGTCGCCCTGATAGCGATCCCAGGCGGCGCGGTCAACCTTGTAGTGGAGCGGCGCGATCTTGGCCAGCACGGCGAAGACGCCCGAGGCCGGGCACAGGTAGCGGCACCAGATGCGCTTCTCGCGGCCGTAGAGCAGGCCGAGGCCGACGGCGGCGACGGTCGAACCGCCGAGCACCAGTAGCGCCGCCTGCGGGTATTCGTAGACGCTGACCAGCTGCCCGTAGACGGTGGTGCACACGAAGGCGACGAAGGGCCAGCCCGACCATTTCAGCCAGCCGGGCAGCGGCTTGCCGCGCCCGTACTTGCTGACCCATTCCGAAACGCTGCCTTCCGGGCAGAAGATGCCGCACCAGACGCGGCCGAGGGTGACCGTGGCGATCATGACGCCCGGCCACCAGACGCCCCAGAAGACGAACTGGGCGAACAGGCGCAGGTTGTTCCAGATGTGCGCTTCTTCCGGCGGCAGCGGCAGGAAGGCCGGGATGACGACGAGCGCCGCGTAGATGACGACGACCAGCCATTGGATGGCGACGATGAGGCGGCGGTTGCGGCGCAGGAAAAGGCCGATTTTCTCCAGTCGACCGCGACGATGCCGCGCATGGAAGACCAGGGTGTGCTCAACCATGGCTGCTTCTCCGCCAGGCGATGACGACGACGACCCAGTAGGCGGCCCAGGCGAGCAGGGTGGTCAGCGTCGGGCGGGCGCGGTAGCCGGCGAAGTCGGCGAACAGCTTGCCGCCGGTGGTGCCGTCGTCGAGCAGGTCGGAAGCGTCCCACAGCGGATCGACCAGGGCCGGCAGCCAGCCGGCGCCGATCAGCCGGTCCACGGCGGCGACCAGCAGGGCCGAGGCGAGGATCAGCAGCAGGAAGGACGAGAGGCGCAGCAGCAGGCCGATATTGAGGCGGGCCAGGCTTTTCGCCGCCAGCCAGGCGGTGGCGGCGGCGCCGGCGAAACCGGCCAGTGCTCCGCCGATCAGCGTCCCGACCTCGCCGGACTGCGCCATGCCGTAGAGAAAGATGACCGTTTCGGCACCTTCACGGGCGACCGCCAGCGCGGCGACCACGGCGACGCCGACGAAGCCCGACTTCTCGGCGGCCGCCGCGAGGTCGGCGTGCAGGCGCGCCTTCATCTGACGGCCGTGCTTCCGCATCCACAGCACCATCTGGGTGATCAGCCCGGAAGCGACGAACAGGGTGCCGACCTGGAAGGCTTCGAGGGCGTTGCCGGTGAGTTCGTCCTGCACCGTCAGCAAGGCCCAGCCGAGCAGCAGGGCGAGGCCGACGCCGGCGGCGAGGCCGACGAACAGCGCGTGCTTTCCCCGGCCGCTGCTGTCGTTGCCCTGCAGCCAGGCGTAGAGGATGCCGGCGATCAGGAAGGCTTCGAGGCTTTCCCGCCAGACTACGAAAAATGCGTTACCCATGCTGTGCTCCGTGCTTGCTGGCTGTTGTTACGAGTTGGCTGGCTGGCGGTTCATTTGGCGACGATGCGACCCTGACCGGTGTCCGGGTGGAAGTCGTCGAAGAATTTGTAGGTGCCCGGCTTCATCGGGGCGAAGACCGTCGTGCGCGTCACGCCCGGCGCCAGCACCAGTTCCTTCTTGAGTTCGAGGCTCTCGAATTCCGTGGCGCCCGGACCCTCGTTCTTGACTTCCAGGCGGAAGCGGGTCTGGGCCGGCACTTCGATCGTTTCCGGAAAGAAACGGCCATCCTTCATCAGCAGCCTGAAGGTCGGCAGGTCGTCAGCGATTGCTGCGGTCGACACCAGAAAAAGGCCGGAAACCACGGAATGGAGAGCGTACTTCATGACGTTTCCTCAATAGACGATGTTGGCGCGCAGACCGAACACGGTGACGTCCTTGGCGCTGGCATTGCCGCCGCCCTGGGTCAGCCACTGGAAGTCGGGGCTCAGTTCGAACTGCGGCGACAGGCGGTAGCGGTAGTACAGTTCGGTGATCGTTTCCGCGCCGCTCGGCGTGAACGTGAGCGGCGTGCCGTTCCAGTCGAAGGTGGCGTTCTTGTAGCTGCTGCCGGTCTGCAGCCAGCTGAAGCCGATGCCGAACGAGTCGGCGCCGCGCTCCCAGTAGCTGCCGCTGAACTGGGCGCCGACGGCGACCGCCTGGTTGAACGGCAGCTCGCCCTTGACCAGGTTGCCGTAGCGGCCGAACACGGTGATGCCGTCGCCGATGCGCTGATCGACCGAGACGCCGATCCCGGTGTGCTGGGTCGACTGGCCCGTGGCCCAGTAGTCGTAATCCTCGCCGGACGAGCGGTTCCAGGCGTAGATACGGTAGTTGCCGGTGAGGCCGCCGAGCAGCTTGAGCTGGGTTTCGGCCTGGCCGAAGAGCAGCGGCTGGGTCAGGCTGGCCTCGTAGTTGGAGCCGCGCGGGCCGGTGCCGAAGACGCCGAACGACAGGCGCCACGGTTGCGTCTTGTCGAAGCTGTTGGTGTAGCCGACGATGAAGCCGGGCTGGAAGCCGTTGGCATCGACGCCGACCTCGCGCCCGGCGTCGAGCAGCGGGTTGTGGACGAAGACCGAGTTGAGGAACTGGCGCGTTTCGTCGCCGGCTGCCGCGTTCTGGTCGAAGAAGCTGAAGATGTCCATCTTGCCGAAGGTGATGTCCAGCGTCTCCCGCGAGTAGGGCTTGAAGCCGCCGAAGGGCAGCGGGATCGCCGCCTGGTAGTAGGCCTGGCCGAGGATGACCACCGAGTCGTCGGGGCTGGCGCCGCTGGCGCGGAAGGCCAGGGCGTTGGGGGCGCTGGCGTAGTAGCCGAGGGCCGAGAAGGCGGTGTTGAGGCCCTGGCCCTGGCCCATGCGGAAACCGCCGAACAGCTTGTGCTCGATGTCGCCGATCGGCTGCAACGGCAACTCGACCGTGACGTCGGCGCGGTAGTTGAGCTGGGTACCTGAATCCGGCGTGCCCGAAGGCAGGCCGCTGGCGCCCTGGACGACGGTGGCGAGGGCGGCGGTCGCCTTGATGCCTTCCAGCGATTCGACGACCTTGGACGATTTCTTCATCTCGAGGACGTCTTTTTCGGTCGCCTTCAGGCGCACCGTCAGTTCCGGCTCGCTTTCCGAGAGGCGCGGGCTGTCGAGGCCCTTGGCGATTTCGGCGCTTTCGTTCTTGAGCGCCTTGACTTCCTTTTCCAGCTCGGCGTTGCGGGCCTCGAGTTTTTCCATGCGCTCCATCAGTTTTTGCAGGGTGGCGGCGTCGGAGGCGGCGCAGGCGGGCAGGGCCAGCCCCGCCGCGACGAGCGCGGCGGTCAGTTTCGAGAGGCGCATGATCAGTAGCCGCCTTTTTTGCCGATGCCGACGTAGGTGAATTCGTACTCGACTTCAAAGGGCTTGAACCACGGGCGGACGCCGGTGGCGCGGTCGGTGTGGCGGCCGAAATGGGAATGCGGGTTGGCCGACGGCGGCAGGATGGTGTACTTCACCTTGTACTTGCCGGGGCCGGCCAGTTTGATGTTCTCGCCGTAGTGCGGGCCGTCGTTGGCGACCATGGGCATGAAGTCGCCGGCCACCTTGTGGTCGCCGCCGATCTTCGAGACTTCGTACTTGACGACCAGATAGGGGATCCACGCCCCTTCCTCGAAGCCGTTCGGGTTGTTGGCCAGCGCGTGGATGTCGGCCTCGATGTGGATGTCGGAATCGGCGACCTTGCGCATCATGCCTTCCGGTTCCATTTCAATCGGTTGGAGGTAAACGGCGGCGATCTCCATGCCGGCGCGCTGCTGCGGCACGCCGATCGGGTATTCGAGGGCAAGGGCGGGGGCGGCCAGCACAGCGGAAAGGGCCAGCGCGGAAACGAGCTTCTTGGCGAACGACATGGTAAGACTCCCTGGTTTCTCTGGCTGGCTTGCTGCTCCTGCTGGCTACTGCGGCTGGCTGGCTTGAGTATTGTTGAAAAGAGGTTTCAGCGCGCTTCGCCCCCCGGCTGGGTGACGAAACCGATCTTGCCCAGACCGGCGCGGCGGGCGGCGCTCATGGTTTCGGCGACCGCCTCGTAGCGCGTGCTGCGGTCGGCCTTGAGGTGCATCTCGACATTCGCGTCGCGGGCGAGCGCCTCGCGGAAGCGGCCTTCGAGGCTGTCGCGGTCGACTGCCTCGGCACCGACGAAAACGCGGTTGTCGGCGTTGATGCTGACCTGCAGGGTCAAGGGCTTGTCTTCCGTCGGCGCGCTCGCGGCGCGCGGCAGCTCGACCTTGACCGAGTGCGTCATCAGCGGCGCGGTGATGATGAAGATGATGAGCAGGACGAGCATGACGTCGACCAGCGGCGTCGTGTTGATCTCCGCCATCGGCGCCTGGGTGCCGGGCGAGTTGAAGCTGCCGATCGCCATCACGCGGCTCCGCTGGCGGCGCGGGCGCGCATCGGGTGGATCTGCGCGCTGTTGGCGACGAAGGGCTTGCCGACCGTGAAGAAGGCGTGCAGGTCGTGGGCGAAGGCGTCGAGATCGGCGAGCAGCACGCGGTTGGCGCGGGTGAAGGCGTTGTAGGCGAAGACTGCCGGCAGGGCGACGGCGAGGCCGGCGGCGGTCATGATCAGCGCCTCGCCGACCGGGCCGGCGACCTTCTCCAGCGCTGCCTGGCCGGAGAGACCGATGGCGAGCAGGGCGTGGTAGATCCCCCAGACGGTGCCGAAGAGGCCGACGAAGGGCGCCGTGGCGCCGGTGGTAGCGAGGAAGGTCAGGCCGTTCTCCAGTGCCGCCTGGGTGCCCGAGAGTTGCTGGCGCAGCGCGCGCTCCATCTGTTCGGACGGATCGAAGCGGGCGGCCAGGCGGCCGGCGGCGGTTTCGCAGTCGGCGTTGCAGATGTTGGCCTGGGTGGCGAGCTGGGCGTAGGGGCTGTCGGCGCCCGCCTCGCGCAGGCGCTCGATTCCTTCGCCGACGCTGCTCGCCGACCAGAAGGCGCCGACCGCGCGGGCGGCGCGGCGCATCTGCCACCAGTCCCATGTCTTGGCCAGGATCAGGTACCAGCTGGCGATCGACATCACGGCCAGGATGACGGCGACGGTGTGCGAAACGGCGTCGCCGCGGGCCAGCAGATGGGCGAAGCCGAAAGAATTTTCCTGCATGATTACTGCTCCAGTTTGAAGATGATTGGGACGAGCACCCAGCTCTGGACGGCCACGTCGCCGCGTTTGGCGGGAACGAACTTCCAGTTGCGGACGGTCTTCAGGGCCGATTCGTCGAGGCGCGGGCTGCCTGACGATGTCTTGATGTCCACGCTGTCGGCCGTGCCCTGCGGCGTGACCGAAACGCGCAGGACGACCTTGCCCTGCTCGCCCATGCGCTTGGCGAGCGCCGGATAGGGCGGCGCCGGGTTGCGCAGGTAGTCGGCGTCGAAACGCGCCGCGCTGAACGACTCGGCGGCGGCCGCCGGGGCGGTGCTGGTCGACTTGTTCTCGGGCGGCACGGCGACCACGGCCTCGGGGGCGGGCGCGGTGCTGGTCGTGGTTTCGAGCGCCGGCACCGGCGTCCTGGGGGTCGGCACCGGCTTCTGGCGCTGCGGCTGCGGGCGGGCGACCGGCAGCGGCTTGGCCTCGGGTTCCTTCCGGACTTCCGGCGGCTGCAGCAGGTCGACGACCAGCGGCATGGCCATGATCTGGGGGGCGACCGTCTTTGCTGCCAGGATCAGCAGCAGGATGCCGGCATGCAGCGCGACGACGGCGCCCAGCAGGCCGCTGCGCTGGAAGGGGGAAGGGCGGGAAAGGACATGGCTCATCGGTTTTTTTCCAGCCGTGTCGTTCGCCGGGAAAAAAACCGTTGGCTTGCTGGCTTCATGCTTGCTGGCTACCGGGAACGAGAGATGGACAACGGAAACGGTTACTTGGTCAGGATCAGCTTGTTTTCACGGGTAACGCGCAGCAGGTAGGTCTGGCCGGCGTGGTCGATCTCCAGCGCAGCCGCACCTTGCAGCAGCGCTTCGCTATCGACGCGGGGGCGTTGGGCCGACGGTGCCGAGGCGGCGGGGTGAACCGGCAGGGGGATGTTGGGCTGTTTCATCTGGATACGAATACAAACGAGAATGGCTCTCATTTTGTTGTTAATGAGAATGACTGTCAACTGACTTCCGGTTGCCTGGCCGGAAATGTTGCATCTGCACAACGTCGGCAAGCATTTGCCGGAAGGGAGTGGCTGGCCGCGCAGCGACGATTGTTGCTGCGGTGGGGTGGGGAAGGGGCTCAGGGCGTGCTCACGGTAAGCGATGCAGTCCCGCCGGTAATTGTGAGCACGCCCTAGATCAGGCGAACGATGGCGCGCGGCGCGGTCGGGCGGAGGTCGACCGCCAGCCCGAGGGTGTGGCAGATGCGCAGGGCCGCCGGGTGGCCGGTGGCCAGGTGGATGGTGTCGAGGCTGCGGTGGCGGGCATGGCGAAAGGCGGCGGCGAACAGCCGGCGGGCCAGCCTTTGTCGGCGGCTTTCCGGCAGGACGCTGGCGCCGATTTCGCCGCTCGGGGCGTGGACGGCGAGGTGGATGAAGCCGGTAAGCAGCCCGGATGCATCGACGATGCCGAAACCGGCGTCATGATCGAGGCGCAGGCGGCCGACATAGGTGGCGATGGCATGATCCGAAAGAGCGCTGCCGAAGCGCCCGTAGCGGTCGTCGCGGTCGAGCGCCAGCAGGTGCGCCAGGATGATGGCGCGATCCCCGGCCGCGAGCCGGCGGACGGCCAGCGCCGCCGGACTTTCGATCACTCCCACGCCAGCGCGCCGCCGGTCTGGTATTCGGTGACGCGCGTCTCGAAGAAGTTCTTCTCCTTGCGCAGATTGGCCTGCTCGTCGAGCCAGGGCAGGACGTTTTCGGCGCCGGGGAAGGGTTCCTCGACGCCCACTTGCCGGGCGCGGCGATTGGCGATGAAGCGGAACTGCTGCACGTGCAGTTCCGCGTTGTAGCCGAGGATGGGATCGCGCAGGATGAAAGCCGCGTAGGCGGTTTCAGCGGCTTCGGCTTCGTCCCACAACTGGCGCAGCGCCTGCGGGTCGAGCGTCATGTCTTCTTCCTTCAACAGCTCCCGGACGACGCGGATGCCGAAGGCGCAGTGCAGCACCTCATCGCGCATGATGTATTGCAACTGCTCGGCGGCGCCCTTCATCAGGCCGCGCCGCTGCAGCGCGAAGACCGGGGTGAAACCGTTGTAGAACCAGCAGCCTTCGAAGATGACGGCAAAGAAGAAGTAGGAGAGCGCGAATTCGTGCAGGTTGGCGCGGTCCGTCAGGTCGAAGTCCGAGCGCAGCACCTTTTCCAGCCGCCGGTTGGCGAGCGCGATCTTGCCGTGGATTGCCGGCACGACGCGGTAGCGGTTGTAGATCTCCTGCTGGTCGAGGCCGAGGCTTTCGATGCAGTGCTGGTAGGTCCAGGTGTGCAGCGCTTCCTCGTAAACCTGCCGGGCCTGGTAGATCTGCAATTCGGGCGCGCTCATCTTCTCCATGACCGCCAGGCCGATGTTGCGCATGGCGAGGATGTCGGAGGTCGTCAGGTAGGCCAGCACGTTCTCGAAAACGTGGCGCTCGGCGCTCGTCAGCTTGTGGTGGTAGTCGTGCACGTCCTGCGCCATGGAGATTTCCAGCGGCGTCCAGTGGTTGCGGTTGGCCTTGAGGAAGAATTCCCAGGCCCACGGGTACTTGAAGGGGGCGAGCTGGTTGATGTCGGCCTGGCCATTGACGATGCGCTTGTCGGCGGCGTTGATCGGGGCCAGCCGCGTCGGTTGGTTGCGGTCGACCTCGGTTTTTGCTGGTTTTTCGGGGGCGACCGCAACCGGCGTGGCCGGCGTGTCCCAATCGTCGAAACGGAAGGCGGCGTTCATTGGCATGCCTCGCATTCCGGATCGTCGATGGCGCAGAATTTCGGCGCCTCCTCGGTGACCACTGCATCGTCGCGCCCGCCGGCTTTCTCGGCCTGGCTGGCGCCCAGGGTGCGCAGGTAGTAGGTGGTTTTCAGCCCGCGTTTCCAGGCGAGTTTGTAGATTTCGTCGAGCTTCTTGCCGGAGGGCAGGGCGAGGTAGAGGTTCAGCGATTGCGCCTGGTCGATCCATTTCTGCCGGCGCGCGGCGGCTTCGATCAGCCACACCGGGTCGATCTCGAAGGCGGTGGCGTAGCGCGCCTTGAGTTCGTCGGGCACGCGGTCGATGCGAGCCAGCGAGCCGTCGAAGTACTTGAGGTCGGCGACCATCACTTCATCCCACAGATCGAGTGCCCTGAGGTCGCGCACCAGCGCTTCGTTGACCACGGTGAACTCGCCGGACAGGTTCGATTTGACGTAGAGGTTCTGGTAGGCCGGCTCGATGCTGGCCGAGACACCGACGATGTTGGAGATGGTCGCGGTCGGCGCGATGGCGACGCAGTTGGAGTTGCGCATGCCGTGCGTCGCGATGCGTTCCCTGAGCGCGGCCCATTCGAGCGTGGTGTCACGGTTCACCTCGACCGCCTCGCCGCGCCGGGCTGCGAGCAGGTCGATGGATTCGTGCGGCAGGATGCCGCGATCCCACAGGCTGCCGGCGAAGCTCGAATAGCGGCCGCGCTCGCGGGCGAGTTCGGTGGAGGCCCAATAGGCGTGGTAGCAGACGGCTTCCATGCTGCGGTCGGCGAATTCGACAGCCGCGGTCGACGCGTAGGAAAGGCCGATTTCGTACAGGCAGTCGGCGAAACCCATGATGCCGAGGCCGACTGGCCGGTGGCGCAGGTTGGCGTTGCGCGCCTTGGGCGTCGCGTAGAAATTAATGTCCACGACGTTGTCGAGCATGCGCATGGCCGTCTGGATGGTGCGGGCGAGCCTGGCCTGATCCAGCGCGCCGTCCTTGAGGTGCGCCGGTAGATTGACCGAGCCGAGGTTGCACACCGCCGTTTCCGAATCCGAGGTGTTCAGCGTGATCTCGGTGCACAGGTTGCTCGAATGCACGATGCCGACGTGCTGCTGCGGCGAGCGCAGGTTGCAGGCGTCCTTGAAGGTGATCCACGGGTGCCCGGTCTCGAACAGCATGGTCAGCATCTTGCGCCACAGCTGGACGGCGGGAAGCTTCTTGTGCAGCCGGAGCTGGCCGGCGGCGGCCCGGGCTTCATAAGCCTCGTAGGCTTCGACGAATTCGGCGCCGGTCTTTTCATGCAGATCGGGCACGTCGACCGGCGAGAACAGCGTCCACTCGCCGCCCGCGATCACGCGCTGCATGAACAGGTCGGGAATCCAGTTGGCGGTGTTCATGTCGTGCGTGCGGCGGCGCTCGTCGCCGGTGTTCTTGCGCAGTTCGAGGAATTCCTCGATGTCGAGGTGCCAGGTTTCGAGATAGGCGCACACCGCCCCCTTGCGCTTGCCGCCCTGGTTTACGGCGACTGCCGTGTCGTTGACCACCTTCAAAAAGGGGATCACCCCCTGGCTCTGGCCGTTGGTGCCCTTGATGCGGCTGCCCAGTGCGCGCACCGGCGTCCAGTCGTTGCCCAGCCCGCCGGCGTATTTCTGGAGCAGGGCGTTTTCCTTGATGCTCTGGTAGATGCCGTCGAGGTCGTCGGCGACGGTGGTCAGATAGCACGACGACAGCTGCGAGTGCAGCGTGCCGCTGTTGAACAGCGTCGGCGTCGAGCACATGAAGTCGAAGCCGGAGATCAGGTCGTAGAACTCGATGGCGCGCGCCTCGCGGTCGATCTCGTTGAGTGCCAGCCCCATCGCGACGCGCATGAAGAAGATCTGCGGCGTCTCGATGCGGCGGCCGTCGAGGTGCAGGAAATAGCGGTCGTACAGGGTTTGCAGGCCGAGGTAGCCGAACAGCTTGTCGCGCTCGGGCTGCAGCGCGGCGGCGAGACGGTCGAGGTCGAAGTCGGCCAGCCGCGGGTCGAGCAGTTCGGCGGCGATGCCGCGCTTGATGAAAACCGGCAGATATTCGGCGTTGACCGCAGCCGACGCTGCCGGCGCCACGGCATGGCCGACTGCCTCTGCCGTCAGGCTGGCCAGCAGCAGGCGGGCAGTGGCGTAGTCATAGCCCGGTTCGCGCTCGATCAGCGTGCGCGCGGCGAGGATCAGCGCCTGCCGCACGTCGGCCAGCGCGACGCCGTCGTAGAGGTTCTTCAATGCATGGTCGAGGATGGTGCGCGCCGACACGCTTTCGCCCAGACCGGCGCAGGCGGCTTCGCAGGTTTCCAGCAGGGCGGCGATGTCGAGCGGGCGGCGTTCGCCGTTGACCGTCACATGCAGCGTCGGCGTGCCTGCCGCCACGGCCAGCGTCGCCCGCTCGGCCGCCCGCCGCTCGCGGTAGAGCACGTAGGCGCGCGCCACGTCGTGCTCGCCGGCGCGCATCAGCGCCAGTTCGACCTGATCCTGGATGTCCTCGATATGCACCGTGCCGCCGTCGGGCAGGCGGCGGGTCAGCGAGCGGACGACGGTATCGGTCAGGCGGGCGACGACCTCGCGGACGCGCGACGACACCGCGCTCTGGCTGCCCTCGACGGCGAGGAAGGCCTTGGTCAGGGCGACAGAGATCTTCTCGGCATGGAAGTCGACGACGGCGCCGTTGCGGCGGATGACCTGCAGGGCCGCCACGCTGTGGGCGGAAAGCGCTAATACGTTCGGGGACACGACGATTCTCCGGCTTGGGGGGCGGAGAACCGGAAGCGCGCGCCGGACGCGACACCGCGCCGCCCGGCACAAGCCGGTTGCGGTCGACGCTCACGAACGGATGCAAACACTGCCACGCACAGACCTTTCAGGGACACCCCGCCCCATCGTTGGTTGGAAGGACGTTGCGGCAGGTCTCCTGGCTCTCGGCTCGACGCTTTCCGCCGCCTTCCCGGTCGGTGACCAGTGGCAAAGATGGGCGGAACGCTCGCCGATGACAGTTGCGGGGGCAGCCCCGGATTTCAGGCATTCAGCCTGGCACCGGATTCCCTTTTAATCCCCGGATGGGGAACCATCAACGGGAGACAGTCTATGGGCGTCACCCGCAGGCTGTCAAGAAAAGGCTACTGTATCTAGTGCTTCAGTCGCTATTTTCAACTACCGGTAGTGTTTCGTCGCGCACGCTGGCATCGATCAGGCGCGATAGCCCGGTCACCCCTGACGACTTCAGGAACAGGCAACGCTTGCCGCTGCGCTTGCACTGTTCCTTCACCCGCCAGTAGGCGTTGTGGCTGATGCAGCCGGCCTGGCAGATGACCAGGTCGGCGGCGGCCAGCGCGCCGTCGATGCGGTGCAGGCTTTCCTCCAGCCCGCCGTCGTGGTGCAGGAAACGGCCGCCGCGCACCTCGATCATCTGCCGGTAGGCATCGACCGCCCCCGAGCGGCCGCCGACGCAGAGCACGCACTTGCCGGCCAGGATCGCCGGCTCGTCGCGGTCGACCGGCGAATCGAGGCCATTTTCAGGGCCGGGTGCCGGGTTGTTTTCCTCGGCCAGCGCCAGGCGGCGGCGCAGGCGGATGACCTCGTCTTCCAGCGCCGCGGCGCTGGCGGCCAGCGCACCGGCGCGCGCCTCGGCGTCATGCGCCCGGCGCGCCAGCGCCTGGCGGTCGCGCAGGTCGGGCAGCGTCTGGCGCAGGGTGTCGAGCCGGGCATTGAGGCTGGCGCCCCAGGCCTCCTTGCCGGCGAGGTCGGCGCGCAGTTCGACGATGCGCTGGCCGAGCGCCTGCGTCTCGCGCGACTTCTCGGCGCGCATCGCTTCGCTTTCGTGGCGGGCAGCGTCGAGCTGGCGGCGCAGTTCGGCGTTCTCGGCACGCAGCGACTTCAGCGTGGCAAGGTCGGCCCGTGTGCCGCTGCCAATCTGGTGCTGGATCATGTGGATGTCGCCGTAGATTTCCTGCTCCAGCCGCGCATCGCAGGCCGGATGCGTCCAGCAGGCCCAGAGCGCCGCCGGAATCTCGCTGCCGCGTCGTGTTTCCTCGTGCCACAGGACCGCCAGGCCGGCGCTGTCGCGGGCGCCGGCGAAGCGGCGGACGGTGAGCTGGAAACGCTTTTCCAGATGCTTGTGCAGGATGTCGGCCAGCTGGCTGCGCTCCTCGCAGGCGCCGACCGCCGTGGTGTGGAGGACGAAATCGGTCGTTTCGCGCGGAAAGTGCATGACCCGCGACATCAGGGTGCGCAGTTCCTCGACGCCGAAGCAGACGCCGATCACCGGGCAATGGAACTTGTGCGGAATCTCCCACAGCTTGCGCCGGCGCGAGCCGCGCACGGGCGTCGGGGTTTCCTGCGGGCGGGGCAGGGTGAGGGCGGGGCCGGACTGCCTGAACAGGCCGCCGGCGACGTGGAAGGGTAGCTGGGACATGGGAAGCTCCTTGGCAAAGGGGCTGGCTGGCCGGTGTCCCGGTTAGCTGGCGGGGGAAGACGAAAGGGCGGTCAGTCGAGGACCTTGAGGCCGGCGCGGGCGTTGGCTTCGAGACAGTGGATGGCCCGGTCGCGTTCGCGGGCCAGGCGGGTGCATTCCTCGTGCGCTGCGCACACCGTCTTGTCGAGCAGCCAGACGCGGCGGGCGGCCTCGGCCAGTTGCTCGTTGGCTTCGCCCAGGGCCATCAGCCGCTGGCCGAGTTCGACGATCGCCTGCCCCGATTCGAGCGCCGCCACCCGCTCGCGACTGGCTTCAAGCAGGCTTTGCAGGCGGCTGATCTCGTTGCTCTGGGCGACCACTTTACGCGCGCCCAGGGCGGCGCTGCGTTTCTGGGCCTGCCGGGATTGCCGCAGCGCCTGGCGGAGCGCCAGATTCTCGGTTTCCAGCCGGTTGATGTGCGGGTCGGCCCCGAGGGGCGGCATTTCGCGCTCGATCTGCGAGCGATCCTTAAGCGGGGCGAGCATGGCACACCTCCTGTTTGCGGCTGTTGGTCAGGCGCTGGCTGGCCCGCTCGCACAGGCAGCGGGTTTCCTCGTCGAGTTCCGGCGAATCGCAGAGGCGGTCGAGCAGGCGGGCTGCGTTCAGTGCGGAATGGGGGCAGCCGCTTTCGCTGTGGATCAGCAGCAGGCTGAGGGCGCCGGCCCAGAGTTCGGCGGCCGGCATCGCTACACCGGCACCGCAAGCAGCAGGCACCAGAGCAGGATGCCGGCGAGCGAGATGTTCAGGAGCAGGGTCTGCATAGCCATTCCTCATTGATGAGAATGGTTCGCATCTTAATCCTGGCGGCATCCGATGTAAACAAGAATTATTCCCATTTGTTGCGCAAGTACAAAAAAGCCACGGATCATGCCGTGGCTCTTTCTGTCGTCGTCGCCCGGAATCAGTAGTTGGGCTTCTTCTTGAACTTGCGCTCGCCGCCGGCGCTGTCGGGTCGGCCTTCGTCCGGCCGCAGGTTGATCGGCACGCCGCGCACGCGCGTGCGCTTCAGCGCGTTGGCCGCCTCGCTAGGCATGCCGGCCGGCAGCTCGATGGTGCTCGATTCCTCGTAGAGGGCGATGCGGCCGATGAAGCGGCTTTCGATGCCGGCTTCGTTGGCGATGGCGCCGACGATGTCCTTGACCTGGACACCGTGCTCGCGGCCGACGTCGATGCGGTAGCGCACCATGTCGCCAGTGGGCGGCGTGCGCTGGCGGCGATCCTCGTGGTCGCGCGGGCGCTCGAAGCGCGGCTTGTCGCCGCCGCGGTCCGGGAAGGCGGGACGTTCGCCGAAGCGTGGCCGGTGTTCGTCGCGCTCGCCGAAGCTCGCCTGGCGGCGGTCGTCGCCGCGCATCGGGCGCGCCGGCGGCGGGTCCTCGCCGGCGATCTGCAGCGGCTTGCCTTCCTGCGCCATCATTGCCAGCGCGGCGGCGACTTCCTCGGCGCCGACATTCTGCTCCTCGGCGATCTGCGAGACGATGTTGGCGAAGAACTCGAGGCCTTCGGCGTTGAGCACTTCGGCGACCTTTTCCTTGAAGCCGGCAACGCGCTTGTTGGTGACGTCGGCCCGGCTGGGCAGGGTCAGCGGCGCGATCGGCTGCCGCGTGGCGCGCTCGATGGTACGCAGCATGCGGATCTCGCGCGGCGCGACGAAGAGGATGGCGTTGCCGGTGCGCCCGGCGCGGCCGGTGCGGCCGATGCGGTGCACGTAGGCCTCGGTGTCGTAGGGGATGTCGTAGTTCACGACGTGACTGATGCGCGGCACATCGATGCCGCGCGCGGCGACGTCGGTGGCGATGACGATGTCCAGCGCGCCCGACTTCAGCTGCTCGATGACGCGTTCGCGCATCTGCTGGTTGAGGTCGCCGTTCAGCGCCGCAGCAGCGTAGCCGCGGGCGTTGAGCTTGTCGGCGAGTTCGACGGTGGCGGTCTTGGTGCGGACGAAGATGATGGCGGCGTCGAAGTCGTCCTCGACTTCGAGGATGCGGGTCAGCGCGTCGAGCTTGTGCATGCCGGACACCTGCCAGTAGACCTGGCGGATGGCGGCGACGGTGGCGGTGGCCGACTTGATCTTGATCTCGCGCGGTTCGACCAGGTATTTCTGGGCGACACGGCGGATCTGCTCGGGCATGGTGGCCGAGAACAGCGCGGTCTGGTGCTGCTCGGGCGTGTGCTCGAGAATCCATTCGACGTCGTCGATGAAGCCCATGCGCAGCATTTCGTCGGCTTCGTCGAGGACGAGGGTCTTGAGATTGTCGAGGTTGAGCGTTTTGCGCTCGAGATGGTCCATGACCCGGCCCGGCGTGCCGACGATGACGTGGGCGCCGCGCGCCAGCTGCTTCAACTGGATGGTGTAGCTCTGGCCGCCGTAGATCGGCAGCACGTGGAAGCCGGGCAGGTTCTTGGCGTAGCTCTGCAGCGCCTCGGCGACCTGGATCGCCAGTTCGCGCGTTGGCGTCAGGATAAGCGCCTGCGGCTTCATCAGCTTGACGTCGATGGTTTCCATCAGCGGCAGTGCGAAGGCGGCGGTCTTGCCGGTGCCGGTCTGCGCCATGCCGATCAGGTCGTGACCTTCGAGCAGGACGGGGATGCACTGGGCCTGGATCGGCGACGGGGTTTCGTAGCCGATCTGGGTGAGCGTTTGTAGAAGCGTGTCGCTTAGACCGAGGTCGGCAAAGCTTTCGACAGATGTCGACATGATGCTGTTTCCTTTCCTCGCCGCCCTTGACGTTGTTCTAAGTGGCGACGGATTGGCCCGAAGGTCGGGCGGCCTGGGTGACCCCGACGCAGCCATGCCGGGGAACGAATCAATGGGGTGAATCCTGCACAAGAACCTGAAAAACCGGGGGCTGCTCGGCGTTACTGCGGGCGAAACATCAGCGCATTGAATTGATTATTCTACATTTTTTCTGCCAATGCCGCCAGTTCGAGGACGCTGAAACCGGCCTGCCGGCGCGCCGCCTCGTTCATCGGGGCCTGCGGCCAGGGGGCCTCGAAGCGGCGCAACAGGTCGCGATAGGTGCTTTCCGGTTCGAGTCCGCGTTGCGCGCAGAGCGTACGGAACCACCGGTCGCCAAGGCCGACATGAAGGATCTCGTCGTGCAGGATGACGTCGAGCAGGCGGGCGGACTCGTCGTCGCCGGCCGCCGCCAGCCGGCGCTGGATGGGCGGCGTCGCGTCGAGGCCGCGCGCTTCGAGCAGACGTGGCACCAGCGCCATGCGCGCCAGGACGTCGCCGGCGGTCTTCTCGGCCATCGTCCACAGCCCGGCGTGCGCCGGGAAATCGCCATAGTCGTGGCCGAGCGCCTGCAGGCGCTGGCGCAGCATGATGAAGTGTTCGGCCTCCTCGGCGGCGACGCCGATCCAGTCGGCGTAATACTGCTCGGGCATGCCGCGGAAGCGGGCGGCATGATCGAGGGCCAGGTTGATCGCCGAAAACTCGATGTGGACGATGGCGTGCAGCAGGCGGGCGCGGCCTTGCGGGCTGCTGGTGCCGCGTTGCGGCACCTGGCGGTGCGGGACGAGTTCCGGCCGCGCCGGAAGGCCGCAGACGAGGACGACCGGCGCCGCATCCCGCCAGTCGAGGCGGCCGGCCTGCCAGTCGGCGGCGACGGCTGCGGTCAACGCCAGTTTTTGCCCGATTTCCGTGGCCGCCAGGGCGGCAGCGAGGGCCGCGAACAGCGAACGGCTCATGGCGCCGGATTGGTGTAGCGCAGGTGAATGGCGTCGATCTCGGCGAGCAGTTCGGGCGGCATCGGCGTCTGTGTCGCCGGCAGCGTTTCCTGCAACTGGGCGAGCGACGAGGCGCCGACGATGGTGCTGCTGACGAACCAGCGTGAACGCACGAAGCCGAGCGCCAGCTGCGCCGGCGTCAGGCCGTGCCGGCGGGCGAGGGCGACGTAGGCGGTGACTGCCGGCACGACGTTGGGCTTGGAGTAGCGCTGGCCGAACGCCGGCCAGCGGCTGATGCGGCCGGGCGTGGCGGGGTCGGCGAGGTATTTGCCGGTGAGGTGGCCGAAGGCGAGCGGCGAGTAGGCGAGGAGGCCGACCTGTTCGCGGTGGCAGACTTCGGCGAGCGAGGTTTCGAAGGTCCGGGTCAGCAGGTTGTAGGCGTTCTGCGTGCACAGGACGCGCGGCAGGCCGAGTTCGTCGGCCAGGCGCAGGAACTGCATGACGCCCCACGGGTGTTCGTTGGACAGCCCGACGGCGCGCACCTTGCTGGCGGCGACCAGCTCGGCCAGCGTTTCGAGCTGCTCGCGGATCGGCGTGCAGGCGCGCTCCTTGGTTGGGTCGTACTGCCACTGGCCGAACATCGGCTGGTTGCGCTCCGGCCAGTGCAGTTGGTAGAGGTCGATGTAGTCGGTCTGCAGGCGGCGCAGCGAGCCGTCGATGGCGGCGCGGATGTTGGCGCGGTCGAGTGCCGGCGGGCCGCCACGGATCCAGTCGAGGTTGCGCGAGGGGCCGGCGACCTTGGTCGCGACGACGATCCGCTCGCGTTGCTGGCGCTTCAGCCAGCGGCCGACGATGCTTTCGGAGGCGCCGCAGGTTTCGGCGCGCGCCGGGACGGCGTACATCTCGGCGGTGTCGATGAAATTGACGCCGGCCGCCAGGGCGAAGTCGAGCTGGGCATGGGCATCGGCCTCGCCGGTCTGCTCGCCGAAGGTCATGGTGCCGAGGCAGACCTCGGGAACGATCAGGTCACTGCGGCCGAGCGGGCGGGGATTGAACGGGCGGGACATGGCTTTCTCCGGAAATGGGCAGCTTTTCAGGGTCGACAGCAAAGGACGCCGTAGATCAGCACGTGGCGCTGCAGGAGGTCGTCGAAACCGGCGGGGACGATGGCCAGGCGATGTTCCTGCGGCGTCGCGCAGTGTGCTTCCACCCAGCGGCAGGCGGCGGCATAGGCCTCGTCGAAGGTGGCGAACAGGCCGGCGAGGCCGCTCGCGCGAACCGGCAGGAAGGCGCCGGTATGGCGGTCGAGCAGGGTGTCGGTGTCCAGCATCTGCACGGCATAGCCGCGCGGCGGGCGGGGCAGTGGCAGGTCGGCGAGGTCGAAGCGGTCGCCGAAGGCGTCCGCGCTGAAGGCGAATCGGCGCATGCTGCATTTTATCCGCAAGCGAGGGCGTCGGCCGTGCATGGTAGAATGGCGGGCGTAATAATAACTTCACAGGACTGTCATGTTCGGAAGATTGATGCCCAGGGAGGGCAAGTATTTCGACCTGTTCAACGCGCATGCCGAGTTGATCGTGCGGGGAGGCAAGGAGCTTTCCGGAATGATCGGCGCGCTGGTTGACAAGCCGGGCCAGGCGGCCGGTCACGCCGACGCGATCGACGACATCGAGCGCCAGGCCGACAAGATCACGCACGACACGCTGGCCCAACTGCACACCTCGTTCATCACCCCCTTCGACCGCGATGAAATCCATCAGCTGATCAACAGCATGGACGACATCCTCGACATCATCCAGGATGTCGCCGAGTCGATGGCGCTCTACGACATCCATCACGTGCCGCCCGATGCCAAGGCGCTCGCCGACATCACCGAGCAGTCCTGCGTGCGCGTCAAGGCGCTGGTCCGCCTGCTGCACAGCATGGAGAACGCGCCGGCCATCCTCAAGCTGTGCCACGAGATCGACGCGCTGGAGTCCGACGCCGATCGCATGTTGCGTGAAGCGATGTCCAAGGTCTTCCGCGAGGAGCCGGACGTCCGGCAGGTGATCAAGCTCAAGGAAATGTACGAACTGCTCGAATCGGTCACCGATCGCTGCAAGGATGTCGCCGGAACGGTCGAAGCCATCGTTCTCGAAAATTCCTGAGCGGGTTTTCCAGCATGGACAACCTGCACATCAGCGTCGGGGCGATCATCACCCTGGTCACCGTCGCCTTGCTGTTCGATTTCATGAACGGCTTCCACGACGCCGCCAACTCGATCGCCACCATCGTCTCGACGCGCGTCCTCAAGCCGTTCCAGGCCGTCATCTGGGCGGCGGCCTTCAACTTCCTGGCCTATTTCCTGTTCCACCTGACCGTCGCCAGGACCATCGGAAAGGGCACCATCGACCCGGCCATCGTCGATTACTACATCATCTTCGGGGCGCTGGTCGGCGCCATCCTGTGGAACGTCATCACCTGGTACTACGGCATCCCGTCGTCGTCCTCGCATGCCCTGATCGGCGGCCTGGTCGGCGCCGCGCTGGCCAAGGTCGGCTTCAGCGGCCTGATCATGGGCGGCGTGCTGAAGATCATCGCCTTCATCTTCATCGCGCCCTTCCTCGGCTTCGTGATCGGCGGCACGCTGATGGTGATCGTCTCCTGGCTCTGCCGCAACATGGCGCCGCGCAAGGTCGACAAGCATTTCCGCCGCTTCCAACTGCTCTCGGCGGCGGCCTACAGCCTCGGCCACGGCGGCAACGACGCCCAGAAGACGGTCGGCATCATCTGGATGCTGCTGATCGCCGCCGGCGTTTCGCAGGCCGGCGACACGGCGCCGCCGGGCTGGGTGGTGCTTGCCTGCTACTCGGCGATGGGCCTCGGCACCATGTTCGGCGGCTGGCGCATCGTCAAGACGATGGGCAATCGCATCACCAAGCTGAACCAGGCGCGCGGCTTCTGCGCCAACAGCGGCGGCGCGATCACGCTGTTCATGGCGACGGCGCTCGGCATTCCGGTGTCGACCACGCACACCATCACCGGCGCCATCGCCGGGGTCGGCTCGACGCGCGGCGCCCGGCGCGTGCGCTGGGGCGTCGCCGGCGGCATCGTCTGGGCGTGGATTCTCACCATTCCGTGCAGCGCCGCGATGGCCGCGCTGGCCTGGTATCTCGGCCGCCAGGTGCTGTGACTTGAAGGTGCTGCGCTACCTGCTCCTGCTGGCGGTGCTGGCCGGGGCGGTGTGGCAGGTGCCCGTCCTGTGGGAACTGGCCGTTGCAGCGGCGATCGGCGGCGCCTACTGGATCTTCTTCCGCATACCGCCGTCCCGGGATTAGGGCTTGTTCCCAGTAGCCGGCGCAGCCCGTCGCTTACTGGGAACAAGCCCTAAGCCGGGATGTCCGGCACCAGCATTTCCTCGAGCAGGATGATCTTGTCCTTGATCGCCAGCTTGCGTTTTTTCAGGCGGCGGACCAGCAGTTCGTCGGGCGGCGGGTTTTCGGCGAGATGGGCGATGACCTGGTCGAGGTCGCGGTGCTCGACCTGAAGCTCGTGCAGGTGATGGCGGATATCGGCGATTTCCGTCTCGTTCAGCGACTGGGTGGACATGGCGTTTCCCTTGCAAGCTGCGATGTTTTGCTAGAATAACCCGAACAGTTTCGGGAGGAGGGAAAAATGCAGCATCACGTCATCATCGCGTTCGGTCGGGACAAGGAATTCGAATTCAAGCTGATCGGCGGCGCGCCGGCCGACGAGGCCCGCAAGTGGTTCGACCACGAGTTTACGGCCCTCGAGTGCGACGTGGCCACGCCGACCGGCAAGATCCTCGCCGTCGACCGCATCCTGAGCGTCGCCAAGTATGCCGGCGAGGCGCGTTTCCGCGAACAGCGCACGTGGGCCGAGCAATTCGCCAAGTACACGGCGGCGTTGCTCGGGCGCGAACTGATCCGCGTCGACGTCGAGCACTACAGCATCGGGTATTGATGAACAAGGCGTTCGTCCGGGAAAGCGAAGGCGAGGACGATGAAGAGCTCGAACCGGCGCTGAAGCTCCCGGCGGGAACGCGCAACTACATCACGCCGGCCGGCCATGCCCGGCTCAAGGACGAACTCGAACACCTGGTCAAGCGTGAGCGCCCGCACGTCGTCGAAGTCGTGGCGTGGGCGGCGTCCAATGGCGACCGCTCGGAAAACGGCGATTACATCTACGGCAAGCGCCGCCTGCGCGAGATCGACCGCCGCATCCGCTTCCTGACCAAGCGCCTCGACAACGCCGAAGTCGTCGATCCGCTGCGCCAGGGCGACAACGACCAGGTCTTCTTCGGCGCCTGCGTCACCGTCGCCGATGCCGACGGCAACGAAAGCACCTACACCATCGTCGGCGTCGACGAAGCCGACGTCGCGCGCGGCCGCATCAGCTGGATCTCGCCGCTGGCCCGCGCGCTGATCAAGGCGCGCGAGGGCGATACCGTGCGTTTCCAGAGTCCGCTCGGGGTCCGCGAAATCGACATCGTCGAAGTGCGCTACGGACGCATCGAATGACTTGAAATCCGCGGCGACGCCCCCATCTCCCATCCCACCTTTTTGGTTCGATAGGGAGTTTCAAGCATGTCCGATTCCGCAACCGCGAACGCCAATCGCGAAACCCTGGGGTTCCAGGCCGAAGTAAAGCAGCTGCTGCAACTGATGATCCACTCCTTGTACAGCAACAAGGAGATCTTCCTGCGCGAGCTGATTTCCAACGCGTCCGACGCCTGCGACAAGCTGCGCTTCGAGGCGCTCAACAACGCTGCCCTCTATGGCGACGACGGCGAGCTGAAGATTCGCGTCTCGTTCGACAAGGCGGCGCGCACCGTCACCATCTCCGACAACGGCATCGGCCTCAGCCGCGACGAGGCGATCGCGCACCTCGGCACCATCGCCAAGTCCGGCACCCGTGAATTCTTCTCGGCGCTGACCGGCGACCAGGCCAAGGATGCCCACCTGATCGGCCAGTTCGGCGTCGGTTTCTATTCGTCCTTCATCGTCGCCGACAAGGTCACGGTGGTTTCCCGCCGCGCCGGCGTCGAGGCCGGTCAGGCTGTCAAGTGGGAATCCGGCGGCGAGGGCGACTACACCGTCGAGATGGTCGAGAAGGACGGCCGCGGCACCGACGTCACGCTGCACCTGCGCGAAGGCGAGGACGAGCTCCTCAGCAGCTGGAAGCTGAAGTCCATCATCCGCAAGTATTCGGACCACATCACGCTGCCGATCCTGATGAAGAAGGAGGAATGGAACCAGGAGAAGGGCGAGCAGGTGACGACCGACGAGGACGAAACCGTCAACCAGGCCAACGCGCTGTGGGTGCGCAGCAAGTCGGACATCAGCGACGAGCAGTACAAGGAGTTCTACAAGCATGTCGCCCACGATTTCGAGGACCCGCTGGCATGGACCCACGCCCGCGTCGAGGGCAAGCAGGAATACACGCAACTGCTCTACATCCCGGCCCGCGCCCCGTTCGACCTGTGGGACCGCAACGCCCGCCACGGCATCAAGCTCTACGTGCGCCGCGTCTTCATCATGGACGATGCCGAGCAGCTGATGCCGCTCTACATGCGCTTCGTGCGCGGGGTGGTCGATTCGTCCGACCTGCCGCTCAACGTGTCGCGTGAAATCCTGCAACAGAGCAAGGACATCGACGGCATCCGCAGTGGCTGCACGCGCAAGGTGCTCGGCATGCTTGAAGACCTGGCCGAGAACGACAAGGAGAAGTACGCCAAGTTCTGGGAAGCCTTTGGCGCCGTACTCAAGGAAGGCGTCGGCGAGGATTTCGCCAACAAGGAAAAAATCGCCGGCCTGATCCGCTTCGCTTCCACGCACAACGATACGCCGGAACAGACTGTCTCGCTGGCCGACTACATCGGCCGCATGAAGGAAGGCCAGGAGAAGATTTATTACGTCACCGCGGACACCTTCAACGCGGCGAAGAACAGCCCGCACCTGGAAATCTTCCGCAAGAAGGGCATCGAAGTGCTGCTGTTGTCCGATCGTGTCGACGAGTGGGTGGTCGGCCACCTGACCGAGTTCGACGGCAAGCCCCTGCAATCGGTCGCCAAGGGCGGACTGGACCTCGGCAAGCTGGAAGACGAAGCCGAGAAGAAGGAAGCCGAAAAGGCCGCCGACGAGTACAAGGAACTGCTGGACAAGGTCAAGACGTCGCTCGGCGACAAGGTCAAGGACGTGCGCATCACGCATCGCCTGACCGATTCGCCGGCCTGCCTGGTCGCCGACGAGCACGACCCTTCCGGCAACCTGGCGCGCCTGATGAAGGCCGCCGGCCAGCCGATGCCGACGACCAAACCGATCCTCGAGATCAACCCGCAGCACCCGGCGGTGATGCGTCTGAAGTACGAGGAAAGCCGTTTCGCCGACTGGGCGGCGCTGCTCTTCGAACAGGCCACCCTGGCCGAAGGCGGCCAACTCGACGACCCGGCGGGCTTCGTCAAGCGCATCAACGACCTGATGATGGCGCTGTCGGGCAAGTAAGGCGCCGGTTTTCCGGTTTGTCGCGGTCGACGCGACAAACCGGGCAAAAATGCAGGCCACCGCCCGGCTGCAAATGCCATTCGCCCAATATTCCTGAAAAGGGCGCGGCATTCAGCGCGGCGCGGCCTCGACGATACGGGGGCGGGTATGCCCCCGTTGTTCTTCCATTGTCTTCAATGGGGCGCATGGCGGCGGCCAAAGTCAATTAAAATCCGGCGTTCAAACCAATAACGACATGCGCATGCCCCAATGAGATTCGGTCTCCGCCTGCATTTCCTGCTGCTACTCGCCTGCGTGGCGGTGCTCGGGGGCGTGGCCGGCTACCGCTTCTATGCCTGGTATTCCGGTGAAATGGTGACGGTGTTCGGCCAGCGTTTCGCCGAGCGCAACGTGCTTTACGAAAAGAGCCGTGTCCTCGGCATGGTCACCCGCGAAGTCACCCTGGTCCAGAAAATGGCCACCTCCCAGGTGCTCAGGGCCTGGCTGGCGGACGAGGCCAATCCGCAGATCGCCCGTGCCGCGATCAGCGAACTGGAGGAATACCGCGAGTTTCTGCGCGACCGCAGCTACTGCTTCGTGTTCGCCGGATCCGGCAACTATTACTACAACGACGCCCGTGGCGGCGCGAACCTGTACTTGCCGCGCTATACCGTCAGTCCGAGCATTGCCAAGGATGCCTGGTTCTACCTGACGCTGAAGGGCGGCAGGACCACCCAACTGAACATCGACACCGACCGCCATACCCGGCTGACCAAGGTGTGGATCAACACCATCGTCCATGATGCGCTGGGTAAACCGGCGGCGATCGCCTGCAGCGGGCTCGACCTTACCGATTTCATCAACGGCGTGGTCAGCAGCGATCTGCCCGGAGTCATGACGGTGTTTTTCGACCGCCACGGGGCCATCCAGGGCCATCAGGACGTGACGATGATCGACTTCGCCTCCGCGCGCAAGGCTGCAGGCAAGGAGGCCCAGAACACCGTTTTCAACCTCCTCGACCGGCCGGAGGACGAGGCGGCGCTGCAGCGGGCCATGGCCGCGCTGGTCGGAGGCAGGAGCGAGGTCGAGGCGCTGGATCTGGTCGTTCAGGGGCGGCGTCAGTTGATCGGCCTGACCTGGCTGCCCGAAATCCAGTGGTTCATCCTGACCATGACGCCGCCGACCGCCGCTGTCGGCGGCAATGGCCTTGCTTCGGCGGTGCTTCTGCTGATCGTGGCGCTCAATCTCGTACTCCTCGCCGCGCTCCTCATTCTGCAGAAAACCGTGGTCAGCCGTGTGGTACGGCTGGATGCGCTGGCCAAGGCCTTTGGCGACAGCGGTCACCGGGTGGACATTCCCGAGGATCGCTCCGGCGACGAAATCGGCCGCCTGACGCAGACCTTCAGGACCATGTCGGAACGCATTGCCTGCCATACCGAGGAACTCGAGCGGGAAGTGGCCGAGCGTACCGAAAAGCTGGAACGCATGGCGCAGACCGATTTCCTGACCGGCGTCATGAACCGGCGCGGCATGATGTCCCGGCTGGAGGTGGAGCGCAACCGCCTGGCGCGCGCGGGGACCCTGATGGGCCTGTTGATCGTCGATGTCGACTATTTCAAGGCCATCAACGATACCCATGGCCATGCCGTGGGCGACCAGGCGCTGGTCGCCGTCGCCGGGATGCTCCAGCACATGGTGCGCGATTACGACCTGTTGGCGCGCTGGGGCGGCGAGGAGTTCCTGGTGGCGCTCCCCGGCCTGAAGCATCTCGGGGAACTACAGGCGGTCGCCGACAAGCTGCTCGGGGCGATACGCTCGCAACCAATCGTCTGCGGGGAGATCAGGTTGCCGCTGACGGTCAGCATCGGCGGGGTGTTCGCCGATCCGCAGGCCAACCTAGACGCCATCATCCACTGTGCCGATACCGCGCTGTACCGGGCGAAGAACGAAGGACGCGACCGGGTCGTCCTCGAATGCCTGCTGATCGGGGAGGATGCCGCCGGCTGCCGAGAGCTGTGCCCCGCCTGTGACTGCACGCCGCCGGCCGGCGAGGGCGGCTTCGGGGCCTAGCAGGCTGCATGGAGGAGGCCGCACTTGCGCGACTGTTGGTGGTCGTCATGCCGTTCGGAAAGTATCGGGGCCGGGTGCTGGCCGATCTGCCGGGGCATTATCTCAACTGGCTTGCCCGTGCCGGGTTTCCGCCCGGCGAACTGGGGCGCCTGTTGTCCCTGATGCACGAAATCGACCACAACGGTCTGCGCGACCTGCTGCGGCCCCTGCGGCGCTGAAAGGACCGCCTGTCGCGGTCGACCGGCCCGTCAGGGGCCAAAAGGAGGGGCGCTGTCAGGCAGCGCCCCGTCCACTCATTTCACGCCGAACTGGGCGCGCAGGCAGGCCATGTAATCAGGTGCAGCGACCTTGTCCTTGCATGCTTCGCGGGCCTTCTGGACCATTTCGCAACGCTGCGGATCGACGGCCTTGCTGCAGTCGGCGGGCGGCATCTTCTGCTGCACGCACTGGCGGAAGGCGGGGCCGGTCTGGCCCTTGCATTCCTGGTAGACCTTCTTGCGCGCTTCGCACTGCTGCGGGTTGGCCGCCCTGGCGCAATCGAAGTTCTGCATCTGCTCGTGCAGGCACTGCCGGCGGTCGGGACCGAACTTGTCCTTGCACGCTTCGCGCGCCTGTTCGCGCGCCGCCTGATGTGCCTTGCACGCTTCCGGGTTGGCGGTCTGGGCGCAGTCGCGCGGGGCACGCGGGCCGGCGCCGCGCGGCCCCATGCCGGCGCCGGGGCCGCCCATACCCGGCCCCATCCCGGGTCCCATGCCCGGCCCCATGCCGCTCATTCCCATGCCGCCCATCCCGGGTCCCATGCCTTGCGCGGGCTGGGCCAGCGCCGGCAGACAGATCAGGGAAGCCATCAACGCACTGCCAATCATCATCAAGCGGGTTTTCATGATCATCTCCTTGTGGTTGTTTCGTCTTCATTCTAGGCGCCTGCCGGCGGCCGGCCGCGACCAATTGTAAATGAGTGCTACCGCCCCGGGCGGGGCTTACAAAGCGTTACGTATGACATGATATAGTCCGCCGCATGAACGAAATCAACGTGCACGAGCACCGCCTGGCGCTTTCGGAAGTGCTCGACTGGATGGTCGGCGACGGCCTCGTCGAGCGCGAAACGGCCGAGGCGCTGAAAGTCGAGCGGCGCCTGCACAGCGCCCGGGAACATCCGCTGGTCGTCATCGCCGACCAGAAATGGCGCCCGCCCGGTCAGCCGGCTCGCCTGCTCACCCTGGAGAACCTGACCGAGTGGCTGGCCGGCAAGACCGGCCTCGACTATCTGCACATCGACCCGCTCAAGATCGATTTCACCGGCGTCGCCGAAGTCATGTCGAGCGCTTATGCCGGGCGCTTTTCCATCCTGCCGGTGCAGGTGACGACGCGCGAGATCGTCATCGCCACCGCCGAGCCCTTCGTCCGCGAATGGCTGCCGGAACTGCAGCACATCCTGCGCAAGGAAATCCGCCGGGTCATGGCCAACCCGGAGGATATTTCCCGCTACCTGGTGGAATTCTTCAACCTCGCCAAGTCGGTCAAGAAGGCGGCGGCGAGGGGCGAGGTGACGGCCGGGCTGTCGAGCTTCGAACAGCTGGTCGAGCTGGGCAAGGGCAACCGCCAGTTCGACGCCAACGACCAGCACATCATCCACATCGTCGACTGGCTGTGGCAGTACGCTTTCGACCAGCGCGCCTCGGACATCCACATTGAGCCCCGGCGCGATGTCGGCATCGTCCGTTTCCGCATCGACGGCGTGCTGCATCAGGTGTACCAGATCCCGATGGCGGTGATGAACGCGATGACCAGCCGCATCAAGCTGCTCGGGCGCATGGACGTGATCGAGAAGCGCCGTCCGCAGGATGGCCGGGTCAAGACGCGGACACCGGGCGGACAGGAGGTCGAGCTGCGCCTGTCGACGCTGCCGACAGCCTTCGGCGAGAAGCTGGTGATGCGCATCTTCGACCCCGAGGTGCTGGTCCGCGACCTGCGCTCGCTCGGCTTTTCGAAGGACGACGAGACGCGCTGGCAGCAGATGACGACGACGCCCAACGGCATCATCCTGGTCACCGGGCCGACCGGTTCGGGCAAGACGACGACGCTGTACACGACGCTGAAGCAGCTGGCGACGCCCGAGGTCAACGTGTGCACCATCGAGGACCCGATCGAGATGGTCGAGCCGGCGTTCAACCAGATGCAGGTCCAGCACAACATCGACCTCGGCTTCGCCGACGGCGTGCGGGCGCTGATGCGGCAGGATCCCGACATCATCATGATCGGCGAAATCCGCGACCTGGAAACTGCAGAAATGGCGATCCAGGCGGCGTTGACCGGGCACCTCGTGCTGTCCACCCTGCATACCAACGACGCGCCCTCGGCCATCACCCGCCTGCTCGACCTCGGCGTGCCGGCCTACCTGATCAACTCGACGGTGCTCGGCGTCATGGCCCAGCGCCTGGTGCGGACGCTGTGCCCGCACTGCAAGAAGCCGGTGCCGATCAGCGAGGACCAGAAGGCCGCCTGGCGGCAGCTGGTGGCGCCGTGGAAATCGAACGAACCGGTGCAGCTGCATCAACCGGTCGGCTGCCTGGAGTGCCGCATGACCGGCTACAGCGGGCGCGTCGGCATCTACGAAGTCCTGCTCAACTCGCCCGAACTGCGCAAGCACGTGCGGCCCAATGCCGACATCGCGACCCTGCGCGACCTCGCCTGCCGCGAAGGCATGCGCCCGCTGCGCATCTCCGGCGCGCTGAAGGTGGCGCAGGGGCTGACCTCGCTCGACGAAGTGGTCAAGGTGGCACCGCCCGGCGACGAACAATAACGCGATTGATGCTGGTCAGAATCGGCTCGGGGGCGGATAATTGCGCCCAATTTTCTGGGGGGAGAAATCATGGCAGTCGAGTTGTTCAACGATGGCAAGCACATCGTCCACGCCTTCTACGATCTGGTCGATGAAAAGACCACCGGTGCGGTCCAGTGCAACCAGTTCCTGATTGTCGACAACGGCCACGGCGCGCTGATCGATCCGGGCGGCACGATGACCTATACCGGCCTGCTGATGGACATGCAGAAGTATTTCTCGTCCAAGGATCTCGACTACATCTTCGCCTCGCACCCCGACCCCGACATCATCGCCTCGGTCAACAAGTGGTTCGTCGCCTCGCATTGCAAGGTCATGATTTCCAGCCTGTGGACGCGCTTCGTGCCGCACTTCACGACCGGCAAGGATGTTTCCGAACGCATCATCGGCATCCCGGATCCAGGCGTGCTGATTCCGCTCGGTCAGTGCAAGATCGCCGCCCTGCCGGCGCACTTCATGCATGCCGAGGGCAACTTCCAGTTCTACGATCCGGTGGCCAAGATCCTGTTCTCCGGCGACCTCGGGGCGTCCATCGTGAACTCCGCGAGCGCCGGCGAGCCGGTCACCGACTTCGACAGCCACGTCAAGTACATGGAAGGCTTCCACAAGCGCTACATCGTCTCCGGCAAGATCTGCAAGTACTGGGCGAACATGGTGCGCCAGCTCGACATCGAGCAGATCGTCCCGCAGCACGGCAACCGCTTCGTCGGCAAGGATGCCGTCAACAAGTTCATCAACTGGATCGAGCGCCTCGAGTGCGGCGTCGACCTGATGACGCAGGACAGCTACGCGCTGCCGCGTAGCTGATCCTCTCCGGCGGGGCGGATGAATTTCCGCCTCCCGGACACGTCGACCGCAACCGGCGGTCTCAGATCAGGCTGGCCTTGCGCCGCACGGCGTCTACGTAGGCCAGCGCATCCATCTGCCCCCCCTGGCGCTGCGCCCGCCAGATCGTTTCGCCCAGGCATTCGAGGATGACGTGCTCGGCTGCGTGCGGGTCGAGGCGCGCGCGCAGGGCCTCGAACGCGGCGCGGATGCCCGGCGGCTGGTCGATGCTGACCTGCTCGTGAATTGCCAGGTGCAGCGACAGGTGCAGGAAGGGATTCATCTGTCCGCTCTCCGGCGTCCAGTCGTGCTCGACCGCCTGCTCGGGATCGTTCAGCAGCGCGTGGTATTCGGGATGGCGGGCGGCGATGTCGGCGGCGGTGACTTCGGCACCGACCAGCGGCAGGCGTTCCTGGTGCTTCTTCCAGGCGTCGCAGAAAAACCGGCGGACCTGGTCGCGGGAGGGATTAAACATGGGCGCTTTCGTATAACAGGGTGACGACGGCGTTCTGGAACAGGCGATTTTCGCCGCCGACCGGCGCGA
The DNA here is from genome assembly GCF_009469615.1 of Dechloromonas sp. H13. Lineage (GTDB taxonomy): Bacteria > Pseudomonadota > Gammaproteobacteria > Burkholderiales > Rhodocyclaceae > Azonexus. Next base: position 727,209 of record NZ_SSXX01000002.1, read on the forward strand.
TCTGGCCGCTGCCGTAGGCGCCGACCAGCGGCACGCCGGGAAACTGCTCGCGGAAAGCCAGCAGGTCGCGGTCGTCGTCGCCGTAGAACAGCGGGCCGCGGCCGAGGCAGGAGAACATGACGGCGAAATCCGGCCTTGTTTCGGGGTTGACCGCAGCCAGCAGCGACTGCCGCATGTCCTGTTCCGTCGCCAGCGGCTGGCGCATGGCCCAGCGCACCGGTTCGCCGGGGAGCAGGGGGGCGGCCAGCGTCAGCGAGCCGTCGCCGTTGGCGGTGAGGATGGGCAGGGCCGGCATCCCGGGCTGGCGGACGACAACGAGCTGGTGCAGCGGCGGATTGTTGCGCGCATCGGCCGGCAGGCAGCGCTGCAGGCTGGCGCTGGCGGCTTGCCCGCCGATGCGCTGCACGTCGTAGCCGTTGACGGCATCGACCGTGAGTTCCCCGCTCAACAGGCGCAGGCCCAACGAACAGGCCAGCCGTGCCTGCACGCCGGGCAGGCGGGCGGCAGCGCAGGTGTCGTCGGACAGCCGGCCGTGCGCCCAGGCGGCGGCGTCGGCATCGAGCAGGCCGGCGCGCGGCGGGCCGGCCTGCCAGTCGTAGGGCAGGGTGTGGTGGCCGGTGAACGACAGCAGCGGGGCATCCGGCACCGCCGCCGGCGCCGCTTCGTCCGGCGCGATGACCAGTGCCGCGGCGCCGGCGTCGTCGAGCAGCCAGCCGCCATCGCTGAGCAGGCCGTAGGCGGTGCAACCGGCGACCTCCAGGGTGCCGGCGGCACGGGCGGCGGCGACGACGGCCGGCTGTGCGTGGTGCGCGAAGTCGCGGGTGAGAAAGAGGAGAACGCCGGCCGCGCGTTCGCAGCCGGCGCGCGCCAGCGCCTCGCGGACGGCGGTGGCCGCCAGCTCGGGCGCCGGCTGGCGGCCGCTGACCAGGCAGCTGGCGACCTTCACGCCGTCTTGCCCTTGTAGGCGCAGAGGTCGAACACGACGCAGCATCCGCAATCCGGCTTGCGCGCCTTGCACACGTAGCGGCCGTGCAGGATCAGCCAGTGGTGGGCATCCCGCCTGAACTCGTCCGGCGTCACGCGCAGCAGCTTTTTTTCGACCTCGTCGACGGTCTTGCCGGGCGCCAGCCCGGTGCGGTTGCCGACCCGGAAGATGTGCGTATCGACGGCGATGGTCGGGTGGCCGAAGGCGGTGTTGAGCACCACGTTGGCCGTCTTGCGGCCGACGCCGGGCAGCGCCTCGAGTGCCGCGCGGTCCTCGGGAACCTCGCCGCCGTGCCGTTCGAGCAGCATGCGGCAGGTGGCGATGACATTCTTCGCCTTGGTCCGGAACAGCCCGATGGTCCTGATGTATTCGGTCAGCCCTTCCTCGCCGAGTGCCGCCATGGCGGCCGGCGTCGGGGCGACGGGAAAGAGCCGGGCCGTCGCCTTGTTGACGCCGACGTCGGTCGCTTGCGCGGAGAGGATGACGGCGACCAGCAGCTGGAAGGGCGAGGCGTATTCGAGCTCGGTCGCCGGCGCCGGGTTGGCGGCGCGCAGGCGGGCGTAGAACTCGGCGATGTCGGCTTTTTTCATGGTGGCAGGTTCAGGACACGACGGCCAGCGGGATGCTGGCGGGGCGCCGCCGCGGCCGTTCGTCGGCGAATTGCGCGCGCGCCCGCAACTGCCCGCAGCCGCCGTCGACGTCCTGGCCGGCCGAATCGCGCAGCTTGGTCAGGATGCGCCGGCGATGCAGGCTGCGTACCAGTTCGGCGGCCCGCTCGCCGGGCGGGCGGCGGAAGGCGAGGGCGTCGACCGTGTTGTAGGGGATCAGGTTCATGATCGCGTACTTGCCGGTCAGCAGGCGGACGATGCCGTCCATTTCCTCGTCGCTGTCGTTGATGCCTGCGAGCAGCGTCCATTGGTACTGGATCGGGTAGCCGGTGGTGCGTGCGTAGCGTTCGCCTAGTTCGACCAGTTCCTCGGGATCGATGCGCGGCGCCTTGGGCAGCAGGCGGGCGCGCAGTTCGGGATTGGTCGAATGCAGCGACAGGGCCAGCGCCGGCACGACGCGCTGCTGCGGTAGACGCTCGAAAACGCGGTAATCGCCGACCGTCGAGAAGACCAGGTTCTTGTGCCCGATGCCGCCGGCGGTGCCGAGCAGATCGATGGCGTCGAGGACGTTGTCGAGGTTGTGCGCCGGCTCGCCCATGCCCATGAAGACGACGCGCTTCACCGTGCGCCGGGCGCGCGCAAGGACGACCTGGGCGACGATCTCGGCGCTCTCGACCTGGCGCAGCAGGCCGTCGCGCCCGGTCATGCAGAACTGGCAGCCGACCGCGCAGCCGACCTGGCTGGAAACGCAGACGCCGTCGCGCGGTAGCAGCACGCTCTCGACGGTCTGGCCGTCGGCGAGTTCGACCAGTAGCCGTTCCGAGCCATCGGCGCCGGGGTGGGCGGAACGCAGGCGGGCGAGGTTGCGCAGTTCCGCTTCGAGCCCGGGCAGGGCGGTGCGCAGCGCCAGCGGCAGGTAGTCTTCGGCGCGCTGGCGGCGGGTGCCGGCGGCCAGTGGCCGGGCCGCGGTCCACGCGCGCAGCACGCGCGCTTCGTGGCAGGGCAGGGCGCCGGCCGCCTGCAGTTTGTGGCGGAGTTGTTCGATGCGCATGGCGCGCGAAGGCGGGCGGGCCGGCGGCTCAGTGGGCGCCGGCGGTGGCCACCGACGCCGGCGGCTTGCGCTGGGCGCGCGCAGCGGCGCGGGCATCCATCCAGTTCTTCCAGGCGATCATGCAGCCGAGCAGGATGAAGGCGCCGGGCGGCAGCAGGGCGAGGAGGAAGCCGGGATAGCTTTCGGGCAGCAGCTGGATCGGCTGCAGGCTGGGGAAGACCATGTCGATGCCGCCGAACAGCGTGCCGCTGCCGAGCAGTTCGCGCATGCCGCCGAGCAGGGCCAGGGTCCACAGCATGCCGACGCCCATGAAGACACCGTCGAAGGTGGATTGCAGCGGTGGGTTCTTGGCGGCGAAGGCTTCGACGCGGGCGAGCACGATGCAGTTGGTGACGATCAGCGGGATGAAGATGCCGAGCACCAGATACAGCTCGTGCAGATTGGCGTTGAACAGCAGGTCGACAACGGTGACCAGCGCGGCGACGATGAGGATGAAGACCGGGATGCGAATCTCGTGCGGGATGAAATTGCGCAGCGAGGCGACGGCGACGTTGGACAGCGCCATCACCAGGATCGTCGCGAGCGACAGCATGATGCCGTTGACCGCGTTGGTGGTCACCGCCAGCAGCGGGCACAGGCCGAGGATCTGCACGATCGAGGTGTTCTGTTTCCAGACGCCGTTGTGGGCGATGGTGCGGAATTCGTCGCGGGTGATCATTTGGCGGCTCCCGTTTCGGCAAAAATCTGGTCGCGGTTGGCGGCGGCCCACTTGACGGCCTTCAGTACGGCCTTGGACACGGCGCGCGGGGTGACGGTTGCGCCCGCGTGATAGTCGATGCGGCCGCCGTCCTTCTTCACCTTCCACTCGTTGTCGGCGACCTGGGCCAGCGACAGGCCGGCGAACTGGGTGATCCATGGATGGGTCTTGTTCTTGTCCTTCTTGACCTCGATGTAGTCGCCGAGCCCCGGGGTCTCCTTGTGCTGGGTGACGCGCACGCCGGCCACCTGGCCGTCGGCGCGCACGGCGACGATCAGCCGGATCTTGCCGGCGTAGCCGTCCGGCGCGACCGATTCGAAGACCATGGCCACCGGTTGGCCGCCCTTGCGCGCGCGGTAGAGGGCGGTCGGATCGGCGAGGCCGAGTTCCGGCGTCGGCGGCAGGGTGATGGTGTCGGCGAGCAGCGCGTTGTCGTATTCGCTGCGCGGCAGCACCTCGTCGACCAGCTTCATCTTCTCCTCGGCGGCCGAGGCTTCGATCGCCGGCTTGGTCCACAGGTAGGCGCCGGACAGCAGGCCGGTGAAGATGATGACGAAGACGAAGAGGATCGCCGCCGTGCGCGCGGCCATGCCGGCGGCGGAAAATTCCTTGGGTACCGCGGTCATGCCTTGTCCTTCATGCCGAAGATCGGCGGCTGGGTCAGCAGGTCGATCAGCGGCGCGCACAGGTTCATCAGCAGCACGGCGAAGGCGACGCCGTCCGGGTAGCCGCCGAAGACGCGGATGATGTAGGCGAGCAGGCCGGCGCCGGCGCCGAAGATCAGCTTGCCGCGTGGCGTCGTGCAGCCGGAGACGGGGTCGGTGGCGATGAAGAAGGCACCGATCATGGCGCCGCCGGAGAACAGGTGGAATAGCGGGCTGGCGAACTGCGCCGGCTTGTACAGCCAGAGCGCGCCGGAGATCAGCACCAGCGCGCCGATGAAGGCGACCGGCACGTGCCAGGTGATCAGCTTGCGCTGCCACAGCCACAGGCCGCCGAGCAGGTAGCCGGCGGCCACCCATTCCCAGCCGCGCCCGGCGAAGTTGCCGAAGATGTCCTGGTTGGCCAGCAGCTGGGCGACGTCGACGCCGCTGTCGCCGAGCTTGAGCGCCGTCTTCAGAGCATCGAGCGGCGTCGCGCCGGACAGCGCATCGACGCGCGGCGCCAGGCCGAGGATGACGTTGAGCTGCTCGACCAGCGGCATCTGCAGGCCGACGCTCGGCCACTGCGACATCAGCGCCGGGAAGGAAACGATGCAGACGGCGAAGGCGACCATCGCCGGGTTGAACGGGTTCTGCCCGAGGCCGCCGTAAAGGTGCTTGGCGACGACGATGGCGAACACGGTGCCGAGGGCGACCAGCCACCACGGGGCGAGCGGCGGGAAGGTGAGGGCGATCAGCCAGGCGGTGACGACGGCCGAGCCGTCGGAGAGGAACATCGCCTGCGGCTTGCCGCGCAGCTTGAGCATCAGCGATTCGGCGAGCAGCGCGGCGGCCGAGGCGATTGCCAGCTGGACCAGGATGGCCGGGCCGATCAGCCAGGCGTAGGCGACGATGCCGGGCACCAGCGCGATGCAGACCTGTGTCATGACCTGGCTGACGCTGACGTCCTTGAGGAGATAGGGGGCGGGGGCGAACATCACTCGGTTTTCTCGCCGGCCGGGCTGGCCGCGTCGGCGTCGGTCAGGTGGGCGACCTGGCGGCGCGCTTCGATTTCGTCGATTTCCTTCTGCTGGGCGCCGCTCAGCGCCTCGACATTCTTCGGCTGGGCGGCTTCGCGTTGCGCCTTGGCGCGCGCCATGGCCGCCTCGATGGTGGCCTTTTTGGCCTCTTTTGCGGCGTCGACCGCAGCAGGCGCCACTTCCGGCGCGGCCGCGGCGGTCTCCGCTGCGTCGCCCCCGGCGGCGGCCGCGGCCGCCGCTTCCGCCGCCTTCTTGGCGGCCTGGGCGGCGGCGGCCCTGGCCAGCTTTTCGGCCTTTTCCGCCTTTTCGCGCTCCTCGCGCAACTGCTTGAACTCGAAACGCGCCTTGGCACCGTCGGCTGCGTTCTTCTCGCGTTCGCGCGCCCAGATCTCGCTCTTGGCGAAGCGGAAATACTGGACCAGCGGAATGCGCGACGGGCAGACGAAGGAACAGCAGCCGCATTCGATGCAATCGAAGATGTGGTACTCCTGCGTCTTGCCAAAGTTTTTGGCGCGGGCGAACCAGTACATCTCGAACGGTTGCAGTTCGTGCGGGCAGGCCTGGGCACACGCGCCGCAGCGGATGCACGGCATTTCCGGCGGCTTGGGCGGGAACAGGCGGTCGTCGTGGGCGATCAGGCAGTTGGTTGCCTTGACCACCGGCACGTGCGGGTCGGGCACCAGGAAGCCCATCATCGGGCCGCCCATGATGATGCCGTCGGTATCCGGGTGCGGTGTGGCGAGCTTGAGCAGCTCGTCCATCGGCGTGCCGATCAGCACTTCGTAGTTGCGCGGTGCGTGGACATTGCCGGTGACGGTGACCAGGCGCGAAACGACCGGCTCGCCGTGGGCGATGGCACGCCACGCAGTGTAGGCGGTGGCGACGTTGAAGCACTGGACGCCGAGGTCGGTCGAGCGCTTGGCGGCCGGCACCTCCTTGCCGGTCAGGACGCGGATCAGCTGCTTGGCGCCGCCGGCCGGATAGAGCGTCGGCACCGGGACGACCAAAAACGGCTCCTGCAGCGCGTCGACCGCAGCACGCATGGCGGCGGCGGCTTCCGGCTTGTTGTCTTCGATACCGATCAGCACCTTCTTCGGCTGCAGCAGGTCGCGGAAGATGCCGATGCCGCGCACGACTTCCTCGGCGCGCTCGCGCATCAGGAGGTCGTCGCAGGTGATGAAGGGCTCGCACTCGGCGCCGTTGATGATCAGTTCTTCCATCGGCACCGTCTTCGAGGCGGTCAGCTTGCCGTGGGTCGGGAAGACGGCGCCGCCGAGGCCGACGACGCCGGCCTGCTGCAGGCGTTCGCGAACTTCCTCGGGGGTCAGGGCCTTGTAGTCGACGGCCTCACGGGGAATCCACTCGTCCCTGCCGTCCGGCTCGATGACCACGCACAGCGCGTCGAGGCCCGAAGGATGGGGCTGCACGTGCATCGCCACCTCGACGACGGTGCCCGAGGTCGGGGCATGCACGGCGGCGGAGATCCAGCCGTCGGCCTCGCCGATCAACTGGCCCTTCAGCACCTTGTCGCCGGCCGCGACGACCGGTCGCGGCGTGCCGCCGATGCTCTGGTGCAGCGGCACGACGAGGCGCGACGGCAACGGCGCCTGGGCGATCGGCAGGGTGACGGATTGCGTCTTGTTGGTCGGCGGCTTGACCCCGCCCTTGAACTTGAACAGGTTCATCAGCATCAGGCAGCCTCTTTCAGCGCGGCGGCCTTGATTTCTACCACGGGGTATTTCCACTTCCAGTTGTCGATGTTCTCAGCGATCGGCTCCATGCGGATGCATTCGACCGGGCACGGCGGCAGGCACAGTTCGCAGCCGGTGCACAGCGGGGCGACGATGGTGTGCATCTGCTTGGCGGCGCCGACGATGGCATCGACCGGACAGGCCTGGATGCACAGCGTGCAGCCGATGCAGGTGTTTTCGTCGATGATGGCTATCTGCTTGGGCTTTTCCTCGGCATCCAGCGGCTTGACCTCGCGGCCGAGCAGGTCCGCCAGGCGCTGCACGCCCTCGACGCCGCCCGGCGGGCACTTGTTGATTTCCTCGCCCTTGGCGATCGCTTCAGCGTAGGGTTTGCAGCCCGGGTAGCCGCACTGGCCGCATTGCGTCTGCGGCAGGATGGCGTCGATCTTGTCGACCAGCGGGTCGCCCTCGACCTTGAACTTGATCGAGGCGAAGCCGAGCGCGGCACCGAGCACGACGGCGCCGAGGGCCATGATGGCGATGGCGAGCAGGATGTCCATGGCGCCTACTGGTACTTGTCCAGGCCGGCGAAGCCCATGAAGGCGAGCGCCATCAGGCCGGCGGTGACCATGGCGATGGCGACGCCGCGGAAATAAACAGGCACTTCGGCGCCCTCGACGCGCTCGCGGATGCCGGCGAAGAGGATCAGCACCAGCGAGAAGCCGACCGCGCTGCCGGCACCGAAAAGGAGCGACTCGACGAAGTTGTGGCCGTTGGCGATGTTGAGCAGCGGCACGCCGAGCACGGCGCAGTTGGTGGTGATCAGCGGCAGGTAGATGCCCAGTGTCTGCTGCAGCGTCGGCGAGGTCTTGGCGATGACCATCTCGGTCAGCTGGACGATGGCGGCGATGGTGACGATGAAGGACAGCGTGCGCAGGTATTCCAGCCCGAAGGGCATGAGCAGGAAATGGTCGATGATGTAGCTCGCCCCAGTCGCCATGGTCAGCACGAAGGTCGTCGCGGCGCCCATGCCGTAGGCGGTCTCCAGCTTCTTGGAAACGCCCATGAAGGGGCAAAGACCGAGGATCTTCACCAGCACGACGTTGTTGACCAGCACCGCGCCGACGAGGATGAAAAGGTAGTGGCTCATGGATTGGGGAGGAATCGAGGCCCGTATTATCCGGCTTTGCCGCGGCGCGAACAACCGCAAGGAAAATAAGGGCTTAGACCTTTTTCTTCATTACATATGCCAGAGTATCGGCCACTTCTCTGACGAGATCCGGACCGCGGTAGATGAAACCGCTGTAGAACTGCACCAGGCTGGCGCCGGCGCGGACCTTTTCGGCCGCGTCCTCGCCACCCATGATGCCGCCGACGCCGATGATCGGCAGTTCGCCGGCGAGCGCCGTCGCCAGCTTTTTCAGCACGTCGGTCGACTTGCGGAAGACTGGCGCCCCCGAGAGGCCGCCGGCTTCGTCGGCGTTCGGCAGGCCCTCGACGCCGTCGCGCGACAGCGTGGTGTTGGTGGCGATGACGCCGTCCATCCTATGGCGGCGCAAGGCGTCGGCGATCGCCGCGATCTGCTGGTCGTCGAGGTCGGGGGCGATCTTGAGCGCCAGCGGCACGTACCTGCCGTGCTTGTCGGCGAGCACTTCCTGGCGCGCCTTCAGCTGCGCCAGCAGGTCGTCGAGTGCCTCGTCCTTCTGCAGCTCGCGCAGGTTCTTGGTGTTGGGCGACGAAATGTTGACGGTGACGTAGCTGGCGTCGTTGTAGACCTTGTTCAGGCAGATCAGGTAGTCGTCGGCGGCGTGCTCGATCGGCGTCGTCGCGTTCTTGCCGATGTTGATGCCGAGGATGCCGCCTTCTTTCGGGAATTTCGCCATCCGCACGTTTTCCAGCAGGCGGTCGACGCCGGCGTTGTTGAAGCCCATGCGGTTGATGATGCCCTGCGCTTCCGGAATGCGGAACAGGCGCGGACGCGGGTTGCCGTCCTGCGGCTTGGGCGTCACGGTGCCGATCTCGATGAAGCCGAAGCCGAGCCGGGCCAGCGCGTCGATGTGGTCGCCGTTCTTGTCCAGCCCGGCGGCGAGGCCGACCGGGTTGGGAAATTTCAGGCCCATGGCCTCGACCGGGCAGGGTGTCACCGGCTTGGCCAGGCAGCCGGCGAAGCCGGTGGCGTTCAGGAAGGAAACGCCGCTCATGCCGATGCCGTGGGCAGTCTCGGCGTCGAGGGCGAAGAAGAATTTGCGGATGAGTGGATAGAGCATGGGTCGCGATTTTACCGCATTGCAGCAAATTCCCGGTGTCCGGGATCGCGTTTTCCACTATCCGCCAAGCATGTGTCGCACGCCGAGCAACACGCCCATGCCGGCGATGAAGGGCAGCCACGGGTTGCGCGACAGTGCGGCGGCCGCCACCGCGGCGCCGGCCGCCGCCAGTTTCGGGTTGAAGACCTCGACCGTGCCGCCGACGACCAGCACGTCCGGCGCGACGATCGCCGCCAGGGCGGCGGCCGGGGCATAGCGCAGGGCGCGCTGGAGCACCGACGGCAGGGCCACGCGGCTGCCGAGGACGATGAATCCGGCGCGCGGCAGGGTGGTGGCCAGCCCGATCAGGATGAAGACCAGCCACAGCGAGGCGTCGTAGTTCATGGCTGGCGCCCCTTGTGTTCCCAGTGTTCGGCCGCGAAGCCGGCGGCGATGCCGGCGCAGATGGCGACCACGATCCCCAGGCGCAGCGGCATGTCGCGCAGCAGCGTGGCGCTGGCGCCGCCGACCACGGCGGCGACCAGCATCGGGCGCACGCGGGCCATCGGTACCAGCAGCACGATCAGGGCGATGGTGGCCATGAATTCGAGCGACCACTGCCTGGGGATGAAGCCGGCGGCGTGGATGCCGAGCAGTGCGAAAAGCTGCCACAGCGCCCACGACCAGACGGCCGGCGCCAGGTAGTAGCCGAGGCGCCAGTGCGGATCGTCGGTATGCAGCATGCGGTCGAGGCAGGTGGCGAAGACGCCGTCGGTCAGCAGGTGGCCGGCCAGCCAGCGGCCCGGCGTGCCGATGCCGCGAAAGCCGGGGGCGATGGCGGCGCTGAAGATGACGAAGCGCAGGTTGAGGGCGAGGGCGGTGGCGACGATCAGCCACAGCGGCGCCTCGCCGGCGATCAGCGGCAGGGTGCCGAGCTGGGCGGTGCCGGCGAAGACGATAATGTTCATGCCCATCGCCTGCAGCGGCGTGAAGCCGGCGCTGGTCATCGCCATGCCCATCACCAGTGCCCACGGCACGAGGCCGACCGAGAGCGGCAGGAAGGTGACGAAGCCTTCACGGGCGCCGGCCAGAAAGCTCGCCGGGAATAAATGTCCTGAGGATGGCATGGGGGGCGAAGATACCGCATATGCCGGCAACAATCTGTAACAACGCGGATTGGCCGCGGGACGCTAAACTATGCCCCCATGTCGAATCCGCTGCGCCCCCTGACGTTATTCCTGTTCGGTCTGGCCGTTTCGGTAGAGGCCGTCGCTCTGGACCCTTTCGATACCGCGCGGATCACGCCGCCGCGTCCGACGCCACAGGCGGCCGGGCGCGCCGCCGACGTCCCCTGCGCGCGCGAGGTGCCGGCGGCACCGCTGACGGCGATCGACGCGGTCGACCTGACGCTGTGCAACAACCCCCAGACCCGCGAAATCTGGGCGGCAGCGCGCGTGCAGGCGGCGCAGGTCGGGGTCGCGCAGGCGGCCTGGCTGCCTGGCCTTGACGGCCGGGTGGGCGCCAGCCGCTACCAGAACGACGGCCGCTACTACAACGCCAGCAGCGCGGCGCTGACGCTGTCGTGGCTGGTCTTCGATTCCGGCGCCCGCTCGGCCAACGGCGAAAGCGCCCGGCAACTGCTGGCCGCCGCTGCCGCGACGCAGGATTACACGGTGCAGACGCTGTTCCTCTCCGCCCTGCAGGCCTTCTACACGGCGCAGGCGACGCGCGCCGCCGTCGTGTCGACCACCGAGGCCGAGCGGGCGGCGCGCGAGGGCTTCAATGCCGCCGAATCGCGTTACAACGTCGGCGTTGCCACGCCGGCCGACCGCCTGCTGGCGCAGACGGCGCTGTCGCAGGCGACGCTCAACCGCATCCGCGCCGAAGGCGAAGCACGTAACGCGCTCGGGGCGCTGGCCAACGTGATGGGCTTTCCGGCCGGCCGCAACCTCGAGCTGGTGGCGCCGCCGGCGACGCTGCCCGATGCCGATTTCCAGCGCGAGGTGGCGGCGCTGATCGCCGAAGCCGAGGTCCGGCGCCCTGACCTCAAGGCCGCCGAGGCGCAGGTCAGGGCGGCGCAGGCCAACGTCGACCTGGTGCAGGCGCAGGGGCGGCCGACGGTCAGCCTGTCGACCGGGCCGACCTGGGCCGAAACCGATCGCGTCTCGGTCAATGGCGGGGTGCTCGGCGTCACGGTCAACCTGCCGCTGTTCACCGGTTTCGACACCACCTACCGGGTGCGCGCCGCCGAGGCGCAGGTCGACGTCCGGGCGGCCCAGCTCGACCGCCTGAAGAACCAGGTTGCCCTCGACGTCTGGAAGGCCTACCAGAGCCTGACCACCGCCACGCAGAGCCTGCGGACGACGGTCGACCTGGTCGCCAGCGCCGAGCAGTCGGAGCGCGTCGCGCTCGGCCGCTACAAGGCCGGTGTCGGCACCGTGCTCGACCTGCTGACGGCGCAGAGCGCGCTGGCCAGCGCCCGGCTGCAGCGCATCCAGGCGGCGCTCGACTGGTACGTTTACCGCGCCACCCTGGCCCAGTCGGTGGGTGCCCTCGATTACACGCTGCTGCAACCGGCGGCGGAAGGAGAACCATGAAACCTATCGGCAGGATCGCCCTCGGCCTCGCGCTCGCCGCCGGCCTGATCGGCGGCGGCGTCTGGTACGCCAAGCAGCGCACCGCGCAGAACCCGGAGAACCGCTACAAGCTGGCGACGCTGGAAAAGGGGGACGTGACGCAGACGGTGTCGGCCAACGGCACGCTCAACCCGGTCGTCCTGGTCAGCGTCGGCACCCAGGTTTCCGGCACGGTGAAGAAGCTCTACGTCGATTTCAACGACAAGGTGAAGAAGAACCAGCCGCTGCTCGAACTCGACGATGCGCTGGTCTCGGCGGCCGAGCGGCAGAGCGCGGCCAACGTCGTGAATGCCCAGGCGGCGCTGGAGCTGGCGCTGGCCAGCGAGGCGCGCATGAGCGCGCTGTTCGCGCAGGAATACGTGTCCAAGCAGGAATACGACCAGTCCCGCCAGGCGCTCAAGTCGGCGCAGGCGCAACTGGCGCTGGCGCGCGCGCAGAACGACCGCGACCGCGCCAACCTCAACTTCACCGTCATCCGCTCGCCGGTCGACGGCGTCGTCGTCGACCGTGTCGTCGACCTCGGCCAGACGGTGGCGGCCAGCTTCCAGACGCCGACGCTGATCAAGATTGCCCAGGACTTGTCGGAAATGCGCATCGACACCAGCTTCGCCGAAGCCGACATCGGCCTCATTCGCGAGGGACAGAAGGCGCGCTTCACGGTCGACGCCTTCCCCAACCGCAATTTCACCGGCGAGGTGCAGCAGATTCGCCTGAACCCGACCAACACGCAGAACGTCGTCACCTACAACGTGCGGGTCAATGTGGCCAACCCCGAGCACGTCCTGCTGCCGGGCATGACGGCGTACGTCAACATCGCCGTCGACCGGCGCGAGGGCGTGCTGCTGGTGCCCAACGCCGCGCTGCGCTTCAAGCCCGCCGACGCCGGCGCGAAGAAGGCGGAAAATGGCCAGAAACCGGCGTCGACCGCAACCATGGGTCCCGGCATGGGCGCCGGCATGGAAGGCCGGGCGCCCGGCGAGAAGAAGGGCAAGAAACGCGACGGCCAGAGCGGCACCGTCTTCGTGCTGGACGGCGGCGAGATCCGCCCGGTCAGCGTGCAGATCGGCATCACCGACAATCGCAATACCGAAGTGCTCGGCGGCGACCTGAAAGAAGGCGAGCGCGTCGTCATCGGCGAGAACAGCAACGGCAGCAAGCCGCCCTCCAGCGTCGGCATGCGGATGTTCTGATGGTCGAGCCGGTCATCCGCGTGGTCGGGCTGGGCAAGTCCTACGAAACGGCGGCCGGGCTGTTTCCGGCCCTGCGCGGCGTCGACCTGGAAATCCGGCCGGGCGAGTTCATCGCCATCATGGGGCCGTCGGGTTCCGGCAAATCCACCTTCATGAACCTGCTCGGCTGTCTCGACACGCCGAGCAGCGGCGACTATTTCCTCGCCGGCGCCAATGTCGCCCATCTCGACAAGGACGCGCTGGCGCGGCTGCGCAACCGGACCCTCGGCTTCGTCTTCCAGGGCTTCAACCTGCTGCCGCGCATGACCCTGCTCGACAATGTCGCCCTGCCGCTGGTCTATGCCGGCGCCGACAGGGCGATCCGGCGCGCCGCCGCCCGTACCCTGCTCGAAAAGGTCGGCCTCGGCAAATATGCGGACTCGCTGCCCAGCCGCATTTCCGGCGGCCAGCAGCAGCGCGTGGCGATCGCCCGGGCGCTGGTCAACAAGCCGCGCCTGCTGCTCGCCGACGAGCCGACCGGCAACCTCGACAGCCACACCAGCGAGGAGATCATGGCCCTGTTCGGCGAGCTCAACCGCGAGGGCATCACCATCGTCCTCGTCACCCACGAACCCGACATCGCCGCCCATGCCCGGCGCCAGGTGCGCTTCCTCGACGGCCACATCGTCAGCGACCAGCTCACCGAAGCGGAGATCGCGCCGTGCTGAAGGCGATGCTCGGCGAAGCCTGGATGGCGATGGGCGCCAACCGCCTGCGCACGGCGCTGACCATGCTCGGCATGGTGATCGGCGTCGGCGCCGTCGTCATCATGATGGCCATCGGGCAGGGCGCGCAGTACGCGGTGCAGCAGACCATCAGCACGATGGGCAGCAATCTGTTCATCGTCCTTGCCGGCTCCTTCACCACCGCCGGTGTGCGCAGCGGCTCGGCCGGCGCGCCGACGCTGAACGTCGCTGACGCCGAGGCGATCGCCGAGCTGGAAGGCGTCGTCAACGTCGCGCCGACCCACCAGGGCCGCCGCCAGCTGGCCTACGGCTCGCAGAACTGGAACGCCAACGTCGTCGGCACGACGCCGCCGTATCTCGATGCCCGCGCCTGGAGCATCGCCAGCGGCGCCGCCTTCGGCGATTCCGACGTGCGCTCGGCGACGCGCGTCGCGCTGATCGGCAAGACCACCGCGCAGAACCTGTTCGGCGACGAGGACCCGGTCGGCAAGACCATGCGCATCCAGCAGAACCCGTTCGTCGTCATCGGCGTGCTTGCCAGCAAGGGGCAGAACCTCGACGGCAACGACCAGGACGATACCGTCATCATTCCGTTGAGCACCGCGCAGCGCAAGGTGTTCGGCACGCCCTTCCTGGGCTCGGTGCGGATGATCATGGTCCAGGCCGAAGCGGCCGACACCATGCAGCGCACGATGGACAGCGTCGAGTCCCTGCTGCGCCAGCGCCACCGCCTGCGCGAAGGGACGCCCAACGACTTCTTCATGCGCAACCTGGCGGCGGCCGCCGAATCGGAAGCCGAAACCACGCGCACCATGTCCATCCTGCTCGGCGCCATCGCCTCCATTTCATTGCTGGTCGGCGGCATCGGCATCATGAACATCATGCTCGTCTCGGTCACCGAACGGACGCGCGAAATCGGCATCCGCATGGCCATCGGCGCCCGCCAGCGCGACATCCTCACGCAATTCCTGCTCGAAGCGGTGATGATCTCCTTCGCCGGCTGCCTGCTCGGCCTCGTCCTCGGCCTCGCCGTCGCCCTGGCGATCAACGTCTTCACCGGCATGGTCATCGTCGTTTCCGGTAGCGCCGCGCTGGTCGCCTTCGCCGTCGCCGCCACCGTCGGCATCTTCTTCGGCTGGTACCCGGCACGCAAGGCAGCGCGGCTCGACCCGATCGAGGCGTTGCGTTATCAATGAAAATGCTGCTCTGCAGCAAATAACCTTGTTGCGAGTGCGCAGGACGGCCGCAAATGGAGTAGAGTCGTATCAATCGCCAGCGGCGGGACAGCAGTCCAGTGCGTCATCAACTCCAAGCGAGGGCAGCATGATCGTAAAACGCCGAACGTGGTTGTATCGCCTGACCGGACAGGCATTCGCCCAACTCATTTCATTCAGCGAACCGGTGACCGCCACCAAGGCGCGCGAAGTCCTGCGCCGCTCGGTCGGCGACCCGCTCGACCTCTGGGGCCGGGACAAGAGTACCGCTCTGCCGGCGACGATGCGCCAGCGCTGAAGCTGCCGTCGTCGGGAATGAATGCACCCGCGCAGCGCAATGGCTGCGCCGGTTTCGCTTACACTTTCGGCATCCTTGGCAATCGCTGACGGAGGCTCATGTGGCGCACATCACCCGTCATCTCATCATCGAAGGTCTCGTCCAGGGCGTCTGCTACCGCGCCTCGATGGCCGAACAGGCCCGTCTCCTCGGCGTTGCCGGCTGGGTGCGTAACCGCCGCGACGGCAGCGTCGAAGCCATGGCTGCCGGTGAAGACATTGCGGTATTCAAACTGATCGACTGGGCCCGGCGCGGCCCGCCCCGTGCGCAGGTGAGTCACGTCAACATCGCCGACGGCGAAGGGGAATTTACGGGGTTCGAGCAGCGGGCGAGTTGCTGATCCGCTACTGGTTCAGGCAGCCCGTTGCATAGGCCGAACCTCCACGGCGATCCGTTCGGCACTCTCGTTTTCCGCCTGCCGCAGGTCGAAGGTACTTTGCAGGTTCTGCCAGAATTGCGCCGTCGTATCGAAATAGCGGGCCAGCCGCAGGGCCGTGTCGGGCGTGATCGCCCGCCGTTCGCGGACGATGTCGTTGATCCTCGGCGCCGGAACGTGCAGTGCCATGGCCAGCGCGTTGGCGCTCATATCCAGCAGCACGAGGAATTCCTCGCGGAGGATTTCGCCGGGGTGAATCGCGCGCATGTTGTTAGGCAGCGATTTGTTCGAATGAGAACTGCGGAAAGTCAGCCCGTTGGCGAGCGTGTTCCATGGTCAGGGCGACGACATTGCCCTCGCTATCGACATCGAGCAGCGTGTTTTCGTCGAGGTCGCGTGTTTCGGCGATTTCACTCTTGCGGAACTCGATGTACAGGGTATCGGTATCCTGAAAATATTTGATGTTCATGGCGCGAAACTCCAGTCGAGAGTGTCGCGGCCGGCTCAGTGATTTCTCATCAGCGTACTGACAGCAATGTCTTCGTCGATGTCCGGCCAATGGACACCAACCCCCTTGCCGATCAATCGCCAGTGCTGACGCTGTGCCGGTGAAGCATCGCGCAAGCGTGGGAACCATTCGACCGGGGCGGAAATCTCGCGACCATCGGCAAGGACGAAATGCAAGGCAGCATCGTCGACCTTCACATCGACTGCATGTGGATCAAGCTGGATTGCCAAAGTACTCATGCCACTTCTCCTCGAAAAACACACGGTGTTCGATCACCAGCGCACGAACCCGCGTCAATTCGTGACTTCTGAACCCTTCCGACATCGCCAGGGCGACCGGGTTCAGCCAGTATTTTGCCACCTTGTCGCCATGTTCAATATGAATATGCGGCGGTTCCGCGCCTTCGTGACTGAAGAAGAAAAATCGGAAGCCGTGAGAATTGAGAATGGTAGGCATGTCGTCGCGGCGCTGGCGCTGTATTGCTCAATGCTTGCAGTATGACACGCTCACCCCACCCAACCGCCGTCCGACTGCTTGGCGCGGCCGAGGGCGGCGAGCATGGCGAGGATTTCGGGGAGGCGCTTTTTCCAGGGGCCTTTGCCGGTGAAGCGGGCGGCGAGGGCGGGTTCGTCGAGCGGGTGCGGCGACAGCTGGTCGGCGACGGCGCGGATTTGTTCGGGCAGCGTGGCGGGCCAGGGGCGTTTTTCGGCGGGTTTGGGGGGGGCGGTTGCGGTCGACGGGGGATTTTGGGGCAAATCCATTTTTGCCTGTTTTTGCGGGTCGACCGCAGCAGACGGGTTCTGGAAGTCGGGGCGGAGCCAGCGGATGTGGCCGGCGGCTTCTTCGCGGCTGCGTTCGGCGTTGAGGGCGACGAGGCGGTCGAGCAGGGCGTCGGTGTTGTTTGGCGCGAGGTCGGACCAGCCGTAGGCGGCGAGGACGGCGGCGTCGAGTTCGTCGTGGAGCTGGCGGAGGACGGCGACGAGGCCGGATTCGTGGATGGCTTTGTCCTTGGCGGTCAGCGGTTCGCCGCTGCGCAGTTTGGCCAGCACGTTGTACATGCCCGTCAGCGTGAGGTCGGGGTGGGCGGCCTGCTGGCGCTTGCGGTGGGCGTCGAGTTGTTCGGCGAGGGCGGCGATGCGGGTTTGCTGCTCGGGGCTGGCGGCGGGGAAGGGGAATTTCTCGAAGCAGGTGGTTTTGACGTAGACCGGGCGGTCTTCGAGGGTGCTGCCGGTGGCCAGCGTCCAGGCGATGTGCACCTGTGACGAGAGCACGCCGAGGGTGTAGGCATCGGGCAGTGCAATGCAGACGAGCTTGTTGTCCGGCGCGATGCTGGCGTCGAGGAACTGGAAGGTGCGGTGCTTGGCGGTTTCGACGGTGGCGATGTAGCGGGGCTGGCCGGCGAGTGATGCGCGCATGTCTTTGCGTGCTTCGCCAAAAATCCACCAGTTGTCGCGATAACCGGCGCGGTTGTTCTGGTCGCGTTCCGGTTTGACGCGTTCGAGTACCCATTGGTAGGCAGCCGGGTAGCGGCTGCGCGCTTCGTCGGTGGTCAAGCCGTAGAGGTCGATGACCGAGACGCCGCGTGGCTTGTCGGTCAGGTCGCGGCCGTTGCGGTAGGGGCGAATGCGGTCGCAGGGTTGTAGCTTGGCGGCTTCGTCGGGGGTGACGATGAAGCCGGCGCCGATCAATTGAAAGCCGCGATTGGCCAATCCTTCGTTCGCCCGCAGCGCCTTGGCGCCGACGACATCGGCGCCGATGCTCAGGTCGGCGTGGATGCGGCCGGCTTTCTCGGCCAGTTCGATGTGCACGGCATCGCCGTCGGCGCCGCCTTCGGCAACGACGGTTTGCAGCGTTCCCGGGGCGTCGCCGGGCTGGCCGACGGTCATCGCGATGCGCACGGCAGCGCCGCTGGCGGCGTCGACCCACGGGTGGTCGGGGATGGCCCAGGCGAGCGCCAGCGGCGGCTGTGCGCCGAGGTGGTGTTCGAGGACGCGGCGGTTGAAGGTTTGCTTGAGGCTGTTGGTGGTGATGAAGCCGAAGCGCTGGACTTCACCACGACGCGTCAGGTCGGCGGCGTGGTGCCACCAGAACATGACGAAATCGGCGGATTCGGGGACGGCGGGCCAGGCGGCGCGCAGGGCTTCGGTGTAGCCGTCGCCGAGGGCCTGGCGCATGGCGGCGGCGCCGATGAAGGGCGGGTTGCCGACGATGTAGTCGGCTTGCGGCCATTCGGCGGGGCGCGGGTTGGTGTAGCGCTCCAGCGGGATTTGGGCGGCTTCGTCGGGCACGAGTTCGCCGGTAACGGGGTGGGGCTTGGTCGTGCGGCCGTCCCAGCGGGTGAGCGGCTTGCCGGCTTCGTCGGTGGCAAAGGCGATGGCGTCGGCGGCGAGCACGGCGTCGCGGCATTCGATGTTCTTGAAGTCGCGCAGGATGGGGCTGGGCGGCAGGCCGCTGCCCTGGGTGCGGAAGTGCCATTGCAGGTAGCCGATCCAGAGGACCATTTCGGCGATGGCGGCGGCGCGCGGGTTGATTTCGAGGCCGAGGAACTGGTGCGGGTCGACGGTGAGGCCTTCGACTTCGAGGCGTTGTTGCGTGTCGCCGAGTTGGGCGAGGGTGTCGAGGACTTCGCCTTCGAGGCGCTTCATGTGTTCGAGCGTGACGTAGAGGAAGTTGCCGGAGCCGCAGGCGGGGTCGAGGACGCGGGTGGTGCACAGTTTGTGGTGCCAGGCGCGGACGAGGTCGGCGGCGTCCTTGAGCTTGCCTTCGTTGGCAAGGAGCAGGGCGGCGGCCTGGGTGTCGTGCCAGTTGGCGCGCAGCGGTTCGATGACGGTGGGCAGGACGAGGCGGTCGACGTAGGCGCGCGGGGTGTAGTGGGCGCCGAGGTCGTGGCGCTCCAGCGGGTTCAACGCACTTTCGAGCAGGGTGCCGAAGATGGCGGGTTCGACTTCGGCCCAGTCGGCGCGGCTGGCTTCGAGCAGCAGGTCGATCTGGTCGCGGTCGAGCGGCAAAACCTCGGGCTGCTTGAAGAGCTTGCCGTTGAAGCGCGGTAGCTGGGCACGGATGGCGACGGAGAAGCGGCCTTCGTCCATGGCTTGCCAGAGTTCGGCGACCAGCGGAACGAATTGTTCGGGGGCGTTCTTCAGCGTCTTGAGCAGGCCGGTGAAGGCGCCTTCGTTGTCGACCTTGGGCAGCAGGCCGACGTCTTCGGCGAACATGGAAAACAGGCAGCGCGAGAGGAAGGCGGCGACGCGCTCGGGCGGGTATTTGCCTTCGAGGGACTGGGCGACGCGGGCGAGGCGGACGGCGATTTCGCGCGTGGCGCGGGCGGTGCGGCGGGCCGGGTCGAGGCTGTGCGGGTCGTTCCAGACGGCTTGGAGGCGGGCGCGGATGTCGGGCTTGGCGAGGTCGTCGAGCCGGATGCGGTGGCTGCGCGGGTCGGGGAAGGGTGTGTAGCTGCCGCCGGTGCAGGTGAATTCGGCGTAGAGCTCGATGACGTTGCCGACATCGAGAACCACCAAAAAGGGCGGCCGGCCTTCGTCGGGCGGCAGGTGGCGGGCGTAGTTTTCGGCCTGGCCGCGGGCGCGCAGCAGGGCGTCGTCGAACTGGCGGGTCTCAAAGCCGGCGCGGATTTTCTTGGCTTCGCCGATGAAGCTGCTGCGCTTGTAGCAGTCGATGAAGCCGTTGCTGGTGCTGCCGTCGCCGTGGTGAAAGATAACGCGGCGCTCGAAGACGTAGGGATTGTCGCGGGTGTCTTCGTTGGCGGGCTGGGGTTTGTCGACTTCGAGCAATTCGCAGAGGTCGGCGATGAAAAGCTGGTAGTTGGCGCGCTCGGAACCGCCGGCGCCGCGCCAGCGGGCAAGGAAGGTGTCGATTTGCATGATGACGGGATTGTAGCCCGCCGGTTGCGGTCGACGCCGATTTAGCGCCAGTTTTCGAGCAGGAGGCCGCTGACGCGCTCGAATTCGCCGGTGTTCGAGGTGACGACGATCAGCCCGCGCGCCAGGCCGCAGCCGGCAATCAGGATGTCGTATGGGCCGATGGGTTGGCCCCTGCGCTGGAGGGCGGCGCGAATGCCGGCCGCGGCAATGGCGTCCGCTTCGTCGAGCGGCAGCGTGGTGATGGCATTGAACACGCTGTCGAGGATCGGGCCGAGTTTTCTGGCACGTTCCGGGTTGAGTCGAAGGCCGAATTCGACCTCCATGCGGGTGATGGCGGAGACGGCGATCAGGCTGGGCGGGGTGGCCTTGATGCGATCAAGGACGCCGCTCTGGCCTTTGACGAAGTCGCTGACCGTGCAGGTGTCGAGGAGGTACTTCATGCCAGGGGGTCGCTGCTCGGTGGGGGCAATTGGTCGCGGCTGGACTCGAAGGCCGGCATGTCGGCGATCCCTTGAAAATTGAGTACCGTTTCAGGCCATTGCGGTTTGCCATGCCGTGCCAACCATTCGGCAACGGCCTGGCGGATCAGCGCATTGCGGTTTTCGCCGCTTTCTTTGGCGGCGACAGCTAACTGCTGCCCGGTTTCGTCGTCAAGATAGATGTTGAAGTTCATGGCGCCTCCATATAACATGTTTATATGTTATACTCGGTGAGGAGTGAATTCAAGGATTCTGGCATTCCAGCGCGATTTCCTCGCCCCCGCGCCCGCAAGGCGTGAACGCGCCGGCGACCGGCCACGGCGTGCCGGCGTCGTCGATCTGCGCGGCGAGCGTTTCCCAGGCGAGGACGCCGGATTTGTCGAGCTTGACGCGGAGCAGCCAGCCGCGCTGGGCTTCCGGGTAGTCGAAGCCGTCGAAGACGAAGTTGCCGAGGCTGTAGACGATGGGCCGGCCCTGGTGGATTTCGGCGCCCTGGGTGACGTGCGGGTGGCTGCCGACGACGAGGGCGGCGCCTTCCTCGATCATGCGGCGGGCGAAGGTCATCTGGCGTTCGCTCGGCTGCGTTTCCTTCTCCCAGCCCCAGTGCATGAAGGGGATGACGAGGTCGGCGCCGGCGGCCCGGGCGGCGCGAATGTCGGCGATGACGTGCTCGTCCTCGCTCCAGGCGACGCCGGGCCAGTCGGCGCCGGCCTCGAAGGCGCGCGGCTTGAATTCGTTGTAGCCGAGGATGGCGATCTTCAGGCCGTTCCTGTCGATCCATAGCGGCTGGTGCGCTTCGGCGAGATTGCGGCCGCCGCCGAAATACGCGATGCCGGCGTTGGCGAGGTGCTGCATGGTTTCACCGAAGGCGGCGTGGCCGTAGTCGCCGGAATGGTTGTTGGCGAGCGAGACGGCGTCGAAGCGCCCGTGCAGGATGGCGACAACGCCCGGGTCGGCGCGGAAGGTGGCGACCTTGGCGGGATGCGGCTGGCCGCCGCTGGCAATCGGGACTTCGAGGTTGGCGATGCGGTAGTCGGCGGCGTCGAGGATGGTGGCGAAGGGGGCGAGCGGGTCGCCGCCGGCGGCGATGGTCCGGCCGGGACCGTCGGCGAGCATGAGGTCGCCGGCGAAGAGCAGGGTGACCGGCTCGCTGCGCGCCGCGCCGGCGAGCAGGCAGAACAGGGCGACGGTTGCGGTCGACCGGAAAAAACGGGCCATTTTCAGGAAGCGTCCTTCAGTTCGCACCAGTATTGCAGTTCGCTGTCGCGCAGCGGTTCGTAGACGAGATGGCGCCCGGTGAAGCCGTGGACCGCGGCCGGCGGCGGGTAGGGATAGCTGGCCTGGTGGATGAGGGTCGGCCCCTCGTCACGGTCGACGTAGGTGTAGAGCTTGATGCCGGCGAGGTCGGCAGGTTCCTGGCGGAAGACGATGCGGAACAGGAAGAAGCTGCCGACGGCGGCCGGTGCCACGGCGTGCGGGACCGTTGTCGGCCGGGCGCTGATGGTGCGCGCCTCGCCGCCGTAGGTCAGGTGGCAGGCGACGTCGGCGGCGAGCGCCGGGGGCGCCAGCGCGGCGGCTAGCAGCAGGGCGCGCCGCCGGCGTTCAGTGTTCGCGGCCATCGACGCGCGCCTGCAGGAGTCGGGGAATGTAGCGCCAGGCGAGGAGGCCGAAGGCGGCGAACCAGCAGGCGGCGGCGAGGTCGAGCCAGCGCAGGTAGGCGCCGGAGGCGAACTGCGGACCGACCAGGCGCAGGTAGAAGGCGAGGATCATGATCCACAGCACCGTCTTGTCGTAGCGGGTGAACACGACCTTGCGCCCGGTGTGGCCGTTGGCGATGCGGATCAACATGGCCGGGATGACGAGCCCCATGGCGCCGAAGGTGAAGACGTGCACCGAGACGGTGCCGACCCAGCCGAGGCTGCCCGGCGGCGGCAGGGCGTCGATCAGCAGCTGGGCGGCGATGGCCAGGTAACCGAGGAACATGATACCGATGTCGAGCCGCGTGCAGGCCTTGAGCGGATGCCAGAAGGCGAGGCGGCCGAGGAGCAGGACGGCGAGCAGGAGTTCGAGGCCGTGCGCGAGCCCGGCGGGGAGCAGGGCGGCGAAGACGAGGATGGCGGCGAGCCCCTTGATCGCCATGTCGAGCGGCGGTTTGCGCAGGATGTCGACAGTGAAGGCGGCGCGCATGAACTGCGTCAGCGTGCGCTCGAACATGACGAGGAAGGCGACGCGGAAGAGGCCGAGGGTCATGCTCCAGCCGGTGTTGAAATGCTCGGGCTGCAGGAGCAGCGTCTTGGCGATCCAGAACAGCGGCAGGATGACGAGGAAGAAGCCGTTGTCGAGGCGGTAGCTGTCGGTCGCACGGTGGCGGATCAGCGTGGCGAGCAGCAGGGCGACGATGCCAGGCAGGAAGAGGTTGGTGGCGAGCAGGAAGAGTGGCGCCGGCCAGTCGCCGCCGAAGCCCATGGCGAGACGTTCGAGCAGCCAGGCGGCGACCAGCCACATCAGCGTGGCGCCGTGATAGCCGCGGACGCCGACCCAGTTCTTGGTCGACGTCAGCAGAAAGCCGCCGAGCACCGCCCAGCCGAAACCGAAGAACATTTCGTGGGCGTGCCACTGGGTCGGCGAGAAACGCTGCGCCGGGGCGGGCAGGACGCCCTTGAGGATGAGGATCCAGAGGATGGGCAGGCTGAGGCCGGCCAGGCAGGCGAGCGCGAAGAAGGGCCGGAAGCCGACCAGCCACAGGGGATGCTTGGGCGATAGCACGGGGAGTTTTCTTGTCTGGATGCGGAGCGTGGACTGTCGCACGGCGCGCCGGTGGCGGACCTTGATCCAGCGCAACCGGCGCGGTTCAGCGCCCCGGGGCGGCGCCGACCGGGCGCAACTGCATGGCGACCTGGCGCGGTTGACCGTCGACGAAGGCGGGATGGACGGAGTCGTTGATGAAGAGCAGCCTGCCGCGACGTTCGATGCGGGCGCTGACGGTGACGACGGCGTTCCTGTGCAGCAGGTCGCGGTCGATGGTGAGGCGGAAGGGGAGCGGCGCCTGCTGCCCGGCGAGGCCGATGCGTTGTTCAGCCAGTGTCAGGGCCGGCGCGTCGGTGCGCGCGGTGTCCTGGACGCGGATGATCAGCACGGCGTCGGGCGGCAGGGGGGCGCCGTCCGTCCAGGCGACGCTGCCGCCGATGTCGACGAAGGCGCCGGCGGCCGGTTGTGCCGCCGCCGGCGTGCTGCCGGCCTGCTGGCAGCTGCGCAGCCGGCTCTTGCCGTCGCTGAACAGGGCCTTTTCTTCCTTGGTGTGCAGCACGACATCGCCGCTCCGGTACGAGGCGCCGGAGGCCGCCACGACTTGCGGCAGCGTGATCTCGCGCCCGGCGAAGCGGAGGCTCGCCTGCGGTCGACCGTCGCTGTCGGCCGAAAATGCCACGTCGAAGCGGCTGCCGTCGTCGCAGGTGTAGGTCAGACGTTCGCCTTCGGCATGGGCGAGCGGGAGGAAGGCGAGGCAGCACAGCGGAATCAGGCGGAGGTTCATTGGTCGGATTCGGTGAGTTGAAGGGCTTGCCACTGGCCGTCGAGCAGCCCTTCGATGGGCCGGAAACGCGACTTGTAGGCCATCTTGCGACTGTCGGCGATCCAGTAGCCGAGATAGAGGTAGGGCAGGCCGAGGGCGACGCACTGCGCGGCCTGCCAGAGGATGTTGTAGGTGCCGAGGCTGGCGTGCGGCAGGTCGGGATCGAAGAAAGTGTAGACGGACGACAGGCCGTCTTCCAGCACGTCGACGATGCTGACCATGCGTACCGCGCCGCCTTCCGAGAATTCGATCAACCGCGTGTCCACCCGGCTTTGCAGGAGGAAGTGCCCGTACTGCTCGTGGCTGTCCTCGTCCATGCCGCCGCCGGCGTGGCGGGCGTTCTGGTAGCGGGTGTAGAGGGCGTAGTGCTCGGCGAAGAAGGCCAGCGGCAGCTCGCGCACGGTGAGCCCGGCGTGGCGCTTGAGGGCACGGCGCTGGGCGCGGTTCGGGCGCAGCTCGGAAACCGGCAGGCGGACCGGGACGCAGGCCCGGCAGTTGTCGCAGCGCGGGCGGTAGGTGAAGGCGCCGCTGCGCCGGAAGCCGTGGCGGACGAGGGTACTGTAGATCTCGGCGTCGATCAGGTGGGTCGGCGTCGCCACCTGCGAGCGCGCCTCGCGGTCGGGCAGGTAGCTGCACGGATAGGGCGAGGTGGCGTAGAACTGGAGCAGCGAGAAGGGCAACGCGGAATCGTCGGGCAGGGCCATGTCACCAGTCCAGGTCGAGGCCGTCGGTCGTCCACCGGTGGCGCGGATGCGGGCTGCAGGTCAGTTCGCCGAGGCGGGCGAGGAAATCGGCGCGGGGAATCTCGCGGCCGCCCAGCGAGGCCAGATGCGCGGTCCGCATCTGGCAGTCGATCATGCCGAAATCGTGGGCACGAAGGTAACGGACCAGATGGGCGAAGGCGATCTTCGAAACGTTGCTGCGGCGCGAGAACATCGATTCCCCATAGAACATGCGGCCGATCGCCAAGCCGTACAAGCCGCCAGTCAGATCGCCTTCTACGTAAACTTCGACCGAGTGCGCCCAGCCGAGTTCATGCAGGCGGACGTAGGCGTCCATCATCTCGGCGGTGATCCAGGTGCCGTCCTGGCCGGGGCGGGGCATGGCGGCGCAGCCGGCGATGACTGCCGGAAAATCGCTGTCGAGGCGCACCTCGTAGCCACGGGCGCGCAGGGTCTTGCGCAGCGAGCGGCGGAGGCGGAATTCATCGGGGAACAGCACCATGCGCGGATCGGGGCTGTACCACAGCGGATAGCCCTCGACGGTGCCCCACGGAAAAATCCCGTTCAGGTAGGCGTCGAGCAGGCGCGCCGGCGACAGGTCGCTGCCGATGGCGAGCAGGCCACCCATATCCTCGCGGGTCGTCTCGACCGGCGGAAAGGGGTCGAGCAGGCCGAGAAAGGGAATCATGGACGGTGCGTGACGATCAGCGGGGGCGCTCTTCGGCCAGCCAGGTGATGGGCTTCGGGTGCTGCTCCAACCTGATTTCGCATTCCGGATCGTCGCATTCCTCATGCTTCTTGAAGGCGATCACGTGGTCGGCATCGAGCCGGATGCCGATCTTTTCGCCGAGGGCATGGTTGTGGTGCGAGGGCACCAGCGACAGCACTTCGGTGCCGCTCGCCAGGCGCAGGGTGTAGAGGATGTCGGCACCGCGGAAGGCCTTGTGCAGCACTTCGGCCTGCACCGGGCTGCTGTCGTCGTGAACGATGTCGTCGGGCCGCAGCAGGATGTCGACGCGGCAGCCGTTGTCGCAATCGGTGCAGGTCTCGTGGCATTCGACCGGCGTGTCGGAAGTCAGCGTGCCGAGTTCCATGCGCACGCTGTTGTTCGGCCCGACGACGCCGGCGATCAGCACGCCCTGGCCGATGAAGTCGGCGACGAAGCGGTTGGCCGGGCGGTGGTAGAGGTTGTAGGGAACGTCCCACTGCTGGATGCGGCCCTCGTACATGAGCCCGATCTCGTCGGCCATGGCGAAGGCCTCGTGCTGGTCGTGAGTGACCATGATCGCGGTCGAACCCTCGCGCTTGAGGATTTCGCGCACTTCGACCGAGAGCCGCTCGCGCAGGCCGACGTCGAGGTTGGAAAAGGGCTCGTCGAGGAGGATCAGTTCGGGGCGCGGCGCCAGCGCACGGGCCAAGGCGACGCGCTGCTGCTGGCCGCCGGAGAGTTCGTGCGGATACTTGTCGCCCTGGCCGTGCAGGCCGACGGTGGCGAGCAGCTGGCGGACACGCAGGTGGGCTTCCTCCCCAGGCTGGCGGCCGAGCCCGAAGGCGACGTTCTGCTCGACGGTGAGGTGCGGGAAGAGGGCGTAGTCCTGGAAGACCATGCCGATGCGCCGCTTTTCCGGCGCCACGCGCCTGCCGGCGCTGCTGACCACGGCGCCGTGCAGGCGAATCTCGCCGCCGGCGATTTCCTCGAAACCGGCGATGCAGCGCAGCAGGGTCGTCTTGCCACAGCCCGAGGGGCCAAGCAGGCAGGCGATCTGGCCGGACTCCAGCCGGAAGTTGACGCCGTCGACGACGGTGTGGCTGCCGTAGCGCTGGATGACGCCATTTAGTTCAAGTTGGGACATGGTGGTCGATTATAATTCGCATTCATCGTCATGCGCGCTGCCAATCATTCCCCGCTCCTCGCCGTTGCCGTCCTCGTCGCCCTGCTGGCGGCGCTGCCGGTGGCCAGCGTCGGCCTCAACATCTTTGTCGGCGGGACCAGCGCGACATGGTCGCATCTGGCGCAGACGGTGCTGCCGGAATACATCGTCAATTCGCTGCTGCTGTGCCTGGGCGTCGGGCTCGGGGTCGCCCTCGTGGGCGTGACGACGGCCTGGCTGACCGCGATGCACGATTTTCCCGGCCGTCGCATCTTCGAGTGGGCGCTGGTGCTGCCGCTGGCCATGCCGGCCTACGTCATGGCCTACGTCTATACCGATTTCCTGCAGTTCGTCGGCCCGGTGCAGTCGGCCCTGCGCGAGACCTTCGGCTGGCAGCACGGCGACTACTGGTTTCCCGACATCCGGACGCTGCCGGGCGCCATCCTGATGTTCGTCTGCGTTCTCTACCCCTATGTCTACCTGCTGGCGCGCGCGGCCTTCCTGGAGCGGGCGAGTGGCATGCTGGAGGCGGCGCGTACCCTCGGCATGGGGCCGTGGCGCGCCTTCTTCGCGGTGTCGCTGCCGCTGTCGCGGCCGGCCATCGCCGCCGGCATCGCGCTGGCGCTGATGGAAACGCTGGCCGACTACGGCACCGTCGCATATTTCGCGGTCAACACCTTCACGACAGGGATCTACCGCGCCTGGTTCTCGCTCGGCGACCGCGTCGCGGCGGCACAGCTGGCGGCGATGCTGCTGTCCTTCGTCCTCTTCCTGCTGATGGTCGAGCGCATTTCGCGCGGCCGCGCCCGCTACCACAACACCACCGGCCGCAATCGGCCGCTGGCCGGTGCCCGCCTCGGCCGGCCGGCGGCGACGCTGGCCGTCGTCGTCTGCGCCATGCCGCTGGTGCTGGGCTTCGTGTTGCCGGCTGCACTGTTGCTCAAGATGGCGCTGACCGAGGGCGATGCCCAGTTCGGGGCGCGTTTCCTGACGCTGTCGCGCAACAGCTTCCTGCTCGCCGGCATCACCGCAGGCATCGGCGTCCTGCTGGCGCTGCTGATGGCCTACGGCGCGCGTCTGTCGAAAAGCACGCTGGCGAGCGGCCTCAACCGTCTGGTCGGGCTCGGCTACGCGGTGCCTGGCGCCGTCATCGCGGTCGGCGTGCTGATTCCGGTAACTCGCTTCGATACCTGGCTGGCCGGCCAGTGGGAGCAATGGTTCGGCAGCAACCCGGGGCTGCTGCTGACGGGCGGCATCGCGGCGCTGATTTATGCCTACCTCGTGCGCTTCCTGGCGGTGGCGCTGCATACCGTCGAGTCGAGCTTGGCCAAGATCACGCCGAACATGGACGACGCGGCGCGCTGCCTGGGGCTGGGGCAGGGCGAAACGCTGCGCCGCGTGCATGCGCCGATGCTGCGCGGCAGCCTGTTCACCGCCGGCTTGCTGGTCTTCGTCGATGTCATGAAGGAGCTGCCGGCGACGCTGGTGATGCGCCCCTTCAATTTCGACACGCTGGCCACCCAGACCTACACGCTGGCTTCCGACGAACGCCTGGCCGAGGCGTCGACCGCCTCGCTGGCCATCGTCGTGGTCGGCCTGTTGCCACTGATCGCGCTGTCGCGGCAGGTGTCGCGGGCGCGTAAATGAAAACACCCCGCCGCGGCGGGGTGTCGCTGGCGAATTGCGCGCTTACTTGAAGCCGGCGCGGTCGAAGATCATCTGCGCCTTGATCTGGTACATCGCCAGTTTGGCGATCGGCAGGGGATCGGCCTTGAACTTGCCCAGGGCCTCGAGCGCCGGATTGTTCACCTTGACGCTCTCGACTACCGGCCACTCGTTGTTGCCGTCGGCGAAATAGCGCTGGGCATCGTCGGAAGCGAGGTATTCGAGGAATTTGACGGCGGCCTCCCGGTGCGGGGCCGTCTTCAGCACGCCGCCACCGGAAACGTTGATGTGGGTGCCCGTGGTGGCCTGGTTGGGCCAGACAATGCCGACCTTTTCCATCGTTTTTACGTCTTCCGGCTTGGTCGACCGCATCAGGCGGGCGACGTAGTAGGTATTGGACAATGCGACGCCGCATTCGCCGGCGGCGACGGCCTTGATCTGGTCGGTGTCGCCGCCTTTCGGGGCGCGCGCGAAGTTGGCCACCATGCCCCGGGCCCAAGCCTCGGCCTTGGCTTCACCTTCGTGGGCGATGACCGAGGCCATCAGGGAAAGGTTGTAGGGATGGGAGCCGGAGCGCGAGCAGAGCTTGCCCTTGAGCCGCGGGTTGGCGAGGTCGTCGTAGGTCTGGACCTCTTCCACCTTGACCCCGGCCTTGTTGTACACGATGACCCGCGCGCGCTTCGAGAAGGCGAACCAGTCGTCGGTGCGCAGGTTGGCGGGAATCCGCGTGTCCAGGATCTTCGAATTGACCGGCGTGAACAGCCCCAGTTCGTGGGCCTTGGCCAGGCGTGCGGCGTCGACGGTCAGGAAGACGTCGGCGGGGCTGTTGCTGCCTTCGTTCTTGATGCGTTCAAGCAGTTCGTCTTCCTTGCCTTCGATGCGGTTGATCCTGATCCCGGTCTGCTGGGTGAAGTTGGCATAGAGCGCTTCGTCGGTCTGGTAGTGGCGCGCCGAGTAGAGGTTGAGCACCTTCTCGTCGGCATGGGCGGCGAACGCCAGGGGAACGAGCGCGGCGATGGCCAGGCGGGCTAAGGATTTCATGCTGCAGGACTCCGTTTGCTTGTGTGGTGACGAACGAATTCTAGCGGCCGCTTCCGGCCAAGTAAATGAGAATTGTTATTGAAATTTGGCGAAAAAAATGCGGCGAATCCGCCGCATCATTCGTTCAGTTCCCTTCGATGATCCGTCGGGCACCGTTGTAACGCTTGATCCAGTAGCTGTCTTCCATGCTTTCGACGCGGACTTCGGCACCGGTGCGCGGCGCGTGCAGGAAGTGGTTGTCGCCGAGATAGATGCCGACATGCGAGAAGGTGCGGCGCATGGTGTTGAAGAACACCAGGTCGCCGGGCTTCAACTGGGTGGTATCGATACGCTGGCCGACCTGGCTCATTTCGGCAGCCGTGCGCGGCAACTGGGCGCCCAGGCTGTTCTTGAAGACCAGACGAACGAAGCCGCTGCAGTCGAGGCCGGCATCCTCATCGTTGCCGCCGAAGCGGTAACGGACGCCCACCAGCTTGAGGCCCTGCAGGATCACGTCCTGAGCGGCATTGGTGTAGCGCTCGAAAAAGGAAGGCTGCTGCTCTTCGCCCTTGCGGACCTGTTCGGTGGCGGTGGCGGTGATACTGGCGGATGTGCAGGCGACGGCGAGGAAAAGGGTGGGTAGGAATTTACGCATAGGGTTTGAATGTAAGCGAAAACTTACATGCTGTAAAGAGAATGAAAAGTTGGCTGACTATGTTCATTGGCTGTAATTATGAATACAATTTCCCTTCCGAGGAGCGAGGAAAACAATGGATTCCTTCAAGGCACTGCTAATTGAGGAACGCGACGGCAAGGTTTGCAGCGGTTTTGCGACGCTGGACGAAAGCCGGCTGGACCCCGGTTCGGTGACCATTCGCGTCGCCTATTCGAGTGTGAATTACAAGGATGCCTTGGCGGCGACCGGAGCCGGCAAGATCATCCGCCGCTTCCCGTGCGTCGGCGGCATCGACCTGTCCGGCACCGTCATGGCGAGCGCCGACCCGCGCTTCAAGGTGGGCGATCCGGTCATCGCGACCAGTTTCGACATCGGTGTCGCGCATCATGGCGGTTACGCCGAAATTGCCCGCGTGCCTGGCGACTGGGTGGTCCCGCTGCCGGCCGGGCTGTCACTGTATGACGCGATGGCGCTCGGGACGGCCGGCTTCACTGCCGCCCTGGCGGTCGTGCGCATGGAAGAGAACCGGCTGACGCCGGCAAACGGTCCGGTCATCGTCACCGGGGCGACGGGTGGCGTCGGCAGCCTGGCGGTCGATATCCTGGCCAAGCTCGGTTATCACGTGGTCGCGCTGACCGGCAAGGCGAGCGAGGCCGATTACCTGCGCAGCCTGGGTGCCGCCGAGGTGATGCTGCGCGGCGACCTCGATCTGGCGAAGATCCGTCCGCTCGACAAGGCGCGCTGGGCGGGTGCGGTCGACAACCTGGGGGGCGACATTCTCGCCTGGATCGCCAGCACCATGGCGCAGGGCGGAACCATCGCCAGCATCGGCCTGGCCGCCAGCATGAGCCTCAACACGACCGTGGCGCCCTTCATCCTGCGCGGCGTCTCGCTGCTCGGCGTCGATTCCGGTTACATCCGCGAGCCGTATCGCAGCGGTGTCTGGCAGCGTCTGGCCAGCGACATGCGGCCGCCGCATCTGGCGATGATGTCGCGCCGGATCGCCTTCGCCGACCTGCCGGCGACCTTCGACGAATACATTGCCGGGCGCGCCAAGGGGCGTGTCGTCGTCGAGATCGGTGGCAACTGAGATGGCCGAGTTGCAGCGTATTCTGGTGGTCGACGACTCGCGCCTGGTGCGCATGGCGCTGGTCAGGAACCTGAAGGGGCAGTTCGACGTCCGCGAGGAGGGCGATGGCGAATCGGCCTGGCAGCAGCTGATTCTCGATCATTCGATCAAGGCGGTGATTTCCGACCTGCAGATGCCCAAGCTCGACGGCTTCGGGTTGCTGCAGCGGGTGCGCGCCTCGAAGCAGCGGCGTCTGCAGGAAATGCCCTTCATTGTCGTTTCCGGCGAGGAAACCGAAGCGGAGCGCGAGCGTGCGCGGCAGCTGGGGGTTTCGGACTTCGTCACCAAGGGGGCGGGCAGCACCGAGATCCTGACCCGGCTGACCAACCTGCTGGCGCTTTCCGCGGCGCGGGAAGGTATCGAAGCCGGACGCGAGAGCATGGTGCAGGATCCCGGCAGCGGCCTCTTTTCGCGGAAGTACCTGGAGCACCAGGCGGCGCAGGCGATGTCGCATGCCACGCGCTCCGGCGTCGACCTGTGCATCATGGTCCTCGGCTTCGACGCCTTCGATCAGGTCTGCGAGCGGCTCGGGCCGGATCTTGCGGAGCGTGTCGGCACGCGTTTCGCCAAGATGCTGGCGGGCAAGATCCGTCAGGAAGACAGTCTTGGGCATTTCGCGCCCGGGCAGTTCGCGATCGTCGCGCCGGGAACGTCGCTCCTGTTGTTTACCGGCTTCGCCGAGCGGGTGCGGGAAGCGGTCGAGGTTGCCAATGTGCCGGCCCAGGGGCAACCGGTTTCGCTGACGGTGAGCATCGGCGTTGCCAGCATTCCCGCGGATGCCGCGACCTCGGCGCTGGCGCTGCTGGAACTGGCAGCCCAGCGCATGCACGAGGCGATGCGGGCGGGCGGCAACCGGATCGTGTCCGGTGCCGGCGATCCGGCGAAGCTGCGGCAGATCAAGCTGCAACGCGCGCTGGAACTGCTGGCCGCGCGGCGCGGCGAGGTGGTGCGGCCGCATCTCGGGCAGCTCGGCATCGAGTTGCTGCCGCTGCTGCATTTGATGAATCAGGATTTGGGGTTGAATCTGCCGATGGCAGAGATCGAACGCCGCTTACGTGACCGGGCAAACCATAACAATTAGTCCGGCAATTCTCTGTGTGTGCAGGAAAACCAAGCTAGAGGAAGTCTTATGACGACGTACAAGGAGTTTCACCAGTTTTCCATCGAAAAGCCGGATGAGTTCTGGACGGAACAGGCCAAGCTCATCGACTGGAAGGAGCCGTTCACCCAGGTGTGCGATTTCTCCCGCCCGCCATTTGCCAAATGGTTCGTCGGCGGCAAGACCAACCTTTGCTACAACGCGATCGACCGTCATGCGGCCAAGCGTCCGAATGACCGCGCGCTGATCTACATCTCGACGGAAACCAACGAGGAGGTGATCTACTCGTTCGCCGAGTTGCAGCGCGAAGTCGAGCGCATGGCGGCGATCTACAAGAGCCTCGGCGTCAAGAAGGGCGACCGCGTCCTGATCTATATGCCGATGATCGCCCAGGCCGCATTCGCGATCTTCGCTGCGACCCGCATCGGTGCCATCCACTCGGTGGTGTTCGGCGGCTTCGCTTCCGGTTCGCTGGCCACCCGCATCGACGACGCCAAGCCGACCCTGATCGTCTCGTCCGATGCCGGCATGCGCGGCGGCAAGGCCGTGCCCTACAAGCATCTGCTCGATGAAGCCATCGAACTGGCCGAGCACAAGCCGGCCAAGGTGCTGATGATCGACCGCGGTCTGGACAAGGGCTTCAACAAGGTCGAAGGTCGCGATGTCGACTACGCCACCTTGCGTACCCAGTTCATCGACGCCAAGGTCGAGTGCGAATGGCTGGAATCCTCCGAGCCGTCCTACATCCTCTACACCTCCGGCACCACCGGCAAGCCGAAGGGCGTGCAGCGCGACACCGGCGGCTACGCCGTGGCCCTCGCTTCGTCGATGAAGCACATCTATTGCGGCGGCGAAGGCGAGACCTATTTCTCGACCTCCGACATCGGCTGGGTGGTCGGCCACTCCTACATCATCTACGGCCCGCTGATCGCCGGCATGGCGACCATCATGTACGAAGGCACGCCGCTGCGCCCGGATCCGGGCATCTGGTGGCAGATCGTCGAGAAGTACAAGGTCAACGTCATGTTCTCGGCGCCGACCGCCGCCCGCGTCCTCAAGAAGCAGGATCCGGCATACATGCACAAGTACGATCTGTCCTCGCTCAAGCACATCTTCATGGCCGGCGAACCGCTCGACCAGCCGACGCACGAGTGGTTCCAGAGCGAACTGAACAAGCCGGTGATCGACAACTACTGGCAGACCGAAACCGGCTGGCCCATGCTGGCTGCCCTGCACGGCGTCGAAAAGACGCCGATCAAGTTCGGTTCGCCCTCCTTCCCGGTCTATGGCTATAACCTGAAGATCTTCCGCGAGGACGGTTCCGAGTGCGGCCCGAACGAAAAGGGCATCGCCGCCGTCATCCCGCCGCTTCCGCCGGGCTGCCTGTCCACGGTGTGGGGCCAGGACGATCGTTTCGTGTCGACCTACTTCACGCTGTTCAAGGAGCCGCAGGTCTACTCTTCGTATGACTGGGCGATCAAGGATGACGAAGGTTACTTCACCATCCTCGGCCGCACCGACGACGTCATCAACGTCGCCGGCCACCGTCTGGGCACCCGCGAGATCGAGGAGGCGATCCAGGCGCACACCGCGATCGCCGAAGTTGCCGTGGTTGGCGTCGAGGACAAGCTGAAGGGCCAGATGCCGATGGCCTTCGCTGTCGTCAAGGATGCCTCGAAGGTGGCGACGCCCGAGCTGGTCAAGGCGCTGGAGAAGGAAGTCATGGGCACGGTCGACGGCATCCTCGGTGCCATCGCCCGCCCGGCCCGCGTGCATTTCGTCACCGGTCTGCCCAAGACCCGTTCCGGCAAGATGCTCCGCCGCTCGCTGCAGGCGCTGGCGGAAGGCCGCGATCCGGGCGATCTGACGACCATCGAGGATCCGTCCACGCTGGAGCAGATCAAGAACGCGCTGGCCAGCTAAGCGGCGCGTAGTTTCTGCGAGAACCCGCCGGCATTTGTCGGCGGGTTTTTTACGTCCATATTGCCGGTCTGGCAGGCGGGGCGGAATGGTAGAATGCTGGCCAGTTCTACCTTTACGGTCGCCGCAAGCCGATGATTTACGAAACCGTCGCCGCTGTCGATCTGGGCTCCAACAGCTTCCGCCTGCAGGTCGGGCGCGTCGTCGATGACCAGATCTATCCGCTGGACTCACTCAAGGAGCCGGTGCGTCTGGCTTCCGGCCTGACGGCGGACAAGCGCCTGGACGACGCGGCGCAGACTCGGGCGCTGGAAGCCCTGCGGCGTTTCGGCGAGCGCTTGGGCGGACTCGATCGCGGGGCGGTGCGCGCGGTGGCGACCAATACCCTGCGCGTGGCCAAGAATGCCCCCGAATTCCTGCCGCTGGCGGAAGAGGCGCTGGGCTTTCCGATCGAGGTCATTGCTGGCCGCGAAGAGGCGCGCCTGATCTACATCGGCGCTTCGCATTCCCTGCCGATGGCTACCCACAAGCGCTTGGTCGTAGATATCGGCGGCGGGTCGACCGAGTTCATCATCGGCAAGCGGCACGAGCCGCAGCTGATGGAATCGCTCTACATGGGATGCGTCAGCTACACGCTGCGTTTCTTCCCCGATCGCCGGATCGACAGGAAGCGCCTGCGCGAAGCGCAGATCGCCGCGGCCAAGGAAATCGAACTGATTGCCCACGACTACCATCGCCTGGGCTGGAAGGAGGCGGTCGGTTCCTCGGGTTCGGCGCGGGCGATTGCCGACGTGCTGGAAATGAACGCCCTGAACCCGAACGGCGAGAGCGGCATCACCCGCGAGGGTCTGGACCGGCTGTGCGCCCTGCTGATCAAGGCCGGCTCGGCCGAAGCGCTCGATCTGCCCGGGGTCAAGGGGGATCGCCTGCCGGTGCTGCCGGGCGGTATCGCCATCATGTCGGCGATCTTCGAGGAACTGGGCATCGAGCGCATGACCTACGCCGACGGCGCCTTGCGCCTGGGCGTCCTCTACGACCTGCTTGGGCGCTTCCACCACCACGACATGCGCGATTCGACCGTGGCGCAGTTTCGCCGCCGCTACCAGGTCGAGGGCGACCAGGTCGAGCGCGTCGAAGCGACCGCCCTGTCGGCCCTGACGCAACTCGCCGAGGGTTCGCCGGCCGAGGCCGACGTGCAGTTCCTGTCGTGGGCGACGCGCATGCACGAGATCGGCATCTCGGTGGCGCATAACGCATACCACAAGCATGGCGCCTACATCCTGACCTTCGCCGACATGCCGGGCTTTTCCAAGAAGGATCAGGCGCGCCTCGCCATGCTGGTGCTCGGCCACCGCGGCAAGCTTGAAAAGCTGGGAGGGCTTCCTGCGGTCGACAGTGCCTGGCGGCTCATTTTCTGCCTGCGTCTGGCCGTCCTGCTCCATCGCACCCGCGACGACCGGGCCCTGCCGGCCTGGCGCGTCAAGGCGCTGGCGAACGGCTTCCAGCTCGAACTGCCGGCCGACTGGCTGTCCGCAAATCCGTGGACGGCGGCCGCGCTCGGCGAAGAGGCGGCGGTGTGGCGGCAGAGCGGGCGCGATTACATCGTCAAGTCGAGAACGGCGAGGAAGGTTGCGTGAGTCCGTCTCCCCGTCTGCAAGTCGAGTCGGGGAGGGTCGTTCTGTCCGGAGAATGGACGCTGGCTGCGCTGGTGCCGCAATTGAGGGAAGTGGAGGCGCAACTGGCCGGCGGCCGGCTGGCAGGCCTGCCATGGGATCTGTCGTCCGTCAGCCGGCTCGACAGTGCCGCGGCCGTCCTGCTCTGGCGCACCTGGAACGAAAGCTGGCCGCGCGATCTGGTGGTTTCGGAGATGCACCGGCGAGCGCTCGAGCGGGCGGCGACCATGGCGCCGGCCGCGACCGTCGCTGCATCACCTACATCCGGGCCGGTCGTGCGGTTGGGCTATCTGGTGCTCGCCCTGCTCGACAACCTGCGGGCGCTGATAATCCTCTATGGCCAGATGCTGCTCGACCTCGGCCATCTCGTGCTGCATCCGTCGGAAATCCCGTGGCGGGAAATCGCCGCCAACATCTACAAGGCGGGCGCGATGGCCCTGCCGGTCACGGCGCTGGTCGGCTTCCTGATCGGCGTCACGATCAGTTATCTGTCGGCGCTCCAGTTGCGCAATTTCGGGGCCGACGTATTCATCGTGAACATCCTCGGCATCTCGATCATTCGCGAACTGGGCCCGGTGTTGGTGGCCGTGCTGGTCGCCGGCCGCTCGGGTTCGGCGATGACGGCGCAGATTGGCGTGATGCGCGTTACCGAGGAAATCGATGCCCTGTCGGCGATGGGCGTATCGCGCAGCATTCGCGTGGTTTTGCCCAAGTTGCTGGCGTTGACCGCAGTCATGCCGCTCCTCGTGCTCTGGGCTTCGGCGATCGCCCTGCTGGGCGGCATGGTGTCGGCCCTGTTGCAACTGGGCATTCCCTTCGCCTATTTCGTCGAGAACCTGCAGCGCGCGGTGCCGGTCGCCAATCTCGTCATCGGCCTCGGCAAGGGCCTGGTATTCGGCTTCATCATTGCCTGGGTCGCCTGTCATTTCGGCTTGCGCGTCAAGCCGAACACCGAGAGCCTGTCGGCCAACACGACGACCTCGGTGGTGACGGCGATCACGCTGGTGATCCTGGTCGACGCGGTGTTCGCGATCATGACCCGCAACATGGGCATTCCCCAGCTATGAACGGTGCGACGTCGGCGGTGGTCGAGATGCGCGGGCTCAGCACCCTGATCGGCGACCGTTACGTGCATCGCGATCTCGACCTGCGGGTCATGGCCGGGCAGATCGTCGGCCTGATCGGCGGCTCGGGAAGCGGCAAGACGACGCTGCTACGCCAGATTCTCGGCCTGCTGAGACCGGCTGCGGGAAGCGTCAACCTGTTCGGCGAGGATCTCGCGGTTGCGCATCCCGTCGCCCAACGGGCCATGTTGCGACGGCTCGGCATGTTGTTCCAGGGCGGGGCGCTCTTTTCGGCGCTGCCGGTCTTCGACAACATCGCCTTTCCATTGCGCGAACTGAAGTGTCTGGACGACGACTGGATTCGCCGTCTGGTCCATCTCAAGCTGGCGATGGTTGAACTCGAGCCCGGACATGGCAAACTGATGCCTGCCGAGCTGTCCGGCGGCATGGTCAAGCGCGTGGCGCTGGCCCGTGCGCTGGCGCTCGAGCCGGAATTGCTGTTGCTGGACGAACCGACGGCCGGGCTCGATCCCGATCGCAGCCGCAGCTTTGCCGACTTGCTCCGCGAGTTGCAGCGCGAGCTCGGCCTGACCGTGATCATGGTGACGCACGATCTCGATACGCTGGCCAGGCTGGCGACGCACGTCGCGGTGCTGGCCGAGCAGCGGATCGTCGAGTTCGGGCCGCTTGCCGATGTCATGGCCGGAGATCATCCCCTGGTCGCCGCCTTCCGTGGCGGCGGGCAAACGAAGGTGTTGTAGGAATCGTCGATGGAAAACAAGTCGCACGCCCTGGTCGCCGGACTGTTCGCGCTTCTGCTCGGTGCCGCAGCCCTGATCGCGCTGGTCTGGCTGCGCGGTAGCGAGGACCATCAGCGGGAATACGTCGTCGTCACCAAGCAGAACATCGGCGGCCTCAATCCTCAGGCGCAGGTCAGGTACCGGGGGATACGCGTCGGCAAGGTCACCGACATCCGACTCGATCCGGAAGACCCGAGCAACATCCTGATCATGATCGCGGTGGCCGACGACATCCCGTTGACCCAGGGAACGGTCGCCAAGCTGGCCTATCAGGGGGTGACCGGTATCGCGCACATTCTCCTGCTCGACAGCGGCAAGAATCCGGTGCCGCTGGTCGCCGAGCACGGCAAGCTGCCGCGCATCGCGATGATTCCCTCGTTGCTCGAGGAACTCGGCGAAAGCGGCGGCACCGCCCTGCGCCAGGCGCAGGACGTCATGGTGGCGGCCAATGCCTTGCTCAACGAAGAGAATCGCCGCCGTTTCTCGGCGACGCTGGCCAACCTGGAAGCGGCTTCCAGCAGCCTCAAGCCGGCGCTTGAAAACCTCAACGGGACGCTGGTCCAGGTGCGCAAGCTGCTCGACGACCGGAATGTGCAGAATCTTTCGAAAGCGGCCGCTGACGTCGCGCCGCTGCTCGCGGACACGCGGGTTCTGATCGGCAAGATGCAGGTGGCGACCGACAAGCTCGACGTGGCGATCGGCGATGCGTCGGCCGGCGGCACCTCGGCCCTGATGCCTAGGCTCAACGAACTGGCGGCGGATTTCTCGGCGACTTCCCGGCAGCTGAGCCGGGTTCTGCGCCTGCTCGAAGACTCGCCGCAGGGCCTCGTCTTCGGCGTTCCGGCCGCTGCCCCAGGGCCGGGCGAGCCGGGTTTTGCCGCCGGTGGGGAGCGCTAACATGTGGCGTTTCCTGATCGTCGTCTGCAGCCTCGTTCTCGCGGCATGTTATGGAACCGGCAAGCGGGGCGGGGACAGCGCCCTGGCGATCTACGACTTCGGTCCGCCGGCGTCGTCGGTGGCGACGCAGCGCAGCGAACTGGCGGTCGAAGTGCGGGCGCCGCTGTGGTTCGATTCGCTCGGCATCGAATACCGCCTGGCCTACGCCGAGCCCGGCCGGCTACGCGACTACACACGCTCGCGCTGGGCGGGGCCGCCGGCGCAACTGGTGCAGCAGCGGCTGGTCCAGCAACTGGGGCTGATGCCGGCCGGCCAGGGGCGCACGCGCTGCGTCGTGCGCATCGATATCGACGAGTTCAGCCAGATCTTCGATACCCCGACGACCAGTCACGGCGTGATCAAGGGCAGGGTGCAACTGCTCGATCGGTCGCGCAGGAGTCTGGCCGGTTACGAGCTGCGGATCGAGAAGCCGGCACCGAGCCCCGATGCGCGGGGTGGTGTCGCGGCGCTGACGGCTGCGGTCGACCAGCTGGTAGCCGATATTCTGGCCTGGGAACAGCGCCTCAAGGGCGGCGGCGAGGCCGCCGCCTGCCTGGGTTAGGCGGACACGATGCGTTCGGCGATACGCTGCTTCAGGTCATCAAGATGGTTGTCGAAATGCGCGTAATGCATCAGCGACAGTCCAAAGACGCAGGCATAGAGCAGCAGGCTGCGGCTCTTGGCTTCCGCGTCCGACATGCCGGCGGCGACGAACAGCTTACGCGTGCATTCCAGCCGGTAGAGATCGACCGCTTCGACGACCGCCGCTGCCTGGGGATCATGGCGCGCCCAGTCGCGCATCGCCAGTTCGATCGACATCCCCTTGCGGTTGCGGCTGGCACCATAGACCTCGATCGCGAAATGGAGCTGGTCGCGTTCATGACCCGGGGAAACGGTGGTGATTTTCTCGATGTCGCGGATCCGCCCTTCGCGCCAGTGCTCGAGCACGGCCGCCAGCAAGTCCTGGCGATCCTTGAAGTGCCAGTAGAAACTGCCCTTCGTGACCCCGCAGCGTTTTGCCAGGACCTCGACGCGCAGGCCGGCGACACCCTCCCGGGCAAGAACGTCGATGGCGCTCTCGATCCAGTTGCTGCGGTCGAGCTGGGTGCGCGGTGCGGCCAGCTTGCGACGGGGGGGCTTGATTGGGGGGTTGACAGACATCTTTTCCATACGCTACCGTATGCATTCCATACGACACAGTATGGTCATTGTGCGCATTGCTGCGGTGTCTGTCAAACGGATTGCCGACAAGAAGATTGACCGACCAAAAAGGAGAGACCCATGAAGATACTGGTACCCGTGAAG
Organism: Dechloromonas sp. H13; assembly: GCF_009469615.1. Lineage (GTDB taxonomy): Bacteria > Pseudomonadota > Gammaproteobacteria > Burkholderiales > Rhodocyclaceae > Azonexus. The sequence continues at coordinate 767,022 of NZ_SSXX01000002.1, forward strand.
CGGGTGATTGACTACAACGTGAAGGTCCGGGTGAAGGCGGACGGTTCGGGGGTGGATCTCGCGAACGTCAAGATGAGCATGAACCCGTTCGACGAGATTGCGGTGGAAGAAGCCGTGCGTCTGAAGGAAGCGGGGATTGCCACGGAAGTGGTGGCGGTCTCGTGCGGCGTCGCCGCCTGCCAGGAGACGCTCCGCACCGCCATGGCCATCGGTGCCGACCGCGGCATCCTGGTCGAAACCGACGTCGACCTCCAGCCGCTGGCCGTCGCCAAGCTCCTGAAGGCGCTGTGCGACAAGGAAGCCCCGCAACTCGTCATCTGCGGCAAGCAAGCCATCGACGACGACGCCAACCAGACCG